>NZ_JBITDZ010000004.1:120550-397331 GCF_044454705.1 Actinoplanes sp. NPDC051494
GGTGGCCAGGACCGGGTGGCCAGGACCGGGTGGCCAGGACCGGGTGGCCAGGACCGGGTGGCCAGGACCGGGTGGCCAGGACCGGGTGGCCAGGACCGGGTGGCCAGGACCCTCCGGGAGCTGGACGGCTTGGCCGGCGTCCGGGCCGGCACCGACACCGTTACCGCCGACCGCGCTCCCACGTTCTACACCGGACGGATCGCCGAGCTGAGCAGCGTCGACCACGGCCTGGACAGCTCGGCGGACCCGGCGCTGCGCCGTGGTGTCGCCACCCTCGAGGCGCTCGGCGACGCCAAGGAGAGTACCGCCCAGGACTTTCGCACCGGCGAGTTCCTGCAGTTCGTCACGATGCGCGCGGCCAAGGACGCGGCCACCCTAGGTCGGTGGCGTGCGACTACCAGCCGTACGACCTGGACAAGATCGCCCGTGAGGCGTTCGTCGACTCGGCGGCCGACCTGATCACGACCTTCGCCTGGACCGACGACCAGAACGAGGTGGCCCGGGACATCACCATCAAGAAGCTCTCCCGCGACGACGCCGCGAAGCGCTGGCTCGGCAGCCATCGGGCGGACTGGCAGAAATGGCTGCCGGAGCGCTGAACGGTCACGGATCCTCGGTGGTCGCGGCGTCCACCAGGGTGGGGGCGGCGCCGAGGTAGCCCTCGGGGGTGCAGAGGTCGGCGGCCCCGGTGATGCCGGCCTCGGTCAGGATGTCGGCGAGGTCGCGGCCGTCGTGGTCGGAGCGGGTTGACGCGTCGGTGAGCAGTGCGCGGGCGGTGCTTTTGCCGAGCCGGGGTGTCAGGACCGCGGCGATCCGTTCGGAGACCACCTGTCCGTGGGTGAGGTCCAGATTGGCCCGCATCCGCTCCGGGCGTGCCTCGAGCCCTTGAGCGAGTTCCCTGGCGGTGTGGGTGGCGCCGCCGGTCAGGCGGAGGCATTCGCGCAGGATCAGCCATTCGGCGTGCCAGCCGCCCGCGGAGCGTTCGTCCTCGGCCAGCAGGCTCTGCGTGAGCACGACGGCCATCGCGGGTACTTGTAGTGCGGCGCTGCGGATCATGGTGGACAGCACCGGGTTGCGTTTGTGTGGCATCGCCGATGAGCCGCCCCGGCCGGTGGCGGGGGGTTCGGTGAGCTCGGCGATCTCGGTGCGGCTCAGGGTGAGCACGTCGGTGGCGATCTTGCCGAGGGCGCCGGTGGTGAACGCGAGGACCGCGCCGAGGTCGGCGATCGGTGTCCGTAGTGCGTGCCAGGGCAGGGTGGTGGTGCTCAGGCCGCATTCCTGTGCGAAGGCGTGGGCGACCTGGTGGACGTAGGTGGTGGTGTCGAGGTCGGGGGTGTCGAGGCGGGCGAATTCGAGGTATCCGGCGAGGGTGCCGGCGGAACCGCCGAACGAGACCGGCAGACCATCGTGCAGGAGCCGGTCGATCCGGTCGGTGGCGGCGGTCACCAGCTCACCCCAGCCTGCTGCTTTGAGGCCGAAGGTGGTGGGGACGGCTTGCATCGCCAGGGTGCGGCCGGGCATCGGGGTGTTGCGGTGCCGGACGGCGAGGTCGCGCAACGCGGTGGTGGTGTTGTCCAGGTCGGTGTGGATCAGGGTGAGGGCGCGCCGGGTGATGATCATCGTGGCGGTGTCGAGGATGTCCTGGCTGGTCGAGCCGCGGTGTACATATTCTGCGGCGCTGGGGTCGTCGTGCTGGACCAGGCGGGTGAGGGCTTGGACGAGGCCGACGACCGGGTTGGCGGTCAGTCGTGCTGCCAGGGCCAGTTCCCGCAGGTCGTAAAGCTCGGCCCGGGCGGACCGGGCGATGGCCTCGGCCGCCGCAACGGGGACTGTTCCGCAGCGGCTCTGTGCCCGGACCAGTGCGACCTCGGCGTCGAGCATCGCCTGGAGCCAGGCCTCGTCGGTGACCAGGTCCTCGATCGGGGTCCCGGCACGGACCGGTGACAACAGACCGGTGTCCTCGTTCATGACAGCACCTCTATCCGCCGGTCCGGGACGTCGCCGGCGAGCACCGGCAGGGCGAGCGCCGCGCGGGCGATCGCGTCGGAGTCCGCGAGCGTGACCGAGTCGACGCACGGCCGGATGCCGGCGGCGGTCACCCAGTGCACCGATTCGGTGGGCACACCGTACGCGAACCGGCGCGGATGGACGGTGCCCGACGCGTCCACGAGGCGCGCCGGCCGGGGTGTCACGGCCAGCCCGGTCGTCTCGACCTCACCGCCCCCGGCCACGGCGATGCGGTGCGCCGCCGCCTGCCCGGTGCGCAGCAGGTACCGCAGCAGCGGATCCGCGGTGTTGAGCAGGTCCGGTGCGGGCAGCCGGGCCTCGATCAGTGTCGTGGCCCGGACCGGATCGCCGTCGACCAGCTCGGAGGAGAGCACGAAGGCCGGGTCGCCGCGGTCGATGCCGACCCGGGTGGCCGGGCCGGGCAGCACCACCACGCCCGCCTCGATCAGCGCGGTCAGTTCCTCGATCCGCGACGCGGGTGGCCCGATCGACAGGAACGCGTTCAGCGGGGTGTACCACTGGTCGAGGTGGCGGAGGTGCGACTCGCCGTCCAGCCCGGCGTGGTCCACCGCCAGCCGGACCTCGTTGCGGATGTCGCGCAGCACGTCGAGTGCGGCCTTGAGCGGGTTGCTCCGGTTGCCCTGCAGCGCGTGGGCGATGTCCGCGCGCAGATAGCCGGTCAGCCACCGCTGCCACGCCGGCAGGGAGGCGAACCGCTGCCCGGACCACGGCCGGGCCAGGCGTTCCCAGTCGAGGCGGTCGGCCGGGACGACACCGTGCTCGTCGAGCAGAGCGGCGCGGCCGGCGTCGGTGGCGGCCTCCAGGTAGGCCCGGGCCATCGCGTCCGGTTCCGGGTCGCCCCGGCGCCGCAGCAGTGTCTCGTAGTAGACGGCCTCGGCCTCCAGCCGGATCAGCGGCCACAACTGGGTCGCGAAGTCGACCGGGCCCCGCGCACGCAGATCGGCGACGGCCTGGGGAGTCAGCAGGACGGGCAGGTGCCGTTCGGCCGTACCCTTCTCGTTCTCACCCCGCGCGTGGTACGGCACCCCGCGCCGCGACGTCGCGTACAGCCGGGGTTCCCGGCCCGAGGGCAGATAGACCAGGCGGTCGCCGGTGCGCCGGAACACGCCGCCGCGGCCCGCGGTGAGCAGCGTCAGATGGTCGAAGAAACACAGGCCCAGGCCGCGCAGCAGGACCGGTTCCCCGGGGGCGATGGCGTCGAGGTCCACATCGGCGGGATTCGCCGGTGGCAGGTATCGCAAGCCGTACTGCCCGGCCATTGCGAGGGTGCGCTGGATGCCCGCGCTCGGCCGGGTGGGTACGTGTCCCTGCGCCAGCACGACGGCGTCGAGCCCGGTCAGCCAGGAGCCGTCCGCGACCGCGACGGCCTGCGCGCCCGCGGTCCCGTCGCCGACGTCGACCAGGGCCGTGGCGAGCGTCCGGTGTTCGCGGACGGTGACGTGGTCCGGGGCCCGGCGGACGATCCGGTGGAAGCACGACCGCAGGTACGCGCCGTACAGGGCCCGCGTCGGGTACGAGTCCGGCCCGAGCTCCGTGGCCTCCTCGATCATCCAGGCGGCGGTGGCCGGCTCGGGCGCGGTGAGCAGGCCCTGCGCCCACACGAACAGCGACGGTCCCGGCTCGATCGGGCCGTCGATGCGGCTCAGCGCGTCGGTGAAGACGGTGATCTGGCACGCGACCGTGTTCATCAGAAGGTGCCGGGACTGTTCGACCCGCCACACCGCCCCGGCCCCCGGCTCGTACGGATCGACGAGGTGGATCTCCGTCCGGTCCGCGGGCCGGCCGGTCCGCGCGTTGGCGATGAGCCTTTCCAGCACCGACAGTCCACGTGGACCCATTCCGATGACACACAAACGTCGCACGTTTCCATTCCCCCGATCCCTGCCGGAAAGAATCGGCCACCGGCCTTGTCGGGGACTTTCCGGCGACTTGGCGCCGGCTTGGTATCCGGGCTGGCCGCAGCGGTGCGGCAGCAGGTGCCGCCAAGCGGGCGCCAAGTCCGGGTAGCAACCGTATGGCAATCGTTGACACCTCTTCCTTTCCGTCGGCACGCTCATTCCCCTATCCACCAACGGGGGAGCGATGACGGAATCGAAGAAAGTGATCCTGGCGGAGCCACGGGGGTTCTGCGCCGGTGTCCGCCGCGCGATCCTGATCGTGGAGGAGGCGCTGGCGAAGTACGGTCCTCCGGTCTACGTCCGCAAGGAGATCGTCCACAACCATTTCGTCGTGCGTTCCCTGCGCCAGCGCGGTGCGGTGTTCGTGAGCTCGGAGGACGAGGTCCCCGAGGGCGCGGTGTGCATCTTCTCCGCGCACGGCGTCTCCCCCGCGGTCCGCGGCAACGCGGCCGACCGCAAGCTGGACGTCATCGACGCGACCTGCCCGCTGGTCTCCAAGGTCCACCAGGAGGCCCGCCGGCACGCCCGGGACGGCAAGACGATCCTGCTCATCGGCCACGCCGACCACGAGGAGGTCGAGGGCACGTTCGGGCACGCCCCGGACCGCACGATCATCGTGGACTCGGTGGAGGCGGTGGACCGCGTCGAGCTGGCGCCCGGCACCGAGATCGGCTACCTGACCCAGACCACGCTGTCGCTGGACGAGACGTCCGGCATCGTCGACGCGCTGAACGCCCGGTTCCCCGGGATGTCCGCGCCGGCCGGCGGTGACATCTGTTACGCCAGCCAGAACCGGCAGAACGCGGTCAAGGCGATCGCCGCCCGCAGTGATCTTGTCCTGGTGGTCGGCTCGCTCAATTCCAGCAATTCGATCCGGATGGTCGAGGTGGCCCGGAATCTGGGCACCGCGGCCCATCTCGTTCCCGATGTGACCCACCTGCGCGCGGAATGGCTGGAGAACGCCTCGGCCATCGGCGTCAGTGCCGGTGCGAGCGCCCCGGAGATTCTGGTGGACGAGGTGCTCGACCGGCTCGCGGAACACGGATTCCGCGATATCGAGATCGAACGGACCGCGACCGAGAACGTCGTGTTCGGACTGCCGTCGGGCCTGGCCGGCCCGGGCCTCGCGAAAGGAAGGCTCTCATGACCGTCATCGCCGATCGCCCGGCCTCCGCGCCCGATCTGCTGCGGGTGCGCCAGGATCTGCTCGACCGCGTCGAGCGCCGGCTGGACCGGTTCACCGAGGCGGAACGGCTGCGCTGGCTCGCGATCAACCCGCGGGCCGCCCAGCCGGTCGAGGCCGTCATCGACATGGTGGGCCGGGGCGGGAAGCGGCTGCGGCCGATCTTCTGCCTCAGCGCGTTCCTCGCCGCCGGCGGGGACCCGGGGGCCGAGGTCGCCGTCGACGCCTCCGCGGCCCTGGAACTGCTCCAGGCGTTCGCGCTGATCCACGACGACGTCATCGACAACTCGGCGCTGCGCCGGGGCGCGCCGACGATCCACGTCCGCCAGGCCGGTGAGCACAGCTCCCAGGGCTGGCAGGGCGAGGCCCGCCGGTTCGGCGAGGGGGTCGCGGTGCTCGCCGGGGACCTCGCGTTCGTGTACGCCGACGAGCTCACGTTCGACTTCCCGCCGCCGGCCCGCCGGCTGTGGGGCGAGCTGCGCACCGAGTTGATCGTCGGGCAGCACCTGGACGTCGCGGTCGCCGCCGAGGCCGTCGTCGACCCCCGGCTGTCCCGCTGGATCGCGGTCTGCAAGTCCGGCCGCTACTCGATCCAGCGCCCGCTGCTGCTCGGCGCCACCCTGGCCGGCCGGCCCGGCCTGGCCGACGCGTTCGCGGGTTACGGCCTGGCCCTGGGTGAGGCGTTCCAGCTGCGGGACGACCTGATGGACGCGTTCGGCAGCACCGAGGCGGCCGGCAAACCGGCCGGGCTGGACTTCGCCGAGCACAAGATGACGCTGCTGCTCGCCCTGGCGGTCGAGCGCGACCCCCGGATCCGCGGGCTGCTCGCCCGCGACGGCGACGCCCCGTGGGACGCCGACCTGATCCGGCGGGTGCTGGAGGAGACCGGGGTCCGCGACGCGGTCGAGCGCACCATCGGCGAGCTCGTCGAGCGGGCCGTCGCGTCACTCGCCCCGGCCGGTCTCGACCCGGTGTGGAGCGACGAATTCTCCCGGCTGGCCACCCTCGTCGCCTACCGCGACCGGTGACCGCCCGATGCATCCCGAGAGGAACCGATCGACCATGGCACCTGACAGCGACCTGCTGGGGTCCGTCCGGCAGCCCGGTGACCTGCGCGGGCTCTCCCCCGAGCAGCTGACCGCGCTGGCCGGGGAAATCCGTACGACGCTGGTGGACAAGGTCTCCCGCACCGGCGGCCACCTCGGGCCCAACCTCGGGGTCGTGGAGCTGACCATCGCCCTGCACCGGGTGTTCGAGTCCCCGCGCGACCGGATCGTCTGGGACACCGGGCACCAGAGCTACGTGCACAAGATGCTCACCGGCCGGGCCGGCGAGTTCGACCAGCTGCGCAAGGCCGGTGGCATGTCCGGCTACCCGTCGCGGGCCGAGTCGGTCCACGACCTGGTGGAGAACTCGCACGCGTCGACCGCGCTCTCGTACGCCGACGGCCTGGCGAAGGCGGCCCAGCTGACCGGCGAGACGGACCGCGCGGTGGTCGCGGTGGTCGGGGACGGCGCGCTCACCGGCGGCATGTGCTGGGAGGCCATCAACAACATCGCCGCGGCCAAGGACCGGCCGGTGGTCATCGTGGTCAACGACAACGGCCGGTCGTACGCCCCGACCATCGGCGGGCTCGCCGACCAGCTCACCAAGCTGCGCACGTCGCGGCGGTACGAGCGGGTGCTCGAGTGGGGCAAGGACCGGGTCCGCCCGGTCATCGGCGAACCGGTGTACGCCGCGTTCCACGCCGCCAAGCACGGTCTCAAGGACATCCTCGTCCAGCAGAACATGTTCGACGGCATGGGCCTGAAGTACATCGGCCCGGTGGACGGGCACGACATCGGGGCCCTGGAGTACGCGCTCGACCGGGCCCGGCACTTCGGCGGCCCGGTCCTGGTCCACTGCATCACGACCAAGGGCGCCGGGTACGTGCCCGCGGAGAGCCACGACCTCGACCGGTTCCACGCCGTCGGGGTGATCGACCCGCGCACCGGCCGGGCCGTCGGCGCACCGGCCGCCCGTACCTGGACCTCGGTCTTCGGCGCCGAGATGGTCGCCGCGGGCGAGCGGCGCGCGGACCTGGTGGCGATCACCGCGGCGATGCTGGAGCCGACCGGCCTGCGGGACTTCGCGGCGCGTTTCCCCCAGCGCACGTTCGACGTCGGCATCGCCGAGCAGCACGCCGTCACGTCGGCCGCCGGGCTCGCCATGGGTGGCCTGCACCCGGTGGTGGCGATGTACGCCACGTTCCTGAACCGGGCGTTCGACCAGGCCCTGATGGACGTCGCGCTGCACCGGCTGCCGGTGACGTTCGTGCTGGACCGGGCCGGGGTCACCGGTGACGACGGGGCCAGCCACAACGGTATGTGGGACCTGTCGCTGCTGCAGATGGTGCCGGGCATGCGCGTCGCCGTGCCGCGCGACGGCAAGCGGCTGCGCGACCTGTTCGGCGAGGCCCTGGCGGTCGGCGACGGGCCGACCGCGGTCCGGTTCCCCAAGGGCCCGGTGCCGGGTGACCTGCCGGCCGTCGGCACCGTCGGCGACCTCGACGTGCTGCACCGCGGCGAGCGGGAGGACGTCCTCGTGGTGTCCGTCGGGGTGATGGCCCGGACCTGCCTCGACCTCGCGTCGTTGCTGGCCGCCGAGGGCATCGGCAGCACGGTCGTGGACCCGCGCTGGATCAAGCCGGTCAGCCCCGCGCTGGCCCCGCTGGCGGCCCGCCACCGGCTGGTGGTCACGGTCGAGGACAACGGGCTGACCGGCGGCGCGGGTTCGGCGATCGCCCGGGCGCTGCGGGCCGCGGGGGTCGACACCCCGGTCCGGGACTTCGGTATCGCGCAGGAGTTCCTGGACCACGGCAAGCGCGCCGACATCCTGCGGACCCTCGGACTGACCTCCGGGGATCTCGCGGCCCGGGTCACCGCGGCACTGAACGGCCAGAAGCTCCCTCAGCCCACCGCACAAGGATAAGGACCCGCGATGTCAGTACTGCTGAACGCACCCGAGATGCCGCCCCGGCCGGTCGCGACCCGCCGGGTCTCCCGGCAGATCATGGTGGGCAACGTCGCGGTGGGCGGGGACGCCCCGGTCTCGATCCAGTCGATGACCACGACGCTCACCTCGGACGTCAACGCCACCCTGCAGCAGATCGCGGAGCTGACCGCGGCCGGCTGCCAGATCGTCCGGGTCGCGGTGCCGTCGCAGGACGACGCCGACGCGCTGAAGGAGATCGCCCGCAAGTCGAGCATCCCGGTGATCGCCGACATCCATTTCCAGCCGAGGTACGTGTTCGCCGCGATCGACGCCGGCTGTGCCGCGGTGCGGGTCAACCCGGGCAACATCAAGCAGTTCGACGACAAGGTGAAGGAGATCGCGCACGCCGCCGCCGGCGCCGGGGTCCCGATCCGGATCGGGGTGAACGCCGGTTCCCTGGACAAGCGGCTGCTGGCCAAGTACGGCAAGGCCACCCCGGAGGCCATGGTCGAGTCGGCACTGTGGGAGTGCTCGCTGTTCGAGGAGCACGGGTTCCGTGACCTCAAGATCTCGGTCAAGCACAGCGACCCGGTCGTGATGATCAACGCGTACCGGCTGCTGGCCCGGCAGTGCGACTACCCGCTGCACCTGGGGGTGACCGAGGCGGGGCCGGCGTTCCAGGGCACGATCAAGTCGGCGGTGGCGTTCGGCGCCCTGCTCAGCGAGGGCATCGGCGACACGCTGCGGGTGTCGCTGTCCACCCCGCCGGTGGAGGAGGTCAAGGTCGGGTTGCAGATCCTGGAGTCGCTCAACCTCAAGAAGCGCGGCCTGGAGATCGTCTCCTGCCCCGGGTGCGGCCGGGCCCAGGTGGACGTCTGGAAACTGGCCGACGAGGTGACCGCCGGGCTCGACGGGCTCGACGCGCCGCTGCGGGTGGCCGTGATGGGCTGCGTGGTCAACGGCCCGGGCGAGGCCCGCGAGGCCGACCTGGGGGTCGCGTCCGGCAACGGCAAGGGACAGATCTTCATCAAGGGCGTCCCGGTCCGTACGGTCCCCGAGTCGCAGATCGTCGAGACGCTGATCGAGGAGGCCCTGAAGCTGGTCGAGGCCATGCCCCCGGAGGAGCGCGAGACCCGGCCCGGCGCGCCGACGGTCGTGGTCGCCTGAGGTCAGGTCCCGCGGTGCCCGACCTGTTCCCGTAGCCGGGCCCGCTGCACCGCACCGGTCCCGTCGCGGGGCAGCGCACCTGCCAGTTCGAGCCGGGCCGGCAGGTGCGCCGGGGCCACGCCGAGCGCCAGCAGATGCTCGCGCAGCTCCGGCAGGCCCGGCGGGTCGCCCACCGGCACCACCACCGCGCAGGCGAGCTCGCCGTACTCCCGGTCCGGGGCACCGACCACGGCCGCGTCGGCGACCCGCGGGTGGGCGCGCAGGCCGTCCTCGACCTCGGCGACCGGGACCAGGAACAGGCCGCCGACGTCGGTGGCGGGCCGCCGCACCGGCTCGGCCCGGCCGGCGTCGTCCACCCGGACCAGGTCGCCGGTGTCGACCCAGCCGTCCTGATGCTCCCAGGTGGGCCGGACCCGGCCGGTGTCGCGCCGCCAGGTGGCCAGCGGGGACGCCGGGCCCCGGGCCAGGATCCGGAACAGCCGGTCCGTGCCCTCGATCCCGGCCAGGGTCGTCTCCGTCCCGGCCGCCGGCGGGCCCGCGGACAGCCGCACCCCCAGCACGTCGTGCACCCGCCGGGCCAGGATCCCACCGGGATCGGCCGACCGGGCGAACCGCAGCGCGGTCAGGTGACGGGGCTGTCCTTCCTGGACGGACGCCAGTTCGGCCCACTGTGCCGGGGACGCGTACGCCCGCCCGGCCCCGGCGCACGCCATCAGGTCCAGGGCCGTCCCCGGGTCCCACCCGTCCTGCAGGACCGCGGTGCCCCCGCTGAGCACCGGGCCGACCACGGCGTGCAGCACCGACGGCAGCGACGCGACCGGCAACGCCGACCAGGTGACCTCCGCCGGCGCCGCGCCGCGCCGGTCGGCCCCGGCGCGCAGCGTGTTGGGGGTGTGCATGACCATGCTGTGCGCGTCGCCGAGGCCGACCGTGGTGACGATCAGGCAGACCCGGTCGGCCGGCTCGCCCGGCACCCGCAGCCAGGACCGGCGGTCGTGGCGCTCGTGCGGGGTGCGCAGGAAGTACTCGGTGAAGTCGAGTGCCCCGGTGGCGGCCGCGTCGCCGACGACCACCCGCCGGCGTAGCCACGGCAGGCTCCCGGCCAGGTCGGCCAGGACCTCCGCCTGCGGCACCCCGCCCCACACGTCCGGCACCACGCACACCCGGGGCTGCGCGGCGTCCAGCACCGCTCGCAGGTCCCGCGCGCCGTACCCGGGCAGGATCGGCACCGCCACCGCGCCGATCCGCAGGCAGGCGAAGAACAGCGCGGAGCTCTCCCACCGGTTCGGCAGCTGGTAGGCGACCGGGTCACCGGCCCCGATGCCCAGGGCCGCGAGGGCGTGCGCGAACCGTTCGACGTACGTGACCAGCTGCGCGTACGACAGCCGCACCACCGGGCCGGCCCCGCGCCGGGCCATGATCGCGACCCGGTCCGGGTGTGCGGCGCCGCCCCGGTAGAGCTCGTGCAGCACGCTGTGGTCGCGCCACCAGCCCCGCGCACGGAACGTCCCGGCCGGCCCGGGCGGCGGGCGCAGACCGGCCAGCAGCTCCTTCACCGGCCCCGGCCGACCGCCCAGGCCACCTGGACCCGGGAGGTGCAGCCGAGTCGGCGCATCACCTGCCGGACGTGGTTGACCACCGTCCACTCCGCGATGCCCAGCCGGCCGGCGATCTGCCGGTTGGTCAGCCCTTCGGCGACGCTCTGCGCCACCTGCAGCTGGCGCGGGGTGAGCAGGGCGGCCCCGGCCCGGTCGGCGGCCGGCCGGGCCTCACCGACGGCGAGCGCCTCGGCGACCATCGCCGCGGGCCGCGACCGGGTGCCCTCGGCCCAGGCCTCGGCGAACGCAGCCGGGCCGAGCTGACGGCGTAACGATCGGACCGCCTCGCCGAGCTGGTCGCGGCGGGCGTCGCTCACCACGACACCGGCCCGGTCGCTCAGGGCACCGGCCGCGGCCAGCAGCCGGGCCGCCCGCTGCGGCTGGCCCGCCCCGTCGTGGATCAGCAGCGCGAACGTCGCCAGGGCCGCCGGGAGTTCGCTGCGGTCGTCGATCGAGTCGAGGAGCAGCAGACTTTCCCGTACGGCGGACCGCGCCGCCGCCCCGTCGGACCCGCGCGCCGACAGCCGGGCGCCGAGCAGCAGCGTGCTCGCCAGGTCGCGGATCTCGCCGTTCTGCCGGTATACCCGCAGGGCCCGGTCGAGCAGGATCCCCGCCTCGCTCAGCGCCCCGGCGTCGAGGAACGCCTCCGCCAGCCCGGCCGCGGCCTCGGCCGACCCCGCGGTGTCACCCAGCCATTCCAGCGTGGACCGGGCCGCGGCGAGCAGGGACCGGCCGGCCGCACGGTCCCCGCACCGCACGAGCGCCCGGCCCAGCCGCGCCGACGCGCGCGCACCGTGCTGCGAGTCGCGGAGCTGTTTGTGGACGGCCACCGCCCGCCGGTACCGATGGGCGGCGCCCGCGTGGTCACCGCGGGCCGACGACAGGCTGCCCGCCGCGGTGTACAACCGGGCGCGCAGGCGCAGCACGCGTTCGCTGTCGTCGGGCTCCAGCGCGGCCGCGGCGCGGTCGAAGCGGTCCAGCCCGGCCCGGAGCTCACCGCGGATCAGCCACGGCCGCGAGCAGGCGACGAGCAGCGCGGCATGCGCCTCGAGGTCGCCGGTGGCGCTCAGGTGCTCCAGCGCGACCAGCACGTTGTCGTGTTCGAGCCCGGCGATCCGCAGCCAGTCCCGCTGTTCCGGACCGGTGAAGCGGCCCTCGATCGTGCGCATCAGCGTGAGGAAGTGCCGCGCGTGGCCGGCCCGGGCCGCCGCGGCGTCGCCGTCCCGCTCGAGCAGGGTGCCGGCGTACGCCCGGATCGTGCGCGCCATGGTGAGCCGGCTCTCCGCGCGCGGTTGTTCGACCACGGTGAGCAGGCTCCGGTCGAGCAGCGCCTCGACGGCGGGGGTGGTGCCGGCCGGGGGCAGCGGGGAGATCTTCTCGATCGTCGCGAGCGTCGCGCCCCGCTCGAGGACGGACAACCGGGCCAGCAGGGAGAGCTGGCCCGCGGTGAGGCCCCGGCAGCTCCACTCGGCGGCCGCGTGGAGCGAGCGCTGCCGGGGCGGGGCGTCGACCGGACCGGCGAGGTGGCTGTCGCCGCCGCGGACCAGCCAGGACCGCAGCTCGGCAACCGGGAACGACCGCAGCCGGGCCGCCGCCATCTCCAGGGCCAGCGGTACGCCCTCCAACAGGTCGCAGATGTCGACGACGGCGGTCACGTTCTCGGCGGTGAGCGTGAAGCCGGGATTCACCTCGTGGGCCCGCCGGGTGAACAGCAGCACGGCCGGGTTGTCCTGGACGTCGGCGACGTCCGGGGCGACCAGCGGCCCGGGCGGCGTCAGCGGCGCGACCGGCACCACCCGCTCGCCGTACACCCCCAGCGCCCGCTGGCCGGTGGTCAGCACGGTCAGTCCCGGGTCGGCGGCGAGCAGGCCGGCGACCAGCGGTGCGAGTTCGGGCGCCCGGTGCTCGACGCCGTCCAGCACCAGCAGCGCCCGGTCGGCCCCTGTCCCGGGCGGCCCGGTCAGGTCCGCGACCGCGCGGTCGACGAGGTCGCCCACCGGTTCGTCCGGCCGACCCCCGGTCACGTCGGCGATCCGTACCCCCCGGGTGAACGTGGCGCGGGTCACCCGGGCCGCCTCCGCGGCCAGCCGGCTCTTGCCCACCCCACCGGCGCCGACCAGCGAGAGCAGCCGCACCGCCGGATCCAGCAGCCGTCCCTCGACGGCCAGCAGCTCGAACTCGCGGCCGATCAGCCCGGACCGGGCCGCACCGGGCACTCTCAGATCGGTCGCCATGTCCCCCCTCGGTGACTGTCCGGACCCGACGGTCCGATCGCACGGTAGGCGGCCCCGCTTGTGCGGGCCTGTAGCCCGACCCGGAGGCCACCGAATCCCTTGATCGACGCCGACCGTCCGATGCGGAGCTCCCGGCGAGCCCCCTGCGGCATAGATCCACGTGCAACACTGGCGACGAAGTCCGACCACTCTGCGGGGAGAGGTGATCGGTGTGCGATCCCATGACGATGACGATGTGATGTTCGCGGAGCTGGACCACGTGAGTGTGCTGGCCTACCGGGAGGCGGTGCGGCGGGGGAGGTTCGTCCCGGACGTGCTCGCCGGGCACCTGGGGCTGGATCCGGACGAGATGGCGCGGGCCGAGCGCGTGCTGCGGTCCCTGCGCCTCATCCATCCCATGCCCGGCAGCCCGGCGGAGCTGGTGCCGGTCGGACCCGACACCGCGGCCTCCGGGCTCGTCGCGCCGGCCGAGAACCAGATCCGTGAGCTGCAGTCCTCCGTCACCGAGATCCGGGCCCGGGTGATGGCGCTGGCCCCGGCGTACTTCGAGGACCGCCGGGACCGCAACCACCGCGAGGCCTTCGACGTCATCTCGGACATGTCGGTGGTGCAGTCGGTGCTCGACGAGCATGCCCGCCGGTGCAAGTCCGAGATCATGACGGTGCAGCCCGGCGGCCGGCCGGCCCAGCTGATGTCCGCGGTCCGCAGCCAGCTGCCGCAGGCCCTGGGCCGGGGCGTCCGCAGCCGGGCCATCTATCAGCATCCCGCGCGCACCGACCTGGTCACCCAGGCCTACGTGTCGGACATGACGCGGCAGGGGGCGTACGTCCGCACGACCGAGGAGGTCATCGACCGGATGACCGTCTTCGACCGCGAGACCGCGTTCCTCCCCGAGCGGATGGCGACGTCGCGGCCGGCCGGGGCGGTCGTGATCCGGGAACCGGCCGTCGTCGGCTACCTGTGCGACGTCTTCGAGCACCTGTGGAACGCGGCCATCCCGTTCCAGCCCGACGCGGACCGGGGCCGGCCGGTGAACGAGGACGTGAAGCGCGCCGTCATCCGGCTGCTGGCCCAGGGCCACAAGGACGAGACGGTGGCCCGGCGCCTCGGCATGTCGGTGCGCACCTGCCGGCGGCACATCTCCGAGATCATGGACGAGCTCGGCACCACGAGCCGCTTCCAGGCCGGGGTGGAGATCGCCCGTTCCGGGCTGCTGGACGACGCGGACGACGCCGGGAGCCCGGGAACCATGCTCGGCAAGACCGGCCGGTGGCCTTCCGGGGTGCCGGCCGGGCTGTGACGCTCACTCCCGGCCCGGCCCCGGGCCGGCGTCGTACACCGCGGCGCCCAGCAGGTAGTCGCCGTCCACGACGAACGAGCGGAATGTCCACTCGTCACCGGCGGCCGGTGTCCCGTCCGGGCGGCGGGCCCGGGCCGGCCGCCCGTCCGGGCCGAAACCGATGTCGGCGAGCCTGGAGTGCGCGCCCAGGCCCATCGCCTTGCTGTACGCGACCTTGAGCGCGCACAGCCGTACCAGGTGGCGGTTGCGGTCCCCCTCGGCGACCTCCGCCAGCGTGACCAGCTCGTACGGACTGCAGATGTGCCGGCTCCGCCCGCTGCGGTAGAGGTCCCGGTCCAGCCGCTCGGCCTCGATCCCGATCAGGCCGCGCGTGGTCATCCCGATGAGCACCAGGTCGTCGACGTAGCTGAGGCTGATGTCGACCCGTGGATGACCCCTCAGGTACGGCCGGCCGGTGGGTCCGTAGCCCAGTTCCAGCGGCCCGGTGGGGTCGTCGGCCAGGTTCGCCGACGCGTGCCGCAGCAGTGCCCGGGTGGCCGCGACCCGGGCGGACACCTCCCGTTTGGACAGCTCCAGGAAGCAACTCCAGTCCCGCCCGAGCAGCTGTCGCAGCGAACCGTCGCCGGACCGCTCGGGCAGCCAGTCGGCCAGCCTGGCGTACAGCAGGACGTCCCGGTCGCCGGCCAGCTCGCCGCGGGCCCACTCCCAGGTCGGGACGCTGTCCGGGGCCACCGTCGGCGGGCAGTGCCGGGGTGTCACCGCACCTCGGTTCGGATCTGCGCCCACAGTTCTCGTTGCCCGTCCGGGACCCGCCGGTGCGGGTTCCAGCCCTCCGGGTGCCCCGGAGGCGGCCCGCCGGCCGGTTCCTCCGGCAGCGGGTGCACCGGTGCCCAGAGAAGGCCGACCGCCTTCAGTCCCCGTAACAGCACCGACCATCCGCGCACGCTCGCCTCCACCATTTCCGGCCGATTACCCACGTTCCGGGGAAATCGTTTCCGAACGCACATGGACCGGGCTTAAGAAAATGCGGATCCGGCAGTCCTTCTCGTCAGGACAACCTGCAGTGCAACTTGGTGCCACCGGGATTGACTTGGCCATACATGGACCACTGGTCAGTCTTGGCACACGCAGTGATGAGTCCACGGGGGAATTCGCATGACGCACCAGCTAATGGCCGGCGAACGGCCGACACCGCTCGCCACCCGCCATCTGATCCACCGGCCCCGGCCGGCGATCCACAGCACGGAGGAACGGTTCACGCTCGCCGGGGAGATGCCGTCCGGCCATCCGCTGTTCAACGACGGCCCGGGCGAGGTGCACGACCCCCTGCTCTTCGTGGCCGTCGCCCGGCAGGTCGGCGAGTTCGTCGGCCGCCGCTACCTGCGGGTCCCGCTGGACCGCCGCTACCGGTTCACCGGCGTCGCGTTCACGATGACCGCGCCGGGCGCCTGGCGGATCGGCGCCGGGACGGCGCCCATGACGATGGACATCCGGGTCGCACCGGCCGCGCCGTGCGGTGGGATACCCGGCACGCTGTGCCTGAACGCCACGATGGAGATCGACGGGACGGCCGCCGGTACCGGCCGGGCCGACCTGGCGATGCGGGCACCGGACGCGTACGACCGGCACCGGTCGCCCGTACCCTCCTGGTCCGGCACCCGCCCGGCCCCGGCCGACCCGCACGCGGTGGGCCGGTCCGACCCCCGCAACGTCGTCGTGTCCCGGCCGGACGGCACCGGCGACACGCTGCGCACGGAGCTGTTGATCGCGGATCTGCTGGACCACGGCGCCCACCCGGTCTTCGTCGCGGAGCCCGGCGGGCCGGTGCCCGCCATCCTGCTGGTCGAGGCCGTGCGGCAGACGTCGATGCTGCTCGCGACCCGGACCCGGGGTTTCGGCGCGCCGCACACCTGCGTCACGCGCGCGTCCGTACGTTTCCCGGCCGATGCGACCCTCGATCTGCCCCTGACCTGCACGGCGGAGGTCGTCGGCGGCGGTCCCGGCCCGGACGGGAAACCGGCGGCGCACCTGCGGGCGACCGTCGCCCAGCTCGGCTCGGTCGTCGCGGAGGCGGAGGTCACGCTGACCCACGCGGTCTGAGGTCAGCACATCGTCGAGGTCTTTCGGGGGAAGGTCACTCATGAAGTACCGCGTTCTCGGGCCGATGGAGGTGGACGGCGGCAGCACCGCCGGCACACCCCGGGCCGCCAAGCTCCGCGTGGCCCTGTCCACGCTCCTGCTCCAGACGAACACCGTGGTGTCGGTCCAGGCTCTCGCCGACGAGCTCTGGGCGCAGAACCCACCGCGCACCGCGATGATGACACTGCAGGTGTACGTCTCCCAGCTGCGCACGATCCTCGAGACGGTGGATCCGGTACGCGGTCGCGACTCACTGGTCACCCGGGCCCCCGGTTACCTGTTGCGGATCGACACCGGGCAGCTGGACCTCGCCGTCTTCCTGGAGCTGCACCAGCGGGGGCTGGCAGCGGCCCGGGCCGGCGACGACACCGGCGCGGCGGCCCTGCAGCGCCAGGCGCTGGAGCTGTGGCGCGGCCCGCTGCTGTCCGACGTGCCGCACGGGCCGATCCTCGAGGCCACCGCCGTCCGGATGAGCGAGATGCGGCTGGCCGCGCTGGAGCACCGGATCCGCGCCGATCTCCGCCTGGGCCGCCACCACGCGCTGGTCAGCGAGCTGCGGGCGCTGACGCGTGAGTACCCGCTGCACGAGGACCTGCACGCGCACCTGATGACCGCGCTGTACCGCTCCGGGCGCCAGGCCGACGCGCTGCGGGTCTTCACCGACCTCCGGCACGCCATGATCGACGAGCTCGGGATCGAGCCGGGGGCACCGTTGCGCGAGATGCACCGGCAGGTCCTGGACGGTGACCCGGAGCTGCTCGGCCCGGGCGAAGACACCGTCGGGACCGCCCCCGGGCCCCGGGCCGGCGCGGTCCACCTGCCACCGCCGGTGACCGGCGTCGTGGGCCGCGACGACGCGGTGGCCGAGGTGGAGGCGGCGCTCGCCGAGGTGTCGGCCGGGCGGGCCGGGCCGGCCTGTGTCCGGGTGCACGGCCGGCCGGGGGTCGGGAAGACCACCCTTGCCCTGCACGTCGCGCATCGTGCGGGCGGGGCGTTCCCCGGCGGCCGGGTGTACATCGACATGCTGGCCGGGCCCGGCCGGGCCCGCACCCGCGCCGACGTGTTCGCCACGTTCCTGCGCCGGGCCGGTGTCACCGGCCGGCTCCCGGCCGACGACGAGGAACTGTCCGCCGCGGTGCACCACCTGCTGAACCGGAACCGGATGCTGCTGGTGCTCGACAACGTCACCGCGGAGAGCCAGGTCCGGCCGTTCCTGCCCGCCACCCCCGGCAGCGCGGTCGTGGTGACCAGCCGGATGCCGCTCAAGGGCCTCGGCGGGCCGCGGTCGCTGCATCTCGACGTGCTGAGCCCGCACCACGCGGCCCAGCTGCTGGTGGCGACCGCGGGGGCCGACCGGGTGGCGGACCGTCCCGAGGCGGTCCGGGAGGTCGCCGCGCTGTGCGGCCACCTGCCGATCGCGCTGCACGTCGCCGGCGCGCGGGTGGCCGGCCGCCCGCACCGCGACCTCGCCGATTTCGCCGACCTGTTGCGTGGCGAGCGGTCCCGGCTGGACCAGCTGCGGCTCGGCGACCTCGACGTGCGCGGCACCCTGATGCTCGCCTACGAGGACTCGCCCGAACCGGTCCGGCGGGCGTTCCGGCGGCTGTCGCTGCTGCCGGCCGGGAGTTTCCAGCTGTGGGCCGTGGCGGCGGTGCTGGACGTGGACCCGCAGGAGGCCGCCGAGGTGGTCGACAGCCTCGTCGACGCCCAGCTGCTGGCGGCGGCGGGCACCGGGCGCTCGGCCCGGTTCCACTACCCGGAGCTGCTCTCGCTGCTGGCCGCGGAACTGCTCACCCGGCACGACGACGCGGCGGTGGCCGGGGAGGCGACCGAGCGGGTGCGGTCGGCGTACCTGGACCTGTGCCGGCACGCCGACCACCTGCTCTCCCCCGGCCGATCGTTCTGGGCCGTCCCGGCCGTGGTGGGTGCCGCCGCCGCGGTCGTCGGGGACGACCCGATGCGGTGGTTCGCGAAGGAGCGGCGCGCCCTGATCCACCTCGCCCAGGCGCTGTACCGGGCGGAACGGTGGCGGCCGGCGTGGCAGCTCGCCGAGAGCCTCGGCGGCTACTTCGAGGCGATCGCGGCCTGGCCCGACTGGGAGGTGACGCAGCGCCTGGCGACCGGTGCCGCGGCCCGGCTCGGCGATCCGGGCCTGGAGGCGGTCAGCCTGATCTCGCTCGGTGACCTCGCCTGGCAGCGCCGCCGGTACGCCGAGGCGGAGGCCGGGTACCAGCGGGCCGCGGATCTCGCCGACCGGGCCGGGGTACCGCAGGCGCACAGCCGGGCCCTGATCGGCCTGGCCGACCTGCGGCTGGCCGGCGGCGAGCACGCCCCGGCCCGGGCGTACGCGGAGTACGCGATGTCGCTGTCCGGTGCGGCCGACGACGTCTGGGGCTGCTGCAACGCGCTGCGCGCACTGGCCCTGGGCCACCTCGGCGACGGCCGTCGCGACCAGGCCGTCCGGAGCTTCATGGAGTGTGCCGTGCTGGCCGGGCAGATCCGGCACCGCCGCTTCGAGAGCTTCGCGCTCGCGTCGGCCCAGCGGATCGCCACGATCGAGGACCCGGGCGGCACCGAGGGCATCGAGATCCAGCCCGGCATCTGGCACCTGCCGGCCTGAACGCCGACGGGCCTCCCAGCTCATCGCCGGGAGGCCCGTTCCGCACTCAGGAACCGTCAGCGCACGGGTTCGAGCCCGGGCTCGGGCACCGCCACGGGCGTGGCGGCGTCGTCGTGCCGGCGGAACAGCTTGCTCGGCCACCACATCCACCGGCCGACGTCCAGGGTCAGCGCGGTGACCAGCACCGAACGGACGATCAGCGTGTCCAGCAGCACCCCGAAAGCCACCGCGAAACCGAGCTCGGCCGCGAACACCAGCGGCAGCGAGGCCATCGCCGCGAACGTGCCGGCCAGCACCAGGCCCGCCGAGGTGATCACCCCGCCGGTGGCGGACAGGCCGGTCAGCGCGCCCTTGCGGGTGCCGTGGATCATCGCTTCCTCACGTACCCGGGTGACCAGGAAGATGTTGTAGTCGATGCCCAGGGCGACCAGGAACACGAACGTCAGCAGCGGGAACGACGACTCCGCCCCGGCGAAGTGGAACACGTGGTTGAACACCAGGCTGCTGACCCCGAGGGCGGCGCCGAACGACAGCACCACCGTCGCCATCAGCAGCAGCGGCGCGACGATCGCCCGCAGCAGCAGCCCGAGGATGAGCAGCACCACGACCAGGACGATCGGGATGATCACCTTGGAGTCGCGGGCGGCCGCCGCCTGGGTGTCCAGCAGGACCGCCGTGCTGCCGCCGATCTGCGCGTCCGCGCCCTCGATCGCGTGGACCGCGTCGCGGGCCCGCTCGACGGTGCGCAGGGCCGGCTCGCTGGTCGGATCGTCGACCAGCTGCCCGAGCAGCATCGCGTCGCCGTCCTTGACCACCGGGTCCGAGATGCCGACGAGCCCGGGGACACCGGCCAGCGCCGCCTTGACCCGGTCGGCCGAACCGGCCTCGGCCACCACGTAGATCGGGTCGCCGGAGCCGGACGGGAAGTGCTCGGCCCGGATCTCCTCACCGGCGGCCATCTGCGGCTTGTTGGTGAACTGGTCCTTGTTGGAGAGGCCGTCGGCCTTGAGCCCGAGCACGCCGAGCGACATGACGCCGAGGATGACGACGGTGCCGATCCAGACGATCCGGGGCCGCGCGGCGACCGCGTTGCCGACCCGGGTCCAGACGGTCTCCTTGGCCGCCCGCACCGAGCCGTACGCGGGTTTCGCCGGCCAGAAGATCCACCGGCCGCAGATGACCATCAGCGCCGGGAACAGCGTCGTCATCGCCAGCAGGCCGACGACGATGCCGACGGCGCAGGCCGGGCCCATGCCCTTGGTGGAGTTGAGGCTGGCCAGCATCAGCAGCATCAGGCTGATCGCGACCGTCGCGGCGCTGGCGATGATCGCCGGGCTGGAGCGGTGCAGTGCCTCCGCCATCGCGTCGTGCCGGTCCTCGTGCCGGGCCAGTTCCTCGCGGTACCGCGACGTGAGCAGCAACGCGTAGTCGGTCGCGGCGCCGAAGACCAGCACGGTCAGGATGAAGCTGGTCTGGTTGTTGACGGTGAGCCCGGCGTTCTTGGCCAGCAGGTAGATCACCGCTTCGGCGGCGACCAGGGCACCACCGACGGTCATCAGCGGCACCAGCGGCAGTACCGGGCTGCGATAGGTGAGCAGGAGGATCGCGATGACCACCACGGCGGTGATCATCGTCAGGCTGCCGCCGCCGCTGAAGCCCTTGATCGAGTCGGACGCGTACCCGGCCGCGCCGGTGACGTGGAAGCTGAGCCCGTTCGACCCGGCCTGGCCGACCTCGGTCATCGCGTCGACGACCTTGCCGAGGCCGTCCCAGCCGGTCTTGTCCTTGTGGACCTGAACGATGGTCTGGATGGCCTTGCCGTCCTCGGACATCACCGGGCCCTGGGGCTCACCCACGACGTTGGTGATGGCCTTGAACGCCTGGGCGTCGGCCTGGGCCTTGGCCATGTCGGCCGGGGTGACGCCGGCCGGCCGGTCGTAGACCACGATCGCCGGGAGGGAGTCGGTCGCCCGGAAGCTCTCCGCCCGGTCGACGACCGCGGTGGACTCCGCGTTGCTGGGCAGCCAGGCCGAGTTGTCGTTCTCCTGGACGTCACCGAGCTGGCCGGCCAGGGAACTGGCGGGGATCAACAGGAGCAGCCAGACCGCGACGACGACCCATTTCGCCACCCGGCCACTGGGCAAGGACGCCAGTCTTCGAAACATGTGAACTTCCTTTGTGTTCGGTCGACGGGGATGGTGCGCCGCGCTGATGCTTCGAGTAGCGACGAGACCACCGCCCGGGGTGTGACAGCATCGGCCAGAATGTGACCTGCGTCTCACATAACGTGGTGCGGGACGGCGGCCCGGGACAGGACGTGACCGAACGCGAGCAGCACCGGGGCGTCGGTCAGGGCGGGCAGGTGATAGGCGAACGGGCGGGGGCCGACCATGTCGGGCGGGCCGCTGAAGCCGCCGTCCGCGTCCTGCCGGGCGAGCAACCAGGACAGGGCCCGGCCGACGGGCTGCGACTCGGTGCCGTAGCAGAGCGCGATCACGGCGTACGCGGTGCTGATGTCGTCGCTCGGATCCCCCGGCTGCATCCCCCAGCCGCCGTCGGCGTTCTGGGTCTCCCGGACCGTGCGCTCGATCCGCGCGGCCATCCGCGCGGTGCGCAGGTCGCCCGGGTCCGCGGTCTGCGCGGCGAGCCGGGCCCGGAACAGCGTGTGCAGCCGGCTCCGGCTCCAGCCCGGCTCGAAACCACCGTCGGGCAGCTGGCTGCCGGCGAGAAACGTCAGCGCCCGGGCCCGGGCGGCGGCGGTGGCCGGATGCGGTGCGAGCGCGTTGACCGCCGCGGCCGTCATGCACGGCTCGGACACCGCGCCGGCGACATAGGTGGGGAACCCGCCGTCGGCGCCCTGGACCGCGAGCAGTGCGGCCACCCCGCCGCGGATCGCGGACCCGAACGTGACCGGGTCGATGAGCTGCAGGAATTCCAGCACGCAGGACGTGCTGTCGACGTCGTTGAGCGCCACGCCGGGAGCGATCGACCAACCACCGGTGATCGGTGTGCCGCGCGACAGCGACGGCAGGACCGCACCGCCGTGATGGGCGGCGAGCGTCCGGGCCATCGCGTCCAGTAGGGCCGGCGGGGCACCGGCGGCAGCGAGCCCCAGCCCGGAGGTCGCGGAGCACCAGTGGTCCATCTCCGCCACGAACGGGAAGCCGCCGTCGTCGTGCTGGTGGTGCAGCAGCGCTTGGACACCGCCGCGCACGGTTGCCTCCTGCCCGGGGACACCGGCGAGTCCGTGCAGGGTGAGCAGGTGCATCAGCACGTACCCCTCCCACACCCCGGTCGCCGGACCGGTCGCGAGCAGCGTGGACAGCGCACCGGGATCGGTGCCGGCGCCCGACGCCCGCGCGAGGATCAGCGTCACGGCGGCCTGCTGGACGACCGACCAGGAATGGGTCGGATCGTCCGGTGCCGGTGCACCGGCCGCCGCCGCGATGTCGTCCGGCACGGGGCACCCGAGCACGGACAGGACGGCGTGGACCATCAGCCGGCGCCGCGCCGAGATGAACCCGGGGGCGGCGCCGAGCAGACCCTCGGTCAGCCGGCCGGCGAGGTCGGCCCCGACGGTGGACCCTCCGGTGGCGAGCGTGGCGAGGACCCGGTCGAGCTTCTCCGGGGAGTCGCGGTGGGCCTTGAGGTAGGCGCGCACCCGGTCACGGGCCGGCGAGGTCACGCCGGTCCGCGTCATCAGCGCCAGCGCGAGCGCCGACTCCAGCACCCGGCTCCGGCACCGCTCGTGGATCGCACCGTCGGCGGCGACCCGGTCGCTGACGTGCGCGACCAGCCGGGCGGCGGCCGCGCGCACGTGCTCGGGATCGACCTCGGCCGGCCATCGCGGCGCCGCCGCCCGCGGCACATCCTGCACCTTCATTGGCAAGCTCCTGTCTGGACGACCGGGGGCCGGTGATACGTCCACCGGCCCCCGGGTCATGTGCGGTGTCGGCGCCGGTCAGCGCACGCTCTGCGCGAAACGGAAGAAGTTGTGCGGGTCGTACGACTTCTTCACCCGCATCAGGCGCGAGTAGTTCTCGCCGTAGTACGAGCGCTTCCAGTCCGGCAGGCGCGGGTCGATGAAGTTCTGGTACGTCTCACCGTTGGAGTACGGGTCGACCGCGGCGAATCCCGAGTCGACGAACTGGTACGCGGCCGACTTCACCTCCGCGGTGGGCGTCTCGGCGTTCGACGTGAGGAAGCTGGCCGAGTACCGGGTGTCGCGGTGCACGTACGCGGTGGCCGTCCGGGAAACGGTGTTGGCCTGCCCGCCGAGCGCGGAGATCTGCAGCTGACGGCTCTGCCCCGCCACCCGCGCCGTGCTCTCGACGACCGTGAGCGCCTTCGACCACCCGTCGCGCGGCATCACCTTGTTGAACAGCCGGCCACGCCACGCGCCGAACGCGGGCCGCGGGATCTGCCCGTCCGCGGTGTTGTCGTCCCGGTGGCACTGGGCGGCGGTGAGCTCACCGCAGCGGTACAGGTTCATCATGATCGGCTGGTACGGCGCGGTGAAGCCCTGGTTGACCACCGGGGCGGAACCGACCGCCGCGATCAGCCGCTGGACCTCGGCGGCGAACGTGGGGCCGGTGTCCACCGAGCCGAGGGTGATGCCCGCGGTCGGGACCGCGCCGGGCGCGGCGTCGAACAACGTGACGTTCGCGCCGCCACCGATCGACCACGGCGAGTCCTCGAGCCACCGGGTCCAGCCGTCCAGCATGTCCAGGGCCTTGTCGTAGCTCCAGACGAGGTTCGCGGCGGCGACGTTGGTGATCGCGGTCGGGGTGATCTCGTACGACGTCACGATCCCGAAGTTGCCGCCACCGCCACCCCGCAGCGCCCAGAACAGCTCGGGGTTCTGCGTGGCCGACGCGGTCACGACGCTGCCGTTGGCCAGCACGACCTGCGCCGAGGTCACCTTGTCCGAGGCCATGCCGATGCTGCGGGTGAACAGGCCCATGCCGCCGCCCTGCAGGAACCCGCCGGCCGCCACGGTCGGGCAGTAGCCGCCGGAGATGGCCAGCCCGGCCGGCGCGAGCGTGCCCATGATGTCGATGAGCTGGGCGCCCGGGCCGATCCGCACGCTGGTGCGGTCGCTGTTCAGCACGACCGCGTTCAGCCCGGACACGTCGATGACCAGGCCGGTGGTGGTGGAGTACCCGCCCGCGCTGTGCCCGCCGCTGCGCGCGGCGACCGGGATCCCGCAGTCCTGGGCGAACCGCAGGCACAGGGCCACGTCGGCGGCCGAGGCGCAGTAGGCGATCGCCCGGGGGTCGGTGGTGTCGAACTGCACCTGGAAGAGCTGCTTCGCGGTCTGGTAGTCCGCGGTCGTGGGCAGCACCAGCCGGCCCTGGAGGTGGTCACGCAGCCGGGACCACTTGTCGGTGATCCGGGGCCGGGTGCCGAGCCGGGGCCGGGCGTTCGCGGCGCCGGGGAGCGCGATCGCGGCCAGGGCCACCCCGCCGCCGCCGAGAACGAGAGACCTTCTGGTAGTCACGCATTGCCTCTTTCGTCGAGATGGGACATGGATCGGGTCACGGGGCCTTGTGGTCCAGGACGAGCGAGACGGCGTCGCTGAGCGCGGTGGCGGGGTCATCGCTGCCACCGGTGCTGCGCCAGGCCACGTGGTTGTCCGGCCGGACCAGGACCGCACCCGCGCCGGTGACCTCCCGGACCGCCGCCCAGCCGCCGTCGGCGTCGGTGTGGTCCGTACCGACGCGGACCACGGTGATCGGCACCGAGAGCTTGTCGCCGACCCGGGCGGCGGCCTCGGCCCACGGGTCCCCCTGCTCCCCGGTGATCAGCACGAAGCCGGAGCCGGTGCCGGTCAGATCGTGAGTGGACACCCGGGAGCCGGCGTGCTCCAGCCACGCGTGCGGCAGCCGGTGCCCCGGACGGGTGGTGGGCCGGTACACGTCGCCCAGCGGGGCGCGCGCCGGTGGCCGGGTGCCGTCCGGGACGACCGCGCCGGACTCGTACGCGAAGCCGATCTCGACATCGTGGGCCTGGCACTCGCCGCGGTGGGTGGCGAAGATCTCCGCGGCCCGGGCCCGCTGCGCCACGCCGACCGGGGTCGGTGCGAAGTAGCCGAAGAACACCGGGGTACGCCGCTCCGGCGCGACGTGCTGCCCGAGCCCGAGGGCGGCGTCGATGACGACCTGGTGGTTCGCCGCCGCGGACATCGCCCAGCCCAGGTTGAACTGGCCGATCGGGCGGCGCTCCGCCTCGTACGTGTCGAGCAGCGCGTCGCTCGCCTGACCGCTGAGCACGGCGGCGAGCTTCCAGGCGAGGTTGTGCACGTCCTGGATGCCGGTGTTGAGGCCCAGCCCGACGGCCGGCGGCTGGCGGTGCGCGGCGTCGCCGGCGAGCAGCACCCGGCCGTACCGGTAGTGCTCGGCCAGCACCGCCTCCACGCTCCAGGTCGTCGTCGCGAGCAGCTCCAGGTCCAGCTCGGGCAGGCCGAGGACGGTACGCACCTTGGTGATCACCGCCTGCTCGTCGTCGCGGTCCACGCCGGCCAGCGAGATGTGCAGGCCCCACTCCTCGGAGTTACGGCCCCAGGTCGGGCCCATCTCGATGAGGGCGCTGGACAGGTCCGGGCGGTACGGGTTGAGGAACCAGGTGATGATCGAGCCCTCGGTCCAGTACTGCGACAGGTCGGCGGCGAAGTAGACCGTCGTGGCGTCGAACAGCTTGGGCAGGCCCTGCATCTGCGCGCCGACCGCGGGGCCGACCGTGCGACCGCCGTCCGCCGCGATGACGTACTTCGCCGTGACCGTGGTGGTCTCGCCGGTCGCGACGTCACGGATCTCCGCGGTCACCCCGGCACCGGTGTCGGTCAGCGACGTCAGCTCGTGGCCGAACCGGATGCCACCGGGATTGCGCTGCTCGGCGTGCCGGCGCAGGATCGGCTCGAGGCGGACCTGCGGCAGCTTGACCGGCATGACCGGGGCCGCCGCGGCGTACGTCTCCCGCAGCGCGCCGCCACCGAACGCGTCCATCTCGTGGATCACCTTCGCGTCCAGCGGGCCCGGCCCGGTCAGCGTGGTCTGCCAGCGCACCGTGCCGAACGCCTCCGTCGGTGCGCCCAGCTCGTCGACGTCGGCGGCCAGGCCGTGCTGACGGAAGATCTCCATCGTGCGCTGGTTGAGGTAGTGCGCCTTGGGCAGGTTCGACGCGTCGGCGCGCTTCTCCACCAGCAGATGCCCGACGTGGTGGTCGGACAGGAAGACCGAGGCGGACAAGCCGCTGCCGCCTCCGCCCACGATCAGGACCGGAACCTCGATAGCCCCCATGTTTTTCCTTCCAGAGCAGATGAACGAGTGGTGCTAGACCGGGTCCGCGACGGCCCCGTCGGAGAGCTGCATGATGTCCAGGACCTCCGGCTGCCAGCGGTAGTACGACTGGAGCTTGTAGTACTCACCGTCGGGCTGGGAGGCGACGGCGTAGACGAACCGGGTGTTCACCTCGGACGCCTGGATGTGCTTGACGAACAGCTCGACCCGGGGGTCCAGCGGCACGTCGAGCTCGGCCGGGTCCGAGGTCGCCACCGCGAAGCAGATCCGTTCGACCTGCGGGGAGTCCCAGTTCAGGGTCACGTAGACGCCGAACGCCCGCTGGCCGATCCCGAGCATCTGCGCGCTCGGCTCGGCCTGGTCGACCTCGCGCAGCATCGACCGGACGGCCTCCGGCCCGAAGCCCTCGGCCGGCGGCTCACCGAAGTAGACGTTCACCGTCCGCTTGCGGTAGTCGATCCCGAGCAGGCCAACCGTGTCGCCGAGGCCGTGCCGGGCGAAGAAGTCGAGGCTCGCGCCCAGGCTGCGCGGCATGGACGGGATGCCGGCGAGCTTCGACACCAGTTGCAGGTCGCCGCGGGGCAGGACCAGCCAGATCTTCTTGAAGCCGCCGACGACCCCGAAGTCGATGCCGTAGCTGTCGATCGGGCAGTGCGCCCGGACGTCGGCCAGCAGGTCGGCCACCGGGTGCCCGGTCGGCGCGAGCAGGCCGTTCGCGACGGCCAGCTGGTACGGGTCCACCTCCAGCGGCACCGTGAACCGGCAGTCGAGATCGCCGGCGTGGTCCTGGCCGGTCGCCACCCGGAACGCGATCACCGCCCGGGCGAGCGCGTCGCCGTAGATGCTCAGGATGGGCATGACCTTGTCCCGCGAGCACGGCACACCCAGCACCCCGGCCGACTGCTCGATGACCGTGTAGAGGCTCTCCGCCGATTCTTCGTCTTCGCGTTCCATGTCAGCAAGACTCGGCCACCGCGCTTGGCCGGTCCTTATGTGTGACTTGCCGACGGCTTGGCGTGGCCACGGGGTGGGGTCGCGGGCCGGGCGCCGGCCAACGCCTCGAGCCGGCCCTCCCGGTGCGGGGAGAGCCGGCTCGAGGCGGTACGGGTTACGGCTACCGGGCGAACACCAGGGTCGCCGGGGACGGGGTGGGGTGGAACGTGACGTCGTCGAATCCCGCCTTGGCCAGCCACGCCGCGTAGTCGGCCCGGCGCCAGGTCGCACCCTGTTTGCTCTTGAGCAGCATCTCGCCGGCGAAGGTGAGCGCGAACGGCGGGCCGCCGCGGTCGTCGTCGACGATGTAGTCGTTGATCACCAGGGTGCCGCCCGGGCGCAGCGCGGACCGGAGCCGGGCGAAGACCGCCGTGTTGGCCTCGGCTCCCTCCTGGTGGGCGATGTGGGAGTACACCGCCAGGTCGTACGCGCCGGTGCCGAGGTCGGCGGTGTGCAGGTCACCGTCGACGGTCGTGAAGCGGTCGGCCACCCCCCGCGCGGTCAGCAGCCGGCGGGCGATCGAGTTGATCGGCGCCCAGTCGAGCTGGGTGGCCCGGGCCAGCGGATTGAGGCCCAGCCAGATGCCGGAGTAGACACCCGAGCCGCCGCCGACGTCGAGGATCGAGATCTCCCCGGCCCCGGCCAGCCCCAGCAGGCCGGCCGCGATCGCCGCCACCGGCACCGACTGCGCGGCGATGGCCTGGACCAGGCCCTCCCAGTGCGGGTTGTCGGCGACCTCGACGGTGGCCACGGTCGCCGGGCCGCCGGCCCGGACCGCGTCGGGCAGGCCGGCCAGGCTGCCCATGTGGCCCATCTTGAGCACGGCGAACGGACTCAGGCTGGTCGGCAGGCCGTCGACCAGGAACGCGGAGGCCTCGGCGGTGTTGCGGTACGAACCGTCGCGCACCTCGATCAGCTCCAGGCCGACGAGCCCGTCGAGCAGGGCCTGCGCGCCGCGGACCGAGATGCCGGCCCGGTCGGCGAGCCGGTCGGCGGTGTCCACACCGTGCTCCAGGTGGGTGAACAGCGAGTGGCTCGCGGCCGTTCCGAGGATGCCGGTGGCCCAGTAACCGAAGATCAACTGCAGGATCCGGTCCGGTGCCGGCTGGTCGCCGCTCATGCCGCTCCCCCGCCCGCATGGGTACGCAGCGCCGGGCGCAGCACGTCCACGACCCGCTCGACCTGGTCCATGCTCAGCTCGGCGTGCATCGGGATCGCGAGGTTGCGCGCGAAGAGGTCCGCCGAGACCGGGCAGGTCTGCTTCGTGTCGAACACCGGCTGCAGGTGGCTGGCCCAGGTGCCGTGCCCGCTGCCGATGCCCTGGGCGCGCAGCTCGGTGGCGACCGCCGCCCGGTCCACGCCCGGGTCCAGCGTGACCATGTACGTCTGCCACGCGTGGGTCCGGTCGTCCGGCACCTCCGGGAGCGTCACCAGCTCCTCCCCGGCGAGCAGCTCCGCGTAGCGGGCGGCCACGGCGCCGCGCCGTTGCAGCAGCTCGCCGATCCGGCCCAGCTGCACCCGCAGGATGGCGGCGGCGATGTCGGACAGCTTGTAGTTGTAACCGACCTCGGTGAACTCCGGGATCGGCAGGCCGACGACCTGGGCCTGGTCGAAGATGCTGCCGATGCCGAACGACGAGCGCATCCGGGCGTCCGCGGCGAGCAGCGGATCGGTGGTGATCAACGCCCCGCCCTCACCGCTCGACGCGCCCTTGCGGCCGTGGAACGACAGGCAGGCGACCGGGGCCAGCGCGCCCGCTTCCCGCCCGCGGTAGGTGGCGCCGACCGCGCACGCGGCGTCCTCGACGAGGAACAGGCCGTGCCGGTCGGTGAGCTCGGTGAGCTCGGCGTAGTCGGCGGGCAGGCCGACCGTGTCCACCGCGATCACGCCCACCGTGCGCGGGCCGATCAGGTCCGCCACCGCCTGCGGGTCGATCGTGCCGGTCTCCCGGCGGACGTCGGCGAACACCGGTTCCGCCCCGACGTACCGCACCGCGTGGGCCGGGGCGGGGAACGTGTAGTCGGCGACGATGACCTCGTCACCGGGCCGGACGCCGAGGGCGAGCAGGGCCAGGTGCAGGGCGGCGCCGCAGTTGCTGACCGCGACCGCGCCGCCGGCGGCGTACCGGACGGCGAGTTCCCGCTCGAGGGCCTTGCCCTGCGGGCCCTGACCGGCCGGCCAGCCCGAGGCGAACACCTCCGCGACGGCGGCGAGCTCCCGCTCGCCGAGACTCGCGTGGACCAGAGGAATGGGGTTCATCGTCAGCTCCCGCTGATACCGGAGAGAAGGGGCGGTTCATAGCGCAGAGGGGTGATCTGGCGGACGTCGGAACGGTCGCGGAGCCGCTGCACGGCGTCCGGGTCGACCGTCCGGCCCTCGGCGAAGATCTCGCAGATCTCCTCGAAGTACCGCTCGTGGTCGGGCGAGGGTGAACTCTGGAACAGCATCCGCACCGGCTCCTCGCCGGCGTTGCGGAACGCGTGCGGGCAGCCGGGCGGCACGAACATGCTGCTGCCGGCCGCGGCCCGGACGACCCGCTCACCGGAGGCGGATTCCCAGTCGTGCCAGGAGTCCCCGGTACGCGCGGCCGGCTCGAACGCGAACACGTCGAGCGTGCCCTGCAGCACGTAGAAGAACTCCTGCCCGCGGTCGTGGGTGTGCGCGCCGACGTCGAAGCCGGGCGGGACCACCACCTCGAAGATCGACGAGACGGAGCCGTCGGCGGCGGTGACCTTGAACGTGACGTCCTGCGCCCTGGTCGTCAGGCGCCGGCCCGCCCCGGGTGGTAGCACGAGGCCGCTCATACCGCCGGCACCCCCGTGGCCGGCGCGAGGTCCCGCAGGTCCGGGACCGACGCCGTGAGCCCGGCCCGGCCGACCGCGTCGAGCGGGTCGACGGTCCACGTCCCCATGACCATCTCGGCGGTGATCCCCGGGCCGAAGCCGGCGATGACCCCGGTCGCGCCGGGAACCATCGTGTCCTCCTCGAACAACCGGCGCACCGCGTCGAGCACCACCGCGCTGGCGATGTTGCCGTGCTCGGTCAGCGTCGCCCAGCTGTGCCGGAACATGTCGCGGTCCACGAACAGGAACTTCGCGAGGTCGTCGAGGATCCGCGGGCCCCCGGCGTGGATGACGTAGAAGTCCAGGTGCCCGACGTCCCACCCGTGGCGGCTGGCCAGCTCCCGCAGGACCGGCGCCATCGGCTCCATCGTGCCGGGGACCCGCCGGTCCAACTGGAAGTGGAAACCGGTGGACCGCACGGCGTACGAGATCCAGTCCTCGGTGTTCGGGATGAGGTAGGACGCGTTGCGCTCCAGCGCGATGCCGGTGCCGCCGGTGCCCCGGACCACGGCCGCCGCGACCGCGTCCCCGAACAGCCCGTCCGACAGCAGCGACCCGATGTTGTCGTCGGCCGGCTGGTAGCACAGGGAGCACAGCTCGCACGACACGATCAGCACGTTGCTGTCCGGGTAGGCGGTGCAGAAGTCGTGGGCCCGGTTGATCGCCGCACCGCCGGCCGCGCACCCCAGCTGCGAGATCGGGATCTGCCGGGTGTCGGACCGGAACCCCATCTCGTTGATCAGCCAGGCGGTCAGCGACGGCATCATGAACCCGGTGCACGACACGTAGATGATCAGGTCGATGTCGGTCACCGCGACGCCGGCGTTCGCCAGGGCCCGGTCGATGACCTCGGGGCAGCGCTTCTTCGACTCGACCTCGTAGATCCGGTTGCGCTCCTCGAAGCCCGGATGGGTGAGCGTCTTCTCGATCGGCTGAACGATGTGCCGCTTCCGCACGCCGGTGTTCCGGATCAGTCGCAGCGCCAGTGGAAGCTGCGGTTTCCCGGCGTGGACCCGCTCGGCGAACTCCAGCGTCTCTTCCATGGTGATGACATGCTCCGGCACACTCACCGCCGGTTTGCACAACGTTGGCATACCTGGGATCCCCGTTTCTGTCTGTGACACACAAAGGTCGATCGTGGACGGACCGGTCAGCCGGCCCGTCCGCCCGCGCTCAGGATCCGGCGGGAGAGTTCGACGCGCCGGACCTTCAACGTGCCGGTCCGGGGCAGCTCGGCCTGCGTGATCTGCACCGGTTCGGCCAGCTGCGGGAACGCGGCGACCGCGGTACGCCACCGGTCCCGGTCCAGCGGCCGGTCGTCGTGGGTGCAGAGCACCGGCACCGCCTCGCCGTCCGGGCCCGGCACCACGGCGAGCTCGCTGAGCTCGGCCAGCTGCCCGAGCACCGCGTCCTCGACCTCCAGGACACTGCGGATCCCGGCGATCATGTCGATCTCCCGGTCCAGCATGTGCAGACAGCCCAGCCGGGTACGGAACCCCACGTCACCGGTCCGCCACCAGTCACCGAAGCGGTTCTCGTCGTACCGGTCCTGCTCGCCGTGATAGGTCTTGGCCAGTCCGACCCAGCCCACCTCGATGTAGCCCGGGTTCGTCTCCGACGGTGGACGGCCGTTGCGGCTCACCACCCGTACCTTCGCCGAACCGGGCATCGGGAAGCCCACACAGCGCCCGTCCGCCTGGTGGGCGGACCCGCGGAAGTACGGCCGCCCGACCGCCGGGCCGACCTCGCTCTGCCCGTAGATCTGGAAGAACATCGGCGCCCGCCGCTCGGACGCGTCCAGCAGCCGGCCCATCGTGCGGGGGTGGATCGCGTCGAACGTGCTGCTGAAGTACTTCACCGACGCGAACGGCTTGCGCGGATCGTCGGTCAGGCACTCCCAGTCCATCAGCGAGTTCGGCAGCGCCTCGATGAACCCGGGACGGTGCTCCAGGAACGAGCGGGCGGTGCGCTCGGGATCGGACTCGTTCAGCAGCAGCACCGGCATCTCGCGCAGCAGCACCAGGGCCATGGCCGCGAACATCCGCGAGTGCACGAACGAGATGTGGATCGCGACGGTCTCCCGCTGCCGCCCGCGCATCAGCGACAGGAGCCGCCACTGCGGGGTGAGCCGGGTGCCCATCGTCCGCGGCGTGTGCACGACGAGTTTGGGCAGCCCGGTGGTGCCGGACGTGTGGGTGATCATCGCGGCCTCGTCCACCGGCCGGTTGACCGGTGCCACCCGCGGCGACCCGGCGAGATCGGCCAGCGACACCACGCCCGGGCGGTGCCCGGCCACGACGATCACCGCGCCGGTGAGCTCCGCCAGTGGTTCGCCGGCCAGCTCGTCGAGCTTGGGCAGGTCGGTGACCAGCTTCGGCCGCTCCAGCCGGCCGAGCAGCGCGCCGATGGTCGGGGCGTCCAGCGCCGGCGACAGCATCACCGGGATCGCCCCGAGGCGCGACACCGCGATGGCGATCACCCAGACGTCGAAGTTCGCGATCTTGTAGATCGGGACGTGGTCCCCGGCCGTGACCCCGGCCGCCGCGAGCCGGCCGGCGAGGTCGTCCACGTGCCCGGCCAGCTGGGCCACGGTCAGCCGGCGGCCCACCTCGGGCAGGACGTCCAGGTCGTGGTCGAGGCTGAGCGGCGTGGCCGGGTTCCGGGCCGCCGCCATCTCCGGCAGGATGCCGAGATGCAGGCCGTTCGTGCGAAGCGTCTTGTGGATCTCGGCGCTCTTCATGCGGACCGCCTCCTTTCGCGGGTCACGGGTCTGCTCCCGCGATCGTGCGCAAGCAGTGTCGGACGGCGGGCTTAAGCGCGGCCGGGCCACGGATTGGTGGCGGCTTGGCGGGCACCCACCCACGAAAGAACCCGCCCGGCCTGTGGGCCGGGCGGGTTCGGGCGGTGCTGGGAGTTCCGCTCAGGCGACCAGGGCGGGCCGGCGCGCCGGATCGCCGTCCCGGTTGCGGACGACGGACAGGCAGGACCGCACCAGCGAACGCTGCCCGGGATCGGTGACCCGGGGCAGGGCGCGCTGCAGGACGTCGAGGAGCCGGCGGTTGACCGCACCGTGGTGCGGCGGGTGCCACGACAGCTCACCGACCGCCGCGACCGCCGCGGTGACCAGCCGGGACGCGTCCGGGCCGGGCCCGGCGAGCGCCTCCTCCATCGCCTGGATCAGCACCGGGAGGCCGTCCTGATGGTTACCGGAGCGGTACAGCGACGTGCCCAGCCCCATCAGCAGCGGATAGCGGTCGAGGTCGTCCTGCCCGGTCAGGTCCGCCGCGGACAGCGCCCGCCGCCACAGCGCGGCGGCGTCGGCGAACGCGAGATTCGCGGCGGCGACCCGGGCGGCGGTCGCGGCATGGGTCACCGCGTGGGCGGCGGCGGCCGGGTCCAGCTCGGCGGCGAGCAGCCAGTGATGGGCGGTCTCAGCGGCCCGCTCGGGTTCGTTCGCCCAGGCCCGGGCGGCGGCCGCGCCGATCCGCAGGTGCCGGCGGACCCGCCGCAGCCGGCCGGTCGTCTCGTACAGCACCTCCCGGGTCACCGGATGCGCGAACCGGAACCAGCCCAGCCGGCGGTCCTCGGCGACGAGACCGGCCGCGACCGCCGCGTCCATGGCCCCCAGCGCCGCCTCGACCTCGACCGACGCGGCCTCGGCGACCACCTCGATGTCGAAGGACCGGCCCGCCACGGCGGCGACCGACAACAGCTCGGCCGCGGCCACCGGCAACCGGCCGACCCGGCGCAGCACCAGATCACGCACCGGCACCGGCACCGCGACGTCGTCCGGGCGGTCCTCCTCCCGCGCCCCGTCGAGCTGCTCGATCAGCTCCCGCAGGATGAACGGATTACCCTCGGTACGGGCCCACAGCCGCTCCGCCGCCGGCAGGCTGACCGTCCGCTCCAGCACGGCACCCGCGAGCGCCCGGACATCGCGGGTGTCCAGCCCGGTCAGCTCGACCCGGGCCGCACCCGCCCGGGCCAGCGCCGGCAACGAGACGCCCAGCGCGGCCTCCTCCCCGCAGCGGTAGGAAGCGATCACCAGCAGCCGCCCGGCCGGCACCGAACCGGCAAGATGGGCGAGCAGCCGCAGCGAAGCCGGGTCGGCCTGATGCAGCTGGTCGAGGACCACCACGAGGGCAACGGCACGCGAGAGCCCGGTCAGATACCCGACGATCGCCTCGAACCCACGCAGCGTGTCACCGGCCGTCGGCAGCCCGGCGCCGTTCGGCGGCATCCCGGTGTCGTTCGCGTTCTCGCTTCCGGTGGCGTCCATCAGCAGACCGGGGCCGTTCGCGGGGGCGTCGGGCGGTGAGCCGGCCGCCAGCAGGGCGGTCACCGCGGCCGGCAACGGGTGGTGCGGGAACATGCGGGCGGCTGCGCGCAGCACCTGTTCCCAGGGCCATAGTGGGGGCACCGCGACGTGCTCGGGGCAGGTGCCCCAGAGCACCGGCGCGCCGGCCTGCCCGGCGAAGCGCCGCAGCAGGGCGGTCTTGCCGATGCCGGGCTCACCGGACACCGTCACGATCCGGCCGCGTCCGGCGGCCGTGGCCTCCACCGCCTCGGCGAGCAGCCGCAGGGCCGGTTCCCGGCCGACGAACGGCTCCGGCTGTTCCGCGACGGCCGGGTGTTCTGCGACGGCTGGGTGTTCTGCGACGGCCGGCTGTTCCGCGACGGCCGGCTGTTCCGCGACGGCCGGCGCCACCCGGGTCCGGGCCGGGCCGGCTCCGGCCGGCTGCCAGTCCAGGTCCGGGTCCTGGGCCAGGATCTCCTGCTGGAGGCGTTGCAGCGCGGGCCGGGGGTCGATGCCCAGCTCCTCGGCGAGACGGGTACGGATGGTCCGCAGCACCCCCAGCGCGTCGGCTTTGCGGCCGGTCCGGTACAGCGTCAGGCTCAGCAGCTCACCGCCGTACTCGCGCAGCGGATGGGCCTGGACCAGCGCCTCGAGCTCGGGCAGGGCCACCTCGTGGGCGCCGACGGACAGCAGCGCCGCGCACCGCGCCTCGACGACCGACAACCGCAGTTCCTCCAGGCGGGCGACCTCGGGGACCACGTGGGTCACCGCGGCGACCTCCGGGTAGGCCCGGCCGCGCCACATCGCCAGCGCCGCCTCGAACTCGCCGAGTGCCCGCGGGGCGTCGCCGCGGTCCCAGGCCTGCCATCCGGCGGTGGCCCGGGCCCCGAACCGGTGGACGTCGACCTCGACCACCCGGCCGTCCAGCAGGTAGCCGCCGGGGCAGGTACGCAGCACCGCGGCCGGCTTGCGCGGGGCCCGGTCCGGCTCCAGCACCCGGCGCAGGTTGGCGATGTACGCCTGCAGCGAGGTCATCGCCGATCGGGGCGGGGCTCCCGCCCACAGCGTCTCCAGGATCATGTCCACCGCGACCGGTTGCCCGATCCGGCTCACCAGCAGCGCGAGCAGGGCCCGCTGCTTGGGTGTGCCCAGTCCGGCCGGCCGGCCGCCGACCAGCGCCTCCAACGGGCCCAGGACCTGGAACTCCACCATGGCCGGTGCCGGCTCCGGCGGCGGTGCGGCGGATGGCCGGATATCGACGACCATCATGCCCGTCATGCGGCGATCCGGTCGCGAAAACAGACTGAATACAACATATGAATGCCCTTTCCCCGTGGGCACGAAGGCTGAGTTTACGTGCCGACGGGGACCCTACCTGCGAAGGTCCCCGCACCGCGACCCCGTTCCCGGACGGGTTGCGACATCCCGCACTCCGCAGCCCGCGGCACGCCCCGGCCACTGAGGACCGACGCGCCGGAAGGACCCGGGTTTGACCTTTCTCGAGAAGAGCCGCACTCTGTTGGCATCGATCGAGATTGACGCCGGCGGGGACCTCCCCCGGTCCTCGACACCCGGAGAAAGGGCAATTGTGTTCGCCGCCTACGTAACGCTCAACATCGCCGCCGCGCTATTTTCCGGCTTCGCCGCCGTGACCTACCTGATCAATCACTCCTACCCCCGGGCGCAGATGGAGATCAAGCGCCTGCCGATGTCGTGGATGCCCCGCCTGGGTGGAGCACTGGCGGCGGGAGCGGTCGGCCTGCTGGTCGGATTCGCGGTCCACATCGTCGGCACCCTGGCCGCACTCGGCCTGGTGCTGTATTTCATCGGCGCATTCATCGCGCACATGCGGGTGGGTTCCCGCAATCTTGTCGGATGGGCCATCTTTTTTGCCACCACGGTGGCCACCCTCTGGGTCAACCTGGCCCACCACGGTATTTCCTGAAACGTTCCGCAATCGACGGTCGACTATGGTCTCGCGGGGTCGCGCGAACGGTTCACACCGGATCGCCGCCCGCGAGCCGGGCCATTTCCGCAATGTGTTCCGCGCGCCGCACGAGCAGCCGTCGCAGATAGGGCGCCACCATCCATCGGGTGACGACCGAACCCAGCATCCCGAATGGCGCGGCCACCGACATCCGATCGGTCATCCGGGTACGCGCGGCTCCGACCTGCTCGAAGGTGTGCTCGTGCCGCATCATCCGGAAAGGACCGCGGACCTGTTCGTCGACAAATCGGTGCGGCCGGTCGTACATGGTGATCCGGCTTGTCATGCGCCACCGAATGCCGAAGTGCCGGGCACGGAACGTGACTTCATCCCCGGCTGACAACCGGCGCCGGCCGGTGCTCGTCCTGGCGGTTTCCGCACTGCCCGCCAGGGACGCGGCATGGACATCCATGTCGAGCTCGAGATCGAAGACAACCGCTCGATCGGCGGCGATCTCGGTGACGACCTCGATGACCACGGGCACGTCACCAGCGTATCCGGATCGCTTTCCGCCCTGCCGGGGAATCCCGCTCAGGAACAGCTCAGAACGGCCTTGCCGACAACCGCCCCGGCCGCCAGCCGGCGCATCGCCTCCGGGGCCCCGGCGAGCGGATGCGTCTCGCCGATCAGCGGGGTGACGGCGGTCAGCGCCGCCAGATCAGCCCGCGTGGTGACGACGATCGGGGCGCCCAGCCCGTGCTTGACGAACGGGCTCAGCGCGAACAGCCCCAGGTTGCGTTCCAGGCCCCCGAACCACCGGCCGCCCCGCTCGCCACCGGCGATCATCAACCGGCCGCGCGGGGTGAGCAGCGCCCGCAGCTCGCCGACCGGCCGGTTGCCGGCGATGTCCACGATCAGGTCGTAGCGCCCGGTGAACGGCTCGCGGGTGTAGTCGATCACCGCGTCCGCGCCGAGGCCCCGGACCGCCCCGGCCTTGGCCGTGCCGCACACCCCGGTGACCCGGTCGCCACGCGCTCTGGCCAGCAGCACGGCCAACGACCCGACCCCACCACCCGCGCCGATCACCAGCACCTCGAGCCCGCCACCGGTGGTGGCGGGGTGGCCGCCGGCGGGAATGGCGGAGTGGCCGCCCGCGGCGGGGATGGTCGGGTGGCCGCCCGCGGCGGGGACGCTGGGGTGGCCGCCGCCGGGGTGGCCGAGCATGCGGCGGGCGGTGGCGCCGGCGGTGGGCAGGGCCGCGGCCTGCTCGAAGGTCAGGTGGGCGGGTTTGTGCAGCAGCCGGGCGGGGCGGGCGGTGGCCAGCCCGGCCCAGCTGGACGTGCCGGAGCCGAACACCTCGTCGCCGGGGGCGAAGCCGGTCACCCGGGCGCCGACCGCCTCGACGACACCGGCCAGGTCCATGCCGGGGGTCGGGTTGCGGGGCCGGCGTGGACCGAAGCCGAGCCGGCTGATCAGCGGCAGGCCGGTCATCGCGTGCCAGGCGCCGCGGTCGACGCCGGCCGCGTGCACCCGGATCAGCACATCCTCCGGGCCGGGGACCGGGTCGGGAACGTCGGCCAGGTGCAGCACGCCGGCGTCGCCGTACGTCTCGTGGACGATGGCTCTCATGGGGTATCCCCTTCAGCGCCGGGATAGTGGAAGACGTCGTCGAGGCCGACGCCGAACGTGCGGGCGATCAGGAACGCCACTTCCAGCGAGGGTGAGTAGCGCCCCTGCTCGATGGCGATCACGGTCTGCCGGGTGACCCCGATCCGGTCGGCCAGCTCGGCCTGGGTCATCTCGTCGTGGGTGAACCGCAGCGCGCGGATGGTGTTGGTGATCCGGGTCGGCTTCACCACGGGTGGAAACCCCGGCGGTAGGCGACGATCTTGGCGACCGAGCCGAGCACCGCGGAAAGGACGAATCCCAGGTAGATGACGTTCGCGATCCAGAAATAGCGTGCCTCGGTCAGCGCCAGCAGCAGGGCGCCGACCGCCCCGGCCACCACCAGCGACTGCCCGATGTGGTCGCCGAACCGGCCGATCTCCCGGTCACGCTGGTCGGTGCGCCGGTCACCGGCGAAGAAGACGCCGGCCACGATGTTGCCGGCGATCGCCCCGCCGACCGTCCCCAGCAGGGCCGGGACGTAGGAGAGCCCGGCGAGGAGCAGGACCAGATATATCACGTACGCGAACAGGCCGATCACTGCGAGTGACCAGGCCCGGCGTTCTTCGGTGGTCATGCGTTCAAGGTAAAAGATTCCTTACATGACGTCAATAATTTCTTACATCGTCGCGATACCGGCCGGGCGGCACGCCGTACGCACGGCGGAACGCGGCCGTGAACGCGTACGGCGTCGAATAGCCCACCTTGCGCGCGACGGCCGACAGCGGCGCGGAACTCTCCCGCAGCAGGCGGGCGGCCAGGTCGAGGCGCCAGCCGGTCAGGTACGCCATCGGCGACGTCCCGACCGCGGCCCGGAACCGCCGGGTGAACGCGGTCCGCGACATCCCCGCCACGTCGCTGAGCTGCCGCACCGTCCACGCCCGCCCGGGGTCGGTGTGCATCCCGACCAGCGCGTCGGTGAGGCCCGGTTCGCTGGTCAACGGCCACTGCCCGGGGGCGCTGTGCGTCTGGAGGTGCCGCAGGATGTGCACGATCATCAGGTCGATCAGCGCGGCCCGGCTCGCGTCCCCGCCCGGCTGCTCCGTCGTACAGGTGTCGCTGAGCATGTCCACGACCATGCGTACCTCGGGGTGCCGGTCGTAGTCGGGGGTGAACGCCAGGACCTCCGGCAGGTGCCGCAGCACGCCGGGCACCCGGCCCTGCTGCAGCGGGTACATCCCGCAGAGGAACTCGAACTCGACCGGATGCGGCGGTGGCGGCACGTCGGCCATCTCGATCGGTGGGAGCTCACCCAGCGTGCAGGGCAGGCGGGAGATCCCGTGCTCGGCCCCGGCCGCGGTGAAGACGACGTCGCCCGGCCGCAGTGCGACCGGCGCCGCCGTATCGGTGATCAGCCACCCGTCACCCGACAGCAGCACATGGAAGCCGATCATCGGCATCGCGGGGAGCCGCAGGCCACGGGGGCCCGACTCGGCGACCCGGCGCCCATTGGCCCGCCCGACCCGGACGCTGCTGATCGCCGCGGTGATCATGTCCACCGGGCCGAGGGTACCCACCCGCGTATCCATCCGGTCCGGCCGCGTATGGCCGCCGCCGGGCGCCGCTGCTTACCTGGAACCATGATCGACATTTTGGCCGCGAACGCGGAGCGGACCGAGCAGCAGGACCGGCCGACCGCCGACAGTGTGCGAGCGGCACGCGAGGCGGGCGCTTTCGCCCTGGCCACCCCCGAGGTGTACGGCGGCAGGTCCGCGAATGCCACCGAGATCGCCCGCACCCTGACCGGCATGGGGCGGGCATGTCCGGCCACGTCCTGGATCGCGGGCACGTGCCTCACCGCGAAAACCCTGGCCGGCGGGTACGACGAGACGGTGCTGAAGGAGCTGTTCGCCGACCCGGACGCGCTGTTCTGCGGGACCGGCGTGCCGTCGGGACGCGGCGAAACCGAAGCTCACGGCGTACGCGTCAATGGTCGTTGGGTCAGCGTCTCCGGCTGCGAGGACGCGCAGTGGGCGGGTTTGGCCCTCATGGTCGACGGGGTGTTCTCGTTCGCGCAGATCCCGCTGGCCGACCTGAGCATCGACCGCACCTGGCAGATGGCCGGCATGCGCGGCACCGGCAGCCACACCGTGGTCGCCGAGGACGTGCTCGTCCCGGCCGGCCGGGTGACCCCGTTCAAGGGCCCGTTCGGCGTCGCGACGATGCAGCTGTTCGCCATCAGCGTGCTGGCACCGATGGTGGGCGCGACGTTCGGCGCGCTCGACGTCATCACCGCGATGTTCGCCTCCGACCGCAAGCCCTACATGACCGCGTACGCGAACATGGGCGCATCCCCGGGTGCGCGGCAGTGGCTGGCCGAGGCGACCACGCTGGCGCAGCGGGCCGAACGCACCATGCTCGCGGTGGCCACCGAGATCGACGCCGGCACCGGCCTCACCGACGCCGACGGCAGCCGCCTGCACCTCAACCTGAGCGAGGCCGCCCGGGACTGCCGCGCCTCGGTCGAACTCATGCTCGACCTGCACGGCACGAGCGGCTTCCGGACGTCCAACCCGCTGCAGCGGTTCTGGCGCGACGTGGCAGTCGGCAGCCGCCACCCGCACCTCAACGCGTACCTCGCCGTGGAGGGTTTCGGCCGCACCGTCGCCGGTGTCACCGGGTAGGGGTCGCCCACACCATGCCTCGCTCGATGATGGTGCGGACGCTGGGGTGTTCTAGCACGTCCAGGCTGTGTCCCGGGGTCGTCACCACGATCCGGCCGGCGCCCCAGAGCCGGGTCCAGACCGCGGGCGAGGTGACCGGCCGGTGCCACGGTTGCCACGGCCGCACCGGGTGGGTGGTGGTCGCGAGCACGTCGATCAGGTCGTCGTGCAGCACCCAGTACTGCTCCGACTCCAGCGCGAAGTCGTCGAGGCCGGCGGTGACCGGGTGGGTGCGGCCCAGCGGGGTCACCTCGACGGTGTGCGGCAGGAAATTGTCCTCCGGGCCGCCGCCGCACTCACCCGGCTCCTTGCCCGGATGGGTCACGAACTGGCCGCCGACCAGCTGGAGGTACTCCGTCGACGCGCGGTAGGAATCCACGATGCCGCCGTGCCAGCCGGTGAACCCGGTGCCGGCCGCGACGGCCGCACGCAGCCCGGCGATCTGGTCGTCGTCGATCTCGCCCATGGAGACGCACTGCACGATGAGGTCGGTGCGCGCCATCTCGTCCGGGTCCGCGTAGGGCCCGGGCGAGTCACTGACCCGCACCGAGTAACCGGCGTTCTCCAGGAACGGCCGGAACAGCTCCGTCGCCTCGACCGGCCGGTGCCCCGCCCAGCCGCCGCGCACGATCAGGGCGTGCATCAGGCGGCGTCGGCCAGCAGCTGGAATTCCTCGTCGGTCAGCTCGATCCCGGCCGCGCCGAGGTTCTCCTCGAGGTGCCGCACCGAGGACGTACCCGGGATCGGGACCATCACCGGCGAGCGGCGCAACAGCCAGGCCAGGGCGAGCTGACCGGTGGTGACGCCGGGGTGGTTCTTGGCCACCGCGTCCAGCGGACCGCCCGGGCGGGCGAGAGCCCCGGCGTCGACCGGCGCCCACGGGATGAACGCGATGCCCTGGTCGGTGCAGAAGTCGAGCAGTTCCTCCGCGCGCCGGTCACCGAGGTTGTAGCGGTTCTGCACCGAGACGACCGGGACCCCGGCGTCCTGCGCGGCCCGCACGTCCGCGACATCGACCTCGGAGAGCCCGACCTGCTTCACCAGGCCCTCGTCGAGGAACGCCCTGAGCTCGCCGAACTGCTCCTCGCGCGGGGTCCGCGGGTCGATGCGGTGCAGCTGCCACAGGTCGATCCGCTCGACGCCGAGGCGGCGCAGCGACATGAGCAGGCACTGGCGCAGGTATTCACGGCGGCCCAGCGGCGGCCACACATTCGGGCCGCTGCGGGTCAGGCCGCCCTTGGTGGCGATGACGACGTCGCCGTAACCGCTGCCGTCGTGCAGGGCTTCCCGGATCAGCTCTTCGGAGACGTACGGACCGTAGGAGTCGGCGGTGTCGATGAAGGTGACCCCGAGCTCGACGGCCCGGCGCAGCACCCGGACGGCCTCGTCATGGTCGCGGGGCGGGCCCCAGACGCCGGGTCCGGTGATCCGCATGGCCCCGAAACCGAGCCGGGACACGTTCTTCCCACCAAGATTGATCATGACGTAAACCTATCCCCGGACGCCTCGGAACAGTAAGGAAACCGCGCGATTCATGACCTTGCGCCGACAGTGAATCATGTCGCGCATGACCTATGTGGACCCCAACTCGCGCGCGGTCCGGATCCATGTGCGAGCGCACGATCCGGTCGTCGCCGAGGGCGTCGTCGACTTCCTGCGGGGCACCCCCGCCGTCGTCGTCACGTCCGCCCCGGACGGTGGTCCGGCGGACCTGCTGATCGTGGTCGCCGGACCGGTCGCCGACGAACCCGAACCGCCCGTGCCCACCGGCGTGCCGACGATCCTCATCGTCGAACCCGCCCCGCTCGTCGACCTGCTGCGGCTGATCGCGGCATACCCGGTGGTCGCGGTGCTGTCCCGGGCCACGATCACCCAGCGCGGCCTGATCGATCTCGTCGGGCTGGCACTCAGCGACCGCCGCCACCTGGAGACGACCGTGCTGCCCGCCGCCCGGGCGATCGCCGTCGAGCACGACACCGGCGCCGGCGCCGGCGCCGGGACGGACCGGCGCCGGCCGTGGCTCAGCGACCGCGAACGGGCGGTGCTGCGGCTCATGGCGGAGGGCTACGAGACCGACGAGGTCGCCGAGAAGCTCAACTACTCGGCCCGCACGATCAAGAACATCCTGCGCGGCGTCACGCTCCGGGCCGGGCTGCACAGCCGTACCCACGCGGTCGCCTGGGCCATCCGCGAGGGACTCATCTGATGTCCTGGCCGTACTGCGCGGCGAGGGGTGCCAGGTCCGGCTCGCCGTAGTGCTCCACCATGGCCGCGAACACCGCCACCTTGTCGTCGCCGAACCGCAGGACCGATCTCTGGTACGACGTGGCGGACACGAACACCGGCGGCGTCCTCTTGCTGTGAAACTTGTCGGCGTACATGACCAGGCGCTCCTCGTCCGTCGTGGCGGTGTAGTCGCCGGGCGGCAGCGGCAGCGCCTGCCGTTCGATGTCCGCCCGGGTGACACCGACGCCGGTGTGACAGGAGCAGAAACGGCACACCCGTTCCGCCAGCCCGGCCGAGCGCAGCATGTCCCGGCCGAGCACGCCGTGCCGGATGTAGTTGGCGCCGTCGAGGTCGCCGGACGGCAGGAAGAGCGCGTACACGCCGATGTCGTGCAGCAGGCAACCGGCTCGGACCAGCGCCACATCCACGTCCGGCGCGGTCCGGTCGATGATCTGCTCGGCGATCCGGCACACGATCTCGCAGTGCTCGTAGACCAGGTCGAAGGCCTCGCGGGTGGGCGCGAACCGCTCGTGCAGGGCGCGGATCCCGGCGTCCGTGGGGATCGGCCCGCTCATGCGGTGGCGATGGAGATCGTGGTCCACGACACCGGCGGCAGCTCGATGGTGAGGATGCCGTCGGCCAGGGACACGGTGTCGTTGCCACGCGGTCCGACCCGTTCGGTGTCACTGAGGTCGTTCACCGCGTACACGTCCCGGTCCCAGATGCCCTGGGCCGTGACCGTGCCGGTCGCGCCCAGCGCGCGCACGTCGACGGTGACCGAGGTGGCCTGCGCGGTGTGCCGGTTCTGCAGGAACACCGACACCGACGAGCCGTCCGAGGTCGCCGCCGCGGCCACCACCGGGACGTCACCGAAGCGGGACGTGAGCGTGGTGTCCGCGTCGAGGACGACCCGCAGCGCGTCACCGTGCGCGGCCCGCGAGGTGAGCGAGAACGGGAAGAACGTGGTCTGGCGCCAGGCCGGTCCGCCCGGCTCGGTCATGATCGGGCCGATGACGTTGACCAGCTGGGCGAGGCTCGCCGAGGTGACCCGGTCGGCGTGGTTGAGCAGCGAGATGAGCAGCCCGCCGAACGTGACCGCGTCCGCGACCGAATAGATGTCCTCGAGCAGGCGCGGGGCGACCGGCCACTCGTCGATGGTGAACGTGCTCTCCTGCTCCTTCCACTTCGTCAGATACCAGACGTTCCACTCGTCGAACGAGATGTTGATCCGCTTGTCGGTGCGCTTGAGCGCCCGGACGTGGTCGGCGGTGGCCACGACCTGTTCGATGAACGCGTCCATGTCGACCCCGGAGGCCAGAAAACTCGCCAGGTCGCCGTCGAGCTCCTCGTAGTACGCATGACAGGAGATGAGATCGACATCGTCGTACGTGTGCTCGAGCACCACGCGTTCCCACTCGCCGAACGTCGGCATCTCCCGGCCCGACGAGCCGCAGACCACCAGCTCCAGACCCCGGTCGACCTGCCGCATCGCCTTCGCGGTCATCGCCGCCAGCTTGCCGTAGTCCTCGGCGTCGCGGTGCCCGAGCTGCCACGGCCCGTCCATCTCGTTGCCGAGGCACCACATGCCCACCCCGAACGGCTCGGCCCGGCCGTTGGCGGTGCGCTGCTCGGTGCGCGCGGTGCCGGACGGCACATTGGCGTACTCGACCAGCTCCATCGCCTCTTTCGGCCCCCGGGTGCCGAGGTTGACGGCGAGCATCAGGTCGCTGCCGACCTGGTCGAGCCAGCCCTGGAACTCGTGCAGACCGACCTCGTTGGTCTCGGTGGAGTGCCACGCCAGGTCGAGGCGCCGGGGCCGCTCGGCGACCGGGCCGACCCCGTCCTCCCAGTTGTAGCCGGACACGAAGTTGCCGCCCGGATACCGGATGGTGGTGACGCCGAGCTCCTTGACCAGCTCGATCACGTCCCGCCGGAACCCGTCCGGGCCGGCGCTCGGGTGCGCGGGCTCGTGGATCCCGTCGTACACGTGCCGCCCGAGGTGTTCGACGAACCCGCCGAACAGCCGCCGGTCGACCGCGCCGATCGTGAACGCCGGGTCGAGGATCAGGTGCGCGCGAGGCTTACGGGGCTCCGTCATGGTATCGATCATCGCTCAGCCGCGGCCGCACCCCGCGAGCCGGCCTGACGTCGCGAGCCGGCCCGACGTCGCGAGCTGGCCCGACGTCGCGAGCTGGCCCGACTTCGCGAGCCGGCCGGACCAGGGCGGCGACCAGGACGAAGCTGACGCTCACGAGCAGGGCCCACGAGCTGAGCTTCGACAGGTGCACGACCCGCCACACGCCGGCCTGGTCGGGGTACTCCCAGGCGCCCAGGAACGTCGCGGCGTTCTCGGCCAGCCACAGGAACGTGCCGATCAGCGCGAACGACAGGGCGAGCGGCATCGCATACCGTTTCTGCCCGACCCGGTAGGTCACCAGGGTCCGCCACGTCGCGGCGAGCAGGGCCACCACCGCGACCAGCCGCAGGTTGGGCAGCCAGTGGTGGGTGAAGAAGTTCGCGTATACGAACAGGGCGGCCGCACCGGTGGCCAGCGGGCGGTAGCCGAGCAGTCCCAGGTCCAGCCGCCGCCAGGCCTGGCACATGTAGCTGCCGACCGCCGCATACATGAAGCCGCTGTACAACGGGACACCCAGGACCTTCGTGTACGCGTCGTCCGGGTACGACCACGAGCCGGCGCGCACCTTGAACAGCTCCAGCGCCAGCCCCACCACGTGGAACAGCGCGATGACGAGCACTTCCCGGCCGGTCTCGGCGCCGGCCGCCCACATCACCACGGTCAGCGCCACACAGCCGATCAGCAGCGCGTCGTAACGGGCGAGGGGCAGCGGAAGGACCTCGGCCAGCGCGAGCATGGCGAAGAATGCCACCGCGTAGCCACAACTGAGCGCCTCTTGCCAGGCGAATCGCACCAACTGCACGACGGCGACCCTGCCAGCCGGTCATGACCGGCGGCCCCGCCCACGATCGTGATGGCACTTTCCCGGGACTCCCCACCTCACGCGCCGGGCTTCAGTTCGAGTTCGGTCCAGAGCTCGAAGCAGTTGCGGCGCGACAGACTGGACACGCCGATCGAGGCCCGCCCCGCGATCCCGGCCTCCCGGCCGAACACGTCGATGAACAGCTCCGAGACGCCGGCGGAGACCAGGTGCAGGTCCTCGAAGTCGTCGGTGGTGCGCAGGAAGCACAGGTTGCGGCCGATCGCCGCCACCTGGTCCAGGCTGCCGACGGCGAGCCGGATCAGGCCGAGCGCGTTGACCGCGGTCAGCCGGGCCGCCTCGTACCCCTGCTCGACGGTCAGGTCGTCGCCGAAGCGGCCGGGATGCAAGCGGTTGCCGGCCCGGTCCTCCGGGGTCAGCCCGGACAGCAGCAACAGGTCACCCACCCGGTGGAACGGCTTGACCGTGCCATACCGGCCACCGTAGGGCGGATCCGCATAGTCGGGAATGCTCAGGCCGAGGGCAAGGACCCGGCTCTCAGGCGTCTCAGTCACAGATCTCCTCCAAAAACGGTGCAACCTTCCGAACCTTGGATCCGTAGAATTTATATGTGGATCCAATTCGAGGGAAGTGCCATACTCCGACGAACACCCTCACACCATGACGGCAACCCAGTCGTACGCCGTCCGGCCGGGCTGAGCCTGGTCACGAATTACCTGGCACAGCGGACCACCGACACGCCCCTCAGGGCGGTCCGGCCGCGGCGGGAGATCGACTTGCCGCGATCTTCGTACGTGTGTTCGAATACTGCGATGCTGGAACCGGCGATCAACCCCCGCGACGTATCCGATCTTGCCGCCACGCTCGTCGAGCGGGCCGCGGCCTGCGACCCGGCGATCCACGCCGAGCGGGACCTGTTCGACACGCTGGCGCGCGCCTACTTCCGGGATCGCGAACGGGCACTGGCCGGGCCGGCGGTGCCCTTCACCACGCTGATGCTGGAAGCAGCCCGCATGATCAGCGACCATCGGCTCGAGGAGGCGATGCGGCACGGCACCCCACCCCGGCCATTGAGCGGCGACGCGCGGGTCCACCACGTGATCACCGGGGTGCTGGACCGGCTCCCACCGGAGCGGGCCTTCCAGCTGGCCGACGCGATAACGGGGATCCGCCCCTTCCCCGGCACATCGCTGCACGACGGCGGCCGCGCGATGCGGTTCGCCGACGTCCCCGGGGTCCGGTCCGGCAACGGCCGAGGGACGCGACGGGCCGAGCCCCGAAGCCCTGCCCGGCCAGACACGGCCCGACCCGCCGTGGCCCGACCCGCCGTGGCACGGGCGGAGATGGCACGGGCGGAGATGGCACGGGCGGACATGGCACGGGCGGACATGGCACGACCCGGCGTGGCCCGGGCGGACATGAGCCGGACGGACGCGGCGGCATGAGTGCCGGGACGGTCGGGCGGGCGCTGGCCCGGCTCGTGGCGGGGACGGCGGTCTGCGCGGCGGCCGGCGTGCTCGCCTACCTGGCGGTGCCGCCGCACGCGACGCGGCTCGAAGCGGCCGGTGAGCAGTGTTCCTCGCTGCCCGCCGACGCCTACCACGCGTGCACCGCGCCGGCCGTTCTCGAGCTGATCGCCTGGGCCGGCCGCGGCGTCCTGACCGGCATCGTCGTGCTCGGAGTGCTCTTCGCGCTGCACCCATGGTGGATCCGGCGGCGGGACGCCCTGGTGCCCCTCGACGACAAGGCGTTCACCGCACTCCGATCGGAGCTGTCGGCCCTGGCCGGAGTCCATCCGGCCGGGACGCGCCCGGTCCGCGCGGAGCCGACCTGGCTGCTCGCCCCGTATTCGTATGCCGATCGGAGCCGGGCGTTCGGGCTGCCGTGGCGGCCGTTCATCCGGCTCGACGTGGGCCTCGGCATCCTGTTCCGCACCGATCGGGCCCGGTTCCGCTCCGCGGTCGGCCAGGAGCTCGACCGGTTACGCGACCGGTCGGCGGGCACCCGCTGTCTCGCGGGCGGCTGCCTGCTGGTCCTGACAGCGGCCGCACCCTGGGCGATCCCGGCACAGCACCGGTCGTCCACGATCGACGCGTGCCTGATCGGGTACTGGACCGAGGCTCCGTCGCTGCGGCCGGTGCTCCTGCCGGACACGACCGTCGCCTGGGCGGCACGCGAGGCGGCGATCTGGTCCTTCACCGGCGACGGCACCGTGACCCTGCATCTGGGCGACGAGTCGATCCGACCCACGCCCCCGGCCGCGAACACAGCCGACAGCACGGTCCGGGCGGTCGACTACCGGGGTGCGGGCACGATCCGGTGGCGGATGACCACGCGGCAGGGCCGGATCGAGCTCACCGAGCCGGTGGTCGAGGCGACGCTGACCCGGCCGGGTGGCGCCACCCGGGTCCCGGACGCCGGTGAGTTCACGTTCCCCGGCGGATATGCGTGCCGTGGTGACACCGCGACGATGCCGACCGAGCTCGACGACATCGAGCTGCGCCGCGTCGGGAGTGCCGTCAGGAGACCGGCTGGGGGAAGCGGCTGATGGCTTCCGCGGCACGACCGGCCGCGGCGGTGATCTCGGCGATGTCGGCGTCCGAGAACGCGTGCCGGCCCGGTGCCATCACGCAGTGGCTGCCGACGATGTGGCCGTCCGGCAGCACGAGGGGGGCACCCGCGTAGGAACGGACCAGGCCCGCGCGTACGGCTGGGTTGAACCGGTGTTCGTCGTCCTCGGCGAGGTCTTCGCGGACGTAGGGGGCCTCGTCCAGGACGACGTGCGGGCAGAAGGAGAGCTCGTTGGGCGAGCCGCCGATGACCGAGAGGAAGTCGGCCTCCCCGGCATTGGTGGCCATGGTCGCGGTCGCGGTGTCGAGGACGGCCTGGACGGCGCTCAGCGGCATGTCGAGGCGCTCGGCGCTCTCCCGGCAGATCTCCTCGAGTTCGGCGATCAGCTCCGGGTGGAACAGGTCGTAGGCGGCCATGGCTCGCAGGCGCTCGAGGTCGGCGAGTTTGGCGGTGTCGGTGGTCATCGCGGGTCTCTTTTCTCAGCGGGCGTCCGCGACGACGGCGGCGGCCGCGGCCAGGTAGTCGTAGGACTTGATGCGGATCACGAGGGCCCGGCCGGACAGTGCCAGGACCGGGTCACCGGCGAGCATCACGTCGGCCAGGCGCTGGACGGCGGACGGGTCGGTCTCGTGGCCGGTGAGGCCGGCCTGGGTGAGCAGTTTCTGCCACAGCTCGCCGGTGCCGTGACCGTACAACTGGTCCAGTGCCTGGCGGGCCTCGGCCAGGTCGGGGCGGCGCATGTGGTAGGGATCGGCCGTCATGACGTCCTCGTTTCTCAGTAGCTGAACCGACCGACCAGGTTGTTGAGCTTGACCGCGAGACCGGACAGGTCGTCGGCGGCCTCCTTGCTGGACTGGGCGGCGTCCGAGGTCGCCTCCGTCACCTGGGACACCGCGGCGAAGCTGGCCTGCACGTCGCCGCTGCCCTGGGCCGCGTCGCTGATCGAGCGGGTCATCTCGTTGGTCGTGGCCGACTGCTGCTCCACGGCGGAGGCGATGGTGGTGCTGTAGTCGGTGATCTGGTTGATGACCTCCTCGATCCGGGCGATCGCCGAGCTGGCGCCCTCACTGCGCTGCTGGATCGCGCCGATCTTGGCGGTGATGTCCTCGGTGGCCCGGGCGGTCTCCTGGGCGAGGTCCTTGACCTCGCTGGCCACCACCGCGAAGCCCTTGCCCGCGTCGCCGGCCCGGGCCGCCTCGATGGTCGCGTTGAGGGCCAGCAGGTTGGTCTGCTCGGCGATCGAGGTGATCAGCCGGACCACGTCACCGATCTCCGTGCTGGCCTGGCCCAGTTCGGCGATCTGCGAGCTGGTGTCCTTCGCGATCGCCATCGACTCCTGGGAGACCTGTGCGGCCAGGCTCGCCGTCGTGGCGATCTCGCGGATGGACGCGGTCATCTGCTCGGCACCGGCCGCTACCGACTGGACGTTGGTGCTGATCTGCTCCGCCGCACCGGCCGCCGCACCGGCCTTGCCGGAGGCTTCCCCCGCGCCGATGGTCAGTTCGTCGCTGACCTTCGACAACTGGACCGCGGCCGAGGACAGGGCGCTCGCGGTGCCGACCAGCTCGCGGACGGTGTCGGCGACCGAGGTGACCGCCTGGTCGAGGTCGCGGCCCATCGCGCCCATCTCGTCACGCGAGTCCAGCCCCGCGGAACGGGTCAGGTCGCAGGCGGCCAGCCCCTCCACCGCGTACGAGACCTTGCGGACACCCGCGAGCACGGACCGGCCGATGTAGGCGGCGAACGCCAGCGCCGCCAGCAGACCGGTGACGAGCAGGACGATGATCTCCGTGCGGGCGGTCCGGAACGCCGCGGACGCGGCTTCCTGGCGTTTCTTGGCGTCGGTCGCCTCCGCCTGACCGAGCTGCTCGGCCAGGTCGTTCGCCTTGGTCGCGGCGGGCAGGGTGATCTCGTCGCGGGCTTTCTCCACCCCGACGAGGTCACCGCGGCGGGCGGCGGGCAACAGGTCGCTGTCGCGCAGTTTCTGGAACTCGGACCAGGTCGTGCCGAGTTCGTCGGCAAGGGCCGGGGAAACGGTGTTCACCCGGTATGCCGCGAGGTCGGCCTCGAACGCGGTGTCGTTGGCGGTGATGGCCTGCTGATACTTGGTGAACGAGGCCTCGGTGCTGGAGATCGCGTAATTGAGCATGTTGCGCCGGGTCTGGTCCATGACCAGCTTCACCGTGTCGATCTGTTCGACCGGGATCAGACCCTGCTCGTAGATCTGGTCGGCGTCGTCGCTCATCCGTTGCATGCCGAGGATGGCGACGGCGCCGACCAGCAGCGCCACCACCGCCATCAGACCGACCGCGGCGGCGATCTTCGTCAGGATCCCGCGGTCGGCCACGAGATGCGCCGCGCTCCACTGTCGTTCCGCCATCGGCGTATCCCTTCCCCGGTGTCCCGCTGCCACTCCCCTGCTCCTGTTCGGCACCGTCGCGGAAACCCTGAGCTGGCCGGACGGTCACCCTCCGTGGGATCGCTCCCACGTGCACCCGGAAATGGCCTGCCGAGCGAAAGAAGACGGCTTTGACGCGCGCCGCGAAATCGGTAAAGTCCTGCGGCACGAGCCTATTCGGATCGCAATTAAGAAACCCCTAAACAAAAATTAAAACAATCGAGGAAATAGAGATGCGCGCAGCGGCACCCCCCGCCCGCAAACTGATCGCCGTCACGGTCGCCGTCGTCGCCGCGCTGGCCGCAGGAGCCTGTTCCACCGACACCGACACCGGCACCGACACCACCGGCGCGACCGACCAGGTAGCGGCGAACTCGTCGTTGCCGGCCACGGGCACCACCCCGAGCCTGAACCCCTCGGCGGCACCCACGACGAGCGCGGGCCCGGCAAGCGCCGGTCCGGCGAGCGCAGGCCCGGCGAGTGCAGGCCCGAAAAGCCCGGGCGCGACAGCAGCGGAGACCGCGAAAGCGACCGGCACCGGCTCGTGCGGGCGGGCCGTGTCCTCCTCGCCGGCCGCCAAGGTCACCGAGGTCAAGCTCGGTTCCACGGTCACCGGGTACGCCGGTGAGGGCGACACCGACAAGCTGCCGATGGCCGTCGCCGCCCGCCCCGACGGCGGTTCCTGGCTGGCCTGGCTCGGCACCGGCGGCAAGGTGTACCTCGGCAAGCTGGACTGCTCCGACAAGCTCGTCGGCACCCCCACCAGCTTCACCGGCATCGACCTGCAGGACGTGCAGGCCGACGCCACCGGTGGCGTGCTGCTGCTGACCCGCAAGGGCAATTGCGGCTCGGGACCGCTCTGCGGTGGCGAGTCCAGCCCGTGCAACACGATGCACATGGTCCGCTTCGACACGTCCGGCAAGCTGGTCTGGGACCGTCAGGTGACGAACCTGAGCGACAGCCGGGACGGGTACGACGACGGCGCCCGGTTCGTCTGGTGGTATCAGCACCACGGCCGGCTGGCCACCGACGGCAAGAACTACGCCGCCTATTTCGGCGTCGCCATCACCGTCAAGAACGGCAGCTGCGTCGACGTGCACGAGGGCGACCGGATGCAGGTGGTCAGCTCCGGCGGCAGCCTGGTCAGCGGGCACAAGGACGCGTTCGAGGTCGGCTGCAGCCACGCCTGGACCTCGCGCATCGTCTGGGACCCGCGGACGAAACACTTCGTCACCGTCTGCGCCACCGACAACGACTGCCGGATCGCCCAACCCAACCCGTACCGTACGGTCGCGGCGGGCACCTGCGACGGCACCCTGTTCGGCGGCGATCTGGTGCTGGCGAAGAGCAAGGGATACTGGACCGCGTGGAGCCAGGGCGGCAAGGTCCGCCTCGAGCACTTCAGCACCGGCAAGGCGGACACCACGATCAAGACCTCGGTCTCGTCGGCCCACCCGCACCTGGTTTCGTACGGCACCGGGCGGATGCTGCTGGCCACCGGCTCCGGCTCGGGGATGGCCGTGCAGGCCTACGACTCCGGCACCGGCAAGACCGTGGGCGGCAAGCTCACCGTCGCGGTGAAGGACCACAACTACCAGGCGTTCAAGGCGTACCCGGACGGCAGTGCCGCGTACCCGGCGGCCGGCAGCACCAGCTCCTCGATCAAGATCGCCCGGATCCTGCCGCTGAGCTGACGACCCCACGGGCGCCGGTGCCGGTCGACGGCGGCGGCGCCCGCCAGGGCCTCAGGAACGCAGGCGGGAACGGAACTCGGCCGGGGTGAGGGTCTCCGCCGGGCGTTCCTCGACCGGGAAGATCGCGATGTCCGCGTCGTCGTCCTCGAGCTGGGGCAGCCATTCCTTCAGGAACACGTCGACCGGGATGCGGATGGCGTGCTCGCCGTCGACGTCACCCTCGTGCTCCAGGCGGGCCAGTGCCGGGTACGGCCAGATCGGCAGCATGGTCCGGCGGGCCGCGTCCTCGGTGAACAGGATGTCGTCCTCCTCGCCCCAGACCCAGAGCGCGCCCTTGTCCGCGAGGACCTCGAACGTCCGGGTGACCCGGTCCGCGGTGCTGCCCGCGCGCAGCCGTTCCGCTTCGCCCCGCGAGATGTCGTCCCTTGCCACGTGCCCTCCGAGCGTCCGTTCTACCTGCGTGCCGCGGCGAGCCTAGCCCAGTCGGTGTCCGCGGCCAGATAGAAGCCCGGGTACGACGGCTGGTTGTACGTCGTCTGCTGGCGGGCGACCTCGACCCGATACTGCCGGTCGTCCATGAGCGTGGGCAGTTTGTGGGTGGTCAGCTCGGTGCTCAGGTAGACGCGGATCGCGGTGCTGTCGATCGTGCGCAGGAGCAACTCCTCACGCCAGTCGCCGAGGATGTCGGCGATCAGGGACGCGTTTCCCTTCGTACCGTTGTTGGTGCGGGTGCCCTCGGCCGTGAGCAGCGTGCCACGCCGCCAGTCGTCGATGGTGGGGGTGACGTCGCCGGCGCCGGCGAGGATCTGCGTGGTCAGGTCCGCCGACCAGCGGATGCTCTGGTTGGTGCCGGGGATGGGGCCGGGCAGCACCCGGCCGGTCGCGGTGTGCACGCCGAGCGCCTCGGAGCCGCCGGGCAGGCTGGCCCACGACTCGATGCCGCGGACCTCCGGCAGTACGTCGCCGATCATGCCGCGCCCGGTGTCGCGGCCCGAGTACGTCCCGAAGAGCACCTCACCGGTGGCCGCGTCGCGCATCGCCATGCCGTACGGGGCGGTCGCCGCGTTCTCGTGCACGGTGAAGATCTCCAGGCCGGGGCGGTCCGGGTCGATGTCGGTGACGTGCATGGCGTCGCCGTGGCCGAGGCGGATCCGCTCCCCCGACGGCAGGACGCCGGTCGAGGAGTACAGCAGAGCGCCGTCGTCGTCGATGGTGGCGGCGCCGTAGACGATCTCCTGGCGTCCGTCGCCGTCCACGTCCGCGGCGCTGAGCGAGTGGAACCCCTGGGTGGTCAGCGTGCCGTACTCCGGGTCGGTGCCGTCACGCCCGTGCGGGGTGTCGTTGAACGGGTTCGTCATGGGGGTCCAGCCGCTGTCGACGTACCAGTTCTCGTGCAGCCGGTGGCCGTCCCAGCCGTAGGCGACCAGCGTGGTGCGGGTGTAGTAACCGCGGGCGAACACCGCTGACGGGCGGCGCCCGTCGAGGTAGGCCACACCGGCGAGGAAACGGTCCACCCGGTTGCCCGGTTCGATGCGCGGCAGCGCGTAGTCGCCCCACATGAGCCCGTCGTCGTGCCGGCCGGGCTTGTAGGGGATCGACTGCAACTCCCGCCCGGTGGCGCCCTCGAAAACGGTGAGGAATTCCGGCCCGTCGACGACGAATCCCTCGAACGCGCGCAGGTTGTTGCGGGTGCTGCGCGACGGTGCGTACACGTCGAGGAAATAGTCCACGAGCGCTTCCGCGTCCGCCCGGCTCAACGGGTACGCATACGCGGGCGCGATGCCGAACGCCTGTTCCAGGGTCGCCGGCCAGTGCCCGGCCACGACCTCCGGATGCCGGTCCCAGCCGAGGAATGTGGTCACCAGGTGCCGGCGATAATCGGCTGCGCTCATGCGGTAGTCGGTGGTGTCACGGGAGAGGAGCCGGCCCCGGCCGTCGCGGGTTCCCGGCGCGGTCTTCATCATCAGTTCGGCGCGGCCGTCGCGGTCGAAGTCGTAGACCAGGAACTGCGTGTAATGCGCCCCGGCCCGAATGTTCACACCCAGGTCGATGCGCCACAGCAGGGTGCCGTCGAGCTCGTACGCGTCGACGAACACGTTCCCGGTGTAGCCGACCTGCGACACGTCCTTGGAATTCGACGGATCCCATTTCACGACGTATTCGTACTGCCCGTCACCGTCGACATCGCCGACGCTCATGTCGTTCGCCGCGTACGTGTACGCCTCCCCGGCCGGCGTCACCCCGTCGGCCGGTTTGCGCAGCGGCAGGTCGTAGTAACCGGCCGACCACGGCGACACGACCGCACTGCGATCCACCTCGACACCGTGGGTGACCGCCGCGACCCGGTACTTCGCGGTCGATGACCCATCGCGGTCCAGGTAGTTGGTGCTGTCGGTGACCGTGGCGATCCGCCGCCCGTCGCGGTAGACACGGAACGTCACCCCGGTCAGCCCGGTCGCCGACGCCCCCGTCACCTCCCGGCCGAGCAGCCGCCAGCTCAGGAACGACCCCTCGGCGGTCGCCGCGACCACGAGACCACGGTCGGGACGGGAGCTGACGGCGGCAGCGGCGGGGGCCGCGGGAATCAGCAGCAGAAGAACGACAAGAAAGGCTTTCATCGTGCTCCGGCACCTGCCGTCACGAGCGCCGGGACGTTCGCCGCGGGATCCAGGGTGTACGAATACCAGGTGCGCGGGTCATCGACCGTCCCGCCGCTCTCGCACACGCCGGAGGCGACGAAGACGTTCGAGCGGTTCACCAACCGCCCCGGACCGCTGCCGGCATAACCGCCGGCTGAGAAACACGGGTACGGCACCGACGCGAAATAGTTGCCCTCGACGAGCACTCCGGCGTTCATCGTGGACGCCACGCCGTACAAAGCGTTGCTCTGGAAGTAGTTGTTGTAGACGTGCACCGGGTCACCGAAACGGACCCGGGGGTGCCGCTGCCGTGAGCCGTCGAACCAGTTGTGGTGGATGCTCACCTTCAGGTGGCCGACGTCGGTGGACGAGGCGCCGTCGGAGTGCCCGATGAGCATGCTCTTGTCGGTGCCGGCGAAATGGTTCCACGACACGGTGACGAAATCGGCGCCCCGCACGATGTCGACCGACCCGTCGACCGGCCGCACGAACGTGTTGTGGTGGATCCAGATGTGGTGCGATTGCTGCCCCACGTTGATGGCGTCGTCCTCGGCGTCGGCGAAGGTCAGATTCCGCACGATCACGTTCGACGAGCGGTAGAAATCGAATCCGCCACCCGAGATCACCGCGTTCCCGCCGATCCCGGTGATGGTCGCCCCGCCGGTGTGCCGGTCGCGAACCCGTCGGCGACCGGTTCGGCCGCGACCGCCGGGCCGGGAACGGCCAGCAGACCGGCCGCCAGCAGCGCTACGGGGAGCTTGCGCATGTCACACCTTCCCTACGCCGGCACCGGCGGTGACGAGCGACTTCACGGTGGCCGGGTCGTCGAGCGTGTAGGCGTAGTAGGCCGACGGCTCCTGGACCGTGCCGCTGCAGACCGGCGCCCCGGATTCACCCACGAAGACGTTGTTGCGGGCGACGCAGCGGCCGGCCGGGCCCGCGTACGTGTTGGTGACCGGCTCCTCGACGTCCTCGAAGTAGTTGCCCTCGACCATGCAGCCGGCGGTGTTCTGGCAGGCCACCCCGGTGTCGGTGTTGTAGAAGTAGTAGTTGTTCCAGACGTGCACCGGCTCGCCGAAGCGGACCCTCGGGTTGCGCTGCGGCGTCGCGTCGAACCAGTTGTGGTGGTAGCTGACCTTGAGCCGGCCGGTGTCCTGCGCGCCGTTGTCGTCGTCGTGGCCCAGCAGCATGTTCTTGGTGTGGTGGTGGGTGTGGTTCCAGGACACGGTCACGTACGACGAGCCGCGCTTGATGTCGATCAGACCGTCGTAGCCCTGGGCCAGGTCGTTGTGGTCGATCCACACGTGGTGCGAGAACATCTGCACGTTGATCGAGTCGTCGCTGGCGCCGCGGAACGACAGGTTCTGCACGATCACGTTGTGCACGGCGCCGGCGGGTGGTTCCGTCACCGCGGAGACCGGCAGGCCGATGTTCAGGCCGCCGCCGGTGATGCCCGCCGTGGCGCCCACGCCGACGATCGACTTGTCGCTGCTCACGTCGTACATTCCGGCGGGCAGGGTGATGGTGCCGCTGACGCAGACGGTGAGCGGCCCGGTCGCCGCGATCGCGGCGATGAGCTCGGCGGCGGTGCTGACCGCGACCACCGGCCCGCCCGCGCCGCCGGTCGTGCCGTTGCGGCCCCAGGCGTTCACCGCGGCGAACCCGGCCGCCGTGCCCGCGACCGTGCAGGTCCCCGGGGTGGGCACCGGATCGGGCGCGGAGTCGGTGACCGCCACGTCGTCGAAGGAAGCGCTCGCGTACGTCGCGATCAGCCCGATCCGCCCGGAGGTGATCGCCGTGTCGGTGGCGGTGAGCACCGTGGCCCCGTCGACGGCACCGCTCAGCGTGGCGCCCCGGACGGTGAGGGCGAGCGTGTGCCACGTCCCGGTGGCGCCCCCGACGGCGGCCGAACCGAGCACGGTGGCCGTGCCGCCGGAGACCCGCTGGAGCTCGGCCGTGCCCGCACCGGTCAGCACGAGGGTGTAGAACTCGCTGGTCGACCGGGCCCGGGCGGCGACCCCGGCGGAGCGGTTCGGGGCGGCGTACGCGATCGGGCGGACCCGTGCCGTGACGGTGTAGTCGGTCCAGGTGGTGATGCCGGCGAGTGCCCGGGCGGTCGCGCTGGTGCTGGACTGGCGCAGCGCGGGCGTGCCGTCGGTGACCACCGACCACGAGCCGTTGGAGCGGGTCCAGCCGTCCGCGTTCCCGTCCTGGAAATTGTCACCGAACAGGGTGGCGGCATGGGCGGGAATGGCCGTGAGCGATATCGATATCGTCAGCACGGCGGCAACGAGCCATGTTCTCCGATTCATGTCCGGGCTCCTCAGCGGCAACAAGCGAGGTCGGTAGCGACAAGCGAGAATGGATGAAACATAAGCTCGGACTTCGAGAACAGTCAATGAATTACGATGTGCAGGAATGTTGCATAGATCGCCGGACGAAGGGGTCGCATGGCACGCGAGGAGCCACCGGAGATCACCGAGGACGGGCACTTCGTCGTCATCGACGGCCGCCGCTGGCGGGCCACCGACCCGGACATCCCCGAGGACGTGGCGGCGCGGTTGCGCAAGGTGCTGATGGCGGCCCGGCGCGATGTCGGCGCGGCACTGCGGGCCGGCGAGGATCCGGCGCCCGCGCGGGCCCGGGTGCAGGCGGCGAAGGTCGCGCTCGGCGAACGCGGCACACCCTGGTGGGAGCAGACCGCCGAGCAGCGCCGGCAGCGCTGGGAGCAGGGGCTCTGACTCAGGCGGGCAGGCCGTCGAGGCGGGCCAGGACCTGCAGCATGACCTCGTCGGCGCCGGCACCGATGGAGGTCAGCCGGGTGTCGCGGAGCAGCCGGGCGGTCCAGGTCTCCTCGAGGTACCCGGCGCCGCCGTGGAACTGCAGGCACCAGTCGGCGACCTCACGGACCAGGCGGCCCGCCTTGAGCTTGGCCACCGTCGCCATCCGGGTGATGTCCGCGCCGGCCATCAGCGTCTCGCAGGTGACCAGGTTGTGGCTGCGCAGCAGGTCCACCTCGGCCTGCAGTTCGGTGAGGCGGAACGCGACGTACTGCCGGCCGGCCAGCGGGGTGCCGAAGACCTTGCGGTCACGGACGAAGGCCCGGGTACGGTCGAGCGCGTACTGGCACTGGCCGACCGCGGAGTAGGCGGCGAACATCCGCTCGGTGACGAACTGGCCCATCTGCTGCTGGAACCCGCGCCCCGGCACGCCGATGGTGTTCGCGACCGGCACCCGCACCTCGTCGAGCACCAGCTCCGCGGTGTCCGAGCAGCGGTTGCCGAGCTTGTCGAACGTCCGGGCGACGCTGAAGCCGGCCGTGGCGGTGGGCACCACGATCTGCGACATGCCGCGGTATCCGCCCTCGTCGGAGGTGCGGGCGAGCAGGCACAGCCAGTCGGCCTGGGCGCCGTTGGTGATGTACACCTTGCTGCCGCTGATCACCCAGTCGTCGCCGTCGCGGACCGCCCGCGTGCGCAGCTGCGCCACGTCGGAGCCGGTGCCCGGTTCGGTGACGGCGATCGCGGCGACCATCCGCCCCGCGACGGCCGGGGCCAGGTACCGCTGCTTCAGCTCGTCGGTGCCGTACTCGTGCAGTGACGGGGTGGCCATCGCCGACTGCACGCCGAGGGCCATGGCGACGCCGGTCGCGTGGATCCGGCCGTATTCCTCGGCGGCGACCATCTCGAAGCTGTGGTCGGCGCCCTCGCCGCCGTAGGCCGGGTCGTAGCCGAGGCCGAGCAGACCCAGCGCCGCGGCCCTGGGGAACAGGTCGTGCAGCGGCACCCGGCCGGCCGCCTCCCAGCCGTCGACGTGCGGATTGATCTCCGCGTCGACGAACCGGCGGACGCTGTCACGGAACGCGCGGTGGTCCTCGGTGAGCCGCATCCGCCGACCGTAGTCGCCGCCCCCGGGCAAAAACAAGCACGCTTGCTTGTTTTTGCGGGCTGTGCCAGTGTCACGTGGCATGACGACCGAGACGGTGCGGGTCGGTAACTGCTCCGGCTTCTACGGCGACCGGTTCACCGCGATGCGCGAGATGCTCGAGGGCGGCGAGCTGGACGTGCTCACCGGCGACTACCTGGCCGAGCTGACCATGCTGATCCTGGGCCGCGACCGGGCCCGCGACCCGTCCACCGGCTACGCGAAGACGTTCCTCGCCCAGCTCAAGGACGGTCTGCGGCTGGCCCTGGACCGTGGCGTGCGGATCGTCGCCAACGCCGGCGGGGTCAACCCGGCCGGCCTGGTGACGGCGCTGCGCGAGCTGGGCGCCGGCGCGCGGATCGCGCTGGTCCGCGGCGACGAGCTGGGCCCCGGAAGGCACGCCTACCTGGGCGCTTTCGGGATCGCCCGCGCGTTGGAGGCCGGAGCCGACGTCGTGGTCACCGGGCGGGTGACCGACGCGTCGCTGGTCATCGGCGCGGGCATCGCCCGGTTCGGCTGGGACCGCGGCGACCTCGACGCGCTCGCCGGGGCCACCGTGGCCGGTCACGTGCTCGAGTGCGGCACCCAGGCCACCGGCGGCAACTACGCGTTCTTCACCGAGATCGCGGACCCGCTGCACCCCGGCTTCCCGATCGCCGAGCTGCGCGCGGACGGCTCCAGCGTCATCACCAAACACCCCGGGACCGGGGGCGCGGTCACGGTCGGCACGGTCACCGCCCAACTGGTGTACGAGGTGAGCGACGCCCGCTACCCCGGACCCGACGTGACCACCCGGCTCGACACGGTGTCCCTGCGCCAGAGCGGCCCCGACCGCGTGGAGATCACCGGCGTGCGCGGGGAACCACCACCCCCGGACCTCAAGGTGGGCCGCACCGCACCGGGTGGCTACCGCAACGCGATGACACTCGTGCTGACCGGCCTCGACATCGAGGCGAAGGCCGAGCTGTTCCGCCGCCAGTTCGAGGCCACCGGCCCGGCCGGGGTCGAGTGGACCCTCGCCCGACTCGACCGCCCGGACGCCCCCACCCAGCAGCAGGCGTCCGCGCTGCTCACCGTGGTGGCCCGGGGCCCGGACGAGAAGGCGGTCGGCCGCGCGTTCAGCAACGTCGCGGTCGAGCTGGCGCTGGGCTCCTACCCGGGGTTCTTCGCCACGACCCCGCCGGGCGGCGCGCACCCCTACGGCGTGTTCACCGCCGAGTACGTCCCGCAGGCCGCCCACGAGGTGGTGCTCGACGACGGCACCGTCGAGACGATCGAGCCGCCGGCGGTCACCCTCCCCCTCGAGCCCCGGTACGGGCCGGACGACGCGGAGTGGTCCGGCCCCACCGCACCCCGTCCGCTGGGGACCGTCGCCGGGGCGCGGTCCGGGGACAAGGGCGGGGACGCGACCATCGGGCTGTGGGTTCGCGACGAGGACTCGTACCCATGGCTGGCGACCTTGATCTGCGAAGAGACGATCCGTGAGCTGCTCCCGGAGGCCGGCCCCCACCCGGTGCGGATCACCCGGTTGCCGAACCTGCGGGCGGTCAACGTGGTGATCGAGGGCCTGCTCAGCGCCGGTGTCGCCTACGACGCGCGCTTCGACCCGCAGGCCAAGGGGCTCGGCGAATGGCTGCGCTCGCGCGTCGTCGAGGTACCGCTGCGGGAGGACGCATGATGGACGAGGTCGCGGCCGAGATCGCCAAGGCCGTCGCCGGCGGCGGTGAGCAGGCGGTCGCCCGGCACCACGCGCGCGGCAAGCTGACCGCCCGGGAACGCATCGAGCTGCTGCTCGACCTGGACTCGCCGTTCCTGGAGCTGTGCGCGCTCGCCGGGTACGGCTCGGACTTCACCGTCGGCGGCAGCGTCGTTGCCGGCATCGGCGAGGTCAGCGGCGTCGAGTGCCTGCTGATCGCGAACGACCCCACGGTCAGGGGCGGGTCGAGCAACCCATGGTCACTGCGCAAGACGCTCCGGATGCACGAGATCGCGCTGCAGAACCGGCTCCCGGTCATCGTGCTGGTCGAGTCCGGCGGCGCCGACCTGCCGACCCAGAAGGACGTGTTCATCCCGGGCGGCGCGGTGTTCCGGGACCTGACCCGGCTGTCCGCGGCCGGGATCCCGACGATCGCGCTGGTGTTCGGGACGTCGACGGCCGGGGGCGCGTACCTGCCCGGGATGAGCGACCACGTGGTGATGATCGAGAAGCGGTCCAAGGTGTTCCTGGCCGGCCCGCCGCTGGTGAAGGCCGCCACCGGGGAGGAGTCCGACGACGAGTCGCTGGGCGGTGCCGAGATGCACGCCCGGGTGTCCGGGCTGGCCGACCACTATGCCGTCGACGAGCCGGACGCGATCCGGATCGGGCGGCGGATCGTCGCGCGGCTCAACTGGCGCAAGGCGTCCGGCCCGGTCACCGCCTCCCCGATGCCGCCACGTCACCCGGCGCAGGACCTGGCGTCCATCGTGCCGCCGGACCTGCGGACGCCGTTCGACCCGCGCGAGATCATCGCCCGGATCGTCGACGACAGCGACTTCGACGAGGTCAAGCCGCTGTACGGGAGTTCGCTGGTGACCGGCTGGGCCCAGCTCCACGGGTATCCGATCGGCATCCTGGCCAACGCGCAGGGCGTGCTGTTCAGTGCCGAGGCGCAGAAGGCGGCCCAGTTCATCCAGCTCGCCAACCGGTCGCACACTCCCCTGCTGTTCCTGCACAACACGACCGGGTTCATGGTCGGCAAGGAGTACGAACAGGGCGGCATCATCAAACACGGCGCCATGATGATCAACGCGGTGGCGAACTCGACCGTGCCGCACCTCTCGGTGCTGATCGGCAACTCGTACGGCGCCGGGCACTACGGCATGTGCGGCCGCGCGTTCGAGCCCCGGTTCGTGTTCAGCTGGCCCAGCGCCCGCTCCTCGGTGATGGGCGCCAAGCAGCTCGCCGACGTGACGTACCTGGTCTCGCAGGCCTCCGCGCACGCCCGGGGCAAGCCGTTCGACGAGGACGCCGCGCAGGTCGCCCGGCAGATGGTCGAACGGCAGATCACCGCGGAGTCGATGCCGCTGGTGCTCTCCGGGCTGGTCTACGACGACGGCATCATCGACCCCCGCGACACCCGCGACGTGCTCGGTCTCGCGCTGTCCGCGATCCACTCGGCGCCGGTGCGCGGCACCGGCTCCTTCGGCGTCTTCCGGATGTGAACGACATGCACACTGTGCTGGTTGCCAACCGGGGCGAGATCGCGCGCCGGATCTTCACCACCTGCCGGCGGCGGGGCCTGGCCACGGTCGCGGTGTTCAGCGACGCGGACGCGGACAGCCCGCACGTGCGTGACGCCGACAGCGCCGTACGGCTGCCCGGGTCGGCGCCCGCGGACACGTACCTGCGTACCGATCTGATCATCGAGGCCGCCCACCGGGCCGGCGCCGACGCGATCCACCCGGGGTACGGCTTCCTGTCCGAGACCGCGGCGTTCGCCCGCGCGGTGCAGAACGCCGGGCTGACCTGGATCGGGCCCGGCGCCGAGGCGATCGAGCTGATGGGTTCCAAAGTGGCGTCCAAGGCCCGGATGGCCGCCGCCGGCGTGCCCGTCCTCGCGCGGCTCGATCCCGGCGCCATCACCGCGGCCGACCTCCCGGTGCTGGTCAAGGCGTCGGCCGGCGGTGGCGGGCGCGGCATCCGGATCGTCGATGATCTCGCCGAGCTACCCGGCGCGCTGGCCGGGGCCGCGCGGGAGGCCGAGGCCGCGTTCGGCGACGCCACCGTGTTCTGCGAGCGCTACCTCGCCACCGGACACCACGTCGAGGTCCAGATCATGGCCGACACGCACGGTACGGTCTGGGCGCTCGGCGAACGTGAATGCTCCCTGCAACGCCGCCATCAGAAGGTCATCGAGGAGGCCCCCGCCCCGCTCGTCGACCGGATCGGCGGTGACCTGCGCGAACGCCTGCTGAGCGCGGGCCGGGACGCGGCGGCCGCGGTCGGGTACGTCGGCGCCGGGACGGTGGAGTTCCTGGCCGACGACCACGGCGGATTCTGGTTCCTGGAGATGAACACCCGCCTGCAGGTCGAGCACCCGGTCACCGAGTGCGTCACCGGCACCGACCTGGTCGACCTGCAGCTCGACGTCGCCGAGGGCCGCCCGCTCACCGGCCCCGAACCGGTCATGACCGGGCACGCCGTCGAGGCCCGCGTGTACGCCGAGAGCCCGGCCGACGACTGGCGGCCCCGGACCGGCACGGTGGTCACGTTCGACCTTCCCGGCACCCGCTTCGAGCGACCCGCGGGTGCGGGCATCCGGCTCGACTCCGGCGTCGAGGCGGGCACGGTCGTCGGCACCCACTACGACGCGATGCTGGCCAAGGTCATCTCGTACGCGCCGACCCGCGACGTGGCCGTCCGGCAGCTGGCCGCCGCGCTGCGCCGGGCCCGGATCCACGGCGTCACCACCAACCAGGACCTGCTCGTCGCGAGCCTGCTGCACCCGTCGTTCCTGGACGGCACCGCCGACACCAGCTTCTACACCACGCATCCGCCGGCCGCGCTGACCGCGGGGACGGGTCTCGACCCGGAACTCGCCGCCCTGATCGCCGCACTGTCCGACGTGGCGCACGAGCGGGGCACCCCGGCCGGCGGGTTCCGCAACATCCCGGTCGGCTACCGTACCCGTACCTATGCCGTCGATGATCATGAAGTTGCGGCCCGGTACCGGTTCGGCCGCGACGGCCTGGAGGTGCCGGGAAAGACCGCGATCGCGCTGGTCGAAGCCACCGCGGAGCGGGTCGTGCTCGACCTCGACGGCGTCCGGCGGGCCTGGCGGATTGCCCGGTACGACGACCACGTGGCCGTCGACGGGCCGCACGCCTCGGCGACGGTGCGCCGGGTCCCCCGCTTCACCGACCCGTCGCGGCAGCTCCCGGCCGGCGCGCTGGTCGCCCCGATGCCCGGCACCGTGGTCGCGGTCGAGGTGCGCGTGGGCGAATCCGTCACCGCCGGTCAGGCGTTGATCCGGCTGGAGGCGATGAAGATGGAACACGTGGTACGCGCCCCGGCCGCCGGCACCGTCACCGACCTGCCGGTAGCCGTCGGGCAGCAGGTCGCGCAGGGCACCCCGCTGGCCGTGGTCGATGCCTGAACCGGCCAAACAGGACCGCTCCCGGGCCACCCGGCAACGGCTGCTGGAGACCACGATCCGCTGCCTGGCCACCCGTGGCTGGGAAACCTCGACGGTCGCGGTCATCGCCGCCGAGGCCGGCATCAGCCGGGGCGCGGTCCAGCACCATTTCCGTACCCGGGAAGCGCTCATCGTGGCCGCCCTCGAGCACATGTTCGAGCAGCGGGCGGCCCTGCTCGACCACCTCCCCGACCCCGGGGGCACCGGGCCGGAACGGGTGCACGCCGTGGTCACCGGCCTGGTCGACGCCATCGGGGGCGACCTGTTCCGGGCCGCGCTGCAGGTGTGGACCGTGGCGGCGGCGGACCCCGACCTGCGCGCCACGGTGGTGCCGCTGGAACGGCACTTCGCCCGGGGCGTGCACCGGCGGGCCGTACGCCTGCTCGGGGTGGACGACACCGACCCGGACCTGCGCGCGCTGATCCAGGCCACCCTCGACCTGGCCCGCGGCCTGGCCCTGGCCGACGTCCTCACCGACGACTCCGCGCGCCGGGCCCGCGTCGTCCGTGCCTGGTCCGATCAGCTGGCCGCCGCGCTCACCCGGGTCTGATCAGCACCGTTTCACAGCAGGCGGCCGAGGTGGAAACCGGCGAGGGCCACCACGATCACGCCGACCGCGACCAGCAGCACGACCCGGACCTGCCGCCGCCGCGCCAACCGGCGACTGGCCGCGACCGCTCGCGCGATGTCAGCCGGGGTCGTCGCACCGGGCACCCAGCGGGTCGAGTCGAAGTAGGCCCGCAACTCGTCCACGACCGGCCGGTGGGCCGCCGGCACCGGATCCCGGCGCGGCACGGCATCCCGGCAGCGATAACTCTTCACACCATAGAGACGCGCCCTGGCCGCCGGGCGTTGCATCCGCCGCTCAGGCACCGCTCAGGCCAGCGGGCGGCCGCCGGTGACACCGAGGACCTCACCGGTGACATAGCTCGATTCCGGGGAGGCGAAGAAGACGTACGCGGGGGCCAGCTCGGCGGGCTGCCCGGCCCGGCCTATCGGGGTGTCCGCGCCGAACGAGTCCACCTTCTCCGGTGCCATGGTCGCCGGGATCAGCGGTGTCCAGATCGGCCCCGGCGCCACCGCGTTGACCCGGACACCCCGGTCCGCGAGGTCCGCGGCCAGCGCCTTGGTGAACGCGATGATGCCGGCCTTCGTGGTGGCATAGTCGAGCAGGTTCGGCGACGGGTCGTACGCCTGGATCGACGCGGTGTTGATGATCGTCGAGCCGCGGCCCAGGTGCGGCACCGCGGCCTTGCTCAACCAGAACATCGCATACAGGTTGGTCTTCATGACCCGGTCGAACTGCTCGGTGCTGATGCCGAGAATGCCCTTGTCCTGCGACATCTGGTAGGCCGCGTTGTTGACCAGGATGTCCAGCCCGCCGAGCTCGTCGACCGCCCGCCGCACGAGAGCCGCGCAGTGCGCCTCGTCGCGGATGTCCCCGGGCACGCCGACCGCTTTCCGCCCGGCCTTCTCGACCAGCTGAGCGGTCTCCCGCGCGTCGTCCTCTTCCTCGGGCAGGTAGGACAGCAGCACATCGGCGCCCTCGCGGGCGAACGCGATCGCCACCGCGCGCCCGATCCCGGAATCGCCACCGGTGATGACCGCCCGCTTGCCGGTCAGCCGCCCGGTCCCCCGGTAACTGTCCTCGCCGTGATCGGGCTTGTCGTCCATCTCCGCGGTCAGGCCCGGGTGGGGGATCTGGTCGCTGCCCTGCTCATCCGGTGTCCGGAACTGATCCTCGGTCATGATCGTGGATTGCCCCCGGAGAACGCCCCTAATCCCGGTGGGCCCGCCATCCCGCGACCGCGAACCCGGCCTCGACGACCGCATCGGCCAGCGCCACCCGGCGCCAGCGCGGCGACCCGGCCGCGAACCCGGCACAGCTGGCAGCGTGCACCGTGTCGGCCAGCGCGCTGAGCGTCCCGGTGCCCGGCACCACACTCGCACCGGCCTGCAGCAGATGCCGCACCCCCAGCGCCCGCACGACGGCGACCGCAGCCGGCGGAACCGGCCCGCCACCGGCCGCCCGCAGCAGCCGTTCCGGCATCGTCACCAGGACGACCGCCCACCCGATCCGCATGATCATGGTTGTCCCTTCCCGAACCGGTCGTAGTACCCCGGCACCCCCCGCCCACACCGATCGGGAACCGCGGAAAATCTCGCCGGATCCGCTTGTCACTCCCCCAGGACGAGTGCTAAAAAATTACTTGTCGCTGCTGCTCCACGCGGTGATGGACCACCACGGAGCATGCGGCGACCTCGGCGATCTGATCCTCAGCCGAGCGCCACGCGTCCGCCGGACCGGCCGGCGGACCTCTCCTGGGAGGTGGATTCCAGTGGTGCTGACTTTCGATCCTTTCCGTGAGCTCGACCGCCTGGCCGGCCAGCTGCACAGCGCCGCCGTCCCCGGCGGCACCACCATGGCGATGCCGATGGACCTCTACCGTTCCGGCGACCACTTCGTCCTGCACTGCGACCTGGCCGGCGTCGACCCCGGCTCGGTGCTGATCGACGTCGACAACCGGGTGCTCACCATCCGCGCCGAGCGCTCCCCGCGCACCGACGACGACGTGCAGTGGGTCCGCCGCGAGCGCCCGACCGGCACCTTCGAGCGACGGCTCACCCTCGCCGACGGCCTGGACCCCGACCGGATCACCGCCACCTGGCAGGACGGGGTGCTGACGGTGACCATCCCGGTCGCCGAGGCCGCGAAGCCGCGCCGCATCGCCATCACCACCGCCGCAAGCCGGTCCGGCGCCGAGCAGGCTGCGATTTCCCCGGCCTGATCCCTCGGGCCTGGGCGGGCCGGCCTTCCCGCCCCGTCCCGCCCAGGCCAGGCCAGGCCAGGCCAAGCCTCAGTGGGTCAGCAACGCCTGGACGCGCTGGACGAGGTCGCCCGGGACCACCGGCTTGATGAGGTAGTCGTCGGCGCCGATGGTGTAGCCCAGCGTGATGTCATCGTCGTTGTCGAGCGAGCTGAGAATGATCACCGGGATCTTGACCGTCGCCCGGAGCGTCTGCAGCTGGTAGCAGACCCCGAAACCGGTCAGACCGGGCATCGCGACGTCGAGGATGACGATGTCGGGCAGGTGGCGTTCGGCCAGATCGAGCGCGGTGGTCCCGTTGTCGGCGCTGAGCACGGTGTATCCGGCGGTGCGGAGCTTGAGCCCGATGAGGTCACGGATGTCCGGGTCGTCGTCGGCCACCAGCACCGTGGCGGCGGTGAGCACGGCGGCCGGGACCGTGGCCGCGGCGAGCCCGGCGGCCGGGACCATGGCCGCGGCGAGCGCGGTGGCTGGGACCGGGGCGGCTGGGGTGGTCGTGGCCATCGGGGCTCCTCGTCAACGGTCGGGGGCGACCGGCCGTCAGGCACCGGCCGGGTCGAACGCCGGAGCACATCGGCGGGCGATCCCGGCCGGGGAGCACAATCCGCGTTGCAGCACGGGAGTGATCATCGGGCGCAGCCCAGCCCAACGCAGCTCAGCCCAACGCAGCTCAGCCCAACGCAGCTCACCCAGCTCAGTCCAGCCCAGCTCAGCCCAGGGCCCGGCGCATGCGGAGGCTGACGATGTGGTCGTCGAGGCGGGAGAGGGTGGCCCGGACGGTGTCGACCGGCTGGAAGCCGCGGGCCCGGTAGAAGCCGATGCCCGCCTGGTCGCCCAGGAAGACCGAGACCCACATCTGGGTGCCGCCGGCCTCGCGGATCTGCTCGGTGACCCGGTCCAGCAGCAGGGTGCCCAGGCCCCGGCCGCGCACCGTCGCGTCGAGGTAGACCCGGGACAGCTCGCCGGTGGCCGGGCCGGTCATGCCGCCGCCCGCCGCGCCGAGCACCCGGCCGTCCTCCTCGACGACCTGATAGCCGAACCACTCCGGCGGTGTCGGTGTCACGTCCTTCGCCACCCGGGGCTCCTGGTAGAACTCGGCGACGCTGCGCTCGATGTACCCCTCGGGCAGCAGGTCACGATAGGTGTCGTGATAGGCCGTGGAGCAGATCCTGGCGATGTCGGCCACGTCGTTCTCGGTGGCTCGGCGGACAACGGCGGTCAACGATGATCCTGGCACGCCCGCAAGAGTAGATCGGCACCCCCGCCAAGACCATCGATCTCGTAACAGGATTGATCGGCTCCTGGAACGGGGCCTTTCCCAGGGTCCTCCGGACGGAAGCGCGCGGGTGACTCTCGACCTCAACCTGTCGTCGACGGCCGCATCGTCGCGGCCTGATCCTCATCCGGGCCGGGCCGCCATGCCACTCCTGGTAGTCGGGGTATGACGCCCTGCGCACCTTGCCGGACCAGGGTGGCGGTTGGGGCGGTGATCGGGAACCATGGCCGGGTGCTTCCGTATCCTCACGCCCGTCAGCAGGCCCAGCAGGCGGCCGCCGGTGGAGATCTGCCCGCCGCCCGGGCGATCCTCGAACAGGCCGTCGACCAGGGCCGGCCCGGCCTCGCCACCGGCGACCCCGAGCTGCTGGCGACGATGCGGCAGCTGGCCGGCCTGCATACCCGGCAGGGTGACCCGGCCGGGGCACGGCGGTTGCTCGAAGAGGCGTACGCGGCGGGTCAGCGGGTCGGTCCGGCCGACCCACTGATGGTCCTGCTGGCCTACGACATCGCGGTGGTCGCCGAGGAACTGGCCAACCGGCACGAGGCCCGCAAGAACTTCGCGCTGGTGGCCCGGTACGGCCCGGCCGCCCTCGGCGACGACCACCCGGCGGTCTCTCACGCCCGCGACTACGCGGACGAATCCGCGACGCCGGCCCCCGCAGACCAGCACACCTTCTCCCCACCGGTCTCCGGCACCCCGACCTCGGGCCTCCCGGCCGTAAGCACCCCGGCTCCCGTCCTCCCAGCCGTAAGCACCCCGGCCAACGCCTTCCCGACCCCGGGCCCCCCGGTCCAGGGCACGCCGGTCTCGGGCACGCCGGTCTCGGGGGCTCCGGTCTCGCCGTCGCCGTTCGGGGATCCAGGCGGTCAGAAGAAGTCGCGGACACCCTGGGTGATCACCTCGGCGGCTGTTGTCTTCGCCGTTGTCATGCTGGTCGTCGTCCTGGTGCGACCCGGCACCCAGACCACCGCCGCCACCCCCGTCGCCGACGACCGTGTCCCCGACGGGGCAACCGTCACGTCGGCGCCGGATGTGCCGCCCGGCGCGGCCTCCGTCAGCGAGCAACCCGGCGTGGCCCCCAGCGCCTCCGTGCCGGCCGGTCCCTCGGCGGCGACCAGCAGCAGTCCGGCCGCGGCGACGACCAGCCCGGCGGCCAAGGATCCGGCCACGACCACGCCGACCAGGCAGGCCACGAAGACCACCGCTCCGCCGCCGGCGACCGTGACCGGGATCGTCTCGCCGAAGAACGGTACGGGCGTCGGCCGCCGCTTCAACGTCACGTTCAGTGTGTCCGACGCCGATGTCGCCGCGACCGGGAGCCGGCTCGCGCTGACCGTCTGTGTCAGTGAGTGGTGCTTCCTCGAGGGTCCGCTGAGCGTCTCGAACGGCAGGATCGCCGACTACGAGATCCCGCTCGGGTCGAAGGACGGCGAGGGCATCGGGGAGAAGTGGACGGTCCGGGTGGACCGGCTGACCAACGCCGGCTACGACTACCTGGCCAAGCAGAAGCAGGACGCGGCCAACGCCGGCACGTGGGGCAACGGGGTGAGCACCCCGATGGACAAGCTCAACAAGAAGCCGGTCAGCTCGGTCACCGTGACCAAGACCAGCTGACCGCTATCTCGTGTGCTGGGCGCGGTAACGGGACGGCGGGGTCCCGTACCGTGCGGTGAAGGCCTGTCGCAGGGTTGTGCCGGCCAGCAGGTGGGCGGCGGCTTCCGTGCGGGCGTCACGGACGTACTTCCCGGGGGCCGATCCGGTGTGTTCCAGGAAGAGCCGAGCCGCCGCTGGGCCCCATCGTCTGGCCCGATCACCGACCCCGGTCATCGGCCTTCAAAAGTCGGGCGGCGGCGTTCCAGGCTGGCCGCGATGCCCTCGGCGCTGTCGCGGGTCTGCCACAGGACGGCCTGCTCGGCCAGTTCGTGTTCCAGCGCCCGGCGGACCCGTTGCGGGAGATCGCCGCGCAGGGTCGCCCGGATCGACCGTACGGCCAGAGGTGCCGCAGCCGCGATCGACCGCGCCCAGGCCATCGCGGTCTCCCGCACCTGCCCCGGCTCGGCCAGCCGGTCGGCGAGCCCGACACGCACCGCCTCCTCGCCACCGACCCGGCGCGCGGTCAGCAGCAGATCGGTGGCCACCTGCCGCCCGACCAGCTCCGGCAACGTGACGCTCAACCCGAAACCCTGGTGGAAGCCGAGCGTCGCGAAGTTGGCGACGAACCGCGTCGACGGCTCCGCCACCCGGAAATCCGCGGCACACGCGAGACCGAGCCCGCCGCCGACCGCCGTACCGTGCACCGCGGCGATCATCGGCATCCGCACCTCGAACAGCGGTGCCGCCCGCCGGTACAACCGCGACGCGGAGGCGACCTTGTCGTCCGCGAAGTCCGAACCCAGATCCGCACCCCCGCAGAAGTGCCGGCCCCGGGCCGCCAGCACGATCACCCGGCACGCGGGACTGACGTCCAGGTCCGCGACCGCGTCCACGAGCTGCCCGACGAGCCCTTCGTCGAGGTGGTTGTTCGGCGGTCGGTTCAGCTCCACCACCGCCACGTCACCGTCGACCGACACCAGCAGTTCGTCGCTCATCCGCGTACCTCCTGCCCGCCGCCAGCAAAACCAGAATCCCAGGACAACCTCGGCAATGTACGGACCAGGGCTCAGATGCCGGTGGACGACCTGCCGCCACCGCCCCGTAGGCCGGCGCCGCCCCGTGCGTCGTCACCACACGCACCGGTCGACCCTATCGATACGCGCATAGGGTGGTCAGGTGCGCCTCAATCCCGGCCCGGTCCAGCAGAGCGACTCCCCCATCGGCACCGCCTACGCGCTGCTCGACCGGCGGGCCGGGCGGCGGCCGTTGCTGAACCTCGCGCAGGCCGCGCCGCAGTACCCGCCGGCGCCCGCGGTCGTCGAGCACGTCGCCGCCGTCGCCCGGGACCCGCACGGCGCGGACTACGGGGAGATCTCCGGGCTCCCCCACCTGCGCGAAGCCGTCGCCACCGACCTGAACCAGGCCTACGACGCCCGGATCACCGCGGCGAACGTGCTCGTCACCGCGGGGTGCAACCAGGCCTTCTGCCTGGCCGTCTCAGCGCTCGCCCAGGCCGGGGACGAGGTGATCCTCGCGCTGCCGTACTACTTCAACCACGACATGTGGCTGCGGATGACGGGTATCACGGCCACCTACCTGGAACCGGGCCCGGGGTTCGTACCCTCCGCTTGCGACGCCGAGGCCCTCATCACCGCGCGGACCCGGGCCATCGTGCTCGTCACCCCGGGCAACCCCAGCGGGGTGACGCTGTCGCCGGCCACCCTGGCCGCGTTCGCCGAGGTGGCCGAGCGGCACGACATCGCCCTGGTGCTCGACGAGACGTACCGTACGTTCCGCGGCACCGGCGAACCCGCCCACCGGTTGTTCGACGGGCCGCGGTGGGAACGGACCGTGGTCAGCCTGCACAGTTTCTCCAAGGACCTCGCCATCCCCGGCTACCGGGTCGGCGCCGTCGTCGCGTCCGCCGGCCTCAACCGCCAGATCGCGAAACTCGCCGACTGCGTGGCCATCTGCGCGCCCCGGATCGGCCAGGAAGCGGCCTGGGCCGGCCTGACCAGGGCCGGGCGCTGGCGCGACGAACGGGCCGCGGAGGTGGCCGCGCGACGGCAGCGGTTCGAGACCGTGATGGCCCGCCGGCCGGGTGGCTTCGAGCTGCTCAGCAGCGGCGGCTTCTTCGGCTGGGTGCGCCACCCGTTCCCGGGACGCCCCACCGGGGACGTCGCCCGCGAGCTGGTGGAGACCTACGACACCCTGATCATCCCGGGTACGGCCTTCTTGCCCGACGATCGCGCCATGCTGAGGGTCAGCTTCGCCAACGTCACCCCCGGTGAACTCGACGACGTCGCCGACCGGCTGGGCCTGGCCGGCGTCACGCCATGAACCGGTGGCTCACCAGATCGTGCTGCGCCGCGATCAACCGCTGCGTCGCGACGGTCCGGGTGGCTGCCGCGTGCCGGTCGTACGCCGTACGCTGCGCCATCGCCGTCTGTTGCGACAACAGCGTGTGCTGGACCGAGGCAGCCGCCGTCACGTTCGGAACCGCATCAAGGTTCGCCATGGTTACAACCTCCCGAGTAGCAGAACGGGTGCGACCCCGCTGAGGTCACTCCGTATCGTCCTGCCCCCACCGCACCTGAGGCGCTTGAGGAGAACCAGAACTAGCCGCAGAAGGTAGCTAGAGCTTCCGCGTCGGCCGGGCCGATCCACTCGAACGTGCCCCGTAGCAGGTCGGCGCGCTGATCGACGGCGGTGACCGCGGCGGTGAGCTCACCCCAGGGCATCGCCACGTGCAGCAGGGTCCGCTCGATACCCGGTGGCAGCGACGGGCTGTGCGCCGGGGACGTGGCCCGCAGCAGCAGCCCCTCGGTGGAGATGTCCTCCACCCGGCCGCTCACCGCGACCAGTCGCCGCCCGGCACCCTGCTGGATCTGGACGGTGCCGACGGCCGGCAGCGCACCGGAGCGCCGCACGGCCGTCCTCCGCTGGACGATGCCCGCGGGAGCGTCACCGAGCACCCGGAACTCGTCGTCGCGCAACTCACCTTCGACCCAGGTGAGCCCGGAGGTGGTGACGAGTTCCAGGATCCCGTACCGCCGGACACCCGGCCCGTCGAGACTCAGCACCGGGATGGGCGGCAGCTCGGCGATGAACTCGGCCCGCACCTCGGCCAGCGTGACGAGGACCCGTTCCTGGTCGTCGGGGCAGCGCAAGGTCAGGCTGCTCCCCGCCGGCACGGTGATCATGAACCGGACATTACCGGCCCCGGCGGGCCCGCACCCCCACTTACGGAAGTACGACGCAGCGCCGGCACCTGGCCTCGTACGTGTAGGTGCCGTCGTCGGGCAGTGCCGTGGAGGGAGCGAGCTCGCGGATCATCGGCTTGCCGTGCTCGAGCACCTGCGTGTGCGTGGCGTCGAGCGACCGGCAGACATCACACACCGCCCGCCGGTAGATCACCTTCTCCGGCGCCAGCTCGAACAGTGCCCGCACCGGCGCGAACAGCTGCCCGCGATGGTCAAGATCAATCCCGGCGACCACGACCTTGATCCCGGTACGGACGGCGCGCCCCAGCACCGCGATATCGTCGACGGTGAACATGTGGATCTCGTCGACCCCGATGACGTCGACCCCGCTGTCGGCCGCCCCGGCGAGCGAATGCACCTTCACCGTCGCCAGACTGCCCCCGGAACGCGAGGTCACCGCGGTGTCCCGGCCGTGGCGGGCAGACTGGTAGACACAGTGCGCGATGCCCGCATGCTGCAACGGCGACAGCAAGCTGATCATCTCGAGCGACTTGCCGCCCTTCATCGGGCCGACGATCACGGTCAGATCCATGCCGCAGACCGTGCCATCGGTCACCTTCGCTGCCGCAGGCACCCACCCGCCCCGAGACACCGGCCACACCACCCCGCCCATTTCCCACCCCGCCGCCCGTCTTGCCCCTCTGCCGCCGGAGCCCACACCCCGGCGCGCCCTCTTCTCCGACCGCAGCCGACGTTCCAGTCACGTCCCACACCACCCCTGAAGCGTCCTAGGAACCTGGGCTGAAAGGGGTGGCGCTGCGGAGCGAAAGAGGATCGAACGAGAAGAACCATCAGAGGAGTCGTGGGACCGATACACCACCCGCGAGGAGCGGGGTGGACGACGGCCCGGAGGGCAGGTCAGCAGCCACCCGACGGGTCAGCAGCCGGGGTAAGCGACGGCCCCAGCAGTCGGTGGCCGCGACAGACGCACGGCCGAGGGTCGGGGCCGGGGTCGCAGGGGCGGGTAGCTGTGGTCGCCGGCGCGCGTTACCGGCGGCGGCTGGTGAACGCCGACGGGATCGAGATGCGTATCGCCGTCGATCATCTGGCCGGGTGCGGGCTCAGCGTGCTGCTGCTCGACCGGCTCACGGCCGGGGCGCCGGCGTGGGTGGTCACCGTCGTGTCGGAGGCGAGGAGTGACGCGCGGACCACGAAGATCCGGCGGCGGCCCCGGCCGGTGACCTGCGCGCGGTGAACGGAGCTGCCGGGTTCGTGCCGTTCGAGGCGTTCGGGCGGGCGAAGCTGCTCACCACGATGACCAGGTACGCGCTGGCCGGGCGGCTGGCCGGGACCCGGGTGACCGTCGACGCGGTGCATCCCGGGGTGGTCGCCACCGGCATCGTCGACGACATGGCCGCGCCGGTGATGAAGCCGCTGCTCGGGCTGATCAAGCGGTCGCTGCTGAGCCCCGAGGAGGGGGCCGCCCGGATCCTGCGCCTGGCGGCCGAGCCGGAGCCGGCCGGCGTCACCGGGCCGGCTCCGCCGCGCTCACCGGGTGAGCGCGGCGGACAGCGGTCAGTGCGTGGAGGGGGTGGTGGCGATCTCGGAACGGTCGCCGGACCACAGGGTGTGGAAGACCCCGTCCTTGTCGACGCGCTGGTAGGTGTGGGCGCCGAAGAAGTCGCGCTGGCCCTGGATCAGCGCGGCCGGGAGGCGGTCGGAGGCCAGCGAGTCGAAGTAGGCCAGCGACGACGAGAAGCCCGGGGCCGGGATGCCGGACGCGGCCGCGATGCCGACGATGCGGCGCCAGGCGGCGTCGCCCTCGGCCACGGCGTTGGCGAAGTACGGGTCCGCGAGCAGCGTCTCGAGCTTCGGGTTGTTCTCGTAGGCCTCGACGATGCGGTTGAGGAAGCGGGCCCGGATGATGCAGCCACCCCGCCAGATCTTGGCGATGTTGCCGAGGTTGATGTTCCAGTCGTACTGCGCGGCACCGGCGATGATCAGGTCGAAGCCCTGCGCGTACGCGACAACCTTGGAGGCGTAGAGCGCGGCGCGGACGTCGTCCTCGAACGTGTCCGGCACCTGGGGGATCTCGGGCCGGGACGTGACGGTGGCCTGGACCGCGGCGCGCTGGGACGGCTTGGAGCTGACCGCGCGGGCGAACACCGCCTCGCCGATACCGGAGACCGGGATGCCCAGGCCGAGCGCGTTCTGCACGGTCCAGACGCCGGTGCCCTTGGAGCCGGCCTGGTCGGTGATCACGTCGACCAGCGGCTTGCCGGACTCCGCGTCGGTCTGCTTGAGGACCTCGGCGGTGATCTCGATCAGGTAGGACTCGAGGTCGCCCTGGTTCCAGGTGGTGAAGACCTCGGCCAGCTCGGCCGTCGAGTGCCCGCCGACGCGGCGCAGCAGGTCGTAGGACTCGGCGATGAGCTGCATGTCGGCGTACTCGATGCCGTTGTGGACCATCTTGACGAAGTGGCCGGCGCCGTCGTGGCCGACGTGGGTCACGCACGGCTCACCCTCGGCGATCGCGGCGATCGAGGTGAGGATCGGGCCGAGGGTCTGCCAGGCCTCGTCGGAGCCGCCGGGCATGATCGACGGGCCCTTGAGCGCGCCCTCCTCGCCGCCGGAGATGCCGGCGCCGACGAAGTTCAACCCCTTGGCGCGTACGTCCTTCTCGCGGCGGATGGTGTCGTGGAAGTCGGCGTTGCCACCGTCGACGATGATGTCACCGGGCTCGAAACGCTCCGCGAGCTGCTCGATGACCGCGTCGGTGCCCTTGCCGGCCTGCACCATGATGATCGCGGTGCGCGGCTTGGCGAGCGACGCCACGAACTCGTCGATCGTCTCGGCGGCGACGAAGCCGAGGTCGCCGTGCTCCTTCACGAGCTCCTCGGTCCGCGAGTAGCTCCGGTTGTACACAGCGACGGTGTTGCCGTCCCTCGATGCGAGATTGCGCGCGAGGTTGGAACCCATCACAGCGAGCCCGACGACGCCGATGTTCGCTTGTTTGCTGGTGTCCGTCACAGTCGTCCTCTTCTCACCATTGAGCTTTCTGCGCCCTACCGTATCCGGGGTTGCGGGGGTCCGGCCCTGGATCAAGGGCGTGCGGTTGCCAGCATCCCGAGCAGGGTCAGCGCATCGGCACTGGCCGAGCCGGGTTCGGCCTGGTAGACGACGAGTTCCTGGCCGTCGGCGCCGCGCACGTCGAACGTCTGCACCCGCAGCGTGAGGGCGCCGACGTCGGCGTGGTGCAGCTTCTTGACCTCGAGGGTCTTGCCGCGCACGTCGTGGCGGGCCCAGAGCTCGACGAACTCCGCGCTGCTGTCGAGCAGCCCGCGCAGCACCTCGCCGATGCGCGGGTCGTCCGGGGCGTTGCCGAGGTGCATCCGGAAGCCGGCCACCGTCCCGGCCGCGACGGCCGGCCAGTCGGCGTAGAACGCCCGGGCCCGCGGGTCGTGGAAGACCATCTCGACGAGGTTGCGTGAATACGGGAAGCCGCCGAACAGTGCCTCGCCGAGCGGGTTGGCGGCGAGGATGTCATACGCCCGGCCGTAGATCATCGCGGGGTGCGCGGGCCAGGCCCGCATCAGCTGCTCGAGGGCCGGGTCGACGTGTTCGGGGGTGAACACCCGGCGGATCCGGGGTGCGAGCCCGGCCAGCCGGAACAGGTGGGCCCGGGCGTCGTCGCCGAGCCGCAGGGCGGCGGCCAGCGCGTCCACCACCTGCGGTGACGGGTTGCGTTCGCGGCCCTGTTCGAGCCGGACGTAGTAGTCGACGCTGACGCCGGCGAGCTGGGCCACCTCCTCACGGCGCAGCCCGGCGACCCGGCGGTCACCGCGGTCGGGCAGCCCGGCCTCGGCGGGCCGGACGGCGTCGCGGCGGTGGCGCAGGAACTCACCCATCGGGGTCGTCGGCATGCCACCGACTCTAGAACCGGCGGCGGCGCGCTGCCTGGTCCTGTCACACCCAGGGAGCGCGGCGGTCTTCCCGCCCCGGGCACACGGACGAAGGGTGGTGGTCATGACGAACACAGCGAAGAAGGTTGTCGTGGTGACCGGGGCCAGCAGCGGCATCGGCGAGGCGGTCGCCCGGCGGATGGCGGCCGACGGCCACATCGTGGTGGCCGGGGCCCGGCGCGAGGAGCGGCTGGAGACCATCGCCACCGAGGTCCGGGCCGCCGGCGGCACGATCGACGTCGGGCCGCTCGACGTGACGGACCGGGCGGCGATGATCGCGTTCGTGACCGCGGCGGCCGAGCGGCACGGGCGGGTCGACGTGCTGGTGTCCAACGCGGGGGTCATGCTCCTGTCGATGATCGGCGAGCTGCTGGTCGACGAGTGGGACCGGATGATCGACGTGAACCTGCGCGGCCTGCTCAACGGCATCGCCGCGGTGCTGCCGGTGTTCCGCGCGCAGGGCTCCGGGCACCTGGTGTCGGTGGCCTCGATCGGTGCGCACTCGGTAGTGCCGACGTCGGGCGTCTACTCCGCGACCAAGTACGCCGCCTGGGCCGTCGCCGAAGGGCTGCGCCAGGAGTCCGACCCCGGTCTGCGGGTCACCACCGTCTCCCCCGGCGTCACCGAGTCGGAGCTCGCCGAGCACATCAGCGACCCGGTGGCCCGCGAGGCGATGCTCGAGTACCGCAGGAACGTCGTGCCGGCCTCGGCGATCGCCGCCGCTGTCGCGTACGCCGTCGACCAGCCGGCCGGGGTGGACGTCAACGAGATCATCGTGCGCCCGGCCGCCCAGCGCCCCTGAGCACCGGGTGGTGCCCGGCCGTGGGAGTGGCCGGGCACCATGGTCCGTACCGGTCAGATCTTGCCGGTGCCGGCACCCGCGGTGACGGTGGCCTTGACCGTGCTGTTGGCCTCCGGCGTGTAGGAGTAGGGGATCGCCGCGACGCTGGCGCCGTTGCGGACCTGCTCCGTACCCGAGTTGACCTTGTAGTTGTTCAGGACCTTGAGGTTGCCGGCGTCGGAGTCACCGGTCTGGGTGATCGTCGGGTTGGCGACGTTCTCGAAGTAGTTGCGCTCGACGAAGACCCCCGCGTTCTCGGTGGAGGCCACGCCGTACGAACCGACGTTGCTGTAGTAGTTGTTGAGCACGTGGACCGGATTGGCGAAGCGGACCCGGGGGTGGCGCTGGTTGGTGCCGTCGAACCAGTTGTGCACGTACGTGACGCGCAGGTGGCCCAGGTCCTCGGCACTGTTGTCGTCGCTGTGACCGAGCAGCATCGACTTGTCGTGGTCGTGCAGGTGGTTCCACGACACCGTGATGAAGTCCGAGCCACGCTTGATGTCGATCAACCCGTCGTACCCGTTGGACAGGTCGTTGTGGTCGATCCACACGTTCGTGGTGCTGGACTGCACGTTGATCGAGTCGTCGGCGGCGTTCTTGAAGACCAGGTTGCGGATGATCACGTTCTTGACGCCGGACAGGTTCAGGCCGCCGCCGGAGATGCCGGAGCCGGAACCGACGCCGAGCACCGTCTTGTTCGACGCGACGCTGTACATGCCGGAGATCGTGATCAGGCCGGAGACCTTGACGGTCTGCGAGGTGCTGGACGACAGCGCCGTCTTCAGCGCGGACGCCGAGGTCACGGTGACCACGGTGCTCGCCGAGCCGCCGGAGGTGCCGCCGTTGAGACTGGCGAACCCGACCGGGCTCGACTCCGCGGCGACGGCCGCCGAGTGGCCGACGATCTGAGCACCGCCGACGGCCAGGACGGTGGCCGAGAGTGCGGCGACGACGGTGCGGACCGCCGTCGTCTTGGGCATTGCGAGCATGGAGAGTCCTCCCTTGGGAGCGGGTGCTGCCGGGAAGCAGCAGAGACAGGTTTTCCGGCTGAAGTCCGCCGTCGGTGAAGGCAGCGGGCCGGTTCGGCGCGAGTGGGGACGGCGGTGCCTCCCCGCCGGGTTCTGCCGCAGCGGGGGGAACGTCCCTCAGGTAAGCGCTTTCCAGCACGCTAAGCCTGATATCGATGCAAGTCAATACCTATCATTTTCGGTCTCTATGACCCCACGATCGCCCCTTCGCCCGTCTTCAGGGAGGGCGCGGCCGCGCCCCACCGGACGCGAAGGGACACACCCCATGCCGAGAGGTGTACGGATCGTGGCGCCGCGATGGCTCCCGCGCTGGCTCCGGCGGACCGTGGCGGTGCTCGCGGTGCTCATGACGGCCCTCGTCGCCGTCGCGTCCGGCTACGTGGCGAGCGTGGACCTGCCGCCCGACCCGGTGCCGCCACAGGCCTCGGTGCTGTATTACCGCGACGGGCACACGGTGCTGGCCCGGATCGGGCTGACCGACCGCACCGACGTCACGCTGGACCGGGTCCCCGAGCCGGTACGCCGGGCGTTCCTGGCCGCCGAGGACCGCGATTTCTACGGTCACGCCGGGATCTCGGTGCGCGGGCTGGCCCGCGCGCTGTGGACCAACGTGGTCCACGACGACGGTCAGGGCGCCTCGACCATCACCCAGCAGTACGCCCGCAACGCCTACCTCACCCAGGAACGGACCGCCGGGCGCAAGGCCAGGGAGGCCGCGCTCGCGCTGAAGGCCGAGAACCGCTGGACCAAGGACGAGATCCTCGAGCGCTACCTCAACACCATCTACTTCGGCCGCAACGCCGACGGCATCGAGGCCGCCGCGCGCGCCTATTTCGGTACGGGCGCCGAGCACCTCACCGTGTTCCAGGGAGCCGTGCTCGCCGCGATCATCAAGGATCCGACCCGGGGCGACCCGGCCGTGGACCGCGAGTGGGCGCAGGACCGGTGGCGCTGGATCCTGCGCGCGATGGCCGAGCAGGGCTGGCTCCCCGCGGACACCGCTGAGCAGGCCACCTATCCCGCGGTGGCCGCCGAGTCGCTGACCGCGAACGCGGTGAGCGGCCCCACCGGCCTGATCGTGGACCGGGTCGAGGACGAGCTCATGCGTGCCGGGGTCACCCCGCAGCAGTTCCGCACCGGAGGTCTGCAGGTCACCACCACGATCGACGCCGACGCCCAGACCGCCGCCACCGAGAGCATCGGCAAGGCGTTGCGCGGGCAACCCGGGGAACTGCGCGCCGCGCTCGTGGCCGTCGACCCGGACGACGGCGGGGTGCGCGCCTACTACGGCGGCGACCGTGGCCGGGGCTTCTTCGACGACGCGCTGGCCGCCCGGCCGCCCGCGTCGACGTTCAAACCGGTCGTGCTCGCCGCCGCCGAGGAACGCGGCATCAGCTACCAGTCGATGTACAACGGCAGTTCACCCCGGTTGTTCGGGGACCGGGGCGGCGCCCCGCTGTACAACCAGAAGAACCTGCAGTGCCCGATCTGCCCGCTGGACACCGCGATGGTGCACTCGCTCAACACCCCGTTCTACGCGCTGGCCGAACAGATCGGCCCGGACACCGTCCGCGGGGTCGCGCACCGCCTCGGCGTGCCCGTGAGATACGGCAGGCAGCGGACCCTGGTCGACGTCGCGGGCGAGCCGTCCCCCGGGCGCACCCGTTCCGACATCGCCCTGGGCCGCTATCCGGTCGCCCCGGCCGACATGGCGACGCTGTACGCCACGCTGGCCGGCGGTGGGCGGCGCACGGAACGCCACTTCGTCGTGTCCGTGTCCACCGCCACCCAAGCCGTGCTGCACCGGCACGACGTGCGCTCCGAGAAGGTGCTCTCCCCCGACGTGGCCGCCGATGTGGGCGCCGTACTGGCCAAGGTCGTCGAGCGGGACGGCCGGGTGCCCGGCGTGCACGCGGCCGCGAAGACCGGCTCCCAGCAGTGGGCCGACACCACCGACTCGTCCGACGCGTGGACCGCCGGATGGGCACCCGGCCTCGCCGCGGTGACGTGGGTCGGACGCGACAAGCCCGGGCCGATCAGGCAGAAGAACGGCAGGACGATCAACGGCGACGGGATGCCGTACGGGATATGGCGCTCGTTCCTGTCGAACGCCCTGCGCGGACGCCCGGCACCGGCGCTCGCCCCGGCGGCCGACGTGGGCCGCCGGGAGGGCGCCGACCTGAAGACGCTCGACACCACGATCAGCAAAGGCCCCGGCGTGGTGTTCCCGGGACCCCAGCCCGGCGAGCTGGTCGACCGGTCCAAGGCGACCGGCTCGTGGCCGCAACGCAGGCAACAGCTGACCCGGGCCCTCGACGACTACACCGCCACCGTCCCGGACTTCGCCGTGTCCGTGGTCGACCGCCGGACCGGGCGCACATTCGACTACCACGGCGACAAGCCGTTCGAAGCGGCCAGCGTGATCAAGGTCGAGCTGCTGGCGGCGTTGCTGCTGCGGGCGCAGGACGAGAACCGTACGCTCAGCGGCGCCGAACGGTCCCGGGCCGAGAGGATGATCCGGGCCAGCGACAACGCGGCGGCGACCCGGATCTACGACGACCTCGGCGGCCCCGGCGCGCTGCGGGACGCCTGCCACCGGCTCGGCCTCGACGACACCGACCCGGCCACGCGCTTCGGCCTGAGCACCACCACGGCCGCCGACCAGACCCGGATGCTCCTCGCCCTCACCGCCGCCGGCAGCCCGTTGACCAGGGCGTCCCGGGAGCTGATCCTGGGGCTCATGGCGTCGGTCAACGCCGACCAGAACTGGGGTGTCAGCGCGGCGGCGTTCGAGGGCGAGCGCACCTCGCTCAAGAACGGCTGGCTGTCGCGCTCCACCGAGGGGGGCCGCTGGATCGTCACCAGCACCGGGCGCGTCAGTGGTGACGACACCGACGTGGCGGTGTCCGTGCTGTCGCGCGGACACCCCGATCAGCAGGCCGGCATCGGGGCGGTCGAGCACATCGCCGCCCTGACCCGCAGCTACCTGGGCTGGTGATCAGGAGCCCGCGAGCAGCTCCAGGGTGTCGACGACCCGGTGCGAGAAGGCCCACTCGTTGTCGTACCAGGCGACGACCTTGATGTGCCGGCCGTCGACCCGGGTGAGGGCCGAGTCGAAGATCGCCGACGCCGGGTTGCCGGTGATGTCCGACGACACCAGCGCGTCCTGCGAGTACTCCAGGATCCCGGCGAGCGGACCGTCCGCCGCCGCGCGGTAGGCCGCCAGCACCTCGTCGCGGGTGACGTCCCGCTCGACGGTGGTGTTGAGCTCCACGATCGAGCCGACCGGCACCGGCACCCGGATCGAGTCGCCGGACAGCTTCCCGGCGAGGCGGGGCAGCACCACGCCGATCGCCGTGGCCGCGCCGGTCGTGGTCGGCACGATGTTGACCGCGGCGGCGCGGGCCCGGCGGGCGTCGCGGTGCGGGCCGTCCTGCAGGTTCTGCTCCTGCGTGTACGCGTGCACCGTGGTCATGAAGCCGTGCTCGATGCCGGCCAGGTCGTCGAGCACCGAGGCCAGCGGCGCGAGCGCGTTGGTCGTGCACGACGCGTTCGACACGACCGTGTGGGCGGCCGGGTCGTACTCCCCGGTGTTGACGCCGTAGGCGAGCGTGACGTCGGCACCGTCGGACGGCGCGCTGACCAGCACCTTGCGCGCACCGGCGGCCAGGTGGGCGCGGGCCGCGGGCGCCGAGGTGAAGCGGCCGGTCGACTCCAGCACGAGGTCCACGCCCAGCTCGCCCCAGGGCAGCAGCGCCGGGTCGCGCTCGGCGAGCACCCGGATCCGGCGGCCGTCGACGACCAGGGTGTCCCCGTCCACGGTCACCGGGCGGCCGAGGCGGCCGGCCGTCGTGTCGTACGCGAGCAGCCGGGCCAATGCCGCCGGCTCCCCGAGATCGTTGACGGCGACGACCTCCAGCTTGCTGTCGCGCTCCAGCAGGGCACGCAGCGCGTTGCGGCCGATGCGGCCGAATCCGTTGATGGCGATACGAGTCATGTCCTCCAGACTCGTCGCCGGGACCGGCCCGTGACAGTGGCGCGCACGCCACTGTTCGCAACGATCCCGCCACCGTCACGTCCCCTGGGTGAACGTGCGCCGGTAGTCGCGCGGCGAGGTGCCCAGGATGCGCTGGAAATACCGGCGCAGGTTCGCGCTGGTGCCGAGCCCCGCGTCGGACGCGATCTGCTCGATCGTGCGCTCGGAGCGTTCGAGCAGCTCCCGGGCCACGTCGATGCGGGCCCGCAGCACCCACTGCATCGGGGTGTACCCGGTGTCGTCGACGAAGCGCCGGGAGAACGTGCGCGGGGACACCGCCGCGTGCCGGGCCAGTGCCTCCAGCGTCAGGTGCTCGCCGAGCCGGCCCAGCGCCCATTCCCGGGTCGCGGCGAACCGCTCGCTGAGCGGCTCGGGCACACTGCGCGGCACATACTGCGCCTGGCCGCCGCTGCGGTAGGGGGCGGCCACCAGCCGGCGGGCCGCGTGGTTCGACGCGGCCACCCCCAGGTCACCCCGCAGGATGTGCAGGCACAGGTCGAGACCCGACGCGGCACCGGCCGAGGTGAGTACCCGGCCCTCGTCGACGAACAGCACGTTCTCGTCGAGGCGCACGTGCGGGTACTTCGCCGCGAACGCCCGCGTGTAGTGCCAGTGCGTGGTGGCCCGCCGGCCGTCGAGCAGGCCGGTGGCGGCGAGCGCGAACGCCCCGGTCGAGATCGCCGCGAGGCGCGCACCCCGGTCGTGTGCGGCGACCAGTGCCTGCACGACGGCCCGCGGCGGATCCTCCCGGTCCGGGAAGCGGTAGCCGGGGATGAACACGATGTCGGCCCAGCCGAGCGCGTCCAGCCCGTCCGCGACGTGGTAGGACAACCCGTCCCCACCGGTCACGAGACCCGGCGCGGGGCCGCACACCCGGACCTCGTACGGCATGCTGGCCCGGGTCGTGAAGACCTGCGCCGGGATCCCGACGTCGAGCGGCTTCGCCCCCTCGAGGACCAGGACAGCGACACGAAACAGCCGGGAACCGGTCACGGGAGAGCAGCTTACCGACCGGCCGTGTGTCTGATTTCCCCAGCTCATTCGCATTCTACCCGGCTGTCTGGTTGACTCGGCGGTCGTGCCGGTGCCGACGCCGGACAAGGAGGTGCGCATGAGCACCCTGTCCGCGATCCGGCAGCTGATCCGCCAGGGCTACCAGGCCCGTCCGGAGAATCTCTCCGCCATGGTCATGCAGGCCGCCGGCCTGCTCGGCGTCACCTCGCTGGTGATCTACGTGGTCGACCACCGGCAGCGCGAGCTGCTTCCCCTGCAGGGTGAGCAAGCACCCCGGCGCGAGCCGGTCCTGGTCGACGGCACCGTCGCGGGGCGCGCGTTCTCCACCGTGAAACCGCAGGTCACCGGCGGTGACGCGAAGCATGTCGTGTGGGTCCCGCTGCTGGACGGCAGCGAGCGCATGGGGGTGCTCGAGGTGGTCACCGGCGGGCCGCTGAGCGAGCTGGCCGTCGACGACTACGCCACGGTCGCCGCGCTCGTCGGCGAGCTGGTGGTGACCTGCGATCTCTACAGCGACACCATCGAGCGGCTGCGCCGGCGGGAGCCGATGCGGCTGGCCGCCGAGATGCTGCGGGCCCAGTTGCCCCCGCTGACGTTCGCCACCAGCCGGCTCGTCATCGCCGGCATCCTCGAGCCCTGCTACGACGTCGGCGGCGACGCGTTCGACTACGCGGTCAACGAGGACACCGCCCACCTGGCCCTGTTCGACGCCGTCGGGCACGGCTCCGCGGGCGGCATGCGAGCGGTGATCCTGGCGTCCATCGCCCTGGCCGCCTACCGCAACGCCCGCCGCGGCGGCATGGACCTGACCGCGACCTACCACCACCTCGACGACGCCGTCCGTGACCACGACCGCACCGGCATGATCACCGCGGTGCTCGCCGAGCTCGACCAGGTCACCGGTGTCCTTCAGGTCATCTCCGCCGGGCACCCCAGCGGCATCGTGGTGCGCGGCGGCCGGGTGGTCACCGTGCTGCCCACCCCCACCGCACTGCCCGTGACGCTCGGTGACCGCCGGCCCCCGGTGGTGATCCGGGAAGCCCTCGAGCCCGGTGACCAGGTGCTGCTGTACACCGACGGGATCACCGAGGCCCGCGGCGAGGACGGCACCCCGTTCGGGATCGACCGGCTGATCGACTTCGCAACCCGGGCCCTCGCCGACGAACTGCCCCCGGCCGAGACCGCGCGCCGGCTGGTGCACGACATCCTCGACTACCAGCAGGACTGGTTGCAGGACGACGCCACCATCCTGCTGCTGCAATGGCACGGGGCCGACGATCACTGACCGTTCGGCTACCGGCAGAGCGCGGTGTCCAACGACCGGTCCAGGTGCTGGGCGGCCGAGACGTCGGTGATCATGGAGTTGACGCCGATCGTCGCCGCCCGCCCGGACGGGGCGATCCCGACGTAGGTGACGTATCCGGGGGCCACGCCGCCGTGGGTCCACGCGAAGCCACCGCAGCTCAGCTTGAAGGTCGCCAGGCCGAGGCCGTACCGGGAACCGCCGACCGTGTCGAACCCCGGCGCGTCCACCGTCTTCTTCATCTCCGCGAGCTGGGCCGGCTTGAGCAGTTTGCCGCCGAGCAGTCCGGTCAGGAACGTGTTGACGTCGCTCGGCGGGCCCACCAGCGCACCCGCGGCCCAGCCACCGGACGGCTCGGACTCGGTGATGTCGGCCGGGGCGCCGCCGTCCGCCGCCGGGAAGTAGCCGTGCGGATGGGCGCCGCGGATCGTCAGCTCACCCTCGGCCGGCCAGTACGTGTGCCGCAGCCCCAGCGGCTCGATGATGCGCTTCGTGATCTGCTCCCCCACCGGGCGCCCGGTGACCTTCTGCACGATGAGCCCGGCCAGGATGTAATTGGTGTTGCTGTACGCGAACTTCTCCCCCGGCCGCGAATCCGGCTTCCTGGCGAACGCGATCCGCAGCAAGTCGTGCGGCTCCACATAGGTGTGCAGCGCGTTCACGAAGTCGGCGAACAGCTCCTCGTCGTAATCCTGCAGCCCGCTGGTCTGCTGCAACAGCTGCCGTACGGTGATCTCCCGCCCGTCGATGCCGTCCCCGCGCACCAGGCCCGGCAGATACGTCTCGACCGGCTCGTCCAGCCTGACCTTGTCCTCCCCCACCAGCTGGAGCACGACCGTGGCGGTGAACATCTTGGTGTTGCTGGCCAGCCGCACCCGGGCGTCGACCGGCATCGTCGCCCGGGTCCTCAGGTCGGCGACCCCGGCGGTGTAGTTGCGGACCCGCCCGTCGGCCTGCCGCACCGAGGCCAGCGCCCCGGGAAACCGGTCGACGCTGACCAGCTGGTCCACACTGCGCTGCACGGCATCGGTGCCAGGCTTCGCCGTGAGCGAGGCATCGGACGACGGCGCCATGAGGACACCGCCGATCGCGACACCCCCGGCAACCGTGACAGCGGTGACCACCCGGGCGACGGTACGGGATCTCGGCATCGGATTCTCCCTGTTCAGCTGCGGATCTGACACCTGAAGTTTTCCGTCCGGAGGCACGGCGATCGATCCCCGCACCTGGAAGATGGAGGTGGTGCCTGCTGTACTCACGACGACCTGACGGGGGTCCCCCATGCGCCGGACGGCGATGATCCCGGTACTGCTGATGCTGCTCAGCGGCTGCGACACGGAGGACGAACCGGTGCGGGCCGGGCTGCCCCCGGGGGTCGTGTTCGCCCGCGAGGCCACCTCGGACGAGCAGACGACGCTCGTCGTGCGGGACATCACCACCGGCGACCAGGTGGGCCGGGCGGTCATTCCCGGCAACGATCTCGGCGTGCGACGGTCGTCGTTCGACGCGGCGATGAGCCGGTACGCGTACGTCGAGGACTGCGAGCTGCGGGTCGCCACCCTGACCGGCGACATCTTCGCCGACAGCGCGAGCTGGACCGGTGAGCGGTGCTACGAAGGTCCCTCGTTCGGCGCCGACGGGCGGGTCCGGGCCGTGGACAGCGGCCCGGGCCTGAGCGGCCGGATCGTGTCGGTGGACCCGGCGGAGCCGGCGACGGCGCCGAGGGACGAGGGTGGCGCGCCGGAGCGCGTCGAGAAGCGCTCCGCGATCGACGGCGTGGACGTCTCCGAGGTCCGGGTCTGGTCCACCGGGGACGAGATCGACGGCGGGTCGGCCTACGGGGTCTCCCCCGGGGGCGGCGAGTTCCACTATGACTGCCCGGCCGCCATCGACACCGATCAGCTGCTGTGCAGTGCCGTGAGCGACGAGCAAGCCCAGTATTACGGCACGGTGGCGCTGCTCACGCTGGGCCCGGCCGCCACCATGCGGGAGCTGGCACCACCCGGTGACGCCCGGTCGCTGCCGCTGTTCCCCGCGCCGGACGGCCGGTCGGTCGCCGTCCAGGACCCGGCCGGCTGGTACACCGCCGCGCTCGACGGGTCGGGCACCTCGGCGCCCCGGCGGATCGCCGCCGGGACGGACCGGCCGCTGTTCTGGGGCTGAGTCAGGTCGACTGCCGGGTGACCAGGTCCGCGGGGAGGATCACCGCGGAGGGGCCGTCGCCGTCGATGCGGGCCAGCAGGAGGCGGACCATCTCGGCGCTGAGCCGGTGCCAGGGCTGGCGGACCGTGGTGAGCGGGGGGCGGGACCCGGCGGCGAGCTTGGCGTCGTCGAAGCCGGCCACGGCGACGTCGTCCGGGATGGTGCGGCCGGCCCGGTGCAGGGTCGTCATCGCGCCGGCGGCCATCACGTCGGAGCAGGCGAAGACCGCGTCGAGGTCCGGGGCGCGGTGCAGCAGGGTCGCCATGGCCATCTCGCCGGACGCCTCGGTGTAGTCGCCGGTCGCCACGAGCAGCGGGTCGGGTGTGCCGAGGACGTCGGTGAAGCCGGCCAGCCGGTCGACGCCGCCGGAGGTGTCCTGCGGGCCGGTGATGATGGCGATCCGGCGCCGGCCCTGGGCGCGCAGGTGGGTGGCGACCTGGCGGGCCCCGTCGCGGTCGTCGACGGCGGCATAGCTGACCTGGCGTTCATGGCCGAGCGGGCGGCCGGAGACGACGACCGGCACCTGCTGGGTGAGCAGGTCGCCGAGCAGCGGGCTGCCCTGGTGGCCGGAGACCAGCAGCGCGCCGTCGACGTGGCCGGCGCTGATCCAGCGGCGGACCCGTTGCCGGTCGTCCTCGGACTCCACGACGGTGAGCACCAGCGTGATGTCGTGCGCGGCGAGCGCCTGGGTGCAGCCGCGCAGCAGGTAGTGGAACGTCGGGTCCTCGAAGAGCCGGTCCTGGGCCTCGTTGAGGATGAACGCCACCGAGCCGGACCGCTGGGTGACCAGGCTGCGGGCGTGCGGGTTGGGCGAGTAGCCGGTCCTGCGGATGGCCCGCTCCACCGCGTCGAGCGCGTCGCGGCTGACGTTGTGGCCGCCGTTCAGCACGCGGGACACGGTGCCCCGGGAGACCCCGGCCGCGGCGGCGACCTCGTCCATCGTGGGGCGGGTGCGGACGCGGCGGGGATCAGTCACGTCCACATTGTGCCGCCCTTGACATCGACAGTCCCCTTTGGTTGTGTGAGCGCTCACAGTGTTTCCAGCACGTTTCTCTCACACGACATGCATATGAGCAGCTCACCATCATGATCATCTTTTGGGAGCGCTCACAGAAAGGGCGCCATGTTACGGAGATTGCCAGTAGTCACCGCGGTCGGCGTGATCGCCGCGGGCCTGCTCGCCGGCCCGGCCGCCGCGGCTGAGGCCCGAGGTGCGCTCGTCAACCCGGACTTCGAGGCCGGGGCCGGGCAGCGGCCCGCGGGCTGGACCGAGACCGGGGCCAGGGACGCGAGCCTCGTGCAGGACGGCCACCTCACCCACCGGACCGGGAGCGGCGCCTACCAGGTGACCACCCGCCAGCAGGTCACCGGCCTGAAGCGGGGCACGTACACGCTGAGCCTGCGGGTCCGCTCCTCCGGGAACCAGCCCGACGCCTACGCCGCCCTGAGCGGTTGCGGCTCGGCGGACCAACGCGCCGCGATCCCCCGTACCGGCGATGGCTGGGTCCGTCTTGCCGTGACCGCCCGCGTCGCAGCCGCGGGCCGCTGCACCGTCGTGCTGCATTCCCGGGCCGCGGCCGGGCAGTGGACCGATTTCGACGACGTCAGCCTGGACCGGTCCACCTCCGCGCCGGGCACCCCGCTCGCCGTCACCGGCGCCGACGTGTCGCACCTCAGCAAGAACGAGGCGCACGGCGCGGTCTACCGCACCGCCGGCGGTGCCCGCCGTGACCCGTTCGCGCTGCTCGCGGCGAACAACGTCGACCACATCCGGCTCAAGGTGTGGGTCGACCCGGTCGACGGTTACAACAACCTCGCCGACACGTTGACCAAGGCCCGCCGCGCGCACGCCGCCGGGCAGAAACTGCTCATCGACTTCCACTACTCCGACGCCTGGGCCGACCCGGGCAAGCAGAACAAGCCCGCGGCCTGGGCGAACCTGTCCTTCGAGGAGCTCGTGCAGGCCGTCTACGACCACACGTACGGCGTGCTGACCGCGCTGCGCAGGCAGGGCACCCCGGCCGACATGGCCCAGGTCGGCAACGAGATCAACGGCGGCATGCTCTGGCCCGACGGCCGCTGGGACAACTGGGACGGCCTGGCCGCGCTGCTCACCTCCGGCAGCAACGCCGTAAAGGCCGCGTCACCGCGCACCAGGGTCGTGCTGCACCTGGCCGAGGGCGGCAACAACGGCGGCCACCGCTGGTGGTTCGACCAGGCCGTGGCCCGCGGTGTGCCGTTCGACGTCATCGCGGTGTCGCACTACGTGTACTGGCACGGGTCGCTCAGCGAACTGCAGGCCAACCTGATCGACCTGCAGACCCGGTACGGCAAGCCGGTCATGGTGGCCGAGACCGCGTACGGCTTCACCACCGCCGAGAACGACCACGAGACCAACATCTTCACCGCGTCGCTGGCCGAGGCCGGCGGCTATCCCGCCATGCCGCGGGGTCAGTCCGACGCGCTGCGCGACATCCTGACCGTGGTGGCCGGCGTGCCCGGCGGCCTGGGCGTCTTCTACTGGGAGGCCACCTGGACCGCCGCCGACGGCGCGGGCTGGGACCCGGCCGACCCGGCGTCCGGTGACGGCTGGGAGAACCAGGCACTGTTCGGCTACGACGACCGCGCACTGCCCGCCCTGGCGGTCTTCAAGCGCTTCTGACCGTACGACGTCCGCGGCCGCCCGCACCACCTCGGGCGGCCGTGGACGTCGTGGTTCACGCCCGCGCGTCGCCCCAGACCGCGATCTCGCCGTGGGCGAGGCAGACGACGAGCTGACCGTCCGGGCCGGTGAAGGCCCAGGACTCGACGTCGGGGTCGGCGGCGACGACCAGTTCCGCACCGCTGACGAAGCAGATGCGCAGGTCGCCGCCCGGGCCGGTGCGAACCGTACGGACGGTGTCGCCGAGCAGCTCGGCCACCAGGTCCGAGGTGTCCTCGCCCGGCTCGACGGCCGCGCCCCGCAGATGGGCGACCGTCTCGATCAGCACCTGGCAGCCACCGGAGAAGCCCAGCACGATGGCGTGATCGAGCCGGACGCTGTCGAGCCGCTGCCCGGTCAGCGTGGTGATCCCCCGGGCCCGCGGCCGGCGCGGGCCGGCGTCCATGACTGACAACATGGGGGGACCGTAGCGAGGGCTTTCATAAGAGAGCCTTAAAGATGGCGAAGATCTTCAGCCGCTTCCCATTCAGCCGTCAACAGCTGCCCGAGCGCGACCGGTTCCCCGGGTGCCACCGACCCGGAACAGGCCTCGGCCAGGGCGGCGGCCAGGCGGGCGTACAGGGCGGAATCCCCGGTGCGGGCCAGGATGCGCGGCAGCTCACCGGCCACCGCGGCGGTGGCGGCGATCGTGTCGGCGGACTCCTCGTCGTGACGGCGGCCGACCGTGGCGATCAGGTAGAGGTCGAGCAGCAACCGGGCGCGGTGGTGGGCGGTGAGCCGCTCATCCACGGCCAGGGCCGCGAGCAGCGGCACCCGCGCGGCGGTCCACGGGTAGCACCGGTCCCGGTGCAGGGCCTCGTCGACCAGGTCGGCCAGCACGTCGAGGACGGTGCCGTCGTGCTGGAACGCGCCCAGCTCGTCGTGCTGGTCGTAGCCCTCGCGCTCCTCGTCGGGTCGGCCGGCCAGGTCGGCGATCGCCGCGAGCTCCTCGGCTTCGGAATTCACCACGTTTGACACCGTACCGTCCCCGACTTTTGTCTAGCACGCAGAAAGTTGTGGACTCCTGAGCAAAAGCAACGCACGATATTTACGGTCCTGAATCGTTGCCGTAACCAGGGAGCGCGGATGAAACGTTGGGTACTAGCTGCCTTACTTGTCGGAACCTTCATCGCGGCACCGGCGTACGCCGCCGACCTGCCGCCCCAGGAACCTGGCGTCACCCTCCGGACGTACGACATCGGGCTGCCGCTCAGCAAGATCTGTGAGCTCAAGCCCGGGCAGACCCCCAATGTGGACAAACTGATGCCCACGATTGACTGGTCCACCGCCGACCAGTTCGGCCAGGAGGACAACTTCGTCACGCACGCGCTGGCGAACCTCACCGCGCCCGCCGCCGGCGCCTACCTGTTCCGGCTGACCAGCGACGACGGCTCGAAGCTGTGGCTCGATGACAACCTTGTCGTCGACAACGACGGGCTGCACGGCGCCGAACCCAGGGACGGCACGGTCACGCTGACCGCCGGGGTGCACGCGCTGCGCGTCGAATACTTCGAACGCGGTGGCGGCCAGCAGCTCACCCTCGCCTGGCAGCCGCCGGGCGCCGGTGACGTCACGCTGGTGCCGGCGAGCGCGCTCAGCACCGACGCCGGCGTGGTGCGGGTGACCGCACCGGGACGCAAGGAATGCATCGGCGGCACCGACACCCCCGGCGACGGGCTGCCGCTCACCGCCGTCAACCCCGGGTACACGCTGACGAACCTGCGGCCGCCGGGCTTCGAGCCGCAGGTCTCCGGCATGGCGTGGCGGCCCGACGGCACCATGGTGATCAGCACGTGGGGCGGATCGGACACCCTGGCCGGTGAGGTCTACCTGGTCAAGAACGTGACCGGCACGACCGGGCCGGCCAAGGTCACGTACAAGAAGATCGCGGACGGCCTGAAGGAACCGATGGGCATCGCCGTGGTCGACGGCATGGTCTACGTCTCCCAGAAGCACGAACTGACCGAGCTGCGCGACACCAACGGCGACGAGGTGCTCGACACCCGGCGCACGGTCGCGGTGTGGCCGTTCGGGGGCAACTTCCACGAGTTCGCGTTCGGGCTGCTCTACAAGGACGGCGACTTCTACCTGAACCTGTCGGTGTCGATCAACCTGGGCGGCGCGACCACCGACCCGCAGCCGGTCGGCGGGCGGGGCACGAGCATCGTGGTCAACCGGCGCACCGGCAAGGTCACCACCGTCGCCGGCGGGCTGCGCACCCCGAACGGCATCGGCTGGGGACCCGGCGGCAACCTCTATGTCACCGACAACCAGGGTGGCTGGCTCCCGTCGAACAAACTGCTCAAGATCGAGCAGGGCGCGTTCTACAACCACTACACCAACCCGGACGGCCCGTACGACGCCCAGCCGGTGACCAGGCCGGTGCTGTGGCTGCCGCAGAACCAGATCGCCAACTCCCCCAGCACGCCGGTGCTGCTCAACTCCGGGCCGTACAAGGGGCAGATGCTCATCGGTGACGTCACCTACGGCGGCCTGCAGCGGGCGGCACTGGAAACCGTGCACGGCCAGGAGCAGGGCGCGGTGTTCCGGCACACCCAGGGCCTCGAGGCCGGCATCAACGAGGTGTCGATCGGCCCGGACGGCGCGATCTACCTCGGCGGGCTCGGCGCCGAGGGCAACTGGGGCCAGGAGGGCAAACTCCGCTTCGGCCTGCAGAAACTCACCCCCAACGGCACGAACGTCTTCGACATGAAGACCATGAAGGCCACCCCGACCGGCTTCACCATCGAATACACCAAGCCGCTGTCCGACGCGACGATCGCCAAGCTGCCCACCGCGTACGGGATCGAGCAGTGGCGTTACGTCCCGACCGAGCAGTACGGCGGCCCGGAGGTCGACCAGGAAACCCTGCCGGTGACCGCGGCAACGGTGTCGTCGAACCGCAAGACGGTCACCCTGACCGTGGCCGGGCTCCGGCGCGACCACGTGGTGCACCTGCGCTCCCCGCGCCCGTTCAGTGCCGCCGACGGCGAGACACTGTGGAGCACCGAGGCCTGGTACACGTTGAACGAGATCCCCGGCGCCCAGGCACAGCAGGTCTTCTACGAGGCCGAGGAGGGGTACCGCGAGGGCGGCGCCACGCTGGCCACCGACCACCGGGGCTTCTCCGGCATCGGTTTCGTGGCCGGTTTCGGCAAACTGAACGCGTCCACCACCTCGCACGTCACGGTGGACAAGGCCGGCGACTACGCGGTCGGCCTGCGATACGCCAACGGCCCCGACCCGGCCCCCGGCACCAAGACCGTCAGCGTGCACGTCAACGGCCGCAAGATCCGCCAGGTCGCGCTGCCCTCCACGATCACCTGGGACGAGTGGGCCACGGCCACCGAGACCCTGCCGCTGCGCAAGGGCGTCAACACCATCCAGTACCGCGTCGACGCCCTCGACAGCGGCCACGTCAACCTCGACCTGATCAGCGTCCGCCCGCCCGGCAAGCGGATCACCCTGTTCGACGGCCACGGCCTGGACAACTGGCAGCACACCGACGGGCGCCGCCCGCAATGGCCGGCCGTCGACGGCGGTGCCGTCCAGGTCAGCGGCGGTGACCTGCGCACCAGGGAGGCGTTCGGCGACTACAAGCTGCACGTCGAGTTCAAGGTCCCGCTGCTGCCCCCGGACGTGACCGGCCAGAACCGCGGCAACAGCGGCGTCTACCAGCAGGAACGATACGAGATCCAGATCCTCGACTCGTACGGCGACCCGACGCTGGACAACAATGAGGCCGGCTCCATCTACACGGTCAAGGCCCCGGACGTGAACGCCTCCACCCCGCCGGAAACCTGGCAGAAGTACGACATCACGTTCCGGGCGGCCCGCTACGACGCGGCCGGCACGAAGACCGCGAACGCCCGGGTCACCCTCGTCTGGAACGGCCGCAAGGTCCACGACAACGTCGAGATCCCGGCCGGCACCGGCGGCAACATCCCCGAAGGCCCGTCCACCGGCGCGATCCGCCTGCAGGACCACGGCAACCCGGTCCAGTACCGCAACATCTGGATCGAACCGGCCTGACGCCCATCACCCGGGCGGCGGTGCCCAGCCAGGACACCGCCGCCCGGACCCCCGATGCCCGGGCGGCCGCAGCCCAAGCCGCAGCCGCCCGGAACCCTTCCACCCAGGCCAACCGTCACCCAGACCAACCATCACCCAGACCAACCATCACCCAGGCCAACCATCACCCAGGCCAACCATCACCTGAGCTTGCCGCCGTCCGGAATATCTGCCGCCCGGAACGCCGCGTCCCCGGCCGCCACCATGCAGGACGTCCGGCACTGGAGCGCGACGATCCGGGGCCGGCAGCCCCCCGCTCCGGAACGACCGCAGCCCGGCACAGCTGCCTCCCGGACGCCACTACCCCGGCGTGGCATCCGGACGCCGCCAGCCGGCGCAACTGCCGCCCGGACGCCACCACCCCGGCCCGTGCCATCCGACCATCGCGGCCCGGCGCGGTTGCCACCCGGACGCCGCGACCCGGGACGGCTGCAGCTCGGGCGGCACCGCCCGGGACGGCTGCAGCTCGGGCGGCACCGCCCGGGATCCAACCGCCCGGATTCGGCCGGCCAGCATGCGTCCAGCTGGCCGGAATGCGACCGGCGGCCAGCATGCGTCGCCGGCCGGGATGCGACCGGCGGCCTGGATGCGGCTGGCGGCCTGGATGCGGCTGGCGGCCTGGATGCGGCTGGACCGGACACGGCTGGACCGGACACGGCTGGACCGGACACGGCTGGACCGGACACGGCTGGACCGGACACGGCTGGACCGGACACGGCTGGACCGGACGCGGCTGGACCGGACGCGGCTGGACCGGACGCGGCTGGACCGGACGCGGCTGGACCGGACGCGGCTGGACTTGAGTTACTCCGTTCGTAGGTTGGCGGAGCGGGTCAGGCGCCACAGGGCGGGCAGGCCGGCTGCGGTGGCGCCGAGGATGACCAGGGCCGCGGTGCCGGAGGTGGTGGCTATGCCGGGCCAGTCGATGGCCGGTGGGGCTCCGACGGCCAGCATGAGGACCACGGCGATCGTGGTGCCGACCGTGACGGCCAGCAGCATGCCGAGGACCACCGGGATCGCCACCTGGTAGAGGATGGAGGCGCCCAGGGTCCGGCGGCGGGTGCCGAACGCTACGAGGACGGCCAGGGCTCGGCGGCGTTCGCGGAGCTGGTCGGCGACGGTGATGAGCAGGGCGGCGCCGATGAGGAGCAGGAGGCCGACCGCGCCGGCCATCAGGGCCCGGCGCACCTCGGTGAGGGCGGGGACCACGGCGTCGTTCGTGGAGAAGAACAGCGACGATTCCAGGTCCAGGCCGGCCGCGGTGTTGCGCACCTGTTCCCGGGCCTGCGGGACCCCGGGGTCGAGGGCAGCGTAGTAGAACGTGCTGCTGGGTTCGGGAACCGCTCCGCCCAGCGCGGCGGGGGTGATCAACAGCAGGTTGCCGCCGGACACGTCGACACCGGTGGACCGGGTGTCGCTGGTGTGGGTGACGATCCGGGTCGTGGTGGGCGCGGTCCAGCCGATGCGCGCGTCGCCCAGCGCATAGGTCGTGCCGGGGGCGTCCGCGCCGACCGCGAACACGTCCCCGTCGTGGCACTCGCCCACCGCGGCCAGCTGCTGGAGCACCGGACAGGCGCCGATCTGGAACGTGGTGTCGTGCTCTCCCCGGACGACCTTGAGCACCTGGTGCTCGCGGACCCCGGGGGTGGCGTCGAGCGCGGTGGTCCAGGTCCGGTCGGGCAGCTCCGCGTAGGACGATATCTCGACGTCGTACCGTGCGGACGGGCCACGCTCCGCCCGGGCCTGGAAGGACTCGACGCCGGCCACGATGCCCTGCAGGGCGATGACACCGGCCACCGAGACCGCGATGCCCGACACCGCGCGGATCGCCGGACCGCTGTCCAGCTGGAGACGCCGCACGGCGAGCTCCCACGCCGTGCTTCCCCCGCCGAGCCGGCGTACCACCGCCTCGACCAGCCAGGGCAGCAGCAACGCAATACCGATCAGCAGGAAGGCCACGCCGCCGACCACCTGCTTCTCGTAGCCGGCCGGGGCCTCGTCCAGACCCCGGCGCAGCGGCCAGAGCAGCACCAGGCCGAGGGCCGGCGGGATGAGGCGCCACCAGAGCCCGCGACGGACCTCGGCGCTCATCCGGATCACGCCGAGCGGCTCGACGACGACCCCGCGCATGGCGGTGAGCGTCACCAGCACTGTCACGGCGGGCACGGCGATCACGATCGCCGCCACCAGGATCGGCACGGGTCGCAGGTCGGCCGGGAAGAAGCTCATCGGGCCGATGGCGTACCTGGTGGCCAGCCGGATGCCGCCGGCCCACAGCAGCGCGCCGGCGAGCAGGCCGAGCACCGCGCCGGTCAGGGTCTCCCCCGCGGCGATGCGGCGGGTCATCGCGGCGTCGGCGCCGACCATGCGCAGGGCGGCGAGCCGGCGGTCCCGCGCTTGATCGCCGATCCGGACCGCGCCGGCGACGAAGACCATCACCGGGATCAGCAGCCCCACCATCGCGACCAGGGCCAGCACGGTGAACATGGGCAGGCGGTCGGGTGTCGCCTCCAGGGTCCCGAACTCCCGGATCCGGGTGTCGATGCCCGGCCGTAGCGTGTCGGTGCCCAGGTAGAAGAAGTACTCGGCGGGGCCGGACAGGCCCTCGGTGTCGATCACACCGATCACGTCGGCGTCCCAGCGCTCGCGCAGCAGGGTGGAACCGGGCTCCCGCAGGAGCTCGGCCAGCGCCGGGGAGACCACGATCTGGCCCGGCCCGGGCATCCGGGACACACCGGGCGGCAGCGGCGGGTGCGAGCCCTCCGGCTCCAGCAGCACGCCGCTGATCGACGTGGTCCCGAACGTGGTCTCCAGTTCGCTGGTCAGCAGCGTGTCGTCGCCGGGCGGCGGCAGTCGCTCGTAGCCGATCTCACGGCTGTCGGTCCGGGCGTTGCTCGCGGCCACGGCGGCCGGGACGGTCGCGGCGCCGAGCAGCACCGCGACGCCCAGGCCCACCCCGGTCGCGATCAGGGCGAGCCGGAACCAGCCGGCCCGGCCGCCGGCCGCGCTCATCCGGGCCCCGAGCGCCAGCTCGAACAACCACCGCCGGACCCCGGCCGGAGCGGGGGTCATCTGGCCACCTCGCGTTCGCGGACCCGGCCGTCGCGGACGACGGCTTCGCGGTCGGAGTAGGCCGCCACGCGGACCTCGTGGGTCACCAGCACGATCGCGGCGCCGGTTTCGCGGGCGGCGGCGACGAGGAGCTTGAGGACCGTCTCGCCGTTGAGGGAGTCCAGGGCGCCGGTCGGCTCGTCGGCGAAGATCACCTTGGGGCCGGTGACCAGGGCGCGGGCCACCGCGACGCGCTGGCCCTGGCCGCCGGACACCTGGCCTGGGCGTTTGGTGGCGACGTCGGCGACCTCGAGCCGCTCGAGCCAGGTGGCGGCCCGGCGGTGGGCCTCCCGGCGGCCGACGCCGTTCAGGCGCAGCGGCAGGGCGACGTTCTCCTGGCAGGTCAGCTCCGGGACCAGCTGCCCGAACTGGAAGACGAACCCGAACTCGCCGCGGCGCAGCGCGCTGCGCTCCGGGTCGGACATCTGCGCGAGATCGTGGCCGGCGTAGCGCACGGTGCCGGATCCGGGCCGCAGGATGCCGGCGAGGCAGTGCAGCAGGGTCGACTTGCCGGAGCCCGAGGGGCCCATGAGCGCGAGGATCTCGCCGGCGTGGACCTGCAGCGACGCGCCCCGCAGGGCCTGGGTCTCGCCGAAGCTCACGTGGACGTCGTCGGCGGCGAGAACCGCGGGGCCGGTCACGGGCGGACCTGGGCGGCGAGGCGGTCCAGGCGGGCCGCGGTGAGCTCCAGCCAGCGCAGGTCGGCCTCGAGGTGGAACAGGGCGTGGTCGCAGATCAGCTCGTCGGCGAGGTCGCCGTCGTTCTTGCGTTTCGTCAGCTCCCGCATCGACCGCAGGTGCTCGGAGCGCTGGGTGTCCAGCACCTCCTCGGCGTCGCGGCCGGTCATGAGCGCCAGCACGACCTTGGTGTACAGCGTGCTCTGCAGGTAGGGCTCGGGCTTCTCCGGCTGAGCGAGCCACCCGGCCACGTCGGTGATCCCGGCGTCGGTGATGGCGTACCGCTTGCGGTCCGGGCCGTCGCCGGGCTCGGACTCCACCTCGACCAGGCCGTTCTTCAGCAGCCGGGCCATCGTCGAGTAGACCTGGCCGTAGTGCAGCGCCCGGTCGCGGCCGAACGCCTCGTCGTAGGAACGTTTCAGGTCGTAACCGTGCCGGGGGCCGTTCTCGAGGAGCCCGAGCAGAGCAAAGCTGACTGACATGCGGGCCACTATACACACCGTGTATAAACACGGTTCATAACCTCACGCGGGCTCGGGTGAGGCCGGTCCGGGCGCGGGCCTGCTGGTCACGATCGCCGAGGTCGGTGGCGATGTCGGCGGCGGCGCTGTGGTGGGTGACGGCCTCGTCCGGCCGGCCCGCGGACAGGGCGGCCTCGCCGAGGCTGTTGAGGACGTACGCCTGGGAGTAGCGGTCGCCGAGTTCACGCAGGATGGTCAGCGCCTGCTGATGGAGGTCGATCGCCTCGCCGGGCCGGTCGAGGCCGCTGTGCAGCACACCGAGGCTGTCCAGGGCCGCGGCCTCGGCGGCCCGGTTGCCGAGTTCGCGGGAGAGCGCGAGTGCCTGGTCCAGATGGTCGCGGGCCGGGCCGTAGCGTCCGGACAGCGCTTCGATCTCGCCGACGTTGTTGAGGGCCAGGACCGTGCCGAGCTGGTTGCCGGATTCCTGGGCCAGGGCGGACGCCTGCTCGTAATAGTCGATCGCCTCGGCATAGCGGCCCGCCCAGCGCATGGCGACACCGAGGCCGTTGAGCGCGCGGGCCTCGCCGATCCGGTCGCCGGCCCGGCGGAACAGTGCCAGCGACCGCTGCTTCAATTCGATGCCGCGCTCGTGGTCGCCCGACCGGTCGGTGGCGATGCCGAGGTAGCCGAGCGCGAGCGCCTGGCCGGGCAGGTCGCCGATCAGCTGGTACAACTCCAGGGCCGGCCAGAGGTGGGCGCCGGCCTGATCCGTGTCGCCCAGTCCCACGTACGCGAAGCCGATCTTGGTCAGGGCGTAGGCCTGGTGACCCTGGTCGCCGCTGGCCCGGGCGGCGCGCAGGGCGTGGCCGTACACCGCCAGCGCGTCGTTGCGGAAGGCGCCGGTGAGGTAGTAGGCGAGGATGAACGCCAGCCGGGCGGTGTGGCCGGGCCAGCCGTGCGTCGCGGTGTGCGCGGCGACGGCCACCAGGGTGGGCCGTTCGTGGTGCAGCCAGGCGACCGCGGCCTCGCGTCCGGTCAGATCCGGGGCCGGGGTGTCCGGCGGGGCGGCCCGGGCCTGGTGCCGGCTGTCCGGGTACAGCGTCGCGACGGCCGCCGTGGTGGTGGCCAGGTAGTGATCGAACAGGCGGGTCAGCGCGGCGCGGCGTACGGGCGGTGGGTCCTGGTCGTGGGCCCGGCTCGCGGCGAACGCCCGGACCAGGTCGTGCAGGGAGTACCGGTCCTCGGCCCCACCCTGCAGCTGGTGGTCGCGGCACAGGTCGGACAGCCACGCCCGGGCGGTGGGCAGATCGGTGCCGGCCAGCGCGGCCGCGGCGTACCCGTCGACGTCCGGACCGGGGTGCAGGGCCACCAGCCGGAGCAACCGCCGCGGACCGGCGGGGAGGCTCTCGTAGGACAGCGCCAGGGCGACCTCGACGCCGCTGTCCAGCCGCCGGTCGCGGTGGCGTTCGTCGAGCCGGTCGGCGTGGTCGGAGAGGGTCCAGCCGGCCGCGCCCCGGATGTGACCGGCGATCAGGCTCAGCGCCAGCGGGAGGTATCCGCAGCGTTCGGCGATGCGGGCCGCGGCGGCCGGGTCCGGGCCGGTGGGCACGCCGGGCACCGCCCCGGCCAGGAACGCCAGCGCCTCCGCCGGGCTGAAGGCACCGACCGCGAGCCGGGACGCCGGGCGCAGGCCGGTGAGCCGGCGCCGGCTGGTGACCAGCGTCAGACACCCCTCGACGTCCGCCAGCAGCGGGCGGACCTGCTCGGCGGTGGCGGCGTTGTCCAGCACCACCAGCGTACGGGTGCCGGTGAGCCGGGCCCGGTAAGCGGCGGTCCGGGCGGCCAGGTCGTGCGGGATCCGCTGGCCGGGCACGCCGAGCAGGCGCAGGAACCCGTCCAGGACCGCGGCCGGGCCGGCCGGCGGCTGGGACTTGTCCGGGTGGAACCCGCGCAGGTTGACGAACAGCACCCGGTCCACCACGCCGTCGCGGACCAACAGATGCCCGGCGTGTACGGCGAGCTGGGTCTTGCCGATCCCGGCCATGCCCTCGATCGCGGTGATGACGACCGCGGCACCGTCACGTGCGGCGAGCCGGAGCCGGTCCAGCTCCCCGGTCCGCCCGGTGAACGCGTCCAGGTCCCGCGGCAGGGTGTCCTGGACGCGTACCTGGGCCACCGCCTCGGTCTCCCCGCCGGCGACGGCCAGGGCCTGACGCCACTGGGTCACATAGCCCACGTCCGGGTGCAGCGCCCGGACCACGGCCAGGACGAGGTCGGTGGTGAACCGCCGCCGCCCCGGCTGGAAACAGTTCGCCACCGTGGACCGGCGCGCCAGCTCCCCCGCCGGGCGCCCCTCGGCGGTCCAGGCGGCGTTGACCCGGTCTTTGATCATCTCGTACGAGGGATCGCCCGCCCACACCTTGAGCAGCCGCAGCCGCTCCACGAGCCCGGCCACCGACCCGGCCTGGGCCGGATCGGGCGGCGCGGTGAACACATCCCCGGGTTCCTGCGGCAACGTCACGGCCCGAGGCTAGGTCGATGATCGTCGACGTCCAAATTCGTCCAGACTTCACCCGGGCCGGTGTCCGGGACCGGACACTGGATCGCGTGACGGCCACGGGGGCCGGGGAGTTTCGTATCCCCGGAAGGCCGAGTCGCAGCGATCGGTCCACGAACGGGCCGATCGCTGCGAGGTCCTCAAGCGCGCTGCCGGGCCATCCACTGCCACAGGTGCGTGCCGGCGGTGGCCGGGTCGTTGCGCGCGGTGTAGATCCAGGACCAGTGGCCCGGGAACTGGTAACCGTCCCGGACGACGTTGTCGTACAGCGACAGCAAGGAGCCCGGGATCAGGTCGTGCGCGTGCACGGTGTTGGGTTCCGGCGGGACCGTGGTGTCGTCGCGGGAGGCGACGAGCCAGGTCGGGGTGGTGACCGCGCGCAGCTCGTCGTCGGTGATCAGATCGGTGACGACCCCGCAGACCGGGACCGAGGCCGCGAACAGCTCCGGGTACACGGTGGTCATCTTCAGGCTCATGTAACCGCCGTTGCTGCAGCCGGCCACGAGGATCCGGTCGTGGTCGACGGCCCGGTCACGCTCGACCTCGCGGATGATCTCGCGGATCAGCGGGGCGAAACGCGGGCCGTCCTCGATCCAGTACGACGTGCTCTGCGGCACCACGACGTGGGCGCCGGCGAAGATACGCTGCGCCTGCGGGGTGGCGAAGCCGAGCGCGCCGCGGTTGGCCCGCAGCGTGGTCTCGTTGTCGTAGTAGCCGTCGGGAAGTGACGCACCCTCGCCGCCGCCGTGCAGCCAGACGACGAGCGGTCGCCGGGCCCGGCCGGGCGGTGAGTACAGCCGATACTTCAGGCCCGAGCGGGAGCGGTGGTAGCCGAACGCGTCGACCTCGGGGTTGGACAGCCGGCCCTGCCGGAAGCGCGCGACGGTGACCGGGCGGCCACGCACCACGATCGGGGCGTTCTGGGTGATGGTGTATTCCAGGTCGAGCCGGACGTTGCGGCCGCGGCTCGCTATGTAGCCGAGGGTGCCGCCGCCGAGTTGCCCCTCGCCGTGGCTCAGCTCGAGCACGATGTCGCCGTGGCGGTCGAGCCGGGCGGCGGTGACCGGGCGGTCGAGGTCGTACTCGCTGTAGATCGCGTCGCCGGCGGCGATGGGGATCGGGCTGGTGGCCTTGGCGTGCACGCTGAACGTGCCGGTGGTCAGCGTGGCCGGGTCGACGCGCCCCAGCCGGCCCGCGCCGAGGGTCACCGAGACGACCTGCTCACCGCCGTCGAGTACCTCGGCGTCGAGCCGGAACCCGACGGAGGTCGCGGAACCACCCCCGGCATGGGCGGCGGCGGGCAACGTCAGGGCCGCGGCGGCACCGGCACCGCCGGCGAGCAGGGAACGGCGACTGAAGGGCAGGGACATACGTCCTCCCGGACAACACACGAACGTTAAGACATTGAAAACTGTCTATCACGATCAGGTTGCGGCGCGAAAGGGGCGGCGGACAACGCCACCACCTATGAGTGCAGCGCGTCGGTCAGCGCGGCCGGGACCGGCTTGCCGAGCATCACGCAGGAGGCGATGTCGTCGGCGGCGTAGGCCACCCGGGCGAAGCGGTTCGCACCGTCGCTGGGCGTGGTGTCGCTCGGCTCGGCCGTGGTGTCGGCGACCGCGGTGCGCCGGCCGTCGGCGGTGGCCACCGCGCTGCTGTGGTGGCCCATGGTGTCACCGCCGTGGCCCCACACCGTGCCGCACGGGGTGTCGCGCCGCATCAGGCCCAGGCCGTAGGCGCCGGTGACGCCGAAGCCCTCCGGGATGTCCACGGTGGTCTTCATCTGCGCGAGCTGCGTCCGGGAGAACAGCTCGCCGCGCAGGACGGCGGACAGGAACCGGGACAGGTCGGCCGGGGTCGAGATGATCGCCCCGGCGGCACCGGCCCACCCGCCGAGCGGCCAGCCGGAAACGTCGGTGGCGACCGGGGTGCCACCGGCGAACGTCACCGCGTACCCGTGGGCGTAACCCGGGCCGGTGTCCGTCGCGCGGGGGTCGGCGTAATAGGTGTGCTTCAGCCCGAGCGGACCGGCGATGCGCTGCTGGACCAGGTCGGGCAGGCTCTTACCGGTCTGCTTCCGCAGGATCATGCCGAGCAGCGTGTAGTTGGTGTTCGAGTAGGACCAGCCCGCGCCCGGGGCGAAGGTCGGCGGGTGCTCGAACGCCACGTCGAGCAGTTCCCGATCGGTGTGCACGTGCTGCGGGTCGGCCTCCATCGCCGGGAAGAAATCCGGGTCACCGGTGTAGCTGAACAGGCCGCTGGTGTGATTGAGCAGCATCCGGACGGTGATGGCCGCGCCGTTCGGCACGACGCCCGGCAGATACCGCTCGACCGGCGCGTCCAGCACCAGTCGGCGCTGGTCCACCAGCTGCAGGGCGAGCACGGCGGTGAACATCTTGGTGTTGCTGCCGATCTCGAACCGGTCGCGGCCGGTCATCGGACGTCCGGTCGCGGTGTCCGCGACCCCGGCGGCCGTCACGGCGACCCGGTGCCCGTCATCGATCCGGGCGGCGTAACCGGGAGCGCCGACCGTCAGCACGTGCCGGGCGACATCGCGCATCACGTCGTTCCTGGTGGTGGCCGCGGCACCCGGCGCGCCGGAGGCGACCAGTGCGGTCGCCACGGTCAGGGCCACCGCCGTACCCCGGAGGGTCTTTGTCGTCGTTGTCATGCTTTCGATCCTGCCGGGACCGCCCGGCCGGGTCATTGCGGCGCACTACCCATCGATGGTGGTGCTGGCACTACCTCGCTACGTGGACGACGGTGCCGGGGGTGACGGCCTTCAGCAGTGTCCGCATGGCGTCCGGGGACATCCGTACGCAGCCGTTCGAAATGGCGTGGCCGAACGCCGACGGGTCGTACCAGCCGTGCAGCGCGGTGTGGCCGGCCCGCAGGCTGGGTGCCAGCGCGGCGCGGTCCTCCGGGACCGCGCCGAGGACCAGGGCGTCCAGCCCGGCGTACGCGGCGCCCTTCGTGCCGGTGCGGCCCAGCACGAAGGTACGGCCCTGGGGTGTCGGGGTGCGTGCCGCGCCGGTGGCGACCGGCCATCGCCCGCGCCGCACGCCGTCCCGCAGCCAGGTCAGCCGATGCTCCGACAGGTCCACGATCAACTGATCACGCAGCGGGTACGGTTCCCAGCCGGCGGCCGGGAGCCATCCGATCCGCCGGTTGAGCGTGGGCAGCAGCACCGCGACCCAGCCGTCGTGACGCTCGACGATCGGCACGACCACCGGCATCCCGCTGATCCACCGGGGCAGGAACGCCCGGGGGCGGCCGCCGGGAGCGTCGTACACGGCGAGTTTGTGGCGGGGCCGGAGCCCGTCGCGGACCGCCGCCGTCGCGGATGTGGCCCGGTCCTGGGGGAAGCCGTCGGCCGCGCCCCAGTAGTCGATCTTCGGCAGGCCGGCCGGTGCCGGTCGCGCCACGGGGATCCGCCGGGCGGTGACCGCCGGGACCGGGGCCGCGGCGACCGGATCGGCCCGCGCGGGGGCGACGGCGGCGCTGCGGGGACCGGCGGTGAGTTCGAGAGCGGTGACGCCCGCGCCGACGGCGAGCGCGAGAGCGACGAGGCCCCCGCCGGCCGCGAGACGCGCACGGGAGAGGTGGGGCACGCCCCGATTTTAACGGACAAAAGCGTTCAAGACGTCACTCTGACGGGAGACGGCCGGTCACCCTGGGAGATCACGTGTTGCCACGGATCTCAACCACGGGGACCGGCCGTCACCACGCCCGGCGTCCCCTCGCGGGGACGACCAGGCAGTACCGCATCAGAGCGGGCGGATGTTCTCCGCCTGAAGCCCCTTGGCGCCCTGCGCGACGTCGAACTCGACGCGCTGGTTCTCCTCGAGGCTACGGAAGCCGGAGGACTGGATGGCGGAGAAGTGCGCGAACACGTCGGCGCCCCCGTCGTCCTGAGTGATGAAGCCGAATCCCTTGTCCCCGTTGAACCACTTGACGGTGCCAGTAGCCATGAACCTTCTCCTTGCCAAATGTGGGTTCCGCACTGTGCGGAGCCCGCGTCGCCGCATAGACCGTTCCGGCTGACCCGAAAACCGACGATACACAGATAGCCCGATGGGTTGATACCCACCAGGCGTTGAGAACGTCTAAGGAAACCAAAACTGCAACACCGGCAAGGTATCACAGTCAGCGACCCGTTGCTGACGAAGATCCCGAAAGAATGACCCCGGGCCGGGTGGCGCCCCCGGTCTAGGGTGACGCCCGTGACATCTGATGCCCTGACCCGCGATTCCGCGGTGCCCGTCGCGGGCGTGCGCGCCCTCGTGGGCGTGCAGCTGTACGTCGTCGCGGCGTACCTGGCCGGTGCCGTCGTGCCGTACCTCTGGGCGCCGCGGGCGTACCCGCCGACCTGGTCGTGGATCGTGCCCGGCTGGCTGCTGGGCGTGCCCGGCTTCTACGTCGCGCTGCTGGGCCCGGTGTTCGCGATCGCCGTCGCGGCCACCGCGGTCGCCCAGCTGCGCCTGCGCCGCAACGTGCCGGCGACGCTCTACCGGTGGTGCGTCGCCGCCGCCGTGCTCACCGTCGCCCACGCGGTGTTCACGCTCACCCCGCTGGGGCAGACCATCGCCGCGTTCGTCGCCGACTGAGACCCGTACTAGTTGTACGAGAACGGGTCGTAGCCGTCGTTGTCGCAGGTCCGGCGCTGGACGACGCAGTTCTTGGTGCGCTGGTTCATCGCGTCGACGTCCCAGGCCACGAACGCGTCGCCGTGCATCGACGAGGCGCTCTGCCCGTCCGGGTCGGAGGACAGGTGGAAGCCGGCCGGGGAGCCCTTCGCGCCATACCTGATGTCGAACGTGATCGCCGGGATCTTCACCGGATGACTGGCCGGGCAGGCGTCGCCGGCACCGAACGCGACATGGTCCTTGTGGTTGGGGCTGTCCAGGTGCTCGCCGTCCCAGCAGTCCGGGAACTGCAGCATGAAGTGCAGGGTGGCGTCCCCGCCGCAGATGGGCCAGTTGCCGTCCTTGCTGCGGGCGACGCCGTCGATGTCGCCGGGGCCGTAGAAAGCACAGTAGAACTGCCCCTGGGCGCCGCGCGGCGTCGGGACCTTCTTCTTCGCGTCCCCGGCGATCATCCGCAGACCGGTCGGCACCGGCATCTGCCCGGCCGCCTTCTTCTGCAGCGACCGGTAGTAGACCCGGAATCCGGTGGTCTCGACCGGTTTCCCGGTGGCGTTGTCGTACAGCGTCGGCACCCAGTACGCGGAGTGGTCCTGGACCGGCTTGCAGGTGGTGGCCGTGAACTTCATGAGGTCCGCGGCCTCGGTGTCCGCGTCGACAGCCTTGTTGCCGACGAACGAGTGCATGTGGGACGCACCGGGCAGGCCGGGGAACACGATGGGGTCGTCGGCCAACCGGTGGCTGTACGTGCAGTCCGCGCGGAACTCGGGGAGGTTGCCCGCTTCCGCCGGCGCGGGATCGGGTTTCGTCGCTTCGTACGCGTCAGCCTGCTTCTGCCATGCTTTCTGGTCGACCGGGATCCAGCCGTTCGCCGCCTTGACCGTCTTCGTGGCCGCGGGCTTCGCACTTCTCGCCGAAGCGGAGGGCGAAGGAGAGGGCGAGGCGGTCGGCGCGGCGGACGGCGACGCGCTGGGCGTCGCGGTTGTCGCGGACGTCCCAGCAGCGGCGATACTGGACGGGACGGGCTCGGCCACCGCATCGGCCCCGCACCCGGCGGTGGCGAGCACGACGGCCAGGGCCGCCCCGGTGAGGGTGGCGGACCGGCGGAACGACGGGACAACCTGCATGGCCCGGAATGCTAGGCGCGGCCCGGCTTCCCCCGGCAGCCCCAGGACGGCAGAACGGCCCATCCGTCCCACGGGAGGACCCGTCAGGCCAGACCTTGCCCGGAAACTGTTATCCACGGCCGGATCGAATACACCAAGGCCGCCGATCGGTTGTCACGCCTTCCGGATCGGGCCGTTCGAGTAGGAATTGAAGACCGCCACCGCTCGAACCCCCGTTTTCCGGGCGCAGCTGACGACGCGGTGCACGGTCGTGTCATCGGCGATCGTCCGCAGGTCGCGGTAGTCCGGCTGGTAGTAACCGCCGCCGCCCTGCACGGCGTCGCCGGCCTTGAGCGGGGCGCCGTCCGGCAGTGTGATCCCGGTGCCCGCCGCGCGGGTGCCGAACGGCCAGACGACCACGTTCCCGCCGAGCAGGAAACACCCGTCGACAAGCTGCACGGTGCCGCTGACCAATGCCGACAAGCCCATCTGCCCCCCGGTGATACCGAGACCGTCGTCGCGGCGGGTCAGCACGTCGAGCGCGGGCTCGACGGGGACCGGCCCGCGGGCGGGCTCGGCCTGGACGGACAGCAGGCCGCCGGCCAGCAGGCACACCGCTACGGCGACGCCGAGCCTGCCAAGATTATGGGACATAACGTCATTATCGCACTCCGGAGGGCGGAGCCCGAGCCCTTGATCCGCTCGGCCCGGCCTTTTCCGACCGGGGCGACATCACGCCCGGGCGGCTGAGGTAGAACATGTTCATGACTGACTCGGATGTACGACCGGCGGCCGGCTCCCGTGAGGCGATCGAGCAGGGGCGGACCGCGCTCGGGATCGAGCTGGGGTCGACCCGGATCAAGGCCGTGCTGACCGGGCCGGATCACGCGGTGCTCGCCGTGGGCACGCACGACTGGGAGAACCAGTTCGTCGACCGGACCTGGACCTACTCCCTCGACGCGATCTGGTCCGGGCTGCAGGGCTGTTACGCGGCGCTGGCGGCGGACGTGCGGGAGAAGTACGGCACGGAGCTGCAGACCGTCGGCGCGTTCGGCGTCTCGGCGATGATGCACGGCTACCTCGCGTTCGACGCCGACGGCGACCTGCTGACCCCGTTCCGCACCTGGCGCAACACCAACACCGGGGATGCCGCCGAGGCACTCAGCGAGCTGTTCGGGTACAACATCCCGCACCGCTGGAGCATCGCGCACCTGTACCAGGCCGTGCTGAACGGTGAGGAGCACCTGGGCCGCCTCGCCCACCTCACCACGCTCGCCGGCTACGTGCACTGGAAGCTGAGCGGCGAGCGGATCCTCGGCACCGGCGACGCCAGCGGCGTGTTCCCGATCGACGTCGCCACCGGCGGCTACCACGCGCGGATGCTGAGCCAGTTCGACGAGCTGACCGCCGGGCGGGGCCTGCCGGCGAAGCTGGCCGAGCTGCTGCCCGCCGTACGGCCCGCGGGCGAGCCGGCCGGTGAGCTCACCGAGGCCGGTGCGCGGCTGCTCGACCCGACCGGCACCCTGCGGCCGGGCGCCGCGATGTGCCCGCCGGAGGGTGACGCCGGCACCGGCATGGTCGCCACGAACTCGGTCGCCCGGCGCACCGGCAACGTCAGCGCCGGCACCAGCATCTTCGCGATGGTGGTGCTCGACGGCGAGCTGAGCCGGGTGCACCCGGAGATCGACCTGGTCACCACGCCGGCCGGGGACCTGGTCGCGATGGTGCACTGCAACAACGGCGCCAGCGAGCTGAACTCCTGGGCCGGGCTGTTCGCCGAGTTCGCCACCGCGCTCGGCGCCGGGCGGGACAGCTCCACGATCTTCGAGACGCTGTTCCGGGCCGCGCTGGACGGCGCCCCGGACGGCGGCGGCCTGATGGCGTTCAACAACCTGTCCGGCGAGCCGATCACCAAGCTGCACGAGGGCCGGCCGCTGTTCCTGCGCGAGCCGGGCAGCTCGCTCACGCTGGCAACATTCATGCGGACCCAGTTGTACGCGGCCCTGGCCACCCTGCGCATCGGCATGGACGTGCTGCAGAAGGCGGAGTCGGTGCGACTGGACAACATGTTCGCGCACGGCGGGCTGTTCAAGACCGCGGGCGTGGCCCAGAAACTGCTCGCCGCCGCCATCAACACCCCCGTGTCGGTCGGTGACGTCGCCGCCGAGGGTGGCGCGTGGGGCATCGCGGTCCTCGCCGCGTTCCGCACCGGCCGGGCCCCCGGGCAGAGCCTCGACGACTACCTGACCACCTCGGTGTTCGCCGGCGCCCGCCTCGACACCATCGCCCCGGACCCGGCCGATGTGGCGGGCTTCGACGCGTTCATGCGCCGCTACGTGGCCGCGCTCCCGATCCAGCAGGCGGCCGTCGAGCACAGCTGACCGGACGGCGGTGGCGAGCCGTCACCGCCGGGCACCGCCGTGGAGACCTCGAACGCGGGCAGGGGCGTGGTGGCCGGTTCGCGGGCCTCGTCCGGCGGTAGGCCGGCCATCAGCAGCAGGTGCTCGGCGAGATGGTCGGCCACCGGGCCGGCGGCGAGGACCGGGTCGGCGAGGGCCAGGCGCAGCGTGGCCGGCACCGACCCGGCAGCGGATCTTCGCCGGCGCGTACCCGCCCGAGGCGACAGCCCCGCATCCAGGAGACCATCGCCTGCAAGTCGTTCGTCACGAGCCACCACGCCGTCCGAGCTCGGCGACCTCCCGTCACCATCATCTCCAGCGGCGACGGCGCGCTCGCGGCGGCCCACGCCGCGTCCGCCGCGGCCCTGCCCGGCGGACGCCTGGTCGTCGCCACCGGAGCCGGGCACAACGTCATGCTCACCCGCCCCGGACTCGTGGTCGAGGAGATCCGCCGGGTCCTGCCGCGCACCGGCTGACGGGCCGGGCGGGTATATGGTCACGCAGGGTGTTCCTGATCAACCGTGCACCCCAGCGCACAGAGGGGGACCACCGTGGCCGACGAGGAGCACACCGCAGCGCACGACAGCGTCAAACTGGCCGTGGTGGTGGGCGCGCTGGGGGTGGTGTTCGGTGACATCGGCACCAGCCCGATCTACACCCTGCAGACCGTGTTCAGCCCGGCCGACCCGCACCCGGTCCCGGTCAGTTCCGGCAATGTGTACGGCGTGGTGTCGCTGATCTTCTGGTCCGTGATGATCATCGTGACGGTGACGTACGTGCTGCTCGCGATGCGGATCGACAACGACGGCGAGGGCGGCATCATGGCCCTCATCGCGTTGCTGCGCCGCCAGGCCGCCGCCCCGGGCCGCCGGACCGCTGTGCTGCTCGCCGCGCTCGGTATCTTCGGCGCCTCGCTGTTCTTCGGCGACAGCATGATCACCCCGGCCATCTCGGTGCTGTCCGCGGTCGAGGGGCTCAAGATCGTCGAGCCGTCGTTCGACGCCTGGGTCGTGCCGATCACCGCGGTCATCATCGTCGCGCTGTTCACCGTGCAGCGCCGCGGGACCGCAGCGGTCGGCCGCGTCTTCGGGCCCGTGATGATCACCTGGTTCGTGGTCATCGGCGCGCTCGGGATCACCGGCATCGCCGGCCACCCGGCCATCCTCAAGGCGCTGTCGCCCACGTACGCGATCGGGTTCCTGGCCGGGCACTTCGGCATCGCGTTCTTCGCGCTCGCCGCCATCGTGCTCGCGGTCACCGGCGCCGAGGCGCTGTACGCCGACATGGGCCACTTCGGCCGCCGGTCCATCACCCGGGGCTGGCTGTTCCTGGTCCTGCCCGCCTGCACGCTGAGCTACCTCGGCCAGGGCGCCTCGATCCTCGCCGACCGGTCCAACGTGAGCAGCCCGTTCTTCCTGCTCGCCCCGCACTGGGCCCGACTGCCGCTGGTCCTGCTGGCCACCGCCGCCACGGTGATCGCCTCGCAGGCCGTGATCACCGGCGCGTTCTCGGTGGCGTCGCAGGCCGGCAAGCTCGGCTACCTGCCCCGGTTGCGGATCGCGCACACCTCGGAAGCGTCCATCGGCCAGATCTACGTCCCGTGGATCAACTGGCTGCTGATGGCCTCGGTCCTGACCTTGGTCTTCGCGTTCCGTGACTCGGCCTCCCTGGCGTACGCGTTCGGCATGGCGGTCACCGGCACGATCACCATCACCACCCTGCTGTCGCTGTACGTCGCCCGCGGCCGCTGGGGTGCCCCGCTGTGGCTGATCGGCGCCGGCGCGGGCGTGCTGCTCCTGGTCGACCTGCTGTTCGTCGCGGCCAACCTGACCAAGCTGGTGCACGGCGCGTGGCTGCCGCTGGCCATCGCGCTCACCGCGTTCACGCTGATGACCACGTGGCAGCGCGGCCGGCGCATCGTGACCGCCGAACGCGAACGCCTCGAGGGCTCGCTGCGGGAATTCATCGACGACATCCGCAACGGCACCTCGGCCACCCAGCGGGTGCCGGGCACCGCGGTCTTCCTCAACCGTGGCAAGCAGACCGCCCCGCTGGCCATGCGCGCCAACGTCGAGCACAACCACGTGCGCCACGAACACGTCGTCATCCTGTCGCTGGAGACGCAGCCGGTGCCCCGGGTCCCGGCCGCCGAACGGATCGTCATCGACGACCTCGGCTACGCCCACGACGGCATCTTCCACGTCATCGCCCGGTACGGATACATGGACGCCCCGAACGTGCCCGAGGCGCTGGGCATGCTCGACCCCGGGACCACCGAGGGGCAGCTCGACCTGGACGAGGCGTCGTACTTCCTGTCCAAGATCGAGCTGCACGCCGGCACCGGGACGGCCATGCGGCTGTGGCGCAAGCGGCTGTTCATCGCCACCTCGCACGCCACCGCGGACGCCGCCGACTACTTCGGCCTCCCCCGGGACCGCACGGTGATCATGGGGTCCCGGGTGGAGGTCTGAGCCGGTCGCTCAGTCGAGCGTCAGGTAGTCGACCCCGACCGTCCAGCCCCCGGTCGACGTGCCGGTCAGCGCGAAGCTCACCGTGTGGTCACCGGCGGTGAGGGTGTGTGTGCCGAGCTCGACCCGCTCGAAGGAATACCCGGTGGAGCCGGCGTCCACCGTGCCGGCGACCTTGCCGTCCACGGCCACCTGGACGATGCCCCGGTCGGGTGTCTTCTTCACCGAGAGCGCGAGCTTGTACGTGCCGGCCGTGGGCACGCGTACCGTGTAGCTGACCTTGCCGCCCACGCCCGTACCGGCGAATTTGTTGAGCAGACCGCCGCTGGCGTCGGCGTCGGCGATGTCGGTGGCCGTGCCACCGGTCGCGGTGGTGGTCAGGTCCTCGGTCTCGAACTGCAGCGGCAGCGGCGTGTACACCAGCAGCGTCACGGCGTTCGGCTTGAGCGGCAGCACCCGCTTGGCCGCGGTGGCACCCGGCGCCAGGAGCACGCTCTCCACCCGCTGCAGCGCCCCGGTCACCGCGTTCGTGGGGTCGTTGCTCGTCGTCGCGTTGACCAGGTAACGGTCCATCCGCACGGTCCGGCCGGCCGGCAGCGCGCCCGGGTCAAACGTGACCGTGTGCTCCTCGGTGCGGTCGAACGCCTGGTAGTTGGTGAGCATCGCGGCCAGGCCGGTGCTGTCGCTGGTGGCGAGCACGTTGATCCCGCGCCCGTGGAAGAGCGGCGTGCTCACCGTCGTGCCGCTGAGCAGGTTGGCCTTGAGCATCGTCTGCATCCGGACCACGTTGTAATAGGGCAGGACCGCCCCGTCGAGATTGTCGACGAACATCGACTTACGGTCGTGCTTCTCGTGGTTGAAGACCCAGTGGTACGGCACGTCCATCTCGCCGAGCGTGTACTGCGTGTCCAGGGCGGCCATCCCGGCGGCCTGGATCAGCTGGTCGGTCCGCATGTCGTTGGGGGTGCCGTCCATGCCGGTGCCGGTCTTGTCGGCCGCGAACAGACCCGTCTCGGTGACGTGGACCGGGATGCCGGTCGGCAGGTGCAGCTTGCCGAGCAGGTCCTGGACCATGCCCTTCTCCAGCGCCGCGTGATCCGGGTAGACCGCGTTGCCGCAGGCGTCGACCTCCTTCTGGGCGAGGTTGTAGCTGTGGTACGAGATGAAGTCCAGCTTCTTGTCCGCCGCGGTGTCATCGGCGTACGCCTGCAGGAAGTCCTTGAGCCACCCGGTGCCGGTACCGATCCCCTTGGGGTCCGGGCAGTAGAGGAAACTCGACGCGGACGGCCCGCCGACCTTGATCGGGACGGCCGGGTCCAGGTCGGCGTTGACCCGGTTGACCATCTCGTACCCCCGCTTGTACCAGGGGTAGTACTGCGTACCCGTCAGATTCGCGTCGTTCTTGTCGTCGGTCTCGTTGAAGATCTCGATGTACTCGAGCGTCGGATACCGCTGCTTGTAGATCCGCAGGCCGGTTTCCATCCGCTCGAGACAGTCGGTGGGCGGGTTGTCCTTGAACAGACCCCAGCACGGCACCATGTTGATCATGATCCGGCCGGCGTAAGCGGCGGCCTGGTCGAACTTCGGGAAGTCCTTGGCCCATCCCCCGACGGCGTTGGCCGCGTCCGGCGACACCCAGAGCCGGGTGATCCGCGGCGCCAAGGCCGTGACCGACGCCAGGTTGCCGGGCGGCAGGAGCTGGGTCTGGTTCTGATACCAGGCCGGATTGTTGAGCGGCTGGCTTTTTGCCTCCGGGCGAACGGTGACCGTCGTGGCCACGAGCCGCTCCCGGTTGAAGACGTGGGGACCGGTCAGACTGGACCTCATGACGTCGTGGGAGCGCCTGGCGCTGATGAACTACGGCCACTTCACCACGATGCGGGTCGAGCGGGGCCGGGTACGGGGCCTGGCCGGGCATCTGACGCGCCTGGCACACGACAGCCGGGCGCTCTTCGGTACGGAGCTCGACACCGGCCTGGTCCGCGCCGTGATCCGGGACGCGGTGGGTGCCACGGCCGGGCCTCTCACCGTACGAGTGACCGTTTTTGATCCGGATCTGCCGCTGGACCGGCCCGCTGCGCCCGCGCGTCCCCGGCCGGTGGTGACCACCCGGGCGGCCGTCGCCGGGCCCTTGCCGGCGCTGCGCCTGCGGTCCGCCGAGTATGTCCGTGACCGGCCCGGGGTCAAGCACACCGGGCTGTTCGGCGCGCTGCACCAGCGGCGCGCGGCGCAGACAGCCGGCTATGACGACGCGGTCTTCGCGGGGCCGGACGGACTGATCAGCGAGGGGCCGACCTGGAACGTCGCCTGGCTGGCCGGGGAGACGCTGGTGCTGCCGTCAGCGCCCGCACTGCCCGGGGTGACGCTCGGGTTGCTCGCCGCGGCGTTCGGCGGCCCGGTGCGCACCGAGGCGGTGTCCCGGCATGACCTGACCGGTTTTGACGCGGCCTTCGTGACCAATGCCGCGGTCGGGGTGCGGCCGGTCAGCAGCCTGGACTCCACCCGCTGGCCGGTGGGGCACGAGGGACTGCGGAGCCTGATCAAGGCGTACGAGGCTGTGCCACCGGAGTCGATCTGAGGGGGAAGTCCGCGCCGAGCAACCGGAGCAGCGGGGTGGCCTTGACGGCGGTCTCCTCGTACTCCTCGTCCGCGTCGGACAGCGCGATGATGGCGCCGCCGACGCCGTAACGGGCCCGGCCGTCGCTGAGCACGACGGTCCGGATGACCACGCTCAGGTCCACGCCGCCGCTGAGCGAGAAGTAGCCGATCGCGCCCGAGTAGACCCCGCGCGGGCCGCCCTCCAGCCGGTCGAGGATCGCCATCGTCCGGATCTTCGGCGCCCCGGTCATCGACCCGGGCGGGAACGCCGCCCGCACAGCCTGCACCGCGCTGCGGTCCGGGTGCAGCCGGGCCCGGACCGTGCTCACCAGCTGGTGCGCCGCCGCGTACGTCTCGACCTGGAACACCGGGCCGGCGACCACCGACCCGACCCGGGCGCAGCGGCCCAGGTCATGCCGGACCAGGTCGACGATCATGAGGTTCTCGGCGTGGTCCTTCTCGCTGGTCGCCAGGTCGGCGACCAGCAGGGCGTCCTCGGCCTCGGTGCCACCGCGCGGCCGGGTCCCCTTGATCGGCGTGGACTCCAGCGCGCCGTCCGCCCCGATCCGCAGGAACCGCTCGGGCGAGGTGCTCAGCACCGACACGTCACCGAAGCTCAGGTACGCCGCGAACGGCGCCGGGCTGCTGCGCCGCAGGAAACGGTAGGCCTGCCAGGGATCGAGCCCGGCCCCGGCGGTCACCATGTTGGTCAGGCAGACCTCGTACGTCTCCCCCGCGGCGATCTCGCGCCGGCAGGCCCCGATCAGGTCGAGGTAGGCGTCGTGGTCGTGGCGCAGCGACAGCCCGCCGGTGACCGCGGCCCCCGGCTCGTGCGCCGGCCCGGTGGTGGCGCCACCGCCGGCGTCCGCGAGCCCGGCCAGCGCCGTCCCGGTCCGCTCGAACCACGCAACGGCGGCGTCGTCGTCCCCGTCCTCGGCCAGCGCGAGCAGGTGGGCCGTACCGGTGCGGTGGTCGAGGACCAGGGCGCGGTCGGCGAAGACCGTCACGGCGTCCGGGTCCTCGGCGGTGTGCGCGGCCGATCCCCCGCACTCGGCCTTCAGCTCGTAACCGAGGTAGCCCACCCAGCCCAGGGCGAACGCGAACGGCAACGCGGGCGCCCGTACGTCGAGCGAGCCCAGATCGCGGTCCAGCCAGTCGAGGAACCCGGTGGTCTCCACCGTGGTCACCGTCCCCGACGTGACGCTCACCGTGCCGGCCGGGACGTCGGCGCGGGCGATCCGGGCCAGCGGCCCGGAGGCGTCACCCATGATCGAGACCTCGCCGAGCCGGCCCCCGGCCCGGCTGCTGTCCAGCCAGTACGCGTGCGGGCCGCCCCGGAACAGCCGGCCGAACGCGGCCTCCGCCTCGACCGGCACGCTCACCCGCCGGGTGTGCACGCGCAGCCGGCGCCGGGGCGGTTCCCCGGCGGTGACGGGCACGCCCGTGACGCGCGGCGGCCGCACCGCCCGGCCGGTCGCCTCGTTGTGCTCGCGCGACAGCCGCGCGAAGTTGGCCAGCAGGCGGTGACCGCCCACGGTGCCGATGGACTCCGGATGGAACTGCACCCCCCACTGCGGCAGCGTGCGGTGGCGCAGCGCCATCGCCACGCCGTCCGGCGCCCAGGCGGTCACCTCCAGCTCGGCCGGCATCGAGGTGACCGCCAGCGAGTGGTAGCGCACGACCTCCAGCGGCGCGGGCAGGCCGGCGAACAGGCCGGTCCCGTCGTGGCTGACCGGCGAGGTCCGCCCGTGACGCGGCTCGGGGGCCCGTTCGACCACGCCGCCGTGCACGTGGGCGATGCCCTGGTGCCCGAGGCAGACGCCCAGGACCGGCAGCCGGGCCGACGCGATGATGCCGGTACAGATGCCGACATCGGCCGGGCGGTCCGGCGAGCCCGGACCCGGGGAGAGCACCACGTTGTCGAACTCGTCGAGCACGGCCGGGTCGAAACCCGGGTCGTCGTTGCGCACCACGACCGGGTCCGCGCCGTTGACCTCGGCGAGATAGTGGAAGAGGTTGTACGTGAACGAGTCGTAGTTGTCGACCAGCAGTGTCCGCATGATGTCCTTCCTGGCACGATCAGCGCGGGGAGCCGGTCCAGCCACAGGCCGATCCGCAGGTCACGCGCGCGTGCCGCGGTGCAGGACGTCCCGCTGCGACGGCAGCCAGCCTTCCACCCGCCGGTTGCCCGGGCGCGACCGGGGGCACCAGCACCTGATGCCGGAGCCCGAGCAGGCGCGCGATCTCCACGACCGCGGCGGCCCGGCCCGGATCGATGAAGTTACTACCCAGAATTCGTCAACTATCAATATGTAATGTCCATTCACGAGTCCGGCCGACCGACGCCGGAACGATCGACAGAATGGACATTCCCATGAGAGTGAAGCTCTTCGCCGCCGTTACCGCGTTCCTCGCGGCAATGATCGGATTACCCGCGACCGCGGCGTCCGCCGCCACACCGTGCCCCTCGGGCACCGTCTGTCTGTACGCGGACGCCAATTACGGCGGCCGCATGATCTATTACACGGTCAGCCTGGGCGGCGGCATCCCCAACCTCGCGCACGACATCTCGTTCAATGACACGGCATCATCGATCATCAACAACAGCAACGGTGTCGTCAGGTTCTGGACCGATGCCAGCTACAAGGGTTACTACTTCGAGATCGGCACGCTGAAGTGGAACTCGAACCTCGTCAACAACGGCTTCAACGACCTCATCTCGTCGTTCGAGGTCCGGGCGATCGGCGGATAGCGAACCGCCCCGGTGTTCCCCGTCCGCGACAGCGAAGACGGGGAACACCCCGGGATCACCGCAACACGCGAGGATCGATCACGCCGGGCAGGCGCTGGAGATCCGGTCGTTCAGCGTGTTCCAGCCGAAGACCGTGTGGTCGGCGTTGAAGATGTTGACGCTACGCAGATCCGCGATGCCGCTGTAGGGCTTGACCACGATGTACTTGCCGCCCCCGTTCGTGTCCTGGAAGAACTTCATGGACACGCCCGAGTTGTTGTAGACGGACGACGCCTTGTCGTTGAATCCCGGCAGGCTCGAGGCACACGGCCACGACGGGAGCGTGTACCCGCTGCCCGTGTAGGTGGTGTTCTCGAAGAGACAGACCCGCTCCGAGAAGCAGTTGTTCACCATCGCGGCGTTCGCCGGGGCGGCCGCGGCGAACGTGCCCGACAGGGCCACAGCCGCGGCAACAACCATTGACCGGATTCGCATTTCTTCCCATTTCTGTGAGTGATAGGTCAGCTGGGGGCGCCGGGGCCGCGTCCACCTGCACACGGCCCCGGCGGTCACGGTTCACCAGTCGGGCAGCAGCATGACGCGCCTCCTTTCGTTCGATGTGCCCATCAGTCAACACACGCCAACTGGATACACAGTGGACGGCAGATTCCATCGACCTCAGTCGTTTTCCACTCCGTCCTGACATCGTTTCCAGCGGTACCGGCCGGAGGAGATCACGTCATGGCGTCGCTGTTGCACCACCGGGAGTTCCGGGCGATCGCCGCCACCGAGGTGCTGTCCGTCATCGGCGACCAGCTGTCCCGGGTCGCGCTCGCGTTGCTGGTGTTCGAACGGACCGGGTCCGCCGGTCTCAGCGGGCTGACCTACGCGCTGACCTACCTGCCCACCGTCGCCGGGGCGCTGCTGCTGTCACCGCTGGCCGACCGGCGGCCCCGCCGCGAGATGCTGGTCGCGATCGACGCGGCCCGGGCGGTGATCGTCCTGACCATGGCGATCCCCGGCGCTCCCCTCGCCGCGCTGTGCTGCCTGGTCGCCGCGTCGTCGTTCCTCGGCGGGCCCTACACCGCGGCCCGGCTGGCACTGCTGCGCGACGTCCTCCCGCAGGAGCAGTACGGCGCGGGCATGGCTCTGCGGCAGTCGCTCTCCCAGGGTGGCCAGCTCGTCGGGTTCTGCGCCGGCGGCTTCCTCGCCACCGCGTTCACGCCGGCGGCCTGCCTGACCATCGACGGTCTCACCTTCGCCGCGGCCGCGCTGGTGGTACGCCGCTTCATCCAGCCGCGACCGGGCCTCGCGACCACCACGTCGTCGGGCAGCGTCCTGCCCACGTTCGCCGTCATCTGGCGGTCCCCGGCCCGGCGCGCGATCCTGCTGTCCACGTTCATGGGCCTGTTCCTCACCGCGCCCAAGGCCCTGGCCGCACCGCTGGCGTTCGAACTGCACCTCAGCAGCCGCTGGGTCGGTTTCTTCATGGCCGCCGAGGGCCTGTTCTCCGTGGTGGCGCTCGCGTTCTTCGCCCGCCGCGTGCCCGCGGACCGCTACGCCAGGATCTTCCCGCTCGCCTGCCTGGCACCCGGACTGCCGCTGCTGGCCGTGTTCGCGACCCACGACCCATACCTGATCATGCTGGCGTTCGGCACCAGCGGAGCCGTCTGGGCGGTCCTCACCGTGGTCGCGGCGGCCTCGTTCGCCGACCTGCTCCCCGACGACCAGCGAGGCCGGGGCATGGGCATCGCGGGTTCGGCGAATGCGACCGCCCAGGGCATCGGAGCGTTCCTCGCCGGTCTGCTCGCCGATCAGTTCGGCGCGGGCCTGACGGTCACGCTCCTGGGCACGGGCGGCATCCTCTTCGCCCTCGTCCCCACCTTCCTCTGGAGCCGCCGCGGGCTGACGCTGCCGCTGGTGGAAAAGTGATCCGGCCGCGGGACTACCCTCCATCGAATGGCTTCTGGCAACGGCGCGCCGCGTCTGCGGATCCTGGGTCCGCTGCGGGTCCGGCACGGTGACGGGAAGCCGCTCCCGCTTCCCGAGCAGGTCGCCTGCCTGCTCGCGGTACTGCTGGCCCGGGAGGACCGGCCGGCCGGTGGCCCCGAGCTGATCGAGCTGATGTGGGGCGACGCGGCCCCGGTCAGCGCGATGAACATCCTGCACAAGTACATCGGCGTGTTGCGGCGGACGCTGGAGCCGGGACTCCCGGCCCGGGACCCTGGTTCCTTCCTGGTACGCCGCGGTCACGGTTACCTGATCGAGGCCGGGCCGGAGGTGCTGGATCTCGCCGCGTTCCGGGCGAATGTACGGCTGGCCGAGTCCCACCTCGCGGAGCAACGCCCGGTGGAAGCGTTCGACGCCTACGCGGACGCGGTCGGGCGGTGGCGCGGACCGGTGGCCACGGGTCTGGCCTGCGGGCCGGGCGCGACGGCGATGTTCGCCGCGCTCGACGGTGACTTCCTCGACACGTGTGTGACGGCGGCCGGGCTCGCGGTGCCGCTGGGCCGGGCCGAGCAGGTCCTGGGGCCGCTGCGACTGGCCGCGACGATGGCGCCGTTGCACGAGCCGGTGCACGCGGGCCTGATCGTCGCGCTGACCGCGGCCGGGCGACGCGACGAAGCACTGTCGGTGTCCGCCGGCGTCCGGGCGCGGCTGGCCGACGAACTCGGCATCGACCCCGGCCCGGCATTGGTGACCGCCCACCGGCAGGCACTGGCCGGCCCGGCCCACAACGGCAGCCCGGCCCACAATGGCAGCCCGGCCCACAATGGCAGCCCGGCCCACAGCGGCGGCCCGGCCCTGGCGGACGGCAGCCCGACCCACAATGGCGGCCCGGTCCTGGCGGACGGCAGCGTGGCAGACAGCGGCGGCCCGGCTGCGGCGGACGGTGGTGGGCGGGCCGGGGCGGACGGGCTGCTGGTCGGGCGGGACGGGGAGCTGGCCGTGCTGCGGCAGGCGCTGGACGCGGCCCTCGACGGCGACGCCCCCATCGTCCTTGTCGAGGGCGAGCCGGGGAGCGGGAAGACCCGGCTGCTGGAGGAGATCGCCGATGCGGCCGGTGCGCGGGGTGCGCTGGTGGCCTGGGGCCGCTGCCTGCAAGGTGACGCGATGCCGGCGATGTGGCCGTGGACGCAGGCCATCGGTGCCGTGCTCGACGGCCTCCCGGGCGAGACGGGTGACGGGTGGCGAGGCGGGGAGCTCAGCCGGATCACCGCGCCGGACACCACCGCGACGCCACCGGACGCCGGTACCCAGTTCCGGCTGTTCGAGCAGGTCGTCGCCGTCATCGCGGAGGTGGCCACGACCCGGGCGGTGGTGCTGGTCGTGGACGATCTCCAGTGGGCCGATGTCGCCTCGCTGCGCCTGTTCGACCACCTGACCGAACACCTGCCGGGCGGGTCGGTGCTCATCGGCGCTCTGCGCGACCGCGCGCCGGTTCCCGGTTCCGCGCTCACCCGGATCCTCGCCGCGGCGGACCGGCAGCCCGGCCGGCATCGGATCCGGCTCGGGCCGCTCAGCTCCGGCGACGTGGCCGAGCTGGTGCGCCAGGAGACCGGCCGGGATGCCGATCCGGACACGGTTCGCGGCATTCACACCCGTACGGCGGGGAACCCGTTCTTCGTTCGTGAACTGTCCCGGTTCCTGGCCGACGGCGAGGCCACCGCGCGGGCGGGGGTGCCGTCCACGGTGCGCGACATCGTCCGGGACCGGATGGACGGCCTCGATCCCGGCGCCGAGTGGCTGCTGCGGGTCGCCGCGTTCGCCGGCCGGGACGTGGAACCCGGCCTGCTGGCCGCCGCCGCCGGGCTGGACGAGCGGACCTGCCTCGCCCGCGTCGAGGTGCTGCGGGCCGCCGGGCTGCTCGATCCCGCCCCCGCGACGGTGCGTTTCGGGCACGACCTGATCCGTGAGGCGGTGCTCGACACGACACCGCGGCTGCTCACGACGCAGCTGCACCTGCGGGTCGCGGACGCGCTGGAACGCGTCGCGGCCCCCGGTGAGTCCGTCGACGAACGTCTCGCCCATCACCTGTGGACGGCCGGGCCGCTGGCGGAGCCGGACCGTACGGCCGGTGCGCTGGTGCGCGCGGGCAGCCGGGCGGCCGGCAAGTCCGCGTTCGAGTCCGCCGAGCGGCATCTGCGGCGGGCCGCACGGATCGCCGGGGCGGCCGGGTCGGACGAGCTGGAGCTGTCCGCGCTGGCGCAGCTCGCCACCGTCGCCGGGATGCGGTCGGGGTTCAACTCGGCGGCGCCCGGGCTGTTGAAACGCGCGGAGTCCCTGGCCCGCGGGCTGGGCCGGGAACGGCTGGCCGCCGAGTTGCTGTTCTCCCGCCGGGCCGCGTATTCGCAGGCCGCGCAGCTGCAGCACAGCAGCCGGCTGGCCCACCGGCTGCGCCGGCAGGGCGAGGCGTCGGAGGACCCGGTGGTGCGCGCGTACGGCCTGCGCGCCTGGGGCATCCACGAATGGGACGCCGGGAACATCGGCGAGGCGTTCCGGTACCTGAGCCGGTCGAACAAAGACATGGCCGAGGGCCGCACCCGGCGCGAGGACCACCCGCTGCGCCACGACCTGCGGCTGATGTCGGACGGGATCTTCGCCGAGACCACCGCCCTGCACGGGGACGTGGACGCGGCCCGGAAAGTGCTCGACACGGTGGCGGCCGGGGCGGGCGGCGACCCGTACGCGATCACGGTCTGGGCCGCTTTCGCCGCGCGGATCGCCGCCATGGCCGGGGATCCGGCCTGGGCGCTGCGGACGGCGGATCGGGGTATCGCCGTCGACCCCGGTTTCTCCTACCGTTTCTTCGGCGCGTACCTGCGACTGGCCCGGTCCTGGGCGCACGCGGTCTCCGGGGTGGACCCGGCCGGCGCCGCGGCCGAGGCCGACCGGGTCATCACCACGGTGCTGCTCGACCCACCGCGCTCCAACCTGCCCACCTGGTACGCGCTGCTGGCCGAGATGTGGCTGGCGGCGGACCGCCCGGACGACGCGGCGACCGCGCTCGACCGGGCCGACGGGTTCCTCGAGGCACACGGTCAGCGATACGCGCGGGGCCTGATCCTGCTGCTGCGGGCCCGGCTGCTGCAGGCCCGCGGCGCGTCCGGCGATGACGTCCGGGCCGCGGCCGAGCGGGCCCGGGCGACGTCGATCGAGGGCGAGGTGCACCTGTTCGCCCAGCGCGCCGACGAGCTGCTGGAGCAGGTCAGAGGCTCTGGCCGCCGGACAGGTCGATGATCGAGCCGGTTGCCCAGCCGAACGCGCCGGACAGGATCGCGGGCACCGCCGCGGTGATGTCGCCGGTCGTGGCGATGCGGCCCTGGGCGATCGTTGCGGCGGCGAGCTTCTGCACCTCGGGCGCGCGCATGATGCCGCCGCCGAAGTCGGTCTCCACCGCGCCGCCCATGAGGGTGTTGACCCGGATGCCCCGGTCCGCGAGCTCGACGGCCTGATACCTGGTCAGGACCTCGATCGCGCCCTTGGTGGCGGCGTAGGCCGACATGCCGGGCACGACGCCGCGGGTCAGCGCCGTGCTCACGTTCAGCACCCGGCCGCCGTCGTTGATCAGCGGCAGCAGGGCCTGGGTGAGGAAGAACGGCGCCCGCAGGTTGATGCCCACCAGCTCGTCGAACTGCTCCGGGGTGGTCTGCGCGTACGGCGCGTAGGTGCCGATGCCCGCGTTGTTGACCAGGTAGTCGAAGGTCTCCACCCCGAACCGGTCCCGCAGGATGTCACGCACGGTGGCGACGAACGCCGGGTACGCGGCGACGTCGAGCCGGACGAAGAGGTCGCCGGGCTCCGGCTCGGTGGTGAGGTAGGTGCCCAGCACCTCGACGCCCGAGCGGGTCAGCTGCTGGGCCATGCCCTGGCCCAGTCCACGGCTCGCGCCGGTGACGAGGGCGATCTTCCGGTCTGTCATCGGAGTCCTTCGGTCGGGGAAACGGTCCCCGCCACGATGGATCAGCCACCGGCGCCGGTCGAGGCGTTGTCCGCTGAACGGACAACGCCCGGGGTCAGCGCGGGGCGAGGCGGCGTTCGAGCGCGACGGCGGCCCGGTGCACGGGCGCCGCGAGCCGGTCCGCCGGGCGTCGCGCCGCGGTGGCGACCTGCAACGACGCGCGCCGGCCACCGGGCAGGCCGACCGGCACGGCGTAGCAGGTCAGGCCGGGGAACACGTCCTCGTCGTCGATGGCGGCACCGAACGGGCGCCGGCGTTCCGCGGTCGCCGCGGCGGGGTCGAGGACCATCGCCGCGGCCGTCGACGCCGGCATGTGCGCGCCGCTGCGGGCGTCGATCGGCAGCGGGTCGCGGCCGGGCACCATCTCCAGCGCCACGAAGGCGCCCTCCGACGGCACGACCAGGGACACCGCGGCGCCGGTCTGCTCCCGGAGCCGGCCGATGACCGTCGCCGCGGCCGCCCGCAGCCCCGCCAGTGGTTCCACCCGCTGCGCGAGGCCCAGCAGCGACGGCGACAGCGACCACTGACCGTTGACCCATTCCACCGCCGCGGACTCGCGCAACTGCCCGAGCAGCCGGTGCACCGTGGGCCGGGGCAGGCCGGTCAGCTCCGACAGGCGCGCGACCTGACGCTCGCGGCCGGTCTCGGGCAGGGCGCGGAGCACCCGGAAGGCACCGTCGACGACACCACGGGGTTCCGGGCCGGTCATGACGCGCACCTCCGCCGGGGTCATCCGGCCGTCGGGTCCCCACCGGGCGGCAGGAAAGCCGCCCAAACGTACTTGACCTGGCCGTCGACCTGCCAGCACAGGTCGTCCGACAACGATGACACGATGGGCAGCCCCCGGCCGCCGGCCACCACACCACCGGCGTCCACCGAGCGCGGCACCCCGGCCACGTCCCGGTCCGACACGGCGAGGATCAGGTCAACCGAGGACCGCAACAACATGATGTGTACGGGTGGCAGCCCGTGCCGCAACGCGTTGCTCCCCAGCTCGGTGGCGACCAGCGTCATCCGCTCGCACAGCTGGTCGTCCGCGAGTCGCCGGTCACGCAGCTCACGGGCCAGCTCCGCCCGCACGGTGCGCAGGTCGTCCCCGGACGTGAGCTCCCATCGCCGCAGTTCAGCGGCGTGCACGGGAACCGGTGCCGACCGCGGGGTTTTCATGGACCGGCTGATTGCCCACCTACGCGGAACGAAAACGCTCTCCGTGGATGTCCGGTCGACGAGCCGGACGGTGCGCGGGTGGTCACCGACGCGGACCGGGTTCCCAGGCTGCCCGTACCCATGGATCCCTGAGGTAGACAAATGTCAATTTACATCGGCCTCACACGGTGCTCGGCATGGTCCATGCGGACCGCCTATCCACAGGAGGAATGCCGACAGTGAGTTCTTATCAACGGTGGGGGTGGGGCCTCGGGATCGCGACGATCACCGCGGTGGCCGCCTTCGGGGCGGCCTCGTGGCAGGCGAACGCGACGCCCGCCCCGTCGGCCCCACCGGACGCCGCGGGCGCGCCCCGGGTGTCCGACCCCAGCCCCGTACCCGAACCGGCCTCCGGAACCGGAACCGACGCACTGACCAGCACCGAGGTCGGGAAAGCCCGCACCGCGGCCGTGACCGGGAAGCTCGCCTCGAGCGCCGAGGGGGTGACCGGCGAGGCCGGGCCGGAGTATCTGTCGGCCGAGGTGGATCTCGACGGCACCGGACGGCAGGCCGAGATGTACTTCTACGACTACAAGACCGACAAGCTCATCAAACAGGTCGTCGACCTGAAGTCCGGCAAGCTCGTCGAGTCGTTCTCCGCCGCCGGGATGCAGCCGCCGGCGTCGGTCCGGGAGGCGTCCGTCGCCCTGGACCTGCTGCTCGCCGACCCGCTCAGCGCCGACTTCCGCACCGCGTACGCGAAGGCGACCGGCAAGGAACTCACGGGCAAGGAGGGCCTCGACGCCACCGCGCACATCTACAAGGCCCGGCCGGCCGACACCGGGGCGGCGAGCGAGTGCGGTGTGAAGCGCTGTGTGCAACTCCTGGTGCAGACCACGGACGGCCATTACATCAACGTCAAGAACCTGATCATCGACCTGTCCGGGCGCCGGGTCGCCCGCCTGACGTGAACGAGGTTACCCGCAGCATGACGTACCGAAGAATGGCCGGCGCCGCGGCGGTCCTGCTCGCCGCCGGACTGGGTCTGGCCGCGCAGTCCCCCGCCTCCGCGGCACCGGAGGCCTCGCCCTGCGGTGCCGCGGCGATGGTCCAGGAGACGCTGCCCAACGGCACCACGTGGCAGCTCTGCTGGCGCATCAACAACCTGGCCGGGCTGGTCCTCAACAACGTCTTCGTCTCCACCAAGCTGCAGCCCGAGCCGGTGCAGGTGCTCAGCTCGATCCGCCTCGCCCAGCTCAACGTGCCCTACGACACCGGCGAGACCGAATACAACGACCTCACCGAGTACGGCCTCGGCGGCTGGTCGCTGGAGACGATCACCGACAGCGACTGCCGCAACGGCTCGAAACGGGTCGGCACCGACGGCAGCGACAACCCGGAACAGCGGGCGGTGCTCTGCGTCAGCGCCGAGCCGACCGGGCAGGCCTACCGGCTCAACGAGTACGACTACGACCCGGAGACCGGTGAGGAGAGCCAGACCCTCTACACCGAGCAGGGGTACGACCTGGTGCTGCGCTCGATCAGCAAGGTCGGCTGGTACGAGTACGTGTCCGAGTACCGCCTCAGCGACACCGGCCAGATCACCGCGAACCTCGGCGCGACCGGCGACCTGGCCCCGAACGAGTACTCCACCGCCGACAACGGCTGGCCGATCGGCAAGCAGGCCCGGGACTACGCGACCATGCACTACCACAGCGCGTTCTGGCGGGTCGACTTCAACATCGGCGGCAAGGGCGGTGAGGCGGTCGAGCAGTACGACACGAAGCTCGACGGGCAGGGCACCATGGCCGCCAAGCTGCTCACCACGAAGAAGGCGATCGCCAAGGAGGGCAGTTACACCAAGGTGGACCGCCGCTGGTGGCGCGTGGTCAGTCAGAAGAGCCTGAACGCCGACGGGCACCAGCGGTCGTACGAGCTGGGGCTCGGGGCCGACGACCCGTACGAGGGGCATCCGGAGACCCAGCCGGACGTGACCTTCACCCAGGCCAACCTGTGCGAGAAGTGGGCGTCGGACAACGCGGCCGACCCGGAGTGCCCGCTGGAGAGCAGGACCATCATCGACTTCGCGGCGAACAAGGAGAAGCTGACCGACCCGGTGATGTGGGTCCGGGCCGGTTTCCACCACGTGCCCCGCGACGAGGACCAGAGCCCGATGCCGATGCACTGGCAGGGTTTCCAGCTGATCCCCCGTGACTTCACGGCGATGAACCCGCTCACTCCGGACGCCCGCAAGGACCTCAACGGCAACCCGCAGCCGCAGGACTGATCCACCGGACCGATCGATTGGCCGGCCCGGTCCTCACACGACCGGGCCGGCCGCCGCGACGGACAACCAGGGCGACATCCGCACCGGCCGCCGGCCCTACGATCTGCCGATGGTGGTTCGTAGATGAAGATCGATCAGAAGCACGCCCTGCACATCGACGGGCTACCGCACGGGCAGCCGATGATGTTCTCGCACGGCTACGGCTGCGACCAGAACATGTGGCGCCTGGTCGCACCGGCGTTCAGCGGCACCCACCGGGTCGTGCTGTTCGATCACGTCGGCGTCGGCCGGTCGGACCTGCGCTCGTACGACCCGGTCCGGTACTCGAACCTGGAGGGGTACGCCTCCGACGTGCTGGCCATCATCCACGAGCTCGGCCTGTCCGAGGTGATCTTCGTCGGGCACTCGGTCAGCGCCATGATCGGCATCCTCGCGGCCATCCGGGAGCCCGAGCACTTCGCCCACCTGATCCTGGTCGGGCCATCCCCCTCCTACATCGACGAGGGCGACTACGTCGGCGGGTTCCAGCGCGCCGACATCGCCGAGATGATGGACTCGCTGGACAGCAACTACCTGGGCTGGTCCAGCGTCATCGCGCCGATCATCATGGCCAACCCGCACCGGCCCGAGCTGAGCCTGGAGCTGATCAACAGCTTCTGCGCCACCGACCCGGACATCGCCAAGCGGTTCGCGCACGTCACGTTCCTCTCCGACAATCGCGCCGACCTGCCGAAACTGCGCACCCCGGCGCTGATCCTGCAGTGCACCGACGACGTCATCGCCCCACGGTCCGTCGGTGAGTACATGCACGAGTACCTGCCGGAGAGCACGCTGGTGGTCATGAACGCCACCGGCCACTGCCCCAACCTCAGCGCGCCCGACGAGACCGTGGCCGCGATCAGGCACTATCTTGATTCGCGCTGACCGCGGCCGGCCCGGATCAGCCCGCGTACGCGGCGGCGACGTCCAGGATCCACGTCACGCCGAACCGGTCGGTGAGCATCCCGAAGCCGGGACCCCACTGCGACGGGGCGAACTTCTCGATGACCTCGGCCCCGTCGGCGAGCCGGTCCCACAGCGCGCCGACCTCCTCGACGGTCTCGCCGCGGACCGACACGAAGAAGCGCTCACCGGTCAGCGTCACGCCGTTCTCCCGGGTGGTGGCGCCGGCCGGGGCCGTGGCGGGGGCATGGCCCGGCACGTCGTACGCCATGATGCTGAACCCGTTGTCGGCGGTGACCTGGCCGAAGACGACCTTGTCGGCGTCCGGAAGCTCCTTGGGCATCCCGAGATCGCCGTAGGCGACGACCGTCAGGTGACCGCCGAAGACGGACCGGTAGAACTCCAGCGCCGCGCGGGCGTCGCCACGGAAGTTCAGGTGGGTGGTGGTGGCCAGGGCCATGGTGTGACTCCTTGATCGGACGACGAAAAGCTCTGGGACCAAGATTCGCAGCGGTAGGTGACAGGTTGTGGCACCTACCTCGGGCAGAATCGTCCCCATGCCGAAAACCTCCGCGCGCCTGCTGGCCCTGCTGTCACTGCTGCAGACCCGCCGCGACTGGTCCGGCACCGTGCTCGCCGACCGCCTCGACATCAGCCTGCGCACCGTGCGCCGCGACGTCGACCGGCTGCGCGAGCTCGGCTACCCCATCGCCGCCGTCAAGGGCCCCGACGGCGGCTACCGGCTCGGCGCCGGCACCGAACTGCCCCCGCTGCTGTTCGACGACGAGCAGGCGGTGGCGCTCACCATCGCCCTGCAGATCGCCGCCACCACCCCCGGCAACGGGCTCGCCGAGAGCGCCGAACGGGCCCTGACCACCATCCGGCAGGTCCTGCCCAGCCGCCTGCGCCACCGGGTCGACGCGCTACGCATCACCGCCGTCGCACGCCCCACCACCCGCCCGGCCACCCCGGTCGGCGGCGACACGCTGCTGACGATCAGCGCCGCCGTGCACGCCCACGAGATCCTGCGCTTCGACTACGGCACCGGGATCAACCGGCGGACCGAACCCCACCACGTGATCACCTGGGACGGCCGGTGGTACCTCATCGCGTGGGACCTCGACCGCGAGGACTGGCGCACGTTCCGCGCCGACAAGATCGTGCCGCGCACCCCGAACGGCCCCCGGTTCACGCCACGCGAGCTGCCCGGAGGAGACGTGCCGGCGTACGTGACCGGCGTCTTCCGCGGTTCCGGCGACACCTCGGGGAACTGGCCCTGCCAGGGCACGGTGATCCTCGACCTGCCCGCGGCGACGGTGGCGCTGTACACCCGCGAGGGCCTCGTCGAGGAGATCACCCCGGACCGCTGCCGCCTCACCCTCGGATCATGGTCCTGGCCGGGCCTCGCGGCCGCGATCGCCCGCTACGACGCCGACATCGAGGTCGTCGGCCCACCCGAGCTGACCGAGGCCTTCGCCCACCTCGCCCGCCGCTTCACCCGGATCGCCCGCTGAGCGCGGGTCATTGTCCGTCGCGGGGCCACCAGTGCGCGCGGCCGCGGCGCAGGCGGCGGATCAGCAGGCCGGCGGCGAGGGCGGCGACCAGCGCCGGGAGGCCCCAGTCCGACCAGGACGAGTCGTCGCCGGTAGCGAGGAGCAGGGCCAGCATCGCGGCGGCGAAGGTGACGAGCGCCAGGCTGCTGGTGTTCGCCCGTTGCCGGTGCGAGCGGAGGTGCCGGGCGTCGTCCGCCCGCCGCCGGCTGCCCGGCGGGCCGTACGGCACGTTGGACAGCACGAGGAGCACCGCCATGGCGATGATCAACAGCACGGTCGACAGTTCCATGATCTCCTCGCGTCACAACAGCTCAGGGCGGGCGGTGGGTGCTCCGGTGCGGCGACCGGAGCACCCACCCGTGCGTGCGGGTCAGCGGCGGCGGCCGAAGGGCTCCGACGGCCAGTGGTTGGCCGCGGTCCAGCCACCGATGGTCCACGCCGCGCCCCGGCGCGACCAGCGGTTGGTCGATCGGACGTAACGGCCGCCCCACAGGTTGATCAGCGGGCGCCGGCCGATCCGGATGCTCCGTACCTTGCGATAGGGCAGGCGGAAGGGCCTGACCTTGACGCGGGCGCCGGGCAGCCGGGACGCCGCCACGTCGAATGCCGCACCCGCCGCGAAGTTCGCCATGTCACGCTTGGTCCTCTTCGTCCTGGAGAAGTCGTAGCCACGGTAGGCGATGCTGACCGCGGCGGCGCCGCCCGCCACGATGCCGCAGACGCCGGCGGTGGCCACGATGCACGCGCCCATGGCGATGGTGGACGCGCCCAGGGTGATCGCGTTGCGGTGCTTGACCACGAACCGGCCGGAGGCGCGGCCGGCCGACACCGCGGCCCGCCCGGCGCGCTGGGCGACCCCGCAGGCCCGGCGGGCCCACGACCAGCAGGCCTTGCCGTCCAGGTCGAAGCGGTTGACCGGGTCGGCGCAGACATAGTCGTAGTCGTTGCAGCTGCCGCCGTCGACCGGGTCGACCTGCAGGAACCGGCCCAGGGTGGGGCTGTAGACCCGCACGCCCATCAGGATCGTGCCGCCGAAGCCCTCCGCCGGGCGCTGCTTGCCGCCGAGCCATCCGTACCGCTGCGTGGCCTGGCCCGGCATCGCGACACCGAACTCGTCGTAGTCGTGGAGCGCCACGTCGGTGAGGGCCGGATCCGTGGTGAGGACCACGTCGCCGTGCAGGCCGGTCAGGAGCAGCCGGACATCGCCGGTCGCGGACGTGGTGGCGACCAGGTCACCGTCCGGGCCGGACACGTTGCGCCCCACCGTGCCACCGGATTCGGTGATCCAGCGGGGTTCGTCGGAATCGTCGCCGTAATGGTCGACCGTCGCGGGCGCGGCGGTCCAGGTGTCATCGGTCCGGGTCTCCACCACCGAGGTGCGGAACCGGTGGGCGGGGTCGAGCGACCAGGTCTGCCGCGCGTTGCCGATCTGCTGACCGGCGATCAGATCGTTGACGAAGTAGCTGCCGGCCGGGCCGTCCGGCACCGCGGTGGTCCGCCCGAACGCGTCGTAGCGGAACCCCGCGTCGACGATCCGGTCGGCGGAATCGTACGTGTGCGTCGTGACCCCGTCCGCGCCGGCCAGGTCGCATTCCCCGGCCCCGTCCGGCTCGAACACCGACCGGCTGGTCCGGTTGGCCCGGCTGTCGTACGCGTACCGCCGGGTGACACAGCCGCCGGTCATGGCGCTGTCCTGGCGGGCTTCGGTGAGCCGCCCCGCCCGGTCGTAGCCGTAGTGCCGGGTGCCGCCGGTGTACTCGTGCTCCACCCACTGGCCGGCCGAGTTCTCCACCACCGACTCGGCGTAGAGCGTGTCGCCGTCGCGGGTGTAGCTGCGCTCGACGGGTTCCCGTTTCGCGTCGAGCCGGTCCCGGCGGGTGATCCCGCCCGGGTACGACATCTCCACCAGGTGCCCGTCGGGCGAGTAGCGGGCCGAGAACGTGCCGGCCACGCTGTCCGTGACGGAGGTGAGCAGGCTGCGCGGGTCGATCTGCCGGTCGTACGTGTATCCGCTGACCCCGGTCGGGTCGACGACCCGGGCGAGCCGGCCGAACCGGTCGAACTCGGTGGTGGTGGTCGCCCCGTCCGCGTCGGTGTACGCGACCAGCCGGCCGAGCGCGTCGTAACCCCGGCTGATTGTGGCCGGGCCGGAGACGCTGCCGGACGGTTTGCCGGTAGCCGGGTCGTACGTGGTGGTCACGGCCGGGACCGCGACCCCCTCGTCGGACCCGGTGTGGGCCGACGTGGTGCGGCCCATGGCGTCGTACTGCGACGTGGTCGTGCGGGTGCGGCCGGCCGCGGTCTCCACCAGGGTGAGCGCTTTGCCCCACCGGTCGTAGGCGGTGGTCCGGGACACCGGCAGCGTGCCGGTCATCCGGTCCGGGTCGTGGCCGGTGACCGCTCCCGCGGCCCGGGTGAGGCAGGGCTGGCCCGCCCATTCGGGGCGGTTGCCACAGGCGGCGTCGCGGGTGTTGGTCCCGGCGGTGTAATAGACGCTCTCCCGCGCGGCCGCGTCCGAGCCGGTCGACCCGATGCCCCAGGAGGCGGTGGCCCGGCCCGCCGCGTCGTACACGGTGGAGGCGGTCAGGTTCTGCCCGCCCGGCCCGGCGTCGGTGACCACCGTGGTCGGCAGCTTCAGCGTCCAGCCCGAGGTGCCGCCGCCGACCGCCGCGTAGCCGTGCCGGGTGGTGCGCGTGTCGGCGTCCGGGTAGCCGTCGACCCGTACCCCGGTGGTCTCGGTGGTGATCAGGTGGTAGGCGGCGCCGTCCGGCTTGTTCTCGTCGTAGCGGCTCACGGTGTGCCCGCGGCCGATGACGGTCGTGCCGGCCGCCAGCTCCGTCAGCGGCCCGGTGCCGTCCGGGTCGGCGACCGCGGTCTCCAGCACCGTCGTGGCGGTCGGGCCGGCCACGTCGAGCAGGTCCGTGCCGTCACTGCTGTACGTGTTCACCGTGGACAGCGCCAGCGCCCGGCTCGCGGTGTCCGAGCCGAGCAGGCCCAGCTCGGCGAGGTGCGCGTCGGCACCGGGCACCGTGCCCAGCGCCATGGCCCGGTTCTCGGCCTCGAGGCTGCGCACGACGTTGCCGAACCGGTCGAACTCCTCGGTGTCGATGTGCCCGCCGGGACTTGCCGTGTTGACCTCCTGCCCGTTCGCGTTGAGGTAGTGCACGGTCGCGTACGGGTAGCCGTCCGCTCCCGGCACGGCCGGGGTGCCCCGGTGCCGGACCGGCGGGTCCTGCGGCCCGAACACGGCGGTCGCGTCGGTCGGCACGTCGGTCTGGCTCCAGGTCACGGTCGAGGCCGGCCCCAGGTCGTACGGTCCGCCCAGCGCCCGGGTCAACGGCACGTCGTAGACGATGCTCGTGGTGAGCTCGCCGTCGGTGACGGTGCGGCTGCCCTGTTGCAGCGCGGCACGGCGGACCCGGACGAGCCGCCCGGGGTTCTCGTCGCCGGCCAGTGTGGTGATCTGCCCGGCGGACAGCGCCGAGCCGTGGACGCGGACGTCGTCGATGTCGCCGTGCCACAGGTTCGTGGCGGCGCCGGCCCACTTGGCCCGGCCGATCACGTACCCGCCGGTGGCGTTCCAGCCCCCGGTGACCGCGGTCGTGCTCTGCGCGACACCGTTGACGTACAGCGTCATGCGCCCGGTGGCCGTGTTGTACGCGCCGGCCAGGTGGGTCCACGCGCCGAGCGTCGGGGCGACGTTCGAGGTGGCTCGCACCGCCGTTGCGCTGTCGCTGTCCGCGGTGACCCGGGAGAACGCGAACCGGTCGCTCTCGGCGACATAGTTCAGGAAGAATCCGCTGGTACGGGTGCCGTCCTTGGAGACCGCGGTGCGGTTCACGGACTTGTCGGTCAACCGGACCCAGGCCGACACCGTGTACGAGGCGGTGTTCGACAGCGCGGTGCCACCCGCGGTGATCTGCGCGCCGGACGCGGCCGTGAACGAGGCCGCCCGGTCCTCCCCGACGTCCGGGTCGCTGCCCTGCGACCAGCCGACGCCGGTCGTGGTGCCGTTGCGGCCGTTGCCGGAGGTGTCCGTGGCGGTGCCGTCGAGATCCCAGCGCAGCGCGGCCGCGTCGGCGTCCGGGTTCGCGTGGTCCAGCGTCCAGGGCAGCTCCCCGGGCGGGGTGGCGGTGGTGACGCGACCGGCCGCGTCGTACCCGTAACGGGTCTTCAGCGCCGGGCTGACCCGCGGGTCCCAGACCTCGCGCAGGCGCCCGTCGGCGTCGTACGCGTAGCGGGCGGTCTCGACCGCGGTGACCGCGGCGGCCTGCGGGTCCCAGGTGTGGATGCGCACGGCGGTGACCCGGTCCGGGTAGTCGCCGAACACGGTGCTGCTCAGTCCCGGGGTGGCCGTGGCCGCGTACACGTATTCCAGCACCTCGCAGCCACGCGGCGGGGTGGTCCCGGTGCAACCGCCGGCGTCGTCCACGCCCGGTTCCACCGCGTTGATGACGCGGCGCAGCAGCGAGCGGCCCCCGGTGACGTCGTAGACGTAACGGGTGGTGGAACTCGCCTCGTCGGTGCGGGTGGAGCTGACCGACCAGACGCCGCCCTGCTCGGTGAAGTCGGTCGTGGCACCGTCCGCCTCGGCCAGCCGGTACGTCGTGGTGTCCGGCCGGGTCAGCGTCAGTTCCTCGGAGCCGGGCTCGGGGGTGAACGTGGTGCCGTCGGCGTTGCGGGAGAACGTGATCCAGCCTCCGCCGACGGTGTTGACCAGGGCGAGCGACGGCTGCGGGAACGCCAGCGTGGTGTAGTCGGTGTCCGCGCTGCCGCCGGCGACACCACCGGACCACGACGGACCGAACGGCGCGACGACCTCGGTGACCGAGAGGTTGTCCCAGTAGACGCGCTTGCCGGAGCCGCCCTGGTGTCCGTTGTAGAGCCGGAACAGCGCCTCGGTGGCCCCGGCCGGCACGGTCATCGTCACGGACAGCTCCTGCCAGCCGTCGACGTACCGCGCCATCGGCGAGGCCACCTCGGTGTATCCGGCGCCGGTACGGACCAGGCCCACGATCCGCAGCCCCCGCATGGTGTTCGCCGGGGCGAGACCGGACGCGGCGGGCACGTGGATCCATCCGGTGGCCCGGTAGGTGCGCCCCGGGGTCATGCCGAGCCGCAGCGCGCCGTTGTCCCCACCGAGCGCCACGTACGTGTCATTGGACGTGGTGGTGACCGGGGTGATCTCCAGCGAGTCGGCCGGGGTCACCTCGCCTGCCCGCGGGCCGTGGACCGGGCCGCGGCCGAGGTCGCCGCGGCGGTGAACCCGGTCAGGTCGGTGGCGACCTGCCGCTGGTTGGCGGTGAGCTTCTCGGGCATCGCCACGAACCCGTCCGCCGGGTTGCGCGACGACGCGGAGCGGGTCACGGTCAGGCCCAGCTCGTCCACGTCGGCGGCGGAGAGCACCTGGTCACCGGTGCGCAGGTTGACCGACCCGGGGCCGGCCTGGGTGTCGGCGCCGCCGGAGCCGCTGGAGTCGACGGTGACCCGTACCCACGGGGTGTCGTAAACCGGCGCGGTGGAGGTGGCGGTGTAGATCCGGGCGCGGACCTCGACGACCCCGCCGATCTGGCCCAGGGTGTCGGTGGCGTTCCAGACCGCGTGCCCGCCGAGCGCGCTGAACGCCACCGGCGAGGCGGCGGTCGCGATGATCGGCGCGCCGCCCGCCGACAGGAGGTTGGCCGACGGCACCGGCAGCACGGCCGCGCCCGGGCCCCGGCGGTATTCGTAGTAGGCCCGGGTGTAGCCGGCCACCGGCGTGAAGATCTGCAGTTTGGTGCGCTTGACGACGGTGGCCCCCGGCAACGGCTGGGCCAGCGCCGCGTTGCCCGCCGCGAACGTGTACGTGTTGGCGCCGGACAGGTTCCCGGCCCGGTCCTTGGCCTGCACGGTCAGCGTCCGGAACCCGTCGGGCGGGCTCAGCGTGACGGTTTTCGCCCCGGTGGCCGCGAGCGTGGTGGCGGACGCGTCGGTGTCGAGCCGGTAGACGAACGCGGCCAGGTCGGCGGTCCCGGACGCCGGGCTCAGGGTGAACGTGTCGGACTGGCCGGCGCCGCCGTGCGGCTGACCGTCGTTGAGATAGAGGTTCGCGGACACGAACGGCACGCCCGGTTTGTCGGTGTCGACGGTCAGGTCGGTCCAGCCGGTCCACGGGCCGTCGTCGTACGGGTCCTTGGCCCGGACCCGCCACTGATAGGCGGTGGCGTTGGCCAGGTTCACCCCCACCTGCCAGGTCGCGGTCGACCCGTTCGTCCAGCCCGGGTTGCCGGTGAGCGTCCCGGAGGTCGCGACAACCGCCGCGGTGCTCTTGTTGCGCACCTCGAACTCGGCGCGCAGCGCCTGACCGGCGTTGGTGTCGGCCAGTTTCGCCGACAGGGTGGGCCGCGCCGCCGACGTGTACGCCCCCGCGCCGCAAGCGGTGTAGCACGGCGCCACGGCCTGCGTGGTCGGTGCGGCCGGCGCCGCGTTGTAGGTCACCGAGATCACCGGCGGGTGCGCGGCCTCGGAGGAGTCGAACTTCTTCCAGCTCGTCGACGACGTCTCGCTGGTGCCGCGCAGCATGATCGTGACGTCACCGGTCCGCGCGTCGGCGGCGTACTGCAGCGCCTTGGCGACCTCGATGTACACGTACCCGTCCGAGCAGGACGAGTTGTATCCCTTCGTCTCGGTCGACGTGCCGACCTTCTCCCGGGCCGTCGGCTGCGCGCTCCACCGGGTCGAGGCGTTGGCCGTGTCGGTGCGCCAGGCCTCCCACGACGCCGCGGTGCAGGACCATGAGTGGGTCTCCCACAGCCGCAGCTTCGCCGTCATGATCCGGCTGCCCCAGATCCCGGACGTGCCGAACCGCAGGTACGACCGGGCGGTGAACGAACCACCGTCGTCGACGTGCCCGAGCCGGAGCTCGTCGGCGCCGGACTGGTCGCTGGAATAAGTGTTCTGCACGAACGCGTCGAACGCCACCGGCAACGACGCCGGCGGATCGATCGTCACCGGGAACATCAGATCGGGCCGCTCGACGAACTCCGGGTCGGCGGTCAGCTCCAGCACGGACCTGCCCGCGCTCTTCCGGACGGTACGCATCCGTACGGGCGCCCGGTTGACGTGCACCTTGGCCAGCGGGGCGACCGTCGCGTCCCACATCTCCGGAGCCTGCGACCGCCCCACCTCGCGGCCCTTCGCGTCCTTGAACAGCAGGCCGCCGGCGCCGTCGTCGACGGCGTTCAACGTGCCGGTGGTCATCGGCAGGGTCAGCTTCCGCACCCGGGCCAGCCCGGCGCGGTCCTTCGCCACGAAGAACTGCTCGTACCCGGTGGTCTGCGCCCTGATCACCAGATCGACCCCGGGCAGCACCTGCGGGTACGTCGCGGTCGGCCCGTCCAGCACCGGAGCCGGCAGCGCGCCCTGCCACGAGATGCTCGCCCGCCGGTCACCCGACCCGATCGAGGCGACCTCGTGCTCCCCCGCACCGGGCGCCGCGCCGCTCAGCCGCAGGTTCCGCGCGTGGACCCGCGGCTCCACGGCCCCGTCCGCGGTCCGGACCAGGGTCAGATCGACGTCCTGCCAGGTGTCGCCGGACCTCACCCGCACCGGGGCCAGGGCCCGGTCCTCGGTGACGGTGCCGTCCGCGTTGGCGAACACCTGGGTCGTCTCGGTCCGCATCCCCAGCGCCTCGACCCGGCTGCCGCACAGCTTCGCGGCCACCGCGGCGGACGTGAGGTCCGCGCGGTCCGCCGGGCACGCCGCCCGGGTGGGTACCGGCACCACCGGCGCGGCCGCGACGGGTGCGGCCCTGGGCACATCGGCCATCGTGACCACCAGGGCCAGCACGAGCGGGAAGCTCCACCGGCCGGAAAAGAGCGCACGTCTGTGCTGCATCGCAGCTGTCCCCCGTATCTCCGCGACGAAATCGCCAGAACGGTAGGACGCCGGTTTCAGCGGGGCAAGCAGCCGATCAAGGCCCCTAAAAGTAGAGAAATCACCCGCCGACCGTCCGGTTTGGAGGAATTGGCGGGGATCTCTGCGTACGCACTGTCATCGGTTCGTCATGGAAACGGGTCGGAACCGAGGAACCTGGAATCAGTCGCCGAGCTTGGTGCGCAGCTTCGCGAGGGCCCGGGTCAGCAGCCGGGAGACGTGCATCTGGGAGATGCCGAGCTGGTCGGCGATCTCGGTCTGGGTCTGGTTGCCGTAGAACCGCAGCGACAGGATCCGCTGCTCGCGCTCGTCCAGCGACGCCAGCGCCGGGCCCAGCGCGATCCGCAGCTCGGCGAGTTCGAACGCGGTGTCCTCGCCGCCGAGGGTGTCGCCGAGCTCGGTACTGTCGGTGCCCCCGATCGGGGTGGACAGGCTGGTCGCGCTGTAGGCCCGGGCCCCTTCGAGGCCCTCGAGGACCTCGTCCTCGCTGATCTCCAGGTGCACGGCGATGTCCGCGACCGTCGGCGAGCGGCCCAGCGTGTGCGCGAGCGTGTTGTTCGCCGCGGTGATGGCCAGGCGCAGCTCCTGCAGGCGGCGCGGCACCCGGATGGCCCAGGTCCGGTCGCGGAAGTGGCGCTTGATCTCGCCCGCGATGGTCGGGATGGCGAACCCGGCGAACTCGATCCCGCGGTCGGCCTCGTAGCGGTCGACGGCCTTGATGAGACCGACGTAGGCGACCTGGACCAGGTCGTCGGAGGGCTCCCCGCGACCGGCGTAGCGGCGGGCGAGGTGCTGCGCGAGCGGCAACCAGGCCTGGATCGTCCGGTCCCGGAGCCGGCCGCGGCCCGGGTCGGCGGCGTCGGTGGTCGCCAGCGCCTTGATCAGCTCATCGGCCGTGTCGGTCTCCGATGTCGTAGCGGTGAGAACCGTCATCGATGCTTCTCCTCAAATTCCCGAAGCAAATGATTGCTCAGGGGCAACGATAGGCTCATCACCCGCAAAGCGCCAACCGAAAGTACGAGGCACCCCAGGTCAAGCCACCGTTCGGAGGACTACGAAGCGCGATCGACAGTACTAGAAATAATCGATTATTAGCGGTATTGTGATTCACGTGATCAATGCGTCAACCGAGGGCTCATCACCTCGATCGGAGCGGGTGTACGCGTCGCTGCGAGCGGCCGTGCTGCACGGCGAGTTCGCGCCTCAGCAGCCCCTGAAGCCGCAGGAACTGGCGACCCACCACGGCGTGAGCCTCGCCGTGGTCCGCGAGGCACTGCTGCGGCTGGCCGGGGAGGGCCTGGCACAGCGGCTGCCCAACCGTGGCTTCGTCGTGCCCGCCACCGGGGCCGATCGGTGGCAGCGGATCACCGAGGCCCGCACGGTGATCGAGCCGGCCATGCTGAGCATGGCGATCGAGCGCGGCGACCTGGAATGGGAGGCCCGGGTCCGGGCCGCGCACCACCGGCTGGCCGGCACCCCGGCGTACGAGCGGGAGAGCGACGTGCACTACAGCGACGCGTGGGCCGAGGCGCACCGGCTCTTCCACCGCGCGCTGCTCGAAGGCTGCGGCAACGAGGTGCTGCTGTCCACCTTCGACCGGCTCTGGACCGACAGCGAGCTGGCCCGCCGCTGGTCCACCCTCATCAACCCCGGCCGGGACGGCGCGGCCGAACACCGCGCGATCGAGGAAGCCGCTCTCGTACGCGACGCCGGCCGGGCCGCCGACCTGCTCCGCCGCCACCTGAACCGCACGGCCGCCGGGCTGACCCGGACCGGACCGGAGGAAGGGCCCGGGCGGTGACCGTGCTCAGCCGGTGACCGGCCGCCCCTCACGCAGCTCCCGGACCAGCGACGACACCACGGCCTTGAGGCTGCCGTGGTTGGCCGCCGCGACCCGGTGCTGGCGCTGGTAGCTCGCGCCGTGCTCGGCGATGTCGCGGACGTGCTCGAGCTGCTCCGTGCACCCGAGCGCCTCCGCCACCGGCGCCAGCGCGGGCAGCAGCTCGTCGAGGTCCTTGGTGACCAGGCGCTCGTCGCCGGCCGCGTTCTGGATGATGATGGCGTCCATCCCGTAGCGGGCGGTGCGCCACTTGTTCTCGCGGACGAACCACGGCTGCAGGCTCGGCAGCTCCCGGCCGGCGTCGAGCTCCCGGGAGAGGTGCTCGACCAGGCACTGGGTCAGGGCGGCGACGGCACCGATCTCGCGGACGGTCGGGATGCCGTCGAACGCGCGGACCTCGATGGTGCCCCATCTCGGGGACGGCCGGATGTCCCAGCGCAGCTCGTTGAGCTCCTCGATGACGCCGGTGTGCCGCAGGTCGGCGACCATCGACTCGTACTGTGCCCATTCGGTGAACTGCGGCGGCAGCCCGGCGGTCGGCAGCTGCTGGAACATCAGCGCCCGGTTGGACGCGTACCCGGTGTTCTCCCCGGCCCAGAACGGGCTCGACGCGCTCAGCGCCTGGAAGTGCGGCAGATAGGTGAGCAGCCCGTCGACGAGCGGCAGCACCTTGCGCCGGTCCTCGACCCCGACATGCACGTGCACACCCCAGATCATCATCTGCCGCCCCCACCACCGGGTCCGGTCGATGAGCGTCTCGTAACGCGGCCGGTCCGGGGTCACCTGCTGCTGGAACCACTGGCTGAACGGGTGCGTGCCCGAGGACAGCAGGTCGACGCCCATCGGCTCGGCGATCGACACCACCCGTTCCAGCAGCCCGGTGAGGTCCGCGACCGCGTCCCGGGCCCGATGGTGCGGCGCACTGACCAGTTCGACGGTGTTGGTCAGCAGCTCGCCGGTGACGTGCGGGAACGCGTCGGAGGAGGTGCCCAGCCGGGAGATCAGCTCGGGGCCGGCGGGCGCGAGCTCACCGCTGCGCCGGTCGACACAGGCGAGTTCCCACTCGATCCCCAGGCGCGAACGCTGCGACGGCGCGAAATCGATACCCATGCCCCCGATGCTACGAGTTCCGGGTTTCAGAACGACGAAACAACCGGAGCCCGGAACGTACGGCGGTAGTGCTGCGGCGTGACCCCCATGACCGCGTGCATGTGCTGGCGCAGCAGGGTGGCACTGCCGAACCCGGCCTCGGTGGCGATGCGTTCGACGGGCAGGTCGCTGCTCTCCAGCAAGGTCCGCGCGCGGTCGACGCGCTGGGCGATCAGCCACTGCAGCGGGGTCACGCCCACCTCGGCGACGAAGCGCCGGCTGAACGTACGTTTCGTCATGCTCGCGTGTCCGGCCAGCTCGCTAAGGGTGAGCGGCAGGTCCAGCCGTTCCAGGGCCCAGGCCCGGGTCGGGCCGGTGCCCAGCGACGATTCCGGCGGGGTCGGGTGGGCGATGAACTGGGCCTGGCCGCCGTCGCGCCACGGGGCGACCACGCAGCGGCGGGCGGCGTCGTTGGCGACGGTGGTGCCGTGGTCGGTGCGGACGATGTGGAGGAACAAGTCGATGCCGGCCGCCGCGCCGGCCGAGGTCAGCACCCGCCCGGCGTCGACGAACAGCACGTCGGGCCGCATGTCGACGGCCGGGAACAGCGCGGCGAAGCGGTCGCTCAGCGCCCAGTGGGTGGTCGCCTCGAGACCGTCGAGCAGGCCGGCCGCGGCCAGCACGAACGCCGACGTGCAGGTGCTGACCACGCGGGTGCCGGGGCTCAGCGACCGCAACGCCGCGGCGACCCCGGCGTCGGCCTGCCCACCGGCGAGCATGGCGCGCGACGGTTCCTGGGTGGCGATCACGACCGTGTCCGCGCCGGCGAGCGCCCGCCGGTCGTGCGAGACCTGGATCGAGAACCCGGCATTGGTACGGACGGGAGCGCCGTCCAGCGAACACGTGACGACCTCGTAGAGCGGCTCCCCGCCGGAGCCGCGGGCCTCGCCGAGCACCCGGGCCGGGATGCCGAGATCGAACGGGATGACACCGTCGAGGGCGAGGACAGCGACGCGATGAACCATGGCACGAATCTTACGCACAATGTCATTCGTGCCGCTGTCGATCGATGCTCATCGCGCCGAGACTTGTCCCCATGAGCGAGCACACCACCATGAAAGCCGTCCGCCAGCACACCTTCGGCGGGCCGGAGACCCTGACCGTCGAGGACGTCGAGCGTCCCTCCCCGCTGCCCACCGAGGTGCTGGTCCGGGTGCACGCGGCCGGCATCAACCCGGTCGACTGGAAGACCCGCGGCGGCACCGGGATGGCCGGGGTGCTCGGTGAGCCGCCGTTCATCCTCGGCTGGGACGTCGCCGGCGTCGTCGAGGAGGTCGGCTTCGGGGTCACCACCCTGGCCCCCGGCGACGAGGTCTACGGCATGCCGTGGTTCCCGCGGGCGGCCGGCGCCTACGCCGAGTACGTGACCGCGCCGTCCCGCCACTTCACCCGCAAGCCCACCACCGCGTCGTTCGAGCAGGCCGCCGCGGTGCCGCTGGCCGGGCTGACCGCGTGGCAGGCACTGGTCGACACCGCCGCCGTGCAGCCCGGCCGGCGGGTCCTGATCACCGCCGCGGCCGGCGGCGTCGGGCACCTCGCGGTCCAGTTCGCCAAGCACCTGGGCGCGTACGTGATCGCGGTCGCCGGCAGCCGCAACCAGCGGTGGCTGACCGACCTGGGCGCCGACGAGGTCGTCGACTACACCACCACCCGCTTCGAGAAGGAGGTCCACGACGTCGACGTGGTCCTCGACCTAGTCGGCGACGCCGTCGACGCCACCAGCACCCGCGCCCTCGAGACATTGCGCCCGGGCGGCCTGCTGATCGCCGTACCCGGCGGCGTCTCCCCCGACCTGGCCTCCGCCGCCAGGGCCGCCGGGGTCCGCGCGAGCGCGTTCCTCGTCGAACCGGACGGCCCGGCCCTGGCCCGCATCGCCGCCCTGATCGACGACGGCACGGTCACGGTCGAGGTCGCCGAGGTCCTCCCCCTCGCCGACGTCGCCACCGCCCACCGCGACGCCGAGCAGGGCCACACCCGAGGCAAGATCGTCCTGCGTGTCGAGGACCGGGCCTGACCGGGATTCACTGGCCGTCAAGTGCCCGCTGGTTGACTCCCGTCGATGAGAACTCCATCAACCACACGCAGGACGCTCATCGGGTCCGCCACCGTCGCCGTCACGGTCGCGGGTGCGGTGCTGGCCATGGGCGCGCCGGCGCAGGCCACGCCGGCCGGCCCGGGGGTCAGCGGCACGATCATCTCGCAGACCACGGTCGGCGGCACGGACTACATCCTCCGGGAGATCACCATCCCGCCGGGTCAGGCCACCGGCTGGCACAGCCACCTCGGCACGCTGTACGGCCGGGTCAGGCAGGGCACCCTGAGCCACTTCGACGCCACGTGCGAGTCCGACGGGGTCTACCGCCGCGGCAGCTTCATCGAGGAACCCCCGGGTGCCGGCAATGTGCACATCGGCGTCAACCGCGGCAAGGTCCCGATCATCCTCGACGTCCTGTACGTCCTGCCGACCGGCTCAGCGCTGTCGGTGGACGCCCCCAACCCAGGCTGCGACTTCCAGTAGAAACCCCGCCCGCGGGGCCGGTGGCAGTCGTCACCGCTCCCGCGGGCTCTCCCGGATCCGGTCGAGGATCCGCCGGGCTGCGGGCCGGTCCCCGGTGGTGACGAGCAGTTCCATGAGCCGCCGCAGTGCGTCGGACTCGGCCGCCCGGAGGCCCGGCTGAGGTGACCTCTCCGCGGAGAGTTCGAGGTGCCGCAGCGCTTCCCGGGCGCTGCCGATGCCGACGAGGTCGTACGCGATGGCGATCCGGATGTCGCCCCGGTCCAGCCCGACGGGGTCCGGCTGTTCGACCTCGAGCGCCGTCTCCATCGCCCGGACCGCCTCGCCGGATCGGTGCAGGCACATGAGTGACCTCGCGCCGGCCATCAGGTCGGTGACCTCGGCCCGGTGGTCGCCGAGCGTGTGGTGCAGGCGCCGGGCCTGGTCGCTGTGGGCCAGCGCCCGGTCGTGGTGACCGAGCGCGTCGTGGATCCGGCTCAGGTCACTGTGGATGGTGGCCTGAGGCCGTGGGAGACCCTGCCGCCGGAACGTCTCCAGGGCCGCGGCGAGCAGCCGGAGCGCCTCCTCGTGGGCGCCGAGTGACCACCGGGCGCCGGCGAGACCGTGCTGGGCGTGCGCCTCGCCGATGGTGTCGCCCTGCTGCCGGGCGCCGAGCAGGGCCGAGCGCATGACGTCCTCCCAGTCCTGGAACAGCCCGGCCCAGTGCAGATAGTTCCGCATCGTGACGGCGAGGTGCCACGGCACGATGCCGTACCCGAGGTCGGCGGCCATCCGGACGACGTCCTTGAGGACCTCGTGCTCGGTCGCGAACCAGTCGACCGCCTCGGTGCAGGTGCCCGGCCGGGCCGGGGTCACACCGGGCAACGGCCGGGGCGGTGGGTCCGGGACGTGACCGGGCTCCAGCACCGCCCGCGCGTGGGAACCACTGAGCAGGTAGTGGTTCAGCAGACGGCCGATCGCCTCCCGGCGCTGCTCCGGCGACTCGGCGGCCCGGAACAACTCGTCGGCGTACGCCTTGACGAGCACGTGCGAGGCGAACCGGCCCGTTCCCTGCTCGGCCACCAGGGCCGCCTCGGTCAGTTCGCGCAACTGTACCCGCGTACTCTCCGGGTCCTGACCGGACAGGCTGGCGCAGGCGTCGGCCGGCACCGCCGGGTTCGGGGTGACCGACATCAGCCGGAACAACCGGGCCGCGCCGGGGCTCAGCTGACGGTACGACCACGCGAACGCGGAGCGTGGGTCGTTCAGGCCGTGCCCACCGGAGAACGCCTGCAGCAGGTTGGCGCCGTCGCGTAATTCCGCGGCGACGGCGCTCAGCGACAACCGCGGGCGGGCCGCGAGCCGGGCGGCCAGGATCGCCAGGGCCAGCGGCAGCCGCCCGCACAACTCGATGATCTCGTCCAGCAGCTCGGCGTCCCGGTCGGCCGGCGGCCGGTTCAGCACGGTGAGCCGCCGCTGGATCATCTCCCGGGCCTCCGGCAGGCCGGGCACCGACGCGTGGAGCAGGCGGGCGCCGTCGAACACGGCGAGGCCCAGCTGCGGATGACGGCTGGTGACGAGCACCAGACCGGCCGCGGAACTGGGCAGCAACGGCCGGACCTGCTCGGGGTCCCGGACGTTGTCCAGCAGCAGCAGGACCCGCTTGTCCGCGGTCAGGCTGCGGTACATGCCGATCAGCGCGTCGAAGGTGTCCGGCACGTCCGGCGCCCGGACCCCGAGCGCGCACAGCAGGGAGCGCAGGGCCTCCCCGGCCGGCACGCTCTCCTGCCGGCCGAGGTGCCCACGCAGGTCGAGGTAGAGCTGCCCGTCGGTGAACCGGCCCGCGACGAGGTGGGCGAAGTGCACCGCCATCGTGGACTTCCCCACCCCGCCCATCCCGTCGACGGCCACCACCATCGGGCCGGTCCGCTGCTCCTCGCCGGCGGCGGCGACCAGGTCACCGAGCACGGTGAGCTCGGTGGTGCGCCCGGCGAACAGCGACAGGTCCGGCGGCAGCTGCGCCGGGCGCACCACCGGCACCGCCTGGGGCTCCGGTGGGGGCGCGGCGGCCGGCGCGACGGTGGGGGTCAGCGCCCGCCGCTGCGCCTCCCGCAGGTCGCCGCCCGGGGTGATGTCCAGCTCGTCCGCGAGACGTTCCTGGATCCTGCGGTACGTGGCCAGGGCCTCGGCCTGGTGCCCGGCGGCGGCCAGGGCCGTGACCAGGCTCGCGTGCACCGGCTCGTGCAGGCGGCCGAGGTTCGCGGCCACCCGTAGGGGTGCGAGGACCTGCGCCGGCCGGCCGGCCCGCACGGCGATCCCGGCCGCCGCGACGGTCGCGTCGAAGAATTCCCCGTCGATGCGGGCGAAGGTCGCCACGGCCGGTGAGCTGTCGGCCAGACTGTCCGCGGTGGACCCGTGACAGAGCCGCAGAGCGTCGGTGTAATGGTCCAGCGCCTCGTCGAGCTGGTCCCGGTCGGTGCACGACCGCGCCGCGGCGACCGACCGCCGGAACGCGACGAGGTCGAGTGTCTCGGGCCCGGCGGTGAAGCGGTATCCGTTGCCGTGCCGCACCAGATAGGTCCCCGGCGCCCGCAACGGCAGCTCGGGCTCGAACATGCGGCGCAGCATGCCGATGTACTTGTGGATGACGTTCACCGCGCTGGTGGGCGCGTCCGGTCCCCAGATCAGGTCGACGAGATCGGTCATCGTGATCGGGCTGCCCACCCGGGCCGCCAGCAGCGCCAGCAGGCACCGCTGCTGGCGGGGTCCCGCCTCCAGTTCGACATCCCCGCGCCAGACGCGTAACGGCCCCATGATCTGCAAGCGCAACCGTGCGGCCGGCCGGGTGTTGTCGCGCTGAATGGTGATCCCCGCTCCCACAGTTTATCGCCGCACATTGCGAATTCCGGGCAACCCTAGTGCGCGATTGTGGAAACGAACTTGACGGAAACTTATGTCACTCGTGCGCGATCGGATCGAAACCGAATGCCACGGCGGGGGTCGTGGCGGCGCCCGCGTCGTACTCCCGCCGGAAGCCCTCCGCGCCGAGCGCCGCCACCGCCGACCGTCTCGCCGCCGCCACCTCGAGCGCGTCGTCCGGGTCGGGTACCTGCCCGATCGCGGCGTAGGCGGCGTCGGTCAGGCCGATCATCCGGGCGGTCAGCGCGTGGTCACCCTCGGCCGACGCGAGCGCCGCGGCGGCGACACACAGGTACGGTACGAAGGAGTCGTACCCTTCCAGGAAGACCCGTTCCCGGCCGGCGAGGAACAGGTCGCGGGCCCGGTCGAGGTTGCCGAGATGCAACTCGGTGAAGGCCAGGTTGTGCAATTCGGAGTTGACCGTCTCCGGCTGTCCCAGCTCCTTGTTCAACGCGATACTGGCGAGGTACAGCTCGCGGGCCTCGGCGTATTTCCCGGCCACCCGCGCCACCGCGGCGAGCACGTGCCGCGGGCGCTCCTCCAGCCGCCGGTCACCGGCCCGCACCGCGACGTCCAGCGCCGCGGAGGCCAGCTCCTGCGCGCGTTGCAGGTCCCCGCCCCGGATAGCGACCCGCGCCTGGGCGTAGAGCCCTTCCACCTCACCGCCCGGTTCCCCGGCCGCGCGCGCCCGGTCGACCTCCGCCCGGGCCATCCGCAGCACCTCGGCGCTGTCGCCGCGCCGGAACGTGGCCCGTACCCGGTCCTCGAAACTCGGCAGCAGCGACAGCACCGCCGCGTCGAAGGCACCTGGTTCCTCGAGCTGGCCGAAATGCCCGCTGTTCTCCAGGATCACTAGCCGGGAGCCGGGAATCGCCTCGTGCAGCATCGTCGCCCAGACCGGACCGCAGATGAAGTCGTAGCGACCGGTGAGCACCACCGTCGGGACGCCGATCGACGGCAGTTCCGCACGGATGTCGAAGACCCTCGATGCAAAATCGACCGCCCAGGCCCGTACGGCGTCCCGCAGGTCCTTGAATTCCGCTTGCCGGCCCCAGAAATCGGCGAAGTAGACCGGCAGGCAGGCCCGCAGGTGGGCCGTTTTCTCCGCGTCCGTGGACCCGTAGAACCCGCCGAGCGCCGCGACCGCCGCGGCCGCCTCCGGGTTGCCGGCGTTGCGCTGCAGGTATTCGGCGGTGGTGCGTTCCGTGTCCGCCCAGAATTCCGGGAAGGTCGATGCCGGGGAACTGTAGAGGAACAGTCCCGCGACCCGGTCCGGGTGATCCAGCGTGTACCGCATCGCCACCAGGCCGCCGTGCGAGTGCCCGAGAAGAAAGACCCGCGGCACGTCCAGGTGGTCGATCAGAGCGGCCAGGAATTCCGCGTACGTCGCCACGAAGCTCGCGCCCTCGGGCAACCGGCCGGAATCCCCGGTGCCAACCGGCTCCGGATACACGATGGTGAAATGCTCCTCCAGCGCCGGGGAGCGCAGGTAGGAGAAGTCGACGCCGGGCCCACCGGAATGGGCGACGAGCACCGGCCCGGAACCGGCCACGTGGTACACCTGCCGGGTGCCGGCCACCGTGAAACCGTGGGTGCCCGGACTGAGATTGCCGATCATACGAACTCCTGTTGCCGGCGCGATCACGCGCCCGTGGTGAAGACCGCCCAGTTCTCCACGAGCCGGAAGCCCATGGATTCGTACAAAGCCCTGCCGTCCTCGCTGGTCTGGAGGTACGCGGTGGTGCAACCGGCGGCGAAGCCGTCGGCCAGCACCCGGGCGGTCATCGCCCGGCCGAGCCCGTGACCGCGCCGGGACGGGTCGACCGTGATGTTGAAGACGCCGACCATCCCGTGGCCGGTGACCCCCAGGCCGGTGGCCACCGGGCCCCCGGGCTCCCCGGCCAGGTAGCCCGTGAACCCCGGGGCATCGAGGACCCCGCCGCCCATCAGGGATCCGAAGACGCCGTCGGGCACGCCGAAACCCGCGGCCAGTGCCGCGGTGTACGCGTCGCTGCGGGCCGCGCCGACCCGGTGGATCAGCGTGCTCCGGTGCTCGTCGGACGTCAGCACCGCGTCACCCGCGTCGCAGACCATCAGCGGCGACTCGTCGCGGTGGGAGAGCCCGTGGCGGGCGGCCACCGCGGCGACCGCGTCACCCGCGGCCTCCCGGACCAGGATCGACCAGGGCAGGCCGAGCGCGCCGAGCTCGGTGGCGACCGCGTCGAGCGCCGCCGGGTCCGGTTCCGCCGCGGTGCTCACCACGGCGTTGAGCGACGCGACGGCCGACCCGCCGGCCAGTCCCCGGACGTTCCCGCGCCCGGTCGACCAGCCGGCCGGGGTCACCGCGACCAGCCGGGCCACCGCGTCGACCAACGCCTGCGCCGCTCGATCCGCCGTCATCGTCGGCCCTCCCCCTCGCTCGTCCCCGATCGCGGGGGCCAGCGTAGTCAGCACCCTCTGTACACCCACTTGACCCGTTACCACCCGGCCGGCCGGTGGGCGGACGCGCTCCCGGTGAAGTCCCGCACCACGCGGGCGAACCGCTCCGGCTCCTCGACGTGCGGGAAGTGCCCGCTCTCCCGGAACACCCGGACGGTGGCGCCCGGGAGCACCGGACGGAACATCGCCGCCGCGCCCGGCCCGAAGGCGAAGTCGTACGCTCCGGCCAGCACCAGGGCCGGGGTGCTGAGCGAGGGCAGCTCGGCGCGGACGTCGAAGACGGGGTCGAACTCGGCGACCGGCCGCGGCCAGCGACGCGCCGCCGCCCGCAGGGCCTCGAACGCGGGCTCCCGGCGCCGGTGGTCGGCGAAGTAGGCGGGGAGGATCTCCCGCAGCCGGCCGGTCTCCTGCCGCACGTCGTCGCCGGGCCGCCGGTCGTAGGCGGCGACGATCTGCTCGCCCGCACGGGTACGCAGACAGTCCACCGCGGCGGCCCGGGTCCGTTCGTCCGCCAGGGGTGCCGTCGCGTACAGGATCAGGCCGGCAACCCGCTGCGGCAGCCGCAGAGCGAGACTCTGGGCCACGAAACCCCCGTGCCCGTGACCGAGGACGAACACCGGGCCGGCGGTGAACGCATCGGCGACCGCGGCCAGGTGCCCGGTATAGGTGGCGAGGTCGTACCCGGTGCCGGCCGGCAGCCGATCCGATCCGCCGGTGCCCACCGGTTCCAGGTAGACCATCGTCAGATCCCGTTCGACCAACGGCATCCGCAGGTATTCCCAGTGCATTCCCGGGCCCCCGGGATGCGCCACACAGATCGGACCCCGGCCCCGAATATGGCACAGGAGGGAAATGTCCCCCACCCGGACCTCGTGCGTACTTTCCTGTCTCGCATGCATGTGCCGGCTCCTCAGCCCTCCGATGCCGACTCGAACGGCCCGACGGCCGAGCATGCCGCACAGCAGTTGATTTTCACTGACCGTCGAAGCAGCCATTACCCTGACGTAACACCGTCATCGGAGATCACGCTTGCGGGGTTTACCGGTCGCGGTCATCGGGAGGTCGTCGACAAAAGCGATGACGCGCGGATATGTGCCGGGAGTGGACAGCGAATGGACATCGTGGCGTCCGGGATTCTGCCGGTCCAGTGCTTGTTCATTGGGCGCCCATAGGGTTTTCCGGCACGCTGTCACCGGCCGGGAAAGGCAAACATGTCCATCGAGGTTTTCTACGACGACGACGCGGACCTGTCCCTGATCCAGGGACGCCGGGTCGCGGTCCTCGGCTACGGCAGCCAGGGGCACGCGCACGCGCTGTCGCTGCGTGACTCCGGCGTCGAGGTCGTCATCGGGCTGCCGGAGGGTTCGCGGAGCCGCCCCAAGGCCACCGAGCAGGGCCTGCCCGTGCTCACCCCGGCGGAGGCGTCCGCCTGGGCCGACGTGATCATGGTGCTGGCCCCGGACACCACGCAGCGCACGCTGTACGCCGAGGCCGTCGCGCCGAACCTCCAGGCGGGCGACGCGCTGCTGTTCGCCCACGGGTTCAACATCCGGTACGGGTTCATCACCGCGCCGGCCGAGGTCGACGTGGCGATGATCGCCCCGAAGGGGCCGGGACACCTGGTGCGCCGCCAGTTCGTGGACGGCAAGGGCGTACCCGTGCTGGTCGCCGTGGAGCAGGACGCCACCGGCCGCGCGCGGGAGCTGGCATTGTCGTACGCCAAGGCCATCGGCGGCACCCGGGCGGGTGCCATCGCGACCACCTTCAAGGACGAGACCGAGACCGACCTGTTCGGTGAGCAGGCGGTGCTGGCGGGCGGGGTGACCGCGCTCGTGCAGACCGGCTTCGAGGTGCTGACCGAGGCCGGGTACGCCCCGGAGATCGCCTACTTCGAGTGCCTGCACGAGCTGAAGCTCATCGTCGACCTCATGTACGAGGGTGGCATCGCGCGGATGCGGTACAGCATCTCCGACACCGCCGAGTTCGGTGACTACAGCCGTGGTCCCCGGGTGGTCGACGCCCGGGTGAAGGACGAGATGCGCCGCATCCTCGCGGAGATCCGGTCCGGGGAGTTCGCCCGGGAGTGGATCGCCGAGGACGAGGCGGGCCGGCCCCGCTTCACGACGTGGCGTGCGGAGAGCGCCGCGCACCCGATCGAGGAGACCGGCCGCAGCCTGCGCGCGATGATGAGCTGGGTGGACAAGCCGATCACCGAGACGGCCTGAGCCCGCCCGTGAGCGATCTCCGGGGTCTGCCGACGGTGTCAGACCCCGGAGATCCCCCCGGCTCAGGCCCCGGTCGCCTCGGCGATCCTGGTGCCGAGGCGGTAGACCGCGTCGCGCATGTTCTGGGTCCCCCCGTTCTGCATGTCCTGCATGACGTCGCAGGCACCGCGCCACGCCCGGGTCGCGCCGGGCACGTCGCCGACGGACATCATGACGTCCGCGAGCAGCGTCGAGGCCTGGAAGATGTCCACCTTGTTCTTCGTACCGACCGCGGCGCGCAGGGCCTGGTCGAGTTGATCCGCGGCGTCGAGCGGGCGGCCCATCTGCACGAGGTACTGCGCGGTGTACATCCGGATCTCGGGTTCGTCGGTCTTGCGGCCGGACTTCTGGTTGAGCGCGAGCGCCTTCTCCAGGGCGTCCCTCGCCTCGTCGAAAGCGCCGAGCTGGACCAGGGACCGCCCGCGCGCCTCCAGGGCCCACACCTCCGCCTGCTCGTTGCCGGCGGCACGGTACAGGGCCAGCGCCTTCTCGTTCTCCTGCAGAGCGTCCTCGTGCCGGCCGAGCTCGCTGTAGATCCGGTGGAAGTTGGTGTGGACGATGCCCTGCTCGGGGAGCATGGCGTGCTCGGCGAAGATCTGCTGGGCGGCCTTCAGCAGCTCGACCGCCTCCTCGTTGTCGCCGAAGGAGTGCCGGGCGCCGGCCAGGCTCCGCAGGGCGTGTGCCTCGCCGACCCGGTCGCCGTTGTCGAGCGCGGCCCGCAACGAGACCCGCATGACGTCCTGCCAGTCGTGGAACCGGCCGCTCCACTGCAGCGACGGTTGCAGGGTCAGGGCGAGCTGCCAGGGGACGACACCGAATCCCAGGTCGGCCGCGTGACGTACGGCTTCGTTGAGCACCTCGTAGTGATTCTCGAACCACTGCATCGCGCTGTCGTAGTCGCCCGGCCGCTCCGGGACGACGCCCGCCGACGCCGGCGGCGGTGCGATCGGCCACCGTCGCGGCGACAGCATGACCACGGCGTGGTAGCTGCTGTGCAGGTAGTGCTGCAACAGCCGGGTGTGCGCGGCCCTGCGGTCCGGTTCGGACTTCTCGGCCAGGAAGACCTCCTGCGCGTACGCCTTGACCAGTACGTGCGAGGAGAACCGGCCCTTGTCGTCCTCGTCCAGCAGTGCGGCCTCGGTGAGCTCCTGCAGCAGGGCGTCGATGATCTGCGGGCGTTCACCGAACAGGCTGACGCACGCCTCGGCCGAGATACCCGGCGCCAGCGCCGCGGAGGTCAGCCGGAAGAGCCGGGCCGCGTCCGGGCTGAGCTGACGGTACGACCACGCGAACGCCGCCCGGGGATCGCTGACGCCGCTGCCACCGGGGAAGGCGGCGAGTTTGCGGGCGTCGTCGCGCAACTCGGCGGCGACCGCGGCGAGCGAGAGCCGCGGGCGGGCGCTCAGCCGGCCGGCCAGGATCGCCAGCGCCAGCGGCAGCCGGCCGCACAGCTCGATGATCTCCTCGAGCACGTCGGCCGACGAGGCGAGCTCCGCCCCGGGCCGGTGCGACGAGCGTTCCAGCCGCCGCTTCAGCAGGGCCCGGGCCGACGACATGTCGGGCAGGTCGATGTGCAGCAGGTGGGCCCCGTCCAGCGCCGCGAGGCCGACCAGCGGCCGCCGGCTCGTCACGAGGACCAGGCTCTCCGCCGAGTTGGGCAGCAGCGGGCGCACCTGCGCGACGTCGCGTACGTTGTCCAGCAGGATGAGGATCCGCTTGCCGGCGGTGAAGCTGCGGTAGGTCGCGGTCCGGGCGTCGACCGAGTCGGGGATGCCGGACTCCTCCGCGCCGAGCGACGACAGCAGCGACCGCAACGCGTCGGCGGCCGGCACGCTCTCGTCCTCGTGGCCCCGCAGGTCCAGGTACAGCTGGCCGTCGGTGAGCCGGTCGGTGACCATGTGGGCGAAGTGGGCGGCCAGGGTGGACTTGCCGACGCCACCCATCCCGTCCATCGCCACGATCAGCGGCGAGGTGCGGTTCCCCTGGCACAGCGCGTCGAACATCCGCGACAGCGCCGCGAGCTCGTCGGCGCGGCCCACGAACGTGGGCAGGTCGGGCGGCAGCTGCGCCGGTGCCAGGGACGCGGTGGCGGACCAGGAGCCCGGGGTCGCCGCCTCCGCGCGCGGCTCGCCGCCCGGCACCGGGGCGGGCATCACGGTCTGGCTCAGCACCCGCAGGTACACCGCCTGCAGCGCGTGACCGGGGTCGATCCCCAGGTCGTCGGCGAGACGCTCGCGGACCGCCTGGAACACCGACAGCGCCTCGGCCTGCTGGCCGGCGGCGGCGAGGGTGGCGACGAGACTCGCCTGCACCGGCTCGTGCAGCGGCGCCATGGCGGCGGCCGTCCGCAGGGCCGCGAGCACCCGTGCGGGCTGCCGCAGCGTCACCGCGAGCTCCGCCGCGGCGGTGCACACGTCCAGGAATTCCCCGTCCAGCGCCGCGAAGATGGACGTGGCGGCCGATCCGTACACCGAGGTGCCGCCGGCGGGCCCGTGCCACAGCCGCAGGGCCTCGACGTAGTTGTCCAGCGCCTCGTCGCGGCGTTGCGCCAGCAGCTCCGTCCGGGCGGCGACGACGAATCCGCGGAACGCGGCCAGGTCCAGCATGCCGGGGCCGGCCGTGAACAGGTAGCCGTTGCCGTGCCGCAGCAGGTGCGAGCCGGCCGACCGGGCCGCCAGGTCGGGCTCCATCAGCCGGCGCAGCGCTCCGACGTACTTGTGGATGACGTTGAGAGCACTCGCCGGCGCGTTCTCGTCCCAGACGAGCTCGACCAGGTCACCGGTGCTGATCGGCCGGCCCTCCCGGGCGAGGAAGAGCGCGAGCAGGCAACACTGCTGCCGGGGACCGATGTCCAGTTCGACACCGTCACGCCAGAGCCGAAGCGGCCCGAGGATCTGGAATCGCAAGGCACCGGCGGCGGGCGGCTGGACCCGGCCACGGGTGCGCAAAACACTGATCGCTGCGGACAAATCTCATTCCCCCATTTCGACGCGTCACCACGTCGACTCGCCGTTGAACAAATGACATCTACGATGATTATCAGTACCGCACAAGCCCTTCTGGATGGGTGCGATGCCTGGCAACCTGCCAGCATAAGTAGCGCGACTTTACAGATCGTTGACGGATTGTGAATCGGGTCGGTCACCGGCACCGTCGTCCATTCAGCGTATTTCAACTCGGCGATACCAAAGTATCGAGATGAATACGGCACCGCCTGAGGACATGATTGGTCGATGGCGTCCGGAGCCACGATCCGTCAACTGCCCGTCAACAAGCGTCTCCCTAAGATGAGGCACATGCTGCTGCGCCTTCGGATCCTGGGCCGGTTGGGGATCCGGCGCGACGGCGTCGACCTCGATCCGGGACCCCGGCAGCAGGCGTGCCTGCTGGCGCTGCTGCTCGCCCGCGCGGGCGAGCCGATCGGCATCCCCGAGCTCATCGATCTCCTCTGGGGCGACGACGCACCGGCCAGCGCCCGCAACGTCATCCACAAGTACATCGGTTCTCTGCGACGGATTCTCGAGCCCGGTCTCCCCGCCCGGGCGATCGGTTCCCACCTGCATCGCAGCGGCCCCGGCTACGTCTTCTCGGCCGGGCCGGGAACCCTCGACCTGATCACGTTCCGCGAGCTCACCGCCGGCGCCGCGACCGCGGCCGCCCAGGGCCGCCACGACGAGGCCATCGACCGGTACGCCGAGGCGCTGGAGCTCTGGCGCGGTCCCGCCGGGGCCGGCCCGGCCCACCGGCCGGCCGCCGCGCCGGTCTTCGCCGCCCTCGACAGCGAGTTCCTCGCGGCCTGTTGCACGGCGGCCGCGCTCGCCGTCACCCACCGCCGGCCGGGGACGGTGCTGCGCCCCCTCGCCACCGCCGTCGCCATGGCCCCGCTGCACGAACCGGTGCACGTCGCCCTCATCGACGCGCTGCTGGCCGCCGGGCACCGCGACGAGGCACTGTCGGCGTACGAGACCGTCCGGGACCGTCTCGACGGCGACCTCGGCATCGCACCCGGACCGGCGCTGCGGGCCGCCCACCGTGCGATCCTGGCCCCGCGCCCCGGCGCGGCGAGCACGACCGGGCTGGTCGGCCGGGTCGCGGAACTCGCGGTGCTGCACCGGGCCACCGAGCTGGCGATCACCGGCGGCACCGGGCTCGGCATCGTGGAGGGCGAACCGGGCGTGGGCAAGACCCGGCTGCTCGACGAGGCCACCACGCAAGCCGCCCGGCGCGGCGCGTTCGTCGTCCGGAGCTCCTGTCTGGACGGTGACGCGACGCCGTCGATGTGGCCGTGGGAACGCGCGATCAGCACGCTTCTCGACCGGCTGCCGGCCGCCGCCCGGGAGAGCTGGCTCGGCGGGGAGCTCGGCCGGCTCGTCGAGCCGCACGATCCGTACGCGACCACCCCGTCGATGCCGGACAACGGCACCCAGTTCCGCATGTTCGAACAGGTCGTCGCGCTCCTCGGCCAGGCCGCTGCGCTGCAGCCGGTGGTGCTCGTGATCGATGACCTGCAGTGGGCCGACGACACCTCGCTGCACCTGTTCGCCCATGTGGCGAGGCGGCTCCCGGCCGGGACGGTCATCCTCGGCGCGCTCCGCGACCGGGCCCCAGCCCCCGGTACCGAGCTGTCCCGGACGCTCGCCGCCGCCAGCCGGGTGCCCGGGCATCACCGGGTGCGGCTCGACCGGCTCGATCCGGCCGAGGTCGCCGAACTGGTCCGGCACGAGACCGGCCACGACCCGGGGTCGCCGGCGGTGCTCGGCATCCACGCCCGGACCGCCGGCAATCCCTTCTTCGTCCGCGAGCTGTCGCGGCTGCTCGCCGCCGGTGGTGAGCTGACCGAGCAGAGCGTGGCCCGGGCCGGCGTACCCTCCAGCGTCCGGGACGTGGTCCTCGACCGGATGTCCGGCCTCGACGGGTGCGCCACCCGCCTGGTGCAGGTCGCCGCGCTCATCGGCCGCGGTGCCGGGCTCCGGCTGCTCGCCCACGCCACCGGCGCCGGCATCCCGGACTGCCTCGAACGGCTGGAGCGCCTGGAGGGGCTCGGACTGCTCGTACCCGCCCCGGACGACCCGTTCACGGTCGGTTTCGCCCACGACCTCGTCCGGGAGGCGGTCACCGGGACGATGCCCGCGCACCGGGTGGGCGGTCTGCACCTGAGCATCGCGGACGCGCTCGACCGCACCGAGACCGATGACGAGTCCCTGGCCGAACGGCTCGCCCACCACCTGGTCGCGGCCGGCCCGCTCGCGGACCCGGCCCGGACCGCGGACGCGCTGATGCGCGCCGGGCGACGCGCGGCGACCCGGTCCGCGTTCGACGGCGCACGGCGTCACCTGCTGTCCGCGGTGCACCTCGCGCGCACGGCGGGTCTCGCCGAGCTGGAGCTGACCGCGCTGTCGCTGCTCGTCACGGTGGTCCGGCGGCGGACCGGGTACGGCGGCTCGACGGTCGAGATCCTGGAACGCGCCGAAAGCCTCGCCCGGGACCTGGGCCGCGAGGCCGAGGCCGCCGACTTCCTCTTCTCCCGCTTCGTGGGCGCCAGCCATACCTATCAACCGGACCGTGGACAGCTGGCCCACCAGCTGGTCAGTGCCGGGAAGACCAGCACCGACCCGGACGTACGCCGGTACGGCCTGCTCGCCGGCGCGCCGCGGCGGTGGGACCGGGGCGATATCGCCGAGGCCTACCGGCTGCTGGGGACGAACGGTCCGATCATCGCCGGCCGAGAGGAGAATCCCCTGCGCCATGACCTGCTCATGCTCTGGCCGGTGTGGCAGGCGACGCTGGCCGCTCTGCACGGTGACCTCGACACCTCGCGGACACTGCTCGACGCGATCGAGATCAGCGCGGCGGACGATCCGTACGCGATCTCGATCTGGGCCCACTACGCCTCGATGGTCGCGTCCATGGCCGGCGATCCCGCCTGGGCGCTGCGGGCGGTGCACCGCTGGCTCGCCGCGAACCCCGAGCACTTCTTCATCCAGGTCGACTACCTGCGGCAGAGCTGGTGCTGGGCCCGCGCCCTGACCGGCGACGACCCGGCCGGCGCGGCCGCGGAGGCCGAACGCCTGCTGGCCGCGACCCTGCTCGACCCGCCGCGCTGGGCCGTCGCGTTCCACCTCGCGCTGATCGCCGAGATGTGGCTGGCGGCCGACCGTCCGGACCGGGCCGGCGCCGCCCTCGCCGCCGCCGAGCGGGCCCTGGACGAGCACGGCCAGCGTTACGCCGAGGGCCTGCTGCCGCTGGTCCGGGCCCGCCTGCTCGCGGCCCGCGGCGAGGCGCCGGCCGCCGTCCGCACCGCCGCGGAGCTGGCCCGGGCCCGGTCCGCCGCGCGCGGGGCGCACCTGTTCGCCGACCGCGCCGAACGGTTCCTGTCAGGGTCGGCCGCCGTCAGCCCGCTCTGACGGCGGCCTCGACCACGTCGGCCGCCAGCCGTGCTCCGCCGGTGCTCGTCCGGGGCCCGAACCGCTGGTCCAGGACCTGTGCCACACCCGGGTCGGCGGCGGTCCGCTCGACCAGCTCGCGCAGGTGCCCGGCGGTGAGCGTCGCGATGTCGGCGACCCGGCCGGCCCCCACCTCGGCCAGCCGGGCGGCGTTGAGAGCCTGCTCCGGGGTGAGCGGCAGAGCCACCACCGGCACCCGCTCGGCGAGCGCCTCCATCAGCGAGTTCATGCCCGCGTGCGAGACGAAGACGGCGGCATGCCGAAGCACCTGACGCTGGGGGAACGACCGGCCGAACTCGACGTTCGGCGGCACCACCAGGTCACCGAGATCGGCCCGGTCACCGGCGGACACCACGACGTGCCAGTCGGTCCCGGTGAACGCCTCCACGCACAACCGGTGGAAATCCGGCCGGTTGCTCAGGACGGTGCCGAGCGACACGTACACCACGCGGCCGGCCGGCGGGACCCACCCGCCCGGCTGCGGACGGCCGGGAGTCTCGGTGCCGACGCCGCCGGATCACGCGCGGGGCCGATCTCCTGGGCCAGGCGGAACGCGTTCTGCCCGAAAGCGGCCAGTCGCTCGTCACCCGGGTCGAGCCCGAACGGCACCATGCGGGCGGCCAGCGAGACGTGGGCGTTCTCCGCGAAGTGCGGGACCAGACGGATCTCCGGTACGCCGAGAAGTCCCGCCACGGACGAACCGATGAAGAACAACTCGTCGTGGCAGACGGCGGCGGGCAGGTCGGCGCGGAGCTCGGTGATGACGGCCGGGGCGTTCGCGCGTACGTCGTCGACGAAGTGATCCAGCATGACCCTGTAGCGGGCCCTCGAGCCGTTCCCGGTGGCGAATTCACTATTCGTCCACTGGCGGTTCCTAGGTTGCTCGGTAACGAACCCGTTCCGCATGTGCCCAACCGAGGGAGAATCATGTCCACCCCGACCGTCGTCCTTGTCCACGGTGCTTTCGCCGATGCCTCCAGCTATGCCGCGGTCATTCCGGCACTGCTCGACAGCGGCGTGAAGGTGATCGCCCCCGGCTCGCCGAACCGCAGCCTCAGCGGCGACGCCGCCTATCTTGCCTCGATCGTGCGCCAGATCGAGGGACCGGTCCTGCTTGTCGGCCACTCGTACGGCGGCGCGGTCATCACCGTCGCCGGCACCGAGGACAACGTCGCCGGTCTGGTCTACCTCGCCGGCTACGCCCTGGCCGAGGGCGAGAGCCTGGGGCAGCTCCAGAGCGGGTTCGCCGACGCCGATCTGGCCACCGCGCTGGTCTACACGCCGTTCCCGGTGGCCGGGGGCGAGGACGGCATCGACGTCTCGGTCGACGTCGAGAAGTTCCCGGCGATCTTCGCCGCCGAGGTCGACACCGCCGTGACCCGGGTACTCGCGGTCTCCCAGCGCCCGCTGGCCGCCCAGGCCTTCGGTGAGCCCGCGCCGGCCGCTGCGTGGAAGACCAAGCCGTCGTGGGCCGTGGTCGCCACCGCCGACCGGGCCATCAACCCCGACGTGCAGCGTTTCGGTTACCAGCGGGCCGGTGCGGACATCGTCGAGCTGGACTCGTCGCACCTGGTCATGGTGGCGCGCCCGGCCGAGGTCGTCGCCGTGATCCAGAAGGCCCTGCAGGCCGTCAGCAAGTAGCCACCGCGGCGCGGGGTCACCGGCAGACCGTCAGGAACGGGACGAGCACGCAGCAGCAGAGCGTGATCGTGCCCAGGACGGCGGTGCCCCCGCGCACCGCGACCTCCGCGCCGCCCCGGCCGCGCCAGGTGACCGGCAGGGCCTGCTCCGCCAGCACGAGGATCACCCAGCCGAGTGCCAGGACCGGCAGGTAGGAATCCCAGACCGGGTCGGCGAACGCGCTGGCGTTGCCGTTGCCGCCGAGGTTGGGGCACTCCCCCGGATCGACGACCGGGTGCAGCCAGATCAGCAGGCCGGCGAGGAACACCGCGCCGGCCAGCACGCTCCAGAAGCCGCTCAGCACGGATGACCGGGGGGCCTTGTCCATCAATTCAGCTCTTTCCCGATGAAGTCACGGAGTGACCGCCATGACCGAGATCCATCACCGCTACGCCGTCGTCCGCGGCCACCGGCTCTTCTACCGCGAGGCCGGCCCGGCGTCGGCGCCCACCCTGGTGCTGCTGCACGGTTTCCCGACCAGCTCCCACATGTTCCGCAACCTGATCCCGCTGCTGGCCGACCGCTGGCGCGTGATCGCCCCGGACCACCTGGGGTTCGGTGAGTCCGACGCACCGCCGGCGAGCGAGTTCGACTACACGTTCGACGCTCTCACCGACCTGACCGCCGATCTGCTCCACCAGCTCGGCGTGCCCCGGTACGCGCTGTACGTCCAGGACTACGGGGCTCCCATCGGCTGGCGGCTCGCCCTGCGCGACCCGGCGGCCGTCACCGCGGTCATCAGCCAGAGCGGCAACGCGTACGAGGAGGGCTTCGTCCCGGCGTTCTTCGACGGCGCCCGGGAGTACTGGAAGGACCAGAACCCCGAGACCGAGGCGGGCGCCCGTCAGGCGCTCACCGAGGAGTTCACCCGCTGGCAGTACCTGACCGGGGTCGCCGACGAGACCCTGGTCGACCCGGGTACCTGGCGGCACGACCACGCGCTGCTGTCGCGTCCCGGCAACGACCTCGTCCAGCTGCGGCTGATGCGCGACTACGGTACGAACCCGCCGCTCTATCCCCGCGTGCACGCGTATTTCCGGGAACATCAGGTGCCGCTGCTCGCGGTCTGGGGACGTAACGACCCGATCTTCGGTCCGGCCGGCGCGCTCGCGTTCGCCGGCGACCTGCCGACCGCCGAGATCCACCTGCTCGACGGCGGGCACTTCCTGCTGGAGAGCGCCCTCACGCAGACCACCGCCCTGATCCGTACGTTCCTGATCGCGAATCTCTGACGGCGCCGGCCCCGCACCCGTGACGAGGTGCGGGGCCGGCCCGGCTGCGTCAGTCATCGACGGCGACGACTTCCAGCCTGGTGTTGTTGAGATCGCGCAGGACGATGGTCGAACGCACGTAGGGATCGTTGCTCCGCTGGATGCCGGAATGCGCGATGTCGAGACTGTCCAGCCGGGCCACCCAGGCCTCGAGGGCCGGCCGGCCGCTGACCCGCAGCGAGATGTAGTCGTCACCGGCGCGGACCCCGTCCGGGCCGGTGCGGGGCTCGACGACGAGGTCCGCGAGACCGGCCCGCCCGGCGGCCTGCAACACCCGCTGATACCACGCGACACCGGCCTCGATGTCCCGCTCGCGGCTCATCGGCCCTGACGGCCGAGCCAGGCCAGGGTGTCGTCGGCGAGTTCGCGCCAGCCGTGGTCGAACGGGGCGCTGTGCCCACGGTCGGCGTACGTGACGATGTCGGTACGGGCCTTGGACGTCGAGTACAACCGGAACGCGGCCGCGACCACCGAGGCGGGCACGGTGTGGTCCTTGCCGGCCGACACGAGCAGCAACGGGCCCCGATCGTCGCGGGTCGTGTCGACCTCGGTCGGGGAATTCCTGGTGAAGTTCGCCGACGAGGCCTCGAACAGCGGGCGGCCCGGGCTCGGGATGGCGATCCGCTCGTAGAGCTCGGTGCTCTCCGCCGCCGGCAGCGCGTTGCCGAACGAATAGGCGAACTGCTTCTCGGTGAGCGACACGACGTTGCGCTTGTTGCCGGGCCGCGACAGCACCGGGAAGCTGGACCGCAGCAAGCTCGGCGGGATGATGCGGATGCCCTTGATCGGTGCCGGCGAGAACGCCACCGCCGCCCGGAGCAGGCCACGGCTGAGCAGTTTCTGCGCGATCAGGCCGCCGAAGGAGTGCCCGACGACGATCGGCGGGCTGTCGAGCCCGGCGATGAACGCGGCGTAGGAGTCGGTGATCTCCTCGACGCCGACGGTCCGGCCGTCGGCGTGCAGCCGGGTGTCGGCCACCGAGTCACGGTCGCCCGGCCACCCCGGCGCGTACGTCCGGTAGCCCTGCTCGCCGAAGAGCTCACGCCACGGCTGCCAGGCCTCGGAATGGATCCACAGTCCATGGATGAAGACAACGTTATCTGTCATGATGCGCCTCGCCTCTAGCTCGTTGTGATCAAGCTAGGGTTGGCCACTTCACGACGAGTGGACGCCTAGTGGACGGTGCCGAGCGCCCGGCGGGCCGCGGTCAGGTTGCGCAGGATGTGTTCCTCGCCGGCCTCGTCGTGCTGTTCCCGGGCGGCCCGCAACGCCGTCCGCGTGGTCTGCTCCCAGTCGCCGAAGTGGCCGCTCTGCTCGAAATACGGCTGCATGGCGAGGGCCAGGTGCCAGGGCACGATGCCGTAACCGAGGTCCGCGGCGTGCCGCACCGCCGCGCGCAGGGCGTCGTACTCGGCGGCGAACCAGCGGATCGCCGCGTCGCGGGTCGACGGCTGTTCCGCGAGCACCCCCGGCAGGGCGGGCGGCAGCGTGACCGGCGGGTCGTGCGGGCAGAGCAGGGCGTGCGCGTGCACGCTGCTGTAGAGGTAGTACTGCAACAGGCGGCTGATCGCCTCGGACCGTTCCGGTTCCGGGTCGGTGCTCCGGAACAGCTCGGCGGCGTACGCCTTGAGCAGCACGTGCAGCGAGAACCGGCCCCGGCCGTCCTCGTTGATCAGCGCCGCTTCGCACAGCTCGCCGAGCTGCGCGCGGGTGACGGCGACCGGTTGCCCGGACAGCGACGCGCAGGCCCCGACCGAGACACCCGCGGCCGGCGGGACGCAGAGCAGCCGGAACAGGTGCGCCGCCCCGGGGGCCAGCTCGTGGTACGACCGGACGAACGAGGTCCGTGGGTCGCCGTGCTCCCCGGTGGGAAACGCGTCGAGGGTGGCCGCACCCCCGGCCAGCTCCGCCGCCACCGCGGCCAGCGTGAGACGCGGCCGGGCGCTGAGCCGGGCGGCCAGCAGCGCCAGCGCCAGCGGGAGGCGCCCGGAGCGGTCGAGGATCACCTCGACCGCGTCGCCGGCCGCCGCGTCCATCTCCGCGGCCCGGTTCGGCGCGGCGGACAGGCGGCGGCGCAGCAGGTCACGGGCGGCGGCCGGGTCCGGTGGTTCGACCCGCAGCAGGTGGGCGCCGTCGTGGGCGGCCAGCTCGACCAGCGGCCGCCGGCTGGTGACCAGCACCATGCTCCCCGGGGAGGCCGGCACCAGGGGACGCACCTGATCGGCGTCGAGCGCGTCGTCCAGCAGGAGCAGGATCCGCTTGTCCGCGGTGTGACTGCGGAAGGCGCCGAGGCGCGCGTCGTACGTACCGGGTACCTGCCGGGCGGGTACGCCCAGCCCGTACAGCAAGGTGGTCAGGGCCTCCTGCCCGGTCTCGTGCCCCCGCAGATCGAGGGCCAGCTGACCGTCGGTGAACAGGTCGGCGACCTCGTGCGCGAAGTGCACCGCCAGCGTCGACTTCCCCACCCCGGCCATGCCGTCCAGTGCCACGATCAGCGGTCCGCCCCGGCCGTCGGGGTCCCGCGCCGCGACCAGGTCCCGCAGGGTGCCGAGCTCGGCCGTCCGGCCGGTGAACATGGGCTGGTCCGGGGGCAGTTGCGCGGGCCGGGGCAGCTGGTCGGGCGGGATCGGGCGGTCGGTGAGCCGGCCGGGGTCGAGGGCCGGCTCGTCGAAGACCGGCGCCACGGTCTGGGTGAGCACCCGGCGGTGCGCGGCCTGCAGTTCGGTGCCGGGGTCGATGCCGAGTTCATCGGCCAGCCGCTCGCGGATCGTCCGGTACAGCGCCAGTGCCTCGGCCTGGTGCCCGGCGGCGGCGAGCGCGATCATCAGGCCGGCGTGGACCGGCTCGTGGAACCGGCCCATCGACGCGGCCAGCCGCAGCGCGGCCAGCACCCGGGCGTCCTGGACGAGGGTGTTGGCGACGGCCGCGGCGGCGATGGCCGCGTCCTGGAACTCCCCGTCGATCGACGCGAAGGCCGCCGTCGCCGCCGCGCTGTCCGCCAGCGAGTCACCGGCCGGGCCGTGCCAGAGCCGTAGCGCCTCGGTGTACCGGTCGAGGGCGGCGTCCGGGCGGCCGGCGGCGACCTCGTCCGTCGCCGCCGCGACCAGGGTGCGGAACGTGCTGAGGTCGAGCTGCGCGGTGCCGAGGGAGAAGAGGTAGGCGCTGCCGTGCCGCAGCAGGTACGACCCGGTCGAGCGCGGTGCCAGGCCCGGCTCCAGCATCCGGCGCAGGGCACCGACGTACTTGTGGATCACGTTGACCGCGCTGGCCGGCGCGTCGTCGCCCCAGAGCAGGCCGACCAGCTCGGTCACGCCGAGCGGGCGGCCCTCGAGCGCGAGGAACACGGCGAGCAGGCACCGTTGCTGTCGCGGCCCGGCATCCACCTCGGTGTCGCCGAGCCAGACCCGTAACGCGCCCAGGATCTCGATCCGGGGTGCGGGGTCGGTGGGATCGGGCACGGGCGGGTTCCCCCTCGCGGTCGGGCGGCACGGACGATCCGCACCGTAATCGACGGCACTGGACGATATGTGGACGGGCCGGGCTCGACTTTGATCTTCGTGGGTGCCATTGGAGGATGGGGGTATGGCGGAGATTGTCGGGCGCGAGGACCAGGTCACCACGCTCGAGGCGCTGCTCGGCGACGCGGCCGGCGGGCGGGGCGCGGCCCTGGTGCTGCGCGGTGAGGCCGGCATCGGCAAGTCGGCGCTGCTGGAGCGGGCGGTCGACGCCGGGCGTGAGCGTGGGATGCGGGTGCTGACCGTGACCGGGGTGCAGGCCGAGGTGCACATCGCGTACGCGGGACTCGATCTGCTCCTGCGCCCGTTACGTCCCGTCGCGATGGACACCGGGTCCCCGTACCGGATGGCGGTCGAGGTCCTCGATCTTCTCGGTGAGCCGGACGAGGCGGTGCTGCTGGCGATCGAGGACGCGCACTGGCTGGACGCCGCCAGCTGGGAGACGCTGACGTTCCTCGGCCGGCGCGTCGGGTCGGACCGCATCGCCGTGCTGATGGCGGTGCGCGACGGCGAGGACATCGACCGGCGGCTGGCCGCGGCCGGGCTCCCCGAGCTGCGGCTGGAACCGCTCTGCCCGGACGACGCCGGGCGGTTGCTGGACCGGACCGCGCCCGGGCTGCCCGCACCGCTGCGGAGCCGGGTGCTGGACGAGGCCGCCGGGAACCCGCTCGGCGTCGTCGAGCTCGGGGCCGCGGTCGCGCGGTCCGGCAGCGCCGCCCTGCTCCCGGCGTCAGTGCCGCTGAGCACGCGGGTGGAACGCACCTTCGGCGGTCTCGTCGCCGACCTGCCGCCGCTCACCCGCACCCTGCTGCTCGTCGCGGCGCTGAACGACGGCGGCAACCTCGGCGAGACCCTGGCCGCAGCCGCGCTGCTGACCGGCGCCGACGTGCCCGCGGACGCGGTCCAGCCCGCGGTGACGGCCCGCCTGGTGACCGTCGACGAACACTACGACCTGCGGTTCCGGCATCCCCTGCTGCGCTCGGCGCTGCGTCAGCAGGCCGCTGCGGGTGACCGCCGACGGGGACACGAAGCGCTCGCCGAGGTCCTGTCCGGCCACCCGGCACGCCGGCTCTGGCACCGGGCCTCGGCGTCGCCCGGGCCGGACGAGACCCTGGCCCGTGAACTCACCGCGGTCGCCGCCGAGGCCGCCCAGCGCCAGGCGGTCGCGATCGCCGCCGCCACCGTCGCCCGGGCGGTGCAGCTCAGCCAGGACCCGGCCGCACGTGGCCGGCGGCAGCTCATGGCCGGCGCGCTGGCGGTGGAGCAGGGCGACGAGCACACCGCGCGGCGCATCCTCGAGGAGATCGACGTGAGCGCGCTGGCCCCGGCGGAACAGGCCCGGCTGGCCCTGTTCCGCGAGGGCCACTCCTCGAAGGCATTCTCCGGGGCCGAGCAGCTGCTCACGTTCGCCGACCTGATCGACGTCGTCCATCACGAGGACAGCATCGAGCACGCCGTCGAGGCGATGAGCGAGGTGGGGGTGCGGGCCTACTACACAGCCACCCCGGCCGACGTCACCGATCGGCTCGTCGACGTCACCCTCGCTCTGCGCCGCGCGGCCGACGACCCCCGGCTCACCGGCGTGCTGCTCATGGTCGACCCGGTCGGCCGGGGCGCCGACGGGCTGGAACGGCTGCGGCAGCTCGTGCACCGCACGGACCTGCCGCCGGTGTGGCGCAGCGACATCGCGTTCGGTGCCTGGGCGCTCGGCGCCTTCGAGATCGCCGAGGCGCTCGCCCTGTCCAGCGCGGCCGAGCACCGGGCCCAGGGCCGGATCGGCTCGCTGGTCCAGGCCCTCAGCGCGGGTGCGTCCGCGCACGCCGGGCTGGGCGACGCCCGCTCCGCGCTGCGGCTGGCCACCGAGTGCGTCGCCCTCGCGGAGGAGGCCGGGCAGATGATGTGGGCGGTGGGCGGCGGCCTGGTCGTCGCGCTGGCCGAGGCGCTGAGCGGGGACATCGTCGCCGCCCGGCACCGGGCCGACGTCGGCGAGCGGATGTTCACCGCGGCCCGCCGCTTGCCGATGCTGGCGCTCGTGCAGCGGGCCCGAGGGGTGGCATCGCTCGCCGAGGGCCACGCGGACGACGCTTTCCGGCAACTGATGCGCGTCTTCGACCCGGCCGACAGTGCCCATCTGCCGCACCAGCGGTTGCACCTGCTCGGACATCTGGCCGAGGCCGCGGTGCTCGGCGGTTTCCTGGACGAGCTGCGCCCGGTGGTGGCAGACCTGGAACCCGTCGCCACGCGGAGCCAGTCACCGTCGCTCCAGGTCGGGCTCGGCTATGCGCGCGCGGTGCTCAGCGGGGACTACGAGACCGCGCTGGCCCAGGATCTGACCGGCTGGCCGTTCGACCGGGCCCGGCTGCAGCTCACGTACGGGTCGGCGCTGCGCCGCGCGTTCAAGCTCACCGAGAGCCGTCCCCTGCTGCGCGTGGCGGCGGACACGTTCGACTCGCTCGGGGCGGCGCCCTGGGCCGACCGCGCCCGCGCCGAGCTGCGGGCCACCGGGGAGACCCGCCGCAAGCCGATGGACGCGCTGGCCGAGCTCACCCCGCAGGAGCAGCAGATCGCCCGGTTGACCGCGGAGGGCCTGAGCAACCGCGAGATCGGCGCGCGGCTGTTCCTGTCCCCGCGGACGATCAGCACGCATCTCTACCGGATCTACCCGAAAGTACACGTCAGCTCACGCACCGAACTGGCCCGGATCATTACGTCATCTGACGTAGTCTGACGACCCTGAGCTGCCCCTAGCTTCATCCGCATGACAGTGCACCTGCGGATCCTCGGCCCCTTGCGCGTCATCCGGGGCGACGGCGAAGTGGATGCCGGACCCAACCAGCAACGGTGCCTCCTGGCGCTGCTGCTCGCCCGGGAAGGGCATCCGATCAGCATGAACGAGCTGATCGAGCTGCTCTGGGGCCCGTCCTCGCCGCCAACCGCGGTCAATGTCATCCACAAGTACATCGGGGTGCTGCGCCGGCTGCTCGAACCCGGCCTGCCGCCGCGGGCTCCCGGCGAGTACCTGCTGCGCCACGGCAACGGATACCGGTTCACCGCCGGTCCGGAATCGCTCGACCTGGTCCGGTTCCGGCACCTCGTCGCGCAGGCCTCGGCGCACGCCGGCCGCGACGAGTTCGACGAGGCCCTCGACCGGTACACCGAGGCCCTGCGGCTCGGCGCCGGCCGGGTCGCCGACGGACTCGCCGACACCCCGTCGGCCCGGGCGGTCTTCGCCGGTCTGGACAGCGAGTTCAGTGACGCGCTCCTCGCCGCGGCCGAGATCGCGGTCCGCCTGCGCCGCCCGGGGCTGCTGCTGGCGCCGCTGCGGCGGGCCGCCGAGCTGGACCCGCTCAACGAGCTCCTGCAGGCGAGCCTGATGACGACCCTGGCCGCCGCCGGGCACCAGGCCGAGGCACTGGCCGCCTACCGCACGGTGCGCGGGTCACTCGCCGCCGAGCTGGGCATCGACCCGGGGCACGCGCTGCAGGAAGCGCACCGGCGGGTGCTGACCCAGACCGTGGTGCCGGCCGGCGGCACCGACTCGCCCGGGCCGCTGATCCACCCGGCGCAGCTGCCGCCGGACCTGCCGATGTTCACCGGCCGGGAGCACGAGCTGGCGGCGCTCGACACGCTGGCCGCGGGCCTGCGCGCCGAAGGGCGTACCGGGCCGCTGGTGATCACGATGGACGGCCCTGACGGCGCCGGCAAGTCCACCCTCGCCGTCCGCTTCGCGCACCTCGTCGCCGACCGTTTCCCCGACGGGCAGCTCTACCTCGACCTGCGGGAAAGCCGACCCGACAACCTGCTCCGATCCCTTCTGTACGGACTGGGCCTGCGCAGAAACGACGTCCCCGACACGTTCGACGCGCTCGTCGGGACGTACCGCAGCCTGACCGCGGGCCGGCGGCTCCTGATCCTGCTGGACCACGCGCACGACGCCGAGCAGGTCCGGCCGTTGCTGCCCAGCTCCGCCGGAACCCTCGTGCTGGTCACCAGCGGACCGCCGCTGCTCGACCTGGCCGCCCGCGCCGGCGCACACCAGCTGCGCGTCGATCCGCCGGACCCGCCGGCCGCACGGGAGCTGTTCGCCCGCCGCCTCGACGGCCGGGACCGCCCAGACAGCGCGGCGCTGGCGGAGATCGTCGAGCTGTGCGGCCGGATGCCGCTGACCCTGTCGCTGCTCGCCGCCCGGCTCGCCGCCGCACCCACCCTGTCACTGACCGCGGTCAGCAACCAACTGCGCCAGGACCCGGACCGCCGCGCCGTTCGGTAAGAAACCGTCAACTGGGGCTGGCTACGGTTTGCGACCGATCCACCGCAGCGACCGATCCGCCCGCAGGAGACACTCATGAGAACGACGAACGTGGCCGTGGTTTCGCCGTCCGAACCGACCCGGACCAGCCTCAGCCGCCTGGCCACCGACATCCCCGGTCTGATCGTGAGCCTGCAGCTCTCCTCGATCACCCAGCTGGCCCCGCCACCGTCCGGGCCACCGATCGCCATCGTGGACATCACCCGGATCCGCCCCGGCTCGATCAACCGGCAGTACTGGTCCCTGCTGCCGCCGCGGACCCGGCTGGTGCTGATCTGCCGCCCCGGCGAGCCACCGGCGCTGCGCGACGCGGTCCGGGCCGGGGCCCGCGCGCTGATTCTGCCCGACCCCACCGCGCAGGACCTGCGATTCGCCACCGAGGCGGCCGCGCTGGACAGCGTCTACCTCAGCCCGGGCCTGGTCAGCACGGTGTTCGGCAGTCCCGACGATGCACCGGTGCGGCTGCCGGGCCGCGAGATCGAGACGCTGCGGCTCGCCGCCGCCGGACTCACCAACGCGGTGATCAGCGAACAGATGAGCGTGAGCGAGGCAACGGTGGAGACCTACCTCAAGCGCATCCGGGCCAAGCTCAACGCGTCGAGCAAGGCCGAACTCATCACCCGCGCCACCGAGCTGGGCTACCTGACCTCATCCACCACATAGGAATCCGAATCAAGTGGGAGTTCAGTGCACGCACCTAGCTTCGGTCCAGGCGTGGCCATCCGACGGCGCCGCCCGGAACCGAAAGGTGTACCCCGATGAGAACCCCTCGACGGATCGCTGTCTTCCTCTCCGCACTCGCGGTGGCTTCCGCCTCGTCGGCGGTCGTGGCGTCGAGCGCACAGGCGGCGGCCGCATGTTACGCCGGTGAGTTGTGCGTCTATCAGCACAGCAATTACACCGGTTCGGTCTTCAAGGTCCCGGCCGACAGCAGGGGCTGGCTGTGCGACATGGACCTGCGCAACAACACGTTCTACAACGGGGAGCCGATGGACAATAAGGCCTCCTCGATCAAGAACAACACGGGTAAGGCAGTCGACCTGTACCTCGATCCCGCCACCAACGGCATCGACATCGACTACATCATTTCCTGGCAGCAGAGCGTGCCCAACATGGCCACCGTGGTGCCGTCGGGCAGCTTCGCGGGCGGCAACCTCGACAACCAGCTCTCCGGCATCTGCTGACGCACCTCAACGGCCCCGGCGGGGGGCGTACCCGAGCATCTCGTCGCGTTCCTGGAGCAGCCCGGACCGCTCCAGGAACGGTTGCAGGCAGAGCGCCAGCTGCCCCGCCTCGACGCCGTACCCGAGCTCGGCGGCCGCGCGGACCGCTGCCGTGAGCATGTCCCGGCGGGCGGCGAACCACGTCATGGCCTCGGCGGGCGACGCCGGCCGTTCGGGGACGACCCCGGGTGGGGGCGCGGGCAGCGCGAAAGCCGCTTCCCCGGCCCCGAGCGCGGACCGGGCGTGGTAACTGCTGTGCAGGTGGTGCCGCAGCAGGCGGCCGGTCGCGGTCCGCCGCTCGGCCGGCGTCCCGGCGATGCGGAAGACCTCGGCCGCGTACGCCCCGGCCAGCGACCCGATCCTGAACAAGCCACGGTCGTCGTCGGTGACCAGGGCCGGCTCCGCCAGTTCGGCGAGGTCGGCACGCGTACGGCCGACGTCCCGCCCGGCCAGGGCGGCCGCCGCCGCGACCGTGATGTTTGGGCCCGGCACGAGCGACAGCAACCGGAACAGGGTGGCCGCGCCGGGGCTGAGCAGGCGGTAGGACCAGGAGAGCACCGCCCGGGGATCGCTCAGGCCGGGGCCGCAGGAGAACGCGTCCAACCGCCGGCCGATGTCGCGCAGCTCGGCCGCGACGGCTGCCGGGGTCAGTGACGGCTGGGCATGCAACCGGGCACCCTGGATCGCCAGGGCCAGCGGCAGCCGGTCGCACCAGCCGACGATCTCGTCGAGGGGGTCCGGGGCCGGGTCCGGTTTCGGGGCTGGGCCGGGCCGTTGGATCCGCCGGCTGAACAGCTCGCGGGCCGCCGCCGGATCGGGCCGGCCGACGCGCAGCAGGTCCGCCCCCTCGAACGCGGCCAGCCCGACCAGCGGACGGCGGCTCGTGACCAGCACCAGGCTGTGCGCGGAGTTCGGCAGCAGCGGACGGACCCGCACCGGATCGCGCACGTCGTCCAGCAGCACGAGCACGCGCTTGCCCGCGGTCAGGCTGCGGTAGAGGCCCATCCGCGCCTCGGGCAGGTCCGGGATCCCCGATCGGGGCACGCCGAGCGCGTGCAGGAACGCCTGCAGGGCGTCCGAGGTGGACAGCATCGCGTCATCCCGGTCGCCCCGCAGGTCCAGGAAGAGCTGGCCGTCGGGGAAGCCGGCGGCGACCCGGTGCGCGAAGCGGGTGGCGAGGGCCGACTTGCCGACGCCGCCGGCACCGCTCAACGCCACCACCAGCGGACCGGTCCGCCCGACCGACCGCCGGCCGGCGACGAGGCCACCGAGCGTGGCCAGTTCGGCCGACCTCCCGGTGAACACCGGGAGGTCCGGCGGGAGTTGCGCGGGACGCACCATCGCGGCCGGCCGGGGATCGCCGGCAGGGCGGCCGCGGTCGCCCGGCATCGCGGACTCCCGGTCGGCGGCGGCCAGCACGGCCATCAGGCTCGCCTGTACCCGCTCGTGCCCGGGAGCCATGTCCGCGGCTAGCCGCAGCGCGTTCAGCACCCGGGACGGCCGGCCCACCCGTACGGCGATCTCCGCGGCCGCGACGGTGGCGGCCAGGAACTCGGCGTCGACGGCGGTCAGGACGGCCGCGCCGCCGGCGGTGGACGCCAGTCCCTCCCCGGCCGGGCCGTGGCACAGGCGCAACGCGTCGGCGTACCGGTCGAGCGCCTCCTCGTCCGGCAGACCACCGGCCCCGGCCGCGTCCACGATCCGGCGGAAGTCCGCGAGGTCCAGGATCCCGGCACCCCCCGCGAAGCAGTACCCGTCGGCATGCCGGATCAGGTACGACCCGGAGGATCGCGCCTGCAGCGCGGGTTCGAACAACCGGCGCAGCACCCCGATGTATTTGTGGATCACATTGACCGCGCTCGCCGGTGGTTCGGTGCCCCAGAGCAGCGTGATCAGGTCGGACATGCCGACCGGGTGACCGGCGCGCGCCACCAGCAGCGCGAGCAGCCGGCGTTGCTGGCGTGGCCCGGTGTCGAGTTCGGCACCGCGCAACCACACCCGCATCGGGCCCATGATCTGCACCCGCAGTCCGGCCGGTTTCATACCTGTGGGCCACCGCACACCGTCATGACCGGACCGTAACGGCCCGTAGTGGATTATTTCTTCCTTGTTACTGCCGCCGCTTGATCGACGGTGTCCGGGGCACGCGATACTTACCAGCGAATTCCGTGCACTGAACAAACCGTCACGTTGTCGCCCGGGGGTGGTCCGGCATGCAGGAACCCAGCGGGTCCCCACGCCTGCGGATCCTCGGCTCGCTACGGCTCTGGCTCGACGGCACCGAGGTGGAGACCGGCCCGCAGCAGCAGACCTACCTGCTCGCCCTGCTGCTGGTCCAGCACGGCCGGCCGGTCGGCACGGCCGAGCTCATCGATCTGCTCTGGGGCCGCGACGCCCCCGGCAGCGCGCTCAACGTCATCCACAAGTACGTCGGCGCCCTGCGCCGGGTGCTCGAACCCGGCCTCCCCGCCCGCGGGTCGAGCCGCTGGCTGCACCGTATCGGCGACGGGTACCAGTTCACCGCCGCGGCCGGCATGCTCGACCTGACGGTGTTCCGGGAGCGCGTCCAGCGGGCGCGGATCGCCCGGGAGCGCGGGCAGGACGAGGCGGCGCTCGACCATTACGGCGAGGCCCTGGCGCTCTGGCACGGCCGGGCCGGTGAGGGGCTCACCCTCACCGCGGCCGCCATGCCCGTCTTCGCGGCACTGGACGCGGAATTCCTCAGCACCTGCCTGGTCGCGGCGGAGCTCGCAGTCGCGCTGCGCACCCCGAGGCGGGCGCTGCCGGCGCTGCACCTCGCCGCGTCGATGGCACCGCTGGACGAGGCCGTGCAGGCGATGCTCGTCACCGTCCTGGGCGCCGCCGGGCACCAGGCGGAGGCGCTGACGACGTTCCAGCGGGTCCGCATCCGGCTGGACGAGGAGCTCGGCGTCCGGCCCGGCCCGGCGCTGCGGGACGCCCAGCGGCTGGTGCTGATCCGGCCCCCGGAACCGGCAGACTCCCCACCGGCAGACTCCCCACCGGCAGCTCCAGGACCGGCAGCGGCGGTACCGCCGGGCCGGCCGGGGATCCCCGTCGGGCCGCCGGCGGCGGGTCTCGTCGGGCGCGTCGAGGAGCTCGGCGCGTTGCGGCAGACGGTGAGCTCGGCACTCGCCGGGCGTACGGCGTGCGGCATCGTCGAGGGCGAACCCGGCGCGGGCAAGACCCGCGTCCTGCTGGAGGTCGCCGCCGAGGCGGAACGGCGCGGTGCGCTCGTCGCCCGGGGCGCCTGCCTGGACGGCGCCGGGACGCCGTCGATGTGGCCGTGGGTGCAGGTGATCGGCGCGGTCGTCAATCACCTGCCCGCCGCCGACCGAGACGGATGGCTCGCCGGTGAGCTCGGCCGGCTGGTCGAGGGACGCGGCGACCTGCTCGCCGCCCCGGTGCTGCCGGACAACGGCACCCCGTTCCGCCTGTTCGAACAGGTCGTCGCGCTCATCGGGCAGGTCGCGGCGCGGCGGCCGGTCCTGATCGTCATCGACGACCTGCAGTGGGCCGATGCCGGCTCGCTCGCGCTGTTCGGCCACCTCGTGGCCCGGATGCCCCGGCGCAACGCGCTGATCGCCGCGCTGCGCGACCGTGCTCCCCGGCCCGGCCCGGAGCTGTCCCGCACGCTCGCCGCGGCCAGCCGGGTGCCCGGCCATCGCCGGATCCGGCTCGGTCCCCTCGGCCCGGACGAGGTCGCCGAGCTCGTCCGCCGGGAGACCGGGCACGAACCCGGGCCGGAGACGAGCAGGGACATCCACACCCGTACGGCCGGGAACCCGTTCTTCGTCCGTGAGCTGTCCCGGCTGCTCACCGCCGACGGTGTGCTGTCCGACGAGGCTGCGGTTCGGGCCCGGGTGCCGGCCACCGTGCGCGACGTCGTGCTCGACCGGATGGCCGGCCTGGACGAGGACGCGCGGCTCCTGCTGCGCACCGCCGCGCTGATCGGGCGCGACGTCGGGATCGGCCTGCTCGCCCGGACCGCCGGCCTCGACGTCGGTGCCTGCCTCGCCCTGCTCGAGCCGGTGGAGGCACTCGGGGTGTTCGAGTCCACACCGGACGATCCGTTCTCGTTCCGCTTCGCGCACGACGTGGTCCGCGAGACGCTGACCGAGACGACGTCCCCGGCGCGGGCGCTCCGGCTGCATCTGCTCGTCGCGGACGCGCTGGAGGCCACCGGCCCCGGCGGTGACGACGTCGCCGAGCGCCTCGCCCACCACCTGCGCTGCGCCGGCCCGCTCGCCGATCCGGCGCGTACCGCCCACGCCCTCGTGCGGGCCGGGCTGCGGGCGGCGGGCAAGTCCGCGCTCGAAGCGGCCGAACACCACCTGCGATCGGCCGCACAGCTGGCCCGGGCGAACAACCTCGCCGAACTGGAACTGGCGGCGCTGGCGCACCTGAGCACGGTCGTCGGGATGCGTTCGATGTACGGATTCTCGACCCCCGACCTGCTGGAACGCGCCGAGCACCTGGCCCGCTCCCTCGGCCGGGACGTCCAGGCCGCGGCCCTGCTGTACGCCCGCTGGGCGGCGTACGCCCAAGCCATGGAGTTCGACCGCGGCGCCCCGCTGGCACGCCGGCTGCTCCGGCAGGGCGAGGCCGCCACCGACCCGTTCGTCCTCGCCTGCGGTCTGCAGGCCTGGGGCATCCATCAGTGGGACATGGGCGACATCGACGAGGCCTTCCGCTATCTCCGCCGCTCGCAGCCCATGATCCTCGACCTCGGCCGGCGCGAGGACGATCCGGGTCGCCACGACCTGCAACTGCTCATGGCCGGCACGCTCGCGGAGACGACCGCGCTGCACGGCGACGTCGCGGCGGCGCAGGCCCTGCTCGACCGGCTCGAGGCCGTGGCCGGCGCGGACCCGTACATGGCCACCGTCTGGGCCACCTTCACCGCCCGGATCGCGTCCATCGTCGGCGACCCGGTCCGGGCCCTGCGCGCCGCGGACCGTGGCATCGCCGTGGATCCCGGCTTCTCATTCGTCTTCCTGGGCACCTACCAGCGGCTGGCCCGGTGCTGGTCGCTGGCCATGACCGGCACCGACCCGGCCGGCAACGCGGAGCGGGCGGCACACATCATCGCCGCGAACCTGCTCGACCCACCGCTGTCCTGTGTCGCCACCTGGTTCGGCCTGCTCGCCGAGATGCACCTCGCGGCCGGCGCCACGGACGAGGCCGCGGCGGCCCTGGACCGGGCCGATCTACTCCTCGCGCGGCACGGCCAGCGATACCCGGAAGGGCTCCTGATGCTGCTGCGCGCCCGCCTGCTGCACGCCCGCGGGGAGTCCACCGCCACCGTCCGGGCCGCCGCCGGCCGGGCGCTCGCGCTGTCCACCGAGCGCGGTGCGCACCTTTTCGCCCACCGCACCGAGAGATTCCTGCGCGAGCTCCTGAATCCACAGTGAACGAACGGCCCTGAGGCGATCAAGTAGAAGTCCACTGCCGCGCACTTGAATGGGCCGGCGGCGATCGTCGCGACTCGCCAGACACCGGCCGCGGTACCCGGACGGCCGGTGCGGCCAGGGGTGCGTAACCCCGGGGGAAGGGGTGGCGCGTGCATCCGGTTGACGACGAGGTCCAGCGCTCGGCCGCTGAGGGTCGGAGCACTGTGGACGTACGGGATCCCGGAGAGGCCGCGGCGCTGCGGCATCTGCACCTGATCCACCGTCCGGTGCTCGTCGCGTACGCCGTCGGGCTGGCGAACGGCGACATCCACTGGGCCGAGGACATCGTGCAGGAGACGCTGCTGCGAGCGTGGCGGAACCCCGGGGCCCGCAACGAGGACGGGCGCTGGAACCGGGCCTGGTTGTTCACCGTCGCGCGGCGGGTGGCGATCGACAACGTCCGCGCGGCACGGGTGCGGCCGGTCGAATACACCGACGAGGTCCTCGAGGTCGCCTACGACCACACCGAGGAGCGCATCCTGCGCGATCTCGACTCCCGGACGGTCCGCGACGCGGTCGCCGCCCTGCCGGAACGCCTGCGCACCACGCTGATCACCCTGTATTTCGAGGAACATTCCATTGCTGAGGCGGCAGCGTCGCTGAACATTCCCCCGGGCACCGTCAAGTCAAGATCGTTTCACGCTATCCGCGCACTCCGCAAGTCCTTGGCAGAGCGCGGATTCTTCACGGGAACATATCCGGAGAGGTCAACGAAATGAAGCCAGGGGCCCATCGTTCCCGCTGGTCAACCACGAAGCGAGGTGCCCTTTTCAGCCTTGTCACGGCGTCGGCGGCACTGCTCGGAATCGGTCCGGCCCAGCCCGCCGGGGCCGATACCGCATTGGTGAAGTACTACGTCGTCGCGGCGACATATGCGGGCTCCCCGGAGAACCTGACCGAGATAGCGGGACGATTTCTCGGCAGTGACGCGCGGTCGACGGAGATATTCAACCTCAACGTCGGGCGGGCGCAGCCGGACCAGGGCGTGCTGGCCGATCCGGCTCGCCTGACGGCCGGGTGGCGACTGATCATGCCCTGGGACGCCGTCGGCCCGGAGATCGTCTACGGGCCGCTCTCCACAGCGGACAGCGCCGGCACCGGCGCACCACCGGTGGTCGCCGCCCCGGCGGGAACGAGTTGTGCCGGCGCCGCGTCGACGACCCGGGTGGACTGGGCCCAGCTGCGCCTGGCCGCGGATCTCGCCTGGCCGCACAGCAGCGGCAAGGGCCAGGTCGTCGCCGTGGTCGACTCCGGGGTCAACGGGAAACTGCCGCAGCTGACCGGCCGGGTCAGCCCGGGCCGGGACATGGCGGACGACAAGAGTCCCGGTGACTCCGACTGCATCGGGACGGGCTCCTCCATGGCGGCCCTGATCACCGCCCATCAGATCCCGGGCAGCGAACTGACCGGCGTGGCACCGGACGCGTCGGTCCTGCCGGTCCGGGTGGCCGCCGGACCCGCGGCCGTGCAACCCCCCAACGCCCAGGCCCAGGGCATCGCGTACGCGGTGACGTCCGGCGCCGGCATCATCGCGCTGGGTCCCGCCGTGGACGCCGGGGCACCCGAGGTCGCCGCGGCGCTGCAGGAGGCGGTGCGCAACGACGTGGTCGTCGTCCTCGGCGCCAAGGCGGAGGACGACAAGGGCGAACCGCCGGCCGGGCCGGGGTTCATCCGGGTCGCCGGCGTCAGCGCCGACCTGCGCGGCGCGGACACGTACCGCAAGGGCGGTGTCGACGTCTCCGCGCCGGGGGTGAACGTGACCAGCCTCGGTGTCACCGCTTCCGGGGGATCGGCGGGGAACGGCACGTACTACGCCGTGGCCTTCACCGCCGGTCAGGCCGCGCTCGTCCGGTCCGCTTTCCCGGACCTCACCGCCGCGCAGGTCGCGCACCGCATCGAGGTGACCGCGGACCAGATCGGCGAGGGCACGCTGCCCGACGGTTCCTTCGGCTGGGGAATGATCAACCCGGGGGTGTCGGTGACCCGGGCCCTCGCCGAGGAGACCGCGGCGGCGGCCGACGAGGCCCCGGCGCCGGAACCCCGCCGGCACACCTGGCTTCTCGTCCTGGTCCTGGTCGTCATCGCGGCCGCCACGACGTTCCTGGTCCGGCGGATCCGGCGGATCTGGCGGGGCGGTGACGGCGACGAACACCTGTCGGCGCTGCCCGTCCAGGTGCACGGCCCACTGGTCCCGGTCGACGCGATGAGCCGCCGATCGGACACCGCCGCCGACCGGGGTGACCCGGCATGGGCCGGGCCTTCGACCACCGGTCCCGCGGTGCCGGCCGCCGCCACGTCGCACTGGACGGACGGCGACGCGGAACCCGTACCCGGTGACAAGGACTGGTGAGACGACGGCCGGCGGAGCGATCGCTCCGCCGGCCTTTTCCTACCTGTGGTCGACGTCCATGCTGTAGAACTTGACCCGCGCGCCGTTGGCACTGTTCGACGACACGGACTGGTTGTACGCGCCGAGCTGGAAGAAGTGCTTGTACTGGTTGAACGAGGACGGGATCGGATAGCTGGTCCGCTTGCCGTTCACGGTCAGGTTGACGGTGTTGCCGGAGACGTTGATGACATAGCTCCAGCGGTCACCGAGCCGGACGTTGCCGACCTTGTGCAGGGTCTGGCCACCGGCGGGCGAGTTCTCCATACCGATGTAGATGTCGCCGGACGGCCGGTAATAGAGCTCGAGCAACGGCTTCATCGACGGGCCGCCCGAGCCGAGGTGCACCTGACCGACACACACGTTCTTGGTCACCTGCGCCACCCGCAGCTCGGCGCTCAGCGTGTGGCTGCCTGCCTTGGCCCAGTACTTCGCGGAGCCGTCCGGGTTCATCTCCCGCAGCTCCGACCGCGGGTACCTCGACTCCTTCCAGGTCACGCCCCGCTCGGGCGCCCAGAACGTCATCGAGCCGTCCGTCTTGTCGGTCCAGAAGTAGGCCGGGTTGACGTATCCGTCGGGGCCGCGCAGCCGCGACGGCGGGATCACGTCCGGCCGACCGGGGCTGCCGACCGGCAGCTCCAGGTGCCAGGTCGACAGGTCGAAGTTGCCGCCCGGAGCCACCCCCGGGTCGAGCCCGGCCGGTGGCGCCGTCGGCCCCACCGTCGGATCCGGCGCCGGGCTGCTCGTCGGGCTCGTCGTCGGCGCACCTGTCGCCGGTTCGCCGGTCGCCGGGCTGGTCGTCGGGCCACCGGTCGGATCGCCGGTCGGATCGCCGGTCGGATCGTCCGTCGGGTCAGCGGGCAGACCGACCGTGGGTCCGGCCGGCGGGGTGGCCGTCGGGTCGGCCGGCACCTCGAGCGGCAGCAGCCAGACCTGGTTGCTGGCGCCGGTGCAGGTCCAGACCTGCAACCTGGTGCGGTCCGCCCAGCCCCAGTCGGTCGCGTCCAGGCACTTGCCCGAACCCGTGTTGACCAGCAGACCGTGGTTGACCTCCCACTTCTGCGCCGGTGTGTCGTTGCAGGCGAACAACTGCACCTTGGCGCCGTCGGAGGTGGACCCGTCGGTCACGTCCAGACACTTGCCCAGCGCCCGGACCGAGTCGTCGTCCTCGATCGTCCACTTCTGCGCCACCGTGCGGTTGCAGGTGAACAACTGCACCGCGGTCCGGTCGGCCCGGGACGCCCCGGCCACGTCGACGCACTTGCCACCCGGGTCGATGATCGCGAACCCGGAGCCCGCGTCGGCGCCGGTGACGCCCAGGACACCGACCACCCCCACGACGACCACCGCGGCGGCCCCGGTGGCCCCGGCGGCGATCACGTTCTTCTTCGCCATCATCGGACGAGACTCCATCTCTGGTCACGCTGGGTGGAGACCTCGTCCCAGACCTCGACCCAGTGGCCGTTCCAGGTGCCGTCCTTCGCGGTCGGCGCCACGTCGGAACCGAGGATCTCCAGCAGCTTGCCGGTAGCGTGGTTGCGGATGTGCAACCTGCTGTAACCCGCGTATTCCAGGGACCATTGCTGGTAACGGTCCGTGGGGTTCACTTTCACCTGCAGGATTTTCGCGCCGTTCCAGGTACCGCCGGGCTCCACCGCCATCGCAAGGCCGCTGTAAGCATTCACCCAGACGATGTAGTTCTTCTCGGGAGCGGCGGTCAGCCGCCAGTACATGTCCTTTTCTTTTTTGTTCTTCCAGAGCACGACATGGGCACCCACGGTCTTGTTGGAATCCTGGTAGGGAATTTCCGCCACCGAATTGGTCCAGTCGTTGACCAGCTGATAGGTGTCGCCGACCCGGAACCCGCCGATCGTCGCCGGTGGGGCCGGCGCCCGGGTCGTGGGCTTGGTGGTGGCCGGCGGCCGGGGCTTCGTGGTCGTCGGTCCGGTCGTCGGCTCAGGAGCGGTCGTCGGCTCAGGAGCAGTAGTCGGTTCGGTGGTCGGCTCCGGACCGGTCGTCGGCCGGGGACCGGAAGTCGGCTTGGCACCGCCGGTGGGCCGGGGCTTCTTCGTGGGCTTCGCACCGGCCGTGGGCTTGCCACCGGCGCCGGGGGCCGGCTTCGCAGCTGAGCCGGGCTGAGGCACCGTCACCTGCGGGGTGCTGCCGCCCACCACCGGCCCCGTCCACGGCGACGGGCTCGCGGCCACCGGCAGGCCGGGGTTCAGCTCCGGGTCCTTCTCGTACTCCGCGACGAAGTTCACCGCGGACTCCGCCAGCTGCGACACGTTCGCCCGTGGGACCCCGTTCGCCGCCCGCACCGCGGACTCCCCCCACTGGTACGACGCGAGGGCCAGACGATAGGGCTCGGCCCCGTTGAGCTCGCCGAGCTGGGCGTCCAGGTCGCACATCGCCATGCCGAGCGCGGGGATCGCGTCGTCCGGCTTCCACACCGACGCGGACTCCGACGGGCGGTACTGGCGCCACATCTCGGGGCTGAACTGCGCGATGCCCTGCTCACCGTCGGGCGAGCGCAGGTTCGGATCGAACTTGGACATCGCCATGAGCTGCGCGGCGATGCGGGGCGCGGTGATCGCCGGGCAGATCTTGCCCGCCTTGCGGATCGCGGCGGTGTAGGCGGGTGGGACCTTGGCCGCCGCCGGCACGTGCTGGACCGCCTGCACCGTACGGGCGCTGATCCGGAACGGCTCCTGGTCGGCATACCACCGCGCATAGGCCGAGGCCTTGTCGACATCGGACCGGATGTCCTCCGGGACGCCCTTCTCCTTCGCCACCACGTCGAGGCCGCTGCGGCCCGCGGCGAGCGCCAACGGCCACATGTCGCCGGTGAGGCCCTCGGAGCGCAGCTGCCCGACGAGGTCACAGGTGCCGTGGGCCAGCGCGTAGATGTTCGCCTCGCTGTTCCCGCGGACCGCGTCCTCGGCCGGACGCCACTTCTCCCACATGTCGTCGGTCAGCCCGGCCACGCCCTGAGCCCCGTTGGTGAACCGCGAAGCCATCATGATCTGGGCGGACAGCCGCGCCGGGCTCAGCGTCGGACAGGACAGCGAGGCCGCGACGATCGCTTCCGCCAGGGCCGGTGGCACGTTCTTTCCCGCGAGTTTCGCCCCGCCGGCTGAGGCCGGGCCGTCGCCTTGCAGCGGCAGGAGTCCGGCGGTGAGAATCGTGGCGCTCAACCCGGCGAACGCCGCACGACGGCGGGCCATAGGGGAAGACCGCCATCGAAGCCTTCGAGATTTTCGGACGGACGAGGTCATCAACGCACCTTCAAGGCCATAATGATCTGGGTCGAACATCCAACGGCGGGATACCGGAATCGGTTCACGCGCCCGGTTCCGGTGCGGGAATGCGAAATCGGGGTGAACCCGGTCACCGGCCGCGCCGTTGAATGAGCACCATATCGGCGGACAGAATCTGCGAGGACACCCTTGGACGCGCTCGAAAATGTCCGTGATGAGTCGCATGTCGCGGTGCTGCTCGGGCCCTATTACGCCGATCGGCTCGGCCCGGACGACAACCGCCGGGTGGAGGAACACCTCCCGCATTGCGCCGCCTGCCAGGCCCACGCCGGCGAGGTCTGCGAAGCGCTCGCGGCGATCGCCCTGCTCCCGGCGGCGGATCGCGACCGGCTCAGGGCCGGGGTCCCCACGCGTACGGTCACCTCGGCCCGCCGCCACCGGCCGGCCCGCTGGACGGCCCACCGGGTGCGCGCGCTCGTGCAGAACGCCCTCGTCGCCGCAGCGGTCCTGATGTCCGGCGGCCTCGTGCTGTCGGTACTGATCGACGGGGACCCACCGGAGGCCGCGGAACGCCCGGTGCCGGTGGCCGCGACGGTCTCCGCCTCCGACCGGTCGACCGGCGCGTCCATCTCCCTGCTGCTGACGAGCTCACCCGCGGGGGCCACCCTGAAAGCCACCGTCTCGGGCCTGGTCCCGGCGACCGGCTACCGGATGTACGCCGTCACCACCGACGGAGCGGCGATCCCGGTGGTCTCCTGGACCGGTGACGGCGTCGTCCAGGACGTCTCCGGCGACGTCCGGGCCACCCCGGCGAGCCTGTCCTTCGTCACCGTCGTCCGCGCCGACGGCGGCACCCTCGTCTCGGTGACCCTGGCCGCCACGCCACGCTGACGATCACCTGTATCGCGGGCGTATGCGGAACCGGATACGCCACGGCAACCGCCCGTCGGTTCCCCTGGGGGTATGAAGCGGATCCTCCTGGTTGTCCTCGGCGTGGCCGCCGCGGCGTTCGCGGTGCGGCGTCCCCTGCTGATGGCCGCTCCGGCGTGCTTCTCCGGGCGGTGGCACGGTTGCTACGACACCGAGAACGGCGTGGTGCTGATGACGCTTGCCGGGCTGCCTCTGGCCGTACTCGCCGGGTGGGTCCTGACCTTGTCCGGCCGTGCCGTCCGGACGAGTGCGGCCGAGGTGGGCATGGTCTACGGGACCGCGCCGATGGTGTGGCTGACGCTGATGCCGGGCCCCGGGGCCGGCGTCGTCCCCGGACGGGTGAGCCTGATCCCGCTGCAGGACCTGGTGACGATGGGCCCGCTCGGGATCGCCGGCAACCTGGTGATCTTCGCGGCGCTGGGGTTCTTCGCCCCGATCCGGTTCGCGGCGGCGGCCTCCCTGCCGCGGGTCCTGGCGCTCGGTGCGGGCTGCTCGGTCCTGGTCGAGACCGCGCAGTACGTCTTCCAGCTGGACCGGGTGTCCTCCGTCGACGATGTCCTGGTCAACGCCGCCGGCGCCGGGCTGGCCGCGCTGGCGTCCCGCCGCTGGTGGCGCCACCCGTCGGAGGTACAACCGCCGGGGTCGCGGGTCCGGCATGTCTAGGCTCGCGGCATGCGCGTACTGATCGTGGAGGACGAGCCGCACCTGGCCGAGGCGGTCCGGGACGGGTTGCGCCTGGCGGCGATCGCCGCCGACATCGCCGGTGACGGCGACGCGGCCCTGGAGATGCTCGGCGTCAACGCCTACGACCTCGCGGTCCTCGACCGGGACATCCCCGGTCCGTCCGGCGACGAGGTGGCCCGGCACATCATCGCCTCCGGCAGCGGCATCCCGATCCTCATGCTCACCGCCGCCGACCGCATCGACGACAAGGCGTCCGGCTTCGAGCTCGGCGCCGACGACTACCTCACCAAACCGTTCGACCTGCGCGAACTCGTCCTGCGGCTGCGGGCGCTCGACCGCCGGCGCGGGCACGCCCGGCCCCCGGTACGCGAGATCGCCGGCCTGCGGCTCGACCCGTTCCGCCGGGAGGTGTTCCGCGACGGGCGCTACGTCGCGCTCACCCGCAAGCAGTTCGCCGTGCTGGAGGTCCTCGTCGCCGCCGAGGGCGGCGTGGTCAGCGCCGAGGACCTGCTGGAACGGGCCTGGGACAGCAACGCCGACCCGTTCACCAACGCCGTGCGGATCACGGTCTCGGCGCTGCGCAAACGCCTCGGCGAACCGTGGGTCATCGCCACCGTGGCCGGTGTCGGATACCGCATCGACCATGGATAGGGCACCCGGGCCGAGCGTCCGCCTGCGACTCACGCTCAGCTACGCCGGGTTCCTCATGGTCGCGGGCGCCCTGCTGCTCGCGGCCGTGTGGGTGTTCCTCCTGCGATACGTCCCCGACCGCGCGCTCCTCGTCCCCAGCGGCACCGAATACACCGGCGTCTTCCCGGTACGCTCCAACCTCCTGCGGTTCTTCGCCCCGAGAGCGGCCGCGGTGCTGGCGCTCCTGCTCGTGTTCGGGCTCGCCGGCGGATGGATCCTCGCCGGCCGCATGCTCGCGCCACTGTCGCGCATCACGCACGCCACCCGCACCGCCACCGCCGGATCACTCGACCACCGGATCCGGCTGCCGGGCCGCGGCGACGAGTTCCGGGAGCTGGCCGACGCCTTCGACGCCATGCTCGCCCGGCTCGAGGCGCACGTCGCCGAGCAGCAGCGGTTCGCCGCCAACGCCTCGCACGAGCTGCGCACACCGCTGGCGATCTCGCGGGCGCTGCTCGACGTGGCCCGCCAGGACCCCGCGCGGGGCCGCGACGACCTCATCGACCGCCTGCACGCCGCCAACACCCGGGCCATCGACCTCACCGAGGCGCTGTTGCTGCTCAGCCGCGGCGACCGCTTCACCCGCCGGGACGTCGACCTCTCCCTGCTCGCCGAGGAGTCCGTCGAGACCCTGCTGCCGCTGGCCGAACAGCGCCGGATCACGCTGGACCTCACCGGCGGGCCGGCCCGGACCAGCGGTTCCGCCGAACTGCTGACCCGGATGGTGACGAACCTCGTCCAGAACGCGATCGTCCACAACCTCCCCACCGGCGGGACCATCACGATCCACACCGGTGGGTACGACGACACGAGCGTCCTGCGCGTCGAGAACACCGGCCGGCGGCTCCCAACCGGTCTGGTGCCGACGCTCACCGAGCCGTTCCAGCGCGGGACGAGCCGGACCCGTACCGACGAGCATGCCGGAGCCGGCCTCGGCCTGGCCATCGTGCAGAGCGTCGTCCAGGCCCACGACGGAACCCTGGAGCTGCGGCCCGGCTCCTCCGGGGGACTGCTCGTCACGGTCCGGCTCCCCGCCCCGGCCTAGCTATCCCGGACGGCGGATCGCCGCGATCAGGTTGGCCCAGTTGCTCACCGGGCTCACCTTGACCACATCGCCGCTCTGGGGGGCCTGGACGAGGTACTGCTTGCCGTCGTCGCCGGTGCCGATGTACATCCCCACGTGGCGAGGGCTGGACATGGTGCCGAGGCTGCCCGCGATGAAGATGAGGTCGCCGGGACGCATCGCCGCCAGGCCCGGGACGGGCATGCCGCTGCGCACCTGGTCGGTGGTCACCCGGGGGATCGCGACGTCCGCCGCCGCCCACGCCCGTTGCATCAGGCTGCTGCAGTCCCAGGTGTCCGGGCCGTTGGCACCGAAGACGTACGGGTCGCCGAGCTGCTGCAGAGCGAAGTTCACCGCCGTGCGCGCCTGGCCCTCGGTCGGCAGCCGGTACCCCACCGGCAGCGGGCCGCCGGCACCCGCGGCCGCGTCGTCCGTACCGTAGGCGCAGTCCGTCACCGCCCCCGGCCAGATCGTGTCGGCGACGGTCTGGGCCAGCGTCTCCCATTTGGCGTACTCGCCGCGCAGGTCCGCGCGCGGGACCTGGACGTCGGAGGCGACGTCGGTCAGCGGCCGGGTGTCCCAACCGGCGACCTTGACCAGTTTGGTGAGGAACAGCGTGGTCGACGCGACCGGGTCGCCGGCCACCCGGGCGGTGAAGAACTGCACCCGTTGCTGGAACAACCCGATCGAGTCGTGGTCGAGCATCCGCAGGTCGTTGTGCAGTGACGACTCCTGCATGGCGGTGGCGACCGCGATCACCGCCGCGCGCGGGGGCAGGTTGCGCTGCCGGACGACGGACACGATGGTCGCGGCGTTGCCCAGCTGCTCGGCGCTCAGTTCGACGCCCTGCACCTGGGTCGTGCTCCCACCGGGCCCGCAGGGTGCCGAGGCGGACGCGGACGCGGTGGAGGCCGCGACGAGCACCGCACCGAGCGGCAGCACGAGCCAGAACACCAGCGCGAGGCCGAGCAGGATCCGCTTCACGATCCGGCCACCATCGCCGCGTTGGTGTCCAGCAGCGGGATCTCCGCCGGGGCCCGGACCGTGGTGACCTTGAACGGCCGGTTGCCGACCATCCAGACCGCCCGGCCGGTCCGCTGCCGGGCCCAGCCCGAGACCCAGTCCCCCACGACGTCGTTGAGCCCGGCCAGGCTGGACAGTTCCTCGGCGACGCCCGGGTCCTGCGCGAACATGATCTTCGTGTCACACAGCGACATCATGTCCTTGGCGATGGCGACCTCCTGACTGCCCGCCGCGCCGACCGACAGCAGGTCGGAGGGCTTGTGCGCGGCCAGGATCTGGATCTCGCCGTCGTTGCGGCTCAGCCGCAGGTCGGCGTCGAGCGACTGCACCGCGCCGACGCCGAGCCGCATCTGCCGCCACACCTCGTCGCGGACCACGATGGTGATCTCGCCGGGGGCCCGCAGGTCGGTCATCGCCCGCGACCAGGAGTTGACGCAGGCCAGCGCGACGCCGACCACCTCGTCGCCGAGGTCCTCCAGCCGTTGCAGCGACAACGACTGGATCGGCGCGTCCCAGTCCAGGCCGACGTTCGTGTGCGCGTCGAACAGCCCGGCGAGCGCGCCCCGGACCAGGGCGCCGAGCGCGTCGGTGGCCTGCCGGGTGTCGTCGATCATCTGCTGCCGGCCGGCGTACCGGCAGCCTCGGGCCAGCTCCTCGGTGGGCCGGGCCAGCGCGTCGTGCACCTCGGGGATCGTCACGGTGCGCAGCTGTCCCCCGCCGGCGGACCATCCGGAGAGCTCGGCCAGCACGGTGGTCAGCGCGTTCTCGTCGGCCGGGCTCACCGCGATGCCCCGCGCCCCGATGAGCGCCTTGAGCAGCACCACCCACCGGGCGAAGATCAAGGATGCCCGGGTACGCCGTTCGTCCGCCGAGAGCCGGTCCCAGCCCTGTCCCAGCGGGCCGGGGTCGAGCGGATTGATCCTGGCCCGCAGCCCCAGGCCCAGGGCGATCGGCTGCACCCCGACCGCGTGACACAGCTGTTCGTACTCGCCTTTGACGTCTCCCGCGATCAGTGTGCGCACCCCGAAACGCATGGAGCGCAGCAGGAACGCCTTCACCGTGGTCGACTTGCCGGAGCCGGGCTTCCCGAAGACGATCATGTTGGGGTTGGTGACCACGCCGTCGAGCAGCCAACCGACCGGATCGCAGTAGAACCCGCCCGAGGTCAGCGAGTCGTACCCGAGCAGCGTGCCGGTGGGACGCAGACCGTTCGTGGGCAGCAGCGGGAAGACCCCGCCGATCTCCGCCGTCGAGGCCCGGTACGCGGTCAGCGGCGCGGGGACCGGGGACCACCCGAAGCCCGGGGTACGCCGTCCGCGCCGGCCGGCCCGCGGGCGCAGCAGGTCGTACTCGTCGCGGCGGCTGGCCGGTTCCGGGACGTCCGCGGGGCCGGGCAGGCTGCCGCCGAACTCGCTGACGAGGTCGGTCACCGAGCGGCCCCGCCCCATGCCGGTGGGGGCCATCAGTGCGCGTTCCTCTCCGGGAGACCGATGCCGAGCGGGAGGACAGCGGCCACGAAACCGGTGTCCTGCGCCAGATCGAGGCGCAGCAGCCGGAAATGGCTGGACCGGGCGGTGGCCTCGAACGACGCGGCGTGGTCGTCGACCGGCCAGGTCGACGGCACCGTCACCGCGGCGGCCCCGGCCACCCGGACCATGGTGTGCCCGGCGGCGAGCTGGTTCTCGTGCCCGGCCACCTCGGCCTGGCGGCGTTGCTGGGAGCGCGACACCCGGAAACCGCGCCGCTGCCGCACGTCGGCGGACATCTCGGCCGACCACAGGTCCCGCTCGACCTGCCGGGACGCCTTGGCCGGTTCGGCCGGCTGGTAGTGCAGCGCGAGCGTGCGGCGCTCGCCGGGCGCCGACGGGGCGAGCATCTGCGCCAGCGCTCCCACGTGGGTGGGCAGATCGGGGAGCAGCAGCGCGTAACTGACGGTGGTGAACGCGTCGTGCACGTACGACCGGGCCGCCGGCGGTGGCGCGTTGACCGGTCCCGCCGCCGCGAGTGGGACACCGGTCAGGGTCGGCGTCCCGCGCAGCCATTCCTGGCGGGCCCGTTCGATGGCGGCCGCCTCGCCGGGGTTGTAACCGGTCCGGATCACCGCCGCGACCTCCTCGGTGTGCAGCCAGCTGACCGAGGAGGCGTCGAGGCCGCGCAGGTGGGTCTCCATCTCCTGCAGGTGGCGGTACAGCACCCGGGCCCGGCCCTCGACGCGGCCGCCGGCCTGTTCCGCCTGCCGCCGGATCCGGTTCTCGTCGACGCCGACGGTCACGTACACCTCGTGCCGGACCGCCGCCGCGGTGACCACGCGCTCCAGCTGGGCGGTGATCTCCTGGACCAGTCGCGGTGCGAGCGGTGAGACGTTGTCGGCGAGCCAGGCCGCCCGTTCGGCGCCGTCGTCGGGCACGGTGCGCACCAGGACGGACACCCGGGAGATCTGCTCGCCCCGGGCCGCCGACGCGAGCAGCGCACCGAGCTGATCGGCGTACCGGGCCCGGATCGTGTCGTCGGCCGCACCGATCCCCGGGTGCGACACCCGGGCGATCGCCGACCAGCGGCCCGCCCGCGGATCGTGCAGCACGCACACGCGTTGCATGGTCGACCCGAACGGCGGTCCGTCGTACATCCGCAGTCCCGCCAGGATCCCCGGCAGGTCGGGCCGGCCGAGGTCGTCGGCCTGCGCCGTTCCCGTCGCGGCGGCGGACCGCCAGCGCGACCATCCCATTGCTCTCCCCCAGGTGTAAAGGCACACATCGGCGACCCACCGGGCGGCGGGCCGCCCGCGGACCGGGACAACGAACAGCACCACCAGGACGGCGGAGAACGGCGCCAGTTCGAGCGCCAGCAGCCAGCGGCTGCTCCCCACCGCGACGAGCAGCGGCAGCAGGGCCAGCACGCAGCAGGTCAGTTGCGGTCCGGTGAGACCCAGGAACCAGCCGAACCGTTCGCGGCGCCAGCCCGAGTAGGACCGGTCAGCTGACGGCATGCTCATCGGACGTCTCCCTCCGCTCCGGCTCGGCCCGGTCCTTGTCCTCCCCGGCCGGGGCCCGCCGCGCGCTGGGCGCGAGACCCTCGTCCGGCGGTGCATCACCGGGATCGCTCACCCGTGGCCCGGGCCGGTCGACGAGGCCGGCCCGGGGCCGGCGCTCGGTGCGCGCGGCGTCCAGGACCGCCAGCACGTGGGCGAACCGGCCCTCGCCCGCGGCCTCGGCGTTGCGTTCCGAGCTGACCGCGATCCCGGCACCGGACGCGGACGACCGGCTGGACAGGAAGTTGCGGGCGGCGGCCCCGCTCGGCGTACCCGGGTTGACGAACGCCAGCAGCTTGAACAGCAGCAGCGGGAACGCGAGCGAGAGGAGCAGCACGACACCGCTCACCACCGCCGCGACGGAGGCCTGCGCGGGGTCGCCGGCCACACGCATGCCGATCACCAGGGTCAGCGCCACGCCGGGCGGCATGAGCACGAGCGCGATCAGCCACCGGAACGTGGTCCAGAACCAGGCCCGTGAGGTGTCCGAGATCAGCCCGGCGGCCACGACCGGGATGGCCGCGGCGAGCACCAGCACCCCGGCGTTACGGGCGAGGAACTCCACCAGGAAGAAGAAGCCCGCCGGAATGAGGCACAGCAACGCGATGATGCCGAGCCCGGTGCCGGAGACCGTGCCCTCGGCGCGCTTGAGCACGGCGTCGTCGCCGGTGATGCTCTGCCACCGGTCGGTGTGCAAACCGGCGGACAGGATGCCGGTCGCGACGGCGTTGCTCGCGGTCAGCATGGTGTCCAGCACACCGAGACCGGCCGCCGAGACCACTACGTACTGGAACAGGCCGACGGCGATCCGGGCCAGCCCGCGGCCGCCAATCGCGACGGCCCGGCCGATCTGGACGAACGCGAGCAGCATCAGCGTGGCGAGCCCGAGCCAGAGGGTCATCGGGAGCACCCCGGCGAGCGGGCCGTCGAGCGGGTTGACGTCGGGCGTGGTGTATCTGTCCACGGTGGCCAGCGAGCCGTCGAGCAGTTCCAGGCCGAACGACCAGATCGACGTCATCGCGGCGTCGAACGCCGACGACCCGGGGTCCACCACCGTGTCGCCGACCGTACCGACCAGATCCCCGACCGGATTAGGCGGCGGCACGGCGCAGCTCCTTCCAACCGGCCCGGACCGCGTCGGCGCTGCCCGGCCACGCCGACGGCGCCCACGCGGGCTGCGCCCCGGGACCGATGAGCCAGCGGCCGCCGTCCCACACCATGCGCTGGCAGTCACCGAGACCGACACTGGCACCGGTGCTCAGCGCGACGCTGTACTCCCCGAGCACGCAAGCAAGCACGAAATCATCCCCTACCGTTCCCTTGATCTGGCCCTGCACAACGCGGAACGTGACCCGTGCGGCCGTACCCTTCTGCTCGCCCAGGCTCTTCGTGAGGCGCTGGACCGCGACCGACGGCGTCCATTCGGCCTCCGGCACCGCACCGGACGCGGCGACGGTCTCGTACACCTCGTGCACCAGACCCGGGTCCGCCGTCGACATCGCCGCCTCGTCGATGGCGGCCAACTGGCCCAGAGCCCCCTCGGCGGTGCGCGGGAAACCCGTCGGCACCGGATCGGAGCCCTTACGGGAGGCGGGAATGCGCAGCGGCGTCCCCGCGGTCCGCGCCACCAGCGGCTGGGGCCTCGCCGCGGCGGCCGGCAACTGCAGCATCGGCTCGGCGGCGATGGTGTCCCGCCAGTCCGTGCTTTCCCGCGGGGGCGGAGTACTCGGTTCCGGTGCGGCCTCCGCGTCGGACCGGTTCAGCAGATGCAGTCCGAAACCCGCGATCAGGACCAGAACCAGGATCCCCAGAGCGATGGGTACGGCCCCCGCGCGCGATTTCCCGGCCATCAACCGGCGACAGCGGTGATCAGGGCGTAGACGCCGGCGTACAGCACCGCCCCGGCCAGGGCGCTCAGCAGAATCGCGAGACCGGTCCGGCTCGCGCCGTGATTGGCGAAGAGCCGACCGCCCGCCACCGCGCCCGCGCCGACGAATCCGGCGGTGATGATGACGACCAGGACCCCCCACTTCACGTACGACATGAGCGTTTCCACCGGTCCCGACACCCCGGGCGGGGGCGACGGGTCGGGGTTGCCGGGCACGTCGCGTACCAGGTCGGCCAGCACGCCGTGGACGTGCGGCAGGAGCGCGGACAAGGAAGAGCCTCCTCGAGAGGGTCAGTTGCGGTGGAACAGCCGGGGCCGGCGTCCCGGGGAAGCGGGTGCCAGCGCCACCGCGAACGGGTCACCGAACCCCCGCAGGATCGTGGCGGCCGGGCGGGACGACGCCGGCGGGGTGGGCGCGGCGGTCCACCCCTCCACCGCGGCGACCGGATCGTGCGGCAGGAACACCGCGTCGTGCGCGAGCCCCTCGACGAGGTTGCCGGTGGCGCCGCGGACCCGGTCCGGCCACCCGCCGGCGCCGGCCACGGCCAGGCGCTGCACCGGCGTCAGCCCGGCCCGTTCCACCCCCACGCCGTAGCGGTGCAGGATCAGCTCGGCCGCGGACACCGACGGCAGCGTCGCCCGCATCACCAGGATCGGGTGGACCGTTGCGTTGCCCAGGACGCACCACTCCAGCGGGCCAAGGCCCGCCTGCGGAGCCATCACCCGCCACATGTCCCAGCCCAGGTCGACGATGGTCACGTCGACCTGCCACGGCTCCCGCGCGACCCAGTCGACCGGCCGCGGCACCGCCCACGGCCCCAGCGGAGGCCCGGTCGAGACGATGCGGCGCACGCTGACCACGGCCCGGCCGAGGCTGCGCGATGCCAGCCTGATTGATCCCCGGTCGTCACCGACCGGCCAGGACCGGCCGTCCGCCTGGGTCGCCGTGACCAGCCCGGACCGGGCCGGCTCGGCGCTGTCGATCAGCTGGACCCGCAGACCGGCCAGCGCCGCGGCGTCCGCCAGGGCCAAGGCGACACCCGACGTGCCTGCCTGCGGATGCGCGCCGAACACCGGGAAGACCACACCGACAGCATCCGGATCGAGCTCCCCGGTCGGCGCCACCCGCACGGCAGCGGGCTTCGCCAGCGCGACATCCGTACCCATGAAGCCTCCCTGAGGTTTCCCCGACCCGCTGATGGTGCCGCTCCCTTATGGACAGCCACTGGATCGATGGAGACCGATAAGTTCAGTAGGAGCGATGGCCCGGGACCGCGACACCGAGCTCCTGCAGCTGCCGGCCCAGCCGCTCGATCTGCCCGGGCAACCGGGCCGGCTGCTCACCGAGCCGCCACTGCGCGATCCAGGGGATCCGGTGCACCGGCGCGACGGAGCGCAGCAACCGGATCCGGTTCACGAGGGGTCGCGGCAGCGACCCGGGCGCGTCGGCCACCAGCACCACGGCGACAAGCTCCATACCGGCGGGGTGCCGGCCCTCCCGCATCGCGTTCAGGGTGTGCGACGCCGCCTCGAGACCGTGCGCGTGCGTGCGCGCCACCAGCAGCACCCGCGCCGGCTCCCCCCGGTCGGTCCGCGGCCACCGGCTGCCGATGTCCGCCCCACCCAGGACCCGGGCCAGCGTGGTCGCCCCGGATCCGCCATGAGCGGCCACCCACGCCGCACCCCGGGGCGCGAGCCGGCCGGCACCTACCCGGTCCGGGTGCGCCGGGCCGGCATCCTCGGCACCGGCCGGGTCCGCGTACCCCCATTGCGCATCAACGCTCATCGCACTCACGCAGGTAGTAACGGACCATCAGGAATCTGGTTCACGGCCACCGCTGAACCAAACCCGGTGGCATCCGTTGCCACAGAGATGACAATCGCGACCGCTGAGACCGCTGAAACCGCTGACCCCCAGGCCGCCGAGTCGGCCAAGCCCTTCTTCATCCTCTACCTCGGCGAGCCCGAGTTCTCCACCGAACTGAATCTGCTCACCCAGTGGGTCCACGGCCTGCTGCTCCCGGCCTACGGCGAGGAGGTGACCACGACGCTGCCCTGGTGCCCCCAGTGGTGGCAGCACGTGACGGCGATCGCCCAGCTGCACGGCCTGTGGCTGGCCTGGCAACATCTGACCGGCCCCAAGGCGGACCTCATCGGCCCGGCAACCTGGCACCGCGACTTCCTCGCCCCGGCGATGAACACCCTTCGTTCCCCGAACGGCCCGTTCGCCGGCTGCAAACCCGGCTCCCACCGCCCCAAGGAAACCCCTCCCATCCAGTCTCCAGAGCCGTTGGAGCTCTGAGCGAACAAAGGAGAAACCATGGATAGCAGTTCCCGAACGTCAGACGTTCGAGAGGAGTCCAGACCGCGGTTGGACGAGCAGCGGGTACTCACCGGCCACATCACCGCGGACGAGATCATGGTGGAGCGGCATCTGAGGGAAATCTCTTCCGCATCCACCACAGGGGCGCAAGAGAGCGACAACAATATCCGGTGGGAGCTCGCTGTGAACGGCAAACGCCTCAGGCGGGTGCAGGAGGTCATTTCCGTGCGGGCCCGCCTGGATTACGGTTACGTCGACGACCAGATGCTCAAGCCCGAATACGAAGGCTTGCGTCGTGACCAGGTGCAAACACGCATAGCGTCCCGGCGGAACTACCGGCAGGAGTACCAGACCTGGCGGCTGTCGAAGATGCGGATCCACGCATGGCCGCCTCTCAACCAGCCGTCGACCGACAGTGCGATCGACCATCTCGAGGGAAAGACGGACCGGACCGGCAGACCGATCCGGAGGAGGAAACCGCTCACCCCGGCCATGCGGCAGTGGGCCGCGGAAGTCAGCTCGTCATCGCTGCCAAGGGCAGCCACGCCCGCACTACCGGAAGCACATCCCGCGGTTCCGGGATCGGCAACGCCGACGGCAGCAGCATGCGGGGTGACGCCGAGGAACACGATGCCGCTTCACCGCTAGGTCGCCGCGACGACCGGGCCGGGTGGTCCCGGTCGTCGCGCTGAAGCCAGCGCGGCGTCATCGCCTCGTGATACGCGATGCACTGTCCCGCACCGGGTTCTGAACGACGTTGGCCGGGGTCTTGACACCAGCTCTGAATCGATCTTGAGCCGTTTTGTCCACAGCTTTCAGCGACGCTATCTGCGGCCTCATGCCACTCAGCGTCGCCGCAAGGGCCATGCTCTGCTTCGTGATCTCCTCCACCTTCTTGATGTCGACGTCGACTGTCGAGAAGTCGCGATTCTGCCTTAACCGCGCCACTCGCGTTGGCGCGACGGCTGCACCCGACGGTTCCACCGGTCCGGCGCCGGGAATCGGAGCAGGCGACGTCGAGGGCCGACCAGCAACATCCTGCACAGTTCTCGGACGGCCCGACCCTTGACCCTTTCTCGAGACCGCACCCCGCCTCTGCAAGCCAGGGGGCAGTTGCGCGGGCGTAGCCGCCCCCGATGTCAGGCGCGCGGCACTCGGGAGGCTCCAGCTCGGGGGCATTCCCGCAACCGGCACGGGGGGAGAAACCATTTCGAAGGTGGTTTTTCCGACCTTGACAACTTTATCCTCCGGCGATGAATCCGCCATTTTCTACAGCTCCTTAGTACTTGAGAGAGTCACTGTTGTAACCCTGATGGGTCCGACTCGGCCCATCGCACGGCTTGCGAGATCGCCGGTCCGAGTGCGGCCGGCCCCGCCGCTGGTGGTCCTCGGATCGCGGCGCTCTCAGAGCGAGGGGCGGGCGGCCCAGGTTGCCGCTGCTCGCTGGGTGATGGCGTCGACCTCTTCCTTGGTCGCCTGGGAGATGGGGCCGGCGTTGGGTTCCTTGTACCAGGGGCGCAGACGGATCAGGGCCGGCCTGACGCCGGTCGCGAGCAGCAGGGCCGTGCCCTTCGGCAGGGCCCGGATCTTGTCGGCCGGCAGGATGCTCTCCTGGCGGTAGGACACCGAGTGCGACGATCCGTCGCGGCTTCGCGAGCGGCTCGAGGTTGCCACGTCCTTCTGGCCGACCAGGCGGGAGATCTTCTCGACGAAGTCGGCGTCATCCAGGCCCGCGCCCAGCAGTTTGATGGTGGCCGCACTCCACAGGGCGTCCATCCCCGGCTCACCCCAGACCCGGGCGCCCTGGCGGTAGCTCTGCAGCAGCGTCACCACGTTGATGCCGCGGGATCCGAGGTGGCTGTAAAGGTCGGGCAGGTCGCTGATCCGGCAGACGTTGGCCGCCTCGTCGAGGACCGCGGTCATCGGGGGGTCGAGGCGGCCGCCCATGCGTTCCGCGGCCACCACGCCGGCTCGCAGTGTCATGTCGGCCAGGCCCGCGATGACGCCGGCCGCGGAGCCACCGCCGTCCTTCGACAACAGGTAAAGCGTGTCGCGGCCGATGACGTGCTGGGCGGGGATGAACTCGGGGCGGTGGCGGTCGGGGCTGACCCAAGCCAGGATCTCCGGGTCGAGCAGGCACGCGACACACTGCCGGGCCGTTTCGTAGATGCCGTCGCGGGTCTCCACGGCGCCACGGACCGTACCCTGCAGCTGTTCTGCCATGGCTTGCATGCCGACGTCGCGGAGGATGTCGACGGGGGTGCGGTCGGCCGGGTCGGCCAGCCAGCCCAGCAGCTCGGTCACCGATCGGCGGCCCCGGCAGGCGGCCAGGAACAGTGCGGTGAGCGTGTTCTGGGCCGCCGAGATCCAGAAGTCCTTCTTGGACGAGTCGTCGTTGACCGAGCTGACGAAGTGCCCGGCGAGGCGGCGGGCGCCCTCGATGGTGTCGCAGCTGGCCAGCATGTCCCACCACATGTCCCGGGGCGTGTGCGCGATGCCCTGCGGGTCGAAGGTCCAGACCGTGCCGACCTTGGCCCGCTCCTGCCGGGTGACCGTGAAGACGTCGGACTTGTTGGAGGTCAGCAATACCGCGCCGCGGGCGCGCAACAACCTGGGGATCGCGATGCCGGTGGACTTGCCGGCCCGGGGGGCCATCAGATCAAGTTCGACGTCCTCGTACGAGGACCGCAGCTCGGGCCCGTCCGGATCGAGGTTGCCCAGCAGGTTCCCGGTGTCGTCGGGTTCCAGCTTGCGGATGCCCTTGAGTGACGGGCGCAGGTCCCGAGCGCGGATCGCGGCCTGCTCGGGCATCATGCTGAGCAGTTCCCGGCGGCCGGCCAGACCGCTCTTGGTCTTCGTGACCCTCCCGTAGACCTTGATCCCGGCGATCAGCAGCGGCAGGACGATCACGGCGAAGGTCAGCGCCGCGCCGCCGTAGATCACGTACGGTGAGCTGCCCGGCCAGACCGCTGTCACGTCGCCGGTCAGGATCCGGCGGTACACGGAGCCGGTGAACGGTGGTGGGTGCCAGCCGTTCCCGGTGACCGCGTGACCGGCCGTGCCGCCCAGCCAGGTCACGCCGAGCACGATGACGTTGGCCAGCGCGAAGCCCGGGATCAGCCAGGCCATGGCGTCGCCGCCGCCCCGGGAGCCGCCCCCGGCCATCAGAGATCCCGGCCGATGCCGTCGCGGACCACGTCGCCCGCGGTGAAGGCGGCCTGGGCCGCGTCGCGGGCGGCCGCCATCTTCTCCGCGTAGCCGTTCTGCACCCAGCGGGTGTTGGTGTCGTGCAGGTGCCGCTCGGTCTCGGTGATCGCCACCCGGATCGGCAGGCCCGGGCGGCCACCGACCTTGATCAGGAAGCGGCCGCGGCCGGGCGGCTCCTCGTTCTCACCGTTGTGCGACCAGCCCGGCGGCGACGACCAGGACGAGACCAGGTCGATCTCCCGGCGGGACAGCCCGACGATCTTGCCCAGGTCCTCCATCTCGGCGCGGGGCAGGCCGGCGCAGACCACCATGCCGGCGCGTTCCACGAAGCCCCGGGCCTTGGCCTTGTCGGCCTCGCTGCCCAGTGCCTCGGCGTCCTTCAGGGTATGGGTGATCTTCGAGTCGGCCAGGCCCAGCGACCGGTTGAGCCGGGTCAGCGCGTCGATCCGGTCCACGATGCCGGACGCGGCCCGCAGCGGCCGCCACAACTCGTCGAGCACGGTGAAGAACCAGCGGCGCGGGGTGAGGCCGGCGTCGGCGAGCGCGTGCGAGGCGGCGACCGTGCCGAGGCCGTCGGACCAGGCCGCGAGCATCGCCGCCGCGGTCAGCTGACTGTCCGACTCACCGATCCGGGAGATGTCGATGCAGACCGCGGTGGCGTCCGGGTCGATGTGGGTGGACGTCTCGGAGGCGAACGTGCTGCCGAGCGGGCCGTCGAGGATGCCCAGCAGCGAGCGGTGCAGCGGGTCCACCGCGTCGCGGTAGCGGGACTCCTCGCCGCGGTCGAGGGTGAACTGCCGGACCTCGTCCGGGCCCTCCTGCAGGACCGCCAGCAGATCACCGAGGTGCGCGGCGTGCCCGACCGGGTTACGGGCGCGCAGGTGCCGCAGGCACGCCGAGAGCACCGACTGCTCGTGGTCAGTGATCGCCTGGCCCCGGACGATGGTCAGCAGCGCGGCCACGATGTTCAGGACCCGGCCGTGTGCCTCGGCCTCCAGCATCTGCCCGGCCCGGCCGCCGATCGTCGCGGCCGCCGCGCCCATGGCACCGGGGTCCAGCACGTTGAGACCACCGGTACCGCGGCCGATGGAGATCACTTGGCCGCCCAGGGCCCGTACCGTGTCCGCGTAGTCAGGTTTGAGGTCTCCCAGCACCAGCGGGACCACACCCTGGGCGGACAGGCCGATCAGCATGCGGTTGATCAGTGTCGACTTGCCGAGGCCGGGCATGCCGAGCATGAACAGCGACGGGTTGGAGATGTAGCGGGCGCGGGTGAACCAGTTGAGCGGATCGCCGCACACCGTCGCCCCGGTGGAGAGGTGCTGACCCAGCGGCACGCCGACGGTCGGTGCCCCGGAGCCGGACGCGAACGGCCACAGACCGCAGGCCTGGACCGTGGTGGCGCGCCACATCGCCGGCGGGTCCATCGGGCTCACCCGCCCACCACCGGCCGCGTACGACCCGCGGTTGGGGATGCTGTCCTCGCGGTTGCGCTTCGCCCCGTACGTCCGGCGCCGTTGCTCGGCCTGGTCCTGCTTGTGCTGCTCGCGGGCCGCTCGGCGTTGCGCCCGGGGCGACTGCGGGCCCAGCTCGTCGGGTTCTCTGTACTGCTCCTCGACCGGCGGGACGCGCAACCCGCTGAGGGCGGTGGTCTGCGGGACGGTGATCTCTGGTGCGGTGCTCACAGCGCCTCCTGCAGTTCGCGCGGGATGAGGGTCTGCTCCCAGGGCAGGATGCCGACCGGCAGCGTGCAGCTGAACGCCGAGGCCTGCATCCGGTCCGCCGGCCGCATGGCGAGCCGGGTCGAGCCGAGCAGGTTGCGCATCGTGGCGTTGACGTCCGGGATCTCGTCGACCGAGTCGACCGTGACGGTGACCATCATCGAGAACTCCACGAGACCGGCGCCGGCCGCTTCCTCGGTGGCCGTCTGCTCGGCCGCGGCAACCTCGGAGGACGCCCGCGCGCGGACCGGGCCCTTGCCCGAGCTGGCCATGAACTGCGCCGCCCGCCGGTCCGCCTCGACGATCTTCGCGGAGGTCGCCGGGTCGATCGGGCGGTACAGCAGCGCGACCCGCTTGCGCCGCATGCTCGGGGCCGGGTCGAGCAGCGAGCGCAGCACACTGGACCGCACCGTGCCGCGCGGGGCGAGCGTGAGCAGCCAGCTCCGCGAGACCCCGGAGTCGTGGTGATAGGCGTTGACCGTCTCCACCGCGGCGGCCGGCCCGGCGTCCAGCCATTCCAGGCCGGTGCCGCCCTGCTGCGCGCGGACGTCGAGGACGTCGGCGGCGACCGCCGGATCGTAGGCGACCCGGACCACCTCGGCGATCCGCTCGGCCGACAGCGGTGCGGCCGCGCCGCCACCGGCGCTGATCAGGCCGCTGACCAGGCCCTGGATGCGCAGGGCGAGGTCGGTGAGGATCTCCCCCGACGGCCGCCGGGACCCGCCGCGCAGGCCGTACGTGAGGGTGACGTAGGTGTTCATCTCCGACGAGGCGTCGGGATACCGCGCGACGACCTCCTCCATCACCTGCCGCGCCGCCGCCGGGGCGTTCGGCGAGATGCGGGTCAGCACCTCGCTGGCCAACCGGGTGCCGGGGTCCGGCGCGGTCTCCACGATCACCGACGCGCCCCGCAGGTCCGGTTCGTGCGACAGCCGCGCGAGCCAGTCACCCCACAGCGCCACCCAGACGTCGACCTGGTCCTCGTCGACCAGCGACCCGCCGTCCGGCTCGCAGCCGAGCACGATCGTGTACAGGTTGCGGTGCCGATCGTGCAGGACACCGAAGCGGCGGTCGTACGGATCGATGCCCTCCATCATCGTGACCCGGCTGAGCATTCCCGGCGGGCGGAACCGGCCACCGGGGCGGTTGGACAGCGGCCCGGAGACGTACAGGTTGCTGCGGTTGGCCCGCCGGCGCGACCATCCCAGGCGCACCGACAGGATGTTGTAGACGTTGCGGCCGTCCTGGGTGCGGATCGCCAGCGGGCCCAGCACGACCGCTCCCAGCAGGAGCATCAGCACCGCCGCCACCAACGAGAACATGGACGCGATCAGGACCATCACGAGTCCGCCGAAAACTCCGACGGTGCCGACCAGGCCCAACGATCCCAGCCCCGCTTTGCGCGGCCGGCGCCAGTTGCCGTACGTCCGCGTCTTGATGATTTCGGTGCTCACTACTTCCCGCTCTCGTTGTCGCTAGTTGTCGGCGCCGTCGTGGACACCGGGCATCGCCCCGTTGGCGATGGTCGAGGCGTGCCGCATCACGGTGGCGGCCCCGCCCACGGCACCGGCGGCGACACCCGCCGCACCCGCCGCGACGCGACCCGCTCCTGCGAGCGCCCGGCCGGCGGAGCCGCTGGAACCGCTGGAACCGCTCGATCCGCTGGAACCGGAAGCACCCGAGGCTCCCCTACCACCGCTGGCACCGGCCCCCGCACCCGCTCCGGTCGCCCCACCGGCTCCCGAGGCGCCGCGGGCCCCGCCGGCGCCCCGGCCCGCGGTCATCGCCTTCGCGCCGGTGGACACCGCACCGGTCGCGGCGGCACCGGCGTTGAGCACGGCGCCCGTCGGGTCGGAGGATCCCAGTGCCGCCATGGCCGGCACGATGAGCCGCAGCAGCGCCGGCAACGCGACGGCGGACAAGATCAGGACCCCGCATCCGGCGATCTGCTGCTGGGTCGCGTTGGTCCCGGTGTACGCGATCATGGTGGTACCGGCGTAGAGCACCAGGCCCACCGCCGGTTTGTAGATCAGCCACGCCACCATCCAGGCGATGTGCTTACGCCACCACGACGATCCCCACTCCGTCATGGACGCCGCCGCGGCCAGCGGCAGGGTGCCGAGGAGCAGGACCATGACGCCGAGCCGCAGGTACAGCAGGATGATGTGGATGATCCCGGCGACCAGCAACAGCAACCCGATGATGATCAGCAGGAACGTGGCGATGCTCGCGTTCCCGCAGCTCGCTATCGATCTCAGTTGTGCTTTGACCCCGGCCTCGTAGAGATGGCTGGTGTACCGGTCGGAGAGCGTCGCCAGTTCGGTGATGACGAACGAGCCCGCGCCGGCCACCAGGATCACCCGCAGGATGCCCTTCAACGCGGTCACCCCGGACTGCGCGCGGCGCTCCAGGGCCATCCGCCCCGCGGCGAACAGGAGCGAGGCCACCGCGATCGTCAGCACCAGCCAGTTGACCTGCAGCCCGAGCTTGTGGTTGAAGTCCTTGTCGGCCGACAACGTCGGCACCTTGTCGGCCGCGTCCTCGAAGAGGCTCGCAGCCGCGGTCATGATCGCGGCCGCGATCTTGCGGAGGATCCCGTCGATCCCGGAGTCGAAGAATTCCCCGACACCCGCGAGCGTGCCGAACCAGACCGCGTCGCCGGACGTGCATTCCGCCATCTCAGACCTTCCACATGATGAAGCCGGCCATCCCGGAGACCGGGACGAGCGGCGAGTGCAGGTCCCCGAACGGCAGCGGTTGGATCTTCCAGTCACCACCCGACCAGGTGACCGTGTAGTCGGTGGCGGCGACGACCTGCGCCGATCTGATCAGCACCCGCACCGTCGCCGTCTCCGGTGTGTAGGAGACCAGGAGAAAACCGGCCAGTGAGCCGGCGCTGTACTGCGGGGTCGTGTCCGGGACGGTGGAGCGCATCGCGACGAAGATGTCCCGGCCCCGGCCGGCCACGACCTGCTGGTCGACGACGGTGGCCCAGGAGCCACCACTCATCTGCCGCGGAATGACGTTCGCAGCCATGACGGCGCCCATCGGGGTGTGCGCGAAGCACCAGAGCAACGGGCCGCCGTCGACCACCCTCGGGCCCTGTGAGCGGGAGAACGGCACCGGCGCGCCGTTCAGCTCCCGCCAGGTCACGTCGTCCGGCGCGCGGACCGGGGCCTCCTGATCGGAGTCATCGGTGCCGCAGCCCGCCGGCCGCTGTCCCGGGCCGGCGTTGATCTGCACCGAGGCCGCCGCCGCGATCGTGGGGTTCCCGTCCGACACGTCCAGCAGGACCACGATCGCCCCGGCGAACAACGCGACGGCGAGGAACCCCGCGGAGAACTGCCAGCCCCGTTGCCGCCAGTACGGCCGCTCGTCGGGATCCGGGTCCCGGCCGAAGGTGAAGAGTCTCGGCATCGTTCGCTAGCCGTTGAAGTCGAAGACGAACTGCACGAGCGGGCCGGCGGCGGCGACCAGGATGCAGCCGCCCAGCACCATACCCAGACGGCTCATGTGCTCGGAGGTCTCCCCGCGCTTGTGCGAGACGGCCATCATCGTGCCGGTGATGAGGACACCGGCCACACCGGCGGCGGTCCCCGCCCACGCGACGATGTTGAGACCGAGCGTCACCAGTCCTTTTAGGACAGCGGGCGCGTCACCCCCGGCGTCCGGCTGGGGCACCGCCGGTGCCCGGGGAACCAGCTCGAGCAGTCCCAGGGAAGCCTGAACATAGAGCGAAGACAAAGACATTGTTTCCTCCGACCGAGATTTGTTACCACAGGGAGCCGGGAAGCCCGACGAATTGAACAAGCGGCCCGGCCGCCATCGAGAGAATGCAGGCCACCGCGACGATCGTGACTTCCTGCCGCAGCTCCGCCATCGCTCCCGGCACGCCGCGCCGGGTCTGCAGTGCCATCTGGATACCGATGATCAGCAGGCCCGCGACGCCGGCCGCCGAGACGCACCAGGCCAGCACATTGAGCAGGTTGAGCTGGGCGGACTTGCCACGGTCACCCACGGCGGTCGCCGGATCGAACGGCGCGATGGTGGGCGGCGGCGGCGGCGAACGGGTGGCGTTGATGAAGCTGTCGCACTGGAATTTCACCGCCTGCACCGTTCCGGAGAACGTGCACCATTTGGCGTCGGTCACATCGATGTCGTTCTTGGCGGCGCCGTATCGCACCTTGACATCGGCATAGACATGGTCACCCGCCGTGTACGGGACCAGCATCGACCAGTTCTTGTTGGTGATGCCTTTCCACCCGGAGCAGTAGGGACCCGGATAATTGTTCCGGATGGTGGTGTCACTGCGCAGGCAGGCCTGCGAGACGAACGCCCCGCTGGTCTTGAAGTCGATGCCGTAACTGGTCTCCGGCGGGCGACGGGCCGGCGGCACGGCCAGCGGCACGGGCCGGGCCACCAGTGCCACCGCACCCGATCCCCGCCGGGCATCCCCGTCGAGCTGCGGCGGCGCCGAGACCACCACGACCATGAGCGCCGCGAGAGCGAAGACCGCACGCAGAACCCTCGGGCGCCGGTACGACCCACGCGTGTCAGCACTCATCCCACTCCCCGTTTCCTCCGCCGCTGTCAAGGCACTGTGCTGACAACGGAGGAATCCGGGGAAGGTTCACGGCACTGAACCGAACGGATCGGTGGCCGTTCCTCAGAGGGGAACACACCACCGAACGGACTCGAGGAGCGGATGGCAAGCGCGAACAAGCTACGCCGGGCGGCCGAGCAGGCGGGCAAGCCGCCGGACGCGACCCAGATCGCCTGGATCACCGTGTCCGTCATCGGCTTCATCCCGCTGCTGGCGATCGTGCTGGTGTGCCTGCTCGGCATCGTCATCCTGACCGGGAGCACGAGCGTGTCGTCGAACCCGATGGGCACCGCGTCGGGCCTCCCGGAACTGCTGGGTGAAGGCGTCGGCGACGTGCCGAGCGGCCTGCTCGGCGGCAACGGTCAGGGGCAGCTCGCCGCGGACGCCGTACCCATCGCCGCCCTGGTCCCGGTCTTGCAGGAGGCCGGCCGGGAATGCGAGCTGATCAGTCCGGCGGTGCTCGCCGCCCAGATCCAGGTGGAGTCCCAGTTCGACCGCGACGTCGTCGGCCCGGCCGGGGAGCTCGGCATCTCCCAGCTGCCCGCCGGGGTCTTCGAGGAGTACGGCCAGGACGACGACGACAACGGCAGCACCGCCGTCCTGGACGACGCGGACTCGATCCACGCCCAGGCCCGTTACCTGTGCGCCCTCGGGGTGCAGGTCGGTGAGCTGATCGCCAACCACGAGGTCGCCGCGGATCAGCTCTCCCTGACGCTGCTGGTCTGGGACGTCGGCATCGACAACGTCAAGGCCCTGGGGCTGCTGCCGGTGCCGGTGCAGAGTTACCCCTACGAGGTGCGCACCCTGTTCGCCGCGTTCCTGACCGGCGAGACGACGCCGCCGACCACCCGGCCGACGACGACCGCCCCGGCGACCGGCACGGCGTCACCCGGACCGGCGCCGACCGGGCCCGCGGGCCCGCCGGGGAGCACCGGCTTTAACCAGGCCATGTTCGCCCGGATCTTCCCTCATCCCCTGCCCATCTACACCTACGCCGGCCTGACCCAGGCCATGGCCAAGTACCCGGCCTTCGCCGCCGGATCGGGCGACAACGCCAAACGGGAGATCGCGGCTTTCCTCGCGAACGTCAACCAGGAGTCCGGCGGCCTGCGCTACATCGAGGAGCTCAATCAGTCGCTGTGGGGCGACTACTGCGACCGCTCGCAGTCGTACGGCTGCCCGGCCGGTCAGCGCGCGTATCACGGCCGGGGACCGCTCCAGCTCAGCTGGAACTACAACTACAAGGCCGCGGGCGACTCCCTCGGCCGGCCGCTGCTGACACAGCCGGGCCTGGTCATGACCGATCCCATGGTCGCCTGGGGATCGGCGATGTGGTTCTGGATGACCCAGTCCGGTGCGGGCCCCATCCCCGCCCACGCGGCGATCAACGGCAGTGCGGGCTTCGCGGGCACCATCCGCAGCATCAACGGCGCCATCGAGTGCGGCAAGGGCGGCAACACGCCCGCGATCAACAACCGGGTCAACTCCTACACCCAGTACTGCGCGTTGCTCGGCGTGAGCCCGGGCGGCCCGCTGCGGTGCTGACCCTGCGACATGGAAAGAACAGGAAAGAGCGATGTCCCGAACCATCATGAGTGAGTCAGAGAAACGCGCCCTGGCAACCGATATCGCCCGGAAGATGGTTGTCGCGGCGACGATCGACGGGGTCAACCAGAAAGACTTCCTGACCAAGGAGATCGATCGGCAGCTGCCGCGCATCGCCGACGGCACCCTGGTTGCCCGGATCATCGTCGAAACGGCGCGGCCATACGTCGCGGAACGCATCCGGCGCGCGGTCGGAAACACCGAGAAGCAGGGATCACCGAGGGCGGGCGACTTCAAGGCGGAGCTGAAACGAGCGCACCTGAAGGCGAACGGCTCGATCCTGCAGAAGGTCTGGAGCAGCGCGGCCGGATCGATCTCCTCGGTCCTGAACCGGGCCGGCACCTCTGCTTCTCCCCCGGGGGCGGCACCGCGCCCGCCGTTCTCCCCCGCCGCCACGTCGAGGCACCGCTGACGGCATGCGGGTTGCAGGCCGCACTGCTACAAGTACTGGACGTGAACCTGGCCGCCGCCCGCGCCGTTGTCGCTGATGACAGGAACGACCTGATCGGGTCACGGTCTGTCCCATCATGACGAGGACGGCAGATGCAGGAAGCAACGTTGAGCACGGAAGAATCCGATCTGGAAGCGGGCCTTCGCGCCCCCGTCGACGGTGCACAACCGGACGAGGCGCGAGGGCCGGGTTTTCATGATGTTGTCGAGAGCGTGGCCTACCTCATCGGATACACCAGCGACACGCTGGGCCGGGCCCTGGTCTCGAAGAATGCCCTCCTGGGCGGTGCCATTCTCAACACCAGCGTCGACGGTGCGGCCGCGCTCTCCGGGGCTCTGACCGAACAATGGGGCAACTTCCGGCAGGGCAAGCCGATCGACATGGTGAGTCTGGGAGCCGGGGTGCTCGAATCGTCGCGCGCCTTTCTCCAGGTCGGCATTCCGATTGCGACAATCGGCTCCATCGACGCGACCAACCATGACCCGACCATCGTCCGGCTCGACAGGGCCCAGGCCCAGACCGCCGGCTACTTCGGTTTCGCATCCGCAGCCGCCAGTCTTGCCAGTTTCGGAACGAGTGCCTGGAGAAGGTCCACCGCCGACAACCTGTCGGTGATGAAAGACTCCTTCTCGACCACCGCCGAGCGCAGCAAGCTCGTCGAGTTCGTCGCGCAGATCGTCGAAGGGGCCGGGCGGCGCTACCAGTATCCCCCGGCGATCATCGCCGGCACGGCTCTGCATCTGGGGCATGCCGGCGTTTCCGCGGTCTGGGACGAATATCAGCGCAAGGACCGTACGGCCGAAAGCGTCGCACTGACCGCGGCGAAGGCGGCCATGCTGTTCTGTGCCGTCGCGACCACCGGCCAGACGTGGGCGTCGGCCAGACCGGCGGACACCCCCGATGCCACGGTCCTGGTTCGCGCCGGGCTCAAGAACGCGGCCTATTCCTCCGCCGGGGCCGCCGCATCGGCCGCGGCGGGTGCGATCGCGGGGATCGTCGCCGTCACGCGCGGGCGCCCGACCACCGGCCCGGGCCACCGTTCCCCCCGTCAGCCCGACCTCGAACTCGGGTCGATGCCGGAACTGGCCGACCGCGTCACGGACGCTGCGGACGTCCGCTCACCGGCAAGCGCCGCCCCGAGCAGGTCCGCGAGCCCTGGTTTGCACATCGCGGCAAGCACCGTCCCGAGCAGGCCCGTGAGCCCCGATCCGAGCAGAACCGCGACCGGCACGCCTGCTGCCGCAGCCGTCACCCCGCCCGGTTCACCGGTGCCGGCCATGTCGCGGTGAGGCCCACTATGGCCTGAGTCACCACCACGGACGATGAACCCGGTGGCGTGATCCCCCGTGTGTTCCCCGCTCGGCGCCGGGCCCGCCGGTGCCGCAAAGAACGGGAGACGCAGCATGCTCAGGAAACGTACGGCGGCCCTGGTCGCCACCGCCGCCGCCGGGATTCTCGGCCTCACCGCCTGTGGGGACTCGTCGGTGGCCGAGGCGCCGGCCGCTCAGGCGCCGGCGGACTCGGCCGGGTCGGACCAGCTGGCCGGGCTGAACCTCAAGGCCGGTACCGCGAAGTCCAACAACGCCGAGGCGAACACCGGTGACTGGGCGATCACCCCGGGCGCGCAGAGCAAGGCACCGTCCGAGGCCTCCCAGAGGTGGGTGCAGCTCACCGCGGCCAAGGCCGGCGACCTCGACCCGGTGGTCGTCAACGGCAGCCGGCTGACCCTGTACCGGTTCGACAAGGACACCGCCAAGCCCTCGAAGTCCACCTGCAACGGTGACTGCGCGGTGACCTGGCCGCCGGTGACGGTGAAGGCCGGCGGCAAGATCTTCATCGCCGGGATCCGCAAGCGCGACGTCGGTGTCGTCAAGCGCGACGACGGCCGCCTGCAGGTCACCATCGGTGGCTGGCCGGTCTACCGCTTCAGCAAGGACAGCGCGCCCGGCGACACCGAGGGCCAGGGTGTCGGCGGCACCTGGTTCGGCGTGCAGCCCGACGGCAAGAAGGCGGCCGGCGGCGAGGACGGCGGCGAGGTCGACATCGAGGAAGGCACCATCGACGAGGACGCCGAGGGCGGCGCGTCGCCGGCACCGACCGGGGACGCCGAGCCGCAGGACGGCGCCGCGACCGAGGTGATGCTCTTCGACGAGCCGAACTTCCCCGACACCAGCGCGGTGCAGGCCACCAACGTGAGCCAGGGCCAGTGCCAGAACGTACGGCCGAACACGTTCTCGTCGGTCGCCTCGGACGGCCGGATCACGCTGTGGTCGCAGCAGAAGTGCCAGGGCGAGTCGATCTCCCTCGAGCCGGGCGCCCGGGGAACGAGCGACCTGACGCTGGTCGACTTCGACAACAAGACGCAGTCCGTCTCGTTCGGCTGAGCGGATGGGACCCGGTGTGGCGGGCGGCACGACGCGCCCGCCGTCACCGCGGTTCAGTAGATTTCCACTAGTTATACAGAGAGTGATATTTGCAACGATCTCTCCGTGAGAATCACGCCCTGTCGTGCGTTCGTTCGCGGCGAGCACCAGCCTGAGCAAGGCCGGTGCCGCCGAGGAGGGAACGACGGATGCGGCACACCACCACACCGGGCCAGGCGCCGAACGAGGCGCTGGTCCGATTCCTGTACGCGGAGCACGGGCCGGCCCTGCTGGCGTATGCCACCCACCTGACCCGGGACCGCGCGGCGGCGGAGGACATCGTCCAGGAGACGCTGGTCCGGGCCTGGCGGCACGCCGACGAGTTGGTCGGCCGGCCCGGGTCGATTCGCGGATGGCTACTCACCGTAGCCAGGAACATCACTACCGACCGGATCCGGGCGCGCGCCATCCGGGCCCAGGAGGTCGCCGAGGGCCCGGTGGACCAGGCGGTCACCGACGATCACGCCCAGCAGGTCGTCGACACCATGGTCCTCGCCGCGAGCATGCGCGAGCTGTCCCCGGAGCACCGCGTGGTGATCGACTACATCTATCTGCGCGGTTACTCCATCGCCGACACCGCGGAGCTGCTCGCCATCCCGCCCGGCACGGTCAAGTCCCGGACGTACTACGCGCTGCGGACGATGCGCGGGCTGCTCACCGACGCTGCGGGCAAGGCCGGTGGACGGATGGCGATGGCGTGACGTCCGGCCCGCTGAACGACTACTTGATCAAGGCTCCGGGTCCGGGACGCGGAATCAATTCCCCGTCAACCAGGGCGAAATACGCTCCTCGGCGCTTGGCAAAGGCCCAATCCGAGGGATGGACAATCGTGCTCGACACACCGGACCGGCTCGCCGATCTGCACGCCCACCATGGACCCGCCACGCTGCGGTTCCTGATCCGTCTGTGTGGCGGCGCGGTCGATCAGGCCGAGGACCTCCTGCAGGAGACCATGGTCCGCGCGTGGCGGCGGATCGACTGGGTGCCGGAGGACAGCGACGCCGCCCGGCGCTGGTTCTACACCGTCGCCCGCCATGTCGCCGTGGACGCGGTCCGGCGGCGGCGCACCCGGCCGGCCGAGGTGCCACTGCAGGACAACATGTCGGTCACGCGCACCGACGACACCGCGGACAAGGCGCTCGCCACCGACACCGTGCGCCGGGCCTTCACCCGGCTCGACGACCGGCACCGCGCGGTCCTGCTCGAACTGCACCTCGAGGGACGCACCATCGACGAGGTGGCGCGCCGGCTGGCGGTGGCGCCCGGCACCGTACGGTCGCGGGCGCACTACGCGATGCAGGCGCTGCGGGCCGACCTGGCGAGGACCGCGTGAGGACGCGGAAGCCCCTCGTGGCGGCCGCCGTCGTGCTGCTGCTCGCGGGCTGTGTGCGTACCGTCGAAGGGGGTGGGGTGGCGCAGCAGTGGGCGCCGGACCGGGTCGCGGGCCTGCCCATCACCGACGGCCCGGCGGGGCAGCGCCCGGGCGCGCCCGGCACCGGCCTGCGGGTGACCGGCGGTGACGGCGGTGCGATCGACAACCTCGCCGCCGGTGCCGTCGAGGACGTGCAGGCGTACTGGCAGCAGCAGTTCCCGGCGCTGGCCGGCACGGCGTACGAGCCGCTCGCGGGCGTGACATCGTACGACTCGGACGCGGCGTCGTCGCGGGTGTGCGGCATCGACACGGCCGGCCTGGTGAACGCGTTCTACTGCGGCACCGGTGACACCGTGTCCTGGGACCGGGGGCAGCTGCTGCCCACGCTGGCCGGGGCGTTCGGCGAGATCTCGGTCGTCGCGGTGCTGGCCCACGAGCTCGGGCACGCGGTGCAGAACCGCCTCGGCGCGGGCAACGCCGCGTCCATCGTCCGGGAGCAGCAGGCCGACTGCTACACCGGCGGCTATTTCCGGCACGTCGCCGAGGGCCGCTCCGCGCGTTTCCAGGTGTCCACCGGCCCGGGGCTGAACCAGGTCCTGTCCACCCTGTTCTTCATCCGCGACGGCGCCGGGGCGTCCGTGGACTCCCCGGACGCGCACGGCAACGCCTTCGACCGGGTCTCGGCGTTCCAGCTCGGATTCGGTGAGGGCCCGGCCCGCTGTGCCCGCATCGACCTGGCGGAGGTGAACCGCCGCGTCACCCAGACCACGGCGCAGGACGCCCGGGACGCCGAGGGGAACCTGGACATCGCCGACCCCGAGGCGTTGCGACTGCTGGAGCAGACGCTGGGCGCGGCGTTCGGTCCCGCGCGCCCCCAGCTCGTCGACACGGCGGGGTGTGCCCCCGGCGCCGTCTCCTACTGCGCCGAGGACGACACCGTGCACCTGGACCTGACGACGCTCTCCGCGATCGGGGCCGAACCGGCGCCGCAGACCCGCGGCATCGGTGACTTCGCCGCCTTCGCCGAGGTCGCGTCCCGCTATGCCCTGGCGCTGCAACGCGCCCGGGACCTGTCCGTCGAAGGCCTCGCCGCGGCCCAGCGCACGGCCTGCCTGACCGGCGCCTGGGCCGCCACGATCGTCGCCTCCCGGCGGCAGGCGCTGCAGCTCTCCCCCGGTGACCTCGACGAGGCGGTCGCCGAGATGCTCACCGCCGACTCGCTGATCGCCGCCGACGCGCGGGGAGTGAGCGTGCCGTCCGGCTTCGCCCGGGTCGACTCGTTCCGCCGTGGCTTCACCGAGGGCACCGCGGGCTGCGGCTGACCCGGTGCCGGTGTTCAGGCCTGCGCCTTGCTGCCGTCGGGGCCGGCGACGAACCACTCGTCGTCCGCGCCCTGACCGTTGGCCTGACCCGGCACCGCGTCGTCGGCGAAGCGGTAGAGCGCGTGGCCGCCGACGGTCACCTGCCGGGTCCCGTCGGCCCGGTCGACGACGCCGAGCACCGCCGGGTCGAGGTTCTGGAACTTGATGGACTCACCGGCCAGCACCGGCGGCCACCGCTTCGCGCAGTCGTCCACGCACGCCGACCGCGGCGGGTCGGCCTCGTCGCGGTCGAAGCGGTACAGCGTGAACCCCTGTCCGTCCAGGACCACGGAGCCCAGCTCGGAGCTCTGCCCGAGCTGCACCGTCCGGGGCCAGTAACCGCCCTCGGGACTGCGTGGCCCCAGGCCGGCCACCTCTTCCTTCTCGTTCTGCGGCAGCGCGGCCGGATCGGTGATCACCGTCGTGCACCCGGCAAGCAGCAGGACGGCCAGCAGTGGGACGGCCCTTCTCATCGGGCAGCTCCTTTCGCATCGAGGGTCAGGCCGAGCACACCCGCGTCGAGCGTGCCGTCGGGCCGCTCCGCGAACCGCCAGGCGGCCTGCGGGACGTCGCCGAGCACCACCACGGCGGTGGTGTTGCCACCGTTCGCCGCCAGCTCGCTCAGCCGCTGCAGCGCGGGTGGCGGCAGCGCGCCGGTCACCGCGACCAGCCAGGGGCCGGCCCCCTCCACCTGCGCGACATCCGTGACGACCCGGCCGCGGGAGGCCGGCAGTGCCGGCCCGAGCACCAGGACCGGCACGGTGACACCATCCACGAAGGACACCAGCCGGGTCCGCGCCGCGGTCTTGTCGCCGGTCAGGGCCACGAGCCCGGGTGCCCGCCCCAGGTTGACGACGACCGGCTCCCCACCGATCGTGCCGATGGTGGCCAGCAGCGGCATCCCACCGGAGCCGGGAGCGGCCGGTGCCGCGTCCAACTGCCAGGTGGGTGCCTCCCACACGGTGCCCTGGGCGCGGGCCTGCCACGGTGGCGGCGGGTCGGGCAGCGCCGGGGCCAGCCGCAACGAGATCCGGTCGAGCCCGACGACCGCGGCATACACGCCAGGGGCCGAGGGCAACCCGGCGACCGCACGCAGAGCCCGGTCCAGCGACTCGCGCGACTCTGCTCCGGCGACGGGGACGACCGGAGCGCCGGCCCGATGTCGCCGGCGGCGCATCAGGAACAGACCGCCACCGAGACCGAGTGCCACCGCGCCGGCACCGGCGATCACCCAGGGCAAGGACGAAGACCCCGAAGCCTCCGGTACGGGTGCGGCGGCCCGGGACGGGCCGGGCGGGGTACCGAACCGGATCTCACCAGACCGTGCCCCCTCGGGCAGCACCAGCGCCCACCCGGCCTTCAGCTGCCCGGCCTCGGTGACCGCGCCGCCGTCGGCCTGCGGGCGGCCCTCGTTGAGCTCGAGGAGCTCGGGCCACCGCTGGCTGTCACCGAGCACCCGCTGCGCGACCTGCGGCAGCGACAACTCGCTGACCGCCCCGGGGGTGCCCGGCACCACCCAGTACACCGGATCCGGATCCGCCAGCGCCGGCCCGGAGAGTCCGAACACCAGGAGAACCGTCGCGGCTGTCATGACGATGGACCGCCACCGGATCACCCTCTCCTCCCCCGGGGCTTCGAGCCGCCGGCGGTGCCGGTGCCAGCCGGATCGGGGAAACCGCCGCTGCCGTTCCCGTACTTCTTCTCGATCTTCTTGCCGTAGGTGCGCTGCCATTCCTCCTGGGACGAGTTTCTGTCGATCTTCGGGTTTCCGTGATAGTCGACGACCATTTTCCCGTCTTCGTAACTGACCGCGACGTCATAGGTGATGCCGTCGTCCTCACCCAGGTAGTCCTTGGTCTTGGCCGGCGTCCCGGTCTTCTTCCCCGCCAGGATGTCCTTGTACAGAGCGGGCTGACTCTGCTTGATCTCCTCGAGGTAGGCCTCGGCGATCAGCTTGGCCTTGGGCGCCATGTACGCCTTGTGGAAGTTGACGCCGTACGACGCGGGGAACTGGCTGCCGCGATCTCCGCGGTAGTTGCCCCAGTCCTCCGGGAAGAGACCCGGCTGATGCTTGAGCTGATGGTTGTCCAGCCGCACGACGGCATTCGGGTCCTCGACCATGGTCTTGCTCGCGTTCTTGCCCGAGGACGAGGCCGACGACGACGCACCGGCCGCGTCGTTGCCGGCCCCGGGGTTGTTCCCGCCCTTCTTCTTCTTGTTGCACACCGGCGCGGGCTCGTCCTTCGCCGGGGCCTTCCCCTTGCCCTTGTTCTTCTTCAGGCCCAGCGGGTCGGCGGCGGCGAAGGGGTTGGGGACGTAGGCGACCGGGTTCGGTGCCGGGGCGAGGCCCAGCGGGTCCTGGCTCAGGTACCGGGCGGTCAGCGGATCGTAGTAGCGGTAGACGTTGTAGTGCAGGCCGGTCTCGGCGTCGAAGTACTGACCCGGGAAACGCAGCGGGGTCGGCGCCGGTTCCGGCTCGGCGCCCCAGAGCGAGGCCGACGAGCGCCAGACCGGGGTCCCGTCGGCGGTGAGCAGTTCGACCGGGGTGCCGACGAGGTCGGTGACGATGGCGAAGAACTCGTCACCGCTGCTCTGGGCGACCGGCCGCTGGTCCTGGTCGTGCTGCCAGGTCGTCACGGTCCGGGCGCCGTCCGGGCCGGTGTGGATCTGCTCGATCAGCACGGTGCCGTCCCAGATGAAGTCGACGCGCTCGGCCTCCGCGGCTCCGGCCATCCGGACCTTGGCGATGCGGCGGCCGAACGGGTCGTAGCGGTAGCGCCAGTCGTCGCCGTCCGGGGTGTGCGCGGCGACGAGCCGGTCGCCGGTGGCCCAGGTGAAGACCCAGGTGCGACCCCCGACGGTACGACTCACGACCCGCCCCTGGGCGTCCTCGGTGTAGTTCACCCCGGTCCCCAGCAGATTGCCCCGCACGTCGTACTCGTACCGCTCGGTGGTGCCGGACCGGTGCACCGCCACCACCCGGCCGGCCGGGTCCAGGTCGAGGCCGGGCGTGACCGGCTCCGCACGGCCGCCGGTGCCGAACGCCCTCGTGTACCCGCCGACCGTCAGCACGTCGGACCGGCCGGAACCGTCGAACCGCCACGTGCTCTCGGTCCCGCCCGGGGTGCGCCGGCGGACGGTCGCCCGGGTGTCGAGGTAGCCGAACTCGACCCGGTGCCCGTCAACCGTCTGCGCGGTTACCCGGCCGAGACGGTCGCGTGTCAGCGTCAGCTCCGCGTCCGGCCCGGCGGCCGCGATCAGGCGCCCCGCCGGGTCGTACCGGTAGGTGGTCGTGCCGTCCGGGGTGGTGCGCCCGACCAGGTTGCCGAGGCTGTCGTAGCGGTACGCGGTCGTCGCGCCGAGCCCGTCGACCGTGCTCGCCAGGCGACCGGCGGCATCGTACGAGAAGCGCAGCACCCGGCCGTCGAAGTTGGTCTCCTCGACGAGGTTGCCCACGGCGTCGTACGCGTAGCGCCACAGCTGCCCCGCGGGGTTGGTTACCGCGACGAGCCGCAGCTCCGTGTCGTACTCGTAGGTGGTCCGGGCCCCGGCGCCGTCGACCTCGGCCAGGAGTTCGCCGAACGGGCCGGTCGCGCGACCGGTGGCGACCGACCGCCCGGTGTCGTCATCGTCGTCGTCCTCGGGGAAGAGGTCCTCGAAGGCGAGCGCCGTGCCGAGATCGTCGGGCAGGGTGCCGTCGTAGTCCCGGATGATGCCGGACACCTGGATGCGGGTGCCCTCGACCTCCACGGCACTGCCGTCCGGGCGGACGACCGACACCAGCGTGCCATCGTCGTCGTACCGGTACCGGGTCGTCGCACCGAGCGGGTCGGTGCGGCCGAGGAGCCGGCCGTACCGGTCCCAGGCCCACCGGGTGGTGTGGCCCAGCGGATCGGTCCGGCTGATGGTGCGGTTGTGCTCGTCGAACAGGTAGACGCTGGTGCCGCCGAGCGAATCGGTGTGCTCGGTCCGGCGCTGCTCCGCGTCGTACACGAAGGTGGCGGTGAGGAAGCCCCGGTCCCCCTCCGTCCGCACGCAGCGCCCGTCGGTGTCGTACGTGTACCGGTAGCGGTAGCCGGAACGGTCGGTCCACGAGGTGATCCGGGACTCGTCGTCGTAGCCGTAGCGATACGGTCCCGTGTCGTCGGTGACGGTGGTGAGGCGGCGGCTGTCGTCGTACCCGAAAAGGATCTCCGTCGGGCCGGACCGCAGGCTGGTCACCCGGCCGTCGGCGGTCGTGACCTCGACCCGGCGCCCGTCCGGCAGGGTGACCACGACGGGCCGGGCCTGATCGTCGCGCTCGATGCCGGTGCCGGTGCCGTCCGCCGCCCGGATCGCGGTGAGCAGCCCGTTCTGGAACGACCAGGTGCGGCCCGTTCCCGGGTCGCGCAGTTCCGCACTGCCGTCGAGGTAGCGGGTCAGGGCGATCCGCGGTCCCTCGACCGGCAGCACCGGCACGCCCGGCAGGCCCTCCGGGTACACCAGGATCTTCCCGTCGGGTGCGAACCAGCAGGCGCCGTCGGCGTCGGTCTCGATCCGTTCGTCCAGCAGCGACGCCCACGAGGAACCGAACCAGCCACCCGCACGGTACGACGACACGTGCACCCGTTCGAGACCGAGGTCCCACTGTTCCAGCACCATCTCGCCGGTCGCCACGTCGACCGGGTCGGACACACAGTCGCGGAGGTCGATGTCCCGGGACACGGGTACGGGGTCGGGCGGCCGGTTGGCACCGCTGCCGGTCACACCCCGGCCGGGGAAGCCGCCGCCGATCGTCTTTCCGGCGGCGGGGAAGCCCTTCATCGTCACCTTGGTGGCCGTCTTGACCGACGTGGCGATGTTCGCGGTGATCTTGATGAGCCGGGCCGCGATCCGGCCGCCCGGCACCAGACCGAGCAGGATGCCGCCGGCCGCGAGACCGATCTCCGTCGCGACACCCCCGGCCACCGCGCCGAGGAATTCCAGCGTGCCGGACAGGAAGCCGATCGCCGAGCCCAGCGGCGGGAAGATGAGCGACGCGATGACCGACAACGCGTCCAGCACCAGCGTGATCCATTCGAGGACCGTGCTGCGCAGGAAGTCGACGAACGCCTGGAACGCTTCCTTGATCTTCTCCCACAGCGACCGTTGCGGCGCGTCGTCGGCCAGTTCGTCCAGGACCCGGGCCGCCGTACGGGCCGCCTGGTCCCGCAACGCGGTGGCCTGCTTGACCAGCGAGATGGCGGAGTCGAGCGCCTGGCTCGCATCTTCCTGGCTGCGACGCGCGGCAGCGGCATCGTCGGCCGCCGTGTCGTCAGCCGGGGCGGCGTCACCGCCGAGCGCCTTGACCGCGTCCGTGGCGATCCGCAGCGCCGCGGACGACGCGGACTGGTCGTCGGCCGCCTGGCGGGCCTGGTCGAGCGCGCGCAACGAGATCAGCTGCGCCTCCTCCAGCGACGGCAGGTACGCCAGGTACGCGTCGGCGGCCCGGCTGTACGACTGGGCCATCACGTCGAGGCGGGGCGGGAGCTTGCCGATGAGGTCCTTGAACGCCTCCATCGCCTTGCCCTGGCCGACATCGATACGACCGCCGGAGGCCAGCAGGTCATGCGCTTCCTGGGTGGTGCGCGCGAGCTCCTGATACGCCCGGGTGATGTCGGCGAACGATTCCGAATCCCCGGGTACGGGGTCGGAGTCGAGATGCAGCACCGACCATTCACCGGCACCTGGACGCGTGGTCACCGTTTTCCTCCGTCCGCAACCGGCCGGGCGCCGGGTGCGCGCAACACACGCTGAGGTCGGCCCGCGGGTTCACGGTTCTCGTGAACCTCTTCGCCCCGGCCGTCGTGTGTGCCCCGATCCCCCTACGACCCGGAGGTGTGCCTTGGCGGTGATCGACGTTCCCGGCGACGAGCTGGAACGGGTGCACGAGCTGCTGCGCCGGACAAAAGACCTGATGGACAGCTCCCCGATCCGCGGGATGGGACGAGAGGTGGACTCGCTGGGCCATCGCGGCCTGCAGAAGGCGGCCCGGCACTTCGAGAAACGCTGGGGCGACGGCCGGCACGTGGTCGGCAAGGACCTCAGCGGGGTCCGGGACGCCGCCAAGGCGGTCGCCGACGCGTTCGCCGAGACCGACACGGCCGTCGGCAACGCGCTCGACCCGGGCACGGCGACGGCATGAGCGACGGATACCGGCTGCGGACGCCCGAGAGCTGGACCGATTTCCGGCTGGCCGAGGAGTCCGACGAGAACCGCATCGCCCGGGACTGCTGGGACCAAGCGATCGCCGCGGGCCTGAGCCAGCAACAGGCGGGTGAGTTCACCGAATCGGTACGCCGCAACGTGCGCATGGCCCGTCGCACCGGGGCCCTGCACGCGGCGGGCACGTTCGAGCTCACCGAGGAGGGCCCGATGATCGCCACGGTCCTGGTGTCGCTCGTCGTGCCACCGCCCGGTGGCGAGCTGCTGGACGCCCTGTTCGGGGTGCAGCATCCCGAACGCGCGGACGGCTCCTGGCGGCGGGTCGGCACGGCCGAGATCGAGGGCGTCGGCGTGGTCGGCCGGGTGCACGGCGTGCAGCGGGTGCTCATCGACGACCACCCGGTGCCCAGCGCGGTGATGCACACCGTGGTGCCGCTGCCGGGCGAGCAGACCATGCTCATCGTCACCGGCAGCAGCCCGAACGTGGCCGAGGCCGAGGAGATGTTCGAGCTCTTCGCCGCGATCACCGCCACGCTCGAGCTGGTCTGACCGGAGCCGGTGGAGGGGCGCGGGCCCCTCCACCGGTGCTATTTCGGCACCTGGATCATCCGCGGCGTGCCGTCGCCGAAGTGGGCCAGCACCCGGCCCGGACGGCCCGCGCCCAGCTGCCCACGGCTCAGCTTGAGGCCGATCAGCTCGCCGTCGCCGAGGCCGGACGGGCTCAGCAGCGCACCCTGCCGGTTGCGCCGGGCGTCCACGTGCCAGCCGCCGAAGCCACCGGCCAGCCCTTCGATGGTGCCGGCCAGGATCAGGGCCCGGCCGTGCTCGGCGCCGGTCCGGGCGATCTCGCCGAGATCGCTGCCCGCGTCGGCCTTGAGCAGCATCTCGGCGTCGTCGAGGACCACCACCGCCGGGCCGTCGACCCCGTCGAGCGCCGCCGCGAGCCGCCGGGAGGTCAGCCCCTCGTCGGTGACGACGTCGAGCACCCCGGGCCGGCCCGCCAGCTCCCGCAGCGGGGAACGCCGGGGCGCGGCGATCACGACCGGGGTGCCGTACTCCAGCAGCGACGTCACCATCGCCAGCAGCGTGGTGCTGCGTCCCGAGCGGGCCGGTCCGGCCAGCACGAAACTGGGGATGACCGTCAGGTCCGGGCCGATGCCGGCCAGCTCGTCGCCCCCGACGCCCAGCAACGGCCGTAACGGGGCCGGCTCGCGCACCAGCGCCCGGGCCTGCGCGTAGCTCAGCGATTCCGGCAGCACGTCGATGCGGAACGGCCGGGCCGCGGCCGGGACGGCGGCGTCCCGCTCGCGCGCGTCGGCCGCGATCGCGACCAGAGCCCGGGCCTGCCCCTGGCCGGACGCGTCCGGGCCGAGCAGCGCGATCTGCGCCTCGGCGCTGTCCTGGGCGCGGATAGCCCGGCCCGGGGCGATCTCGTCGGGCAGGGTCCGGTAGTTGATACCGGCCATGCTGTAGTCGGCGCGTTCGGTGAGCCGCAGCACGAGCTTGTCCTCGGTGCTCGCGGAGATCTTGGTGGAGAACATCGCCCGGTCCCCGGCCAGGATCAGGTGCACGCCGACGGTCGCGCCCTCGCGCAGCAGCACCAGCACCGCGGTCATCAGCGAGCCGTTGTCGAAGTCGGCGAACGTCTTGTCGAAGACCTCCCAGCGGTCCAGCAGCACCAGCACGTGCGGCGGGCGCTGCTCCGGGGTGACCCCGGAGCGGTACTCGTCCAGGTTCGCCGAGCCGCCGGCCGCCAGCAGCTGCTGGCGCCGGGCGACCTCGGCGGTGAGCCGGTTCAGCAGGCGGGTCAGCCGCTCCGCCTCGGTGCGCTGCACGACCGCCCCGCAGTGCGGCAGCTCGGCGCAGGCCAGCAGCGCGCCGTTGCCGCAGTCGATGCCGTACACGTGCACGTCCGCGGTGGACTGCGTGCGCGCGACCGCGCCGGCGATGGTCCGCAAGGTCTGCGACCGGCCGCTGCGCGAGGAGCCGATCACGTGCAGGTGCCCCAGCGTGGTCAGGTCCAGCGTCAACGGCACCTGCGCCTGGTCGGCGGGGATGTCCGCCATCCCGTACGGGATCGGCCCGCCCGGCACCGACGCCGGCAGCTGGTCCACCGTGAACAGCGACGGCAGGGCCGGCAGCCACGGGCTGTGCTGCGGCGGGATCGCCAGGTGCGCGTTCGCCTTCCGGATCGCCTCGACCAGCACCGCCAGGTCGGTCAGCTCCTCGTCGGGCACCGCGGCCACTTTCCGTACCGGGACGGGCCGGCCGAAATCCCCCCACGCCGGCGACGTCAGTTCGGGTGCGGGTCGTCGCACGGTCCGCGCGCCGGGCCGGAAGCCACCGACCCGGCCGGCCTGGAACGGCACCAGCGACGACTGGGCCAGCCGCACGTACGCGCGTCCGGGTGTCGATTTCGAGATGGACGCGGAGTCCGGCGCGTTGATGACGTCCTGGCTCTCGGCGGTGTCGGTGACCCGCAACGCGATCCGCAGGTTCGTGTTGGCCCGGATCTCCGGCGACACCACGCCGCCGGGGCGCTGGGTGGCCAGCACCAGGTGGATGCCGAGCGAGCGGCCCCGCTGGGCGATGTTGACCAGACCGGTGACGAAGTCGGGCAGCTCCCGGACCATCGACGCGAACTCGTCGATGACGATCAGCAGCCGCGGCATCGGGTCGCGTCCGGGTTCCCGGCGCAGCAGGTCCACGTAGTCGTCGATGTCCTTCGCCCCGGCCGACGCCAGGATGTGCTCCCGGCGTTTCAGCTCCGCCGACAGCGACGTGAGCGCCCGGCCGACCAGGTGCGTGTCGAGGTCGGTGACCATACCCACGGTGTGCGGCAGCGCCACGCAGTCCTTGAACGCGCTGCCACCCTTGTAGTCGACCAGCACGAACGTCATGGCGTCCGGCCGGTTCGCCACCGCGAGCGAGGCCACGAGCGTCTGCAACAGCTCCGACTTGCCGGCCCCGGTGGTGCCCGCCACCAGCGCGTGCGGCCCGTCGCGCCGCAGGTCCAGGGCGAAAGGACCATCGAGCGAGACCCCCAGGACCGCCTCGGTGGTACGGCCACCCGACGCCCACCGCGCGACCACCGCATCGGGCTCGGGGGGTTCGAGGTCCAGCACGTCCAGCAGCCGCGCCGCGTCCGGCAGCGCCGCCGACTCCCCCGCTCCCCCGGTGTCCCGCAACGGCGCGAGCGCCCGCGCGGCCGTACCCAGCAGCTCCGGTGACACGAGGTCGGCGTGGATGCCGGCCACCGCCGCGGCCCGGGTCCGGGTCAGCACGAGGGTCCCGTCCGCCTGTTCCGCGAGCACCGCCTGGCACTCCTCGGGCAGCAGCCGCTCCTCGTCGTCCACGCACAGCGCGTGGATCCCGGCCACCGGCCCCTCCCTCAGGAGCTGGGTGACACCCGGCAGGGCCCGCAGGCGACGAGCACCGTCGAGGACCACGAGTACGGTACGATGGGCCCCCGCTTCCTTGCCCGCGGCCGCCCGGGCCCCGACCGTCGCGACCAGCTCCGCCACCCGGCGGGCCAGCGTCGTGGTGTCGGTGCCGACCGCGGCGAGCGCGTCCTGCCCCGCGCGCGGGGCGAGATGCGGCAGCCAGCGCGCCCACGACCAGCCCCGCTCGTCACCGGCCCCGGCGAGCAGCACGATCTCCAGGTCCTCCGGGCTGTGCAGGATCGCGGCCTGGGCGAGCAGCCAGCGCGCCGTGGTCCGGGCCGCGTGCCGGCCGGCGACACCGACCACGCCGTACTTCGTGAACGCGATCGTGGCCGGGACGTCGAGCGCGTCCCAGCGCACCTCCTTGCGGTGCTCGTCCTGCCCCGGATCGGTCAGCACCACCTCGGACGGCAGATCGGCGGTGCCCGCGCGCAGCTCCAGGAAATCCGGGTCGGAGCGGCGCCGCTCCCACAGCCGCCGTTGCGGCGCGGTGGCGATCAGCAGTGCCGCCGCCGGGTCGGGAGCGGACTGACGCCGGAACAACCGCTCGGCCGCGAGGGCCTCGTGCGCCTCGGCGGTGATCCGGTCGCGCTTCTGCCCGTACGAGGTCAGGCGTTCCTGATAGCTCTGCCGCCCCTGCCTGCGGCTGCCGACCTGGTTGGCGATCAGCGCCACCGGCGACAGCACGGCGAACAGCAGCGTCAGCGGATTGCGGGTGAACAGGAACGCCACCACCGAGACCACGAGCGGGGCCAGCACCGTGATGAGCACGATCGGCCGGCGCTCCGGCGGGGCGGGCGGATTCGGCAGCGCGAACCGGGTCACCGGGCGCACCGGCAGCAGCCGCGGCGGCCGGTTGTAGTCGAGTCCGGCGCCGTCGTCGGACACCTGCAGCGCGGCGTCGGCCCGCTCGGGCACGGCGAGTTCCAGCAGACTCGACCCGACGGCGAGCTGTGCCCCCGGGATCCACTCGCGGACCTGGTCGAGCTCGGCCCGGTCGACCAGGATGCCCGGCGAGGTGGGGCGCAGCATGACCCGGCCGTCCGGGGCGACCCGGACCTCGGCGGCCACCGCGGCGACGGCCGGGCCGGACAGGCGTACCCGGCAGGTGCTCGCCGCCCCGATGGCGTGCTCGCCGATGTCCAGCCCGACCACGACGCCGGCGTCGGTCCCCCCGACGACCCGGACCTGGACCAGCGCGGGCGCCCCGGACGGGACCGTCCCGGCCGTGTCCAGCCCGACCACCGTGCCCTGGCGCAGCGGCGAGTCGGCGACGGTCAGCGTGGGATCGAGCGGCACCCCGGCGACCACGAGGTGCGGCACCGGGCCCGGTGGCCCCGCACGCCGGGCGGCCAGCGCCTCGGCGAGTTCCCGCACGGTGGTGTCCGGGGCGGTGTCCACCAGGACATCGACGTCGGCCGCGGCCGGATCCGCGACGGTGAGCAACAGGCGCACGGTTTCTCCTCGGGTCAGGGGTGCACGGACACGGCGGGGCCGCGCGGCCCTCGTGCACCGCGCGGCCCCTGCGCAGGCCGGATCAGCCCAGGCTGTTACCGGTCTGCGTGTCGGTCTCCTCGAAGGCGGTGCCGACCTGGGTCAGGTACTGGCTGATGCCCTCCATGCCCTGCAGCGTCTGGTCGACGCTGCCCTTGTACTCGTCGAAGTACGGGCCGAACTTCGCCTGCGCGGCCGGGGTGTTGTAGCCGCCCTGGATCAGGGTGTCGATCTTCGTCTTGGCCTGGTTCATCCCGTCCAGCAGCGTCTGCATGTTCTGCTGCAGCCAGCTCGCCGACTCCTGGATGTCCTCGGTCTGGATGTGGTACGTAGCCATGAACGGCTCGCTTTCTCGCATCGTGTCGCAGCGGTATGAGCCCATCCGCCGCGTTGGCCCGACACACACGCCGGATCTCCCGGGAAGGTTCACGACTTTTTCCTGAACCTTCCCGCGGGATCCGGCGTGTGCACCCCATGAGCGAGCCCTACATCGCACCGTCCTGGAACGCGGTCCCGACCGGCACCACCCCGCCGGCCCCGCCCACCCTGTCGAGCCCCCGCAACCGGCAAAAGCTGGGCATCGCGATCGGCGCGGGCGTAGGGGTGGTGCTCGCTCTGGTCGGCATCCTCGGCTTCTGGACGCCGGGCTTCTTCATCTCCACGATCTACGACACAGGAGCACTACAGAAGGGCGTCCTACGAGTCCTGCGCGACAACTACGAAATAGCCGCCGACGCGGTCGCCTGCCCACCGTCCGTACCGGTCGATGAAGGTCTGCAATTCTCCTGCAACGCCCTCGTAGGCGGCCAGCAACGCCCCGTGACCATCCGCGTCGTGGCGGATGATGGCCGCTTCGAGGTAGTCCGCCCCCAATAATGCGGTCAACCTGGTTAGGGATCCTGAGTGAACCAGTCGGTCTGGGCTCCCGTTGTACAACTCAGCTGATACAAGCGGGCTGAGAGGAAAACATGGACAACCAACAGGCTCAAGCCGCAAGAAACCAGGCCAGCGACGACGCGCGGGCAATATCTATCGCCGCCGATAGACTACAAGACTCCCCCAACCAGGAATGGTTTCGTGACGAAATCTACCGCATTGTTCGCGCCACCGACGCCCAACATATTACAAGCCTTTACGGCCAGCTCTATGAACACGCAGCGGGCGCACTTCAATACGTCGTTCCAGCCCTCGACATTATCAAGAACGAGGCACATGCAGTCCAAAGTTTTTATCATAACCAAGTAGTAGGAATTCAGGCGGGTTACCCACCTGAATTCCAGGCCAGACTCGCCGCTGGAAACCAACGAGAGCAGCGATTCAACCACAACCTGTCAAGACGCCGAAACGAACTCGACAAGCCGGGGAATATTGAGATTTCCGCTGCGGCCTCGCAGGAATCAGCGCGCTACACCGCGAGTTCTCCCCACCTTGCCCCGTTTGCCGCAGCTGCCGCACGAGCCGGGGCTATATTTGCGAGGGCGAACAACTTGAGCCGCATCCTTACGCCCATCGCAGGAGCCGCAAGGCAGGCGCAACCAAGCACAATTGCAAGCTTTGCCGGAACGGTTTCTTCCTATCTAGGTGGAAACCGTGCACCCGTATCGGGCCAAAGGACTCAGTCCGAGATGAACCCGCCCCCTTACCAGACGCATGGTTCAACCAATCCGGGCAATCGGATGTAACGGCGGAGCACCGGGCCCCTTCGATGCGGCGACGCCTCTCACCGCACGTTGCACCGAACGGGGTTACCGGCCGCAGTGGACGAGGGCTGGACCAGTGGATTCACTGATCGTCAACTAGCAGGCAATACCTTCCAGGCTGTGTCCAAGTCCTGGAGGTCGCTGTGCCGCACCGCTATCTGACCGAGCTCGACACGCCGTCGGTCGAGGCCGCCCAGCGGGAGTACGGCAGTCACACCGCCATGCGGCGGCTGATCGCCGGCTGGGACACCGACGGCGTGCTCGGCGAACAGGAGGCCGCGTTCATCGGTGAACGCGACAGCTTCTACCTCGGCACCGTCGGTGAGAGCGGCTGGCCGTACGTTCAGCATCGTGGCGGGCCGCCCGGGTTCCTGAAGGTTCTCGGCACCGAGGCCGGCGCCAGCGTGCTGGGCTGGGCGGACTACCGGGGCAACCGGCAGTACGTCTCGATCGGCAACCTCAAGGCGTCTGCCCGGGTGTCGATCTTCCTGATGGACTACGCGGGCCGCCAGCGGCTCAAGATCCTCGGCGAGGCCACCACCGTCGACGCCCGCCACGGCGACGCCGCGGCGCTGCTCGACCAGGTCAGCACGCCTGGTTACCGCGCGCACGTCGAAAGAGTCATCACCGTACGCGTGCAGGGCTACGACTGGAACTGCCCGCAGCACATCACCCCCCGGTGGACCCAGGCCGAACTGGCTCCCGCCCTGCAGAAGCTGCACGGCGAACTCGACCAGCTGCGCGACCGCAACCGCCGGCTGGAGAAGGAACTCGCCGCACTCACCAACCCTGTCCCGCCATCTTCCTGAGGAACAACCATGCGCGTTTCCCGTCTCGTCGTAGCCGGCCTCTGCACCGCCGCGTTGAGTGCCTGCGGTGGCACCGCCCCGGTGGCGGCCCCGCCGGCTGCTGTTGCCTCCGCGCCCCTGACCGCATCGTCCACCGCGCCGCCCGCGGTCGAAGACACCGCGCCGCCCGCGGTGGAGAGGACCGACCCGACCGAGCCCGCGGAGGCGGAGCCCACCCGGGCCGAGAACACCCGGGGGACCACCGCGGCGCCGGCCACGACGAGGGGTTCGTCCGGCGGCTCCACCTCGGACCTGTCCCAGCTCAAGAAGCTGGGCATCGACATCGGGGCGGGCGTGCTCATCGATGTGGCCGACGACGGGGTGGACCGTTTCATGGCGGTCGGCAAGAACGGCGTGGTCGACTTCACCGGCACCAGCAGGACCGACTCCACGATGATGTCGTTGCAGCCGGCCCCGGTCTCGGCGAAGAACCGGGTGGTCATCAAGCCGCCGTTCTTCAACGAGGACCTGGGCGACGGTTCCTGCGTGGCGGACACCGCGGGTGTGCCGCTGAAGCTGGAGACCTGCCAGTCCGGCAAGGCGTCGCAGATCTGGGAGGTGGTCCCGGCCGGGGACTCCGGCCAGTTCGAACTGCGCGGCGCGTTCGGCATCATCTCCGTGGACAACGGCAAACTCGTCGCGTCCGGCGGCTACACCGGCATGCAGACGCTCGACTTCGCGTCCTGAACACCGGCGGCCGCCACCCTGCTGCGGGTGGCGGCCGTCAGTTCCGTACCAGGCATCAGTCTCTCGGGATGGTGTGCCCGTTGGCGGCGAGCCAGGCGTCGAAGCTCTGCAGCTCCGGGTTGAGGCGGCGCACCGCGTCGAGGTCACGAACACCGGTGAAATAGTCGGCGTGCTCGGTGTAGTACTGCAGCATGTTCCCGGCCTCGTCCGCACCCGGGAAACCCAGCGCACGATAGGCGTCGTGGGTCATCGGACGGTAGACGACCGGCTCACCGACCGCGCGGGACAGGCCCGCGGCGATCTGCTCACCGGTGAGGTGCTCACCCGCGATGTGCACGGTACGGCCGATGAACTCCTTGCCGGCCTTCAGGATCCCGTACGCGGTCCGGCCGATGTCCTCCACCGCGATCCCGGCGAGCAGGCTGTCCCCCATGGGCAGGCCCAGCGTCAGCACACCGTCCGCGTCCCGCGTGGCACCCCAGCCGGTGGCCAGGTTCTCCCAGTAGAACGTGGTCCGCAGGAACGTGGTCGGCACCCCGGCCGCGGTGAACAGCGCGTCGGCCTCGGCCTTGGCGTCGAAGTGCGGCACCTTGTACTTTTCCTGCAGCGTCGGCATCCGGTCGTCGTGCACCGGGATGTGATCGCGGGTGTCCTCCAGCGTCGACCAGATGACATGCTGCAGACCGGCCCGCTTGGCCGCCCCGGCCAGGTTCGTGGCCTCCTGCGTCTCCTTGTCGGCGGACATGTGCGCCCAGAAATTCGTGACCAGGAAGGCGCCGTACGCCCTGGTGAAAGCCTTCGTCAGGCTGTCCGCATCATAATTGTCGGCCTCGACCACCTCGGCGCCCAGCTTGGCGAGCTCCTGCGCCTTCTCCGAGGTGACGTCACGGGTCAGCGCGCGAACGGTGAATGCGCTGGCCGGGTCCGCCAGGATCGCCTTGGCCAGGCCTCCACCCTGCGCTCCGGTCGCACCGACGATCGCGATGACCTTCTTCTCGTTCATTGCCTGCTCCTTGAGTCCAGGACCGGGGTCTCCGTCCGTTGCGACCCCCTCAACCGGACCAGGGTATCGACGATTCCCGATGGATGACCATCCGCACGTGACGCCGAGCACATCTCTGGCCATGCCATGAAAGACCACCGAATCTCCACGCCGCAGCGGCGATCCCCGACAGATCCGTGAACATGTGCGCGTAGTCAGCCGTTTGATTCACAGCGGGCCGGCGCGGCCACCCGGCAAGCAACCTCAGCCCATGATCATGAGGAGAGGCATCCGATGAGCTACGACCAGCAATCGTCTCCCACCGGCAAGAAGCCGAACTTCTTCCGACGTTCACCGGCTCTGCGATCGATCTACCTCGCTCTGACCAGGCTTAAAAGGGTCGAATCGGGCCCTCCCCGAATAGGCCAGGCCATTCTCGGAGATGCCTGGGGATCCCAGCACCCCCGCAGGGCCCAAAGCTTCAGGGCCGGAGCGGAGACCGTCCGGACATGCGGATCTTCGACGATCCAGGCGCCGCTCCTGTCGAACACAGAGCCCCACGGCCCCCCGCATATCTCCAGCCATGGCGGACGTCGCCGCGTTGCAGTCCAGGACGAGGCCGGCACCATCGCGCGATCATGCTCCGACCACCATCCTGGTGGTGCAAAATCCCCGCCCCTTGTCGACTTCCAAAAAATTGGTCGATCCACGTAGCAGGCTGGAGTACCCCATGAACCAGGTACCGCTCGCAGCCGTCGCCTGACCGAGTGCTGTCTTCATCAGCCGTAGGGGTTCATGCGCCAGAGGCCGAGTATTTCTGCAGGCGACGCAGCGGACAACCACAGGGTCGCCGGTCGCGCAGCAGCCATCTGGGCCGCACCGAATCTCGCAAGACTGGAAACCGCGAACACAGACCTGAACAAGATAGCTACCGCTGCCGAGTTCGGTCCCGTCAACATGGGTGGGCTCCAGGGCGCAGTGAGTTCGTGGGTGCATTCTCGTGGGTTTCGCCGACCCTCGGGTGACCCTGCTCGACAATCAGGCAGCCGACCGAGAAGAGGACGCGGGCCGCCGCCGGCTCTCATTGCCTTTCTATCCGCGCGACGTCGCGTGAACCGAACCTGGATTCTTCCCGTTGTCACCGAGACGGCCTTGACGGCGGGCCGAGTGACGAAAGGAACAATTTTTTCAACACCAGTTCACCTCCTGCTTTGCAGTGTGCCTGGAGCCGCAGATTGCAGGCGATCCGGACAAGAAAAGAAACAGATGAACTGGTGAATTTACATCCACTGAGTCAGGAAGGTTGAAGTAGGTCCATGGAACAGCCACAAATGTCACGTCAAGAAATCGCTAATACAGCGGATGGATTTCTTACTATCGGATTACAGTACTACAACGAAAGCCTCATCACGCAGGACATGAACACCAGAATGCAAGCGAATCGCAATTTCGGCCAGTGGGCGGAGATGTCTCTCAGCAACAACCTCGACGTTTCAGGGTACCGTCGTGGACTTTATACGGCAAATTCAAATGCGTTCGTGGCGGCATTCGCTGTATACGATAACGTTCGGAGCCGACGCGCAGGGGTTTCCCAAATCGCGGACGCGGCAGGACTGCGGCGCGGCGGCCCCGGTGGAGGCCCAGGAACGGGCGGATCGGGGACCGGAGGCGCTCGTCCATACGCAGCGAACACTGGCCAGCGAATGGCCTCTGCGCACGGCCGATGACCCCTCACGCGCCGTCAGGACGCGTCAGCCAAAAATAACAAAACCCTTCAGATGAGTCATTCTCCGGGCAAATAGGCCGGACCTTGCAGTCCCTACGAACGGGTCGGGTGAGTAGCGCAATCTCACCACGCTGCGATCATTCACCCGGCCCGGGCAGGAGAAATGACGAATCCTCATTATCTAGTCGGACTCGCGGAGTCGGAACGTCAGCATCCGCGCGTGTCTGGGACGATCCTGCCCATGCCGAGATACGGCCATCACAGGTCTCACGATCAGTCGGGTGGGTGGGCGCCGATCTCGGTTTCGCTGACCCGGGTGGGCTCCAGCACCCGGTGCAGGAACTCGCGGGTGCGGTCCTCCCGGGGTTCGCCGAACACCTTCGCCGGTGGGCCCTGTTCGACGATCACGCCGGCGTCCATGAAGACCACCCGGGACGCCACTTCCCGGGCGAAGGCCATCTCGTGGGTCACCACCAGCATGGTCATGCCCTCGGCGGCCAGGCCTCGCATGACTGCCAGCACCTCGCCGACCAGCTCCGGATCCAGCGCGCTGGTCGGCTCGTCGAAGAGCATCAGCTGTGGGTTCATCGACAAGGCCCGGGCGATCGCCACGCGCTGCTGCTGACCACCGGACAGCTGAGCCGGGTAAGCATCAGCCTTCTCCGTGAGCCCGACACGGGCGAGGTTTTCTGTCGCCACCCGGGCAGCCTCGGCACGGCTGCGTTTCAGGACGCGGCGCTGGGCGATGGTCACGTTCTCGCGGACGGTCAGGTGGCCGAACAGGTTGAACTGCTGGAAGACCATGCCGATGCCGCGGCGTACGGCGTCGATGTCGCAGTCCGGGTCCGTCACCTCGACGCCGGCCACCCGGATCGTGCCGGAGGTCGGCTCCTCCAGCAGGTTGACGCAGCGCAGCAGTGTGGACTTGCCGGAGCCGGACGGGCCGATGACGCAGACCACCTCGCCCGGCTCCACGGCCAGGTCGATGCCGCGCAGGACCTCCAGAGTGCCGAACGACTTGTGCAGGTCGCTGATCTCGATGGTGGACATCGTGGTCATCTCTCCCTCGCCGCCCGGCGTTCCAGCCCGCGCACCAGCTGCGACAACGGCAGCGTGACGACCAGGTAGAGCAGCCCGGCCACCACCAGCGGGGTCGGGTTGACGCGGGTGTTGAGCGAGTCACCGGCGAATTTGGTCAGTTCGATCGTCGTGGACGTGACGCCCAGGACGTACACCAGGGAAGTGTCCTTGGTCAGCAGAATGATCTCGTTGGTCAGTGGCGGGATCACGATGCGGAACGCCTGCGGCAGCACGATCGAGACCATCGCGCGGGTGTGCGACATGCCGAGCGTGCGGGCCGCTTCGAGCTGGCCGCGGGGCACGGCCTGGATGCCGGCGCGGATCGTCTCGGCCATGTAGGCGGCGGCGGTCAGGCCGAGCCCGACGGTGACCGAACCGTAGACACCGCCCGGGATCTCCCGGTCGGGGAAGGCCAGCGGCACGCCGTAGCCGACCATGAACAGCACCAGCAGAGCCGGCAGCCCACGGAACAGCTCGATGTAGGCGGTGGCGAGCCAGCGATACGGCCCGATCGACGACAGCCGCATCAGCGCGAGGACGAGCCCGAGCGTCAGACCGAAGACAAAGGCCAGCAATGTGTACGCCACAGTGTTGCGCAGTGCGACCGTGACGGCCTCAGGGAACATGCTCCGGGCGACGTCGAGCCGGAAGAACGCCTCGGACAGGCGCCCCCAGTCCGCGGCGCCGGCCACGGCCAGGATCACCAGTGCGAAGACGACGTATCCGCCGATCCGAGCGATCCGCTGCCGCCGGCGACGACTCAGCTTCATCAACTGGCCGGCTTCTCGCCGATCCAGTTCGTGTAGATCTTGTCGTACGTCCCGTCCGACCGGGCCGCCGCCAGGGCCTCATCGACGGACTTGAGCAGCGCCGCGTTGCCCTTCTTGACGGCGAAGCCGTACTGCTCCCCGGTGTCGAACCCGGCCGCGACGGCGATCTTGCCCGGGTTGGCCCGGATGTACTCGTTCCAGACCGGCAGGTCGTTGACGGCCGCGGCGATCTGGTTGGTGGCCAGCGCCTGCTGCAGCGCGGCAAGATCCTTGTAGGAGACCACCTCGATGTCGAGGCTCTTGTCCTTCACCTGGGTCTTGATGTAATCCTCGCCGGTGGTGCCGCCCTGCACGCCGAGACGCTTGCCCTTCAACTCCTCCAGCGTCTTGACCTGGTTGCCGGTGAGCACGGCGAGCGCCTGGGTCGCGTCGAAGTAGGGTGCGGAGAAGTCCAGCACCTGCTTGCGCTCATCGGTGATGGTCATGCCGGCCGCGGCGACGTCACATTTGCCGGCGTTGAGGTCGGACCCGGACTTGATGCCCTCGAACGGCGTGTCCACGATCTCCTGCTTGACGCCCAGCTTCTCAGCGACCAGGTCGATGAGCGCGACGTCGAAGCCGACGACCTTGCCGGTCTCGTCCTTCGCCTGGAAGGGAGCGTAGGGAAGATGCGTGCAGGTGGTGAGCACCCCGGCCTTGACCAGCGAGACCCCGGACTCGGTGGTGCCCCCGGTGTCCTCCTTGGCACAGCCGGCGAGCCCGATCCCCGCCAGCAGAACGGCGGCCGTCAGCGTGGTCGCCCTACGAGCGCGTCTCAGCATGTCCATGCAGCTCTCCCCGGTCCCGGCCGATGTCGGCAGCGTCGCACCCCAGGCTACTGCCTCTTGATCCACGGTGGAGACATCGACAGTCCATTATCTGAGATGGCCCATGGAGGGCGTCGTGAACCGGGGTGGAGACGGGGCCGTTCATTGAATATGGATTCAGGAACCATCTCAGGACTCGCCTCCGTATCCCTCACCACGTTTCAACGTGCGCGCGACGCAGTCTTCGACGACCTCCAAGGCGCGATGCGGGACACCTTGATGGCGCGCAACGACAAAAGTCTGTTGTACGGCCAGAAGCCTCCCTCAGTGAGCACAAGAGTCCGTGAGTTCAATCAGGCTATGCACAAGGTCGCCCATGCCAACCTCCAGAATCGTGGCTGGAGGGGGCTGCGCAGGACCAGGAACAACCTGCGACGCATCGGGTACGGCTTGCGGCACGCCAACAACTGGGTGCGTTCCCGAATGGGTGAACCTCCGCCGCAGAACGCATCATCGAGGCAGCCGCGGCCGGACGGCCACGGCCGGCCGGCCACGGTGATGCCCCCCGACTGGGAACAGCTCGGGATGGCTCGCCTTCTGTCCACTGCACAAAACGGACTGGACCCAGAGGACAAGCGGAGCCTAGCAATGGCAGTTGCGACGCTGGTCATTTTCAAGAACGCGCCAGGCCTGGAGGCCTTCTACAAACGTCGCGCAGAGACCATGCCCGAAATTCGAACGATATTCGCCAAAGCTACTCAGGCGCTGAATCGACATGCCTACGAAAATCCGAATTATTGGCAAAGTTTCCCCCCCACCCAGGAGATGCCGACCGGAAGCAGATCGCACAGTTCCCCTACCAGTCACCGCCAGGACACCGGGTCGTACCGTGCCGACATGGCAGCGGCGGCATCAGCGCTGTCCGGACCCGCTTCGACGCATCGATCGGCCACACAAGCCGGGCCTTCGCGCCCGAGGGGACCACGCCCCCTTCCGACACCTCCAGGCCCGGGGCCCCGGCGGTGACGATGCCTTCGATGTGATCCAGGACGCCCCATGAGTGACATCGTAAACCCGCTCCTGAATAGGACCGTCCTCAGGTTGACAGCAGTTGCTCCGGATCGGACGGTCATGGAAACAAGAACGAGATGGATGCCCTGGCTCACCGGATTTTCCGCCGGGTTGTTGTTCTTGGCATCAGCCTGCCAGGCGGGCGACGGACACGACAGCGCCGCCCCTCGGTGCGGCGAGGAGAGGGTTTCCGCCTCGGTGCGGGAAGCCGATATGTACCGGGAGACAAGCGACTATTTCGAGAATGTGCGCATTGTTTTCACGAATTTTTCGGTGACTGACTGCGTGATCGAGGGCCCTCCGGAAGCGGTGCTCACCGGGCCTGCGACAGCGGCGTGGCGGCAGACATTCGTGGTGCCGTCGGCCGGAGCCGCCGCCGAGGTGGTTCTCGCCCCCGGGCGGTCCGCGAGTTCAACTGTCCGGGTTCTTCTGGAGCCGGATGCGACAGACATGTGGCAACCCGATCAGATCGAGATCGCGCAGGTCGGTTCGATCGCCTGGCCCGACGGGCTGTGCATGCGGCAGGATGCGACGCCACGGCCCGGTATCGGCCTGCCCGTCAGCATCTCACCGTTCACCCCGGACGCGTGAGCCGGTGGCAGTGCCGGCCACGGTAAAGGCTGGTGTGGACGCTGTCGTAGCCGAACAGCGGCGCCGCGAGCCGGGGTCTCGCGCCGGGCTCCCCCGCGCTCTGCCACCATGCTCTGCCGGTGCGTGACTCAGCGGGCGCGGTGGCACGTGGATTCCCGGCGCGGGTCCCACATCGGCATGTCGGCCTCCTGCATGCGGTCCCACAGCGCGTCGGTGCCGTGGTCGCGGAAGTAGTCGAGCTCGTCGGTGAACAGCGGCGCCGCCATCAGCACATTGACGCGCAGCTCATCGACCAGGATCGGCGGCATGATCGGTTCTCCGCTCTCCGGCACGAGGAAGCCGGTGAAGCCGAAGCGGCGGGCAGCAGACCGACGGAGAACTCGAGCCGGTATTCGTCCCGGTAGCCGAATTATATGAGGTCACTGACCCCTGCCGTCAGGTACGGCGTGACCTCGCCGGTGGCCGGGACGGCGCGTACCGCAGGACCGAGACCCGCAGACCGTTCTGCTCGAACTCGGTCTCGGCGTCCGGCTCGCCCAGCCGGGCATGGTAGGCCGCGCGTACCCTCAGTGACGTCGTCGTTGCCCGGTCCTCCTCGGTCAAACCAAGATCCATTGACATTTGTTGCTGCGGAGTGACAGCGTTGTCACGAAGGTATTTCCCCGTTACCGATGTGGAGCGTCCGGTGCGCGATCTTGTCAGACGGAGGACCGCCGCCGCGGCCTCCCTGGTCCTGGTGGCGGGCGGGGTGGCGCTGACCTCGTCCTCCTCCGCAGCCCAGGCCACCACCGCGAAGCGGCAGTCCGTCATCTCCGGCGACGCCCGCTTCCAGGTCCTCTCCCCCACCCTGATCAGGACCGAGTACGCCGCCGGCGGCCGGTTCACCGACGGGGACACGTTCAACGTGGTGGGCCGGGACGGTTTCGCGCCGACCCGGTTCACGAAGCAGGTCGCCAGGGGCTGGCTGACCATCGACACCGGCGCGGCGACGCTGCGTTACCGGGTCGGTTCCGGGCCGTTCACCGCGGACAATCTCACCGTACGGACGAAGGCCGGCAAGCAGAGCGTGACCGCCGCGCCGTGGGCCGGTCAGGGTGTGCCCGCCTGCGCGCCCGGCGCCCTGTGCGAGGCCGAGGAGCTGGCGCTCGACGGTCCGAGCGTGGCCACCGATCACCGGGACTTCACCGGGCGGGGCTTCGCGGCCGGCTTCGAGGGCACCGGCGCCTCGGTCGCCTTCGCCGTCACCCCCGCGGCCGCCGGCACCCAGGATCTGACCGTCCGGTACGCGAACAGCACCGGTGGCGACGGGCAGAACGTCGCGCGTACCCTCACCGTCACGGTGGACGGGGTCGCGGCCGGCACGCTGACCCTTCCGCCGACCGGCAGCTGGGACACGTGGGCGCTCGCGTCCGTACCGCTGAATCTGACCGCGGGCCGGCACGAGGTCCGCATCGTGCGGACCGCGACCGACTCGGGCAGCGTGAACGTCGACAGCCTGGCCGTGCTCGCACCGGGCGCCGCGTTCCCCGCCCCCACACCGCCCAGCCCGCAGCCGTGCGCGTTCGGCACGGTGTGCGAGGCCGACCAGGGCGCGCAGGCCGGTGGGGCGCGGCTCGCCGACGACCACAACGGCTATTCCGGTGCGGGCTTCCTGGCCGGGCTGGAACGTACCGATGCGAATGTCGCCCTGACCGTGACCGGCGTGCCCGCCAAGGGCACCTACCGGGTGCAGGTGCGCTACGCGAACGCCGAGGCCGGCAGCCAGCCGCTGCAGACCCGGACCATGGCGGTGACCGCGAACGGCGGCACCCCGGTCACGGCCACGCTGCCGCCGACGAGCGGGTGGGACTACTGGCGTACCGAATCGGTCCTGGTGTCCTTGAAGGCCGGCACCAACACCGTGACGCTCAGTTGTCCCACCGAGCAGAGCTGCCACGTCAACGTGGACACCGTCGCGGTCACCGCGAAGAACGCCCCGCTGCTCGCCCCGCACGCACCGCTCGGCGGCTACCGCCGTGGCCTGGACAACGTCAGCGGTGGCGCGCGCACCTACGGCGGGCTGCTGTACCAGGACGGGTGGTCGCTGGTCGACGACTCCGCGTCGGCACCGCACCGTCCCCTCGTACAGGACGGGTACGTGTTCGCCTACGGCCAGGACTACCGCCGCGCGCTGCGGGAGCTGTCGACCCTGACCGGGCCGACCAAACTGCTGCCCAAGTGGGCGTACGGCGTCTGGTACTCGGAGTACTACGACCGCACCGCCGCGGAGTTCCAGAGCATCGTGGCGCGCTTCAAGAGCGAGGGCGTGCCGCTGGACGCACTCGTGGTGGACACCGACTTCAAGTCGCCGGACCGCTGGAACGGCTGGGCGATCGACGAGAGCCGGTTCCCCGACTGGAAGACGTTCGCCGCCCAGCTGCGCAAGCAGGGCATCCACACCGGCCTGAACATCCACCCCAGCATCCTCGGCACCGACCCGGCGTTCCCGAGAGCGCAGCAGATCGCCAAGGGCAAGCTGGTGAAGAAGGGCTGCAACGGCGGCCCCGACTGCTACGTGTTCGACTTCGCCGACCCCGACCAGCTGAAGGCATACTTCTGGCTGCACGACCAGATGGACGCCGGCGATCTCGACTTCTGGTGGCTGGACTGGTGCTGCGACGCCTCCACCGGCTCCGACGCGGTCATCAACCAGAAATACGCCGACAAGACCGGCTTCGCGTTCTCCCGGGCTTACGGCGCACTGCAGGCCGGAGGGTACGCGAACCCGGGCCCGGTGCCGACCGGACCGTGGGCCGACAAGCGGACCACGCTGCACTTCACCGGCGACACGCTGTCCAACTGGGAGACGCTGCGGTTCGAGGTCGGCTACACCCCGGGCGAGTCGGCGGCGACCGGCCTGGCCGCGGTGAGCCACGACATCGGCGGGCACACCGGCGGGCTGCAGGAGCCGGGCAGCGAACCGGGCAGCACCAAACTGCCCGACGACCTGTACGCGCGCTGGGTCCAGATGGGCACGTTCCAGCCGATCGACCGGCTGCACTCCAACCACAGCGACCGCCTGCCCTGGCAGTACGGCGCCGCGGCGAACGCGTCGGCCAAGAAGTTCCTCAACCTGCGCAAGAAACTGCAGCCCTACACGTACGCGGCAGCGGCTGAGGCGACTCGTACCGGCACCCCGATCGTCCGGGCGATGTACCTCGCCTACCCGGGCGAGCAGAACGCCTACGCGACCGCGGGCAGCCAGTACCTGTACGGACCGGACCTGCTCGTGGCCCCGGTGACCACACCGGGCACGACCGCGTCCACCACGGTGTGGTTCCCGCCGGGCAACACCTGGACGGACTACTTCACCGGCAAGAAGTACGCGGGCGGCACCACCGCGTCGGTCACCACGACGCTGGACACGATGCCGGTCTTCGTGCGCTCCGGGGCCAGGAAGCCGTAACCAGGCAGGTCCACTCCTCATTCAGTGTCTGTCCATTGGTGACTCATAGCGTCAGCTGGACCGGCAACCGAATGAGGAGTGGACCCATGCACTTTCACACCACCCAGGTCAACGGGATCGACATCTTCTACCGGGAGGACGGTCCGGCGGACGGGCCGGTCGTGCTGCTGCTGCACGGTTTCCCGACGTCGTCGTCGCAGTACCGCAACCTGATCCCGACCCTCGCCGACAAGTACCGGGTCATCGCACCCGACTACCCCGGCTTCGGCCACTCGGCCAGCCCGGACCGCGCGGAGTTCGACTACACGTTCGCCAACTACGCGACGCTGATGCGGGGCCTGCTCGACCAGCTCGGCATCGACCGGTACGCGTTCTACGCGTTCGACTACGGCGCCCCCACCGGCTACCGGCTGGCACTGACCGCCCCGGAGCAGGTCACCGCGATGATCGTGCAGAACGGCAACGCGTACGAAGAGGGTCTGCTCGAGTTCTGGGACCCGGTCAAGGCCTACTGGGCCGAGGACACGCTCGAGAAGCGCGACGCCATCCGGCCGATCCTGTCCGAGGAGACCACCAAGGGCCAGTACACCCTGGGCGTCGCCGACCAGACCCGCCTCGACCCGGACACCTGGCTGCACGACATCACCCAGCTGGCCCGGCCCGGCAACGACGACATCCAGCTCGACCTGTTCAAGGACTACGGCACCAACGTCACGGTGTACCCGCAGTTCCAGGAGTTCTTCCGCACCCACCAGCCGCCGACCCTGATCCTCTGGGGCAAGAACGACTACATCTTCCCCCCGGAAGGCGCGCACCCCTACCTCAACGACCTGCCCAAGGCCGAGCTGCACCTGCTCGACACCGGCCACTTCCTCCTCGAGGACCAGCTCGACGTCGCCGCCCCCCTGATCCGCGACTTCCTCGACCGCTCCCTCTGACAGAACCTCCGGCCGGCGAACGCTGTGGTCCGGTGTCACCGGCTCACAGCGCGCGAGGTCCCCTGGGCAGGACTCGGCCGATATGCGCGGCCCGCACCCTGACCGCCGGCGTCCACGAGTGCCGCCGGCGCCCGGTTCGACACGACAGAGGCTGCGGACACTCTGACACGGAACCCCTCCAAAGTATTCCTGAAATTGCCGGCGAGACTTCCACCACGAGCCACGACTTGATGCACCTCCGCCATCCGCAGGATCAATTCATCACCACGGTGGTCCACCGAGGAATATACGTTCTTCCACCCGTCAAGCACCTCTTCAAATTGATCCTTCAAACGACCTTCGATCATCGGAATACTTTTAGCGGCTCGGCCTCTGCGGTGCATCTCCTCCGCGATCGAGCGAGCATCCTCCGGGCTGAATTGCCGGATGACCCTTGCCGCATCGACAGCGAAAGGTGCGACCCCCGGCGCGGCACCCGGCGCGGGTAAGCCCTCGAGCGCCTTCTCGATATAGCTGGCCTGAAGGCGCTGCTCCTTCATCAGAGCAGATATGCTGGTCAGCACCTGCACGGCGATTTCTCTATTGAGATCGGTAACTTCTTGGGCCAGCTGAGGGATATCTTCGTCGAGAGTGACCCGGAGCGCGATGTAGATCTCGTCCATCTTCCGCTTATCACTGGTCTCAGGCTTGCTGAACACGTTTATCAGCTCTACGGCTCTCTGCTCAGGTGTCATTTACACTCCAGATTCTCGCGGTCGCCATACCTCTCATATGAGACAACGCAAGAACCTGACGACCAGTTCACCCGTACCTCGTCGCCGGGCTGGAGCAATCTGCCGGATGAGATCCGGTGGCGGGATGGTGCAACCCGGCTCGGCGGGAGCCACAGGGAATTCCCCGCCGAGCCGGCCGGCATGTTAGGCCGTCAGATGTAGTCGGGTTCGAGTTCGCTTCGGGTAGCGTCGAGCAGTTCGGCGGCGAACGCTTGGGTGTCGACCTTGCCAAGCCAATCGACGAATGCGCTTCGTGCCTGGTCGATCTGCGCGGCGAGCGCGTCTTCGTTGACGATGTCGACCGGGGCGATCACGCGTCGCAGCGGGGTCGATTCGATGGCGGCCTTGGCCAGCTTCTCGCCGATCCAGTAGCCGGTGCGTTCGCGGATGACGAAGGTCAGGTGGACGCTGTCCTCGGTCTGGTCGAGGGCGTGCGGGTTGTGGACCCAGCCGCGCGGAAGCACGAGGACCTGTCCCGGTTTGAGCTCGATCTCCAGGTCCGGGCCGTTTGCCTTGAGTTGCTCGACCAGTTCGGCGAGCGGTTGGGTGTTGGATGCCTTGTAGCCGCGGTGGGGTTCGTCGACGACCGGCCGCCAGATCTGCCAGGTCTTGACACCGGCGGCCTGGTAGATGATGCCGATGTTCTGGTCCCAGTGGTAGTCGAGGCCCTGGGCTCCGGCGGGGGTGACGAATGCGGTGACGTAGCAGCCGTAGCCGGTCTCGTGCTGGATGGCTCGGCACATGGCGTGCAGTGGCGGGTACCAGCGGTCCAGGTTACGGATCTGGAAGCTGTAGCCGCGGTCGCGCCACATAGCGATCCGTGCGGGGTCGAGCTTGCCGGCGGTCGCGTACGCGCGAGGATGGCGGGCGGCGCCATCCTTGACGACGTTGATCTCGTCGGCGGGCGCGCAGCCGGTGTCGAGGTAAGTGTTGAGCAGTTTCGCGTTGACGATGGCCGGCAAGTGGCTGCCGTCGGGCAGGTCGTGGACTGCTGGTTCGGTCGGCCAGCTCGTCATCATGTCCTGGTACGTCGCTTGATCGAACAGCATCCTGAGGGACACGGCGTCCTCCGCGGGCTGGGAGTGGTCAGGGTCGGGGCGGGAGCGGGCATGGGATGTCGGGCAGGTGGGTGTGCGGGCAGCAGATAGCCGCGTAGGCGACAATGCCGCCGTTCGGGTTGGTGTAGTACTGCCAGTAGGCGTCCACACCGTTGATCAGCCCGTCACGGGAGGTTGCTCTGCGCGCGTCCAGTCCGACATCGCCGGCCAGCGGTGGTGGGGCGCCGTTTACGGCGGGGAATCCGACGTCGCCTTCCATGGGCGGGTGGCTTTTGTAGGTGGCGGCCATCCAGTCGATGGCTTCGTCCACGTCGGTCCAAGTGAGATCTGCGGAGGCGGCGCTGCGGCGTAACAGGTAGTGGCCGAGCCGCATCGGCGGCAGTGACGACCGGAGGAATTCCTGGGTCGCGGGTGTGCCGGGTGCACTGGGCCGGCGCAGCGATTCGTCCTTTAAATCCTTGCCTGGTCCGGTCCAGAGATAGCCGTGCCAGTGCCCGAGGGCCATCCCGCTTCCTCAATCTGTTGTCCGGTGCGGTGGGCCGCCGGACGGCGGCCCACCGGGTGTGAACTGGGCTTGCGGATCAGGCGTTGTCGCCCGGGCCGGTGATGGCGGTGACGAAGTCGGTCATCTCCGCCGCACTGAAGCGCAGGGTCGGGCTGGCCCCGCCGAGCTTGGTGTCGCGGATGGCGTAGGCGCCGGGCTCGCCGGGGATGTCCGCGAACGAGACGCAAGACTCGAGGCTGCCGCCGATGTTGCCGCCGCACGGCGTGCGGAACGCCGTTTCCGGGACCTCGACCGAGTACAGGTCGTCGGTGTCCATGGCATGCTCTCCTTTGCGTGTGCGCCACGAGGTCCGTCCTCGCGGGTGGTGCATTCGCCCCGGTCTGGTCGTCGTCTTTCGCAGGGAAGGCGACCGGACCGGGCCGTCTGAAGGGCGGAGAAGTCGATCGCTCGGCGTTCATGGAGAGGTGCTCTCGCTTCCGACTACGGGATGAGTCGGCTGGCCCTCGCCGTGGGTGCCGTAGCAGACGCGACAACGGGGATGCAGGGCGTCGGCCGGCTGGTCGTCGCTGGGGACGTAGCGATGTGGCCGGTAGTCGAGTCGTTCGACGGTGACCATCGCGACGATGCCGTCACGGATGACATGCGCGGCCGCGACCGTGGCGAGGTCGTAGCCAGCCTCGGCGAAGCAGAAATGGAAGCGGTGGCTGTAGAAGCCGGTTTCCAGGACGGGCGCCATGACCGCCGGGAGCGCGGACCCCTCCATGCACTCGGGCACGTGGACGAGTACTGCGGGCGGGTAGTGCCTCATGATCATCGTCAGGCCGCCCGTCCGTTCGCGCGGCGCCGTTGGGCCGGGGTGAGTGCTCCGGCTCGCCCGACTTGGTTGTAGGACTGCGTCGGCAACGCCGACCACCTCGGAACGCTCAGCGTGGCCGGCGTGGCAGTCGCTGCGGGCAGGTCGGCGGTGGTCATCGCGCCGCACTGCGGGCACCACCGGCTCTTGACCTTGAAACTGATCAGGCCAGCGAGGAACCCCACCAGGAGTGCGCTCGTCGCCGCTATCGCCACCACTGGGACTCACCTCCGCCAGTGAGGTGGTTCGTCGTCGTCGCCATGTCCTGCCTTCCGTGATAGGCGTGGGCACGCCGACCTACGACGTACTGTCACGGTGGTCCCACCGGTCCGCTGGTTCGTTGTGGTGCGGCGGGGACCGCGTGCCCGGTCTCGATTTCAGGGGTGGCGGCCGGCGTGGTGCGGCGGTCGCCGTGGGCTTCGCTGCTGTTCACCAGGTGTTTCGGTCACAGCATGGCGGTCCGGCGACCCGGAAATGAAGGCGACAGGCGTCAGCCGCTGTCAGCCGACGCGGCAGGTGTCGGAGTACAACCCGGAAGGCGTACGGCTACTGTGCGCTGATGAGTGTTGAGCCGAAGCGAGCCAGTGAATGGACCATCCACGGAGAGCGCGTCGTCGACGACACCCGCCGGGCGGTGCTGAGCATCGCGGACGTGGAGCTACCTGACGGCGTTCGCTTCGAGCAGTACGTTCTGCGCATCCCGGCCGCGGCGATGGTCATCGTGCTCGACGACGACGAACGAGTGCTGATGATGTGGCGGCACCGCTTCATCGTCGACCGCTGGGTCTGGGAACTGCCCGGCGGCTACCTCGACCCGGCCGAAGACTCCCTGACCTGCGCAGCCCGCGAGGTCGAGGAAGAGACCGGCTGGCGGCCGCGCAGCATCGAGAAGCTGATCAGCTTCCAGCCGATGGTCGGCACCATCGACCAGGAGAACATCGTCTACCTCGCCCGCGGCGCCGACTTCACCGGCGCGGCCCCGGACATCAACGAAGCCGAACGCCTCGGCTGGATTCCACTCGGAGAGATCCAGCAGCACATCGACAACGGCATCATCGTCGGCGCCGGCTCCGTCTCCGGGCTGCTCGCCCTGCTGCTGCGCAAGGCGACCGGCAGACTCTAGGCGCTGGCCAGGACCGGCCGGGCCCGCTCCGCGAAGTCCCGCACCGCAGGTAGCCCGACATGCTTGGAGAGACGGTCGGCGAGATCGGTCAGGTAGTCGCGGGCTCGTGACGAGTACAGCCCTTCCGCGGCTTCGACTGCGTCGACACCGACCCGTGCGGCTTCTTCCGGTTCGCCGTTCTGCGCGTGCGCCACAGCGAGCAGGACCAGGTTGAACTGCCGCCCCCGCGCATACTGCCGACCGTCCATGTCCAGCGACCGGGTGGCAAACCGTGCAGCGATATCGCCCCGTCCGAGTGCGGTGAAGCAGTGGCCGAACTTGGCAGCCAGGTAGGACTCGTCGAAGTAGCCGATCCACTGCGGCTCACTGGTCCGGTCAGCCTTGTCGAAGATTGCTTCGGCCCTGTTCAGCGCTGCTGCGCAGGCTTTCTCGTCGCCGCCGACGGCATAGCCTTGGGCTTCGAGAACTGCCGACTCCGCCTGGATCGCGGCGATGCCCGCCTCGGCCGCTGCGCGGCTGGCGGCCTTGGCCAGATCCACCGCCTCGCCTGAGGCGCGCAGGAACGCGGCCTGATGGCTCATCGCCGCCAAGATTTCAGCTCCGAGCGCCCGGTCCCCGGCTCCCGCCGCGAGGCGCAGCGCCTGGATCAGGTATCGCTGGGCCAGCCCGTGCATCCCGGCGTCGTACGAAGCCCAACCCGCGAGCTGGGTCGTCTCCGCGACCGCGGACAGCAACTGGCGGCCGGTCTCCGCGTCGTAGCGGCCGTTGATCAGCTCGGTGACATCGGCGTTGAGAAAGCGCACCAGGCTGTCGCGGATATGGCCGCCGCCGAACTGGTTGTCCAGCGTCCGGTACGTCACGGTCATCCGGCGCACGGTCTCAACGTCGGCGGCACCGATCAGCCGCTCACCGTTGCCGGCTGGGCGCTCGTCGAGCGACGACATCAGCCATCGCATCGCCGCTGGCAGGAAGGCCGTTGCGCTGAAGCCCACCTGTCGAAGAAGGTTCCGCCGCTGCATATCGCCTCGCCAAAGATCAACAGCGACATCTATGCCGTGCCGCCAGTCCGGCGCGAACTCTAGCCCGGACGGCATGGCCATCACCGCTTGTTCGACCGCGACGGGCCGGGCATCGGTGTCGGCTGACACCTCGGACACCATGGCGGACAACTGCCCGCCCGCTTCGAGTGCCTGATCCAGCAGAACCACGACGGACAGACTCGGCCGTTTGATCCCCGATTCGAGATCCCACAGGTGGCCGTGCGAACAGTGGATCATCCCGCCGAGCCGGCGCAGCGACAATCCATGCTGCTCACGCAGTTCCTTGAGCCTGCGGCCGAAGTCGGGATGGGCAACAACAATCCGCCGTGGCATCGGCCACCCCTAACGGTTCCAATGAACAGTGATCCCGGCTCTCTGAACCGGGCATCACCGGACACCATAGCCCTCAGCCGGATGTTTCCGGAGGTCACACAATCCCTTAGCCGTTCCGAACTGCGGCATCCATCCGACGTGGCGACCGCTGAGGTCGGCCGACATCTACTGATGTCGACGATGCAAGCGGTGAGGGCATCTCTTGGGTCTTTGGGCGAGTTTTGGGAGGTGTCCCAACCGGTGGCCGCGACGGAGCCTCCCATTCCAGTTACCGGTGTCCAATGGCAGACGGTGCTGCAAGACAGCGACGTACTGGGATTTCTTGAGCTGGTACGTGACGCGCTCACCGGTATCGACGCCGCGGTCAAGGGTGGCCCGCGTCCGGTGGGCCGTCGGCTTCGTCCTGTGGTCATGGACCTGGCGGACGCGGTTCACGGCTTGAACGTGGCGACCGCTGATGTTCTCGCGTTCGATCCGCCGCAGGGGGTAAGCGCGCAGCGTTTGGTGTTCATGCTGATCTGGTCTCCGCTGCGATCACTCAGCTGCTGGAAGACTTGAAGAAAGGCGCCGAGTCGAGCGGCGCACCGCGGGGCATGATCACCGATTTCGAGCGCTTCGTTGAGGCCGAGCTGCTGGTGGAGGCCGTTGACGACGACCTCCCTGCGCGGGTCTACGGAGTCCCGCAAGCCGATCTTGAAAGTATGCCGTTACCGGTCGGGCAGAGATTCCGGCAGCGCGGTGGTCTGGGCCGGCAACCTCGCCCGGCCCACCGTGCTGCCGCTCCCACCCGGCGCCACCTCCGCCGGTGCCGTGGGCATCGACCGGGACGGCACGGTGGCCGGCACCGCGGAGATCGGCGTCTGCGGATCGCGGGGCGTGCTCTGACTGCCCGACGGCAGCACCCGCCTGCTGACCGGGACCGGCGGGACGTACTTCTCGTCCCGGCTGGCCGGCATCACGAACGGCTGGGTCATCGGCGCGGACGGCTTCGACGGTGGCGGCCAGGTCGTCGGCTTCCGCTACCGCGTCGCGACCGCTCGGTACGAGAGGTTGCCGGCCCAGTTCGGCAACCCGCTGCTGGTGGGCGGCGACGGCAGTGACGACGGCCGGACCGTGACCGGCAGCAGGTACCTCGCGACCGTGACCGGTTCGGGCGAGCAGAACCGTGCCATCGCCTGAACCTGCGGCTGACCGCTCAGCGTTCGATCATCTTCATCTGTTCCTCGGTGTGATGGCCGCCCTCGGCCACCGGCAGCGCGTCGAGGGTGGCCAGCTGGGCGGGGGTGAGCTCGACCGCGTCCGCCGCCGTGTTCTCCTCCACCCGGGTCACCCGCTTGGTGCCCGGGATCGGGACGACGTCGTTGCCCTTGGCGAGCAGCCAGGCCAGGGCCACCTGACCCGCGGTGGCGCCCACCTGGTCGGCGACGTTCTGCACCTCGTCGGCGATGGCCAGGTTGCGCTGGAAGTTCTCGCCGGTGAAACGCGGGTGGGTCTTGCGGAAGTCGCTGTCGTCCAGCTTCTCCACATCGGCCGGCGTCCGCAGCGCGCCGGTGAGGAAACCACGACCCAGCGGGGAGTACGCCACCAGGCCGATGCCCAGCTCCCGCAGCACCGGCAGCACCTCGTCCTGATCACGGGTCCACAGCGAATACTCCGACTGCAGCGCGGCGATCGGGTGCACGGCGTGGGCCCGGCGGATGGTGCCGATCCAGGCCTCGGACAGGCCGATGTGCCGGATCTTGCCCTCCCCGACCAGCGCCGCCAGTGCACCCACGGTGTCCTCGATCGGGGTGTCCGGGTCGACGCGGTGCTGGTAGTACAGGTCGATGTGGTCGGTGCCGAGGCGCTTGAGCGACCCCTCGACGGCGGTGCGGATGCTCTGCGGGCTGCTGTCGGCCGAACCGGCCGCGCGCCCGGTGTGCGAGATCAGGCCGAACTTGGTCGCCAGCACCACCTGGTCACGACGGCCCCGCAGCGCCTTGCCGACCAGCTCCTCGTTGACGTACGGGCCGTAGACCTCGGCGGTGTCGATGAGGGTGACGCCCAGGTCGACGGCCCGGTGGATGGTGCGGATCGACTCGGCGTCGTCACTGCCGGAGCCGGTGTAACCGTGCGACATACCCATCGCACCCAGGCCGATACGGCCCACTTCAAGATCTCCGAGCTTCGCGGTACGCATGGATCACGCCTCCGGGGTCACGTTCAGGACGGTGGTCACGGTCGGTGCCAGCAAACCTCGGCGGAACGGTCCGAGGGAGTCATTGCCGGCAGGGGTTATCACAGTGCCCCCTTCGGCCCGGTTCGAACGCCGGCGTAACGGCCGTTGGGGCGGAAGCGGCTGGGGCGGTCGGCGTACTCCTCGATGGCGTGCGCGATCCAGCCGGCCGTGCGGGCGATCGCGAAGATGGCCTCGCCGGCGTCCGGGGGCATGCCGGTGCGCAGCGTGAGGGCGGCCAGGGCGAAGTCGATGTTCGGCCGGGACCGCACCGCGGCCCGCACCTCGTCGATCGCGTCCGGGACACCCGGGTCCCGCAGTGACGCGACGTACCCGAGCAGCGCCGCGGCCCGTGGGTCGCCGCCGGGATAGAGCGGGTGGCCGAAGCCGGGCACACCGCCGCCCGTACGGAGACGGTCGGAAACCGTGCCCACCGCGTCGCCGGACCGGATCGCGGTGCTGAGCAGGTCGGCGACGACGCCGCTGGCGGCGCCGTGCAGGGGTCCGTCCAGGGCGGCCAGCCCGGCGCCGACCACGGCGTAGGGATGCGCGCGGGTGGAGGCCGCCACCCGGGCCGCGTAGGTGGACGCCGCGAGATCGTGGTCGGCCAGCAGGACGAGGGCGGCGTTCAGCGCTTCGATCCGGTCGGGGGCCGGCGCGGCGTCGGTGAGCCGGCTCCACAACCTGGCAGCGAGGGTGCCGTCCGCCTCGGGCGAGCGGGGCGGGAGGGCGGCGACCATGGTGGCGATGATCGTGCGGCCGGTGGTGACGACGGCGGCCGGGGTCGTGTCGAAGCGCAGGGGGTCGGCGGCGCCGGCGGCGGCCACGACGACCCGCAGCCGGTCGGTCAAGCGGGCGGTGGTGGGCAGGGGCGCGGTCACCGCCTCGGCCAGTGCCAGCAGGCCGGGATCCGGGGTGCAGGCGACGTGCTGCAGGGTGCCGGTCCACAGCAGCGTGGACACGGCCTCGAAGGACGCGCGCCGGGCCAGCAGGGTGGCGTCGAAACCGCGGTAGTGCAGGGCGTTCTCCGTGATGAGCGTGATGCCGGTGTCGATGGCCTGCTCCGGTGCGGTGCTCCCGTGCCGTCGCCGGGCCTTGAACGCCTTGACGTCGGCCTCACGGAACACGCTCTCCTTGCCACGGGCGTTGCGCCGGCTGACCAGCAGGCCACGGCTGACGTACGCGTACACGGTGGCCTTCTTGACCCCCAGGTGGCGGGCCACGTCGTCGGTGGTCAGCAGCCGGTCCTCGCTCATGTGGATATGGTCTCATGTTGATTCGATCAATGTTGACAGAGCGCTGGGCGGGGCCGACAGTCGAAGGATGCTGACGGGTAGACCTGGCCTCGCCGACGTGGTGGCCTTCGAGACCGAGATCGCCGAACCGGACCGCGACGGTGGCTCCCTGCGCTACCGGGGCATCGACGTGCGGAAGCTGGTCGGCCGGGCGACGTTCGCCGACGTGTGGGGCCTGCTGGTCGACGGTGACTTCCACCGGCCGCTCGCGCCCGCCGAAGCGTTCGCGCTGCCGGTGCGTTCCGGCGACATCCGGGCCGACGTCCAGGCCGCGACCGCGTTGCTGGCCCCGCACTGGGGTCTGCGGCCGCTGATCGACATCGACGAGACACAGGCACGCGCGGATCTGGCCCGTACCTCGGTCATGATGCTGTCGTTCGTGGCCCAGGCCGCCCGCGGCGGTGACCTGCCCGCGGTGCCGCAGCGGCGGGTCGACGAGGGCGGCTCGGTGAGCGAACGCTTCATGATCAGGTGGCAGGGCGAGCCGGATCCCCGCCACGTCGAGGCGATCGACCGTTACTGGGTCTGCGCCGCCGAGCACGGCATGAACGCGTCCACGTTCACCGCCCGGGTCGTCGCCAGCACCGGCACCGACGTCGCCGCTGCCCTGTCCGGCGCGGTCGCCTCCATGTCGGGCCCGCTGCACGGCGGCGCGCCGTCGCGGGCGCTGGGCATGGTCGAGGCGGTGGAACGCGACGGCGACCCCCGCGGATACGTGCGGGAGGTGCTGGACAGCGGCCGCCGGCTGATGGGCTTCGGGCACCCGGTCTACCGCGCGGAGGACCCCCGGGCCCGCATCCTGCGCGCGGCGGCGAAAGAGCTGGGTGCCCCACGGTACGAGGTGGCGCTGGCTCTGGAGAACGCGGCGCTGGCCGAGCTGCGCGACCGCAAACCCGACCGGATCCTCGAGACCAACGTGGAGTTCTGGGCGGCGATCGTCCTCGATTTCGCCGGGGTGCCCGCCGAGCTGTTCACGCCGCTGTTCACGTGTGCGCGGACGGCGGGCTGGAGCGCGCACATCCTCGAGCAGAAGCGCCTGGCAAAGATCATCCGCCCGTCCGCCGACTACCTCGGCCCCACCGACCGCGAGCCGTCGGAGGTGCCCGGCTGGGCCCGGTGACAGCCCGGCGAGATGCGGAAGACCAGGACCGCGAACGCGGAATCTGGACGAACCACCTTTGACACCCGTGGTGGGCTTAGGACGGACCGCGGGCGGGCATGGTGGGGTGACACCGCCGCATCCCGTTCGGCGGACCGGATCGTGGAGGCCTCCATGCGCATCCTGCTCATCCTGCTCATTGTGATCATGGTTGTCGGCGGTCTGTGGCTGGCCCGCAAGGCTTTCACGACCGGCCGGGGTGTCCGCAACAAGTTCGACAATCGCCGCTGACACGACCACTTCTTGTCGCAGGCCGGCCTCCCCGCACGGGGTGGCCGGCCTGCCGCTTTCGCGATCACGCAATTAGTGACGTGGGTCATATAATCTATATTCATCGATGCAAAATTCTCTTGAGCTGCACTTCAATAAGGTCATCTACATAGCTCAGAGTAAAGACGCGATTCCTAAGTCCGCATTTGTGGGGACATGCATTTCGCCGGTAACCAATTGACGGTCCTGCATGGACGTCATTACCGTGCGATTTCCATCACCACTGAGGACTGAGGAGGTCCGTCGATGGATCATGCCCTTTTCCGATCAACGAAACCGGCAATCCGGCGAATAGGGGCGCTCACCGCGCTGGTACTCGTCGCCGCCGCCGTTCCCGGAACGGGCGGCCGGGCCGTCGCGGCACCGGCCGTCCCGCCGGCCGCACCGGGCACCGCCCCGGCCTGCGGCGACCAGCAGAGCGACGAAGTCACCGCGATGGCCGGTGCCCGGGCCTGCGGCAAAGCCGTGGAGAACCTGGCGGGCCGTACCGAGACCACCGAGGTGTTCGCCAATCCGGACGGCACCTGGACCGCCAAGATCTACTCGGGTCCGGTGCGGATGCGTGACGACGCCGGCGAATGGGTGCCGATCGACCTGACCATGCGTGCGGAGGCGGATGGATCGGTCGCTCCGGTGGCCCACCCGGCGGATGTGAAGCTGTCCGGCGCGACCGGCGCCGGTGACCACGAGCTGCTCAGCGCGGCCGTGGGCGACAAGCGGGTCAGTATCGGCTGGGACGGGGCACTGCCCGCTCCGGTGCTGCGGGGCAACAAGGCCACGTACGCCGAGGTGCGCCCCGGCGTCGACCTGGTCGTCGAGGCGACCCGGACCGCGGTGGAGCAGTTCTTCGTCGTGAAGAACGCCGACGCGGCCGCCTCGGTCGCGTCGTTGCAGCTGCCGGTCCGGGCGGCCGGGCTCACCACGAAGGCCGACGGCGGTGGCGGGCTGGTGTTCGCCGACGCGTCCGGCCGGACCGTGGGCACGCTGCCCACGCCGGAGATGTGGGACTCCTCGGTCGACCCGGCCACCGGTGGGCCGAAACGGCAGGTCAAGGTCGCCACGAAGCAGACCGCACGCTCGGGCGGGGTCACCGACCTGGCGCTGCGGCCGGACCGTGGCTTCTTCACCGACCCGGCGACGGTGTACCCGGTGACCGTGGACCCGCAGATCAACCCGCTCGGCGTCAGCTTCGACACCTACGTCAAGGAGACCGAGAACATCGACCGGTCCGGCGCCAACGACCTGGAGCTCGGGTTGACCAGCGGCAACCGGACCCGGTCGTTCATCCACTGGAACACCGGCCCGCTGGTGGGCAAGCAGGTCACGGCCGCGACGTTCAACTTCTACAACTGGTACTCGCAGTCGTGCACGGCGGCGCAGTGGGAGGTCTGGACGACCGACGCGGCCAGTTCCGCCAGCCGGTGGGCCAACCAGCCCGCCTGGCGTACCAAGGAAGTGACCAGCACCGCGACCAAGGGCAACAACTCGTCCTGCAAGGACGGCTGGGTCTCGGTCAGTGGCACGTCGTTCGTGCAGCGGGCGGTGGCCGCGAACAAGTCGGTTGCCCCGATGGGCCTGCGGGCCACCGACGAGACGTCGATCAACAGCATCGGCTTCAAGCAGTTCCGGTCGAGCCAGCCCGCCGAGCCGGAGCAGCAGGGTCAGCAGCCGTACGCGGTGGTCACCTACAACAGCTACCCGAACGCGCTGGACCCGCTGAAGCTGCAGCCCGGTGACGCCGCCGAGACCGAGACCCGGACGCCGACGATGCGGGCCGTGTTCAGCGACCCCGACGGCGGCACCGGCCGGGTGGACTACGAGGTCTACGACCGCACCGGGGCGACCCTGAAGGCGTCCGGTTCCGGGGCGACCGTCAACCAGGGCAGCGAGTCCACCTGGGAGGTGCCGTCGGGGAAGCTCGACGCGAACACCACGTACAAATGGCGGGCCCGCGGTTTCGACGGCAGCCTGGCCGGTCCCTGGTCGGGATGGCGTTTCATGACCACCTCGGACGGCTCGCCGACCGGTGAGCAGGGCCGGTTCTCGTTCCAGGACCAGACGTTGAGCGACCGGCTGCAGCTGCGGGCCAACGTCGCCAACGGCAACCTGCTGCTCAAGGCGACCGACCTGCAGATCCGCGGCACCGGCACCGACCTGCAGGTGGACCGGTACTACAACTCGCGGTCGACGGACGTGTCCACTCTGGGCAAGGGCTGGGAGCTGGGCACCGCCCAGGATGTCAAGCTGGTGTACTCCAAGTCCGACCACGCCACCGCGGACGTCACCTACCACGCCGCCACCGGTTTCACGGCGAAGTTCATTAACTCCGCCTCCGGCGCCTGGCGCACCCCGCCGAGCCTGGACGCGAAGCTGACCCGTGACACCTCGACCGGCGAGTTCCGGCTGAAGTTCGACAAGAGCGAGGGCAGCTACTACTTCGCCGACTCGACCGGCCGGCTGCTGCGCACCAAGGACAAGAACGACAACAAGATCACCTTCGGGTACGACGCGTCGGGCAACGCCACCACGATCACCGACACCCAGGACCGGGTCACCACGCTCGCGTACGCGGACGGGCGGCTGACCTCGATCACCGATCCTTCGGGGCGGCGCGTGCTGTACACGTACAACTCGGCGAAGGACCTGGAGACCGTCACCGACGCGGCCGGCGGGGTCTCCCGCTTCGAGTACAGCGGGGACCGGCTCTCGAAGATCACCACGCCCGGCGGCCGGGCCACGACGCTCGGCTACGAACCCGACACGTCGCGGATGATCGACTACTACGAGCAGCTCAACCCGGGTGCCAGCCCCGCCGAGTCGCGGTGGACGTTCACCTACGCGGCCGGCTCGACGAAGGTCACCGACCCGAACGGAACAGCGTCGTCGGACACCACCGACGGGATCACCACCCACACGTACGAGACCCGCGACCGCGTCACGAAGGTCACCGACGCCCTCGGGCACAAGCGGGACAAGAAGTACAACGCCAACGACAACGTCGAGACGCTGACCGACTCGCTGGCCAACACGACGACGTTCGGCTACGACCCGAACACCAACAACATGACGTCGATCGGCATCGCGACCGGCGCCAAGTCCACCATGGACTACAACAGCACGTCGCACCCGAACGCACCGAGCGGATCCACCGACGCGCAGGGCAACACGCTGGCGTACTCCTACGACTCGGCCGGCAACAAGACCGCGACCGAGAGCTCGCAGTACCCCGGGCAGGAGATCAACGAGTCCGACTACAACGACAACGGCACGGTCAACTGGCGCGAGGACGCCGACGACGTCCGCACGAACTACACGTACGACGCCAAGGGCAACCTCACCAGGATCGACAACCCGTCCCCGCTGGGTGACATCGTGGTGGCGCCCGACGCGCTGTCCCGGATGGCCGAGCGCACCGACGGCAAGGGACAACGGACCCGCTACGAATACGACGCGCTGGACCGGGTCAAGAAGATCACCAACCACGACAACACCACGGTGCTGTACACCTACGACGCGGACGGCAACCTGACGACCGTCGCCGACCCGACCGGCGTCACCGTGCTCACCTACGACGGGTTCGGCCGGCCCACCGGCAAGACCGCTCCCGGCGGCGGCACCACGAGCTACGGCTACGACCGCAACGGCAACCTGACCGGGTTCACCGACGCCGGCGGCACCGTCACCTACGCGTACGACCAGGTGAACCTGCTCAAGTCGGTGCAGGAACCGGGCGCGCCCAAGGCGGTGACGTTCACCTACGACGAGAACAACCGGCGGCGCTTCATGTACCTGCCGACCACGCCGCAGATCACCGTCGAGATGAAGTACGACAAGGCCGGGCGGCAGACGTCCATCACGGCCACCAACGACGCCACGTCGGCGAAGCTGTCGAGCTTCACCTACAACTACACCAACGGCAACGCCGACACCGCGCTGAAGCAGTCGGCGACCGACCTGTCCGGCACCACCAGTTACTCCTACGACAAGCTCAGCCGCCTCACCGGCGCCGACGGGCCGGGCTCGCTCGACCGGGACTACGCCTACGACAGCAACTACCACCGCACCTCCAAGACGGAGAACGGCACCACCACGTCGTACGAGTACAACGACGCCCACCAGCTGACCTCGGCGGGCTCGACGACGTACACCTACGACGGCAACGGCAACACGACCGGTTCGTCCTCCGGCTGGGCGTTCGGCTACAACGCGGCCAACCAGAACACCTCGATCACCAAACCGGGGGGTACGCCGTTGAGCCCGCTGACCTACGGCGGTGTCGCGCAGACCGAGCGGCGCACGGCCGGGACGACCACGTTCGGCACCTCGGCCCTCGGGGTCGCCTGGGCGAAAGCGGGCAGCGGTGCCGCTCCGGCCGTGGGCCCGGACACGGTGGACCCGGCTCCCGGCGCCACCGACCACTACACCCGCGACAACACCGGCGGCCTGATCAGCCTGCGGTCCGGCGGGGCGCGGTACTACTACCTGGTCGACGGCCTGGGTTCCGTGGTCGGCCTGGTGAACAGCACTGCCACCAAGGTCAACTCCTACAGCTACGACGCGTACGGGGTACAGCTGTCGGCCACCCAGCAGATCTCCAACCCCTGGCGCTACGCGTCCGGCTACTACGACGGCTCCACCGGGCTCACGAAGTTCGGTGCCCGTTACTACAACCCTTCCCTGGGACGCTTCACCCAGGTCGATCCCAGCGGGAAGGACATGCCCTACGCCTACACCGCGGACAACCCGGTCAACCACGCGGACCCCACGGGCAACAGCATCGTGGACTGGATCGGCGACGCCATGTGGTACAAGGACCTCGGCACCGCGGCGTCCGCGTTCGCCAACGGTGACACCGCCGGTCTCGAAGCGCTGGCACAGGATCTCTTCGTCGGTCTCATCGTCGAGGTCAGCTGCAACTTCGTACTGGGTCTCGCGGCCCCGGTGACGGCCGGCGCCTCCATGGTCATCGGCCAGGCCGGCTGCATGGCGCTGTCCACCGTCGCCGTGGAAGCGGTCAACAAGAATGGATAGCCCCGAATAGGGGCATCAGCATATCGTCGCCCACCGGCGCGGCAGTCCGCGACTGCCGCGCCGGCCCGCGACCCCGGTTGCGTCATGGAGGAGGAGAAGTCATGTCCGAACAGGACAGGGAAGACATCGCCGCGGCGTCGGCACTCATGGGCTCGTCCATCGGGGCGGGCAAGGAGCTGAAAGACCTGGAGTCCGAGCTCCGCGACGGCGAGCGCGTCCTGGCTCTGGTGGCCGGCCGGCACGGAGCCGGCAACGGGCTGCTCGCGCTGACCGGCACCCGCCTCTTCTTCCTGCACGAGGGACTGGCCCGCAAGGACTTCGTCGACATCCCGCTCGCCGACGTCTCCGCCGTGGAGTGGAAGACCGGCCTCAACCTCGGCTCGCTCACGATCTTCGCCGGCGGCGAGATCGACATCGCGGGCATCGACAAGGACGGCGGCGCCGTCTTCGTCGACCGGCTCAACGCCGTGAAGCCGCAGGCCGGCTGAGCCACATCGCCGCTGGTGGCCGGGCCCGGTGCCCGGTCACCGGCGGGGTCAGGCCCGCCATCCCTTGCGATACAGCGTCCAGCCGGCCCCCACCGAGGTGACCAGCCAGACCAGGACGGCGAGCCACAGGGAGCCGACCCCGAGGTCATTGCTCCGGCCCGCTCCTGAGTAGATGAACACGCTGGGCACCAGCCCGATCAGCGCGCCGACCAGCACGGCAAGGACAGGGCGCCCGGCCCCGGAGTCATCATCGCCCGACATGTCACCGGCATACCCGTCCGGCCCCGCCCGCAATCGGCCGAGCGGGTTCCCGCCTGCCGCGCGTGGCAGCGGGGCGCAGAATGACATCCATGACCACCGCTGCGCGACCGGTACGGCTGATCCAGGTCCCGTACGACTCCGGGCACCGCGCCGCCCGGATGGGTGCCGGGCCCCTGGCGCTGGCCGGGGCGGGTGCCGCTCCGCGGTTGCGCAGGCGCGGGCACGACGTCGAGGAGCGGCTGGTCGAGGCGTCGCCGTCGTGGCGGGCGGAGATCGGGACCGCCTTCGAGCTGCAGCGACTGGTGGCCGGCGAGGCGGCCGGGGCGCGGGGCGCCGGTCAACTGCCGATCCTGCTGTCCGGCAACTGCAACACCACCGTCGGGATGCTCGCCGCGCCCGCGCCGCAAGCCCGGGTGGGGGTGGTGTGGTTCGACGCGCACGGCGATTTCAACACCCCCGGCACCGATGCTTCCGGGTTCCTGGACGGCCACGGCCTCGCGATGGTCACCGGCCGGTGCTGGACGGCGCTCACCGCGAGCGTTCCCGGTTTCCGGCCCGTGCCGGACCACCGCGTCATGCTCGTCGGGGCACGCAGCTTCGACGACGGCGAGCAGGAGGCACTCCGGTCGTCGTCCATCACCCGGCTGACCGTGGCACACGCCCGCGACGCCACCGTCGTGCGGCAGGCCGTGGAAGCCCTCGCCACGCACGTCGACGTGGTGCACCTCCACGTCGACCTCGATGTCCACGACCCGGGCATCGCACCGGCGAACGGTTACGCCGCCCCCGACGGAATGTCGGCCGCTGAGGCGCTGCGGGTCGTCGGGGTGCTCACCGACCGGATCCCGCTCGCCTCGGCGACGCTGGCCTCCTACGATCCCGCGTACGATCCGGACCAGCGCATGGCCGAGGTCGCGCTGGAGCTGCTCACGGAGCTGGCGGCGGCGCGATCGGGTTGGTGATGCCGTCCAGGACGGTGACCAGGTTCTGGCCGAACGTCTCCCCGGCGTCGAGGTGGGCGCCGTCGATGACGAGCCGGGCGACGGTGGGATATCGGCCGGTCGCCAGCATCCGGGTGAGGTAAGGGCCGAGCCCGGTCTGGAACGCGGCCACGTCGGTGCCGGTGGACCGGGCGGTGCGGCGCTCGGTGACCTCTCTTCGGACCGCCCCGACGAGGAACGCGTTGAGAGCGCTCAGCACCCGCTGCAGGTCGTCGACGCCGCGCACGCCGGGGGCCTGGCTCAGCGCGGCCGCGTTCGCCTCGCCCACCGCCAGCGCGTGGGGTCCCAGATGTGGCCGCCCGCCCAGCAGATCGGCGAACCACTCGTGGTCCAGCGCGGCGGCCCGGGTCGCGTGGGCGATGGCCAGCACCGTGTCACGCCAGCCAGCCGGCCGGGCGGCCTCGGCGATGTGGGCGTAGACGTCGTCGACCATCAGGTCGAGCAGCTCGGATCGGTTGAGCACGTAGTCGTAGAGCCGCATCGGGCCCACCCCGAGCTCTTTCGCGATCTTGCGCACCGACAGGCCGTCGAGACCGTGGGTGTCGGCCAGCTCGATCGCGGCGGCGGCGATCTTCGCCCGGGTCAGCACCACCGGCGCGGCGCGTGGTTGCGGCTCGGGCCGTTCCCAAACGGGCGTCGGGTCGCTACCGTACGGTGTATCCACCAGTACATCGTACGGTAAGGGAGCGGGAATGAGAATCGCGATCGCCGGCGGGGGTCTCGGCGGGCTCACGCTGGCCCTGATCCTGCACCGGCACGGCATGACGTCGGTGGTCTACGAGCGCGAGGAGCACCGCACCGCACGGTCGCAGGGCGGCATGCTCGACCTGAACCCGGAGTCCGGTCAGCGGGCGCTGGCCGCGGCGGGTCTCACCGACGTGTTCCGGTCCCGGGCGCGGCCGGAGGGCGAGGAGCACCGCATCCTCGACCCGGCCGGGCAGACCCTCGTGCACCACACCCCGTCACCCGGCTCCTTCGAGGGACGTCCCGAGATCGACCGGAGCGCGCTGCGTGACCTGCTGCTCGACGCGCTGCCCGCCGACACGGTGGTCTGGGGGCACCGGCTGGTCGCCGCGGCCCCCGCAACGGCCGGGGGCTGGGAGCTGACGTTCGACGGTGGCCACCGGGCCGGCTGTGACCTGCTCGTCGGCGCGGACGGCGCCCACTCGGTCGTCCGGGCGCTGCTGACCGATGCCGAGCTGTCCCCGGTGACCACCCTCGTGCAGCTGACCGTCGCCGACGTCGACCGGCGCCACCCGGACCTCGCCGAGCTGGTCGGCCCCGGGAACCTCTGGTGCGTCGGCGTCAATCGGATCCTGTCGGCGCAACGCCTCGGTGACGGGAACCTCCGCGTCGGGATCACGCTGCCCGCCGACGATCGCCGGGTCGACCCGCACCGCCTCACCGACCTGTTCGCCGGCTGGGCACCCCGCCTCACCGCCCTCATCGACGCCGGCGCCGGCACGGCGACGACCCACCGGGCCGAGGCGATGCCGGCCGGCACCCGCTGGGCCGGCCGGCCCGGCGTCACCCTCATCGGCGACGCCGCGCACCTCATGCCGCCGGTCGGCGAGGGCGCCAACCAGGCCATGCTCGACGCCGCGGAACTCGCGGCCCGGCTCGCCGCCGATCCGGAAACGGCGGTCCCGGCGTACGAGGAAGCGATGTTCGCCAGGATCGGCCCGATCGCCGAGATGTCCGCGCGGGTCCAGGCGATGATGCTGTCCCCCACCGCGGCGCAGGACATCGTCCGCTTCTTCACGCCTGACCGGCACGGCGAAACCACCTGACCGGCATGGCGAGAGCCGGGCCGCCCTCGACCGGCTGCGTGACCCGGACGGTTACCGTGGAGCGCATGACGATCTCGCTGGCTGAACAACTGGTGCTGCTCGCCTACCGGGAGGACGGGACCGCCCCGGCGGCGGCCGCGTCGCTCGACTACGGCATCGCCGGCGCGTACCTGGTGGAGCTTGCTCTCGCCGGGGTCGTCGAACGCCGGGACGACGACAAGCTGGTGGTGACCGGGCGCCCGGCCGGCGGCAACGCGCTGGTGGTCGCGGTCGCGAACCGGATCCGGGACGACAAGCCGCGCACCACACGCGACTGGTTGCAGCGGCTCGCGTGGAAGGCCCGCGGGCCCGTGCTGGACGCGCTGGTCGCCGCCGAGATCCTGGAACGGCGCTCCGACAAGGCGCTGCTCATCTTCCCGCGGACCCGGTTCCCGTCCGTCGGGGGCGGCGAGCCCGCGGTGGAGACCGACGCCCGCACGCGGATGCGCGACGCGGTCACCGGGGAATCCGAGCCGGACGCCCGTACGGCTGCGTTGTGTGGATTGGTCGGCACGCTCGGCTGGGAGGGCCTGGTCTTCCCGGACCTGCCCGGCAAAGAGGTCAAGGGCCGTCTGAGGGAACTGGGCGACGGTGACTGGGCCGGCGGCGCGGTGCGCCAGGCGGTCAAGGACATCGAGGCGGGCCTGACCGCCGCCCTCATCGCCGGCACGGTCGTCGCGACGACCACGATCGTGACGAACTGATTTCCTGTCCGGGACCGTGTCGATCCGCGGGCGACTCGTTCGACCAGTGGGGGCGAGGGCCGGGACGCGGCCCCGCCGGACGAGGATAACACGATGCCGAAGTACATGCTGATCATGCGGGGCACCGACGAGACGACGGCGGCCATGATGGCCACGCCGTTCGAGGAGATGCTGGCCACGACCGGCCGGTTCAACGACGAGCTGATCAAGGCCGGCGTGCTGGTCGCGGCCGAAGGACTGGACGACCCGGCGCAGGGCGTGGTGGTCGACCTCGGCGGCGAGACCCCGGTGGTCACCGACGGGCCGTACGGCGATACCAAGGAGCTGTTCGGGGGCTTCTACCTGATCGACGTCGCCTCGCAACCGGAGGCGGTCGAGTGGGCCAAGCGGATCCCGGCGTTCCCCGGCTCCCGGGTCGAGGTCCGCCGGGTGCCCGGGATCGAGGAGTTCCCGCAGGACAACGAGTGGGTCGCCCGGGAACGGGCCTGGCGGGAGAGCACCGGTCAGCGCTGATGGCCACGACCGGCGTCGAGGCGGTCTGGCGGATCGAGTCGGCGCGGATCGTCGCCGCGCTGACCCGGTTCACCGGCGATTTCGGGTTGGCCGAGGATGCCGCCCAGGAAGCGGTGGCCGAGGCGCTGGTGTCCTGGCAGCGCAATGCCCCGGCCGACCCGGCCGGCTGGCTGATGGCCACCGCCCGGCGGCGGGCGATCGACATGATCCGCCGCCGGGCCACCCTGCGGGACCGGTACACGCTGCTGGCGGCCGGCTCACCGGGCGAGGCGACAACCGAGCCGGAGTTCGACCCGGACACCATCGACGACGACGTGCTGGCGCTGATGTTCATCAGCTGTCATCCGGTGCTGTCCCGCGAGGCCCAGGTGGCGCTGACCCTGCGGGTGGTCGCCGGCCTGTCCAGCGAGGAGATCGCCCGCGCGTTCCTGGTGCCGGTGCCGACCGTGCAGGCCCGCATCACCCGGGGAAAAAAGACGATCGCGGCGGCCGGCGTACCGTTCGAGCTGCCGGCCGCCGGCGAGCGCAAGCAGCGGCTCGGCGGCGTGCTCAGCGTCCTCTACGTGATCTTCACCGAGGGGTCGACCGCCACCTCGGGTGACCGCCTGGTGCGCGCCGACGTCGCGGACGAGGCGATCCGGCTGGCCCGCACGCTGGCCGCGCTGCAACCGGACGAGCCGGAGGTGCACGGCCTGCTGGCATTGTGCGAGCTGACCGCGGCGCGTTTCCCAGCCCGCACCGCGCCCGACGGTTCCCCGATCCTGCTCGAGGACCAGGACCGCCGCCGCTGGGACACCGCCGCGATCCGCCGCGGGCTGGCCGCGCTGGCCATAGCATCGGCCCGGGGCCTCGGCCCCTACGGTCTGCAGGCCGCGATCGCCGCCACCCACGCGAGCGCGCCGTCGGTGGCGGCGACCGACTGGGACCGGATCGTGCTGCTCTACGAGGCGCTCGGCCGGGTCGCGCCGTCACCGGTGGTCGTGCTCAACCGGGCCGTAGCGGTGGCCATGGCCTCCGGCCCGGAACAAGCCCTGACCATCGTGGACGAGCTGATCGCGACGGACCGGCTTCCCGGTTCGCATCTGGTGCCCACGGTACGCGGTGAGCTGCTCACCCGCCTCGGCCGGCACCCGGAAGCCCGAGCCGAACTGGAGCTGGCCGCCCGCCTGTGCGCCAACGAACGCGAACGATCGGTCCTGCTCCGCAAAGCGGCTGCGCTAGGTTGACCCGGTGGACAATGTCATCCGGCTGGGCCGGACCGGGCTGAGGGTGAGCCGCATCGGGCTCGGGTGCATGAGCTACGGCGAGGCCACGGCCGGCATGCACCGGTGGACCCTGGACGAGGAGGCCGCCGCGCCCTTCTTCCGGCAGGCGGTCGAGCTGGGGGTGACGTTCTGGGACACCGCGAACGTCTACCAGGGTGGCACCTCGGAGGAGTTCGTCGGCCGGGCGATCACCCGGTTCTCCCGGCGGGAGGACATCGTGCTCGCCACCAAGGTCAGCGGGAAGATGCACGACGGTCCCGGTGGCAGCGGTCTGTCCCGCAAAGCCGTCCTGGAGCAGGCGGATGCCTCCCTGCGGCGGCTGGGCACCGACTACATCGACGTCTACTACCTCCACCGGTTCGACCCGGAGACGCCGGTCGAGGAGACCGTGCAAGCCCTCGACGACCTGGTCCGGGCCGGCAAGGTGCGCTATCTCGGCGCGTCGTCGATGGGGGCATGGCAGTTCGCGAAACTGCAGCACGCCGCGGCGATCAACGGGTGGACGCCGTTCTCGGCGATGCAGGACCAGTACAACGTGCTCAAGCGCGAGGAAGAGCGGGACATGATCCCGATGTGCCTCGATCAGGGCGTCGGGCTGACGCCGTACTCGCCACTGGCCAAGGGCCGGGCCACCCGCCCCTGGGGCCGGCAGACGGCCCGCTCGGCGGCGGACTCCGTGGCCACGGCGTTCGACCGCGATGCCGACGAGCCGGTGGTGGCCGCGATCCAGCGGGTCGCCGAGGCCCGCGGCGTCGCGATGGCCCAGGTGGCGCTGGCCTGGGTGCTGTCCAAACCGGTCGTCTCCTGCCCGATCGTGGGGGCCACCAAGCCACACCACCTGACCGACGCCGTCGCCGCCCTGGAACTCGGCCTCACCGCTGAGGAGATCGCCGAGCTGGAAGCGCCCTACCAGCCGCAGGACAACTACTGGTGGTGAGCACTGTGAGAATGACCGGCGCGTAGCGTTCCGAACGTGGGATTAAGCCATCCTGATCAGGGCATCCGGCTGGCATGACGCCTCCTACAGGAAATCCTTTCGCCGTGGTCACCGGAGCTTCCAGCGGCATCGGCTACGAGTTGGCCCGGCAGCTGGCCGAGCGTGGCTATGACCTGCTGCTCGTCGCGCAGGACGAGGAGATCGAGCAGGCCGCGGTGAACCTGCGGCACGACGGCCGGAACCGGGTGGACGCTCTGCGCGTCGATCTGGCCGGGTACGACGGGGTCGAGACGGCCTGGAAAGCGATCGAGGCGACCGGGCGGGCCGTCGACGTCATCGCGCTCAACGCCGGCCGCGGTATCGGTGGGGAGTTCGTCGGCGGGACGCCGCTGGGTGACGAGCTCGACGTCGTCGCGGTCAACGTGACCTCGACGGTCCACCTGGCCAAGCGGGTGCTGCCCGGCATGGTCGCCCGGGCGGAGGGCCGGGTGCTGTTCACGTCGTCGATCGCCTCGATGATGCCGGGCACGTACCAGGCGGTCTACAACGCCTCGAAGTCGTTCGTCCAGTCGTTCGCCGAGGCGCTGCGGGCCGAGCTCAAGGACACCGGCGTCACGGTCACCGCCCTGATGCCCGGCCCGACCGACACCAACTTCTTCCACCGCGCCGAAATGGACGACACCCGCGTCGGCGCGGGCACCAAGGACGACCCCGCCGTCGTCGCCGAGCAGGGCATCGCGGCGCTGTTCGACGGCAAGGAGAAGGTCGTCGGCGGTTCGTTGAAGACCAAGGTGCAGGCCACCGCGAGCAAGGTGATGCCGGACGCGGCCAAGGCGGAACTACACCGCCGGATGGCCGAGCCCGGCTCTGCCTAGGAAAAGGGTCAGCCGGTCACGGTGCCGAGATCGATGGTCGAGCTGTTGTGGTTGTTCCTGCCCGGGGCACCGCCGCCCGCGGGCGGCACGGTCGGGATGACCGGCGTCGCGCCTTCCAGCCCGTCCGGGATGCTCGGCTCGGTGGGTTGCACCGGGGTGACCGGGTCCAGGTCGGGGTAACCCGCGCTGCCGTCGTCACCGCCGGTGTCGCCGTCACCGGGCTCCGGGACGCCCGGCTCGGGGAAGTCACCGCCGGTCGGTGGGGTGTAGCCGCCCGCACCGGGCTCCGGACCGGTGTTGCCACCGCCGGCGGTCCCGCCGCCACCGCCGGTTCCGGTGCCGGTGGCCGGGACGGGCCAGGTGAACAGTCCGGGCTGACATGATCGGGCCGGCTGGCCCACCCGGATGGCGTCACGTTGGCCGGGCGCCTTGACGTGCAGCTCGGCCGCGAACGTCTGCACGTACAGGGCGGCCAGGAACTGGTTGCCCCGGCGGTTCGGGTGCGCGGTCTCCTGGAAGTGGTTGAACAGGGTGCCGCTGCCGCCCGTCACACTGAACCGGACACCGTTGACGAACGGGTCGGCGGTGCCGAGCTCGTGGCCGCGGAATGATCTCTGGGTATCCAGGCGGTCCACCTGGATGCCGTTGCTCACCAGGATCTCCTGGGCACGTGCGAGCGCTGCCGTCAGTTTCGGGGCCATCTCGGCGAGGACCTTGCGTTCTTCACGGTCGAAGTACGGGTCGTCCTTCGCGATGTCCACCCCCTGCGGATAGCCGACCGCCAGGACCCGGGTCTGGGTCCCGCTGCGCAGGTGCATGTCCCGGACCATCTTGATGTAACGGGCGACCAGCGTCGACGGCGTCGCCGAGGTGACCGCGTCGGCCCATTCCGCCTCGGCGCTGCGGTAGGCGAGCAGGCCGGCCTTGCCGGCGAGCGCCTGGCGCAGCGGGTATTCACCGGAATCGATGACCGCTTTCTCGATGAGGCCACCGAAGCCGAGGTCGTTACCGCCGAAACCGGCGATCACCAGGTCGGTCTGCGCGGTGATACCGGTGCTCTGCGGCGGGTTGACCCGGCCGTTGTCATTCTGCCCGGCCCAGTAGTGCTTGGTCTCGGCACCGGACGAGGCGTTGAACGTCACGTCGAACACCACGTCGGGGTTGACCCGGCGGAGTTCCTCGATGGCCAGCAGCGCGGCCGCGTTGGCGGAGCGGTGCCGGTAGTCGGCCTGGTAGTCGGCGAGCGAGAACCCGGGTGCCGGGATCGGCAGGCCGCCGACCGGGCCCACCGCCGGTGGGGTGAGCACGCCGCGCGCGTTGTAGTAGTCCCCGGCGCCCTCACCCGACATGTACGAGTCACCGGTGATGACGATCCGCACGACCCGTTTGCCGGGTGGCGGCGCGCCCACGCCGGTGCCCAGGGCCGGACCGCCCGGGCCCGGCTGCGGGCAGGCGACCGGTTCGATCTGTTGCGCGAGTTCGTCCAGCGAGCGCGGGGGCTCGGTGGGCGCCTCGGTGATCGGCGTGTCACCCCCGTCCGGGTCGGGTTGGGTCGCGGACGCCGCCGAGGCCGTGCCGGTCACCATGCCCACCACCAGCAGGCCGGCCACCGCGGCCCTTCTCCACCGCTCGTGTCGTCGCGAATCCACCGTCAGCATGCGCGCTCCCATCGGCCCACGATCTGTTGACTGGACGTCCATCCAGTACACCATGGACAGAGCGTAGGAGGGCGATTTCCTTCCGTCAATGCCCCGTCGGCTCCCGCTCGCCGGCGGCAGCGGGGCATGCGGCACCATACGTGCAGGTCGACAGTGTGGAGGACCGGTTGTGGCACCCCGTTCGCCGCGGATGAACCAGCAGCTACGCGAGCAGTCCCGGGAGCGGATCCTCACCGCCGCCCTCGAGGTCTTCGCCGAGCACGGCTACGAGAACGCCACCATCTCGCAGGTCACCGCCCAGGCCGGGGTGTCCCGCGGCCTGATCTCCTACTACTTCCACACCAAGCAGGACCTGCTCGAAGCCATCCTGGAGCAGTGGCTCGACGGGCTGCTCCACCTCTTCGACGACCTCGGCGCCGACAGCTCAGCGGACACCCTGCTCGCCGCCGTGATCGACCGCACCCTGGCCGGCGCCGCCGCCACGCTCGGCACCCAGCGCCTCGTCCTCTGTCTCATGGTCCAGCCCGGCACCCGAGAGGTCTACGCCCGGGTCGAGCACCGGCGCGCCGACGCCATGGCCACCTTCGAGGACCGGCTCCGCGATGTCTTCGCCGTCCGCGGTGCCTCCGACCCCGCCGTCGAGGAGGTGCTGTTGCGCAGCCTGCTCGAAGGTGTCATGTTCAAACTCGCCGTCTACGAGGACACCTACCCGCTGGACGCGATCCGCACCCGGCTCTACGACATCTACCGGCTCGGCACCCCACCACCGCTCCCCCTGCCCGACCACGACTTCAGCGCCGGGCAACGTCTCCGTGCCCCGCGACACGACGGTCAGGCCGGTTCGATCCAGAGGTTGCGGTAGCGGACGTTGGCTCCCGGGTCGCCGTGGTCCTGCAGGCGGATGGGCAGCGGGGCCGGGCCCTCGGCGGCGCCGTTGCCGGTGGGGCCGTCGATGGTCACGTTGTTGTGGACCGTCACGCCGTTCCAGACGACGGTGACGCGGGCGTCCTCGGTCTTGGTGGTGCCGTCGTAACGGGCCGCCCGGAACGTGATGTCGTACGTCTGCCAGGTTTCCGGTGCGGTTCCGGCATTGGCGGTCGGTGCCCGTTTGAGGTACACGGCGGCGCTGTCGTTGTCGGCGGGCACCGATCTCCCGTACGAGTCCAGGATCTGGATCTCGTATCTGTCCTGCAGATAGATGCCGCTGTTGGCGCGGGCCTGGCCGGTCACGTCGGCCGGGAGGTTCGGCAGCCAGAATTCGGCGTGCAGGCGGAAGTCGCCGTACGTCTGCTTGGTGCGCAGGTCGCCGCCGAGCACCTCGGCCGAGCCGCCGGAGACCGGCCACGTCGGGGCGCTGCCGTCGGCGTTCTGGAACGCTTGCAGGTTACCGCCGTTGAACAGGGTGACCCGGCTGGTGCCGTTGTGGGTCCAGCGTTGCTGGGCGACGTCGGCCCACTGCCAGATCTGCACCTGGGCGCCGTCCGTGGTCGCGCCACCGGCGACGTCGAGGACCTTGCCGGACTGCGGGTTGAGCAGCGATCCGTTGGACTGGGCCCGCCACACCTGGGCGGTGCTGCCGTTGCACGTGTAGAGCTGCACCTTCGTACCGTCCGCGGTGCCGGCGTTGTCGATGTCCAGGCACTTGCCGAGCGCCCGGAGCGTGTCGCCGTCGCGGGTCCAGCTCTGCGCTGTGGAGCTGTTGCACGTGTACAGCTGAACTTTGGCCTTGTCGGCGGCGCTGGCGTTGTCGACGTCGAGGCACTTGCCGCCGATGCCGGTGATGGTGCCGGTGCGCGGGGTCGTGGACGCGCCCTCACCGACGGTGATGTTGTCCAGGTTCACGTTCCCCACGTCGCCGGTGTCCACCTTGTAGGCGATCGTGTTGCCGCCGGCCCGCAGTGTCACGGTGTCGGTCCTGGTGGCCCAGGTGTCCCAGGTGCCGGTGTCGGCGAGGCTGATCTGGCGCAGCTTGGTCCCGTTGACGTACAGGCTGACGGTTTTCGCGCCGGCCGACGGGTTGGGGCCGTTGCTGAAGCGCAGCGCCACCGGGTACGAGCCGGCCGACGGCACGTCCACGCTGAACGTGGTGGCCGCGCCCGCCGAGCCGTAGCCCGCGACGAAACCGGTGCCCGTGTAGCCGGTGTGGTCGGTGGCGACTCCCGCGCTGCCGCTGAGCCCGGCGTTCTCGGCCTCGGCCCGGTCGGTGCGCAGGATGGTGCCGTCGGCGAGGCTGTTGAGCGTGTACCAGGCCTCGGTGCTCCACAGCGACGCGCCGGTGGTCGAGGTGAACGGGCGTGGTGAGCGGACGTGCACGACGCGTCCCGGCTTCAGGCCGGTGAACCGCACGGTCACCTTGAGCCGGTCGGCGGAGAGCGTCGCGGACGTCACGGGCAGGGATTCCTCGTCGACCTTCGGGCCGCCGTAGGCCGGGGTCGGGACGTAACGCCACTGCTCGGCGCGGTATCGGGCGGCGAGGTTCGCGGCGGTGGCCTCGGAGACGGGCTGGGTGTACTCGAACTCGAAGCCGCCGGGGACCGTACGCATCGCCTTGATGTCGAAGACGCTGGTGCCGTTGGGGGTCAGCTTCTGCAGACCGTAGGTGAGCTTGCCCTCCTGGCCCCAGTTGCCGCCCGCGCCGAGCCCACCGGTGTACAGCGCCCCGTCGGGACCCTGGCTCAGGCGCAGCACACCCGACTCCAGACCCTGGGTCAGGCGGAACACCGCACCCTGGTACTGACCGTTGACCTTCTCCAGGAAGCCGCGCTGGATGCCGCCGTAGGTGACATCACCGAAGAGCATCTGACCCGCGTACGGCCCGGAGCTGAGCAACAACGGCGTACTGGGCGAGTTCGCGATCTCGTTCTGGGGCAGCCACAGCACGGGCTGCGTGACCGGCTTGGTGTCGTACGGTCCGTCCGGGTTGGTGTAGTGGTTGAAGAACCGGTCCGGTTTGATCTGGACCAGCTTGGACGCGGGCAGGTATCCGCCCTGGTTGTCGGTGACGAAGATGTCGCCCTCGGGTCCCCAGCCGAGGCCGTCGGGGGTGCGCAGGCCGCCGGCGACGTATTCCACCGCACCGGTCGCCCGATTGATCTTCAGGCTGGTGCCGCGGTTCGGTGAGCCCTGCGGCACGGTCGTCGCGCCGCCGAGGTCGATCGAGACCGACAGGTTGAGGTAGAAGTAGCCGTCCTTGTAGAGCAGGCCGAACGCGAACTCGTGGAAGTTGCCGTCGAACGGCCACGTCGCGACGCGGCGGTACTGGTCGATAATGCCGTCGCCGGTGGTGTCGGTGAGCTCGGTGAGTTCGTGTTTCTGGGAAACGTAGATGATGCCGTCGACGATCTTCAGGCCCATCGGCTCGCGCAGCCCGGACGCGATCTTCCGGTACGTGACCTGGCCCGGCGAGGTGGACCCCGTTACGCCACTGAGGACGTACACCTCGCCGGCCACGGTGTCGCTGCCGCCCCAGGTCGCGATCGCCAGGCGCCCGTCGGGGAACCAGTCCATCGCGCTCACCTGCGGCTGGAACCCGGACGGGCGCAGGTTGGTGAGCGTGTACCCGGGGTGCACGGCGTCCAGCGGGAGCCCGTCGCCCGGACTGTCACCCGACGCCTCGCACTCCTTGCGGCCGGGCGCGGTCACCCGGACCACGCCGGCGTCCGTGCTCAGCACCGCGGTGGGGACGACCGCGAACGCGCTCGCGCCCGGCGGCCGCCATTCCAGGGTGAGCTGCTGGCCGCCGTCGCGCTCGAAGTAGTCGATGCGCAGAGCGTGGTAGCCGGTGGTGAGGCTGACGGTGCCCTCCACCGAGGTCGCCCCGTGCGGCCCGTCGTTGGTGATGACGGTCGCGCCGTCGAGGGCCAGACGGGACCCGTCGTCGCTGGTGAGCCGGAACGTGTACGACCCCGCGGTGGCGATGCTGACGTTGCCGGTGACCTCCGACTGGAAGCGGTCCTCGAACCCGAAGTCCGCGGCGGTGCTCCAGTTGATCGCCGGCATGAGCTTGTCGACGTTCGGGGTCTGCGCGGGCTTGAGCACGCAGATCGCGTCGCGCGCCACCTGGAGTTCGTACGTGCGCAGCGTGACACCGGGCTCCTGGGGCGGGACGGCCGCCGCCTCGGCGGGGACCGCGGGGAACAGACCGGCGAGCAGGACCGCGCCCAGGACCATCAGTTTCCGCATGGGGTCATTCGGTCACGAGGCTCACAACTTTGGTAGATCCATCATGGACTTTTGCTCGCGAAAGTGGAAAGTAACCTAACTGGGAAATGTGGTCGAAACATCTTCATTCTTCGATGCCTCGGCGTTACTGTGCTTGGGAGCGCTCCCACCTCCTCCTCTGGAGTCTCCATGAGACGTTTCCTCGCCCTCTGCCTGCTGGCGGTCAGCACCCTCGGCGCGGTGGCCGTGGCCGGCCCGGCCCAGGCGGACACCCGGATCTGCGACCAGTACGGCACCACCACCATCGGCGGCCGCTACACGGTGATGAACAACCGTTGGGGCACCAGCGCCGAACAGTGCATCAACGTCACCGGCTCCGGCTTCAGCATCGCCAGCCAGCAGGGCACCGGCAGCACCAGCGGCGCCCCGGTGTCGTACCCGGCCGTCTACTACGGCTGCCACTACACGAAATGCTCGCCCGGCACCGTGCTGCCGCTGCAGGTCAGCGCGATCAGCAGCGCCACCAGCAGCATCGACTACACGTACGTCAGCGGCGCGACCTACGACGCCGCGTACGACATCTGGCTCGACCCGCAACCCCGCACCGACGGCGTCAACCAGCAGGAGATCATGATCTGGTTCAACCGCCAGGGCTCGATCCAGCCGATCGGCTCGGTGGTCGGCACCGCCACCATCGGCGGCCGCACCTGGCAGGTCTGGCAGGGCAGCAACGGATCGAACGCGGTGATCTCGTACGTGGCCCCGAGCCCCATTACCAGCTGGAGCTTCAGCGTCCTCGACTTCATCACCGACGTCCGCAACCGCGGCGCGATCACGAACTCGTGGTATCTCACCAGCATCCAGGCCGGCTTCGAGCCCTGGATCGGCGGCGCCGGCCTCGCCGTGAACTCGTTCTCCGCGGCGGTGAACGGTGGCGGCGGCAGCACCCCGGTTCCGGAGCCCACCTCCTCGTGCCAGGTCGCGTACAAGACCAACCAGTGGCAGGGCGGCTTCAGCGCCGACGTGACCGTCCGGAACACCGGGACCACACCGGTCAACGGCTGGACGCTCGGCTTCACCCTCCCTTCCGGACAGACGATCACCAGCTCCTGGAACGCGACGCTGAGCGGCTCATCCGCGGCGATCACGGCCCGCAACGTCTCCTACAACGGCGCCATCCCGGCCGGTGGCAGCCAGTCGTTCGGCTTCCAGGGCAACCACAGCGGCAGCTTCACCACCCCCTCGGCCTTCACCCTCAACGGGACCACCTGCACCCGGGCCTGACCCCCACGTTTGGAGTCGCACTCGTGTCCAAATTCCTAGCGGCGGTCACCGCCGCCCTGACGGCCGGGGCCATGAGCCTTTTCCTCGCGACGCCGGCGACCGCCGCGGCCGCCAGTGGCACCGGCACCGGCTACCTGCACACCAGCGGCAACCAGATCCTGGACAGCACCGGCGCGACCGTGCGGCTGACCGGCATCAACTGGTTCGGCATGGAGACCGACAACAAGACGTTCCACGGCCTGTGGTCCAGCAACCCGTGGCGCTCCCAGCTCGACACCATGGCCCGGCTCGGCTACAACACGCTGCGGGTGCCGTTCTCCGACGACGCGCTCAAGAGCGGCGCGACCGCCACCGGCATCAACGACTACATCAACCCCGATCTGGTCGGGCTCTCCCCGCTGCAGATCCTGGACAAGGTCGTCGCCTATGCCGGCGGCAAGGGGATGCGGATCATCCTCGACCGGCACCGCCCGACAGCGGCCGGCCAGACCGCGCTCTGGTACACCTCGGGCGTCCCCGAGACCACGTGGATCAGCAACTGGCAGGCGCTGGCCCGCCGCTACGCCGGCAACACCACGGTGATCGGCGCCGACCTGCACAACGAACCGCACGCCGAGGGCACCAACCCGGCCGCCACCGGTGCCTGCTGGGGCTGCGGCGACACCGCCCGCGACTGGCGGCTGGCCGCCGAACGTGCCGGCAACGCCATCCTGGCGGTGCAACCGAACTGGCTGATCTTCGTCGAGGGCGTCAGCTGCCCCAGCGGCGGTCTCTCCAACGTCTGGGACGGCGACACCAGCAACGACGAGGACTGCGGCTGGTGGGGCGGCAATCTTTCCAAGGCCGGGCAGTTCCCGGTACGGCTGAACGTGGCGAACCGGCTGGTCTACTCACCGCACGAGTACGCCACGTCGGTCTACCACCAGGCCTGGTTCGACGATCCCGCGTACCCGGCCAACATGCCGGCGATCTGGGACCACTACTGGGGTTACCTCTACAAGCAGAACATCGCGCCGATCATGATCGGGGAGTTCGGCTCCACGCTGCAGAACGACGTCGACAAGGTCTGGCTGCAACGCCTGCTGGCCTACACCGGCACCGGTACGACCGGGATGTCGTTCACGTACTGGTCCTGGAACCCGAACTCCGGCGACACCGGCGGCATCGCCAACGACGACTGGACCACCGTCAACACGGCCAAGCAGGCGATCATCCAGCCGTACCTGATCGCCCCGGTGGCCGGCCCGGGTGACGGGACGACCACCCCGCCACCGGCCGCGGGCGCCTGCACCACGACCTATCAGCAGGACAGCGCATGGCAGGGCGGCTTCCAGGGCTCCCTGACGATCAGGAACACCGGCGGGGCGGCGGTGAACCCGTGGACGGCGACGTGGTCCTGGCCCAGTGGCGTCACGCTGGGCAGCGGCTGGAACGCCACCGTCACCCAGTCCGGCACCACCGTGACAGCGACGGCCCCGGGCAGCAACCCGGCGCTGGCGGCCGGCGCCTCGGTCACCATCGGATTCACCGCCAACGGCACGGCCGCGGCGCCCGGCACCGTGAAGCTCGGCGGCGTGACCTGCTCGTAGCACTCCCCCACCGCAATCCGGACCCGCCGGCGCCCCCGCGCCCGGCGGGTCCGCCTTTTTCGCGCGATCGGCAAGAATGGGCCGCCGGAAAAGTGTTACATATTTCCGCAGGCCGGTGAGCTGCCATTCTGCGGCGTTCGGAAAAACACCTCGTGGGAGCGCTCCCGAAACATGTATGACAATGACTCGCATGAATAGAAAACGGAAAGCGACCAGGGTCACCCTGGTCTCGGCCGGCGTCGCAGCGCTGGCATCGGCGGCGGTCGCCGTGGCGGTGCCGGCCGGTGCCGCCGCCGCCGGCTGCTCAGTGGCCTACACCGTGTCGTCGCAGTGGCAGGGCGGGTTCGGCGCCACCGTGGCGATCACCAACCTGGGCGACCCACTGACCGGCTGGACGCTGACGTGGTCGTTCACTGCCGGGCAGGCGGTGACGCAGGCGTGGAACGCGACGGTGACCCAGAGCGGCGCGACCGTGACCGCGGCCAACGCGAGCTACAACGGTGCGGTGCCGACCAACGGCACCGCGTCGTTCGGCTTCAACGGCTCCTCGGGCGCCACCAACCCGGCCCCGGCAAGCTTCGCCCTCAACGGCGTGACCTGCACCGGCGGCACTGCCCCGACGACACCACCGGGCACGACACCGCCCATCACGACACCGCCCACGACACCTCCGGTAACGACGCCGCCGCCGAGTGGTTCGTGCACCCTGCCGTCGTCCTACCGGTGGACGTCCACCGGCTCCCTCGCCACCCCGAAATCAGGCTGGGTGTCGCTGAAGGACTTCACCACCGTGCCGTACAACGGCAAACAGCTCGTGTACGCCACCACGCACAACAACGGCACCAGCTGGGGTTCGATGAACTTCAGCCCGTTCACGAACTGGTCGGACATGGCCTCCGCCTCGCAGAACACCATGAACTCCGGCACCGTGGCACCGACGCTGTTCTATTTCGCCCCCAAGAACATCTGGGTCCTGGCGCACCAGTGGGGCCCGACCGCGTTCTCCTACCGCACCTCGAGCGACCCGACCAACGCCAACGGGTGGTCGGCGGCGCAACCGTTGTTCACCGGGAGCATCTCGGGTTCCGGGACCGGGCCGATCGATCAGACTCTCATCGCCGACAGCACCACCATGTACCTGTTCTTCGCCGGTGACAACGGCAAGATCTACCGCGCCAGCATGCCCATCGGGAACTTCCCCGGCAGTTTCGGCACCAGCTACACGACCATCATGAGCGACACCACCAACAACCTCTTCGAAGCACCCCAGGTCTACAAGGTCCAGGGCCAGAACCAGTACCTCATGATCGTCGAAGCCATCGGCGCCAACGGCCGCTACTTCCGCTCCTTCACCGCCACCAGCCTCGGTGGAACCTGGACACCGCAGGCAGCCTCGGAGAACAACCCCTTCGCCGGCAAAGCCAACAGCGGGGCCACCTGGACCAACGACATCAGCCACGGCGAACTCATCCGCACCACCGCCGACCAGACCTTCACCGTCGACCCGTGCAACCTGCAACTGCTCTACCAGGGCCGCAACCCCAACAGCAACGGCGTCGAGTACGGCCTGCTGCCCTACCGCCCCGGACTGCTCACCCGCCAGCGCTAGACGCCGCGCACGGCCACCGGACGCCCGCTCCGGCCGACGCCACCCATCGGCCGGAGCGGTCCACCTACTGCAGACGGGTGTCGAGGCGCGGTTCGCTGCGGGTCGGTACGACGTCCACCCAGGCGGTCTTGTCCCGGCCCGTCATGCGGACGTAGCAGTGCTGCTCGAGAGGTGTGCCGGTGGCCACGAGGGCGACCTCGGGCAGCTCGTCGCACCGCAGGTCGCTGAACGTGGGGGCTTTGAAGCGGCCGGCGACGGCCGCGAGGATCCCGGCCCGGGTGACCACGGTCTTCGCCGCCGTCGCGTCCCAGGAGAACGTCAAACTGCCGGCGGGCTTGGTGGTCACCTCGTAGGTCACGGCCAGTTTCGCGTAGTTCACCGTGCAGGGGAACGTCACCGCCTGCGCTCCGGAGAATCCCGCGGGGGCCTTGCATGCGCTCTTCAGATCGGCGGCCACGCCGGCCGACTTGAGCAGCCACTCCTCCAGCTCGTGCCGGATCTCGAGAGTGGGCTGGGGATCGGTCAGCATGTTGGGCGGCGCCCAAGTGGGCACGGGCGCCGACGGCGTCGTGCCCACCGCGGCCACCGGCTGTCCCTTGCCGGCGAGGGGGTCGCGCCCGGTGATCTTCGTGATCAGCTGGGCGGCGCCGCAGAGCACGGCCACCACCGCGACCACCCCCACCAACGTCAGGGTCGTCTTTTTCCGGCTGGGCCGGGGCCCGGGTGCGGCCGGGACCGGGGCCGGGGGCTGCTGTGTCATGGTGCCCCACCGTAGTGTCACCGCGATCGAATTACACCTCGGGGGTGGGCATCGAGCTGCGACAACGTCCCGCGGCCGACCGCCGGAGCGTCAGCCGGCGGTGCAGGCGGCGCCGTTGAGGGTGAAAGCGGTCGGGGCGGCACTGTTGCCGGTGTGCGTGGCCTGGAAACCGATGCTGACCGACGCACCGGGGGCGATGCCGGCGTTGTATCCGACGTTGCGGGCGGTCACCTGTCCGGACGTGGGAGCGTACGTGGCGTTCCATCCGGAGGTGATGGCCTGCCCGGACGCGAGGGTGAAGCCGAGGGACCAGCCGTTCACCGCGGTCGTACCGGTGTTGGTGAGGGTGAGGTCGGCCGTCAGCCCGGAGTTCCAGGCATTGACGGCGCTGGTCACCCGGCAGGCCCCGGGGTCGCTGGGTGCGGGGGTCGTCGGGGCAGGGGTAGTCGGGCCGGGAGTCGTCGGGCCGGGAGTCGTCGTCCCCACCGGGGAGGTGGCCGGCCCGAACTGGCTCAGGAAACGCCACACCTCGGCGGTCGTCCACGTGGTGGCCGTGTTCGGGGCCCCGCCGTCGGCGGGTTCGGGCGTGTGGTCGCCGTCGAAGGCGGCCCACTGGACCGGGTAGCCCGCCTGGCAGCCCGCGTAGGCGGTGGTGATGTGCCGCAGACTGCCGGTGGCCGGCTCCGGGGGGCTCTGCGCGGTGCACCCGTTGGCCCGGACGAAGGTGTCCCGGATCTGGCGGCCCAGGTTGATCGCCAGGACGCTGTCGTGGGTACCGTGGATACCGAAATAGGCGACCGGTCGCGAGCCACCCGCGCAACCGCTCAGCTGCGCGCCGGAGTACGCCACGACGGCGCGGAAGACGTCCGGCCGGGCGCAGGCGAGCGCGTAGCTCATCGAGCCGCCGTAGCTCCAGCCCAGGGCGAAACGCTGGGTGGTGTCGACGCAGAGGTCGTTCTCGACGACGCGCAGGATGTCGTCGACCAGGGTCACGTCACGGCCGTTGGTGTTCGCCCACCCGGCGTCCAGCCCCTGCGGGGCGATGAAGATGGCGCCGTTGCCCGAGGCCCGCTGCTGTCCGTAGAACGCCCAGGCGGCCCCGGCCGCACCGCCCCCGGAGGCGACGTTCTGGGCCGAGCCGTTGAGCCAGTGCAGGCCGACGAACAGGCGGTACTTCAGGGTGGGCTGGTAGTTGTCCGGGATCCGCAGGATGTAGCTTCGCGACTGCCCTCCGCTCTGGATGGTGTAGGTGCCGTTGCGCAGAGCCGGGGTCCTGCCGCAGCCCGCGGTCGCCGCGAGCACGGTGGGGCCGGCCGCGGCGGCGACTCCTCCGGTGGCCGCCGTGACGGCGGCTCCGACGAGCAGCGCGGCCGCACCGGCGAGCGCGGCCACCATTACCGAAATTCTTCTTCTTCGCACTGTCGGGCCACCTTTGATCGATCCGGTTAATGCACCGGAAATGCTTCAAAACGGTGGCAAGGACGTTACGGGAGCGCTCCCATGCATTCAAGTACGTCGCTATTTGCCCCGCAGGGGACGACGCTGCGGCAACACTTTTTCCGAGGTGCATTTTTTCGGCAACCGAAAGTATCGGAAATATTTCGGCGTTGACACCGAATGTTTCAGGCGCCTACCTTGGCGGGATCTTCGTCCGCGGCCGGGTCCCTCCGGCCGGACGTCAGGAGGGCTCTGCCGATCATGACCGCTGTCCTGCATGTGGCGACCACCGGTTCCGACGACGCCGACGGTTCGGCCGAAGCGCCGTTCCGCACCATCAACCGGGCGGCCGGCGAGGCCCGCGCGGGCGACACCGTCGTCGTGCACGGCGGGGAGTACCGGGAATGGGTGGTGCCCCGGCGGGGCGGGCTCAGCGACACCCGGCGCATCACCTACACCGCCGCCGACGGCGAGCATGTGGTGATCAAGGGGTCCGAGCGGGTCGCCGGGTGGGTGCCCGACGGCGGCACGGTGTGGCGGGTGTCCGTACCCGGCGCGGTGTTCGGGGATTTCAATCCGTTCGCCGAGGAGGTCACCGGGGACTGGATCGTCTATCCCGAGGGCGCCCCGCACAAGCATCTCGGGGACGTCTATCTCAACGGGCGCAGTTTCTACGAGGTCGCCGACCGGGCTGCGGTGGACGATCCGCCGCTGCGCACCGAGGTGCTCGACAACTGGACCGCCCTGCCCGACCAGGTCCGGGACGCCGAGCAGACCCGGCTGGTGTGGTTCGCCCAGGTCGGGGACGGCGAGACCACGATCTGGGCGAACTTCCAGGGCGCCGACCCCAACGCCGAGCTTGCCGAGATCAACGTACGCCGGTCGGTGTTCCACCCCCTCGTGCCGCATCTGGACTACATCACCGTGCGCGGCTTCGAACTGGCCCAGGCCGCGTGCCCGTGGACGCCGCCGACCGCCGACCAGCCCGGCCTGATCGGCCCGAACTGGGCAAAGGGCTGGATCATCGAGGACAACGTCATCCACGACGCGAAATGCTCGGGGATCTCGCTCGGCAAAGAGTCGTCCACCGGGCACAACTACGCCTCCGAGCGCGGCGACAAGCCCGGCTACCAGTATCAGCTCGAGTCGGTGTTCGCGGCGGCGCAGATCGGCTGGGACCGCGAGCACATCGGCTCGCACGTCGTCCGCCGGAACACGATCTACGACTGCGGGCAGAACGGCATCGTCGGGCATCTCGGCTGCGTCTTCTCCACCATCGAGGACAACCACATCTACAACATCGCGCTCAAGCGCGAGTTCTACGGATACGAGATCGGCGGCATCAAGCTGCACGCCGCCATCGACGTGGTGATCCGGCACAACCGGATCCACGACTGCTCGATGGGCACCTGGCTGGACTGGCAGACCCAGGGCACCCGGGTCTCGCGCAACGTGTACTACCGCAACAACCGGGATCTGTTCGTCGAGGTGAGTCACGGCCCCTACGTGGTCGACCACAACGTGTTCGGCTCCCGCGCCTCGTTCGAGTCGTTCAGCCAGGGCGGTGCGTTCGTCGGCAACCTGTTCGCCGGCACCCTGCGGCTGGAACCGGTGATGGACCGGGCCACCCCGTACCACCGGCCGCACAGCACCCAGGTGGCCGGCTACGCGGTGATCCGCGGCGGCGACGACCGCTACATCGGCAACATCTTCGCCGGCGGGGACCTCGACGCGGCGTACGGGACGGGCGGCGACGGCGAGGCCACCCCCGGGTACGGCCTGGCCGGCTACGACGGCCACCCGGCGTCCTTCGAGGAGTACCGGACCCGGCTCACCGAGCAGCCGCCCGGCGACCACAAGCGCTTCCACGACGTGCTGCAGCCGGTCTACGCCCGCGACAACGTCTACGTCTCGGGGGCCCGCCCGTTCGCCGGGGAGACCGGCCCGCGCGAGCTCGGTGACGCGGCGGTGTCGGTGGTCGAGGAGGGCGACGCGGTCTACCTGGCGACCCGGCTCCCGGCCGATTTCGACGACGCCGGTCTCGGTGCCCTCTCGGGGCGGGACCTGCCGGCCGTACGTTTCGCCGCCGCCGGTTTCGAGGAGGCCGACGGCAGTCCGGTCCTCATCGACGTGGACCTGACCGGCGCCCGGCGCACCACCGGGGAGCCGTCGGCACCCGGACCGGTCGCCGCACTGACCTCCGGGACCTCCCGGGTACGCCTCTGGTGACGGCGCGCCGCATCGACGGTCCCTGTTAGATTGCGGCGTGCCGACCAAGCCCCTGCGCCCCCACGACCCCCGGGTCCTCGGTGAGTACGAGCTCCTCGGGGTCATCGGCGAGGGCGGCATGGGCGCCGTCTACCTCGCCCGGGGACGCTCCGGCGAGCCGGTCGCGGTCAAGATCATCAGGCCGGAGTACGCCGTCCAGGCCGAGTTCCGCGGCCGGTTCCGCAGCGAGGTCAACCGGGCCCGCCAGGTGCCGCCGTTCTGCACCGCCGCGGTGCTCGACGCCGACCCCGGCCATGAGACGCCGTACCTGGTCGTGGAGTACGTCGACGGCCCCGACCTCGCCACGATCGTCACCGCACAGGGGTCGCTCACCCGGGGCGCCCTGCACGGGGTCGCGGTCGGCGTCGCCACCGCGCTGGTCGCGATCCACGGCGCCGGGGTCATCCACCGCGACCTCAAACCGCGCAACGTCCTGTTCGCGCTCGGCTCCCCCAAGGTCATCGACTTCGGCATCGCCCGGGCGTTCGAGTCCACCAGCGAGCACACCCGTACCGATCAGATGGTCGGCACACTGTCCTACATGGCGCCGGAACGGCTCGACGGCAAGCCGGTCACCCCGGCGGTGGACGTGTTCGCCTGGGGCGTGCTGGTCGCCTATGCCGCCACCGGCCGTACCCCGTTCGACGCGGGTTCGCCCACCGCGACCGCCGTGCGCATCCTCACCGGTGAGCCCGACCTCGACGGACTCACCGGCGACCTGCGCGACCTGGTCGCCCGGGCGCTGAACAAGGAGCCCATGCTCCGGCCGACCGCTCAGGAACTCCTCGACATGCTCCTGGGCGAGGGGCCCGCCACCACCCCCGCGCCACCCGCGCCGCGCCGCCGGAAACGCGTCGCCGCCGCCGCTGCCGCTACGGCCCTGGCCCTGGCGCTGGGCGTGTTCCTCGGCCTGCGATCGGACAACGACGTCACCTGCCCCGGCCCGGCCACCACCTTCGCCGGGGACCAGTCCGTCGCGGTGACCCTCGAGGACATGAGCGAGGACGCGTGCGCGCTCGTCTCGTTCCGCCGGATCCGGGACGCCCGCTACGAGTTCATCGTCTGCGCGGACAATGTCGCGGCGGCGGTCTACGCCCCCTCGGGTGCGGTCTCCACGCTCAGCGGCGCCGCGATGACAGTGGACCACGCCGCGCGGCACCAGCTCCGGATCGACGTCGTCGCCGAGATCGCCACGTTCCGGATCGACGACACGAAGGTCCTCACCGCGGTCGTCGACGACCCCGGGCTGACCGAGGGCGCCGTCGCGCTGGGCATGACACAGCTCGGCGAGGGCGCCGGCAGCGTACGTTTCTCGCGGTTCGAGGCCCGTTAGCCGGTCAGCGCGGCGCGGATGAGGAAGGAACTGTCGGCGCTGAACGCCGAACTGCCGTCGGACTGGTCGACCCACAGCTGGTCGCCGCGGTGCCGCAGGAACCATCCGGGATAGTTCGAGGATTCCAGGACCACCGCGCCGAGACCCACCGCGGTACGGGTACAGAACGTGGCGTCACCGCGGAACAGTGCCGTCCCGTCGTCCGGGCTCAGGCGCAGCCGCCACGAGGAATGCCGCAGGTAGCGGCCGTCCGAACCGCGGAACGAGAAGCAGACGGCGTCGTTGAGCCCCGGCACCACCCGGAAACTGGCCCTGCTCCGGGTGCCCGTTCCGCTCTGCCGGGTGGCGGGCAGCAGCACCCCGAGGTCGCCGGCCGTGGCCACGAACCGGCCCGGGGAGCTCTGGGCCTCCAGCGACACCGGCCCGGCGCGCAGTGACGGTGGTGCGGCGGGGGCCGACGGCCGGGCGGCCGGGGACGAGGTGCCCGGCGCGGCGACCGGTCCCGTGGTCGGTGACGTGCGCCCCGGCGTGGGCACCACGGGAACCGGACCGGCCGCGGCCGGCGGGACGGCAGGTCGCGGGCCCGGCCACTGCGTGGTGGCGACCACCGCCCCGGCGGCCAGCACACCGGCCACCACCGTGACGGCGACGGGATGGGCCAGCGCCGCACCGAGCCCCAGCTTGAGACCCAGTCCGGCTCCGACGGCCACCGCACCGGGCACGCCACCACCCACCGCCGAGGCCACCAGGCCGGCCGGCACCGGCAGCAGCGTCACCGCGGGCAGCAACCGCTCGGCGGCGACCATGCCGGCACTCGCACCGGAGCACACCGGACAGGTCCGGACATGCCGTGCCACCCGCTTGCGCCAGACCGGTTGCGGGGTGCCGTCCCACCGCGTCACGACGTCGGCGAGCCCGGCACAGCGGGGACGGCGCTCCAGGGCGGCGACCACCTGACGGCTCACCTCGAGCTGGGTGCGCAGCCGCTGCATCCGTACGCCGGCATGGGCCGCACCGGTCCCGATGGCGGCCGCCAGGTCACCTCGGGAGAGCTCCCCGGCCATCGTCAGCCACCACAGCGGCAGCAGCGCCCGGTTGTCGGCATCGAGCCACCACCCGGCCCGCTCGACCTGACGGCGCTGGCGGGAGAAGTCGACGCCGATCGCGGTCGCCTCCTCGGAGGGGGCCTGCTCGTCCACGACGGCACCGGCGTCGTCCAGCCGCGCCCGTCGTGCCGCACCGGCGTCGACCCGGCGCAGGTGGGTGCCGACCTGCCGCACCGCGATGGCGGCCAGCCAGGACCGGAACTGCTCCGGCGACCGCAGGGACGACAGTTGCCGGATGACGCGCACCATGGTCTCCTGCACCACGTCGTCGACGTCCGGATGCGCCCCCATCCCCCGGCGCACGACGGTGTAGACCAGCGGCAGACCGGCTCGCAGCAGCTGCTCCAACGCCCGGCGGTCACCGGCCTGTGCGGCTGTCACGAGGGCTCGCATCTCTCCTTCTCGCGCTCCCACAATGGCGTCGACTCTGGACGATCGAATGCCGCGAGTCAACTCACATCGATGCGCAAAAAAGTGTTACCGCGGCACCCCTTGCGGAGTCGCGCCGATAAAAGCGCAGGAACTGTTGCACCGCGCCGGCCCAAGGAGTCGCATCCCACCACCCTTGAGGGCCCCGAAATGTTCTGGCAACATTTGCGTTCATGGATGGAAGCGCTCCCAAATCCGCTCTACGGTAAAGGACTCACCATGCCCATTCCCCGACGTGGCCGCGGCACGCTGCTGATGGCGGCGGTCACCGGCGCCGTCGTCACGGCGACCATCGCTGTGACCGGCACCGCGAACGCGGCCACCACCCTCGGTGCTTCCGCCGCCCAGACCGGGCGCTATTTCGGCGCCGCCATCGCGGCAGGCCGGCTCGGCGATTCCACGTACACCCGGATCCTGAACACCGAGTTCAACTCGGTCACCCCGGAGAACGAGATGAAGTGGGACGCCACCGAACCGTCCCAGGGACGCTTCACCTACACCAATGGCGACCGCATCCTCAATCAAGGTCTTTCCAACGGATCGAAGGTGCGCGGGCACGCCCTGCTCTGGCACAACCAGGAACCCGGCTGGGCGCAGTCGATGTCCGGCACCGCCCTGCGTAATGCGGCGATCAACCATGTCACCCAGGTCGCGACGCACTACCGCGGCAAGATCTACGCGTGGGACGTGGTGAACGAGGCCTTCGCCGACGGTTCCAGCGGCGGCCGGCGCGACTCCAACCTGCAGCGCACCGGCAACGACTGGATCGAGGCCGCGTTCCGGGCCGCCCGCGCCGCCGACCCGGCCGCGAAACTCTGCTACAACGACTACAACACCGACGGCGTCAACGCGAAGTCCACCGGCGTCTACAACATGGTGCGTGACTTCAAGTCCCGCGGCGTCCCGATCGACTGCGTCGGCTTCCAGTCCCACCTCGGCACCGGCATCCCCGGTGACTACCAGGCCAACCTGCAGCGCTTCGCGGCCCTCGGCGTCGACGTCCAGATCACCGAGCTCGACGTCGCCCAGGGCGGCAACCAGGCGAACATCTACGCCACGGTCACCAGGGCCTGCCTCGCGGTCTCCCGCTGCACCGGCATCACGGTGTGGGGCATCCGCGACAGCGACTCCTGGCGGACCGGCGAGAACCCGCTGCTGTTCGACAACTCCGGCAACAAGAAGGCCGCATACACGTCCGTCCTGAACGCTCTCAACGCCGGTGGAACCACCAACCCCACCACCCCGCCTGTCACGACCCCGCCCGTCACGACCCCGCCCGTCACCACCCCGCCGGTCACCACCCCGCCGCCCTCCGGTGCCGGGTGCACGGCCACCGTGTCGCTCAACACCTGGACCGGCGGATACGTCGCCACCGTCCGCGTCACCGCGGGTGCCACCGCGCTCAACGGCTGGACCGTGACGGTCCCGCTGCCCTCTGGCGACGTGGTCACCGGCGCCTGGAGCTCGACCAACAGTGCGACCACCGGCAACGTCGCCTTCCGCAACGTCGACTACAACGGCCAGGTCGCGGCCGGCGCGAGCACCGAGTTCGGCTTCCAGGCCAACGGCGCCGGCCCGAGCGCCACCCCCGTCTGCCAGGCCGGCTGACACATCCTCCAGAAGGAGATGACGATGAACCGTACGCGTCTCCGGCTCTGGGTCGCCGCGGGGGGGGCCCCCCGGGGGGCCCCCCCCCCCCCCCCCGCGCCCCCCCCCCCCCCCGCCCCGGCCCCCGGCCGGGGGCCCCACCCGGGGTGCAAACACAGGGCGGGGGGGGGCGGGGCCGCCCGGGCCCAAG
>NZ_JBITDZ010000004.1:397341-520640 GCF_044454705.1 Actinoplanes sp. NPDC051494
CCCCACCCCGGTCGCCCGGCCGGCCTAACAAACCCCCCTTATGTTTTGACCTTGCACCGTGCCGGGTACCGGGTTGGGGGGCCGGGCGCGGCGCCCCCGGGGCCCCCCCCCCCCCGTCCCCATGGTCACCGGCAACGCCGAGGCAGCGGCCGGCTGCCGGGTCACCTACGCGGTGTCCAACCAGTGGCAGGGCGGCTTCGGCGCCGCCGTGACCATCGACAACCTGGGCGACCCGATCTCCGGCTGGCAGCTGACCTGGTCGTTCCCCGCCGGTCAGGCGGTGACCCAGCTGTGGGGCGGCACGGTCGCGCAGTCCGGCGCCCAGGTGAGCGTGACCAACGCCGAGTACAACGGGAGCCTGCCCACCGCAGGCACGGCGAATTTCGGCTTCAACGGCTCATGGACCGGCAGCAACCCGGCACCGGCGACCTTCACCCTCAACGGCGTCGTATGCACCGGCACCACGGCACCCGGCAGCCCGACGCCGACCGCACCGGCCACCACTCCACCGGTGACGACCCCACCGGTGACGACACCGCCGCCGACCACCCCGCCGGCCAGCTCGACCTTCACCAATCCGGTGGTGTGGCAGGACTTCGCGGACGGCGACATCATCCGGGTCGGCGATGTCTACTACTACTCCGCATCGACCATGCACTACTCCCCGGGAGCACCGGTCCTGCGCTCCTACGACCTGGTCAACTGGGAATACGCCGGGCACTCCGTACCCCGGCTCGACTTCGACTCCAACGCTTACGACCTCAACGGCAGCCGCGCCTACGTCAAAGGCATCTGGGCATCAGCATTCAACTACCGCCCCAGCAACAGCACCTACTACTGGCTGGGCTGCACCGAGTTCAACCGCACCTACGTCTACACCTCCACCAACGCCGGCGCCGGTTGGGCCAAGAAAGCACGCATCAACAAGTGCTACTACGACGCCGGACTGCTGTTCGACAACGACACCCCCTACGTCGCCTACGGCAACGGCACCATCAGCGTCGCCCAACTCTCCCCCGACCTGACCTCCGAGGTCCGCTCACAGACCGTCTACCAGACCCCGTCGAGCATCGGCACCCTCGAGGGCTCACGCATGTACAAGCGCGGGAACTACTACTACATCTGGCTCACCCGCCCCGCCAACGGCCAGTACGTGCTGCGATCGACCAGCCCCTGGGGCCCGTACGAGCAGAAACAGGTCCTGCTGAACCTGCCCGGCCCGATCTCGGGTGGCGGCGTTCCCCACCAGGGCGGTCTCGTACAGACCCAGAACGGCGACTGGTACTACATGGCGTTCACCGACGCCTACCCAGGCGGGCGGATGCCCACCATGGCCCCGATCAGCTGGAGCGGTGACGGGTGGCCGGTGCTGCAGACCGTCAACGGCCGCTGGGGCGCCAGCTACCCGCGCCCGAACCTGCCCTGGCACCCACTCACCCCGATGACCGGCACGGACACCTTCACCGGCACCAGCCTCGGACCGCAGTACGAATGGAACCACAACCCGGACACCACCAAGTTCAGCGTCAACAACGGCCTGCGGCTCTCGACAGCGACCGTCACCAACGACCTCTACAACGCGCGGAACACCCTGACCCGGCGCATCCAGGGACCGTCGTCCACCGCGACGGTCAGACTCGACTACTCCACGATGGCCGACGGCGACCGCAGCGGCCTGGCCATGCTGCGCGACCAGTCGGCCTGGGTCGGTGTCCGCAAGGACAACGGCGTCACCCGGGTCTCCATGACCAACGGTCTCACCATGTCCACCAGTGGCTGGACCACCACCGGCACCGGCACCGAGGCAGCCGGCGCGACCGTCTCCGGCGGCACGATCTGGCTACGGGCAACCGCGAACATCCAACCCGGCTCCGGGCGTACGGCCACGTTCTCCTACAGCACGAACGGCACGACATTCACCACTCTCGGCCCGGCGTTCACCCTGAACAGCGACTGGCAGTTCTTCATGGGCTACCGCTTCGGCGTCTTCAACTACGCCACCCGCGCCCTCGGCGGTTCCGTCGCCGTGAGCCAGTTCGCACTCACCACACCCTGATCACGATGCCCGGAGGTGCCCCCGTGCGAGGCCTGCGTACCCGTTTGCTTCTCCTGACCGCAGCGACCGTGGCTGTGGGAGCCGGCCTCCTCGGGGTGGTGAGTGATCCGGCCGCCGCCGAGTCGAACGGCGGCGTCCGGGTCATGCCGCTCGGCGACTCCATCACCGAGGGCACCCAGGTGCCCGGCGGTTACCGGATCGGGTTGTGGCAGCGCATGGCCACCGGTGGGTACCGCGTCGACCTCGTCGGCTCGCAGTACAACGGCCCGGCGAACCTCGGTGACCATGACCATGAGGGGCACCCCGGCTGGCGGATCGACCAGATCGACGCGTCCATGAGCGGCTGGCTACGTGCCACGACCCCGCGCACGGTGCTGCTGCACATCGGCACCAACGACATCCTGCAGAACTACGACGTCGGCAACGCCCCGCGGCGGCTGACCACCCTGATCGACCACATCACCGCCGCGGCACCGAACGCCGACGTGTTCGTGTCGACCCTCATCCCGCTGTCCTCGGCCTCGCAGAACAACGCCGTCCGCACGTTCAACGCCGCTGTGCCGGGCATCGTGCAGGGTCAGGTCAATGCCGGCCGGCGGGTCCGTCTCGTCAACATGTACAGCGCGCTGACCACCGGCGACCTCATCGACGGCGTCCACCCCACCGCCACCGGGTACGACAAGATGGCCGCGCGCTGGTACGCGGCGCTGCAAGCGGTGCCCGGCAGTATCGGCACCCCCGGCGGTGGCAGCCCGTCACCGACGACACCGGCTCCCACAACCCCCGCGCCCACAACCCCCGCACCCACAACCCCGCCGCCCGTTGGCTCCGGCTGCACCGCGTCCTACGCCGTCACCGGTCAGTGGCAGGGCGGCTTCCAGGCCGAGATCACCGTCACCGCCGGCAGCCGGGCGATCGCCGGCTGGACCGTCACCTGGCAGCTCCCCGGCGGCCAGAGCGTCACCCAGGCGTGGAACGCCACGGTCAGCACGAGCGGCAGCACCGTCACCGCCACGAACGCCGACTACAACGGTGCCGTCCCCGCCGGCCAGAACGTCCGGTTCGGCGTGCTCGGTACCACCCAGAGCACCGCGGGCACCCCCACCGCGCAATGCACCGCAGCCTGACCCCTCATGCCCCGGAGGAAGCGCCGTGACACCCCATCGCGTCCGTAGCCTGTTCGCCCTTCTCGCCATGGCATTGCTGGTACTCGTCGTGCCCGGGCCGGCACAGGCCGACAACCCGATCGTGCAGACCGTCTACACCGCGGACCCGGCACCGCTGGTCCACAACGGGCGGGTCTATCTGTACACCGGGCACGACGAGGACGGCTCGTCGTACTTCACGATGAAGGACTGGCGGGTCTGGTCGTCGGCCGACATGGTGAACTGGACCGACCACGGGTCACCGCTGAGCCTCGCCACGTTCAGCTGGGCGAGCAGCAACGCCTGGGCCGGTCAGGTCGTGCAACGCAACAACAAGTTCTACTGGTACGTGCCGGTGACCGCCCGGGCCACCAACCGGATGTCCATCGGCGTGGCCGTCGCGGACAGCCCCACCGGACCGTTCCGGGACGCGATCGGCCGTCCGCTCGCCGACACGAACGAGATCGACCCGACCGTGTTCGTCGACGACGACGGCCAGGCCTATCTCTACTGGGGCAACCCCAACCTGTGGTACGTGAAGCTCAACGCGGACATGATCTCCTTCACCGGAAGTCCCACCAGGATCCCGCTGACCACCGCCGGGTTCGGCACCCGCACGGGCGACGCCAACCGGCCCACGCTGTACGAGGAGGGGCCCTGGGTCTACAAGCGCAACGGCCTCTACTACCTGGTGTACGCCGCCAAGTGCTGCTCGGAGTTCATCGCCTATTCCACCGCTCCGGGCCCGCTCGGACCGTGGACGTACCGCGGCACGGTCATGCCCACCCAGGGCAGCAGCTTCACGAACCATCCCGCCGTCATCGACTTCAAGGGCGGCTCGTACTTCTTCTATCACAACGGGGCTCTCCCCGGCGGGGGCGGTTACACCCGCTCGGTGGCCGTGGAGCAGTTCACCTATCGCGCCGACAACACCATCCCGACCATCACCATGAGCACGACCGGGGCTCCGCAGATCGGCACGCTCGACCCCTACGTCCGCCAGGAGGCGGAGACCATCGCCTTCGAGTCCGGTGTGGAGACCGAGGCCACCGCGACCGGCGGACGTAACGTCTCCTACGCCGACAACGGCGACTGGATCAAGGTCAAGGGCGTGGCCTTCGGATCCGGGGCGGCCTCGTTCACCGCGGCCGTCGCGTCCGCGACCAGCGGCGGGAGAATCGAGGTGCGCCTGGACGGCGCCTCGGGCCCGCTGGTGGGCACGTGCACCGTCGCCGGCACCGGCGGGTGGCAGAACTGGGCGAATGTCTCCTGCCCGGTCAGCGGGGCGACCGGCACCCACGACCTCTACCTGCGCTTCGCCGGCGGGAGCGGCACCTTGTTCAACCTCGACTGGTGGAGGTTCACCGCGCCGGGCGGTACGACCACCCCGCCGACCACCCCGCCGCCGGCCGCCACCGGATGCTCGGCGGCCTACCGCACCACCAGCACCTGGTCCGGGGGCTTCCAGGGCGAGGTCACCGTGACGGCCGGCTCCGCACCGCTGAGCTCGTGGCGGGTCGGCTGGACCCTGGGCGCCGGCCAGAGCGTCGATCAGGTCTGGAGCGGCACGCTGACCACCAGCGGTTCGGCGGTGACGGTGGCGAGCGCCGCCTACAACGGCACGGTCGCCGCGAACGCATCGACGACCTTCGGGTTCCTGGCTCAGGGCGGCGCGTCGGAACCGGCGCTGACCTGCGCCGGTTCCTGACCGCCCCGCGCGGTGCGGGTGCCCGGCGCCAGGCCGCGCAGGATCGTGGCGAGGATGAACCGCTGCCCGGCCGGGGTCGGGTGCACCCCGTCGGTCTCCAGCAGTTCCCGCGGTCCGTGCGCCCGCATCGCGGCGTGCGGGTCGAGGCACCCGGCGTCGATCGTCCGGACGACGGCGGCGATGCCGGCAACCGCGGCCACGTCCCAGCTCAGCGGGAGCGCAGCGAAGAACTCGTCGGCCGACCGGCCGTCGACGGCCGGCGGTGTGATGAGGGTGACCTCGGCGCCGAGCTCGCCGGTGATGAGCTGCACCAGGGCTCGCAGATTGCGCTCCGTCTCGCGGACGGTGGCCATCGGATAACCGGTGGTCCGTCCGTGCCGCCGGGCGTCGTTCGTCCCGAGCATCATCAGGACCCGGGTGGGCCGGGCCGCCTCGATCAGATCGAAGCGTTCCAGTACGTCCGCTGTCGTGTTACCGCTCAGCCCGAGGTTGTGCAGGGTGAAGCCTCCGGTGCCGGTCACGGCGACCGCCGCGTCGAGCATCTCGAACCAGCCGACCCGGTCGGCGGTGATCGAGTCACCGACGGCCACGACGCGGTCGCCGGCGCCGAACGGCAGTGCCTCGACCGCCGCCCTCAGCCCGGGATCCGTGAGCAGCCCGGCCGCGGCGCGGACGGCCTCGGCCCGCATCGCCTCGATCTCCGCGGTCACCTGCTCCGGCGGGACACCCAGCATCCCGGCGAGCAGGTCGCGGTGCACGGTCGCGTCGACCGGGCGGCGGTCCAGCATCGGCCAGCGTTCGGTACGGGTGTATCGCAGGAACTGGCGGCGATCGTAGGCGGAAAGGGGCGCGTTCACGCCGGTGTCTCCTGTCGGTTCGGGGGTCATCCCTTGATCGAGCCCTGCAACAGGGCGGCGACGAAGCGGCGCTGGAAGATCAGGAAGATGATCAGGGTGGGCGCGAGGATGAGCAGCGATCCGGCGCACAGCAACGGGATGTCGGTGCCCCACTGGCCCTGGAAGGCGCCGAGCGCACCGGCCATGGTCCGTTTGGCGGGGTCGTCGACCAGCACGATGGCCAGCAGGAACTGGTTCCAGGTCCAGAGGAACAGCAGGATGCTCAGCGACGACAGGGCCGGCTTGGCCAGCGGGACGTGGACCCGCCGGAACAGCTGCCAGGTGGAGGCCCCGTCGATGCGGGCGGCCTCCGACAGTTCCTCGGGCATGTTCACGAAGTGCGCCCGCATCCAGAGCACGGAGAAGGGCATGAACAGGCCGATGAGCGGCAGGATGATGGCCCATCTCGTGTTGAGCAGGCCCATGTCGCGCACCTGGTAGTAGAGCGGGGTGATGAGGCCTTCGAAGGGCAGGGTCAGACCCAGGACGAAGACGATGAACCCCACCCGGTGCCCCGGCATCCGCAGATGCCCGAACGCGAATCCGGCCATGGTGCCGAACAGGACCGACAGGGGTACGACACCGAGCACGATCAGAGCACTCGACAACAGCAGGCGGTCCATGTTCGCGGCGCTGAACGCGTCGGCGAAGTTGCCCCACTGCGGGCTGCTCGGCCACGAGAGCCCGTCGGGATAGGTGCCCGACGGGTGCAGGGCGGTGACGAACAGGCTGATGAACGGCAGCACGGTCATCGCCATCAACAGGACGAGCAGGACTCGCCCGGTCAGGGTCTCACGACGGGTGACGATCATCGGGTGCCGTCCCTGGTGAACCGTTGGATGGGCAGGACGCAGAGCAGGACGAGGACGGTCAGGGCGACGGCGAGCGCCGAGGCCATGCCGACCTCGCGCTCCGCGAAGGCGAGGTAGTAGATCTCGAGCCCGGGCACCATCGTGGAGTTGCCGGGACCGCCCTGCGTCGAGACGTAGATGATGTCGAAGCTGGCCAGCGCGGAGATCACCGTGACGGTCACACAGACGCCGATCTCCTGGCGCAGGCTGGGCAGCGTGATGGACCAGAACTCGCGCAGCGGGCCGGCCCCGTCGAGCCGGGCGGCCTCGTACAGCGAATTGTCGATCTTGCTCATCCCGGCCAGTAGCAGCAGGGTGCAGAGACCGACCTGGACCCACGCGCCGATCACCCCGACCGCGGGCAGCGCCGTGTCGAAGTCGCCGAGCCAGGCCCGGGTGACCCCGCCCAGGCCGACGGCGGAGAGCAGCTGGTTGATCAGACCGGTGGTCGACAGCAGCCAGGTCCACATGATGCCGGCCGCGACCAGGGGAATGACCTGTGGCAGGAACAGCACCGTCCGGGCCACCAGCGCGAGCCGGCTCTGCGCGATCCGCCGGATCGTCGCCGCCACCGCCAGTCCCAGCAGGACCGGGACGAAACTGAAGTACACGATCAGTTCGAAGGCGTGCACGATCGTGGCGAACAGCTCGGAGTCGGTGAACAGCCGGAGGTAGTTGTCCAGGCCGACCCAGGTGGCCGCGCCGATGCCGTTCCAGTCGTAGAAGGAGTACTGCACGGTCAGCAGCAACGGGCGGATGACGAAGGTGGCATAGACCACGACCGCCGGCAGGGCGAAGAGCCAGCCGAGCCAGGCCGAGCGGGGGCGGCGCGCACGCCGCCCCCGGGGTGAGAGGGTCATCGGGTCAGCCCTTGACCTGACTCTCGTAATCCTTCTGCACCGCGGTCAGCAGCCCCTGCGGCGTCTGCTGGCCCGCGACCAGCTTCTGCAGCTGCGGTGTCCAGCTCTTGGCGTAGATCGACCCGGTCGCGTTGGCGATGAAGTCCATCGAGCCGTTGTCCTTGCCGATGGTCGCGCCGGCCGCCAGGGTGCCGGCGGTGACGGTGTCCGCGCCGACCGCGGGCATGTAGGCGTCCGTCGGGCCCATCGGGTGCGATCCGCCGACCGTGACCCCGATGTCGCGGGCCTTCTCGTTGGTGGCGACCCAGTTCAGGAAGAACGCCGCGCAGTCCGCGTTCGTGGACTTGGCGCTGATGCCGTACGTCAGCGGTGCGGACATCGCCGCCTGCTTGCCGACCGCCTCGTTCGAGGGCATGAGGAAGAAGCCGGCGTTACCGGCCATCTGCTTGTCGAGGTTCCCGGATTCCCAGTCACCGCTGAAGATGAAGAGGTTCTTGCCGCCGATGAAGCGGCTCATCATCATCGCGTAGTCCTGCGAGTTGATGTCCGGGGCGAAGAACCCGGCCTTGATCCACTTCTCCAGGTGCTGGGCCGCCTGCACGTTGCTGGGCGTGTCGATGGTGGAGCCCTGCTTGTTGAAGATCCAGTCGTTGATCGGCGCGGCGTCGCCGTACGCCGCCATCAGGTTCTGCAGCGGGAACGCGAGACCGCCGGTGGCGCCACCGTTGAACTGGTTGATCGGGGTGATGCCCGCGTCCTTGGCCTTCTGCAGCACGGTGTCGAACGCGGCCAGGGTCCTCGGCGCCTCGGTCATCCCGATCTGGGCGGCGAGCTTCTTGTTGTAGAAGATGCCCGTCATGCTGAAGTTGAGCCCCATCGCCTGCAACGATCCGTCGCCGCGTTCCCCGTCGGCACCGAACCGCATCTGTTCGAGCTGCGAAGCCGGCCACTTGTCCCAGCCGTACGCCGTGGCGTAGCTGTCCAGGTTCAGCAGCAGGCCGTCCTTGGCGAGCTCCGACACCTGTGGCACCCGGACGAGGTCCGGCGGGTCGTCGGAGAGCACCCGCGGGGCGTTCTGGGTGATGACCGCGAACTGGTCCTCGCGGATGTCCCACGTGACGTTCGGGAACTGCGCGGTGAATTCCTCGGAGAGGGTTCTCGGCAACGGGAACCCGGTCTCGAAATAGCCCTTCAGCTTGACCGGATCGGTGCCGCAGGTGGACTTCACGTTCACCGGCGCGCTACCGCCGGTGGTGACCGGGTCGCCACCAGGGGCACTGCACGCCGTCGCGGCGAGCGTTCCCGAGAGGGCGAGGACAGCGACCATACGTTTCATGAAAGGCACTCCTCGGTGGATCGGTGCGGAAAGGGGAGATCAAGCTGGGGTGTGCAGGCTCCGGAGCGTGCTGACCACGTCGTCCTGCCAGGTCGCGGCGGCGGGCCAGGAGCCGGTCAGGGCCAGCGATCCGTGCACCGCCCCCGGATAGACCTCGAACGACACCGGCACGTCCGCGTCGGTCAGCCGCCGGGCGTAGCGCTCGCCGTCGAGGCGCAGCGGATCGTGCTCGGCGCTCATGATCCGGGTGGCCGGCAGGCCGCTCAGATCACTCGCGAGCAGGGGTGACACGAGTTCGTCGCGTCGGTCGTGCGCCGGGCCGAGATAGAGATCGCCGCAGAGCCGCATGTCGTCGACCGTGATGCCGTAGTCGTCGGCGACACCCGACTCGCGCATGGTGTCCAGCGTCAGGTCCAGGGGCGGGACCTCGAGCACCTGAAGGTCGATGCGCGGACCGCCGCGCTCCCGGGCGAGCAGGGTCACCGCGGCACTCAGGTTCGCACCCGCGGAGACGCCACCCACGGCGACCCGGCCCGGGTCACCGCCGAGCTCCGCGGCGTGCTCGACGGCCCAGGTCAGTCCCGCGTAACAGTCCTCGAGCGGCGCCGGGAACGGGTGTTCGGGGGCCAGTCGGTAGTCAACCGCCACGACGACACAACCGGCACGCCGGCTGCGGTCGTGGCACAGGGCGTCGTTGACCAGTTCGTCGACGGAACCGAGCCAGAATCCCCCGCCGTGCAGGAAGACATACACCGGCAGGGGCCGGGTGGTGTCCGGGCGGTAGACCCGGAGCCGCAGGTCGCCGCCGGGCCGGTGGACGACGACATCCCGGACACCGACCGGCTGCACCGGCGCTCCGAACGTCTCGAACAGCTCGTCGGAGCCGCGGAGGATGGCAGCCCGGCGTACCGCGACAGGTGCACCGGGATCTCCGGAATCGGGCTTGGTGGCCAGGAAACTCTCGACCGCTGCGGACAACGCCATGGCCACCTCTCCGGTGCGATTGACGAGTTCGTCACACGTACGAAACATCACCGCCAACACCAAGTCAAGAGTTTTTATAGAAGCACTTTTATTACGTCGTCGCAGGTCAGCAACGGACAGTTCACACTTCAGGTGGTCGAACGCTCGACCAGGTGGACATCGAGCACCGTGGCCGACCGCAGCCCCGCCCCGCCGATGTGGCCCAGCAGCACCCCGAACGCGGTGCTGCCCGACTCCTCGAACGGCTGGCGGATCGTGGTCAGATCGGCTGCCGCCGCGGACTCGCCGTCGTCGAAGCCCATCACGGCCACGTCCTCGGGGACCCGCAGTCCGCGGTCCCGGGCGGCCAGCAGGACACCGACGGCGAGCGCGTCGTGGTGCGCCATGATCGCGGACGGACGGTCGGCGGCGTCCAGCAGGCCGGCGGCCGCATGCCGGGCCGCCTCGACCGCGTTGTCACTGGTCGCGACCGCCACCGTGGCCCCGGCCCGGGCCGCGGCGACCCGGAACCCGGCGAGCCGTTTGACCGCCTGGGACTCGTAGTCGGAGACCTGGCGCTCCAGCAGATAGCCCAGCCGGCGGTGTCCCCGCTCCAGCAGGTGCCGGGCGGCGATCCGGCCGCCGTCGTCGTCGTCGATCACCACGCGGCTGAACAGGTCACTGTCGGCGTCGACCACCACGGTCGGCAGACCTCGCCCCCGCAGCCGTTCGGCGATCCCCGGTTCGATCTGCAGCCCCATCACGATCAGGCCGTCCAGCCGCCCGTGGATGGGCATGCTGGCCAGCGTGGGGGACGACGTCGACGCCGCCGATTCGTGGTCGAAGACCAGCACGTCGGTCTCCAGCTCGGTCGCCGCGGTCAGCACCCCGGACAACCGCCGCAGGAACGAACTGTAGGAGGTGAACGGCGCCATCACCCCGATCCGGCCGGTGCCCTGCCGCGCGAGACTGACCGCCTGGACCTTCGGCACGAAACCCAGCTCGTCGACGACGGCCAGCACCCGGGCCCGGGTCGCCGCACGCACCCGGTCCGGCTTGTTCAGCACGTTGGACACCGTCGAGATGCTGACCTGGGCCCGTTCGGCCACCTCGTAGATCGTGACTCGATGTGCTGCCACCGCTGCCCGCCTTCGCTCCGCCCGGTGGATTCGTCACGGGTGCCGGCGTCAGCAGCCGCCGAAGCACTTCGGCAAAAGCACTCTAACAGTCAGGACACCGCCCGCGGCCCGGCACCGCTTCCACGGTACCGGGCTGTTGATCGGACGAGCCGGATCAAAGGGTGAGCACGAGGGTGGAGATACTCCGGGCGCCGACGGTGACGGTGACCTGTCCCCCGCTCACGCCGGTCGGCTGGGCGGCCGCGTTCGCGGTCTGCGAGGTGAGGTAGTACTCGGCCTTCGTGACGTTCTGCGGGGCCTGGAACACGGCGTTGGAGACCGCGCTGGTCGATCGGTTCAGGATGACCAGCGTCAGCTTTCCACCGCCCTGGTAGGCGGTCACCTCGAGCGGTGCGGCCTTGGAACTCTTGGTGAGCGCGACGCGCTGATAGCCGGGACGGACGTATTTCGCGTACTGCGAGAAGGCGAACCCGCGCTTCAGCGGTGCCCCCGCGGTGGTGCCGTAGGCCGCCTCCCCGTCACCGATGAAGGAGTAGTAGCGCTTTCCGTACCACCAGATGTAGGCATTCCAGTTCGATTCCATCGACTTGTGGACCGTACGCATGATGTCGTCGAGGGTTTCGTCCCAGACCGCCTGATTGCTGGGATTGCCCCAGATGTTGGAGCCGTTGCCGTCGGCCTCGTGGAAATTCCACTCGGTCATCCACACCGGCTTGTCGTACTGCTGGGCCAGGGCGTACGGCCTGAGCCGCCCGGCGTCCTCGGTGCCGTACAGGTGACCGCCGATGTATCCGACGTTGGCGCGGGCGCTCGCGTCGGTGAGCGACGGATCGGTGTAGCCGTAGTTCATGTTCACCGCCTCGGCGACCATCAACCTGGTGTTCTGCACCTTCGCGCCCTGCTCACGGACGAAGGTCTGCAGCTCGGTGCCGCTCCAGTCCATCGAGTCGTACGCGGGGTGCCAGTCTGGTTCGTTCTGCACCGAGGTGACGTCGATCGTCACACCCTGTCCGCGCATGTACTGCACATAGCTGTTCAGGTGATTGGCATAGTCGTCGTAGTAGTCGGTCTTCAGCTTGCCGCCGTTGATCCGGCTGTTGTTCGTCTTCCAGGCCGCCGGAGCGGTCCACGGTGACGCCAGGATCTTCACGTTCGACCCGGACGCCTTCGCCGTCTTCAGCGCACTCACCTGCGCCGGCCACTCGCTGGAGACCGGCGAGATGCCGGTCCGCACGATGGACAGACCCAGTTGGCCGGCCCCCGTCCCGACCAGCGTCTGCGTCTCGGCCGTGGACCAGGCGCCGCCCCAGATCGAGACCGCGGCCCCGAAACCGTCGACGGTCTGGTATCTGGTCGCGCTGGTGACGGTGACGTCCGGGGCGGCGCCGGGTGCCGGGGACGTGGTGGGCGGCGGTCCGGTGGTGGGTGTCGGCCCGGTGGTAGGTGTCGTGCCTCCCGTACAGGCGACGCCGTTGAGCGCGAACGCGGTGGGGGCGGGGTTGCCGCCCGGCGACGAGCCGTTGAACCCGAACGACGTGGTCGCACCGGTCGCGACGGCCCCGTTGTAGCTGACGTTCGTGGCGGTGACCGCGGCACCGTTCTGGGTGAGCGTGGTGTTCCAGGCCTGCGTGACGGTCTGGCCCGCACTGTAGGACCAGGTCAGGGTCCAGGCGGTCACCGGGTCACCGAGGTTCGTGAGAGCGACGTCGGCACCGAAGCCGCCCTGCCACTGCGAGGTCACCGTGTAGTTCACCGAGCAGCCCGTGGCGGCGGCCGCGGCCGGCATCGCCGCGACGGTGCCGGCCGCAGCCACCAGAACGGCTCCGGCCGACGCCGTCACCGCCTTGCGCCAGGTGATTCTGCCCATGACATTCCTCCTGAACGGGAACGGACGACGGAAGGGGGTGGATACCGGCATGACGTCAGCCGACCTGGACCAGGCGCCAGTTGTTGTCGGCGCTGCCGTTGTCGGCGTCCTGGACGACCTGGGCGCCCCAAGTGCCGGAGGCGTTGAGGATGGCGAGGAGTTTGCCGCTGTTGACGTTGCGGATCCGGTACGAGCCGTCGCTGTTGGCCACGAGGGTCCAGCGGTGGTCGGCGGTGCCGGTGTCGCCCCACTGCAGGACGCGGGCGTTGTCGGCGGCCGACATGTTCTCGACGCCGAGCACCTTGCCGCTGTTGACGTTCCGGAACCTGAACGCGGCACCGTCGGCGATCCGGACCCAGTTGTGGTCGGCGGTGCCGGTGTCACCCCAGACCACGGCCAGCCCACCGTCCGTGGTGGACATGTCCTGCACGCCGACGACCAGTCCGGTACCGACGTTGACCAGCTTGAAGGTTCCTCCGGGGGTGCTGCCGCCACCAGCGGTGTTCCAGTAGACGTTGTAGTTGAAGCCCTGGGCGTCGTGGAACGGTCCGATGGTCACCGTGGCACCGTTCGCGGTCGCGGTGAACGCGAGGCTGCTGGTGCTGGTGCGGGTGATCGACGAGACGGTCAGCGCCGGCGACGAGGACAGCGTGGTGGTGCCGTAGTTGCCGCTCAGCACCGCGGGCCCGTACGTGATGGCCTGAAGGTTGGCGTTGTCGTTGGCCGCCTTCATGATGACCCGCATCGGCATCCGCACGGTGATGGTGTCGCCGGCCGCCCAGGCCCGGGTGACGGTCACGTAACTGCCCGGCGTCGCGGTGACGTTCTGCACCGTGCCGTTGACGCTGATCACCGGGTCGGCGGTCCACGACGGGATGCGCAACCGGATGCCCCATGACCCGCTCATCGCGCCGGACAAGGTCAGCGTGGTGCTGTCACTGACCGGGTAGGTCGTGGACTGGGTGACCGTGATGCCACGCTGGGCCCAGGTGAGCACGGACGGCACGTACAGGTTCACCGTCAGCGTGGTGCCGTTGTAGAAGTAGATCGAGTCCATCAGCTTCGTGTTGGTCTCGATGCCGGTGCCCTGGCAGCACCAGAAGCTGTTGTAGTCGGTGGACCAGGTGCCGCCGCCCCAGGCCGGGCCGACACCGCGGCGCCCACCGGGCTTCAGCGGCGTGAAGTAGGTGATGTGGCCGTGGCTGTCCGCCGGGTTCTGCGCGCCGACCAGGTGATTGAGCAACGCCGTCTCGTAATAGTCGAAATAGGCGGCCCGGTTCGGGTCGAGCAGCCACAACTCGCGGGTCAGCTTCAGCATGTTGTACGTGTTGCAGTGCTCGCAGGTGTCGTCGGACAGGTAACCCGCGATCGCGTTCGGCGGGCGGAAATGCTCGGCCTGGCTGTTGCCGCCGATCGCGTACGTGTGTGCGCCGACGATCATGTTCCATACGTTGCCGGCGATGTCGCGGTAACGGGTGGTGCCGGTCGCCTTGTACTCGCGCGCCGCACCGACCCACTTCGGCAGGTTGGTGTTGGCGTGCTTGCCGTTGAGCTCGTCGCGGTTCGCCGCGAGCGGGTCGAAGATCGCGGCGTGGTCGAACCGTTGCGCCACGGTCAGCCAGCGCGTGTCGCCGGTCTGCTGGTATAGATCGGTCAGCACCGCGTTCATACCGCCGAACTCCGTCTGCAGGACGACCTGCATCTGGTTGTAGCTCAGCCGGCCGGTGCGCCACTCGACCCAGCCGGCGAGCCGCAGCAGGACGTCCCTGGCCTGGGTGCTGCCGATGTACCGCCAGACGTCGAGCAACCCGGCCAGGGTCTTGTGGATGGCGTAGTACGACACCGCGACGGGCGTGCCCGCCTCGACGGCGGTGACGTCGGATTCCGGGAAGCCGGCCAGGTATCCGGTGTTGAATCCGGCCGCGCCGTTGTTCGCCTGACATCTGGCCAGCTCGGCGACCATCGTGTCGGCCTTGTCCCGGCAGGTGGTGTCACCCAGGACCGCGTACGCCTGGGCCCAGGCGGTCAGGAAGTGACCCTGCATGTGGCTGCGGAACGGGAAGTTCGGCGCGTCCCAGCCACCGTTGGCCGCGGCCCCGGCGGTGGACAGCTTGTGGTTGGCGCGGAAGACGTAGAGGAGCCGGTTCACGTCGACGAACCGCAGGTAGTTCAGCGTGCGGTTCTCGTTGTCCTGGAACCGGCCCGCGGTCAGCCGCACCTGGCCCAGATCGAACGGGTAGGCCGACACACCGAGATCAGGACGGGTGGGTGGAACCACCGCCGCTCGCGCCGGCGCGGCCAGGAAGGCATCGGCGCCGCCGGCGGCGGATGCCAGCGCACCGGCGCCGGCGGCCTGCAGCAGACGGCGGCGGCTCAGGAACGAGGAAGACATGGGCGGACTCCAACGCGTCGAAGGGACGGCAACCGGCTCCGGGCCTTCCTGCCGCGCCCGAGGTGAACGGTAACAATCGTTTCCGGAAGGTTACGGCCAGTCCCCCATTGCATTCAAGGACGTCACTGGGCTTACCTTCCGGCCAATGCCGGCTGCTTTTGTCGCGAGGCGCGGGTCGACGCATTCATGCAGGCAGCGGAATGCAACGGAAGATCACCACACTTTTTCCGGCAGAAGTTTTCGAGAATGCTGCGAAAGCACGGTGCACCCGATCGCAGAGTTCCGAAACTTCCGGAAATTGATGATCTCCCAATGCTCGCACCAGTCGATCTTTGGCGCGACCGCAGTCCACGCGCGACCTGCTAAATGCCTGATCAGCACGCACGCGGTACGACCCGCGAAGAGTCTCTTGTTTCCGGAACATTACCGGAAGATGTTGACAAGCCTGCGGAGCCGATCCAATACTTTTCCATCGACAGGCATCAACCTGATTCTCGCCGGCTTCATCGAGGAGGAAGTACATGCACGAGATCTCCCCCCGACCGATACGCGCCGGACGCAATCGCGTCCGGATGCTCATCAGTGCTGTCTGCGCCGTCGTCCTGACCCTGATCTCGATGGTCACGGCCGGCGCCGCCCGGGCCGAGGCGGACCGGACCCTCACCTCGAACCTGACCGGCTACCACAACGGCTACTTCTTCTCGTACTGGAAGGACAGCGGCAACGTCACCATGAACCTGGGCGCCGGTGGCAGCTACAGCGTTCAGATGAACGGCATCAACAACTGGGTCGGCGGCAAGGGCTGGAAGCCCGGATCCAGTCACACCGTCAACTACTCGGGCAATTTCAACCCCAACGGCAACGGCTACCTCGCGCTGTACGGGTGGACCACCAACCCGCTCATCGAGTACTACATCGTCGAGGACTACGGCAACTACAACCCCAGCAACGGCACCACCCGGCTGGGGTCCGTCACCACTGACGGCAGCACCTACGACCTGTACCGCACCCAGCGTGTCAACCAGCCCTCGATCATCGGCAACGCGACGTTCTACCAGTACTGGAGCGTGCGCCAGCAGCACCGCACCAGCGGCACCATCACCACCGCCAACCACTTCAACGCCTGGTCCCGGGCCGGCCTTACCCTCGGTACCCACGACTACCAGATCATGGCCACCGAGGGTTACCAGAGCAACGCCAGCTCCAGCATCACCGTCAGCGAAGGCTCCGGCGGCGGCACCACCACGCCGCCCACCACGCCCGGCAACCCCGGCGGCGGTGGCTGCACCGCGGCGCTGTCGGCCGGGGACAGCTGGAGCGACCGCTACAACCTCAACGTGGCGGTCAGCGGATCCAGCAACTGGACCGTGACGATGAACGTACCGTCCCCCGAGAAGATCAGCTCGACCTGGAACACCACCGCGAGCTGGGACAGCAGCGGTCAGGTGATGACGGCCAAGCCGAACGGCAACGGCAATACGTTCGGCGTGACCATCATGAAGAACGGCAACACCACCTGGCCGACGGTCTCCTGCAGCGCGAGCTGATCCGGGACCGTGTCACCGAAGGTCCGGGCCCGGCGTCACGCCGGTCCCGGACTTCCGCGTGCACCCGCCGACCGTTACGCCGACATTAAAATTTCCGCCAGAAAAAGTGTTACGTGATCGCGTATCGAGAGGTCGCGAATACCGGCTCAATCAATTTACGGCCTTGAATGTGTTGGAAAATTATGGCAATCTGCCCTTCCTATCCTCGGCCACTGCGGCCGACCATTTCCGGACAGGTCGATCACCATGAGACGTCTCAAAGCCATGCTCGCCACGGGACTCCTGCTGCTCTCGGGCACCGCGTCCGTCGCCACCGCCGCACCGGCCCAGGCCCTGGAAAACGGGGTGGGGCGGACGCCACCGATGGGGTGGAACAGCTGGAACACGTTCTTCTGCAATATCAACGAATCGTTGATCCGCGGGATGGCCGACAGCATCGTCAGTTCCGGCATGCGCGCCGCCGGTTATGAGTACGTGGTGGTCGACGACTGCTGGATGAACCCCAACCGCGACTCGAGCGGCAACTTGCAGGGCGATCCGACGCGCTTCCCCAGTGGCATGAAGGCACTCGGGGACTACCTGCACAGCAAGGGCCTGAAGTTCGGGATCTACCAGGCCCCGCTGGACAAGACCTGCGCCCAGTACTTCGGCTCCTACCCCGGCGCCACCGGCAGTCAGGGACACGAGGCCCAGGACGCCCGGCAGTTCGCGGCCTGGGGTGTCGACTACCTGAAGTACGACTGGTGCTCCCCGGCCGGCACCATCGGCGAACAGGTCACCACGTTCGCGAAGATGCGGGACGCCCTGGCCGCCACCGGGCGCCCGATCCTGTACAGCATCAACTCGAACAGCGTCCACGCGAAGACCGGGCCGCAGCGCGACTGGGGCGACGTGGCCAACATCTGGCGCACCACCGAGGACATCCAGCTCACCTGGAACACCGACCAGACCAACGGCTATCCGATGGGCGTGCAGAACATCATCAACGTGAATGTGCCGCTGGCCGCGTACGCGGAACCGGGTGGCTTCAACGACCCGGACATGATGGAGGTCGGCCGCGGCACCCTGACCGACACCGAGCAGCGTTCCCACTTCGCGATGTGGGCGGTCATGGCGGCTCCGCTGATCGCCGGCAACGACATCCGCTCCATGACCGCCGCCACCCGCACGATCCTGCAGAACCCCCGGCTGATCGCCATCAACCAGGACAGCCTCGGGCTGCAGGGGGTCCAGGTCGCCGGCGACGCCGATCAGCGGGTGCTCGCCAAGCGGCTGTCCAACGGCGACGTCGCGGTGGCCCTGTTCAACCAGAGCGGTGCCACCCGCACGATCACCACCTCGGCCGCGGCGATCGGTAAATCCGGGGCCACGTCGTACGCCCTGACCGAGGCCTGGAGCGGTGCCACGACGACCACCGGCGGCGCGATCAGCGCGAGCGTCCCGGCACACGGCACGGTCGTCTACCGGGTCGCCGGCGGCACCACCGGAGAACCGCCGGCACCGGCCTCGGGCAACCTGGTCAGCACCTCATCGGGCCGCTGCCTGGACGTGCCGAACAGCAACACCACCAACGGCACCCAGCCGGTCGTCTGGGACTGCGGCACGGCCGCCAACCAGAAGTGGACCGTGTCCGGGCAGACCCTGCAGGCATTGGGCAAGTGCCTGGACGCACCGATCGGCGCCACCGCCGGAACGAAGGTGCAGATCTGGGACTGCAACGGGGGCACCAACCAGCAATGGACCTTCCAGGCCAACGGCACCGTCCGGGGCAACCAGTCCGGCCTCTGCCTCGACGTCACCAACAACCAGACCGCCAACGGCACCCTGACCCTGCTCTGGAGCTGCACCGGCGCCACCAATCAGCAATGGACCCGGCGCTGACCCGGCTGCCGGCGCCACCGACCTCACGAGGTGCCCGGGGTGGGCGACGTTCAGTACGAATGAAGTGAGTGTCCAGTGTGCGGTGCCATGGTCTGGTCGTTCTCCCACGTACCAGAACTGGAAGGTCATGCGCATGATTACCAGGAACCGAGGCAGGAAGGCGCTGTCGGCTCTCCTGCTGGCACTTCCCATGTCCCTGCTGATGCCGACCGGCGCACAGGCCAGCGAGAGTCAGTGCCGTACGGGTCAGTTGTGCCTGTTCGAAAAGGCGAACTTCAGCGGTGGATTCAAACGCGTCATGGTGCCCGCCGACAACGGAAGGCCGTGCGATGCACTCCTCGCAGAAGATCGCTACGACAACGGCAACCTGGTGGACGACCACACCTCATCCGTGATCAACAAGACGTCCTACCCGGCGATCCTCACCGTGGACAGCATCATGGGCGGCAAGCGGATCACCATGCCGGCCAACAGCAAGATCGCCAACCTGGCGGACCGGGGGATGGACAACAAGATCTCCAGCGCCTGCGCGTAGGGGTCGGTCTGGGCTTCGTCGACGACACCGGTTACCTCACTCTGGTCACCAGAGGGCACTATCAGCCCGGCTCGCTCGTCGACCTGCTGTACGTCCTCGGTCTCGCCCTGCTGGGCCAGGCCGCCTGGCAGCCTCCCGGCCCGGTGCGCCCCTCGACGAACGGGCCGCCACCACGCTCGCCGAGCGGATCCGGGACCGGCTCTGCGGTGTCGTCCCGATCGACCGGCCGGACATCGGCAGCCGGGTCGTGTGAACAATCGACGTACCCCTATGAGAGTTCGGCACCCGCAAGAGGTTGCACTGTGTCGTACATGGGGTAGCGGGGCAGCACGAAGTCCTTGCCGGCGCGGGACAGCAGGTTGCGCTCGAGGATGTCGCGCAGGGCGGGCCGGGTGAACAGGCGATGCACCGCCCGCAGCCGGCGCAGTCCCCGGGTGGTGCGGGGCAGCAGCGCGCTGGTGTAGCCCGGTCCGAACGACTGCACCTTCTCCGCGTACGGCCGCATGACCTTCTCGTACCCGGCGAAGGCCCGTTCGTGGTCGTGACCTGCGCGGTGCAGTTCGCCGGCGAGGACGTAGGCGGACACCAGGGCGAGCGTGGTGCCCATGCCGGTCGGGCCGCCCGCCCAGGCGGCGTCGCCGACGACGATCACCCGGCCGCGGGAGTAGGCGGGCAGCATCACCCGGTCGGTGCGCTCCAGGTAGAACTCCGCGGGTGCGGCGGTGAAGCCGTCGAGGATGCGGTCGGTGAGCCAACCGGCCCCGGCGAAGCGGGTGCGCAGGATCCGCATCTGCGTCGCGTGGTCCAGCCGGTCGAGGCCCAGGTCGGGGGCGAGGAAGCCCAGCTGGGCCCGGATGGTGCCGACGTTGTCCGGGCGTACGGCGACCATCCGGCCGTCGGTCGCGGTGAGCCAGCGCCACCAGTCGTCGTCGTCCTCGGTGCGCGCGATCGTGCCGTAGGCGATGTACAGGCCCCGGGTGCGCAGCCCGATGTCGTCGCCGAACACCAGCCGGCGGGTGGCGGAGTTGCGTCCCTCCGCGACGACCACGAGGTCGTAGCGCTCATCCGTGCCGTCGGCGAGCTCCACGCGTACCCCATCGGGATCTTGATCGAGGCTCGTGACGTGGTTGCCGTAGCGGTGCGCGGCCCGGCCCTCGGTCAGCCCCAGGATCAGCTCGGACAGCTTGCCGCGCAGGATCTCCAGCTCGGCGGTGGCCCCGTCCTTGCCGGCCCGGACCGGCAGCTCCGCGTACGGCTGCCCGAGGTGATCGTAGTAGCGGGTGCCGGCTTCCCCGGTCGAGGCCGCGGCGACCCGCTCGTGCAGCCCCATGGCCCGGAGCACATCGTGGCCGGCCTCACGGATGTCGATGTTCTGTCCTGCTTCGCGCATCCGCGGCGCCCGCTCCAGCAGGGTCACCTCGAACCCGGCCCGGTGCAACGCCCAGGCCTGTGCCGGTCCGGCGATGCTTCCTCCGGTCACCAGCACGGTCGGTTTCTTAGTCATCTAGATAAACTAGCGACTAGGTAAACAATTAGCTAGTTAGGCTAGCCATCTCCTCGGAACGCGGTGGACACCAGGAGCAGATGTCCCACCACCGACAGCGGGACCGCGCAGACCAGCGCGAGCGCCCGGTCCCGCCAGGTGCGCCCGACCAGCACGGTGACCGCCACGGCGAGGATCGCCAGCACCGCCGCGTACCCGACGGTGTCGTGCCGGTCGTAGCCGGCGTCGCCGAGGCGGCGCAGCTCGATGATCAACTCGGCGAGGAGGACGGCCGCCGGCAGGGCGAGGGCCGGCAGCCGCAGCCGTCCAGGGGTACGCGCGAGCACTCCCCCGGCGCCGAAGAAGGCGCCCGCCACGACACCCAGACCCATCCACAGCAGGGACGGCACCGCCCACAGGTTCGCCCAGTCGTCGCGCTGGATCAGGGCCGCGGCCGCGTAGTAGGCGGGCACGGCCACGACCAGCATGACGATCGCCCCGCAGACAGCGAGCGGCATGCTCCACCGGTTGCCGAGGGTGAACAGGAACGCGGCGACCGCCCACACCGCGATCGAGTTGCCCAGCCCGGCCAGGGGGAACGGGAGGTACTTGATCCAGACGAAGTCGAGGACTCCGAGCAGCAGGCCGGCGACCGGGGCGACCACGGCGACGCGACGTTCGTGTTCCATGGTCGCCGATCCTAGGAACAACCGGCGGCGATGTGATCGAGCTGCGGGCCGACCCCACGGCCGGCCCGCATCGACCGAAAGACGTACCGGTTACAGCACCACCTGCTGCGGGGCCGTCCGCTGGGTGGTGGTGCCGTCACCCAGCTGCGCGTTCGCGTTGCCGCCCCAGCACCAGAGGCTGCCGTCCGTACGGAAGGCGCAGTTGTGGTAGCCGGTCGCGGCGTTGCCGGTCCACGTGGTGGCGGTGCCGACCCGGACCGGGGCGGACCGGTGGGTCGTGCTGCCGTCGCCGACCTGGCCGGTCGCGTTGTTGCCCCAGCACCACAGCGAGCCGTCGGTGCGGGCGGCGCACACCGTGTCGAAGCCCGCGCGGACCGCCGTCCAGGTGGCGACGCTGCCCACCTGCACCGGCGCGGCCTGGTACGGGCCGGGGGTGCCGAGCTGCCCGTATCCGTTGTCGCCCCAGCACCACAGCGTCCCGTCGGTGCGGGTGGCGCAGGCGGAGGCGTATCCGGCCGTCACACCGGCCCAGGTGGTCGCGGTGCCGACCTGCGCCGGGGTGGTCTGGTAGCTCAGGATGCCCAGGCCGAGCTGCCCGGCCGAGCTGTCCCCCCAGCACCACAGGGTGCCGTCGGTGCGGGTCGCGCAGGTGTGCGCGAAGCCGGTGGTGACGCTCGCCCAGGTGGACGCCGTGCCCACCCGCAGCGGGGTGGTCGCGGTGTAGACGACGGCGCCGTCACCCAGCTGGCCCAGGCGGTTGAAACCCCAGCACCACAACGATCCATCGGTACGGACACCGCACGTGTGACTGTCCCCGGCGCTCACCGAGGACCATGACGTCCCGGCGCTCACCTGCGTCGGGACGGTGCGCTTCACGGTGCTGCCGTCGCCGAGCTGACCCCGGGTGTTGCTGCCCCAGCACCACAACGTCGCGTCGGTGCGGATCCCGCAGGTGTAGCTGGTGCCGGCGTCGAGACTCGCCCAGGTCGTGGCGGTGCCGACGCGTACCGGAACGGTCCGGTTCGTGGCGGTACCGTCACCGATCTGGCCGCTGGCGTTGCTCCCCCAGCACCACAGGGAGGCGTCGGTGCGGATCGCACATGTGTGCGCGTACCCGGCGGCCACCGTGGGATTCGCCGGGGCGGCGTTCGCGGACGCGGCGGTGGCGCCGAGTCCGAACACCGCCATCCCGATCATCAGCAGAACGGCGGCGACGAGCGTTCGTCTTCCAGTGACCACCACGTGACTCCTCGCTGCATAAGGTTACGCACACGTTACGGGAGCGCTCCCACGCATTCAAGAATCTCGATCATTGCCGTTATTTTCGATAAAAACAGTCACTCTCCGTAGGTCAGTCGACGGTCACGGCCACCACCCCGAGGACAGAACCGGGAACAGAGCCGCCGTGGAGACCTCGTCGCCGGGCCGGCTACCGGGCCGTCGGCGGGCCGCAAAAAATTCGTGGGCGCCTGTCTCAGGCGTGCCGCTCGGGTGCCGGATGTGCATCGCGTATTCTGTGCTAGGGTTCCCCCGTTGCAGTTTTGATTTCCGTAGACGTTTTTGGCGCCTGATGGGGTAACTCAACCTGATCGGGCGCTTTTCGTTTTTCGTGTCGGTTCCGACGCGGGTCATCAACGCAGCGGCGTAGGAGTCCATACAGTGTGGTCTCCCCAGCCTGCGAAGGAGCAGACATGACTACAGGCACCGTGAAGTGGTTCAACGCCGACAAGGGTTTCGGCTTCATCAGCCCGGACGACGGCGGCGCTGACGTCTTCGCCCACTTCTCCGCGATCTCGACGAGCGGCTACCGCAGCCTCGACGAGAACCAGAAGGTGGAGTTCGACATCACGCAGGGCCAGAAGGGCCCGCAGGCGGAGAACATCCGTCCGCTCTGATTTTTGCAGTACGAACGGCGGTCCACTGCTCGCGCAGTGGGCCGCCGTTCGGCGTTTCCCCCCGATCTCCACGATCGGTGGACCACGTACCTCTGACCGGGAGGCGCGCGTCACGTCCGCGAACACAGCGGGCCGCTGGTCGTTCTTCACTGCGTGAAAACTCTTCTCGCGATCGTCGCCGCCCAGCTGCTCCGCCTCACCGGCTTCGCCTACTGGCACCTCATCGCCAGACGCCGGGGTAGGACGGGGTGAGGCTGAACGGCGCCCGACCGGCACGAGCAGGCCGGCGGCGACCAGGTCACGAAGGTCCCGCTGAGCCTGCTGCAGGGTGAGGCCCTCGGCCCGCTCGTGACGCGCCCGCCGGCGTGCCTCACACGGTGATGCCCTCGGGCAGGCGCCAGTTCTCGAAGTCGGCGGGGTCGGAGTCCAGGCCCATCGGGCCGCCCGAGGTGACGCGCAGCACAACTGTGCCGCCGGGGCCGCTGAGTTCGATGCCGGCCGGCTTCATGGCGATCTTGTCGATGGCCACCGTGCGCCATCCGGTGACCGCCGCGGGCCGGACCGCTTCGAGCAGGTCGACGAGCATCTTCAGCGCGTAGTTGCCGCGGAACGTCCAGCGGCCCAGGTCCTCGGGCAGGTCGGCGGGCTGGACGCCGACCTTGCCGGGCATCGGTGAGAAGAAGGCCTTCGCGTCGCTGCGGTAGGTGAGCGCGACCCCGGACGTGGCGCCGTCGTAGCGGTAGACGCGGCTGACGTCGGGGTGCTGGGCGGCGGTCAGCAACCGCTCGACGAGATCGAGTGCTTCGGCGGGGGTCATGATCGGATTGTGCCTCAACCGGACCCGCGACGGGCCGGCCGGGGCCGGGAGGGGCTTGACAGGATTTAGTTGCGCAATGCGGTCCGGGTCGCCGAGGACCTCCCGGAGCTCCCGGACGCGCAGGCCGAGGTCATCCGCGCGCTACCGGCCGGCACCGCCGTGTCGTCCGGCGAGCTGGCCGGGCGGCTGGGCCTGAGCCGGCCCACCGTCAGCAACCTGCTCTCCGCCATGGAAGGCAAGGGGCTCGTCGTGCGCCGGTCCGCGCCCGGCGACCGGCGGCACATCGTACGCGCTCGATCTGTTCGCGCGTTTCGACCGGACCGCCGGGGTGCTCGTCACCACCGCGGTGGCCGGGCTCGGCGCCGCCGACCAGGCCGCGCTCACCGCGGCCCGGGCCGCGCTGGCCGCCGCCCTGCCCGCACTCGGCCGACTGCGGGACGCCCTCCAGCACCACGAGGAAGCCCCATGAGCACCCTGCGTCAGCGCTTCGCCCGATGGCGGCAGACCCGCACCTTCGCCGGTGTCCCGGCCGGGCCGTTCGACCTGGCCGTCCAGCGGGACCTGCGGGTGCCCATGGACGACGGGGTCGAGCTGCTCGCCGATCTGATCACCCCGGTGGGCGAGAGCGAGCGGGGACTGCCCACGATCGTCATCCGCGGACCGTACGGGCGCCGCGGCGGCGTGGCCGACTTCGCCTCCGCGCTGGCCCGGGAGGGTTTCCCGGTGCTGTTCCAGAGCTGTCGCGGCACCTGGGGTTCCGGGGGTGTCTTCACCCCGCAGGTCGACGAGCAACGGGACGGCATCGCCACCCACCGCTGGGTCCGCGAGCAGCCCTGGTGCACCGGTGCCGTCGTCACGTTCGGCCCCAGCTACATGGGCTTCACCCAGTGGGCGGTCGCGGGCGAGTTGCAGGGCCGGGAGCCGCAGATCGCCCCGGACGCGCTCTGCCTGCTCGTCACGATGCCCGACTTCGGCGCCATCACCTGGGACAACGGCGCGTTCTCACTGCGCAACGCGCTCGGCTGGACACAGCTGATGGACCGCATGATCCGCGGGGACCTGCTGCGCCTCGGCCTCGGGATGCTGCGCCCCGACCCCAAGCTGACGGCGGCGTTCGCGGCGCTGCCGCTGTCCGCCGGGGACACGGTCGCGACCGGCGGCCCGGTGCACTGGTACCAGGACTGGGTCGCCCACGAACGCCTGACCGACGACTACTGGACCCGGCAGTCGCACACCGCCACGGTGCCCGCCGTCACCGCCCCGGTCCTCATGATCAGCGGCTGGTACGACATCTTCCTGCCCTGGCAACTGCGCACGTACGCCACGCTCGCCGCCGCCGGCAACCCACCCCGGCTCACGCTCGGGCCCTGGGGGCACGTCTCCCCCGGCATGAAGGCACCCGCGCTGCGCGAGACCACGGCTTTCCTCAAGGAACACTTCCTGAAGACACCGTCGGCCCGGGTCGCGCCGGTCCGCGCCTACCGCACCGGCGCCGGGCAGTGGCACGACCTGCCGGCCTGGCCGCCGCCCGGCACCACCGGCCGGACCTGGCACCTGCACCGCTCCGGTGAGCTGCGCCCGAGCACGCCGGACGGCGGGACGACCAGCTATGTGTACGACCCGGAGGATCCCACTCCGGCTGTCGGCGGGCCCAGCCTGCAACGGGATTCGGGGCCGGTCGACAACGCCGCGCACGAACGCCGTACCGATGTCGTCGTGTTCCGGGGTGACGAACTCTCCGAGCCGGTGACCATCGCCGGTGAGCCGACGGCCCGGATCCGGTTCCGGTCGTCGCAGCCCGGCGCGGACGTCTTCGTCCGGATCTGCGACGTGCACCCGGACGGCCGCTCGATGACCGTGTGCGACGGCGTCCGGCGCGTGGGCGGCATCGCGGACGAGCGGGAGGCCGACGAGGACGGCTTCCGCGACGTCGACGTCACGCTGTGGCCCACGTTCCACGAGTTCGCCGCCGGGCACCGGATCAGCGTGCAGGTCAGCTCCGGCGCCCACCCCCGGTACGCCCGCAACCCCGGCTCCGGCGAACCCGCCGCCCGGGCGGCCACGCTGCACCGCGCCACTCAGGAGATCTCCCACGACGGCGCACACGCGTCCCGGATCGGCCTGCCGATCTGGACGGCCTGACTCAGCGCCGGGCGAGGGCTCCCGGCACGACGGTGCCGAGGTCGGCGGTGGGGTCCGCGCTCGCGCGCAGCACGGCGGCCGCGGCGTCGACCATGGGCGGGGATGCGATCCGCCGGACGAGGTCGAGGTCCTTGGCGGCCAGGGCGATCGGGAAGTCCGCGCCGGCCGCGCCGGCCCGGCGGGCGGCACCGGCCAGCGGCCCGTTGGCCAGCAACGTCAGCGCGGCGCCGTCGTCCACGCCGAGCGCCCGGGCGACCGCGACCGTGTCCGCCAGGGCCGCGATGCCGGTGACCAGGGCGGTGTTCGCGACGAGTTTCAACGCCGCCCCGCTGCCCAGGGGGCCGCACTCGTGGACGGTGCCCAGCGCCTCCAGCACCGGCCGGACCCGGGCGACGTCACCGCCGGTGAGCAGCGTCAGGGCTCCGGTCGCCGCGGCGGCCACGCTGCCCACCACCGGCGCGTCCACGATCGTCACGCCGGCGGGCGGTTCGAGCGCCCGCACCGCGTCCGGGCCGATGGTGGACATCTCCACCAGGACGGTGCCGGGCCGCGGTCGCAGCCCGGCCAGCACGTCGTGGACCGCGGCCGCGTCGGTCAGCATCGTGATGACCACCCCGGCGTCCACGTCCGCGAGCGACGACGCGACGGACGCACCGGCCGCGGCAGCGGCCCGGGTCCTCGCGGGCGTGCGGTTCCACACGGTCACCCGGTGGCCGGTGGCGAGCAGTCGGGTGGCGAGAGCAGTGCCCATGCGCCCGGTTCCCAGGACAGCGATCGATGTCATGCCTCGACGCTAGACGCGTTTGAGCATGCGTACCACGAATGTTTGGCATTGCCGATATGCGTCCCTAGCATGATTCGATGCAGATCCAGGGACTCGAAGTATTCGTGACGGTGGCGCGGCGCCGGTCCTTCACCTCGGCGGCGCAGGCCCTCGGCTACACCCAGTCGGCGGTCTCGCGCCAGATCGCCACCCTGGAGAAGGAGCTCGGCGCCGCCCTCTTCGACCGCCGGGGACGCGGGGTGGAGCTCACCGACCAGGGGCGGTCCCTGCTCCCGCACGCCGAGGCCGTCCTCGACCGGCTCGACACCGCCCAGCACGACCTGGACGCGCTGCGGGACCTCGGCGGCGGGCGGCTGCGCGTGGGCGCCTTCCCCACGGCGGTCGCCGCGCTCGTGCCCCGGGCGCTGGCCGCTTTTCGGACCGCGTACCCGAAGGTGGACCTGTCCCTGCTCGAAGGACTGACCCCGGCGCTGCTCGACCGGCTGGCCCGCGGTGACGCCGATCTGGCCGTGGTCAGCGCGGCGCCCGACCGTCCGCTCGACAGCGCCCGCTTCGGCCTGCACCACCTGCTCGACGAACACCTCCTGGTCGCGGTGCCGCTGGGGCACCGGCTGGCCGGGCGCGGGAGCATCCGCCTCGCCGAGCTCGCCGACGAGTCGTTCATCGCCGGCTCGCGGACCCCCGGGGAGACGCTGTTGCGAGCCACGCTGCACAGCGGTTTCCGCCCGCGGATCGACATCGTGGCGGCCGAGTGGACCGGCAAGCTCGGCTGCGTCGCCGCGGGTCTCGGTGTCGCGATGGTGCCGGCGCTCGCGATCCGGGCCACCCCGGCCGACCTGGTGCTGCTGCGGCTGCATCCGGACGACATCGCCACCCGTCAGGTCTTCGCGGCCACCTCCCGCGAACCGACACCGGCCGTCCGCCACATGCTGACGCTGCTGACGACGGGTGCCGCCCGGATCGTCACCGCCGGATGGGGGGATCAACAGGCCGTGGATACCCCGGCGCCCGGGACGGTAGGAAGGGAGTAGCACAGAGAAAGGGCAGCGTATGACGATTGATCGGGCCGGGCTGGCCGCGTTCCTGCGGCACCGGCGGGAGTTGCTGCAGCCCGAGGACGTCGGGTTGCGGCGCGGGCCGCGCCGGCGCACCAGCGGGCTCCGGCGGGAGGAGACGGCCGCTCTCTGCCACATGTCCACCGACTACTACTCGCGGCTCGAACGCGAGCGTGGACCCCACCCGTCCGAGCAGATGATCGCGTCGATCGCCCAGGGACTGCACCTCTCCCTCGACGAGCGGGACCACCTGTTCCGGCTCGCCGGGCACCGGCCTCCGCCGCGCGGCGGCATCAGCGACCACATCGGCCCCGGGCTGCTGCGGGTGCTCGACCGGCTCGACGACACCCCCGCCGAGATCGTCAGCGAGCTCGGCGAGACGCTGCGGCAGAACACCCTCGGCGTCGCGCTCACCGGCGACACGACCCGTTACACCGGCCCCGCCCGCAGCATCGTCTACCGCTGGTTCACCGATCCGGGGACCCGACAACGGTACGCGGCTGAGGAGCACCGTTTCCTGTCCCGGATGTTCGCCTCCGGTGCCCGGGAGACCGCGACCCTGCGCGGGCCCGGCTCGCGAGCGGCTCAGCTCGCCGACCTGCTGCTCGCCCACAGCGAGGAGTTCCGGGCGCTGTGGGAGCAGCACGAGGTCGGCCTGCGTCCCGGCGACGGCAAGACGTTCGTGCACCCCGATCTCGGCCGGCTCGAACTGAACTGCCAGACGCTCATCGACCCGGGTCAGTCGCACTACCTGCACGTCTACACCGCCACCCCGGGCACCGAGAGCTACGAGAAATTGCAGCTGCTGGCCGTCATCGGCACGCAGCCCCTGCGCTGACCAAGGAGAGCACCCCATGCCCCGTACCATCGATGTCGTCGTCCCCGATCTGTCCGGAAAGCTCGCCGTCGTGACCGGCGCGAGCGACGGGATCGGTTTTGTCATCGCCACCCGCCTGGCCGCGGCCGGTGCCGAGGTGATCATGCCGGTGCGGGACGCCGCCAAGGGCGCCGCGGCCGCCGACCGCATCCGCGGCCTGCACCCGAACGCCACGATCGGCACCCCGGAGCTCGACCTGTCCTCGCTGGCGTCGGTGACCGCCCTCACCGACCGGCTCACCGCCGACGGCCGCCCGGTCAACCTGCTGATCAACAACGCCGGCGTGATGTCCCCGCCCAGCCACCAGGTGACCCGGGACGGGTTCGAACTCCAGTTCGGCACCAACCATCTCGGCCACTTCGCCCTCACCATGGGGCTGCTGCCCCTGCTGCGGGAGGGCCGGGCCCGGGTGACCCACCAGACCAGCGTCGCCGCCCGCAGCGGGACGATCGACTGGGAGAACATCAACCAGGACCGCGACTACGACGCCATGCGGGCCTACCGGCACTCCAAGATCGCCGTCGGGTTGTTCGCCCGCGAGCTCGATGCCCGCAGTACGGCGGCCGGCTGGGGCATCACCAGCAACCTCGCCCATCCCGGCGTGTCCCCCACCAACCTGCTCGCCGCGCAGCCCGGGCTGGGACGCCGCAAGGACACCGCCGGCGTCCGCATGATCCGCGTCCTGTCCCGTGTGGGCCTGACCGGCACGGTGCGCTCCGCGGCGCTGCCGGCACTGCTCGCCGCGACCGGCCCGGACGCGCGCGGCGACGAGATGTACGGCCCGAAAGGGCTCGGTGAGGTCGGCGGCGCGCCCGCCCGGCGCGAGCTGTGGCCCCCGCTGCGCGACATGGCCGACGCCCGGCGGATCTGGGAGGTCTCCGAGCGGCTGGTGGGTGCGACCTTCCCGGTTTAGAGACCGACCACGCCGTCGTCGTCGCTGTGGACATGGGCACCGGGCCGGAACGTGCAGCCGCCGAACGTGATCGGCACATCGCGTTCGCCGGCCCCGGTCTTGCCGCTCTTGCGGGGGTTGGAGCCGGCCGCTTTGACCCCGAGGGGCAGCTCGCGCAGGGCGGCGAGGCTGCGGACTGCCGGAAGCGATCTCAGAGGCCGGCCGGGGGTTCGGCCGGCCTGGTCGGTGGCCAGACCAGGACGTCGTCCGGGATGTCGGGATGGTGGATCGCGGCGTGGTCGCGGCCGGGCAGGGTCCGGCCGTGTGCCGCGACCAGCCGCGCCACCTCGATCGCGCCGTGGGCCTGGAAGTGCGTGTTGTCGGTGGCGCCGGCCGGGTAGTTCGGCGCCTCGCCCGGGTCGAGCCACAGGAAGTATTCCTTGGTCGGCTCGGGGCCCAGCCGGCTCCACAGGTCGAACGACAACGCCGTGAGATCGATCAGCGGGGTGTGGGTCCGGGCCGCGAGGGCGCGCATGGCGTCCGGATACTCACCGTGCGACAGGTACGCGACGCCGTCGGCCGTGAAGCGCCGCCGCTCGACCGGCGTGACCAGCACCGGGTGGGCGTGCCGGGCCCGGGCACCGTCGAGATAGCGCAGCAGGTACTGCTGGAACGTCGTCCACGGTTCGGTGTACCGGGCCGGGTCCTCGGCCTTCTCGTCGTTGTGGCCGAAGGACACGAGCAGGGTGTCCCCCGGCCGGACCAGGTCCAGGACGAGGTCGAGGCGGCCCAGGTCGGCGAAGCTCTTGGAACTCGCGCCGGACAGCGCCGCGTTGTGCACGGCGACGCCCGGGCGCAGGAACACCGGCAGCGCCTGTCCCCAGCCGGCCCGGGGGACGTCGGCGGTCGCGTACGTCGCGGCGGTGGAGTCGCCGGTCACGAACACCGTGCGGCGCCGGCCGGTCGCGCCGGCCCCTGACGCGCCGGCCCCTGACGCGCCGGCCCCCGACGCCCAGCCCAGACCGGCGAGCGCACCGCCGGCCGCACCGCCCAGCACCGTTCTCCGCCTGATTCCCATGGACCCATTAAATCAACGTTCGTCGATCTGACAAGCCTCGTTGTCACAGGGTGACGACGATTTTCCCCTGGGTGTGGCCGAGCTCGGCCTCCCGGTGCGCCTCGGCGATCCGGTCCAGCGGGTACGTCGCGGCGAGGTACGGCGCGTAGCCGCCACGAGCACCCAGCGCGGCACCCTCGGCGAGCACTGTGGAGTCGTTCTCCGCGTAGTAGTGCCGCACGCCCAGCTCGGCCGCGCGGGCCGCGTCGGCGACGGTCACCACGCGGTCCGCGCTGCCGGTGATGGCGACGAGGTCGGCGAGCGAACCGGAGGCGGCCGCGTCGAGCGCCAGATCCACCCCGCCGGGCGCGAGCTCGCGGACCCGCCCGGCCAGTCCTTCACCGTACGTCGTGGGCACCGCGCCGAGGCCGCGCAGGAACGCGTGCTTGCCCTCGCTCGCGGTGCCGATGACCACCGCGCCACGGGCCACCGCCATGGCCACGGCGGCACTGCCGACCCCACCCGCGGCGGCCTCGATCAGCAGGGTACGGCCGGAGAGGTCGCCGAGCGCGTCGAGCCCCCGGCCCGCGGTGGCGACGGCGAGCCCGGCCCCGGCGGCCTGTTCCAGGGTCCACGGGTCCGGCACCGGCGCCCAGGCGGTCAGCGTGGCGTACTCCGCCGAAGCGCCGAAGAGGCCGCCCAGCCCGAAAACGCGATCACCCACAGTGACGCCGGTGACGTCCGGTCCGACCTCGTCCACCACTCCGGCGGCGTCGCGACCGGGGATGGCCGGGAACGCGACCGGGAACGCGGCCCGGCCGGCACCGGAGCGCAGTTTCCAGTCGACCGGGTTGACGCTGGCTGCGGTTACCTTGATGCGGATCTCGCCGGGCCCGGCATGGGGCTCCGGGACGTCCTCGACGGCGAGCACGTCGGCCGAGCCGTAGTCGTGGTAGCGGGCAGCACGCATGGGAACTCCTCGGTGGCGAATTACTTCCTGCGGAAAGTAACTTACGGTAAATTACTTTCCGCGGCAAGCGTCTCGCGGATCACGTGCTAGCGTCTCGGCTGTGGGAGCGGACGAGCAGCCGGGAGCGGAGCTGGCACCGGACCAGGCCCAGACGTGGGAGTCGATGCTGGCGGTGCTGCTGTGGCTGCCCGCGGCCCTGGAGACCCGGCTCAAGCAGCAGGGGCTGAGCCACCCCGAGTTCCTGATCCTGTGGTGCCTGACCCAGCACCGGGACCGCGCGCACACCATGAGCTCGCTCGCCGAGCTCTCCCGGCTCACCCCGTCGCACCTGTCGCGCATCGCCGCGCGGCTGGAGAAGCAGGGCTGGCTCGTCCGCGGGACCGACCCCGCGGACGCCCGCTACACCATCGCCTCGCTCACCGAGGCGGGGACGCGCAAGTACGCCGAGGCGTCGCCGGGCTACCACGCGACGCTCCAGGAGCACCTGTTCGGCCGGCTGACCGCCGAGCAGGCCCAGCAACTCGGCGGGATCACCGCCCGGATCGCGCGCTCCCTCGACCCGCGCGCCCACTGAGGACGAAGCCCCTGGCTAGGATTGCGGCGTGCTGTTCCGGGTGCTGGGACCGATCGAGCTCCCCGCGGTCCTCGCCGCCAAGCCCCGGGTCGTCGCCCTGCTGCTGCTGACCGGTGGCAACCGTCCGGTGTCGCTCGACGCGTTCGTCGACGAGCTCTGGCCACGGCACCCGCCGGTCTCCGCGGTGGCCAACATCCGCACCTACCTCTCCCGGCTGCGCCAGGAGTTCCCCGGGCGGATCAGCTCCGGCGGCGGGGGTTACCGGTTCGAGGTCGGGCCCGGCGAGCTCGACCTGGCCGAGTTCACCGCGCTGGTCGCCGCCGGGCGCGCGGACGCCGACCACCGGCCGGCCCAGGCGCGGGAGAGCCTGCGGGCCGCGCTCGAGCTGTGGCGGGGGCAGCCGTTCATGGGCGAGACGGTCGGGCCGGTGCTGCAGGCACGGGCCGCCGCCGCGCAGGACGACTACCTCGCCGCCGTCGAGCTGCACAGTGAACTGCTCATGCGCGACGGCGACCCGGCCACGGCCCAGCGGCTGCTGCGCGACACCGTGGACGGCAACCCGCTGCGGGAACGCCTCCGCAGCCTGCTCATGCTGGCGATCTACCAGGGCGGGGACCCGGCCGGAGCGCTCCAGGCGTACCAGCAGGCGCGCTCGGCGCTCGCCGCGGAGCTGGGCATCGACCCCGGCCCCGAGCTGTCCGCGATCCACCAGGCCGTGCTGCGCCGCGACAGCCGTCTGCTGACCGCGGGGGCGGGTGACGGCAACCGTCCCGCACCGCCGTTCCAGCTGCCCCCGACGGTGGCCGACTTCGTGGGGCGCGAGGACGAGATCGACCACCTGACGACGTTGCTGCGACGGCCGGTGCCGGTGCCGGGCGCCGGTGTGACAGCGGTGATCAGCGGGATGGCCGGCGCCGGCAAGAGCACCCTGGCGACGCGCGCCGGGCACGAGGTCGCCGAGCTGTTCCCCGACGGTTGCCTCTATGCCGATCTGCGGCAGCCGGACGGCACCGCGACACCCCTGGGGCCGGTGCTGGGCCGTTTCCTGCGCGCGCTCGGCATACCCGACGAGGCACAGCCCCGTACCGGGCAGGAGCGCGCCGACCAGCTCCGGTCGCTGCTGGCCGGTCGCCGGGTGCTGATCGTCGCGGACAACGCCACCGAGGCCGATCAGGTGCGGCGGTTGATGCCGGGGCCGGGCAGCGCGCTGCTGGTGACGAGCCGGGCGCTGCTGACCGTGCCCGGGGCGCACCTGATCGAGCTGCGGCCACTGTCCACCGCGGCGGGGGTCGCCCTGCTCGACCGGATCGCCGGGGGCGGCGCGGTGGCCGCCGAGCCCGAGGCCGCGGCCGCCATCGCCGAGCTGTGCGGCGGCCTGCCACTGGGGATCCGGGCGGTCGGCATCCGGGCGGTCGGGATCCGGGCGGTCGGGATCCGGGCGGTCGGCATCCGGGCGGCGTCGCAGCCGGGCCCGGCGCTGGGGCACCTCGCGGCCCGACTCCGCGACGAACGCCAGCGACTCGACCGGCTCACCGTCGGCGACCTCGACATCCGGTCCAGCCTCGCGCTCAGCTACCGCCGGCTCGATCCCCCGGCGCTCGCCCTGCTGCGGACGGCGAGTGTGCTGCCGGTCCGGACGTTCGCCCCGTGGCTGCCCGCCGCCCTGCTGGGGATACCGGAGCCGGTGGCCTACTCGCTGGCCGAGCAGCTGTGCGACGCGCAGGTGCTCACCCGCACCGGCGCCGAGCGTTACGCCCTGCACGACCTGGTGCGGCTGTCCGCCGCCGAACAGCCCGGGCCGCCTGCCGGGGAGTTGCTCGCCGCCGCGGGAGAGGCGTTCCTGGCGGCCGCGCTCACGGCGAACCTGCGCCTGCCGGGCCGGCCGATGACACTTCCCGCACCGGTGTCACCCGAGCCCGGGGCCGGGGCGGCGCCGGTGGAGTGGTTCGAGACCGAGCTCGACAGCATCCGTACGCTCGTGGCGCCGTTGGTCGCGGCCGGGCGGGTCGAGCTCGCCGCGCGGCTCGCGACCGCCACCGTCAACTTCTGCGTGCTGCGCGGGCGGGTCGACGACTGGGCCGCCACGCACGACGTGCTCCCCGCGGATGCCGCCCTGCCGAACGGCACCGGCGCGCTGCTGGCGCTGAGCGTGGGCAGTCTGCACCGGTTCCGCGACGACAACCGGACGGCGCTACCGCATCTGCGCCGGGCGTACGAGCTGTACCGCACGGTGAACGACGCCGCCGGCATGGCCGGGGCCGCGCTGGGCTGGTCCGTCGCCGCACAGCAGCTCGGCCGGCGGGAGGAGGCGATCGCCGCCTACGGCCGGGCCACCGCGCTGCTGCCGATGCTCGACGGCACGCCCGCGCCCGGTTACGTCCACCTGGCGTTCCGGCAGCCGATCAGCTCCTCGCCCGAGGAGGAGTCCGCCGCGCTGAGCCGGGCCCTGGAGATCTTCGAGGCCACCGGCGACGCGTGGGGCGGCGCCGAGGCCCACACGTTCCTCGCCGACGGCTACCGGCGCCGGCAGCTGCCCGCGGTCGCGGCCCGGCACGCGCGGGCGGCGGTCGTCGCCTACACCGAGCTGCACGACCCGATGCAGCTCACGGTAGCCGAGATCGTGCTGGCCACCGTGTATCTGGAACTGGACTCCGTCGAGCACGCCCGGGCCCTCGCCACGCGCTGCCTCGCCCGGGCCACCCGGATCGGGCACCGGTGGGGCGTCGCGTCCGCCCGGCGGATCGCCGGGCGGATCGAACTGCTCGAGGGCCGGCCCACGGCGGCGGTGCCGTTGCTCACCGCCGCCATGGACGGCTATCGCGAGATGGGTCTCACCGACGCCGTCGAACTGACCCAGGCGCTACTGGCGGAAGCTCGTCACTGAGCCAGACCGGTGATGATCTGCCGGTAACGGGCGGCCGCGGACGGGTTCGTGTCCGCCGGGTACAGGTGCGACATCCAGACCTCCCGGTCGTTGAAGTACGACACGAACGCGATGGAGCCGGGCTTGGCGGCGTTCTTCGCCTTCAGCCAGTCGTAGACGTACGTCATGTACCTCGGGTTGTCGCCGCCGGAGTGGTGCTCCGCGATGTTGCTGGAGACGACACCGAACTCGCCGAGGGCGAACGGCAGACCCTTGGACTGGGCGAAGTCGTACCAGAAGTCCCAGCCGTAGGTCTTGGTGAAGTGATCCTTGGCGCTCGCGTCGGTGGAGAACGGCTCCCACCAGTCGTAGGAGTCGATGGCGATCACGTCGGCCTTGCCGGCCACGAACAGCGTACGAGGGTCGGCGACGGTGTCGTTGTCGCTGGTGCCCTCGTTCGGGTTGAACACGATCTTCAACCCGGGAGCGGCCTCGCGGATCAGGTCGACCGCGCGGACGTACTGGTTCTTCCACGTGGTCGCGTCGCGGGCGTGCGAGAAGCAGCAGTTCATCTCCCAGCCCAGGCGGACGTAGCCGTTCGGGTCGACCGCCGCGATCGACCGGGCCAGCTGCTTCCACTGGTCGTTCGTGCCCTTGTCGCCGTCGTCCGTCCACAGCGGCACCGACAGGATGAAGTCGTCGGTCGCCGCGTTGAACGCGTACTGGTCGGTTCCGGCCGGCACGCTGTTCGCCCACCAGGTGTTCAGCTGGAGCGGCCACGACGTACGGTCCGTGAACGCCACGACGTTGTCGACCGGGCGACCACGCCAGGAGGCGAAGCCCCGGGCCGCGGCGGGATCGTGATTGAACCAGCCGCCGTCCGACCAGGGCAGGCCGGAGCGGTGCGCACTCGTGGCCGGCGGCGGCGTGGTGCCGCCGGTACCGGTCACCAGCGCGCTGTCGAACGTGATCGACGCGCCACCGGTCGACGCCGGGTTGCGCCGGCTGGTCATGGTGAGCACCAGCGTGTGCGTACCCTGCGTGAGCACCGGCGACGTGTAGACCGCGACCGTCTCGGTCGTCGCGGTGGCGGCGTAGTAGTCCACGTCGGTCGCCGCGGCGCTGTCGATCCTCGCGGTCGCGATCATCGACCACGGCTCCTTCTGCCCGAACAGCGTGATCCGGGTGCCGGTGAACCGCACGGTGGCGGTGGAGCCGGCGGTCGAGGTCCACTTGAAGCTGTTGTCCGAGGCCACGCCACAGTTGCCGGAGCAGGCGCTCCAACCGCTGGAGAACGTGACCTGGCCGGTGCCCGTGCCCACCGCGGTGTCCTCGATGACGGTGTCGGCTGTCACGACCGGGACGTCCTCGGCCGTGACGGCGGCGCTGTCGAACGTGATCGACGAGCCGCCGGCCGACGCCGGGTTGCGCCGGCTGGTCATCGTGAGCACCAGCGTGTGCGTACCCTGTGTGAGCACCGGCGACGTGTAGACGTCGACGGTCTCCGTGGTCGCGGTGGCGGCGTAGAAGTCCACGTCCTTCGCCGCGCCGGTGTCGATCTTCGCGGTCGCGATGTTCGCCCACGGTTCCTTCAGGCCGTACAGCGTGATCTGCGTGCCGGTGAACCGGACCGTGGCCGTCGAGCCTGCGGTCGAGGTCCATGTGAAGCTGTTGTCCGAGGCTTTGGCGCAGTTGCCCGAGCAAGCGCCCCAACCAGCGGAGAACTCGACCTGCCCGGCCCCCGTACCCTGCGCGGTGTCCTCGATGGTCGTGACCGTGCTCGCCGCGACGGCGGGCGAGGCTGCGACAGCCCCGCTCACCGTGACGACCGCCGCGGCCAGACCGGCCAGGATCATACGTACTCTCACCTGTGGTGCCTTCCCTGCTGCCGGATGGTGACAACAGGAGGGTAAGGACCGGGCGTACAGCCGCCGTACATTTCCGGCGGACGGCTCAGCCGGCCGGATCCGCGCGGGGCAGGACACCGTTCAGGATGAGGTCGACCGTGCCGGCCATCTCCTCGGTGAGGTCGAACGGGGCCGGCTCCTCGCCGGCCCACGCGGTGAGGATGACGTAGTACGACGACGACAGGAGCAGCCCGACGCGGGCCGCGTTGACGGCCGGATCGATCTCGCCCCGCTGCTGGGCCAGGGCGACGATGCCGGCGAACTCGACGGCCAGCGGTGACCGCCGCCAGACGTCGGTCAGGGTCATCGACGCGATGATCACCGCGACGCTCTCGGGCCGGGACGCGTCGCTGAGCTCCCCCATCGCGGTGAAGTAGCGCACGAGGACGTCCCGTGCCGACGACTCCGGCCCGCCCTCGTAGGCGGCCCGGACCGCTTTCTCGCGCCGGCGGGTGGCCCATTCCTGCAGGAAGGCGGCCTTGCGCGGGAAGTGGTTGAACACCGTGGCCCGGGCGACGTCGGCGCGATCGGCGATGTCCTCCATCGTCGTGCCCTCGTACGTCTTCTCCACGAACAGCCCGATGGCCACGTCGTAGAGCTCGGCCCGGCGTCGTTCCCGCTGACGGGCGCGGCGGTCCGGCGATGGCGATCCGGGGTCACCGGGACCCGGGGTGTGGGCAGTCACCGCATGCTCTCTTCCCTGACGACGTCACGTGTGCTGTACTTACCGTCGTTGTACCGGAGTCCAACATTAGACTTTGGTTTGTTCTTGTACTTGAGATCACTCTATAACGCCGCCTCCGAGGAGCAGACCATGAGCCAGCACACGCCCCCCGACGTGGCCACCGGCACGTCATACCTGACCGTCGACGGCGGGCGGCTCGCCTACGAGGTGGCCGGCGAGGGACCGCTGGTCGTGCTGGCCCACGGCATGGGGCACAGCCGGGCGGCATACCGGTTCGTGGCACCGCGCCTGATCGCCGCCGGATACCGGGTCGCCGCGGCCGACCTGCGCGGCTGCGGCGAGTCGACCGCGGCGTGGCCGTCGTACACCCGTAGCGACATCGCCGGTGACCTGCTCGCGCTGATCCGTCACCTCGGCGGCCCGGCCACCCTGGTCGGCCACTCCATCTCCGGTGGCGCCGCCACCATCGCGGCCGCCCGGGAACCCGGCCTGCTCACCGGCATCGTCGAGATCGCGCCGTTCACCCGCGCACAGGCGATGCGACTGGGCGACTTCCGGTCCCGGTCCTACCGCCGGGGCGCGTACCGGATGGCGGGCACCATGATGGGCAGCGTGTCGCAGTGGCTCGGCTACCTCGACCACGCCTACCCGGGCGCCAAGCCCGCCGACTGGGCCGGCCGGCAGGCCGGCATCGCGGCGGAGCTGCGCGAGCCCGGCCGGATGAAGGCGCTGCAGGCCATGCTCAAGACCTCACCGGCCGACGCGGGAGCACAGCTGACCGGCGTCCGCTGCCCGGCCCTGATCATCGAGGGTTCGCTTGACCCGGACTGGACCGACCCGCGGGCCGAGGGCGAGGCGATCGTCGCCGCGCTGCCGGCGGGCATCGGCGAACTCGCCATGATCGACGGCGCCGGGCACTACCCGCACGACCAGTATCCCGACCGGACCGCGACGCTGATCCTCTCGTTCCTGCGGGCGCACGCCGATGTCTGAGCCCTCCCCCGGCGTGGTCACCGGCCGGCCCGCGATCTGGCTGCGGGTCGAGGCGTTCGCCGTCGCGGTGGCCGCCCTGGCCGTCTTCGCCACCACCGGGGAGCCCTGGTGGCTGATCCCCGCGCTGTTCCTCGTCCCGGACCTGTCCTGGCTCGCCTACCTGGCGGGCCCGAAAGCCGGCGCCTGGTTCTACAACCTCATGCACTCCGCGCCGCTGCCCCTGGCCCTGCTGCTCGCCGGATACCACTGGGACCGCGACGCCCTGATCGTCGCCGGCGTCGTCGGCCTGTTCCACATCGGGCTCGATCGCGTCCTGAGGTACGGCCTCAAGTACGACCACAGCTTCGCCCTGACCCACCTCGGCGTCCACGGCCCCGACAGAGCGGGTGACTCGATCCACGACCAGCACGACGGGGTCAGGAGAACCACGCGAGCAACTGCTGGGCCAGCAGCACGAGGTTGAGACCGCTGAGCACCGCGACCACGGCCGCCATGCCGGCGGTCATGGTCCTGGTGTTCACGTGGTCACCCATGAGGTCTCGGCGGCTGGTCAGCCACAGCAGGGCCCCGAGGGCGAACGGGATTCCGAACGACAGGGTCACCTGGCTCAGTACCAGCGCCTTGGTGGGGTCGAGGCCCGACATGAGCAGCACGACGGCCGGGGTCATGGTGATGGCGCGGCGCAGCCAGGTCGCGATGCGCAAGTTCAGGAAACCGTCCATGATGATCTGACCGGCCGCGGTGCCGACGCTGGACGAGGAGATGCCCGAGGCCAGCAGCGCGGCCGCGAAGGCGAGTGCGACGCTGCCGCCGATGGTCTCGGCGAACCGGTGGTGGACCTCGTCGAGCCCGATCGCGGGGGTGCCGGGACCGGCATAGAAGATCTTGGCGGCGATGGCCAGCATGCTGAGGTTGACGAGTCCCGCGATGCCCATCGCGATGCCGATGTCGATCCGGGCGAAGTGCAGCATCCTCTTGCGGCAGGTATCGCCGGCCACGCCGACCCGGTTGCTCGTCAGCCCGGAGTGCAGATAGATGGCGTGCGGCATGACGGTGGCGCCGATGATGCCGACCGCGAGCAGCAGGGTGTCGTCACCGGCGAAGTTCGGGACCAGGCCGCCCAGCACGCCGGTGGCGGACGGCGGGATCCGCAGGGTGGTGTACACGAATCCGGCGCAGATGAGGGCGAGCATCGCACCGACGGCCAGTTCGAAAGGCCGGTGCCCGCGCCGCTGGAAAGCCAGGATCACGAATGCCAGCACGGCGGTGACGACCGCGGCGAGCGGCAGTGGCATGCCGAAAAGCAGATTGAGGCCGATGGCGGCGCCGACGAACTCGGCCAGGTCGGTGGCCATGGCGACGATCTCGGCCTGCCCCCACATGACCCATCGGCTACGACGGCCCATCGTGGCGCGGCACAACTGGGGCAGGCTCTGGCCGGTCACGATGCCGAGCTTGGCCGCGAGGTACTGGATGGGCATGGCGACGACGTTCGCGAGCACCACCACCCACACGAGCCGGTAGCCCGTACTGGAACCGGCGGCGAAGTTGGTGGCGAAGTTGCCGGGGTCGAGATAGGCGATCGCCGCGACGAACGCCGGTCCCAGCGCCGTCGCGATACGAAGGTTCTTCGCCCCCGGGGTGAGCCGCCCGGGGAGGGGTCCCGTGATCAGCGGCGTTGGTGATGTCCGGGTCACGTAGTTGTCCTCCTCGGGCGGGCGATGGGGCAGGCGCTGCCGGTACGCCGTCAGCCGCTGACCCGGACGTCGCCGTTGAGGCCCTTGGGGTAGAAACCGCCCTTGCTGACCTTGCCGGGGTTCAGGTACACGATGTTGAGCACCTGGCCGGGCGTACGGCTGTAAGCGATCCCGCTCTTGTTGGTCGGGTTGATGTTGGCCCGTCCGTTGACGAGGATGCCCTGGTCGAGTTCCGTCTTGCCGTCGAGCGAGTCGCGCGCGGCGGACAGCTTCTCCACGGCCGGTGCCAGGTCTTTCTCGAACAATGAGGTACGGATCGTCGCCGCGTGATATGCCTCGACGGCGAGAATGCCGGCCGCAGCCTCCAGGTACGTCTTGTTGCTGATCAACGGCGCGGCGCCCTTATACGCGGTGACCCCGACATCCTCGAACAGGTACGCCGCCAGCAGGAAGTTGTTCTCGTTGGCGTACGGGTCGAACGTCTCGGTCGCACCGATGAGCCCGGCCGCGCGGGCGGCGGCGGTGAAACTGTCGCGGAGGTCGATCGTGGGACGCGACACCGCTGCCTTGCCCAGCGCGCCACGCAGGAAGTTGACGTGTGCGCGCTCGTCGTTGGCGATCTCCTGGGCGTACTGCTTGATCGCCGGGGTATCGAACTTCACCGCCCGGCCGCCGGTTACCCCGCCCCGGGTGCCTTTTCCGGTGGTGAAGCTGTCCGCCAGGCCCTCCCCGTTCACGGCGTGCAGGTAGAACTCCGCCTCGAGGTATTCCAGGTTCAGCGCGAAGTTGAGCACCGCCCCGTCGCTCGGGGCGGCCGCCGCGGCGGCTTCCTGTTCCGCCGCGGCGGCTTCCTGTTCCGGCGCGGCGACAGCCGGGGAGGCGAGCACACTGCCGCCGACCACCCCGAGCCCGAGCGCGCCGGCGCTCTGCAGGAAACGGCGGCGGTCGGAGCTGTTCTCGGCGCTGCGGCCGATCAGTTCCTTGACGAAGGTCTTTCCGAACACGGTGAACTCCCTGACGGGTAGAAGATTGCGAGCGTCCGCGGTGGACCCGTTCGGCGGGCGGACTGCGACGCGGTGCGGGTCAGCGGATCTGCCGCTCGACGAGGTCGTCGGGCCACCGAGGACGTACCGGGACAGCCGGTAGTGCCGGGTGGGCGGCGTGCGGCGGGTCGGCCAGCCAAACATAACCACGCTGCGGGCCCACCCTGGGCCGAATCTGAAAATTGCGTGCTATTGCCAGCCGGAGGCAGTTTCAGCCGGCGTCGAGCCGCCAGCGGACCCAGTGCGTGCTGTGACCGACGGCCTCGGCGAGCCGCACGAGGGACCATCCTGCGTTGCGCCGCGCGCACAGCCAGCCGTGCAGGTCATCGGTGCCGAGCCGGGCGGCGGCGATACGCTCGGCGGTCACGGCACGCGAGCGCCGGCCCGCCACGGTGTTGACACCGGTCAGGCGCACGGCGATGCCGGCCTCGTCGAGAGCGGCACGAAGGCGCGCCCGCCCCAGACCGGTGGCTGCGGCCAGGGATTCCAGGGAGGCACCGGAGGGGTACGCACAGCGCAGATAGTCGTCGAGGGTCTCGTGACCTAGGCGAGCCAGGCGGTCCCGCAGCTTGTGCGCGCGGCGCGCGGCGACGGTGTCGCGGCCGGCCTGCAACGCTGCCCGGCGCCGGGCGACGCGCTGCGGCGGCTCGTCATCGTCGCGGGGCGGCGCCCCGGCGTGAGCTTCGCGCAGGAGAGCGGACCCCTGCGCGAACGTCTCGCGCAGTTGCTCGTCCCGGTGGTAACGGCCGGCTTGGCGCTGCCGGATCGCCGTGGACAGCGTTGCGGCGGTGAGCGGTTCCCGGACGCACAGTCCCATGGCGGCTCGGTAGGTCTGAGCGGTATGGCCGTGCACTCGCACATGCGAGCCCAGCGATGTGAACCAGCGCCCGCACAGGTGGCAGCACAGCCGGCCGGTGGCGTCCTCGACGGTCAGCTCGCCGGGCCGCGCGTGCAGACCGGTGCCGTCCGCCAGTTGCCACAGATGGCCGTGCGTCGCCCGCATACCGGGAACCATAGTGCGACCGGACTACTGTTGCCATAACTTGGCAACAAGCTCACCCTCGCGCTGCCCAGCCCGGTTTGGTCAGGCGCAATCGACGCAGCGGCCGGTCAGGGTCACGCTGTCGCGGTCGAACTGGAACCCGGTGACCGCTCCCGCCGCGGTCAGCAGCCGGGCGACCGCGGTCGCCGGGATCTCCGACTGCAGGCCGCAGCCGCCGCAGATGGCGTGGTGGTGCGGCTCGTCGGCGAGGCCGTAGCGCGCCTCGCCGGGCTGGCCGAGGGTGTGGACCACGCCTTCGTCGGCCAGGGTGAGCAGGGCCCGGTAGACCGTGGACGGGTCGATCTGCGGGTACTGCCGGGCGATGATCTCGTGGATCCGCTGCGGCGACAGGTGCCCCGGGCCGGCGAGCAGCGCTTCGACGATGGCGCCCTTGGCGATGGTCCAGCGACGGCCGCCGGCGCGGATCTGGTCGCGGATGGCGTCCACGCGGACGCGGTCATCGGTGTCGAGCACCCGGCAACCCTACTACCGGCGGGAGCGCGGTGGCCCGAACTACGTCCAGGCGAAAGCGGCAAGGGCGTTCGAGATAGGTGAACCTAACCCGGCAGGGCCATCCGGCGTATTGCAAGATGTAGGCAATAGCCAAGTCTATGCAGATTGAAGGCAGCGATGGCGCTCTACACGCTCCCCGACATGCCCTACGACTACGGCGCACTCGAGCCCGCGATGAGCGGCCAGATCCTCGAACTGCACCACAGCAAGCACCACGCCGCGTACGTCAAGGGCAGCAACGACACCCTCGACCAGCTCGCCGAGGCCCGCGACAAGGGCGACTTCTCCACCCTGGTCGGACTGGAGAAGACCCTGGCGTTCAACCTCTCCGGGCACGTCCTGCACTCGATCTTCTGGAACAACCTGTCCCCGGACGGCGGCGACCGCCCCGACGGCGAGCTGGCCGCCGCCATCGACGAGCACTTCGGATCGTTCGAGGCGTTCGCGGGACAGCTGTCCACCGCCACCAAGGGCGTGCAGGGGTCCGGCTGGGGCATTCTGGCCTGGGAGCCACTGTCGCAGCGCCTGATCGTCGAGCAGGTCTACGACCACCACGGCAACATCGGACAGGGCTCCACCCCGATCCTCGCGTTCGACGCCTGGGAGCACGCCTACTACCTGCAGTACAAGAACGTACGCCCGGACTACGTCGACCGGCTCTGGGACCTGGTCAACTGGGCCGACGTGATCAAGCGCTTCGACGCCGCCCGCGCGGCCGGCAACCCGATCATCATTGCCCCCTGACCCGCACGCTCTGAACGCGTTCCAGGACGCACAGCGCGCCGCCGGGGCCATCGCTGCCAAACACCGTGGCGATCTCGACGGCGCGCAGGCGCTGCTCGCCTCGTTTCCCGATGAAGCCAGCCGTACCCGCGGGTTTCAGTTGCTCGCCGAGCTGGCGCTGACCATTCTGCGCGCTCAGACCGGCGAGAGCATGGACGACCTGGTGCAGCAGCTGAGCTTGCACATCGCCGCCGTGGCGACAGACGGCCCACCCGTCTGAGCTTGTCGCAAGGCAGGGCAACTACGTCATGACGGCGGTCGTCGACGCCATACCAGGGCACGGTGTCCCGGCGCAGCGATGATCCATCGCGCCGGGACACCTCCCCCGCGTCCCACAGGACTGCCAATCCTCGTTGCCGGTCACCCCGGCCCGCTCGGCGCGGGCCCGCGGTCGGCGATGTAACGCTCCTGCTGGCGGTCCCAGCGGCGGATCCACTCACGGGCCTGGTCCTGGTTCACACCGCGACGTGTCCCGTCACCAGATACTGCAGCTGGACCTCGTGGTTCTCGGCCACACCGTAGCGCTGGTCGAGCTCGAGGATCGTGGTCAGCGGCGTGAGCGTGACGTCGGTGAGACCGGCCTGTTCGAACAGGGCGACACTCTGCTGGATCGACGTTGCGGCGGCCAGGGGCAGTGCTGCGCGGACCTCGTCGTCGTAGATGTCCACGCCCCGGGGGAACCAGGTGCTGTCGACGGCGGCAATCATGCCACCGGGCCGCAGCAGGCGGGTCCAGTTCGCGAGCGCGGCCTGGGGCTCGCGCAGGGTCCACAGCAGGTACCGGCTGGTGATCGCGTCGAAACCGGCTGCCGGGAAGCCTGGTTCCACCGCGTCACCGCGCAGAATAGTGGGCGGGTTGTCCATGGCCGCGGCGTGGGCGCGGGCCCGGTCCAGCATGCCCTCGGCGAGGTCGATGCCGGTGACGCGGTGACCGAGACCCGCGAGCATGACGGCGACCTGGCCACTGCCGGTCCCGACGTCGAGCACATCCGCGGGCGCGGCGGGAAGTGCCTGTTCCCAGACCTTCGCCCAGGCGGCCTGGTCGGCGGAGAAGCGTTCGGGGCGCCGCTGATAGTCGTCGTAGGCAGGCGCGCGGCCCGTCCAGTAACCGTTGATACGTCCCTGCACGTCACTCATGCGTCCTGCCTTTCACGCGGATGGAAGAGAAGATGGATCGACCCTTGCAGCTCGAGACGCTGGATCCCGATGCCGTAGACGGGTTCGAGGATCGCCGGGTCGAGGACCTCGTCGACGGTGCCCGCCGCCACGACACCACCACCGGCACCGAGCAGCACCAGGTCGTCGCAGTAGCGGGCGGCCAGGTTCAGGTCGTGCAGCACCACGATGGAGCAGGTGCCGAGGTCACGGACCAGGCGCAGGATCTCGTGCTGGTAGCGGATGTCGAGATGGTTGGTCGGCTCGTCGAGCAGCAGATGGGTCGCCTCCTGCGCGAGGGCGCGGGCGATCAGGACCCGTTGGCGTTCACCGCCCGACAGTCCGGCGAACGCGCGGGCACCCAGATGGGACGCGCCGACCCGGGCCAGGCACCGCGCCGCGATCGCGTGGTCGGCGGCGCCGGAGCGCTGGAACGTCGACAGATGCGGGCCACGGCCGAGCAGCACCATCTCCCCCACCGTCAGCGCCGTCTCGCCACCGCTCTCCTGCACCACCACCGCCAGCCTGCGCGCCGCCTCGCGGGCCGCGAGCGACGGCAGTTCGTCACCGTCGACGGTGACCCGGCCGGTACGGCTACGGAGCGCGCCGTAGAGCAACCTCAGCAGGGTCGTCTTGCCGCTGCCGTTCGGGCCGATCAATCCGAGCAGCCGCCCGGGCCGGGCCGTGACACTGACGGCCTCGATGACCGGGTTCGTGCCGTAGGTCCACGACACCGCCTCGGCTTCGATCATGCCCCGGTCCCGAACCGCTGCACGATGTTCTCGAGACCGTCGATGGACAGCGGGCTCGGCGGTTCGGTGAAGTTGAACAGCTGAGCCATGACGTCGCCGTTCTTGACAGCGGTCAGGTCCTTCGCACCCGGCAGCGTGGTGATCGCCTGCTCGACCGCCCTCGGGTCACCGTCGCTGTGCAGCAGGATCAGCACATCGGGATTGCGGCCGAGCAGTTCCTCCATGGTGACCTCGAAGACCCGCTCGTCGACGTCACCGAACACATCTGTGAAACCGGCGGTGGCCAGCTGCGGGTGAGCCATGCTCTTCTTCCCGTACGCGTACGTCACGCCACCACCGACCGTCGGGTACAGCACCGCCGCGGTCCGCCCCGGCGCCACCGCCTTGATGCCGGCCATCCGCTCCTTGAGCGTCGCGACCGCCGCTGTGGCCTCGGCGCCCCGGTCGAACACCTTGCCGTAGGACTGCATCTGCTCGTAGATGTCGTCGAACGACGGATCAGGCACGCCCTGCTCGCACAGTGCCGGTTCCTCCAACAGCGGGATGTCCACCGCGGACAACGTGTCGCGCGACAGGTTGTCGACCTCCCCGAGGACGAGGTCGGGCTGCTGACTGATCACGATCTCCTTGGAGATCTGCAGGTGGCCGCTGGTATCGGTCTTGTCCGTCAGCAGCGGGACCGCCTTGAGCTCGGCGATGGTCGCCGCGTCGTAGTACGCGTCGGGGTACGCGCCGGCGCGGGCGGTCACCCGGTCCATCACCCCGAGGTCGTGCAGGAACGGCACTGCGGCGCTCTTGAGCATGACGACCCGCTTGGGCTCGGCTGTGAATGTGACATCCACGCCGCAGTTGGAGACGGTGACGGGGTAATCGCCGGTGGCCGCCGCGGTGTCCGCGGTGGTGTCGGCACCGCATCCGGCGCTCAGCAGGATCAGCACGGAGGCGGCGGCGAAATGAGGTGTCCGCATGACATGTCCTTTACGCGGCGGAGGAGTGGAAACGACGGATCAGCACGATGAGGAAGGGTGCGCCGAGCAGGGAGGTGATGATGCCGATCGGGATCTCCTGCGGGGCCAGCAGCACCCGGGCGATGACATCGGCCCAGACCAGCAGGATCGCGCCGAGCAACGCGGCCACCGGCACCACCCGCACGTGGGTGGCACCGACGATGCGCCGGGCCAGATGCGGGACGACCAGGCCGACGAATCCGATGCTGCCCGACGCGGAGACCAGCACACCGACACAGAGCGCGACCACGACCAGCATCCCGGTCCGGAACCGGTCGGGCGAGACACCCAGGGTGTGGGCGGTCTCGTCGCCGATCGCGAGGGCGTCGAGGCGCCGGCCCTGCACGGTCAGCACACCGATCGTCAGCACGACGACCAGCGCGACCACGGCCAGGGGACCGTCCCAGCGGGCCAGGCCCAGCGAGCCGAGCAGCCAGAACATCACCGACCGGGCGCCCTCGGCGGACCCGGACGCAAAGATCAGGAAACTCGTTGTCGCATACAGCGCGTAGCCGACCGCGACACCGGACAACAGCAGGCGGATCGAGGTCACCCGCCCGCCGGTACGGGCGATCAGGAACACCAGCAGCGACGCCGCGAGAGCACCGAGGAACGCACTGAACGGCAGCGCGTACTGACCGAACCCGGCGCCCACGCCGAACAGGATCGCCGCCGCCGCACCGCTGGAGGCACCGGAATTGACGCCCAGCAGATACGGGTCGGCGAGCACGTTGCGGACCATCGCCTGCAACGCCACCCCGGACACCGCCAGGCCCGCGCCGACGAGCATGCCGAGCAGCACCCGCGGCAGGCGCACCTGCCAGACGATCGCGTCCTGCGGCGGGCTCCAGCTCACCTCACCCGGCCACCCGGCCACATGGTGGCCGATGACCTGGGCCACGGTCAGCGGGGCGATCCCGACCGCACCCGATCCCACGGCGACGACACCGGTCAGCATCAGTCCGGCCGTCAGCCCCAAGAGCCAGGCGACGGTTCGGCGCTGACGCGCTCCGACTCCGAGCAGATCGGTCACACCCCGACGCCCTTCTACATGCCTCATCAAGGCTGTTGCCAATGATGTGCAAAAGCTAGCAGCTCGGATCAGCTCACCGACATGGCCATGATCACCATCGGGCCGTTCCGGACCCGACGGCACCGTTGACCGGGAGTACACCGACCCCGGCGTCGTCAGAGCATCCACCCGGTTCAGCGACTACTTCCTCAACGGGACACCGTCGCCACCGGCACGCGGTCCCGCACCGGAGAAGTCGAACCGATTTTCGCCCCGGCCCTCAAGGGCGCCACCGTGCCCTTCACCCGGCCTCGGCAGGGCATCCGGCGCGCCGCCGCCATTCATCCGTTGCGGAGCTGCACATACACCTCGTACGGCTGGCTGCCACCCATCACCTCCGGGTAGGGCAGGCCCAGCAGCTTGCACGCGGCGAACAGGCCGTCGGGACAGGTCCGGGCGCGTTCGTGCTCCACCACCCGCGTGGCGGCCGTCTGGCCAGCGCATCGGAAGCCGTCGAGTTCATCGCCGGGCGCGGGTTCAGCGCGGGGACACCTCCAGGGTGGCCAGGAAGTCGTCGAAGGCCCGGTCGACGCGGGCCGTGTCGCCGGTGGCGTCGAGGTCCATGATGAGCCCGCGGACCACCGCGAGCACCAGCGTGCCCAGCTCGGGACGGCCGAGGCTGCGCATGCCGTCCTCGAACGGCCGCAGCCAGTCGGTGGTGGCCTCGCGACGGAAACCCGGCCACAACCGCTGGTCGGCGCTCTCCCGCAATTTCGAGAACATGCTGAGGTACGGCCGGCCGGCCGGCCCGGTCATGACCCGCCAGGCATTGCGCAGGGTGACCGGGTACTCCTCGCCGGGGCGTGGGGTCACGAGGTCACCGAAGAGGTCGCGTTGCCGCTGCCGCGCCTGCCCCAGCGTCTCGCGCAGCAGCGCGTCGCGGGTGCCGAAATGGTAGATCAGCATCCGGGTGGACACGCCGGCCGCCGCCGCGAACGGCTCGAGCCGGTCGGGCAGCCCGTGCGCGAGCGCATGGTCGACGCACGCGGCGAGGATCCGGCCGCGGATCGCGGGCTGCTTGTGCCGTCCCATGACCACACATTTTCACGTAACTGGTGGTACGTCTACCGTGGGGGCATGCGTATTATTTTTGTGCACGGAGCGTGCGTGCGAGACGGATCATGGTGGTGGCACCCGACCGCCGAGGCGCTGCGGGACAGCGGTGTCACCAGCGTCGCCCCGGCGTTGCCGAGCTGCGGCGAAACCGGGGTGCCGGCCGGTCCGCAGGGCCCCGGCCTGGAAGAAGACATCGCCTCGGTGCGTGCGGTGCTACTGGAGGGCGACGAGCCGACCGTGCTCGTCGGGCACAGCTACGGCGGCATCGTCGCCTCCGCGGCGGCGGTGGGCGTGGCCACGGTGCGTCACATGGTGTTCGTGTCGAGCTATCTGCCCGAGCCCGGTGAGTCGCTGTCGACGTTCGGCGCCGACACTCCCCCGCCGTTCCTGGACTTCGACCCCGGCGCGGGCACCTTCGGCGCCCGGCCCGAGCTGTTCGCCGAGACGTTCGCCCAGGACTGCGCACCGGAGATCGTCCGCGACGCGGCGACCCGCCTGGTCCGGCAGACGCTCGCCGTGACCCAGCAGCCCGTCCGCGAGGTGGCCTGGCCCGGCCTGCCCACGACCTATCTCGTGTGCACCGAGGACCGGGGCACGCCGGCCGCGGCCCAACGGGAGTTCGCCCGCCGCGCGGACACGGTCGTCGAGGTGGCGGCCGGCCACCACCCGTTCCTGTCCCGGCCGCGGACGGTCGCGGACATCGTCAGCCGTTGACGGCGTTGTGCACGGCGACGCGATGGGTGTCCGGGTTGGACCAGCTCCAGTTCGGGTGGGCCCGGTTGGTGAGCAGGACCACGACCATCTTCTTCGCGGGTACGACGAGCAGGCTGGTGCCCGCGAAACCGGTGTGCCCGAAGCTCGTCGGGGAGGCCAGCTTGCCCATGAACCACGACTGGTTCATCTCGACGCCGAGACCGTGGTCGGCCGTACGGTTCGGGCGCTCGAGGTCGATGGCCTTCTTGCCCTTGTTGACGTTCGTCAGCGCCTTCTTCAGGATCGCGGCGGACAGCAGGCGCTTGCCGTTGTAGGTGCCCCCGTCGAGCATGAGCTGCCCGATGACCGCGACGTCCTTGGCGGTGGCGAAGATGCCCGCGTGCCCGGCGACGCCGCCGAGGTTGTTGGCGACGTCGTCGTGCACGGTGCCGCGCAGCAGGCCCCGGGAGGACCGCGCGTCGGTGGCGACCAGGCGCTGCTTGTCGCCGACCCAGGTCAGCGGCTTGAAGCCGGTGTCCTTGAGACCGAGCGGGGTGGTGATGGCGTCCCGGACGGCTTTGTCCAGGGTCTTGCCGGTGAGCTTCTCGACGAGCCGGCCCAGCACCATCAGCCCGACACTGGAGTACCGGAACGTGGTGCCGGGCACGCCGCCGGAGACCAGCGGGGTGGTCATGACCGCTTTCCACCGGGCGGTGTTGTTCGCCAGCCCGGTGACCTTGGCCCCGACCGGCAGGGCCGAGGTGTGCGCCAGGAGCTGGGCGATGGTGATCGCGCCCTTGCCGGTGCCGGTGAACTCGGGCAGGTAACCGGCCAGCGGGGCGTCGAGGTCGATCTTGCCCTGGTCGGCGAGCTGCAGCACCAGCAGCGCGGTGTAGACCTTGGTGATGGAGGCCAGGTCGAAGATCGAGTCGGTGCGCATCGCGACCCGCTTCGCGGCGGGGAGCTCGACCGGGCCGGCCTTGTAGCGCAGCGCGTGCCCGACGGCGGTGTGCAGCGTGGTCTTCCCGTCGACGAGCACGAGCGCGACCGCCCCGGCGTACCCGGGATGTTTCGGGTTGTCCGTGGTGGGTTTCAGGTATTTCGTCAGCACGGTCCTGACCCGGGCCACGTACGGCGGCGCCAGGGCCTGAGCGACATCGGCCGGCACCGCGCGGGGTGCGGCCGTGGTCGCCGCCGGGGCGGTCGGCGCGGCGCCGGCCGGAGCGATCGGGGCCACCGCGTCCCCGGTCGCGGCGGCCTGCTGCCAGCTGGGGGCGGCCGGCTCGGGCGATCGGCAGCCGGCGGTGGCGGCTACGGCGGACAAACCGGTCAGCAGGGCGGTGCGGCGAGATATCGACACGGCAGCATGATGCCACGACGACGCCGCCCGCGGGGCACCTGCCGACCGGTCGGACCACCGGCCGCACTCACCGGCCGGCTGACCGGGTCCAGCCCTGCGGGGTGTGCTCGACGGCCCCGGCCGCCGCGAACGCGTCGAGCCAGCCCCGCATCGGCCAGGATCCCCAGCGGTCGGCGAAGAGCCGGCCGTTGCGCAGGATGTCGTCGAGGTGCTGCCACGGCGGGGTCGAGGTGGGGTGGTACTGGTGGTAGGCGTGCGCGCCGCCGACCCAGACGAGCGGGACGCCCACGGCCCGGGCGGTGAACGCGAAGTCGGTGTCCTCGCCGCCGTACCCCTCGTAGCTCTCGTCGAAGCCGCCGACCGCGTGCCAGGTCGCCGCCGTCACCGCGAACGAGAGCGACCAGAACAACCGGTGCTCGCCCGGCACGTTCTCGCCGTCGGGCGGACTCGGCCGCGCCGGGTGCGGGTCGGTCAGGGCGGGGAGCTCGGCCGGGCCCGGTGGGACCGTCCCCTCCGGCAGGTAGGTGACCGGGCCGCACAGCAGGGCGCCCGGGTGCGCCTCCGCCGCGGCACGGTACCGAGCGAGCAGCCCGGGGCCGGGGAGGCAGTCGGCGTCGAGCAGGACGAGGAAGCCGGCTCCCCCGGCCAGCGCCCGCTCGACACCCCGGTCACGTCCGGCGGCGAGTCTCATGCCCCGCTCCCCCGGCGGGACGTGCACCAGCTCGGCGCCGGCGAACTCCGGCACGGACGGCGGCGGGCCGGCGTCCAGCCAGACCACGACGCGGCGTACCCGTTCCCGGGCCAGAAACCGCTGCTGACGGCGCACGTGGTCGAGCCGCGACGCGGAGCAGATGGTGACGACCGCGGTCGTAGCGCTCACGGTCCGACCTCCGCGATCGCGTCGGCGGCCCGGCGCGCGGCGCCGGTGACCTGCCAACGGGTCCAGTCGGGACGCAGGGACCGGGCCCGTTCGAGCACCCCGGGCCAGGCGGCGTCGGCGGGCCAGGCCGGTTCGACGGCCGCGAGGCCGCGGGCGGCGAGAACGCGGCCGGTCGCGACCTGTTCGCCGAAGGGACGCGGCTGGGGCACGACGACCGCCCGGGCACCGGCCGCGGCGAGATCCGCGATGCTGTTCTGCCCGGCGGCCGCGACGACCACCTCGGCCCGTTGCAGCGCCTGCCACGGGTCCTCGAGCCAGGTCGCCGCCGAGCCGCCCGCGAGCTGCCAGTGGGTGCCCGGGGTCGCGGCGGACGCGCGGGCGACGCGATCGGCGAGATCGTCCTCGGCGGCGCCACCGCCGAGCACGAGCACCGTGCCGGGATCCGGTTCGGTGTCCCGGGTCCGGCTGTCGAAACGCGAGATGCCGCCGACCTCGACGAACCGATGCTCCGCGGCGCGGGCGTGCGCTCCCACCGGCCAGGGCGCCAGCACCCGCGACGCCGACGCGTACGCGAGCCGGTGCGGTTCGTCGCCGCGGTCGCCGGGCTGGGTGACGACGACCGTCGCGACGCCGAGGAGCCGCACGAACAGCGCCACCTCGACCGAGACGTCGATGACGAAACGGTCGACGGGCCCGGCTGCGACCGCGCCGGCGATGACGGCGAGCCGGCGCGCGTGCCCGGCGTGCCCGAGCGGGGCCCAGTGCAGCAGGCCACCGGCGGTCGGGTCGCTGCCGGCCGGGTCGGGGGCACCCGGCGGCCGGTCGTTGTCCGGGTCGAGGTGCGTCCAGCGGGTCCCCGGCGGGAGCACGTCCGGTTCGGGCAGCGAGCTGAAGACCACCACCTCGCCGGGGAGGTGCGGCCGCACCGCGCGGAACCGGGTCAGATGGCCCGCGCCGTGATGGTGGATGTACCAGCCGGTCAGACCCATGCGTCAGCTCCCGGCCGGGCGACCGCGGCGGAGCGGTCGAACACGGTTTCGAGCTCGGCGGCCCGGTGGTCCAGGGAGAAACGGGTGATGGCCGCCGCACGGGTCTGCCGGCGGTGCCGGCCGTCGCCGCCCCGGGCGCTCGCGAGCTGCTCGGCCGCCTCCGCCAGCGCCTCGACGTCGCCCGCCGGCACCAGCCGGACCGCGGGCGCGGTGCCCGCGACCTCGCCGATGCCGCCGATGTCGAACGCGGCGACCGGGGTGCCCGTGGCCTGCGCCTCCGCGACGACGAGACCGAACGGCTCCGCCCAGAGCGGGGTGACGAGCGCGCAGGCGCTGCCGCCGACGAGCTGGGCGAGAGCCGGCTGCCGCAGCGGCCCGAGATACTCGATGCCGTCGCCGAGGAACGGCCGGATGTGTTGCCGGAAGTACGGGGCGTCGCCGACCCGGCCGGCGATGCGCAGCTGCCGGCCGGTGAGCCGGGCGGCCTGCACCGCCAGATGCGCGCCCTTCTCCGGCACGATCCGCCCGAACCAGACGAGGCCACGGCCGCCGGGACCGAGGCGCCAGCGGTTGACGTCGATCGCGTTCGGCACGACGAGCGCGTCCACGCCGTGCGCCCACCACTCGGCGGCGGTGTAGGCGCTGACGGCGAGGAACCGGCCGGGGTGGATAGCCGTGCGGGCGGCCTCGACGAGGGCCGGGAGCGGCGGCGTGTGCAGCGTGGTCACGACCGGCACCCCGAGGCGGTCGGCCCAGGTCAGCGGCTGCGGGTGCAGGCTGTGGTTGTCGACCAGGTCGATGGTGTCCGCGTGGCGCCGGATGAAGTCGAGCGCCTCCTCGAGGGCCGGGATGGCCCGGTCGAGGTGGCCCGGCGGATACGTGGAGTCGGTGGCGTCCACCTCGTCGGGCCAGACGGCGGCCGGCAGCCGGAACGCGGCCGGGGCGTCCTCCTGGAACTGCGAGCCTTCCACCGCGCAGAGCAGCACCCGGTGCCCGCGGGCACGGAGCATCCGGACGCGGTCCCACACCATGGCCTCGAGCCCGCCGGCGTGCGGCTCCCGGATGGGGTGCCGCAGCGGCGCGATGACGGCGATCGTGCGGGGACGCACGGACCCGGCGCTCACGCGGCTCGCCCAGCGGAACCGGCAACGACCCCACCGTGGTCGGCCAGGACGCGGTCATAGAGCGCGGTGTGGGCGGCGGTGATCGCGTCAGCCCCGGCCACCCGCTGCCGGCGCCGGTCGGCGAGACGGGCCAGCCGCCCGGCCGAGCCCGGCCGCGGTGCCCCGGCGACCAGTCGGCGCACGGCCCGGGCCAGCGACTCACCGTCGCCCGCGTCGAACGCGGCGAAGTCCGCCGGATGCTGCTCGCCCGCGTGGCCGACGCGCGGGCCGGCCACCGGGACACCGAGGTCCCAGCAGAGCTCGACCCAACCGGAGTGCGTACCGCTGCGGTACGGCAGGACGGCGATGTCCAGGTCGGCGATGGACCGGGCGAGGGCGGCGTCGTCGAGCCGTTCGGTCCGGCGCAGCTCGGCGGCGGGATGCGCGGCGACGAGCGCGGCAACCTCGGCACGGGCGTTCTCGTCCCGGACCCGCTCGTTGACCTGCACCCGGGCGACCGCGGCGAGGCCCCGCGCGGTCAGCCGGTCCACGGCGTCGAGCAGGGTCGCGACGGCGCGGACGGCGTCGATGCCGGGACGGATGTCGCGCAGGTGCACGCCGAGCACGACCTCGTCCGTACGGTTCCCGGCCGGCCGGTCGGCGTCGAGATCGAGCACGTGCGGATGCGGTACGACCTGCGCCACCCGGCCCCAGCGCCGCTCGATCGCGGCGGCGGCACCGGCGGTCAGCGTGATGATCCCAGCGGCGGCCGGGACCAGGATGTCGAGGTGCTCGAGGTGCGGCGCCTGGTCGATCAGCTGGGGGTTCTCGAGATCGTGCAGCGTGTGGACGAGCGGGCGGCCGGTCGCGCGCAACGCGCGTACGAGCGAGCGCAGGTGCTCGGCCGGGTACGACTCCGTCCCGAAGTGCACGTGCATGACGTCGAAGCGGTCGTGGTTCGCGGCCACCCACGCGGCGTCGAGCATGACCGGTGGCCACCAGCGCCCGTCGATGGCGCCGGGCGGCGGCGGATCGGGCAGCAGGTCGATCCCGTCACCCCGAGTCACGTGCCGCACATACGGGTGACCGGCCGGAATCGACGCCACTGTGACGGTGGGTACGGCGAGCCGCATCGGTGGCCTCCTCGAGGGGTCGGTCAAAGGTGGTGCAGGCGACCGACGCGAACTCGGGATGCTTGCTGGACAGCATCATTCCCCCCTGGGCCCCGATCCAATCCGAGACGTTGCCGACAGAATCGCCTCGACCCTGGAGGTGTATACCGGGTGCGGGCGGGAATCCTCGGCGATCATGTCTATGTCTGCGCCGCCCAGCCCCCGGACCCGGCACTACGGTGCGTTCTACGGTCTGGACGAGCCGGCCGGCGACGGCCCGGTCACGCTGGTCACCGGGAACTGCCAGGCGGAGTCGCTGCGCATCATGCTCGACGGCGCGGGGTTACGGACGGTCCGGTCACCCGCTGTCCACGAGCTCACCGCCACCGACCTGCCGCACCTCGACCGCTGGCTGGCCCGGACGGCGCTGCTGGTCACCCAGCCGATCCGGGACAACTACCGCGGGCTCCCGCTCGGCACGGCACAGCTCGCAGCCCGGCTCGGCCCCGGCGCCCGGACCGTACGGGTGCCGGTGATCCGGTTCGCGGGCCTGTACCCGGCACACGCCATCATCCGGCCGCCCGCCGACCCGGGTCTGGTCCCACCGGTCGTCGAGTACCACGACCTCCGCCTCCTCGCCGAGGCCGCGGGACTCCCCCGCCGCCCACGGCTCGACCCGGCGACCGTACGCGCGATCGCCGCGCACTCCCTCGACCAGCTGCGGATGCGCGAAGCGGCGCACCGCACCGTGGTCGTCTCCGACCTGTTCGCGGCACCGTCGTTCGCGCAGATGCGCACCCTGAACCATCCCGGCAACACGATCTTCACGGCGCTCGCCGCCCGTGTCCGGGCCGCGGCCGGCGTGCCCGGGCACCCGGTCGATCCGGGCCGCCCGTTGCTGGACGCCATCCACGCGCCCCGTGAGGCGGCGGTCGCCGAGGCGTGGGGACTAGACGAGCCGGAACGCCCGCACTGGATCGTCGGCGGCCGGGTGGTCGAGACCGGAGCCGTCCGCGAGGCCCACCTGTCCTGGTACGCGGCGCACGCCGACGTGGTGCGGGCCGGCCTCGTGCGGCACGCGGACGCCCTGCGCCTGCTCGGCCTCGGATGAACGGGCTGCCCGCGCTCGTCGTCACCGCCGACGAGCGCCACGGGGTCACCGTCGCCGCCCGGGACCTGGCCGAGGCCGTGGAGGCGTCGATCGGCGCCCCGCTGCGGGTGACCGCACAGGCACTCCTCGGCGACCACCCGCCGGATCGCGCTCACCTGCATTTCACCGACCGGCTCTGGGCCGGCTCCCCGGCGGAGGCGGCCACGCTCGTGGAACGGATCGCCGCGCGGACCGCGCTCACCGTCACGCTGCACGACGTCCCGCAGCCCTCCGACGGCCCGCGCAACCTGCCGCGCCGGACCGACTGCTATGCCCGCGTCGTGCGGGCCGCCCGTGGTGTCGTGGTCAACAGCCGGCACGAGGCGGCCCACCTCGCCGAGGCCGGCATCGTGCCCCGGGCGCTCGGCGTCGTACCGTTGCCCGTCACGCCCGCACCACCCGGGCCGCGGCCGCGACCCGGCCCGCCCGACGTCGCCCTGCTCGGATTCTTCTATCCCGGCAAGGGCCACGCGGACGTCGTGGACGCGGTCGCCGCGCTCGCCTCCCGGCCACGCGTGACCGTCCTCGGTGGCCCGTCCGCCGGCCACGAGAACGACCTGCGGACGTTCACCGAACAGGCCGCGGCGCGGGGGGTGCCCGTCGACGTGACCGGTTTCGTGCCCGAGCGGGACCTCATCGCCCGCTGCCGGCAGGTCACCGTGCCGGTCGTCGCGCACCGGCACTTCTCCGCCTCCGGTTCGCTCGCGACCTGGATCGCCGCGGGCCGCCGCCCGCTCGTCGCCGACGGGCGCTACACCCGGGAGATGGCGCTGCTGCGACCCGCGACGGTGCGCCCTGTCGCGCCCGGCCTGCTCGGGGAGGCGATCGCCGGCGCGCTCGCCGACCCGGGATCGACCTGGCTCCCGGCGGACGCGGTCACCCGCCCGCATCTCGACGACACCGCCGCCGCCTACCTGCGCTGGTGGACGAAGGACATCGCATGGTGAAAGGCCGTTGCCTGCCCGGCAACCGATGGGACCTGCTCGACGGCGTCGAGCCCGACCGGCCGCCCGCCGTGTCGGTCGTCGTCGTGCACTACCGGCAACAGGCGGAGTTGGACCGTACGCTCGCCGCGCTGCGCCGCCAGACGCATCCCGCGGACCGGACCGAGGTGATCGTCGTGGACGACGGCTCACCGCAACCGCCACGGGTGCCGGCCGGGGTCCGCCTCCTGCGCCAGGCCGACGAGGGATTCCGCGCGGCGGCGGCGCGCAACCTCGGCGCGTCGGTCGCGACCGGGGACGTGCTCTGCTTCCTCGACGCCGACACGGTCCCGGAGCCCGGATACCTTGCCCGGATGGCACGGCTGCCGGCCCTGGCACCCGAGGCGGTCGTCGTGGGCCGCCGGAGGCACGCCGCACTCGCCGGGCTACCGGCCGACGCCCCGGTGGAACGCGCCGGCCCGGCGGCCGAGCTGCCCGAACCGCAATGGCTGCGCGACGGCTACCGGTACACCCGCGACCTGCTCGACGCCGACGACCGGTCCTACCGGTACGTGATCAGCGCCGCGCTCGCCTGCTCCCGCTGGTTCTTCGAGCAGGTCGGCGGCTTCGACGAGAGCTTCCGTGCGTACGGCGGCGAGGACTGGGAGTGGGCGCACCGCGCCTGGCTGCACGGCGCCGTCCTCGCGCACGCCGCGGACGCGGTGGCCTGGCACGACGGACCCGACTGGGCCGGCCGGGACGCCGACGACCCGGCCCGCCGGGCGCGCAAGGACGCCGAGACGCTGCTGCTCGCCGACGTCGTCCCGGTCGCCGGGTCCCGGGGCCACGGGCTGCGCAGCGCGCATCCGGACGTCGTCATCCGGCTCGGCGCGGCACCGTCGCCGGCCGCGGCATTCGTCTGCGTCGATTCACTGCTCGCCGCGCTGCCCGCGGCGGTGGTGTCCGTGCCCGGCGACCTCATCGGTCTGTTCGCCGCGGATCAGCGGGTGACGAAGGCCGACACCGGCCCGCTCGCCCGGGTCGTCGTCGAGGTGCCGGACGCGGTCCGCGTCGACCGGGTAGCGGACCTGCTCCGCGAGGCGGTCTCCACGGTCGGCGCCGGTGGTCTCGGGACGGTGCTGCTCGGACCGCCTGAGGCGCCCGTGCTCCGGATCGACTCCGCCCGTGCCCGCGCCCGGCGGCAGAGGTGGGGAACGGAACTGTTCGAAACCCGGGTGCACGCCGTCGACGGGCTCACCCCGCTCGGCGCCGATCCCGGCCTCGCCGGCTACCTTGGGGGCTGGTCCTGACCGCCGTCGCGGGACCGGCGTCTGCGCGGAGCCGCTGACCGGGGCGGCTGCGCGCGCATGTGGTCGCGTACCCGGGTCATGATGTCGCCGAGCTGGGGCAGGTCGTCGCCGGACAGCGGGGCGAACAGCATGTCCCGGGCGACCTCGATGTGCCCGGGAAGCACCCGGGCGAGCAGCTCACGTCCCTGGTCGGTGATGGTCACCAGGGTGCTGCGCTCGTCGTCGGGGCTGGGACCGCGCCGGACCAGGCCGGCCTTGTCGAGCAGCGCGGCCTGGTAGGTCAGGCCGCTGCGGCTGTAGACGACACCGTCGGCGAGGTCGGTCATGCTCAGCTCGCCGTCGGCGTCGGCCAGCCGGGCCAGCAGCTGGAACTGGACCCAGCTGAGGTCACCCTCGGCGCGCAGCTGCTGCTCGACGCGGTGCTGCAGCAGGCTGACCGCTTCCATGAGCGCGAAGTAGGCGTTCAGCTGGGCGGGTTCGAGAGCGGCCATCCCGCCATGCTACCGGTTCGAATTCGAAACACCGGGGTCGGTCATCCGGGGCCGGAGCAGGGCGACGACGACCACGGCGGTGAGGGCGCACAACGCGGCGTTCACGCCGATCGCGGTGCGCACGGCGGCGAGGACCGCGGTCGCGTCCTGGACCCGGTGGCCGGCCAGGACCGCGCCGACGACCGCGGACATGAGCGGGATACCGAGGGTGATGCCGGCCTGTTGGCTCAGCGTGGCCAGTCCGGCGGCCAGGCCCTGTTCCCGGTCGGGCAGCCCGGAGGTGGCCGTGACCATGAACCCGACGATGGCGACCAGGTTGGCGACGCCGCCGAGGAACGTGGCGGCCAGCAGCAGCGGCAGCCAGCCCCGAGTGTCACCGAGCAGGACCAGCATGAGGGTGGCCGCGCCCTGCCCGGTCATCCCCAGCGCGATGGCCCGGGGCGGGTGGGCGACCCGGGCGATCACCCGGGGTCCGAGGATCCCGCCGAGCACCGTGCCCAGGCCCAGGACCGCGAACGACAGGCCCGCGGCCAGCGGTGCGAACCCGAGCACCTCCTGCAGATAGAGCGTCAGCAGAAAGACCAGCGAGGTCTCGGTGGCGAAAGCGAGGACGCCCGCGGCGTTGCCCCAGGCGACCGTGCGCCGGCCCAGGATCCCGGCCGGGACCAGCGGCTCCGCGACCCGGCGCTCGATGGCCCGGAAGGCGAGCAGCAGCAGGAGGCCGGCGAGCAGGGCACCCCACGCACGCGGGCTGCCCCAGCCGTGCTCGCCCGCGCCGGCGAGACCGAGGACGACGGCGAGCAGCCCGGCGGTGACGGTGACCGCGCCGGGCAGATCGAGCCGCGGCCGGCCGGCGGGGCGGCTCTCGGACAGCACGACCGGCGCGACGATCAGCACCACCACGGCGACGGCGACGTTGACGAAGAACGCCCAGCGCCAGCTGAGCAGATCGGTGAGCACACCGCCGAGGACGGCGCCGGTGGTGAACCCGGCCGCCATCAGCGAGCCGTTGAGGCCGAGGGCCCGCTCGCGGCGCGGGCCTTCCGGGAACGCGGTGGTCAGCAGCGCCACCGCGGCCGGGGTGACCATGGCGGTGGCCAGGCCCTGGGCGGCGCGGGCGGTCAGCAGCACGGCCGGGTGGGTGGCCAGGCCACCGGCGAGCGAGGAGGCGCCCAGCAGCGCGATGCCGGCCAGGAAGATCCGGCGCCGCCCGGCGATGTCGGCGACCCGGCCGGACAGCAGCGTGAAACCGGCCGCGCACAGCGCGAACGAGGTGGCGACCCACTGCAGGCCGGACAGCGAGAGGCCGAGGTCGGCGCCGATGCCCGGCAACGCCACGGTGAGGATCGAGAAGTCGACCGCGAGCGTGAAGCTCGCGGTCAGCAGGACGGCGAGGACGAGCCGGTCACGGCCGGTCACAGGGTCGGTACGGGTCATGGGGAGCACTCTGGGCCGGTCCCGCCGGGGCAGCCAGGCCACCGGTCAGGCCAGGCACCACCTGACTGGTACCGGCAGGGACAGGCAGCCGCCGGTGCCGATGGGCATGATGGGTGACATGCACAATGACCGCCGGGGCCGGGGCGAGCTGGCCGACTTCCTCCGGAGCCGGCGTGCGCGGTTGCGACCCGATGACGTCGGTCTGGTGTCGTACGGGGCCCGGCGGGTCCCCGGGCTACGCCGCGAGGAGCTGGCCCGGCTCGCGGGGGTCAGCCCGATCTACTACACCCGGCTCGAGCAGGGCCAGAGCCTCAACGCCTCGGATTCGGTGATCGACGCGCTCGCCGGGGCACTCGAGCTCAGCGACGCCGAACGGGCCCACCTGTACGCGCTGGCCCGCCCGCGGGCGTCGAAACGGCGGCAGCCGCGACCGCCCGATACCGCCCGCCCCGGCGTCGAACGGCTGATCGCCGCGATGCACGACGTGCCCGCGCTGCTGCTCGGACGGCACAGCCAGGTCCTGGCCTGGAACGAGCTCGGTCATCTGCTGTTCGCCGGCCACTACGACCGTACGGCGCCGCAGCGGCCCGCCGACCGGCCGAACCTGACCCGGATGCTGTTCCTGGATCCGCACACCCGCGAGTTGTACCGCCGGTGGGACGAGGAGGCGAGCCGCTCGGTGGCGTCGCTGCGGGTGGCGGCCGGCCGGTTCTCCGACGACAGCGAGCTGACCGCGCTCGTCGGCGAGCTGATCGTCAAGAGCCCCGAGTTCGCCGGCTGCTGGGCGCGGCACCCGGTGCAGGTCTGCGGCTCCGGCACCAAGTATCTGCACCACCCGGTGGTCGGCGACCTCGAACTCGACTACGAGGCGCTGCACCTGGCCGACGACGACGGGCAGCGGCTGCTCACGTACACCCCGGTGGCCGGTTCCGGTCACGAGGCAGCGCTGCGGCTGCTGCGCGCCTCAGCGGGATCTCAGCAGGTCCCAGGACTCCGGGCCGTGGCAGGCACCGTGCACCGGCAGGACGACGGCCGGGCGCGCGGGGTAGCCGGGCGCGGACCGGCGGCCCATGATGGAGGGAGCCTCGGGGAGGAGTCGCGGTGGCCGGACCGCCCACAGCGTTGAGAGCCGCAGCTGACACCATGGCGCCGCGCGTCCGGCCCGTGTCGTGAGTTCCGGCCGGGTGCGGGCACCGCTGTTCGACAGCCGGGCCGGTGGGCCGGCGTGACCGCGACGCAGGTCGTCCGGGCGGAGGGCGGCTTCGCGTACGGGACGGTCGGCGCCGACATCCACGTCTTCGGCGACGGGGTCCCGTTGTATCTGCTGGAGACGTGGCAGCCGGCACCGCCCGCCGATCCGGAGTTCCTGCGGGAGCTGCCCAGCCGGATGCTGAACGCCCGATTCGCCGTCGTGGGGTTCACCGGCCGCGAGCGGGAGACCGCCGAGCTGCACGAGTGGTGCACGCAGGGCCCGCGGCGGGCCACCCGCCTGCTGCACGGCCCGGGCGGGCAGGGCAAGACCCGGCTCGCCGAGCGTCTCGCCCGGCAGTGCCGCGACGCCGGCTGGAAGGTCGCCACCGCCACGCTGGGCCCGGGCTCGGTGCTACCGCCGCCGGGCAGCCAGGATCTGGGCACCGACGGCGCCACGGGTCTGCTGCTGCTCGTGGACTATGCCGACCGGTGGCCGCTGAGCCATCTGACCTGGCTGTTCAGCAACGCCCTGCTGCATCGGGACGCGCTGCCCGTACGCGTGCTGCTCATCGCCCGCAGCGCCGACACCTGGCCGGCGTTGCGCGGGGTGCTGGCCAACGAGCAGATCGGCACCTCCACCCAGCGGCTCGCGGAGCTCTCCGGGGTGAGCGGTGCCCGTGCCCGGATGTTCACGGCCGCCCGGGACAGTTTCGCCGCGCGGTACTCCGTTGTGGACCCCGGGGTGATCGAACCGCCGGAGTCGCTGGACGATCCCGGGCTCGGGCTGACCCTGGCGGTGCACATGGCCGCGCTGGTGGCCGTCGACGCGCACCGGCGTGGCGTGCGCGCGCCCGCCGACCCGATCGGGCTGACCGTGTACCTGCTCGACCGGGAGCAGGCCCACTGGATCCGCCGGCACGGTGACCACCGGCGGGACCTGCTCCATCGCAGCGTGTTCACGGCGGCGATCACCGGGCCGCTGGCCCGTGCCGAGGCGGCGGCCGCGCTGGACACGTTGCGGCTCCCGGTCGCGTCCGGCGAGGTCCTGACCGAGCACGCCGCGTGCTATCCGGCGGCCGACCCGGACCGGGACACCGTCCTCGAGCCGTTGTACCCCGACCGTCTCGCCGAGGATTTCGTCGCGCTCACCCTGCCCGGGCACCGCCACGACTATCCCGCTCAGCCGTGGGCCGGCGCGGCCCTGCGCCCACTGCTCGCCCAGGTGCGCGGCCGCCGCGCGCTCGCCCTGCTCACCGCCGCCGCCGAACGCTGGCCGCACGTCGGCGCCGGGCACCTGTATCCCCTGCTGCGCGACGATCCGCGGCTGGCCGTCGAGGCCGGCAGCCCGGTGCTCACCGCGCTGGCGCACCTGCCCGACCTGGACGAGGACCTGATCGACGACCTCACGGCGGTGCTGCCCGCGACGCCGCCCGCGGACCTGGAGCTGGGTGCCGCCGCCCTGGGGGTGCGCCGGTCGCGGGAGATCCTGGCCCGGCCCGGAGACCCGGCCGCCCAGGCCCGGACCCGGGTGAACCTCGCCAACGACCTGGACCGGCTCGCCCGGCCGGAGGAGGCACTGGACGCCGCACGCCAGGCCGTGGCCACCTGGCGGGAGCTGCTCGACGGTGCGACCGGCACCGGACGCGCACCGTACGAGCAGTATCTCGCGCAAGCCCTGACCAACCTGAGCTCCCTCCTCCAGCGGGTACGACGGCCCGCCGACGCCCTCGCCGCGCTGCTGGAGGCCGTGGCGATCAACCGCGCCCGGCACGACGACAACCGGCACGACCTGGCGCTGTCCCTGTCCAACCTGGGCTCGTTGTACACCGCCACGGGTCAGTACGCGCATGCCACCGACGCGCTGGCCGAGTCGTTGCCGCTGTACCGGACGCTGGTCCGCACCGATCCCGGTCACGAGTACGGGCTGGCGATCACGCTGACGAACCTCGGGAGCACGCTGTCCCGCGCCGGGCGGCCGGCCGAGGCCCTTGATCCGGCTCGGCAGGCCGTACGGATATGGCGGCGGCTGGCCGAGGCGGACCCGGACGCCCACGAGTCCTTCCTGGCGTTGTCGCTGTCGAATCTCACCTCGCTGCTGCGTGACACGGACGGCGACGCGGACCGGCTGCCGGTGATCGAGGAGGTGGTGGCGATCCAGCGCCGGCTGGCCGGCGCGAACCCGACCGCCTACCGGGAGGGGTACGCGGTGGCGCTCGGCCTGCTCACCGGCGCGCTGGAGCGGCCCGGGCAACGGCCGCGCGCCCTGGAAACCGCCCGGGAGGCGGCGGCCGTGCGCCGCGAGATGGCCCGGGACGAACCCACCGCCGGCGCGATCATCCGGCTCGCCGAGGCGTTGCGGACGCTCGGGCGCATCGCCGCCGCCGCGGGTCGGCCGGGCGAGGCAGCCGCCGCCGACCGGGAGGCGCAGGCCGAGGAGAAGACCTGGCAGGACTGGGTACGCCGGGTGGGGCTGACGCACCACATGGCACCGCCGGAGGTCGTCGAGCGCGCGGTGAACCGGGCCGAGGTCACCGAGCGGCTACCGCCACCGGAGGACCTCACCGAGGATCCGCTGCCGTGGCGTTCCGCCCGCGACATCGCCCGGACCGGGCGGGACCTCGCGCGGTCCGCCCGGTGGCCGCAGTTGTGGACGCTGACCCGTGCGGTGCCGCCGGCGGACGCCTGCGGCCTGGCCCGCCTGCTGCCCCTGGACCGGTGGAAACCACCGGGCGGCCCACCCGCGTACGCCCTCGCCCGGCGCCTGGCCGGCACGGACCCGGGCCGCGTCACCCGCCTCGCCGCCGCGGCCCGGCGCCCCGCCCGGGTCGCGCCGTTCTCCCTGAGCTTCGCCGGTCAGCTTTCCTTCGCACCGGACGGCAGTGCGGTCGCCCGGCACGCCTTCCTGCACCCGGACCCCGCGAACACCAGCATCACCGTGTACGACCTCGGCGCCGGCGGCGAGACGCAGGTGTTCCGGGGACGGGCCGACCACCACTCGATCGCCTGCACCGGTCCCGGCTCGGTCGTCGCCGTCCGCTCCGGTCCCCGTGGCGCCCTCATGTGGTATCACCACGGACGCGCCGATGACCTGCTCCCCGGCGTCCCGGCCGACGGGGCCGCGACGGTCGCCACCGCGGACGGCATCGTCGCCGGGCTGGGGACGGCTCCGGTGGCGTACGCGGGGACGCCGGACCGGCTGCACCAGGTCGACCTGTCGTCGCTGGGCCTGTGGCGGGCCGGGCTGCTCGCCGCCGACCCGGCCGGTACCCGCGTCGCGATCAGTGACGGCACGGTCGTCGCGATCACCGATGCCGGCCTGCGGCAGGGCCACGGCGCGATGGAGGTCCCCGCCGCGCTCGGCGACGTGGCGGGCATGGTCTTCGTCTCCGCCGACGAGCTCCTGGTCGCCGGCGCCCTCGGGGGCGTCCTGCTGTGCGTGCTGGACCCCGGTGGGTTGCGTCCGATCAGCATGGTCGGCACGCCGCGGCTGACCGACTTGTTCTCCGTGCCCGCCTGGCGGGCGGCCGGTGGCTCGGAAGACGCCACGGGCGACGCGTACTTCCTGGACAACCGCACGCTGCTGCGCATGCCCCAGCCACCGGCCCTCGGGTTCAACCGGGCGTTCACCGCGTCACCCGACGGCCGGTACGCCGTGCACGACGGCCATCCCCCGCGGTCACGTTCCCTGCGCCCGCCGCCGTTCCGGACGTACCTGCACGACCTGCACCAGCCCGCGGCTTGGCTCAGCCGCCCGCTCGGCTCCGTCACCGCCGCCGAACTGCCCGCCCTCGACCGGGTGCTGCCCGGATCGGGCGAGCTCCGGCCGTTGCTGGAACTCGTCCGGGACCTCGTTCGTTTGGCACGATGAGCTGATGCCGACCAATAGCAGGCCGCTTCCCGTTCTGCCGGGCGCTCCGATCGTCGGCGCCGCCCTCGACCTGCGACGGGACTATCTCGGCACGGTGTTGCGGGCCGCCCGCGAGGTCGGCCCGGTCACCCGGATCAGCGCCGGGCCGCCGGGGTGGCGCGCCAGTTTCGTCAGTGTCACCGCGCCCGGGCTCGTCCTCGAGATCCTCGGTCAGCCGCAGCGCTACACCCGGGACACCGCCGGGTACGCCGAGATGCGCTGGGCGTTCGGCAACGGGATGCCGACCAGCCAGGGCGACGTCTGGCTGCGGCAGCGCCGGCTGCTCGCCCCGGTCTTCACCCCACGCCGGATCAGCGGATCGTACGCGGCGGTGATGGTCGAGGAATCCCAGAAACTGGTCGCCGGCTGGCGGGAGCACGGCGCGGCCGGCACCGGGATCGACGCCCACGACGCCATGGTGACGTTGACCTCGCGGATCATCGGGCGCGTGCTGTTCGGCGCGGACATGGCCGGCGCGATCCCGCGGATGGTCTCGGCCCGGCACGTCGGCGACACCCTGCTGCGCCGCGGGGTGGTGCCCCACCCGATGCCGGTCCGGGTCCCCACCCCGGCCAACCGGCGGCTGGTCGCGGGCGTGCGCACGCTGCGCTCGGTGGTCGACGACGTGATCACCGCGCGGCGGTCCCGGCCGTCCGGCGACGACGGTTGCGGTGAGGACATGCTCACCCTGCTGCTGGACGCCCAGCGCTCGGAGGACCCCGACCGGCGCCTGAGCGACACCGAGGTCGCCGACCAGGTCCTCATCTTCCTGCTCGCGGGCCACGACACCACCGCCACCGCGCTGGCCTGCCTCCTGGTCGAGCTGGCCCGCTCCCCGCACTGGCAGAGCGTCCTGCGCACCGAGATCGGCGAGGTGCTCGCGGGCCGGCCGGCCACCGCGGCCGACGTGAGCCGGCTCCCGTGGACATACCGGGCGGTGTGCGAGGCGCTACGGCTGTACCCGCCGGCCCACACCATCGCGCGGGTCGCGGCGGCCGACGAGGTGCTCGGCGGCTACCGGGTGCCCGCCGGCAGCACGGTGCTGGTGACGCCGTGGGCCGTACACCGCTCGCCGGACCTGTGGCCCGAGCCGGACACCTTCGACCCGGGCCGCTTCGACCTGCCACCGGACCGGCACCCCGGCGGGCACCGCAACGCCTGGCTCCCGTTCGGCGCGGGCCCGCACACCTGCGTCGGCATGCAACTGGCCATGCAGGAAGCGGTCCTGGCCGTCGCCACGATCCTGTCCGCTTTCGACCTCAGCACCACCGTGGACACCATCAAGCTCGAGGCGGCGCTGAGCCTCCACCCGGCCACCGCCCTGCCGGTCCGGCTCACCCCCGTCGCGGGCTGACATCTTCGTCCAGGTCCTCGGCGGGGATGTCGAGGACGAAGGTGGCGCCCGGGCCGGGGTGATCCGTGAGCACCAGGTCGCCGCCCAGCCGGCGGGCCAGTTCGCGGGCGATCGCGAGGCCCAGGCCGGTGCCGCCGTCGTCACGGCCGCGGGCGTGGTCCAGGCGGGTGAAGCGCTCGAAGACCCGGTCCCGGTCGGCGGCGGGGATGCCGGGGCCGTCGTCGCTGACGCTGATCCGCAGCCGCGCCGCAGGGCTGTCGACGCGGATCACGACCCGCTCGGCGGCGTGGCGTACGGCGTTGTCGAGCAGATTGCGCAATACCCGCTCGAACGACGCGGAGGCCAGCAGCACGAGCAGCGGTCTGCCGTCCGGGTGCTCGACGCGCACGTCGTCCCGCAAGACGGCCGACTCGCCGGCCACCCGGGCGACGGTGGCGGGCACGTCGACGGCCGAGGCCGCGGCGCCGGGTGCCGCCCCCGCGTCGAGGCGGGCCATCACCAGCAGGTCGTCGGCCAGGGCGGTGAGCCGGCGCGCCTGCCGAGCGGCGGTCGCGACGGTGGCCGGCCAGTCGGCGTCGTCCGGATAGGTCAGCGCGACGTCCAGTCCGGCCTGCAGCACCGCGAGCGGGCTGCGCAGTTCGTGGGCCGCGTCGCCGACCAGCCGGCGCTGGGCCTCGCCGGCCTGCTGCAACCGGGCCAGCGTGTCGTTGATCGTCACCGCGAGGGCGGCGATCTCGTCGTGGGCGCGGGGCACGGTCACCCGGTCACCCGGATTGCTCGCCGTGACCTGGGCGGTGCGGGCCCGGATCACCTCGACCGGCCGCAGGGCCCGCCGCGTCGCATACCAGGCGACCAGCGCGGACAGGACGACCACGGCCGGAACAGCGGGGATCAGCACCCGGTCGAGCGCGGCGACGGCGAGGGACGCGTCCTGCTCGGGTGCGGCCAGGTGCACCTCGACCGGGTCCGGTCCGGCGGACGGTCCGTACGTGATGGGGCTCTGGAACGTCACGGCGTCCCGGAGGCTTTCCTTGTAGACGAGGTGGCGGGCCCAGAGCCCACCGGTGACGCCCAGCACCGCCGTGACCACGGCGGCGGCGAACACGGCCCGGGCGCGCACGGAACGCAGCGGCGAGACCCGGCTCGGGCGGCGCGGCTCAGGCACGGCTGTCACGATCGTCCTCGGCCGTCAGCACCCTCATGTGATGCAGCATCACACATCGGATCACCGGCATCCTGACCGAATTGTCAGCGACGGTCAGGGTGCGGTCAGCGGCCGGTGGCCATCGTCGCCCGATGATCGAAACACCGGTCCGCCCGGCATCCGTGCCGGCCGTCCGTCGCGGCACCGGCCGCCCGCTCGCCTGGTCCATGGCCGCCGTGCTCGCCGCGGGCTACACCGCGCTCGCGGTCCGCGCCCACCAGCACCTCGGTACCACCGGCTTCGACCTGGGCATCTTCGAACAGGTCGTCCGCTCGTACGCGGCGGGACAACCCGGGCTCACCCCGCTCAAGGGTACGAACTTCCCCCAGCTCGGTGACCACTTCTCCCCGATCCTCGTGGTGCTCGCCCCGTTCTACCGGGTGTTCCCCTCACCGCTGACCCTGCTCGTCGCCCAGGCGGTGCTGCTCGCCGTCGCGGTCGTCCCCATCGCCGGGCTCGCGCACCGCACGCTGGGCCCGCGCGCGGCCGTCGTGATCGGCACCGGTTACGGCCTGTCCTGGGGGATCGCCCAGGCCGTCGGCTTCGACTTCCACGAGATCTGCTTCGCGGTGCCGCTGCTGGCCGCGAGCCTGGCCGCACTCGCCGGACACCGGCACCGGGTGGCCGCCCTGTGGGCTCTGCCGCTGGTGCTGGTCAAGGAGGACCTGGGACTGACCGTCGCGGTCGTCGGCGTGCTGATCGCGGTGCGCGGCTCCCGGCGTACGGGATGGTCGCTGGCCGCCGCCGGCGTGACCGGAACCCTGCTCGCCGTGCTGGTCGTCGTCCCGGCCCTCAATCCCGGCACCACGTACGCGTACGGCGGCGGCTTGTTCGACACCCTGCGGGGTGCCCTCGCCGGATTCGCCGGCCTGCCGGTCAAGACGCTCACCGTGCTCGCCCTGCTGGCACCGACCGCCCTGCTCGCGGTGCGCTCGCCGCTGCTCTGGGTCGCGATGCCGACCCTCGCCTGGCGGTTCACCTCGGACAATCCCGCGTACTGGGGAACCGGGTACCACTACAGCGCGGTACTGATGCCGGTGCTGTTCGTCGCGTTCGCCGACGCCCTGCGCCGGTGGCGGGACGCCGGCCGGTCGCCGGCCCCGCCGCTGCTGATCAGCCTCACCGTCACCGCCGCGCTCGTCCCCGCCTTCCCGCTGGCCGGCCTCGCGGCGCCCGGCACCTGGCGCACCGACCCCCGGGCCGAGGCCGCGCACCGCGTCCTCAGCCGGATCCCCGACGACGCGACCGTCGCCGCCTCCAACCGGCTCGTACCCCAGCTGACCGGCCGGGCCGAGGTCACCTTGTTCGGCGGACGGTACGACGGGCCCGATCCCGAGTTCATCGTGGTCGACACCCAGGGCCGCGACTTCCCGCTGGAGCCGGACGCCCGGCGCCGCCTGATCGGCGAGGCGTCGGCGCGCGGCTTCCGGACCGTGGCGCGGGACAACGGCTTCCTGCTCCTGCACCGCTGATTCTGCCGGACCCGGTTCACAGAGGGCGTTCGCCCGGGCGGACCCGGGTCGCGATCCGCTGGAGTTCGGCGATGTGCGCGCCGAGCGCCGAGCGCCCCGCCGCCGAGAGGTTCACCCAGGTCCGGGGGCGTTTGCCGACATAGCCCTTGCGGACCTCGACGTAGCCGGTGTCGCTGAGGTTCGAGATCCGTTTGGACAGGGCCGAGTCCGACAGGTGCACGGAGTCGCGCACGAAGGCGAACTCGGCCCATTCCGTGCCCGCGAGCAGGGCCACGATCGCCAGCCGGGTCGGGTCCAGTAGCAAGGGGTCCAGCCGCGGTTCGGGCACGCCGTCGGTCACGTGCGACTGCCCCGCGCCAGCACGCGGTCCTCCCACCAGGGACCGGCGACCATGAGCAGCAGCCCGCCGACGATGCTGAAGCCCAGCGCGACGTGCGGCACGTCCAGCCAGAGCGCGCCCAGCAGCACCAGCGCCCCGACGGCACCGATCGCACCCATGCCGAGCCGCTGCGCGGTGCTGCCGGCGAGCCGCGGACGCACCTGCCGGCCGAAGAACCGGGCGCCCCAGCGGCTGCTGCGGGCGATCGCGAGGAACACCATCGCCCACACGATCACCGTGCCCCAGTCGTCGATGAAGCCGGGTGCCAGCTCGGTGGCCACGCCGAAGGCAATGACGCCCAGGCCGCCGAGGATCCACCACCAGCGCGACGACCTCGCCGCGGCGGTGGACTGCTGCTGGCGTTCCTCGATGTCGAGCAGGGCCTGCTGCGCTTCCTCGGGTGTCGTCATGACGCACCTCCGTACGGCTAGGAAAGTACTTGCTCTCAAGGAAAGTAGCACTTCACTTTCCAGCCCGGCAAGTATTTGCTAGCGCGGACTCCCGGCGGCCGCGTGCCGGTGCCCTCGTCCCAGGTGATCACGATGAGCAGGTGCCCCGCCCGGTAGTCGGCGCCACCGAGGATCGACGGCAGCCAACTCCTCATCCAGCGGTCGCCCCTGCCGATCCGGTCGGTGGGCCCCGGCGCCGATTCGGCATAGTCGCGCCACTGCCGGCCACTCGCGGCGATCTGCCGGAAGCAGCCGGATCATGCGACTCCCTCGCGGAGCCGGGTGGTGCGCCGCCGGTTCCACACCACCACCCCGGACACGGCCACCCCGGCGATGATCACGGCGGCGGCGATGTCACCGGGGTAGTGCACGCCGACCCAGATCCGGGAGAAGCCGACCGCCACGGCCGCGACGCCGAGGGTGATGCCCCAGGCGCGACTCAGGAACGCGTACACCCCGAAGGCCAGGGCGAACGCCGCGGTCGCATGATCGCTGGGCAGTGCGACCCCGGGTTCGTGCGCGACGAGCTGGTGCGCCGGGTGGTTCTGGAACGGCCGCTGCTCGCCGCTGACGTGCGACACGACGGTCGCGGCGGCGAACGCGAAGAACAAGGCGACGCCCAGTTCGATCACCTGCCGGGCCCGGCGGTGATACAGGGCGACCGCGACGAGCACCGCGACGACGGCGAAAATCAGGTAGATCACCCAGGTGGCGACGAACTCCATCACGTCGTCCACGGCGTCGAACCGCCCGGCATGATCGTTGACAAGTTCGAACAGTCGATAGTTCACCGCGACAATCTGCTCTTGCGATCCTAAGAATTCGCTGAAGAGCTCCGGCGCCGTGTCACCTGGCGGTGCGGTGACGGCCGCGCAGCACCTCGACGGCCACCGGCACCACCGAGACCACGACGATGCCGATCAGGATGAGCTCGATGTTGTTCCTGACGTAGGCGATCTGGCCGAGGAAGTAGCCGAGCATCGTCACGCCCCAGCCCCACAGCGCGCCGCCGAGGATGTTGTAGACGAGGAACGTGCGGTAGTGCATGTGGCCGGCACCGGCGACGATCGGCGTGAACGTACGCACGATGGGCACGAACCGGGCGAGGACGATCGAGCGGGCCCCGTACCTCTGGAAGAAGGTCCGGGCCTTGATCAGGTTTTCCTGTTTGAACAGCCGTGAGTCGGGCCGCCGGAACAGCGCGGGGCCGAAGCGGCGCCCGAACAGGTAACCGAACTGGTCGCCGGCGACCGCCGCGACCGACACGAGCAGGCACATCAGCCAGAGCGGTTGGCGCAGGTAGGTGCCGTCGGCCACGAGCAGGCCGGTGGTGAACAGCAGGGAGTCACCGGGCAGGAAGAAGCCGATCAGCAGGCCGGACTCCGCGAAGACGAGCACGAGGATGCCGGCCAGGCCGAAGGTGGAGATGAGCCATTCCGGATCCAGGAACGATGGCATGAATGTCCTCTCGACAACGAGCGAGCAGCAGGTCTACCTGCTGCGGGAGTGCGGGTCCGCGACCGGCAGCCGCAGGCGCAGCGAGGCACCGTCGGCCAGAGCGTCGGCCGCGAGGGTGCCGCCGTGGGCCGAGGCGATGTCGCGGGCGATCGGCAGGCCCAGCCCGGCGCCGCCTTCCTGGCGGGAACGGCTGTCGTCGAGCCGGACGAACCGGTCGAAGATCCGCTCCCGGTCGCCGGCGGCAATGGCGGGACCGTCGTTACCGACCACCAGCTCGGCCTGCGCGCCGACCGCCCCCAGACTGATGATCACGCCGTGCCGGGCGTGCCGGACCGCGTTGTCGACCAGGTTGCGCAGCACCCGATGCAGCTGGTCCGGGTCGCCGAGCACCCGCACCGGGTGAACCTCACCCTCGATCCGGAGGCCGGGGCGCTCCACGGCTACCCGCTCGCGCTCGGCGTACACCAGATCGTCGAGGTCGACCTCGTCACGGCGCAGCCGCAACGCGCCGTCGTCGACCCGGGCGAGCAGCAACAGATCCTCGACCAGCGTCGCCATCCGGGCACTCTCGCGATGGATCCGCGCCACCGACCGGGCCGGGGCCTCGGCCAGGCCGGCGGCCGCCAGCAGGTCGGCGTTCGCATGGATCGTCGCCAGCGGGCTGCGCAACTCGTGGCTGGCGTCCGCCACGAACCGGCGCTGCGCGGCGGACGCCGTCTCGATGCGGTTCAACATGGTGTTCATGGTCGCCGCGAGCGCGGCGATCTCGTCCTCAGCGACGGGTACGGGCAGCCGCGCGTGCAGGTTCGTCGCGGTGATCGTGGCCGCCCGCCGGGTCATCGCCTCGACGGGGCGCAGCGTGCGGCCGACGAACACGAACGTGGCGGCACCCACCACGAGGGCGAGCAGCGGCATCCCGGCCAGCAGCGCGGCCAGGATCGCCTCGGTGGCGTCGTCGACCGTGTCCAGGGATTCCGCGACCAGCACAGTCCGCACCCCCGAGACAGTGGCGACGCCCGTCGCCAGCACCCGGAACGACGCCTCCTCATTGAACGCCACCTGCCGGGTCTCCCATTCGCTGCGCCCGGATCCCGGGCGCAGCGGGGACAGCGGGGGCGTCCCGCTGATCGCCGCCGAGGCCGCGACGACCCGGCCCGCCGGGTCGAGCACCTGCACGACGGTCCGTCCCGGTGTCACAGCCAGCGCCGGCGGGGTCCCGCCGTTCAGTGCCGAGACGACCTGATCGGCGCGGGCGACGGCGGCCGCGGTCACGTTGTCCATCAGGATCCCGCGGGAAACGATCAGCAGCACTGCCCCGGCCAGCACCGCGGCCACGGCGACGACCAGGCCGGCGGCGAGTGCCGAGCGCAGCCGAATGCCGAGCCGGCAGCGGACCCATCGCCGCAGACCTCGCAGAACCGCAGGTGGTCGCATGGCCGTCACGCTAACCGGGCCGTGCTGAGGACGCGCTGAAAGCCGCAGCTCCGCGGATTTTGGGCGCACCCGGGGCACGCTGGGGGGTATGCGCGTACTGGTGGTGGAGGACGAAGTCAGCCTCGCGGAGACGATCCGCGACGGGCTCCAGCAGGAAGGGTTCACCGTCGACCTGGCCCACGACGGCGCCGAGGGGTTGTGGACCGCCGGCGAGACCCCGCACGGCGCCTACGACGCGATCATGCTCGACCTCATGCTTCCCCGGCTCAGCGGCTACGAGGTCTGCCGCAGGCTCCGGGCCAGGGGGATCTGGACACCGATCCTGATGCTGACGGCCAAGGACGGCGAGTACGACGAGGCGGACGCGCTCGACCTGGGCGCCGACGACTACCTGGTCAAACCGTTCTCGTTCGTGGTGCTGATCGCCCACCTGCGTGCCCTGATCCGCCGCGGTGCCCCGGAACGCCCGGCCGTCCTCAGCGCCGGAGACCTGACCCTCGACCCCGCCGAGCGCCGGGTCGCCCGCGGCGGCGAGACGGTCGCCGTGACGCCTCGCGAGTTCGCCCTGCTGGAGTTCCTCATGCGCAACCGCGGTCAGGCCGTCACCAAGTCCGCCATCATCGAGAACGTCTGGGACGCGCACTTCACCGGCGACCCGAACATCGTCGAGGTCTACATCGGTTACCTCCGCAAGAAGATCGACCACCCGTACGGCCGGGCGGCGATCCAGACGGTCCGTGGCGCCGGGTACCGCCTGGCCGCCGACGGCTGATCCACCCCTCAGAACAACGGCACCGACGGGTCGTCCGGGGCCCCGGAGTCGTCCAGCGCGTCGACGGTGCAGAACCGCCACTTCGCATCCCCGCCTCGCAGCAGGGTGATCTGCAGGGCAGTGCCGGTGGTCAGCGCGTCGTACGAGCTGATCACCGCCCCGCCGGAACGACTCACGACCGGCTCCGCCGGCCGTTGCACGGTCACGTCGAGCACGACCCTGCCGGAACGTGCCGCGACACCTGTGCCCGGCGCCGGGCTCGGCCCGGTGACGGCACCGAACGTCACGGGACCCGGCTTGAGGTACGCCTTGTCGCGCAGCAGACTGTCCGCCTGTTCGTAGACCGTGTTGTACATCGCGCACCCCGGCACGGCGATGTTCCCGGCCAGCGCCGGGTCCGGATTCGCCAGTAGCCATTGGCCGTAGCCGGTCAGTGACGCGAGGATCGCCGGCCAGGCCGTACCGGTGAGCTTCAACGCCGGAGCAGCCATACGCGGCTTCGGCGTCGCCGCCGTGATGAGCTTTGCCGGCGGTGCCCACGAGACGGCGACCGACGGCACGGGCGTGACCGCGAGGCTCGGGGCGGCCACCGTACCGGCCAGGGCCGAACAGCCCGTCGCACCGCTGAGAACCACGCCGGCCAGTGCCATCGCCGTGCTGCTTCGCCGACCGCGCACCGCGTACCTCCGATACCTCGTCGTGGGCGTGCGCATTTCCCGATCGGTGCCGAAGCCGTCCGGCTGAGCCCCAGATCGGTCCGGCGACCGAACGGCACCCCGTTCAGACCCCGTCGAACCGGTCGAGCGTGGCCTTGAGCGCCTCGAGCTTGCCCGCACAATCGGCTCGAGCCCCACATTCACCGACAGGTAGTCGGCGAGTGTCTCGCCGATCGTGGTCGACAGCACCTTGATGACCCAGAACGTCGCGGTGATCGCCGGAACCTTCGTCAGCCAGACACCCGAACGCGGCACCGGATCGGAGTAGTACCCCATGGTTTCCCCTCTCAGTGCTTGAGCAGCCATCGGTGAGCATCCTGAGCGTTCAGAACGCCGGTGCCGTCACGTCCGCCCGTTTGGTGCGCTCGCGCCGCACCGAGAAGATCATCAGACCGGCGAGGACGGCGAGCAGGACCGCTGACGCTCCGTAGGTGCCCAGTCCCAGACCGCCCTTGACGACCGGCTTGGTGAAGAAGTCACCGACGGTCGCACCCAGGGGGCGGGTCAGGACGAACGCGAGCCAGAACACCAGGACGTTCGGCACCCAGCGGATCCTGGTGCAGATCGCGAGGACCGCCAGGACACTGCTGATGAGGACGGCGCCACCGAGGTAGCCGAGGCCGGAACTGTCCGACAGGAAGTCACCCATCGACGTGCCCAGGGTGTTCGAGATCAGGATCGCGGTCCAGAACAGCACCTCGCCCCGGAATGTGTTGATCTTGTTGATGTCGAACGGCAGGCCGGTGGCACGCCAGATCAGGAACGTGATGATCAGCAACGAGGACAGGATCGCCGCCCCGGCCGGGTAGCCCAGCCCGAGTCCCTGCGGCCCCCAGCCCAGCGACGTGGTGCCGGCGGACAGGAAGTGGGTGTCGCGGTTCATGAAGTCCGACAGAGTGGTGCCCGCCATGCTGGTCGACAGGATCACCGTCCAGTAGTAGACGGGGTTGTAGCGCTGGGAACGCAGCTGCACCACCAGAGTGACCACGAAGATCGCGAACAGCGCCACGGTACTCAGGAAATAGCCCAGCTTCAGCGTCTGCGAGATCATGTCCCCGGCCGTCTCGCCCAGCGTGGTCGCCGCGATCTTCATGATCCAGAAGATCAGCGTGATCTCCGGTAGCTTCTTCATCACTTTCCGCGCGGGCCCGGCAAACGGTCCCGGGGCGATGGCTGCGGCCTGTGGATCGACTCTGTGCGCGGACATCTGCTGCTCCTGAGGTGGTGGGCGGCACCGTTGTGACGCGGTCAACCCACCCAACGACATTCCCGGCCAGGATGTGAGCGCCAGGCTTTCCGGCCCGTTCAGCGTTTTCTCAGGTATGCGCGCGCCGGCGGTACTGGACAATGAGCTCACCGTGAAACCCACACTGCCCTGAGGATCGCGTGACCCAGCGACAGGACAAGACGAACCGACCGGCGACGGGCTGGTCGCCGCGATCGTCGCGGCCACCGCCGGACGCTCCGGCTCTGTTCGCTACGAGAGACCACCGGACCGCGGTGATGCGGGGGCATGTGGCCGTCAGGTGACGGGCCAACCCACCGACGCCGCCAGGACTCCGAGTGCGCCGGCGGACAGCAGCGCGGAGACGACGCTGCGGTGCGCCGCAGGAAGCCACAGCGCGGCAGCGGCGAGAATGCCCGCCTGCCATAGGTGCTGCAGGGCCAGGGCGAGGGGGACCGCCGAGCCGGCGATGGCACCGACGACCGCGGGGCCGGCGCCGTTGAGGAACGCCTGCACCGACCGGTTCGTACGGATCCGATCGAAACGGGGCGCACCGGCGATCACGAAGAGGAACGACGGGGCGAACGCGGCCACCGCCGCGAGCAGACCACCACCGATCCCCGCGGCGGCGTAGCCGACCACCGCGACGGTCTGCACCACCGGGCCCGGGGTGATCTGACCCAGCGCGACCGCGCTTAGGAACTGGGCGTCGGTCATCCAGTGGTAGCGCTCGACCGCGTCGGCCTGCATCAACGGAATGATCACGAAACCGCCACCGTAGGACAGCGCCCCGACCTTCACCGCCACCCAGACCAGCGCCGCCAGCCCGGCTGTCGCGGGCGGCGCGAGCAGAAGGACCGGCAGCGACAACGCGGGGCGGCCCCGCCCGGGCCGGAGGCCACCGCGGACAGAGACCTCCACGATCCCCGCCGCCACCAGCACGAGCACCAGCCAGGGCCCGGTCACCGCCGCCGCGACGGCACCGGCAAGACAGTAGCCGCACCATCGCATCCGCGCCGCACGCCGCACGCCGGCACGTTTCCAGCTAGCCGGGACCAGTGACCACGCTGCTTGTACCGCGACCGCGGCGACCGCCGCACCAGCCCCGGCAGCGGCGCCCTGCACCCAGCGCGGAGAGTGCCCGGCCACGAAAAGTGCGGCCAGGCCCAGGATGAGCACCAGTCCCGGCGCGATGAAGCAGAAGCCACCGACCAGCGCACCGGCCACGCCGCGCAACCGCCACGCCGTCAATATCGCCAACTGGGTCGAGGCCGGCCCCGGCAACAGGTTCGTGAAGGCGATCCCGTCCTCGAACTCGCCTGCGGAGATCCACTGACGGCGATCGACACAGAGTTGCCGCAGCAGCGCGATATGCGTGGGCGGACCACCGAACCCGATACCACCGATCCGCCCCCACTCGCGGGCGATCGTCGCCAGTCCCACCCGGTCAGGGGGCGTCGAGCCGTCTGCGGCCACCATGTCCGGCATCCCCGTCCCGACGCGGCAGGTCTTCGCCGCAATCCGTCACACTGCCGCGGTCAGTCCGATCATCGCACCGATCCGCTGAATCCACCCCCCTCAGCGCCAGTCGAAGTGCTCACGGTGGATGTTGCGGCTGAACGTCCCGGCGGCGCGAAGGCGACGGGTGAGGGCGTCGACCATCGGGGCGGGCCCGCACAGGAAAGCCGACACCTGACGCGGGTCGTCATCGGCGACCGTGGCCAGCACCGCGTCCGCGCTCAGGTATCCGTCGGCGGTGCTGTCGTGCAGGTGCACCCGCAGGTGGGGCAGTCCGGCGGCGACAGCGGTGATCTCGTCCGCGAAGGGCGCCGGACCGGCGGTGGTGTAGAAGAAATCGATGCGGGCGTTCAGGTTGTGCGTGTCGTGCGAGCGCAGCCAGCTGAGGAACGGGGTGACACCTATGCCACCGGCGATCCAGAGCTGCCGGGCGGTCCCACGGGCCTGGTCGAAGCGGCCGTGCGGACCACCGATCACGGCGGGCATCCCCGGCTCGACGAGACCCTGGATCGCCTGTGTGTCGTCGCCGAGAGCCTTGATGCTGAACCGCAGCTCTCCGCCGTTCGGAGCGCCGGAGATCGTGAACGGATGCCGGCGCCAGCCGTTGCGTCCCTCCAGGAAGAGCATGGCGAACTGGCCGGGTACGAAATGCATCGGTCGTCCAAGCGGGGTGAGGGTCAGTTCGGTCAAACCCCGCGCCACCGGCGTGACCGTCGCGACCTGGTAGTCGTGCAAGGGCAGGAAATACCGCGCGACGGTCTCCCGGTAGACGTAGAACGCCAGGCCTGTCCCACCGGCGACCAGGTAACTCCAGCGCAGCACCGGCGAGGCGAACATGGTGGCGTCGAGCAGCCCGTGGACGAACCCTGCCGCGAGCAACAGGCCGGTGAGGCGATGCAGGGAGCGCCAGCGCTCGTACCCGCCGAGAACAAGCCGGCTGATCGCCGCCGCACGCCGTGCCACCGCTGTCGCTCCGAGGCGGGTGACCCGGTCCAGGACGTCGCGCGGAAGCCAGGACAGCAGGGCCCGCCATCGGGGCAGGATCGCCCACACCGCCAGCGCGGCCAGGCCCCACACCCCGATCTGTGCGAGCAGACCACCCATGCCGGGTCCCTGACCGGCCGGAACGGGGCCGGTGTGCGGCAGCGCGCCGGGCGGGTGGTTGCCCTGCGCGAACATGAGATGTGGGATGAGCAGCAGAAGACCGGTGATCGACAGCCGCCGGTGCCAGACCGCGGCTTTGTCGATGCCGTCGAACCAGGTCTCCACGGCGGGCAGCACCGAGATCAGCACGATCGCCACCGACATCAGCAGCACCGCCTCGGCACCGGCCAGCTGACCCAGGAACGACCCCCACCCGGTGCCCACGGGTCCCCACACCAGCCACACGAGGGCGAACACCACCGTCAGAGCCACCACACCCCCGGGACCGGCAGTCCGCGCCGGGGGGACCAGCCGCAACAACGACACACTCCGACGATCCCACCGGCGGCTCGCTTGCGTGACGTGATCGGTTCAGGCCGCCGGGGGAAGGCGGATGGTGAAGACGGCACCCTGGCCGGTCCGGCCCCACGCCTCGATGGTGCCACCGTGCCCGGTGATCACTTCCCGGGCCAGGGCGAGACCGAGTCCGAAGCGCCGGTGATCGCCGTGGCCGCCGCGCGCGAACCGGGCGAACAGCCGTTCGGCGTCCGCCGGGTCGAAACCGGTCCCGTCGTCGCGGACGACCACGGTGATCATGGTCTTGTCCCGGCCGAGCTCGACGCTCACGTGCCCGCCACCGCGGGTATGGCTCAGGGCGTTGTCGACCAGGGCGGTGAGCACCCGCCGCAATGCCGCCTGATGGCCTGGCACCACCGACGAGATAGTCAGTCCGGGCTGCACCGGGTGCGTCCGGGGCGAGGTCGGGCCGGTAACCGGCGCCGCGGAACAGCCGCAGCAACAACGGGCCGAGCTCGCGGTCGTCCTCGACCACCAGGACCCTTGCCGCCGGCAGGGCACCGTCAACGGACTACCGGCGCACATCCTGCTCGTGCACGCCATCGTGGTGCTGCTCCCGCTCGCCGCGCTCCTGCTCGTGCTGACCGCCGTCCGGCCGGCGGCCCGCCGGCGCTTCGCCGGCCCGAACGCGATCCTGTCCGTGTTCGTGGTCGCTCTCGTGCCCGTCACGACGAGCGCCGGCGAATGGCTGGAACACCGGGTCACCGACACCGCTCTGCTGCGTCAGCACACCGAACTCGGTGACACGGCGATCTGGGTCGCCCTCCCGGTGGCCCTGCTCGCACTGGTGATCTGGTGGCGGCACCGCGAGGCAACCGCGTCGCCGGCCGACGCGCTCGCCGCCCCCGCCCGGCGGCGCGCCCGCCTCGCACCCCTGTCGGTCACCGTCACCAGGATCATCGCCGTGCTCGCCGTCGTCGCCGCCGGTGCAGCCGTCTACGACACCTTCCGGATCGGCGAATCCGGTGCGAAAGCGTCCTGGACGGGCACTTTCGACTCCGCCCCCGCCCAGGACGGTCCCGCACGGCCCGACGGGGACTGATGCGCAGGCGTGCGCTGAGCCGGTATGTGCCGGGCGGGCTGTTCCCCCCGCCCGGCACACGTGGTCAGGCCCGGACGTCGACCTCGTAGACGCGGGCTGCGGTCGTGCCGTCCTGGGTGGGGGTCAGCACGGTGACGCGCAGGTAGCGCGCGTCCGCGTTGACCGTGGTCGTGGTCGTGTCGGCGGTGTTGCCGCGGACCTGGGCCCGGGTGGTCCAGGTGCTGCCGTCCGGTGAGGTCTGCACGTCGAAGTCACGGGTGTTCCACTTCGTGTACTCGCCGCCGGCTCCGGCGTGCCGGATCACCACCGAACCGATGTGCTGCGTGCCGCCGAGGTCGGTCTGCAGCCACTTCGAGGTGCCCTGCGAACACCATTTGTCGAACCAGCCGCCCAGCCAGCTGCCGTTGAACGCCCGGTCCGGGCCTTCCGCGGCGGCGCACGACGAGTCGGCCGTGGCGGTGCGGCGCAGGGCCAGGTCGGCCGGGACGCTGCTGCTGCCGTACACCTCGAGCTCGTAGATCCGGGCCGTGCCGCTGCCGTCGATGGCCGGCTGACTCGTCTCCAGGCGGACGTACCGCGCGGTCCGGGCCGCCACCGGCAGATAGCTGCGGCTGTTCCGGCTGCCGGCGACGCTGACCGCGGTGCTCCAGGTGGTGCCGTCGGCACTGGTGGACAGCGTGAAAGCGCCGGTGTTCCAGCCGGTCTGCTCGCCGCCGAGCCCGGCGTGCTTCACCACGAAGGAGCTGACGGTCCGCGCGGAGCCGAGGTCCACCTGCAGGAACTGCGGGGCGGTGCCGGAGCAGAACTTGCTGTTGCCGGCGATCGCACCGTCGACCGCCCTGGCCGGGGACTCCGAGCTGTTGCACGCGGCCGACCCGGTGACGGGCTGCCCCTGCGCCAGGTCGGCGCCGAGGTCCGGTTCGGCCGGCGGCTGGGTGCGGCCGTCGGCGAAGCTCGGGGGTACGTCACCCACGCCGGTCCCCCACCCCGAGGCCGACCCGCCCATCGTGTACGAGACGGTGCCACCGGCTGCGATGTCCGCGTACCGGAAGAAGTTGTGGCTTGTCGCCGTGCCACCGACCGAGAGTGACTGCACGTAGCGGTTGGTGGCGCTGCCGCCGGTGACGGTGATGGTGCCGGACGGGCGCTGGATCAGCACGCCGGGGAACGTGCCGCCATGCACGGCGAGCGTGTCGGCACCCGGGGTGACGGGGTAGAAGCCGAGCGCCGACCAGACGTACCAGGCCGAGGTGGCGCCGAGGTCGTCGTTGCCGGGCAGTCCGCCCGCGCCGGTGGTGAACGATTCCGCCATCACGCGGCGGACCGCGTCGCTCGCACCGGCGGGTTTGCGGGCGAAGTTGTACGCCCACGGGACGCCGTGCTCGGGTTCGTTGCCGATGTAGAAGTACGGCCGGGACAGCCCGCCGTTCAGCTCGGTGAAGTGGTGGTCGAGGCGCTGCACCGCGGTGGCCGGGCCGCCCATGAGGGTGACGACCGCGCCGAGGTTGTGCGGGACCATCCAGCTGTACTGCGCGGCGTTGCCCTCGACGTACGGGCTCTCCTGCGCCGGGTTGAACGGCGTGGACCACGCGCCGCCGCCGTCGCGGGTGTGGATGAACGCCGACTCACCGTTGAACAGGCTGCGCCAGTACTGCGAGCGGGTGCTGTACGTGGTGTAAGCGCCGGTGTCGCCGACGGACTTGGCGAACTGGGCGATGGCGAAGTCGCTGGACGCGTACTCCAGGGTCTCCGACGGGTTGCCGGGGATGAACTCGTTCGCCGCGTACGCGGACTGGTTGCCCCGCAGCACGTAGCCCTGCGAAGCGCCGCCGTTCGCGCTGCTCTTCATCAGCGCCAGCGCCGCCGCGGTGTCGAACCCGCGCACCCCGAACGCGTACGCGCTGCCCACCACGATCGGTCCCGGGTCGCCGGGCATGACGAAGTCCTCGATGCTCTGGTGCGACCATTTCGGCAGCGCGCCGCCCTGCCGGCCGTCGAGCACCATGGACTTCACGATGTCGGTCATCACGTCCGGTGCGATCAGCGCGACCAGCGCCGACCAGGAGCGGTAGATGTCCCAGCCCGAGTAGTTCTGATAGACGGGATGGCTCGCGGTGTGCACGGCGCCGTCGAAGCCGCGGTACTCGCCGTTGGTGTCGCTGGCGACGTTCGGGTTCTGCAGCACGTGGTACAGCGCCGTGTAGAACTTCTGCAGCTCCGTGGCGGCGCCACCGGTGACCTGCACCCGGTTGAGCGCGGTGTTCCACTTCGCGTCCGCGGCGGTGCGCACGGCGGCGAAGGAAGCGGCCTCCGCGGTGGCGTTGTTCTGCGCGTTGGCGACGCTGACGAACGAGATGCCCACGGTCGCGTTCACCACGGCGTTGCTCGTGGTGTCGAACGTGACGTACGCGCCGGCCTGGGTGCCGCTCGTGCTCGCCGACCCGGCCGCGACCGTGCCGCCGGTGAACGTGCCGAACCCGGTGGGCGTGCGGTCGAACAGGATCGAGTAGTACATCGTGAACGTGCGTCCACCGCAGAAGCCGCCCGCGGTGTGCTCGCCCCAGACCCGGTTGCCGCTGATCGACACGTTGCCGGCCCGGTCGCCGGTGGCCGAGCGGCTTGCGTTGATCAACACCCGCGCGGTGGTGCTCGCCGGATAGGTCAACCGCATCGCTCCGGTACGGGTGGTGGCGCTCAGTTCCGCGTCCACGCCGTACTTGTCGAGCCGGTTCTTGTAGTAGCCGGGCGACGCGGACTCGTTGGTTTTCGTGTACGCGGACGCGTAGCTGGTCCAGGAGCTGCCGGGGGACGCACCGAGCGCGCCGGTCACCGGCAGGATCGGCAGGTCCTCGTCGTTCGGGCAGCCGGCGCCGTTGAAGTGGGTGAGGCTGAACGACTCGATCGTCCGGTCCCGGTCGCGATAGCCCGAGGGTGAGGCGGTCGGCGTGTCCGGGCTGAACTGCACCATCCCGAACGGCACGGTCGCACCGGGGAACGTGCTGCCACCGGCGCCGCCGCCGACCGGGTTGGGCGAGTTGCTGTCGTCCGTACCGATGAGGGGATTGACGTACTGGGTGAGGGCGAGATCCGCAGCGCTTGCCGCCTGCGGGACGGAGATCACGGCAGCGGTGAGGACGACCACTGCGGCGAGGGTACGGAGCATGGGGGATGCCGTCCCTTCTGTGACGCGGAGGTGACAACGCTGTCACCTGGTATACAGATAGGACTCCTTCTCATTTACGCTTGTCAATACTTGGACTCCGAACGGACACTCCTCGACCATCCCGCCCACCGGCCGCCGACAACGCCCCTGGTCAGGCGCCCCAGCCCCGGAGCAGGGCAACCACGTGCGCGCGCAGTGCCCGCTCGGAGACCGGATCCTGTGCGGTCAGGATCAGGGTGAGCACCGGGCCGGTCAACTGCGCCGCGGCCAGCGCGTCGTCGGGCATCTCCGGCGCACGCGCCCGGACGCGGTGCAGCACCGGGCGGGCACTCGCGTCGAGCAGGTTCGCCGCGCGCACGAGATCACGGACGGCGGGGTCGTGCTGGGCCTCGCCGATCAGCGCCCGGTAACCGAGACCGGCCGGTGACGCGGTGAGGAACGTGTTCAACGCCCGCAGATAGGCGACCAGCTCGGCCCGGGGATCGGACCGGACCGCGGTGTGCAGCTCGGCGGCGGCGTCGACGACGCAGGCCTCGAGCAGGATCTCCGCCTTCGTCGACCACCACCGGTAGACCGTCTGCCGGCCCACCCCGGCGCGTTCCGCGATGCCTTTGATGGTCATGGCGGAGTATCCGATCTCGACCAGCAGATCGTCGACCGCGTGCAGGACAGCGCGACGGGCCTGTTCGCTGCGCGGGCGTCCCGCCTGCGGGGGCGCGGGTGACTGGTCCACCGGCCCACCATACCTAGGCACCGTGTCTCGTTATGCTAGCCTCCACAATACGAGGCACCGTGCACCGTATTGTGAAGGATCAGCATGCGTCAGAATCCCCCCGCGCCGAGGTTCGCCGCGCTCCGCAACCGTGACTCGCGGCCGTATCTGATCGGCACCGGGCTGGCGATGATGGCCGACAACATCGAGCACGTCATCACGTACTGGGTGCTCTGGCAGAAATTCCACTCCCCGGCCCTGGCCGGATTCCAGGTGATCAGCCACTGGCTGCCGTTCCTGCTCTTCTCCGTGCTGTCCGGCTCGCTGGCCGACCGTTACGACTGCCGCCGCATCATCCAGTCGGCGCAGGCGCTGTTCATGACCGTCTCCTTGTGCTGGGGCCTGCTCTTCTGGACCGGCACCCTGCAGATCTGGCACGCCTGCGTGCTGCTCGTCCTGCACGGCTGCGCCGGCGCGCTGTGGGGCCCGGCCGAGCAGATGATGCTGCACGACTTCGCCGGCCGCGACGAGCTGCCCGGGGCCGTCCGGCTGAACGCGACGTTCCGCAGCCTCGGCGTGCTGTGCGGCCCGGTCGTCGGGTCCGCGCTGTTGCTGCTGCTCGGTCCGACCGCCGGGATCTTCGCCAACATCGCTTTCTACCTGCCGTTGACGATCTTCCTGTTCCGCACCCGGTTCACCGGCCACGTCCGCGAGGGCGTCAGCACCCGGCCCCGCTCCGGGCCCATCGCGACGCTGCGAGCCGCCCGCGGTGTCTCCCTCGCCCCGGCCGTGACCAGCATGATCGTGCTGGCCGGGCTCGGCTCGTTCTTCGTCGGCGCCTCCCTGCAGTCGGCGATGCCCGAGTTCGCCGAATCGCTGGGCGCGGGGTCGGCGGGCCTCGCCTACGGTGTGCTGCTGTTCGCCAACGGCGTCGGTGGTGTGGTCGGCGGGCTGGTGCTCGAGGCCACCGGCTGGCTCAAGCCGTCGGTGAAGGCCGCGGTCGCCTGCACGGTCGTCTACGGCATGACCAGCCTCGTCTTCGCGGTCACGGGCAGCTATCCGCTCGCCGTGGCCGCCCTCGTGATCGGCGGGGTCGCGAACCTGGCCGCCATGTCCATCTCGCAGACCGTGGTGCAGCTGCAGGCGCCACCGGCCGAACGCGGCCGCATCCTCGGCCTCTACAACACCTCGTCGGGCGGCCTGCGGACCGGCAGCGGCTTCACCGTCGGCCTGGCCGGGGCGGCGATCGGCATCCACTGGTCACTGGGGCTCAGCGCCGCCGCCCTGACCGTGGGGGCGCTGGCCGCCGGCGTGTACGCCCTACGAACCCGATGACGCATCGGGGGCCGCTTCGCTGGGCTCGGGATCAGGCTCAGGGCCGGCCTGCTGTCCCGTCACGGCCTGGCCATCGTCGAGGACCTTCGCCGAGACCGTGAGGGAGCGGGACTTCTGGGTGCCGCCGCCGACCGTGTAGATGTCGTACTTGTGGGTCTCGGTCGAGCCGACCGGCCCGCCGCACGAGAAACCGAACTCCTCGGTGCCCACCAGGCCGACCTCGTCGTACGTGCCGGGGGTGCCGGTCGGGTCGTCGACCGAGAGCGCGCCGCCGGTCGCCCCGGTGATCTCCCAGGCGATCACGAGGGGTACAGCCTTCGCGCGGAAGACCGCCGTGCCCTCGGCGCACTTCGGCTTCTGCACCACCCGGAACGACACGATCCGCGGCCCGGACCCTTTCGGGTGCGGGCTGGACTTTTTGGGATGCCGGCTGGACTTCATCGGGTGCGGGCTGGTCGATCGCGACGACTTCGGCGTGGCCGACGGCGTGGATGCGGAGGTGGTCGGCGTGGCTGCGGAGGTGGACGGCGTGGGCAGGGTGACGGCGTGCGGGTCGCAGGCGGTGACAGCGAACGCACCGAGCAGGAGAACCGCGGCTGAGCTGCGTCGTGAGGTCATGGCGGCAGGGTGGGCGGCCCGGCTGAAGAAACGCTTAACGGCTCACAGCAGCTCGGCGACCGCGCCCGCCAGCGACGTCTCGGAAGCCATCCGGAACGCCTTGCGCACCTCGTCGCCGCTCAGCGTTTCCCGCGCGCGCCGCTCCGCGGCATCACGGTCGGCCACCTCGTCGGGGGTGAACAGCGGCGCGCCGATGGCCGTACGCTCCCGCTCGGCGATCACCAGCAGGGTGAGGCCCCGGGCCGGGGCGGCACCGAGGACCGCCAGCTCGGCAAGGCCCTCGACGGCGTCCAGCTGCCCCTCGGGGATCGCCAGGTCGGTGTACACGCGCAGGGCGGCTCGCATGTGGTCGCCGGACGCGGCGAGCAGGCCCCGGCGCCGGGTGACGATGCCGAGGTTGGTCAGCGCCGCCGCCTCGCCGCGCCGCTCCCCCGCCGCGCGGAACCGTTCCAGGGCCTCACCGAACAGCGGCTCGGCCTCGTCGAGACGGTCCATGCAGCGCAGCGTCCCGGCGGTGTTGTTGAGTGCGGCCGCGATCGCCCGGGCGTTGCCGGCCTGCCGGGCGAGGTCCAGACCCTCGTAGCCGTACGCCAGCGACGCCTCGTAGTCCCGCTGCCCCTGCGCGGTGATCGACAGGTTGTTCAGGGCCGCGATCATGCCCGGCCGGTCATCCAGCGAGCGGAACGTCGCCAGCGCCTGTTCGCCCAGTTCACGGGCACCGGCGACGTCCCCGGAGTTGCGGGCCAGCGACGCGGCGGCGCGCAGGGCACCTCCGCGGAGCGGCGTCGGATCGGCGGGGGCCGCGGCGAGCGTACGGCGCAGCCATGATCGGCCCTCGGCCATCCGCCCGCTCACCCACCAGTACCACCACATCGCGGCCGCGATCTCCAGGCCGGTCGTGGCTGAGCGGTTCAGCGACCAGGTCAGCGCCGCCTGGATGTTGTCGTAGTCCCGCTCGATGGCGGCGAGCCAGCGACTGTGCTCGGGACCGTCGGCCGGTGGCGGCGCGGCCAGCTTCGCGACCCACAGCGCGGCGAGCCGGGTATGGGCGGGATCGTCGGCGGGCAGGCGCTCGGCCGCGTACTCCCGGATGGTCTCGATGAGCCGGTAACGGCCGTCGGTGTGCTCGACCATGGACCGTCCGGCGAGCTGGGTGAGCGGGTCGAGCACGTCGGTGCCGGCCACCGCGCACGCGGCGGCCAGGTCGAAACCGCCCGCGAAGACACCGAGGCGGGGCAGCAGCTCCCGCTGGGGCTCGTCGAGCAGGTCGTACCCCCAGTCGATGGCGGCCCGCATGGTCTGGTGCCGCGGCACCGGGGAGGAACCGACCAGCAGGTCGAGGCGCCGGTCGAGGCGGGACATGAGCTCGGTGAGCGCGAGCGCGCCGAGCCGGGCGGCGGCGAGTTCGAGCGCGAGCGGCAACCCGTCGAGGCGCCGGCACAACTCGGCGGCGACCGGCAGCTCCCGCGGGCGCAACGCGGTGCCACCCCGGGCGGCGGCGACCCGGTCGGCGAACAGCCGGACCGCGTCGGAGCGGGCCGGGTCGGCGCCGGGCCCGGGGGTGGCCAGACCGCTGAGAGCGAAGACCGTTTCCCCGGGTACGCCGAGCGCCTCCCGGCTGGTGGCGATGATCCGTACGCCCGGGGTGGCGGCGAGCAGCTCGTGCGCGAACCGGGCGGCGTCGGCCCGCAGGTGCTCGCAGTTGTCCAGCACGAGCAGGGTCCGGCCGGCCAGGTGCCGGGCCAGGCTGTCGAGCACCGGCACGCCCGCCTCCTCCCGGGCCCCGGCCGACGCCGCGACGCGTTCGGGCAGCAGCCCGGTGGTGTGCCCGGCGAGCTCGACCACGTGCACGCTCGCGTAGTCGGCGGCGACCTCGCGGGCCAGCTCGACGCAGAGCCGCGTCTTGCCGCACCCGCCCGGCCCCACCACGGTGAGCAGCCGGGTCACGCCGAGCAGGCCGATCGCCCGGTCGAGCTCGGCGCGCCGGCCGATGAACCGGCTGCGGGTGCCGGGCAACCCGGGCGGGGGCTGGTCGAGCGCGGGATCCCGGCGCCGGATCGCCCCGGCGAGCGCGACCAGCGCGGCACCGGGCTGGGTCTCGTACTCGGCGAGAGCCATCGTGGTGCGCTCGAACAGGTCGAGCGCGTCAGCGGTGCGCCCGTCCCGGTGCAGCGCCAGCATCAGCCGCTCGACCAGGGGTTCGGTGACCGGCTCGGCGGCCACCCAGGCACTGAGCGGGGCCAGGACCGGACGGCCGGCGGCCATCTCCCGGTCGGTCCACCGCTGCCGGGCGGCGAGCAGCGACTCCTCCAGGCGGGCCGCCTGCGACGCGACCATCGGCCCGGCACCACCACCCTCGTACGCGGGCCCGCGCCACAGCCCCAGCGCCTCGTCCAGGGCCCCGTCGGCGACCAGGTCGGTGAACTCGTCGGCGTCGCTGCGGACGTCGAGCTGATACCCGCCCGGCGTCGTGACCAGCGCCGCACCGACGATCTTGCGCAGGCCGGAGACGTGCACCTGCAACGCGCCGGCCGCGGTGGGCGGCACGTCCGCGGGCCACAGTTCGGCGATCAACCGTTCCGGGGAGACCGGACGGCGAGCGGCGGCCAGCAGCGCGGCGAGCAGGGCCCGCATCCGCGGCGGCAGCGGGATGGCGCCGCCGTCCCCGGCAACCGCCCGGACCGGGCCGAGTACCTCGAACCGCATGTCTTAACCGTTTCTTCAGCGCCTGCGCCAACGCTAACCGCGTACAGCACGAATCTCTGCGGGTCGAGGGGCGGAAAAGCATGGTCAGTCGGGGGGTTGTGGCGGTGCTCGCGGCGGGTCTGCTGTCGGCGAGCGCGGCCTGCGGCAGCGCGGACGGGGCCGGCACGACGGCGGACACGGGCGGGTCCGGGCAGGTGCACACGGTGGTCAACGTGGACATCACCGGCGACGTAACGGTGAAAGGCAGTGCCACGGCACCCATGCCGACCAACAACGGCGTCGACTACCGGTCGTGCGACCAGTACGGCGGTGGCGAGGCGGACAAGGAGGGCCGCAAGTACTTCCTGGTGCCGCAGATGCCGTCCGGCACGATCGGCGGCAAGACCGTTTACATCGGCGCGATGATCGAGGACTACCAGGGGGCGGGCACGTACGACCGGAAGACCCTGACCGACATCGGCAGCCCGCCCGGGGTCAGCTTCGGCGGCGACCTCTATTACACCCAGAGCGGCACGACCAGCACGGTGACCACCGACGGCAAGGGCGGCGGCTCCTGGGTCTTCACCGGACTGTCGACCAAGAACCCCGACGGCACCGAGGGCGGCGGCCCCGAGGTCTCCGGCAGCGTGAGCTGGACCTGCGAGGACTGATCACACCCGGCCGAGATCAACCTCGACCGAGAACGGCGCGGCCACCTTCACGACACCGGCAAAGACGTCACCGTCGCGGTAACGACCGCTCGCCGGATCGAGAACGTACGTGTAGACGATCGGCGCCCCGGTGACGGCCTGCTCGACACGCCAGTAGAACGGGATCCCGGCCCGCGCGTACTGCTCGGTCTTGACGATCCGATCGGTCGTCTCCGACCCGGGAGAGACCACCTCGACCACGAGCAGCACATGCTCGGGCCGGGTCGGGGTGACGTCGATGGTGTCCGCCCGGTACACGGTCACATCGGGACGACGGTTGTTCAGCGGCACATCCTGGAGCCGGACATCGAAGTCGGTGTCCGCGTTCCAGTCCGGCCCCGCCGCGACGTCCAGGGCATTGGCCAGCAGCCGGGCCAGGCGGTTGTGCCGCTTGGACGCGCTCGGACCCACAAGAACGGCCCCGTCCACGACTTCGATCCCCGCGCACTGCTCTGGTGTCCACGTCGCGTAGTGCTCTGCGGTGACCGGGCCGACGGTCATGGACGCACCTCCAGGACGATTCGTTTCGGGGAGCTGCTCATTCGGTATCCATGCGGTTAACGGGGAAGATCAACAAGCGCGATATCGATCAGGGCCGTTGTTGCCTCGATAGCGTCGGCGGCACTTCAGGCTTCTGATCGAGTTGAGGTTTCCGTTGACGCTATCCTCCCCCGGCAGGTCCGTCCCGTTCCTCCTTGCGACCGTCACCGCGCTGGCGGTGACCCCGGCGGCACCCGCCGGCGCACGCGAAGCGGCCACCACCGCCGGCCCCGCGCATGCGGCCGCCGGCACGACGATCACGCTCATCACCGGTGACAAGGTCACCGTCCGGCCCGGTGTCACCACGGTGCAGGGTCCCGACGGTGAGCAGGTCGGTGCGCACATCACCACGATCGGCCCGGACACGTACGTGTATCCGGACAGTGCCATGCCGTACGTCGGCACCGGCCTGCTGGACAAGCGGCTGTTCAACGTCACGCTGCTGACCCGCGAGGGCTACACCGACGGCGCGACCGATTCGCTGCCGGTCATCCTCGAGTACCAGGGTTCCTCCTTCGCCAAGCGGGGCGCCGACGCCCTGCCCGACGCCAGCACCGAGGTACGGGCCCTGCCCAGCATCCAGGGGCATGCGGTGAACACCGATCGCGACCGGGCCGAGGACTTCTGGACCTCGCTGACCGGAACGGCACCGACCGGCGCGACCACCGCTCCCACCTTCACGCGCGGCATCACCAAGGTGTGGCTGGACGGGAAGGTCCACGCCGCCCTCGCCGACAGCGTCGCGCAGATCGGCGCCCCGGAGGTCTGGGCGGCCGGGAACACCGGCGCGGGTGTCGACGTCGCCGTGCTGGACACCGGGGTCGACGCGGAGCACCCGGACCTGGCCGGCCGGATCGAGGCGAGCGCCAGCTTCGTGCCGGGCGAGGACGTCACCGACAGGCACCGGGTCGGGCACGGCACGCACGTGGCCTCCACCATCGCCGGCACCGGCGCCGCCTCGGGCGGCACGGAGCGCGGGGTGGCCCCCGGCGTCGACCTGCAGATCGGCAAGGTGCTCGACAACGGCGGCTCCGGCCAGGACTCCTGGATCGTGGCCGGCATGGAGTGGGCCGCGCGGGAGCGCAAAGCCAAGGTCATCAGCATGAGCCTCGGCGGCGACCCCACCGACGGCACCGACCCGATGAGCGTGGCGGTCAACGAGCTCAGCGCCGAGACCGGCGCCCTGTTCGTCATCGCCGCGGGCAACAGCGGGCCGGCCGAGACGACCGTCGGGTCACCCGGTGCCGCCGACGCCGCCCTGACCGTGGGCGCGGTGGACGCCGAGGACCGGATCGCCGAGTTCTCCAGCCGCGGGCCGCGCCTGGTGGACGGGGCGCTCAAGCCCGAGATCACCGCGCCCGGCGTCGACATCCTGGCCGCCCGGTCGCAGTACGCGGCCGAGGGCGAGGGCAGCTACGCGACGCTGAGCGGCACCTCCATGGCCACGCCGCATGTCGCCGGCGCCGCCGCCCTGCTCGCCGCGCGGCACCCGGACTGGACCGGACCGCAGCTCAAGGACGCGCTGGTCAGCACCGCCAGGGAGACCCCCGGCCACGACGCCTACACGGCGGGCACCGGGCGCCTCGACATCGCCGCGACCACCACGGCGACGGTCTTCGCCACCGCGTCGGCCTACCTCGGCATCCACCCGCTCCAGGACGAGCCCTCGGGCACGGCTGAGCGGCAGATCACGTACACCAACACCGGTGCTTCCGAGGTGACGCTCGACGTCGCCTTGGCCGCTCAGGGCGTACCGGATGGTCTGTTCTCCTTGTCTTCACCCAGGGTGACCGTGCCCGCGGGCGGCACCGCCTCGGTCACGATCTCCGCGGACCTGGGTCTGGTGTCGGAGAAGGGCCGTTACACCGGCAGTGTCGTCGCCACCACCGGCGGCAACCGGGTGGCCGACACGATCGTCGGGATCAGCACCGAGGACCAGCCGAGGCACCTGCTCATCACGCCCACCGGACGGGGCGGTGAGCCGATGCCGGGTTCGATCAACCTGATCCGCGAGGGCGACCCGGCCGGCCAGTACTACAACTTCGTGTCCTTCGACGGCGGCCCCATCGACGTCCTGGTACCACAGGGTCGTTACTCGGTGTGGATGTACGGCGAGGTCGAGGGCACCCACGGCCCGAACTCCCGCGGCATCGCGCTGCTCAGCGCGCCCACCGTGACCGTGGAGAAAGACACCGCCGTGGACCTGAAAGCCGCCACCACCCGGGAGATCCAGGCGATCACGCCGAAGGCCACCGCCGACGCCGAGGTCCGGCTCGACTACCACCGTGAGCTGGGTGGATCCTCGGCCTCCGACTCCTACGTCCTGGCCCGCTGGTACGACAGCATCTGGGTCACGCCCGGTCTGAAGGCCCGCGACGGCAAGCTGTCGGTGTCCGCGCGGTGGCGCAAGATCGAGCCGCTGCTGGCGGTCGACGCCTTCGACGACCTGATCCTGCTGCCCGGTTCGACCGCACCGGCCGAGGGCTCGCGGCAGATCCCGGCGGTCTTCGCGGGCAAGGGCACCGCCGCCGACTTCGCGGCGGCCGACGTCAGGGACAAGATCGCCGTGGTACGCCGTGCCGACCTCGACGACCAGGTGGCAGCGGCCGAGAAGGCGGGTGCGGCGGTGCTCCTGATCGTCAACGACGAACCCGGGCGCTACTTCGACGCGACCCACCGGACGAAGCTCGCCGTGGCCACACTGACCAAGGACGGCGGCGACCAGTTGATCACCCGGCTCGGCAAGGGTGCGGTGAGCCTGCGGGTCACCTCGGACCCGACCACCGACTACCTGTACGACCTGGTGCGTTACTGGCCGGGCGCGGTGCCGAGGTCGGTGACCTACCGCCCCACGGAACGGGAACTGGCCCGGATCGACGTCGACTTCCAGAGCACGTCGGGCCGGGAGATCACCGAACGGCGTTACGACTACCACCCGGACCTGCCGGTGAAGACCGGCTCCAGCTTCCTGATGCGCTCGGAACGTTTCCGCACCGACTGGGTGACCGCGCAGGACGACGTCCGGTGGTCGACCGACATGGACGACCTGTACTCGTTCCAGCTCGGCGGCACCACGACCTACCCGGCGGGCAGCCGCACCAGCGAGAAGTGGCTGGGCGCGATCCAGCGCCCGCGGATCAACGACGCGGTCACGCTCCCCTACCGCGACGGTGACCGGCTCGTGGCTGAGATCCCGGGCTGGGGTGACTCCGGCGCGAACCACGCCGGGGTGGCGTTCCCGGACGGCGGTGAGATGACCGCGACGCTCACCCAGGGCCGGACGGTCGTCGAGCAGAACGCGTACAACTGGATCGACAGCAACTCCGGGCTGAGCCCCGAACGCCTGCCGTACCGCCTGGTCACCACGACCGAGCGGGACGCGGTGTCCTCGCCGTACTCGGTCCGGACGCGGACGGCCTGGGACTTCGTCTCCGACGCGAGGACCACCCGGTTGCCGCTGATCCAGCTCGACTACCGGGTGGACACCGACCTGGCGCAGAAGGCCTCCCGCTCGGCCGGGATCACCGTCGTCGCGTCACACCTGCCCGGCGCGCCGAGCAGCAGGAAGATCACCACGGTCACGCTCGATGTGTCGTACGACGACGGTGTGACCTGGGTCAGCCGGCGCCTGCACAGGACGGCAGCCGGCTGGACGGCGGACCTGCGGGCCCCGCGCAGCGCGCAGCACGTCACGCTCCGGACCACCGCGAAGGACGCCTACGGCAACCGGGTCGAACAGACGATCACCCGGGCCTTCGGCCTGGAGTAGTCACCTGCTCACCACCACCCGGGTCGCGGCGGATACCGTCGCGGCCCGGGTTCTTTCTGGCACGATCCCGGCCGGCACATGCAACCGGATCGCGGTGAGCGGGGTGTTCTCTGGTGTGAGCACCGACTTCGACAATTTCTACACCACGGCGGTCCGGCGCGTCGTGCTCTACCTCTATGCCGCCTGCGGCGACCGGTCCGACGCCCAGGACATCGCCCAGGAGGCGTTCGCGCGGGCCTGGCAACACTGGCCGAAGGTCTCCGGGTACGAAGATCCCGAGGCCTGGGTGCGCACGGTCGCCTGGCGGATCATGAGCAACCGATGGCGCGGTCTGCAGCGCGCGCTCAGCACCCGGATCCGCCTGGGTCCAACCGACGACGTGGCCCACGGCCCGTCCCCGGACCGGGTGGCCGTCATCGACGCGCTGCAACGGCTGCCAAGACCGCAGCGGCAGGCCATCGCCCTGCACTACCTGATGGACATGCCGGTCGACGAGATCGCCGCGACGACCGGCGTCCCGGCGGGAACCGTCAAGGCCCGGCTCTCCCGGGCCCGGACCGCCCTCGGCCGGCTGCTCGACGACCACGAACAGGAGATCAGCGATGTCGCGACCCATGCGTGACCGAATCCGGGACCTGGAACTCGAGGTCCACAACCTCAAGGTCGCACCCGCGGCCATCGTACGGGCCCGCGGCCGTAGCCGGGCCCGCCGGCAACTGGCCGTCACGGTAGCGGCGGGCGCGGTGGTGCTGACCACCGCCGGCCTCACGATCGGGTGGCCGCAGCAACAGCAGCACGCCGCGCCGATCGCCGCGGCACCCGGCCTCAGCTGTGTCCTCGACCTGCCCCGGAGCCCGTCCGAGATCCGCATCCGGGTCCTCGACGGCGGCGCCCCCGCCGGGCTGCCGGCCACGACGGCGGCCCAGCTGCGCGAGCGTTCCTACTCGGTGCTGGACGGCACGCCCGCCCGCGAACCCTCGGCCACGACCACCCTGCGCTACGGCCCCACGTCGATCGGCGCGGCAGCCCTGCTGATAGCGGTACTGCACGGCGAAACCACCATGCAATTCGACCCGGACCGCACCGACGAGGCCGTGGACGTGATCCTCGGCCCTTCCTTCACCCGCCTCGCCACCACCACCGAGCTCAACCAGACCCTCACGATCGCCGGACCGCCGACCGCACCAGCGGAATGCACCCCGGCCACGCCGAGCCGTTCGACCCGGCCGACGAGCTGACCGGGTCGCGGTACCGGATCGTCGATCTGCTCGTGACCCTGCTCCGGCACACCGACCTGACCGACCTCGACAGGTTCCGCCTGCTCGAGGCGCCGGCGGGCGAACTCGACGGCGAGCCGGACCCGCGCGGCGAGGCAGCCGGGCGCGAAGCGTCGACACCCGCTCGCTGCGGCGACCGGGCCGCCTACGAACGGTACGCCCGGCGGCTCACTGCTCGCGCCAGCTGAACCGCGGCTCGTAGCCGAGCTGGGCCCGGGCCTTGGCGATGGACAGCAAGGTGTCGTTGACGCCCAGCTCACCGCGGATCTCGACGCCCGGGAACACCTCGGCCACCAGTTCGGCGTTCGGTCGCGACATCACCGTGTCGGCGTTGGCGATGATGTAGACCTCCATGCCGGTCCGGTCGCTCTCCAGCCCGAGCCGTACGGCCTGGGCTCCGTCCCGGGCATCGATGTACCCCCACAGGTTCCATTTCCGCAGCCGCGCGTCCGCGTCGAACGACGGGAACGCGGCGTAGTCGGCCGGCTCCATCACGTTCGAGAACCGCAGGCCGACCATCTTGAGCGCCGGATCCCAGCGGCAGAGCTCCGCCGCCATCCGCTCCTCGAGCGTCTTCACCAGCGAATAGGTGGACTCCGGCCGGGGCGGGTATTCCTCGTCGACCGGAAGGTACGGCGGCGGGGTGTCGAACGGCAGCCCCAGCACGGTCTCGCTGGACGCCCACACGATGTTCTTGACACCGGCGCGCCGGGCGGCCGTGAAAACATGGTGGGTCGCGTTCATGTTGTTGGCGAACGTCGCCTGGTCCGGCACGATCCCCGGTGCCGGGACGGCGGCCAGGTGCACCACCGCGTCCACCCGGTCGTAGCGTTCCTCGACCCCGTGCAGGGCATCGAGCACCTGGCCGTAATCGGTCAGATCGACGGGCACGAACACCGCACCCGCCGCCTCGCACGGGACCCGGTCAAAGACGACGACCTCCCATCCGTACGAGATGAGCTCGGTCACGACGGCCCGTCCGAGCTTGCCGGCCCCGCCGGTGACGACCACACGTGCCACGCTGTCCTCCAAGATGTCGTGTTGTCCGGGCGGCTCAGCGAACCGCCCCGGGCGGCCGGAGCGGGATCCGGACCACCACCGTGGTGCCGCCCGGAAGGTTCGGCCGCAGGTTGATGCTCCCGCCGTGCAGGCGCACGATGGTCCGGACGATGCTCAGGCCCAGGCCGGACCCCGGCACCCCATGATGACGGACGTTACTGCCCCGGAAGAACCGGTCGAAGACACGGTCGTGCTCACCGTCGGGCATACCGATACCACCGTCGCTGACCTGGAGTTCCGCGACATCGTCGCCGCCGGTGAGGACGAGGCTGACGGCGGCGCCCGGTTCGCTGTACTTGATGGCGTTGGCGAGAAGGTGGTCCGCGACCTGACGCAGGCGCCGTTCGTCGCCGGCGACGACGACCTCCCCGGCCGCGCTCACCCGCAGCCGCAGACCACGGTGGACGGCCTCGGCCCGGGCCGCCTCGGCGGACGTGGTGACGAGGCCGGTGAGATCGAGGTCGTGCACCGTCAGGGGCAGGTGCCCCGATTCGAGACCGGCGAGATCGAGGAGGCTCCCGACGATCACGTGCAGTTCGGCGATGTTGCGGGCCATGGAGTCGATCATCGTGCGGCTGTCGGCGTCGTACCCGGCACTGTCCTCGCTGAGGATGCCCACGTGCGCCGAGATGGAGGCCAGCGGGGTGCGCAGCTCGTGACCGACGAGGGAGAGGAAGTCGTCCTGCATGCGGGCCAGCTCGCGGGTGAGACTCTCGGCGCGGCGCAGCGTGACGAACGCCGCGATCTGCGCGGCGACGCCCTCGAGCAGCACCGTCAGCAGGTCCTCGTCGTATTCGGCGGCGCCGGCGTAACACGTCAGCACCCCGAGCACCTCGTTGCCGTCCTGCACCGGAACGGCCAGGACCGTGTTGATCCCGTGCTGGACACAGACGGTGGCCCGGGACCGCTCGAACGCCGTCCCGTGCTTCGCGCTCTCCGCCAGCCGAGGGATCCAGACCGGGTTGCCCTCGTGCCAGACCCGGCCCGTGGCGCCGAGGCCGCGCACCGGCAGGTGACCGAAGAAGTCGGCCGGGTCCTCCTGCCACTCGCTCCAGTGCCCGACCGCGCGCAGTTCCCCGGTCGTGTCGTCGACCAGGAACAACTCCGCGGCGGGCCAGCCCAACGTCGTACCCACCGCTTCCAGCACCGCCGGTGCCGCGGCGGCGGTCGTCTCCGCGCCCCTGAGCCCGCGCCCCACCCGGCGGTGGCATTCGCGGAACTGCTCGACCCGTCGCAGCGCGGTCACCTCGTGCGTGACGGCCACCGCGCCCTGCTGCCGGCCGTCGGTGCCGGTGATGGGCCGGGCCGTCACGGCGAACGTCCGCTTTCGCCGGCCGGGGACCGCGATGACGAGGTCGGTGTCATCAACGTGCTCGCCGGACCGCGCCCGCATCAGCGGCGTCTCCTCCAGCCGCAGCGGCCGGCCGTCCCGATCACGCAGGACGCCGGCCACGCCGTCCGCGTACTCGTGCACCGCCCGGGTGCCGTCGGGGATGCCGTGCACCGCCCGCATCGACCGGTTGATCAGCGCGATGGCACCGTCGGCGTCGCACGCGACCACCCCGACGGAGAGGCTGTCGAGCAGTGCGTCGAGAAAGCCCGCCGCCAGGGCGGGTTCCGAGGGTACGGGCTCGGTGGCCGGGCGCAGCAGGAGCCCCAGGTCGGTGAGCACGACGGTGTCCGCGTCCGTCCAGGCGCGCGGCACGGTGTCCAGCACGGTCAGCGATCCGAGCACCCGCCCGGCTTCGTCCCGGACCGGCACGCTCATCCCGTACCCGTGGGCTATGAGGCCGGGAGCGCTCATCGGCGTCCCGGCGGTGAACCGGCCCGCCGGGACGCCGTAGCTTCCGAGCAGGTGTTCCCCGTCGCCGTCGAGCATCGTCCACACGGCCATCGGCGCGGACAGCAGGCGGGCGGCCATCCGGGCGACGGCGTCCGGGGCCACCGGGCACCCCGGCGCCGGATCACGCGACACAGGACTCAACGAGGTCTCCCCATCTAGCGCCGGGTCATGGCCATACATCCCTCGCTGGTGAACGTGTGCCCATGCGGCCCCTGTTCGGCGAGGCGACCGATGACGGACACCAGTTCGTCGTTGGGACACGGCTTGAGCAGCACGGCACAGGCTCCGCTCTCGGCGACCCGGGCATCACCGCGGTGCAGCTCACCGGTGATGATGGCGATCGGCACCTCCCCGATCCCGGGGTCCGCCCGGATCGCCGCGATCAGGCCCCAGCCGTCCAGGCGCGGCATGCCGAGATCCGTGAGCACGACGTCGGGACGATGTGCGAGCGCGAGTTCCAGGGCCGCGACACCGTCACCGGCGTGCAGGACCCGCAGGCCCGCCCTGGTGAAGATCCGCTTCATGATCATGGCGAGGTCATCGACATCCTCCGCGATGAGCAGCGTGGTCACGCCACCTCCCGGTGATCGTCATCGGCGTGGAACCGGGCCCACACGTGCCGGCCGGAACCGCGGACATACCACCCGACCTCGGCGGAGAACCGCTGCGCCAGCCGCAGCCACAGACGACCGGAACCCGGTTCCCCGGTGTCGTCGAACCCGGGCGGGGCCCGGTGGTGCCGGTCGGCGACATCCAGCACGAAGTCCGGGCCGCAGCGGCACAGCCGGACCGTGACCGGCGGAACACCGGTGACGAGCGCGTTGGTGGCGAGCTCCGTGGCGACCAGCACCATCCGGTCGGCGACCCCGCCGAGGGTGAACTGGGCGGCCATGACCTGGCCGGTGACCGCCTCGAACAGCGACGCCCGCATGATCCGCAGGTTGGACGCGTCCGCCAGCTCCCAGACCCGCAACTCCTCGATGTCCGGCGGCGGCAGGACCGATCCCATGACAGACACCATCCGAACGTAGCCCTCCTTCTGCCGGAGAAGGGCTGGATCGGGTCTTCATGGGGCCGCGGATGCCGCGCTCCGGAAGACGCTTCCGCCGTGACGTTCGATGATGCGCTGCGCGATCGCGAGGCCCAGGCCGGTGCCCGGGTAGCCCGCGCTGCCGCCGGCCCGGGTGAACGCGGCGACGACTCCCCGGTCGGAGATCTCGACGTACGGGACCGGCCCGGGCCGGGTGTACCTGAGCGCGTTACCGATCACGTTGTCGAACGTCGAGGTCGGGAACGTCACGCTGCTTGAGGCCGACCGCCCAGTCCGTGAACTCCTTGAGCCGCCCGGCGGCCATGACTCCCCCGACGAGGGCTCCCATGGAAGAACCGGTGACCCGGGAGCCTACGCCCTTCACCGCCGGGGTCACGGCGGCCGGTGCTTGGCCACCGGGCTCCCCATTGAAGCTTCAACACATGACGTCTCCCACGTTGCTTGCCGCACAACGCCCGTACAGGCGCAAAGGCGACATAGCTCCGCTGAGCCGGAGTTAGCGTGAATACCTCGAATCGATGTACAAGGACAGGAGATTCACGTGACCACCGCCCTGCTGATCATCGACATGCAGAACGACACCGTGCACCCCGAAGGGGCGTACGCGTCGCTCGGCGCGGCCGAGCACGCCGCCTCACAGCACGTGATCGCGAACGTCGGCACCCTGCTCGGGGCCGCACGCTCCGCCGGTACGCCGGTGTTCCACACCCGGATCGTCGTGCATCCGGTCGCGGGCCTGGGCGGCGCCAACGCCCCGATCTTCCGGATGCTCGCGCCGGACACCTTCAAGATCGGTAGCTGGGGTGCCGCGATCGTCGACGAGCTCACGCCCCGCGACGGTGAGATCGTGCTGGACCGGATCCGGATGAACGCGTTCGGCGGGACCAGCCTCGACATCATGCTGCATAACCTCGGCGTCACGAAGCTCGTCGTGGCCGGTGCCTGGACGAACATGGCCGTCGAGCACAGCGTGCGCGAGGCCGCCGACCACGGCTACGAGGTCACCGTCGTCTCCGACGCCACCTCCAGCCTGAGCGAGGAGTGGCAGCACGCCGCCCTGAACTACGCACTGACCAACATCGCCACCGTCGCCGACACCAAGACCGCTGTCGAATACCTCGTTCAGAGCTAATATCTCGGCCATGTTGGAACTGGCGATCCTCGGGTTCGTGGCCGATGGGACGGCGCACGGCTACGAGCTACGCCGCAGGCTCACCCACCTGGCCGGCTACGCCCGCCCCGTCAGCGACGGAAGCCTGTACCCCGCGATCAATCGGCTCGTCCGGGCCGGCCACCTGGACCGCCGCGCCGAGCCGGGACGGGCAGCAGCCCATCGCAACGTGCTGAGCCTGACCGGGACCGGCCGGGCCGAGCTGCTGCGGCGGCTGCGCGAGCCCACCGACCCGGAGATCGCCGACTTCACGAACTTCACCGTGCTGCTCGCCTTCCTGCGCCTGCTGCCCGACCGGACGAGCCGCGACGCCGTTCTCCGCCGGCGGCTCGACTTCCTGGAGCAGCCGGGCAGCTTCTTCTACGACGGCGACCAGCCGTTACGTGAGAAGGACATGACCGACCCGTACCGGCAGGGGCTGTTCACCATCGCCAGGGCTCACAGCCGGGCCGAACGCGCGTGGCTGCGCGAGATCCTCGAGGACTGACCATGCGTGCTGTGTGGTACGACCGGCAAGGCCCCGCCGCGGACGTGCTCCGGGTGGGTGAGCTGCCCGACCCGGAGCCGGGTCCCGGTGAGGTGCGGGTACGACTGCGCTTCTCCGGCATCAGCCCCGGCGACACCAAGAAGCGCCGCGGCTGGCTGGGATCGACGATGCCCTACCCGCGGGTGATCCCGCACAGCGACGGCGCGGGTGTCGTCGACCGGGTCGGCGACGGCGTCAGCAGGACTCGCGTGGGCCGCCGGGTCTGGGTGTACGGCGCCCAGTCCTACCGGCCGTCCGGCACCGCCGCCGGGTTCACGACCGTGCCCGGCGAACTGGCGGTCGACCTGCCCGACGAGGTCGACGACGAGGTGGGCGCGGCCCTGGGCATCCCCGGTATCACCGCGCACCGCACGGTCTTCGCCGACGGCCCGGTCACCGGCACCACCGTGCTCGTGCACGGGGTCCTCGGTGCAGTGGGATCGATCGCCGCGCAGCTCGCCGACCGGGCGGGCGCACGGGTCATCGGCACGGTACGGCGCACGACAGACCTCTCGTCGGCGCACGGCGACGTGGTCGCGCTCGACGGCGAGGACCCGGCCGGCGCGATCCGCGACCTCGCCCCCGGCGGCGTCGACCGCGTCATCGAGGTCGACTTCGCCGGCAACGCCGACCTGGACGCCGCCGTGGTGCACAACAACAGCGTCATCGCCGCGTACGCGACCGGGCGCGACCGTCCCGAGTTCCCGTTCTGGCCGCTGTTGTTCGACAACGTCACACTGCGCCTGTTCGGCAGCGACGACTTCCCGGTCGAGGCGAAACGGCAGGCGGCCACCGATCTCACCGCCGCCGCCCGGGCGGGCGCCATCGTCATCCCCGTCGCGCCACCGCTCCCCCTCGATCGGGCCGCGGCAGCACACGAGCAGGTCGACCGCGACAACCGCCGCCGGGTCCTGCTCGCCCTCTGATCAGACCATGAGGCCGCCGAGCAGCGCTTCGATCCGGGTCTTGATCTCGTCACGGATGGGGCGCACCGACTCGACGCCCTTACCGGCCGGGTCCTCGAGCTTCCAGTCCTCGTAGCGTTTGCCGGGGAAATAGGGGCAGGCGTCGCCACAGCCCATGGTGACGATGACGTCGCAGGACTGCACGGTGTCGTACTCGAGGATCCTCGGGGTCTGGCCGGTGATGTCGATACCGACCTCCCGCATGGCCTCGACCGCCGCGGGGTTGATCCGGTCGGCGGGTTCGGAGCCCGCGGAACGGACCTCGACGGCGTCACCGGCGAGGTGGCGCAGCCAGCCAGCGGCCATCTGGGAGCGGCCGGCGTTGTGGACGCATACGAACAGGACGCTGGGTTTGTCAGACATGAGGTCTCTCCTACCGGTGGTTCAGGTGATGGGATACCGGGCCGGCGAAGAACCTGCGGCGCAGCGCCAGGCTGACATACACCAGGGCGACCAGGACCGGGACCTCGATGAGCGGGCCGACGACCCCGGCGAGCGCCTGGCCGCTGGTGACACCGAACGTGCCGATGGCCACGGCGATGGCGAGCTCGAAGTTGTTGCCCGCGGCGGTGAACGCGAGGGTGGTGGTGCGCTCGTAGCTGAGCCCGATGGCCCTGCCCAGGACGTAGGAGCCACCCCACATGATCGCGAAGTAGACCAGCAGCGGCACCGCGATCAGCGCGACGTCCCACGGCTTGTTCGTGATGGCGTCGCCCTGCAGCGCGAACAGGATCACGATGGTGAAGAGCAGCCCGTACAGAGCAATCGGGCCGATCCTCGGCAGGAAGCGCTCCTCGTACCAGGTGCGGCCCTTGGCCTTCTCTCCGAAGCGGCGGGTGAGGAAGCCGGCGAGCAGCGGGACGCCGAGGAAGATCAGCACATTGCGGGCGATGTCCCAGCCGGACACCCGCAGTTCGGCGCCGGACAGGTCGAGCCATCCGGGCAGGACCGTCAGGTAGAACCAGCCGAGCACGCCGAACGCGATGACCTGAAAGACGGAGTTGAGGGCCACCAGGACGGCGGCGGCTTCGCGGTCACCGCAGGCCAGGTCGTTCCAGATGATGACCATGGCGATGCAGCGGGCCAGCCCGATGATGATCAGGCCGGTGCGGTACTCGGCGTGGCCGGCGAGGAAGATCCAGGCCAGGGCGAACATGATGGCTGGGCCGATGATCCAGTTGACGACCAGCGACGAGATCAACAGCCGCTTGTCGCCGGTGACGGTGTCCAGGCGGTCGTAGCGGACCTTCGCGAGGACCGGGTACATCATGATGAGCAGGCCCAGCGCGATCGGCAGGGAGATTCCGGTGATCTTCACGGCCTCGAGGGCACTGTCGAGGCCGGGGATGAGCCTGCCGAGCAGGAGACCGGCGACCATCGCCAGGCCGATCCACACGGGCAGGAACCGGTCGAGGCGCGACAGACGCCCGACAACCGCCGGCGAGGTGTCGCCGGTCGTGGCAGCACGGGTCATGAGTCAGCAGTCCCGGAAGGTGCCGGAGTGCGCCCGCGCGTCGGCGGCCAGGTCGGCGAGGTGCAGGGCGGCACCATGCAGGGATTCCGGTACGAGCCGGTAGTAGGTGAAGCGTCCCCGCGGCTCGGGCACGACCACGCCGGCTTCGCGCAGTTGTCTGAGGTGCCCGGAGACGTTGGGCTGCTTCGCGCCGGTGTCGGCGACCAGATGCGAGGTGGTCGCCGGACCGTCGGCGAGGATGCGGACGATCTGCGCCCGGAGCGGGTCACCGAGCAGCCGCATCACATCAGGTTGAGCTGATATCAGTTCACCCTGATTAACGGCGGTGACCGGGGCAGGCCCGTCCGGCGGCTGGGCCTGCCCGGTCAGCAACCCACCGAGCAGGTCGAGCGCTGCTCGCCTGGCCCGGTAGTAGGCCCAGGTGCCGCGACGCTCGACCTCGACCAGGCCCGCCTCACGCAGGACCCGCAGGTGGTGCGAGATCGTGGCCCCGGTGACCTCGAAAGCATCGGTCAGATCACAGACACACACCTCGGCGGCCGAAGCGATCAGCGACAGCAGCCGTAACCGGACCGGGTCACCGAGCGCTTTGAACATCGGCGCCAACTGGCCCGCGGCCTGCGTGGCCAGGGCCTCCACCTGTAGTGGCGGGCAGCACGACGAACCCGCAGGAGCCACGACCGGAAGAACAGACATGCGTGTAGCTTGACAGTTGTCTAAACCCATTACAAGCTGACCGCAGCGGTTCGACTGAAGTCTAGGTATCCGACCATTCGAGGAGATCCGATCGATGAGTGCGAACCCGGACGCCGGCTGCTGCACCGGCCCGTCACTGCCCGTCGTGGTCGTCGGTGCCGGCCCGGTCGGTCTCGCCGCCGCCGCGCATCTGACCGAACGCCGCCTCACCTTCGTCGTCCTCGAGGCCGGGGACCAGCCCGCGGCCGCCGTCCGGCAGTGGGGTCACGTCCGGCTGTTCTCCCCGTGGCGGTTCACCGTCGACGCCGCCGCGGCCCGGCTGCTCATCGACGCCGGCTGGGTGCGCCCCGACGACGGCGAGCTGCCCACCGGCGCCCAGCTCGCCGAGGACTACCTGCAACCCCTGGCCGACCTTCCCGCGATCAAGCCGCACGTGCGTCACCGCGCCCGGGTCGTGGCGATCACCCGCCTCGGCCTGGACCGGGTCCGGACCGTGGGCCGCGACACCACCCCGTTCCTCGTGCGCCTCGCGAACGGCGAGGACATCCTCGCCGCCGCGGTCATCGACGCCTCCGGCACGTGGGGCACCCCCAACGCGCTCGGCGCCTCGGGCATCCCCGCCCACGGCGAGAACGACGCCTCCGCGTACGTGCAATCGGCTCTGCCTGACGTCCTGGGCCGCGACCGGAACCGGTTCGCCGGCCGCCGCACCCTGGTCGTCGGAGCCGGGCACTCCGCCGCGAACACCCTGCTGAGTCTGGCCGAACTCGCCGAGCAGGCACCCGGCACCACCGTGACCTGGGCGATCCGCGCTGCCGGCCCGGCCCGCGCCTACGGCGGCGAAGCCGCCGACGCCCTGCCCGCACGCGGCGCGCTCGGTTCCCGGCTGCGCGCCCACGTCGACAACGGCGCCATCCACCTGCTCACCGGCTTCGGCGTCCACAGCCTCACCGCCGGCCCGGACGGCGTCGAGGTCTCCGACGGGGTCCGGAGCATCGTCGTGGACCGGATCGTGTCCGCGACCGGGTTCCGGCCGGACCACTCGATCGGCAGCGAACTACGCCTGGACCTCGACCCGGTCCTCGGTTCGACCCGGCTGCTGGCTCCGGTCATCGACCCGAACGAGCACTCCTGCGGAACGGTCCCGCCCCATGGTGTCGACGAGCTCACCCACCCGGAGCCCGGCTTCTACGCCATCGGGGTCAAGTCCTACGGCCGGGCGCCGACGTTCCTGCTCGCCACCGGCTACGAACAGGCCCGCTCCGTGGTCGCGGCCCTGGCCGGTGACTGGGTCGCCGCCCGTGCCGTCCAGCTCGATCTGCCCGAGACCGGTGTGTGCACCAGCAATCCGGTCGACGACGACACCATCGCGACGGGTGGCGGGTGCTGTGGCGCGCCGGCCGACCGGGGCCCGGCGACGGCACCGCTCGCCCTGGTCTCCATCGGTGGCCGCCCTCAGGACAGCCAGACCGACGGCTGCTGCAGCTGACCCGCGGCCGGCAGATACTCGCCGCCTTCGCGATCACCCAGACCGTCGGTTACGGCATCCTGTACTACTCACCGCGCCCGTCACGCACCCCGCCGACGTCAGCGTCCGCACCGACGGGGTGCCGGCCGGGCTCAGAGGACAGAGTCGTCCAGGTCCAGCAGGAGGGTGTCGCCGGATTCCAGCAGGTCCAGCCACGGCCCGACGCGGGGCAGCTCGTGGTCGAAGAAGTACCGGGCGGCCAGGCGCTTGCCGTCGTAGAACGCGCCTTGTTCGTCCCCGGCCGCGTCGAGCTGGGACAGCCACATCCAGGCGATCACGATGTGCCCGGCCGCGTCCAGGTAGGTCGACGCGTTCGCCAGCGCCTTGTCCGCGTCACCGGACGCCCACAGTCTCGCGGTGACCGCGGCCAGGCGTTCCGCGGCGGCGAGCAGGCGCGGCGCGTACGGCGAGGACGAGGACGTCGCCGTGGCGGAGATGGCCGACACGAGCACGCGCAGCCCGTCGTTCAGCAGGACCTTGCGCCCGAGGAGGTCCAGGGCCTGGATACCGTCCGTACCCTCGTGGATGGGGTTGAGACGGTTGTCGCGGTAGAACTGCTCGACCGGGTATTCCCGGGTGTATCCGTAGCCACCGTGCACCTGGATGGCGAGGTCGTTGGCGCGCAGGCACCACTGCGACGGCCACGCCTTGACGATCGGGGTGAGCACGTCGAGCAGCACCGTCTCACCGACGTCGACCAGCTTGGCGGCGTACAGGATCAGTGCCATGCCACCCTCGGCGTAACTCTTCGACGCCAGCAGCATCCGCCGCACGTCGGGGTGGCGCACGATGGGTACGGGCGGTGCCGCGGGGTCCTTGCCGGCGGGCGGCCGGCCCTGCTGCCGTTCCCGGGCGTACGCGAGCGCGTGCAGATACCCGGTGTAGCCGAGCGCGACCGCGCCCGCCCCGACCCCGATCCGCGCCTCGTTCATCATGTGGAACATCTGTGCCAGGCCCTGGCCCTCGTCGCCCACCAGTTCACCGGTCGCACCGTCGAAGGCGAGCACCGCGTTGGTCGTACCCCGGAAGCCCATCTTGTGGTTGAGCCCGGCCAGCGTCACGGCGTTCCGGGCGCCGGAGGCGAGATGCTTCGGCACGATGAACAGCGACAGCCCCTTGGCGCCCGCCGGGGCACCCACCACGCGGGCCAGCACCAGGTGCACGATCGTCTCGCTGAGCTCGTGGTCCCCGGCCGAGATCCACATCTTCGACCCGGTGACCGCGTACGTGCCGTCGTCCTGCCGCTCGGCCCGCGTCGTCACGTCGCTGAGCGACGAACCGGCCTGGGGCTCGGAGAGGCACATCGTCCCGGTGTAGCGGCCCTCGAGCATCGGGCGCACATAGGTGTCGATCTGCGCCGGGGATCCGTACTCCAGCAGCAGTGCGGCATTGCCCATCGTCAGCAGCGAATAGGCCGACGTGGCCACGTTCGCCGCCTGGAACCACGCGAAACAGGCCCGCCCCACCACCTGCGGCAGCTCCATGCCCCCGACCGACGCGGGGAACGTCGCCGACAGCAACCCGGCCTCGGCGAAGGACCGCAGCGCCTTGCCCACCTCGGGAATGACGGTGACCGAGGTACCGTCGAACGTCGGTTCCTCCAGGTCGCTGCGCCGGTTGTGCGGGGCGAACTCCCGCTCGGCGATCCGCTGCGACAGGTCGAGCACCGCGTCGAAGATCTCCCGGCTGTGGTCGGCGAACCGCGGGTCGGCGGTCAGCGACTCGACGTCGAGCCATTCGTACAGCAGGAAATCGAGGTCGCGGCGGTTCAGGATCGTCGACATGTCCCCACCGTAAGCGCCCGCTGCCCGCACCGCAGCCCTGACACATGTCAGCCGGTCCACCGCGGACGGCCGGCGAAGCGTCCCGGCCCCCCGGTCGGCCGGCCGGACCATTCTTGCCATTGTCGATGTACCATTCGGCATGGGAATCAACCAGGATGCCGTCGCATTACTCAAGGCCGATCCTGCCGCCGCCGCGATTCACCGGTCACTCGGCTTCTACTATGGAAATGCGTCTCAGGACGCGGCGATGGACGCTCTTTACGCGCCGTTCGTCAAGCCGGGTGACCTGGTCTTCGACATCGGCGCTCACGTCGGTGACCGGATCGGCAGCTTTCGCCGGCTCGGCGCCCGGGTCGTCGCGGTGGAACCGCAGCCGCTCTGCATTCGAGCCATCCGGGAAATCTATGCCGGCGACGACGAGGTAATTCTCGTGGAGGCGGTCTGCGGCGCTTCCGAGGGGACCGCGCAGTTCTACGTCAACTCGGAGAACCCGACCGTTTCCACCGCGTCCGCCGCGTTCGTCAAGGCCGCCGACGGGGCGCAGGGCTGGACGGACCAGGTGTGGGACGAGCAGATCGAGGTCGCTTCCCTGAGCCTCGACGACCTCATCCGGCGGTACGGCACCCCCGCGTTCACCAAGATCGACGTCGAGGGTTTCGAGTCCTCGGTGCTGGCCGGCCTGAGCCGGGGCCTGCCGGCCCTGTCGTTCGAGTTCACGACGATCGAGCGGGCGGTGGCGCTGCGCTGCCTCGACCAGGTGGCGGCACTGGGGTTCACCACCTTCAACGTCTCCATGGGCGAGTCGATGACGATGGCATTCGGCGAGTGGTTGCCGCGCGAGGAGATGGCGGCCCACATCCAGGGGCTGCCGCATGAGGCCAACGCCGGCGACATCTACTGCCGGCCATGACCGTGACCGGTACGGGAGGTGGGCGACCCGCCTCCCGTACCCGGTGAATCACGTGGTGGCGGGCTTGACCACCAGCAGGTCGCTCACCGGATCGGCGAGGACCGGCTCGCTGTGACCCGCTCCGGCGAACGCCCGGCTCGGCGCCGGCAACCGGCGCCGCGACGATTCCTGAAGCCACAGCCAGCGGATGTCGACGGCGAACGACCAGCAGAGCGAGATCAGCGAGACCGCGACGCAGATCTGTGCCACGGCGGTGGGCAGCAGGCCCGCGCTGACGACCACCAGGACGACGCCCTGGGAAGCGGCCACGACCTTGCGCGACATCCGGGGCGGCAGCGGGGCGTTCAGCCAGGGCAACGCCCAGCCGGCCACGATGAAGGCGTACCGGAACAGGCCCATCAGGACAGCCCACCAGCCGAGGTGGATGGCGATGTACACGCTGAGCACCAGGGCCAGCACGGAGTCGGCCTCCATGTCGAAGCGCGCCCCGAACCGCGAGGTGGCGCCGGTGCGCCGGGCGACCTGGCCGTCGGCGGCATCGAACATCAGCGACACCGCGGCCAGGCCGGTCAGGACCACATGGTGTACGGACCCGGTGGCGGCGTCCGCGACCAGGGCGGCGACCCCACCGGTCAGGATCAACCGGCCGTACGTGATGGTGTCCGCCGGCCCCCAGCGGTGACCGCCGGAGCGACCGAGGGACCGGGAGAGCAGAACCCAGGTGACCGCGGTGAATCCCAGGCCGACGAGCGAGCCGACCGGGCCGAGGCCGACCAGCATCGCCACCAGCACCAGCACAGCCATCTGCACCAGGGCCCCCGCCATCGGCGGGTGAAGCGGGTGAAAACGCCCAGATGCCTCTCGCCGCGCGAGAACCGTCACCATTCCTCCTGAAGCCCGCTCCGCACCCCGTGCCGGGGCGTCACGATCACCAACACGGGCGCCGGCCGCGGAAAGTTCAAAACCGCAGCGCACCAGCAGCGGAGGTGAACGAACCGGCCGGATGATCCGTAAGGAGGGACGGAGGTCGTACGCGGGCCGCCAGCCCTGCCCGCCCGTTCGAAGGATCGCCGGTTTGTCGCTCAATGTGCGCCGTCGTCGCTCGCCCGTGCCGGACCCGGCGCCGGTGCGAGGCCGGCACAGGATCCTGCTCCGGACCCGTACCGCTGTCGCGGGCCTGCTGGTCTTCGCCGTGCTGGCCGTGCCGGACAAACCGGACGCGCTCACCTCGTTCCACCACGCGGCCGGTTCGCTGCTCCGTCTCCCGCTGGAGGGCATCCTGGGGGCAGCCATCCTGCTGGCCACGCCGGACCGGGCCCGGCGGGGGGTCGCGACCCTGCTCGGTTCGGCCCTGGGTGTGCTCAGCATCCTCAAGGGGGCCAACATGGGCTTCCGTGAGGTCCTCGGCCGGCCCTTCAACCCGGTGCTGGACTGGTCCCTGCTCGGCGACGGCTACAACTACCTGGTCGAGACGTCCGGGCGGGCGGCCGCCATCGGGGCCGTGATCGGGGTCGTCGCGCTGAGCGTCGCCGTCGTGACCGCGATCGCCGCGTCGGTCCGGCACCTGGCCGAGGTCACCGCACAGCATCGCCGGCCGGCCCGCCGGGCGGTGGCCGCACTCGTACCGGTCTGGGCTGTCCTCGCCCTGGTCGGCGGGCATGCCTTCCCCGGCGTCCCGCGCTCGTCGGACAACGTCGCCGTCCTCGCCCGCAACACCGTGCTGGGGGTGCCCGCGGCGCTCGCCGACCGGGCGAGGTTCGGGGAGCTGACCCGGTCCGACGCGTTCCGCAACGTCCCGGACGACCAGCTCCTCAGCGGACTGCGGGGCCACGACGTGGTGATCGGGGTGGTGGAGAGTTACGGGCGCACGGCGCTGGAGGATCCGCCGATGGCCTCGATCGTCGGACCGGCCCTGGACGCCGACGAACGACAGCTCACCGCGGACGGGTTCGCCGCGCGCAGCGCGTTCCTCACCTCGTCCACGTACGGCGGCAGCAGCTGGCTGGCCCACGCCACGTTCCAGTCGGGACTCTGGATCGACAACCCGGACCGGTACCGTCAGCTCGTCTCGGGTGACCGGCTGACCATCGCCAAGGCCTTCCAGAAGGCGGGCTGGGACACCGTCGGCATCGAACCGGGCAACACCAAGCCGTGGCCGGAAGCGGACTTCTACGGGTACGACCGGGTCTGGGACGCACGCACCCTCGGGTACCGCGGCCCCCGCTTCGGCTGGTCGCGGGTCCCGGACCAGTTCGCCCTCGGCGCCTTCCAGAAACTCGCGTACGCGGACCGGCAGGGCCCCATGATGGCGGAGATCACCCTCACCTCGAGCCACACGCCCTGGCCCACGGCACCTCAGCTCGTCGGCTGGGACACCCTCGGCGACGGCAAGCTCTACGGCCCCATGGCGAAGGCGGGCAAGCAGCCGGCGAACGCCGCCGTACCGATCCAGGAGCGGTACGCGAAGACGATCACCTATTCCATCGGCAGCCTGCTCTCCTGGGCCCGGACCTACGGCGACGACGACCTGGTCCTCGTCCTGTTCGGCGACCACCAGCCCAACGCGAAGGTCAGCGGCGAGGGCGCCGGCCACGACGTGCCGATCACCATCGTGGCCAAGGACCCGGCCGTGTTCGACAAGATCGCCGACTGGAACTGGGACGAGGGCCTGACACCGGGCGCCGATGCCCCGCTGTGGAAGATGGACGCCTTCCGCGACCGCTTCCTGACCGCGTTCGGCGCCGCCGGAAGCCCGGGCCGCTCGCGGTAGACCGTCCACGCCCGGGCCGCGACGGACGCCGTCGCGGCCCGGCGACGAGGTGAGCCGTCACCAGGGCAGGCGGGACCAGAGTTCGTACTCGACCGAGGTGAGCGGCACGTCGGCCATCAGCCGTTCCGGGTGGCCCACCGGTGGCCCGGACCGGTGGTACCGGCCCGGGTCGAGCGCCGCCAGCGCCTCGTGCGGGTTCATCCCGGCGCTCGACGCGCCGTACACGATCAGGCCCTCGGCCAGGAACCGCGCACAGCGGCGCAGCAACGATGTCACCGGGGTCGTCCCGGCGCACCCGCCGCCGCGACCCCGGCCGGCGGGGCGGCACCGGCCGGCGGCTGGGGCTCGTCGAGAATTCCCAGCTCGATCAGGATGCGCGGGAAGTCGTCGCTGATCCACGACTCGACCACCCGGCCGTCGACCACGCGATGCAGGTCCACGCCCCGCACGACGAAGTCACGGCCGGTGGGCGGCATCCACATCAACGGGCCGGTGTGGGTGCCCGTGGTCCGGAACCGCAGTGTCACGTACTCGCCGTCGGACAGCAGTTGCTCGACCGAGCAGTGGAAGTCCGGGAACGCACGCTTCCAGAACTGCACCGCGAGCTGGAACGCCGTCGGTCCCTTCGGCAGCGCCAGACCGGCGGTGTGGACCTCGTAGTCCGCGGTGAAAACCTCGTCGATGAAACCCCATTCCCCCTTGTTCAGGCCTTCCTCGGTGATGAACCGGACCAGATCCTCGTTGCTCTGCGACATGTGGCGATGCTGAACCGAAGGGTGTCCCCCGGCCGTGGGCCGGCAGTCCCGATCGCACCAGGATCTGTTCTCGGGTGGGTCGCGTACGCAGATCTGCGTACGCCCGTTGCCGCGCCCGGCGGACGACCGGAGGCGTTTGTTCGACGAGAGTGGACGAGCGTCCCGACCCATCAAGGAGACACGTCATGACCGCACTGAACGCAAACCCTCGAGTACGTCTCGTTCTCGCGCTCGGCCTGCTGGTGGCCGCCGCCGGCGTCCTGACCCAGTATCTGGTGGGGGTGCCCGGCTTCCCCACCATTCCGCCGGGTCCCATCATCCTGGGCATCGGCGGCATCCTGGTGCTGGCCCTGCCGAGGTCGCGGTGGGTGCTCATCGTCGGCACCCTGGCCGCTCTCTTCGTCACCGTCGGGGGTCTGGTCGAGGGGTCGGTCTGGGGCCGGCTGGGCGACCCCGGCCAGTTCGATGTCTGGATCGGCGTCGTCGGGCAGTGGCTCGGTCAGCTCATCGCACTGGTGGCGGGCGTGATCGGGATCCGGCAGGCATACTCCAGGACGCCGCGAGCCACCGCCGCCCGGCACTGAGCAAGGCTCTCCATGAACTCCATCACGACCGGTAAGCGCTGGTCACCGGCACGGTTGAGGTCGGCCTTCACGGTACGCTCCCGGCCCCCTGCCGAGCGGGCCGCGTACGTGGTCGGCGCTGTGCTCATGGCCGTCGGGGTCTTCCACCTCGGGGTCTTCCTCGTCGACGGCGGAAGCTGGGAGGGGCCGGTCTCCTGGCGCAAGCCCACGACGTTCGGGCTCTCCTTCGGACTGACCCTGATCACCATCGCCTGGATCAGTTCCCACCTGGTCGTGGGTCCGCGCACCCGGGCCTGGCTGCTCGGCCTCTTCACCGCGGACTGTGTGCTCGAGGTGGGCGGCATCTCGCTGCAGGCCTGGCGCGGGGTGCCGTCACACTTCAATTCCCAGACCCCGTTCGACCGTACGGTGGCGATGAGCCTGGCTCTCGGGGGCGCCGTGCTCGTGGGCGTCCTCGGCACCATGGCCGTCGTCGCCCTCCGGGGCCGGCTCCGGGGGACCCGCGACATGCGGCTCGCCCTGCGGGCCGGCTTCGCGTTCCTGCTCGTCGGCCTGGCCACCGGCGTCCTCATGATCGTCAAAGGCACCACGCTCTACCGCTCCGGCGATCACCAGGCGGCCTTCGAGACCGCGGGCTCATGGAAGCCCGTGCACGGGGTCACCCTGCACGCCGTGCTGGTGCTGCCGCTGATCGCCGAGGGTGCGCGGCTGCTGGGCTGGGACGAGCGGCGGCGCCACGGAGCCGTCGTGATCGGCACCGGGCTCTATCTGGTGGCCACGCTCGTCGCGGTCCTCGCGGTCACGACCACCGTCAGCGCCGGCCCTCCGCCCGGCGCGATCCCTTCAGGCGCCTGGGACTGTCGGGTCCCGGGTGCCGTCATCGTCGCACGGTCAGCCCGGAGCGGACGGCCATGACCACCAGCTGGGCGCGGGACCGCGCGCTCAACTTCACCATCGCCCGGCTCACGTGGGTACGGATCGTGGCCGGGCTGACGAACAGCTCCCGGGCGATCTCCTCGTTGGAGCATCCCGTGGCCACCCACGCCACCACCTCCCGCTCCCGCTCGGTGAGCTCGTCGAGGTTTCGCTCCGGCATCGAGTTCGGCGGCGCCTGCTGGGCGAAGAACGACACCACCCGCCGGGTGACCGACGGTGAGAGCAACGCCTCGCCCGCCGCCACCACCCGCACCGCGCGCACCAGTTCGTCGGGGGCCGTGTCCTTCAGGATGAAGCCGTTGGCACCGGCCTGCAGCGCCTCGAAGACGTACCGGTCCACCTCGAACGTCGTCACCACGATGACGCGGGTCTTCTCGATGTGCGGATCGGCGTAGATCTGCCGCAACGTCTCCAGCCCGTCCATGCCCGGCATGCGGATGTCGAGCAGCAGGACGTCCGGCTGCACCCGCCGGAGCAGGGCCATGGCCTCGTGCCCGCTGCTCGCCTCACCGGCGACCTCCATGTCGGGCTCCCGCTCGACCAGCGCGCGCAGTCCCATCCGGACCAGCTCGTGGTCGTCGGCCAGTGCCACTCGGATCATCTGATTCCCTCCGGCATGGGCAACCACGCCTCGACCTGGAAGCCGCCGCCCTCTCGCGGACCTGCTGTGAACGTACCGCCGGCCGCCAGCACCCGGCGCCGCATGCCGGACAGCCCCCGGCCCGGCGCCGGCTCGCCGGTGGAGCCGGCCCCACGGTCGCGGACCCGGACCACCAGGTGGTCGTCGCCCTGCACGACCGACACCTCGGCGACCGTCGGACCGGCATGGCGCAGCACATTGGTCAGTGACTCCTAGACCAGCCGGAACGCGGCGGCGTCGACCTCGGCGGGCGGGCTGGACCCGACCGCCAGCTCCAGCCGGACCGGCAGGCCACCCTCGCGCACCTGCTCGATCAGCTCGACCATGGCGCGGAGCCCGATCGTGGGTTCGCCGGCGGGAGCGGGCGCCGTCGCCACCGGAACCGCGTCGTCCTGGTGGAAGGTGTCCAGCATGCCCCGCAGTGCGGCCAGCGACTTCGCGCTGGTGGTCTGGATCGCCTCGATCGAGCGCCGTGCCTGGCCGGGTTCCTCCTCGAACACCAGCAGCGCCACCCCGGCCTGCATGGCGACCAGCGCGAACCCGTGACCGGCCACGTCGTGCACCTCGCCGGCGATCTTCATCCGCTCCTCGAGGGCACCGCGGGCGAGCAGATGCTGGCGCAGCCGTTCGCGGCTGAACGCGAGCGTGTGCGCCAGCGCGCCGAGCGACCAGGGCACGACCAGCCAGCCGGTCCACGCCAGAGCCAGCAGCCACGGTGTGTCGACGTCGCGCACCAGCCGGGTGGACACGATGGCCGAGGTGCAGGCGGCCGCGACGCCGCAGATCAACAGCGAACGGCTCAGCGGGAACAGCCGCGCCACCGCGAACATCGCCACGACCGGGCAGAGCTGCACCGCACCGTACGGATAACCGATGAGCAGATAGACGTTGACCAGCAGCACCGCGGTGACGAGAGCCCAGACCGGGGCCCGGCGGCGCAACGCCAGCGTGGTGACGACCGTCGCCACGACGAGAACCAGCCCGGCCGGGTCCAGCGGCCGGACCGTGCTCGAGCCACGGGTCTGCGGTATCGCCGCGACCACGGTGATCAGCAGGACCAGGACAGTCAGCAGCACGATGATCACCGCGTGGATCCGGGTCATCCCCGTGAGCCGGAGCCCCGGCGACGATCTTCCGGTCCCGTTCCCCGTCCCGGACCTCATCGGTCGAGCCTAACGGCGGCGAGGACGACCGATGCGGCCACGGACCGCTCGTGACCTGTTCGGCGGCACACCGGCCGGCGTACCGGAGACCGCCACGATCAGGTTGACCGTCCCAGCGGCTACGCTGTGTCATCAGCACTGGGAAGGAACACGTTGCAGATGATTACCGTGCAGGAGTTCGCCCGTCGCCTCAGCAGTCTCGGGGCCGAGACATTCGGCGACGACGACGTGGTGGATCTGGCGACCGCCGCCGAGGTGCGCATCAACCCCGACGTCGGGGTCGACGCCACGGCGGCACAGCGGCTGCTGGATCACCTGTCGCCGGCGTCGCCGGTCACCGGAGCCCAGCTCGTGGCTCCGGAGTGGCCGCCGACCTCCGCCCGACCGCCCGCGGCACCGCCGATGGTGTTCTCCAACCCCGGCGCCGTCGACGGCCCGTCCGAGCAGCCGGTCCGGGCCCGTGGCGGCGGCCAGAAGCGCACCGGGCGCCGTCCCGACTCGCGGCGCTCCGGCCGGTGATCAGTACTCCTTCTTGATCACGAAGTAGGACCCACGGATCGTGCCGGCCAGCTTCGACTTCTGCCGGGCGAACTTGAACGCGGCGAGCTCCGGCGGCACCTCCATCCCGTCGGACAGCTTGAACCCGACCGCCCGCTTCCCGCCGTCGTCGACGGTGTACATCACGTTGATCGACAGACCGCTCTCGTAGAAGACGTACGCCATCCGGATGTTCTCGACCTGGAAAGCCGTCGCCTCGAGCGGCCGCGAGGAGATCGTGATGTCCCGTTCCGCGGCCAGGATGCGGCTCACCCACTCGACGGCCGGGCCGGCCTCGGCGGCGGGCTCGACCGTGAAGACGTGGTCGTACTTGTTCTTGAAGTAGCGGGCCTCGTTCGCCCGCAGGCCGGCGAGCGCGTCCGCGACCGGTGACGACTCCAGACCGACGGTCGACACCTGATCAAAAGCGACGATCAATGACATACAACCGATCCCTCCGTACGCGTTCCGGGGCCCCTTCGGAGCGTGTCACACCCGAGGTCCGGAGCGGGTGAACATCGCGGCCAGCGCGGTGTCCGAGGCGTGCAGGGCGTCGCGGTCGAAGGTGCTGCCGGCCGCGACGAGTTCGGCGGCCCCGGTGCGCTCGATCAGCTCGGCGAGACGCCGCTGGACCTGGTCCGGGGTGCCGGTGATCGCCGCGGCGACGGTCCGGTCGAGATACTGCTGCTGGCGCGGGGTCCGTGCCGCGGCCCGGGCCGCGGCCACCGGTTCGAGCGGCGGGAACACCCCGGTGGTGCGGCCCTGGGCCATCGCCCACGCCTCGGGCAGCAGCAGGTCGGCGGCTTCCGCGGCGGTGTCCGCCACCAGCACGTCGAGGCTGACCGCCACCCACGGCTCGGCCTGCGACGCGGAGGGCTCGAAGGCGCGCCGGTAACCGGCCAGGGCCTCGGCACCGTCCGCGCCCAGCAGCGGGCCGCCCACGATCACCGGCAGGCCGAGCCGAGCCGCGATCGTCAGGCCGGTTCCGGTGGCCAGGACGTACATGGGGACGGGTCCCTCCGGCCGGGGGTGCGGGGTGATCTCCGCCGTACCGGACAGGAAAGCACGCAGCTCGGCGAGGTCCGCGGCGAAATCGCCGTCGGTCTGCCGCAACGCCCGGCGCACCGGCGCGGTGAAGCCGGGCGAACGGCCCAGCCCGAGGTCGACGCGGCCCGGCGCGAACGCGGTCAGCGTGGCGAACTGCTCGGCGATGACGAGCGGCTGGTGGTGCGGCAGCATCACCCCGGCCGAACCGAGCCGGATCACCGAGGTGGCACCGGCGACGGCGGTCAGCAGCACGGCCGGGGCGGCGCCCGCGATCCCGGGCACGCCGTGGTGCTCCGCGACCCAGAACCGGTGGTATCCGAGCTGCTCAGCATGCCTCGCGCGGGCCACGGTGCCCCGCAGCGCGGCACTGTCGGTCTCGCCGGTCCGGGTGCGCGACCGGTCCAGCAACGAAAGTCGGATCACGCAGGTGCCAGCGTCCGTACCGCCGCATCTTGTTCCCGGGGTCTACTCTCCAGTCGTCGCGGCGATACGGACCCGTCGCGGCGTTGAGACCGAGCAACCCAGGAGGGTGCAGTGGCGGATCAGCCACCGAGGCAACCTGGTCCCCCGGAGGCGGCGAAGGCCGTTCCCGCGGACCCGGCCACAGACGTTCCCGCAGTCCCCCACCTGCTGGTCATGCCACCCACCGACGCCCTGCCGTCGCTGGTCTGGCCGGGTGCCGACGGAGAGACGGCCTGGGCGATCCCGGTCCAGATCCCGTCCGGTACGCGGGGATTCGCCGTTTTCCTACCCATGGTTCCGGTCTCCCCCGACCCGACCGCGGCCACCCCAGCCGGCACCACCCCAGCTGTCACCGCTCCAGCCGGCACCACCCCAGCCGCCACCGAACCGGCTGCCACCACCGCGCCGGCCGCAGTCACCCCGGCACGCACGGCCACCGCACCACCCGCCGCCACTCCGGCGCCGCCCTCCACTCCGACGCCGCCCGCCACCGCGACGCCGCCCGCCACCGCGACGCCGCCCGCTGCTCCGGCGTCCCCCGCCAAGCCTGCATCGCCCGCCACTGCAGCGATGCCCGCCACTACGGCAGCGCCCGCCACCCCGGCGTCCCCCGCCACCCCAGCGCCCGCCGCCGGCACGGCATCGCCTGCCACTACGGCAGCGCCTGCCACTACGGCAGCGCCCGCCACTGCAGCGGCGCCCTCCGGGAGCGCCGCACCGGCATCGCGGGAGCAGCAGTCGCCGCCGCAGCAGCGGCCGATGCCGCCGGCCCAGCGGCCTCATCCCGAGCGGCCCCTCACGCGCCCGCCCGGCACGTACGAGCCGCGGCCGACCGCGTGGCAGACGTTCCGCAAGAAGAACTGGCCCGGCCCCAAGAAGCCGCAGGGATGGGCCGTCCCGGCCGGTGTGCTCGCCGGCATCCTCGCCTTCCTGATCTTCCTGCCGCTGGACCGGGTCGGCATCGGCTGGTTCCTCGCCTGGCTGACGCTGACGGCGGGCGTCGCGTTCGCCGTCAGCAAGTCCGCCGGCCTGCCGCGGGCCGAGCGGCTGATCCGGGCCGGCTGGGCCGCCTCGGCGCTCGCCCTGATGCTCGTCCCGGCGTTCCGCAACGCGTGGTGGCTGGTGACGTTCAGCGTGCTGGGTGCGATCGGCTGCACCGCGCTGGCGATTGTCGGTGGCCGGCAGGTCAGGTCGATCCTGTTCAGCCTGGTGGCCGCCCCGTACGCCGCGCTCGCCGGCATCCCGTGGGTCCGTAGGCACCTGAAGACGGGCCGCAACCCCGGGGTCGGCCGGCGGATCTTCTTCTCGGTCGCGCTCACCGCCGTGGTGCTGCTCGTCTTCGGCGCGCTGCTGTCGTCCGCCGACGTCGCGTTCTCCCGGCTGCTGGACGACGCCGTTCCCGATCTCGGCCTCGGCTCGATCTTCCGGTGGATCTTCCTGGCCGTGGCCGGTGGCCTGCTCGCGGTCTCCGGCATCTACACCCTGGCCGCGCCACCGGCGACGGCCGGCCTGGACACCGAGGGCCGGGGGCGGCTGGGCCTGATCGAATGGGCTCCGGCCGGCGCCGCGCTGGTGCTGCTCTTCGGCGGTTTCGTGGCGGTGCAGTTCACCGTGCTGTTCGGCGGGAGCCGGCACGTGCTGGAGACCTCCGGGCTCAGCTACTCGCAGTACGCCCGGAGCGGCTTCTGGCAGCTGGTCGCGGTCACGCTGCTGTCGCTGGCACTGATCGCGAGCCTGGCCCGCTGGGCGAAGCGGGACCAGCCGCTGGAACGGCTGCTGCTGCGCGTACTGCTGGGCCTGCTCTGTGCTCTGAGCGTGGTCATCGTGGCGTCCGCGCTGTCGCGGATGTGGCAGTACCAGCGGGTCTACAGCTTCACCGGTGAGCGGATCTTCGTGATGGCGTCCGAGCTGCTGCTCGGCGTGATCTTCGTGCTGATCACGGTCGCCGGCCTCAAATGGCAGGGCCGCTGGATCCCGGCGACCACCGTCGGCCTCGCCGTGCTGATGCTGCTCGGTCTCGCCGTCCTCAACCCCGAGGGCTACGTGGCCAGCCGCAACGCGGCCCGTTACCAGGGCTCCGGCAAGATCGACGCCTGGTATCTGCGGGCCCTGTCCGCCGACGCGACCCCGGCCCTGACAGAACTGCCCGATCCGGTACGCCGGTGCACGCTCAGCTGGATCGCCGAGGACCTCAAGGAACCCGATCCCTGGTACACCTGGAACCTCGGCCGGCAACGGGCCCGCGACGCCCTCGACAAGCTGGGCCCGGCGGCGATCGGCAGCCAGAAGGACTGCCGGGCCGCCGACGAGTTCGACCTGCCCAAGACCCGCCGCTGAGTGCTGGTGCTCCGGTCCCCGGCCGGAGCACCAGCGCGCCCGGCCGCGGTCAGCGGGACTCGTCGACCTGGATGACGGTCTTGCCCCGGAGGTCACCGGCGGCGGCCCGGGTGTGCACCGTGGCCAGGGCGGCCAGCGGCACCCGCTCGGCCACGTCGACGCGCAGCTCGCCGGCGTCGACCAGCGCGGTCAGCCGGGACAGCTGGTCGGCGTCGCCGCGGACGAACATGTTGATGCCGCGGACGCCGCGCTCGTCGTCGCTGGGCGCGGGCATCCACACCGTGGTGTTCACCAGCACGCCGCCGGAGCGGATCCAGGTGAGCATTGCGGCGAGGCGTTCCGGCTCGACCGGCGCCAGGTTGAGCACGACGTCGACCGGCTCGGTCACGCCGGCGACGTCGTGGCCGGTGACCTCGTCGGCGCCGGCCGCCTTGACCTGGGCGCCGCTGCCCGGCCCGGCCACCCCGATCACGTACGCCCCGGCGTTCTTGGCGAGTTGTACGGCGTAGCCGCCGACCGCTCCGCCCGCGCCGTTGATCAGCACGCGCTGCCCGGCGGTGAGCCCGGCGTGCTCGAACAGGGCCTGCCACGCGGTCAGGGCAGCCACCGGCAGCGCGGCCGCGTCGGTCAGCGGGATGCTCTCCGGCGCCGGCGCCAGGATCTCGGCCGGGGCCAGCACGTACTCGGACGAGGCGCCGTCGTCGGTCATCGGCAGGAAGCCGACGACGCGGTCACCGGTGGCGAGGCCGGTCACGCCGTCGCCCACCGCGTCGACCGTGCCGGCGACGTCGCGGCCCGGGGTGTGCGGCAGGCGTACCGGCATCGGGCCCTGCATGAACCCGGCGCGGACGTTGCCGTCGACACCGTTGAACGACGTCCCGGCAACGCGGATCCGCACCTGCCCGGCGCCGGGGACAGGCTGCTCGACGTCCTCGTAGCGCAGGACGGTCGGGTCGCCGTACTCGTGGAATCGCATGGCCTTCATGGTGTTGCCTCCCTGATTGACGCTTCGAACTCGAAGCACTTTTTGAATGTAGGCCTGCTTTGAATTCGAAGCAATAGGAGGCGGTGTGACGTGGCCTACAGCACGTTCACGAGGCCGAACTGGTCCCTGATCCCGGCGAGGAAGGCGGCGTCACCGGAGGCCCGCCGGGCGTCGAGCATCCGGATCCCGTCGGCGCCGGCCTCGTACCGGAGCTGGTCGGTGCCATCGGTCACTGCGGTGAACACGGTCTCGGCGATGTGGGCGGGGGCCGAGCCCTCGGCCGTCAGCGGACCGAGCACGTCGAGGACCTTGCCGATGGTCGGCTGGTAGTCGGGGATCGCCGGCTCGTTGCTGAAGTCGAGCGACCGGCCGCCGAAGTCGGTGCGGATACCGCCGGGCTCGACCAGCTTCACCCGGACACCGACCGTGCCCAGTTCGTAGGCGAGTGACTCGGAAAGCCCCTCCACCGCGAACTTCGCGCCGTGATAGAGCGTGCCGAGCGGGAACGCCATCCGGCCGCCGATCGACGAGATGTTGACGATGACCCCGGACCGCTGCTCCCGGAAGTAGGGCAACACCGCCTGGGTCGTCGCCAGCAGACCGAAGACGTTGACCTCGAACTGGCGCCGGATCTTCGCCATCGGCGTCGACTCCAGCGGACCGTACGCCCCGTAGCCCGCGTTGTTGACCAGCGCGTCGAGACGCCCGAAGCGTTCCAGACCATCGCGTACGGCCGCGGTGACGGACCCGGCGTCCTCGACGTCGAGCCGGGTGACGAGCGTGTTGTCCAACCGGGTCAGCTCGGTCTCGGCCGCCGGGTCGCGCATGGTGGCGACGACGTTCCAGCCCCTGGCGTGGAAGAGTTCGGCGGTGGCCCGGCCCAGGCCGCTGGAGGTTCCGGTGATGAGGACTGTCTGTGTCATGGATCCATCGTCGGCCCGGCCACGGCCGATCCCTAGACCGTTCAGCGCGGTCCGATGCCTGATCCGCTCACGGCCGGGACGTCCGCGCCGGGTGCCATAATCGCGGTCGTGGACGTCATGACCGAGCTGCGTGAGCTGATCCCCCGGCTGCACGGGACGGCCCCGCGGGGAAGCTGGCTGCCCGGCTCGCTGGTGTCGGCCGCGACCGCCGGGTCGGAGCCGTACTGCTCACACCTCGAGCCGATGGTCGCCGTCGTGGTGGCCGGCGAGAAGCGCATGGCTCTCGCCGGCACCGAGTTCCGTTACGGCGCCGGCGAGTACCTGGTCTTCTCGATGGAACTGGCGGTCACCGCCCGGATCACCCGGGCCGACCCGTTCCTCGCGGCCGGGATACGGCTGCGCCCCGAGCTGGTCGCCGAGCTGCTGCTCGAAGCACCCGAGCCGGCGACCCGGGACGCACCCGGCCCGGCCGCCGGGGTCGCCGCCGCGGACGACGACCTGCTCGGCGCGATCCTGCGGCTGCTGCGCCTGGTCGAACGGCCGCGGGACTTCGCGATCCTGTCCGCCGGCATCGAGCGGGAGATCCACTGGCGGCTGCTCACCGGACCGCTGGGCGCCCTGGTCCGGCAGGTCGGCCGCGCCGACGAGCGGTTCACCATCGCCCGGCGCGCCGCCCGATGGCTCGAGGACCACTTCGACCGGGCCATCCGCGTCGAGGACCTGGCCCGCCACGCCGGCGTCAGCGTCGCCACGCTCAATCGGCACTTCCGGGCGGCCACCACGATGAGCCCGGTGCAGTACCAGAAACAGCTGCGCCTGCAGGAGGCCCGGATCCGGCTCACCGCCGCACCCGGGGACGTGGCCGGGGTCGGTCACGCGGTCGGCTACGAGAGCCCGTCGCAGTTCAGCCGCGAATACCGCCGCCTGTTCGGCGTCCCACCCGGCGAGGACGTCCGCCGAGCTCTGGCAATCCTCCCGGCCGACCGGCAGCTGCCGATGGGCACTGCATGAAGCGCGTCGCCATCCGGATCGAGGCCGGCGGCACGACCGGGACTACCGGCCGGTGAACCTGGAGAGACTGCGCCGTGCTGCCTGGGCCTGAGACGCACGGCGCCGCCCCACGAGGACGGTTACTACGATGCCGGCCAGTACAGCGAACGCGGTGGCGCCCGCGAAGCTCATAGCTGCTCATCGCGCACCTCGATGGGATCGGGGGACCGTCCGCGCACGTGGCCCGGCGGCTCGTTGCCTGCGCTCCTGCCCACCACATCGGCTGCTGACCATGGAATCCCCCGACGGATGACTCACTCATGCAGGGGCATGGTCTCCGCTCATCACCTTGTCCTGCATCGCGGCGGACACACAGCAACGAGATGCTCGGTCCCCTCCAAGCTACGTCAACCTCCCGTACTCGATCCAGGCCCGCGCACTTCTGCCACCGTGCGGCCGGATATCGAGTTGCCGCCGGACAGGCACGACGGCCTCCCGCCAGAGGATGGTCGTGCCTGCCCGGCCCGGACAACGCCCAGCGGGCAGGTCCGCGCGGTTCCTCCATAGTGTTCCCCGCCCCGGCAGCGTTCACCCGGACCTGCTGTCCGGTGTACCCCCCGACGTCACCCGCGGATTCCGTGACCGCGAGAGCGGACAGCACGGATGCCGCACAGACCACCTATGAGCGGCCCCGGGATGTGGGGCCTCGACCTCCGAGGCTCAGCGGTCGGATCGGCACCGGAGGCGTCGTCCTGGGGTCCAGTGACCGGCGTCGCCCGGATCATGTGCGGGCGTCCGTCCGGTCGCACCCGTTCTCACCGCGCCCGGCGCCAGGCCGATGGTTCTTCCCTTCACGTCGACCTCTCTTCACATCGACGATGATTGAGCATCCGGAACGGTGGGTATGAGGACGTCGGCGGAAAACCCGCATCTGAACGGAGAAAAATCATGCTGGCTCTCGGACTCATCCTCCTGCTGCTGGGTTACCTTCTGCACGTGTCGATCCTCTACACGGTCGGCGTCATCCTCCTGGTGATCGGCGCGGTGCTGTGGATTCTGGGCGCCGTGGGCCGTCCGGTCGGTGGTCGGAAAGTCTGGTTCTGACCCATCTTCCTGTAAAAAGGCAGCCGGCGTGCCGGCTGCCTTTTTGCTGCGCGGTATCGGGCCTGCTGTCGGCGCCCTTCACGGCGACAGCAGGCCCGTCGAGCTAGATGTGATGTCCGGTGAGGTTGGTCAACCGTGTGATGGGTGGCAGGCCGCCGATGGCGGTGTGGGGTCGGTGATGGTTGTAATCGTGCAGGAAGGCC
>NZ_JBITDZ010000005.1:0-355227 GCF_044454705.1 Actinoplanes sp. NPDC051494
CCTCGGGGACCTTCGCGTGGCGCGCGGTCATGCCCTTGACGTGCGCCTCGTAGATCACCGTCTGGTGCCACGGCACCCGCAGCGGCCGGTCGTTGCCCCAGTCGAACCACGGGTTCACCACGACCGAGCGCATCGCGAACGGCGCCGAGTCCTCGTCGTTGCGCTGGGAGGGATCGTTGAAGTCGTACGAGAAGAGCGCGTTGCCCCACTCGTTGTGCCCCTCGATCGCCTTGGCGTACGGGTCGAGCAGCAGCTTCGACGGGTTGGACCGCAGCCCGTTCGCCGGGTCGTAGGGGCCGTGCACGCGGTAGCCGTACCGCTGTCCCGGCACGACCCGGGGCAGGTAGCCGTGCCAGACCAGGGCTTCGCGTTCGGGCAGGTCCACCCGGGTCTCGGTGCCGTCGTCGTCGAACAGGCACAGCTCGACGCGGTCGGCGATCTCGGAGAAGAGCGCGAAGTTCGTGCCGCCGCCGTCATAGGTGGCGCCGAGCGGGTAGGGGTTCCCCGGCCAGATTTTCATCCGCTAATAAGACCAGGTTCGGCAATCGGTTGCAGCGTCTACCGGCCCGAACTAGATCACATACCGAAGTGGGTATGTCGCCGCCCCGTGCTGGGTACCTCCCGGGGCTGCGACATACCCGTGCCGGTCACCGGTGGGCGTCCGCCTCCTGCCGGATCAGCGCGACGGCCTGCGTCGACGGGCATCGCGGGCAGCTGACGTCCGTCGCGCTGCCGCAGCGCGACCAGGCCGGCGGCGGCCTCCCGGGGACCGGTCACCGCCGCGTACGGGATCCGCCGCCGGACCGAGTCCCGGATCCGCGCGCCGAGCGACCCCTCGTGATCGGCCTCGGCCCGCAGCCCGGCACCGACCGCCTCCCGGACCACCGCGCCGGCGGCCGGACCCTGCCCGGTGCCGACCGGCAGGACGCTGAGCTGCACCGGCGAGTACCAGACCGGGAACGCCCCGTCGTGCACCTCGAGCAGCGCCGCGAACAGCCGTTCCATGGAGCCGACCAGGCTGCGGTGCACCATCACCGGCCGCGCCGGCCCGCCGGAGGCGTCCCGGTACGACAGGTCGAACCGCTCCGGCTGGTGGAAGTCGATCTGGACGGTCGACAGGGTGGACTCGCGGCCGGCCGGGTCGACGATCTGCACGTCGATCTTCGGCCCGTAGAACGCCGCCTCGTCCGCGGCCTCCTCGTAATCGGCCCCGGCCCGGTCGAGCGCGTCGCGCAGCAGCCGGGCCGCGCGGTCCCACGACGCGTCGTCGCCGGCGTACTCGCCCTTCGCACCGCGCAGCGACAGCCGGTAGGACGACACCCGCAGCCCGAGCGCGGCATGTGCCCGGGCCATCAGCGCCAGCACGTCGCCGACCTCCTGCCCGATCTGCTCCGGCGCGCAGAAGGTGTGCCCGTCGTTGAGCGAGATCGACCGCACCCGGGCCAGGCCGCCGAGCACCCCGGACCGCTCGGCGCGGTACATCGGGCCCAGCTCGGCGATCCGCAACGGCAGATCACGGTACGACCGCTGGCGCGCCTTGAAGATCAGCGCGTGATGCGGGCACATGCTGGGCCGCAGCACGAGCTGCTCGTCGCCCATGGCCATCGGCGCGAACATGTCGCCGGCGAAATGGCTCCAGTGCCCGGACAGCTCGTACATCTGCCGTTTGCCGAGCACCGGCGAGTACACGTGCCGGTAGCCGGCCCGGCGCTCCAGTTCGTGCAGATAGGTCTCCACCTCGTAGCGGGCGGCGGCGCCGGCCGGCAACCAGAACGGCAGGCCGGCGCCGATCAGCGGGTCGGAGTCGAAGATGTCGAGCTCGCGGCCGAGTCTGCGGTGGTCGGCGGACATGGATTTCCTCCTGGGGTGCGGGCCCGGCGGACACCCCAGGACACGCGGAAACGGCCCCGGACATCCGCCCGGGGCCGTTTCGACGCGTGGATCAGGTCAGCGCGAAACCTCGCCGGGACATCCCGGCGTCGTCGTCACAGACCTGACATTCATGCGATCACCGTACGGCCACCGCGCCGCCGCCCGCCACCGGTTTACCGGTGTGACGCAGCTACCTGCCGAGATCCTGCATACTGCAGCTTTCTTGGCGGTAGAAAGACGGCATGGCTCCACCGTTGACCCCCCGCCGCCGGATGCTGGTCCTCGCGATCTGCTGCATGAGCCTGTTCATCGTCGGGCTCGACATCACCATCGTGAACATCGCGCTGCCCTCGCTGCGCGACGAGCTCGACGCCCCGGTGTCCGGCCTGCAGTGGGTCATCGACGCCTACTCCCTCGTGCTGGCCAGCCTGCTGATGCTCGCCGGCTCCACCGCCGACCGGATCGGGCGCCGGCGGGTCTTCCAGACCGGGCTCGCCCTGTTCACGCTCGGCTCCCTGCTGTGCAGCGTCGCACCCGGCCTCGGCTGGCTCATCGCGTTCCGGGCGGTGCAGGCCGTCGGCGGGTCCATGCTCAACCCGGTCGCCATGTCCATCATCACGAACACGTTCACCGAACCCCGCGAGCGCGCCCGCGCCATCGGCGTCTGGGGTGCGGTCGTCGGCCTCAGCATGGCCATGGGCCCGCTGCTCGGCGGCGTCCTCGTCGAGAGCCTCGGCTGGCGCTCCATCTTCTGGGTCAACATCCCGGTCGGCGTCGCCGCCATCGTGCTGGCCGCCCTGTTCGTCCCCGAGTCGCGTGCCCCCCGGCCGCGCCGCTTCGACCCGGCCGGGCAGGCGCTGGTGCTGCTCCTGCTCGCCACCGTGACGTTCGGCATCATCGAGGGCCCGGCCGCCGGGTGGACCTCGCCGGAGATCCTCGGCTGCTTCGTCGCCGGGGCGGTGGCGCTCGCGGTGCTCGTCCCGTACGAGAAACGCCGTGCGCAGCCCCTGCTCGACCTGAACGTCTTCCGCAGCGTGCCGTTCACCGGCGCCGCGCTCATCGCGGTCCTCGCGTTCGGCGGCCTCGGCGGTTTCCTGTTCCTCAACGCGCTGTACCTGCAGGACGCCCGCGGGCTGTCCGCGCTGCACGCCGGCCTGTACACGCTGCCGATGGCGCTCACCACCGCCGTCGTCGCCCCGCTCTCCGGGCGCATCGTCGGCAGCCGCGGCCCCCGCCTCCCGCTGATCCTGGCCGGCTCGGCGATCGCGCTGGCCATGCTGCCGCTGAGCCGGCTCACCGCCACCACCCCGGTCGCGGTGCTCGCGGTCAGCTACGTCCTGTTCGGTTTCGGCTTCGGCATGGTCAACGCCCCCATCACCAACACCGCGGTGTCCGGGCTGCCCCGCGCCCAGGCCGGCGTCGCGGCGGCGATCGCCTCCACCAGCCGGCAGGTCGGCAGCTCGCTGGGCGTGGCGGTGATCGGCGCGATCGTCGCCACCGGCCTGGGCACCGCCACCGCGGCCCGTTTCGCCGAGGCCTCCCACCCGGCCTGGTGGCTGATCTTCGCCGCCGGGCTGATCATCCTCACCCTCGGCGTGCTCACCACCTCCGCACGCGCGAGAGCCACCGCCGCCCGCGTCGAGCCCGGCGAACCGGTTCCCCACCCCGCCTGACGGCACGCGCCGATACAGTCGCACGATGTCCGTACGCATCGGTGTGCTGTATGACCGTGACCTTCCGCCCGAGGGCCTGCCCGCTTTCGCCCGTGCCGTCGAACAGGCCGGGGCCGACGACCTGTGGGTCGTCGAGGACCTCGGCTGGGCCGGGTCGATCAGTGCGGCGGCGTTCGCGCTCGCCGCCACCCACCGGATCCGGGTCGGGATCGGCATCGCGCCGGTGCCGCTGCGCAATCCCGCGCTGCTCGCGATGGAACTGGCCACCCTCGAGCGGGTGCACCCGGGCCGGCTCGTGGCCGGGCTCGGGCACGGCGTACCCGACTGGATGCGCAAGGTCGGCGCGGAGAGCGCCACCAAACTGGCCCTGCTCGAGGAGAGTTTCGACGCGGTCCGGGGACTGCTCGCGGGGTCCGGGGTCACGCTGCACGGCCGCGCGGTGACCGTCGACGGGCTCACCCTGGTCCACCCGCCGGCCGCGCCGGTGCCGCTGGTCGCGGGCGTCGTCGGGCCGCGCTCGCTGGAGCTGTCCGGCCGGGTGGCGGACGGCACGATCATCGTCGAGGGCACCGGCCCGGCCCGTATCGCCGCGGCCCGCGCGCTCATCGGCACCGGCGCCGCCGCCGGTGACCGGCCGGGCCACGAGCTCATCGTCTTCTCGTTCCTGAACGTCACCGACGAGCCCACCGCGGCGGTGACCGAGGTGCTCACCGGCCACGCCGCCTGGCTCGGTGTGCCCCCGTCGGAGCTGTTCACACTGGTCGGCCCGGCCGCCACCGCCCCCGGCCGGGTGGCCGAGCTGGCGGCGGCCGGGGCCGCGACCGTCGTGCTGCGCCCGCTCGGCGCCGATCCCCTGGGCCAGGTGGTGGAGGCGTTGTCGGTGCTGCGGCCCACCCCGCCTGAAGCGTCCTAGGATCCTAGTGGAGGGGAACGTCCAGGTAGGAGCCGCCGGTGACGGTGACCGTACGGTTCGGGGCGTTCTCCTCGTAGTACAGCGGGTCGACGGTGTCGGTCACCAGGGTCAGCGAGTGGCCGGCCGGCAGGTCGTACGCGGTCGCCTGCAGGTTCACCTCCAGTGTCCGGTCACCGGTCGTCGTGCCGGTCCAGGACACCGGCGCGTGCGTGATCAGCGAGGCGTTCCCCACGAGGTCCAGGTCGTAGAGGTACGCGATCAGGGTGCCGGTGGCCGCCGTGCCGGTCAGGTCGAGGTGCAGTCTCGGGATGCCGCGCAGGCGCTGGACGGTCGCGGGCCGCTCGGCGGCCCAGACCCCGGCGCGGGAGCGGTCGACGGCGGGCAACCAGACCCAGGGGCGCTGACCGGTGAACGCCGCGGCGCCGTTGGTCAGCAGCACCACTCCCCCGTTGGCCACGGTGTCGCGGTCGGTGGGCAGCGCCTTGCTCCAGCCGCTGCTCGCCGCGCCGCCGAGCAGGCCGGTGCCGTCGAGCGCCCGGATCGCGCCCAGGCCGTAGCGGCGGGTGGTCGTGGTCAGCGCGGCCCAGTCCGGGTACTGCTCGGCGGCGGCGTTGAGCGGTTCGATCTGGACGGCGGGCCCGGCCGGGCCACCGGTGCCCGCGAGGTACTCATCGAACCAGCGGTACATGCTGCTCCACACCTCGTTGCTCAGCCCGATCAGACCGGTGAGCTCGGCGATCGCGTGGTCGCCGGGGCGCAGTTCGAGGCGCTTGGGCCCGGTGAGCCGGCCGAAGAAGTCGACGAGCTGGTTCGGCGGGAAGAACGAGTCGCCCCACGCGTTCGCGATGAGCACGGCGGGCTGGTTGGCGTTGATCGCGTCGACGTACGTGGCCGCCGAGCGCTGCCGTGACCAGGCGAGGACCTGGTCGATGTTGCGGTTCGCGGCGAAGTCGGCGAGCTTGCCGGTCAGGTCCGCGCCCGGGTGGCCGACCGCCTGCGCGGCGATGCCCAGCAGGTCGGCGGCCTGGCGGTGCCGGGTCGCGTCGCCGTACAGCGAGTAGCCGAGGTCGCTCCAGCCGCTGAGCACCGCGACGGCTTTGATCCGGGGGTCGGCGCCGGCCCCGAGAAGACTGATCCCCGCCCCGTACGAGACCCCGGCCGCCCCGATCCGCGCCGGGTCGGCGTCCGTGTTGGCGATCGTCCAGTCGATGACCGTGGACAGGTCGGCCAGGTCAGCCGGGCCGGCGGTGTCGATCTGGCCGCCGGAGAGCCACCAGCCACGCGGCGTGTAGGAGACGACGACGTACCCGCGGGCGGCCAGTGCCCTGGCCTGGGCGACGTATTCCACGTCGTTGAGTCCCCAGCTGGACGGCAGGATCGCGGCCGGGTAGCGGCCCGGGGCGGCCGGGGCGACGACGTTGGCCTTCAGCACCACCCCGGCGGAGGTGATGTCGACGAAGCGCGGACCGGTGGTCGCCGCGGCCGCCGAGGCCGGTGGCGGACCCGCCACGAGGGTGAGGATCAGGGCGGTGAACAAGCAGATCAGAGCGCGACGGGAGGCCATGCGCGGCAGCGTAGGAGCGCGTACCGATAAATTGAAGATGATGACATTCTCGTTACCGGCCGGTAACGTCAGTATTCGTGCTCTACGGTGCCCCGACCGCCCGCCGGAGCGACGCCCGGCGCAACCGCGCGGCCATCGTCGAGGCCGCGAGCGCGGTCCTGACCGGCACCGGGCAGATCGCCCTGATGCCCGAGGTGGCCCGGCGGGCCGGGATCGGCCAGGCCACGCTGTACCGCCATTTCCCCGACCGGTACGCGCTGGCCGCCGCCGTCATCGACCACCACCTGCGCGAGCTGGAACGCTGCGCGGCGACCACCCCGTTCCGGGTCCTGCTGCACGAGGTGCTGCGCCGCCAGATCATGATGCGACCGCTGGTGGTCCTCGCCCAGCGGCTCGACCCGGTCACCCTGCGGCGCTACCAGGACCAGCTGACGGCGGCCCTGGCCGGCCCGATGCGCCGCGACCAGGCGCGCGGTCTCGTCCGCGACGACCTCGTCCCGCACGACGTCATGCTCCTGGTCACCATGCTCCAGGGCGTCGGCGACGAGGCCGCGGACCGCTCGGTCGACCTGATGCTGGACGGCCTGTTCCGGACCCGCTAATCGCGCTCCCCGGCCCGGCGCCGCAGGGCTCGCAGCACGTGCTCGGTGGCCAGCACCCCGAGCACCCCGGCCAGCCCGGCCACCACCGGTTCGGCAAAATCCGCCCAGCTCATACCCACCCGTTCGACCGGGATCGCAGTGTCCTTAAGCGGGCGGGTCACCCAGCAGCCGGCGTACCTGCTTCAGCAGCTCGGTCTGGAACACGGTCACGCTGCCGTCGGCCAGACCGACCCGGTAGTCCGGCCCGGTCGCCGGATCCACCACCCGCCCCGGATCGGGGCGCCCGGCGGCACCGTCGGCGTGCCCGGCGGCGTACGCGTGCAACGCCTCGTCGATCGGTGGCTCATCCGGCATCGCGCCAATCTCGCACGGCCCCCGGCCCGGGCCCACCAGCCGATCAGCCAGACATTCCCCGCTGGGTGACGAACACGAACTCCCGCCCCGGGCGGTCCGGGGCCGGGCGCACGTCGAGGACCCGGAAACCGGCGGCGACCAGGGAGGACTCCAGCTCGGCGCGCTCCCGGAAGCGCAGCGTCGAGTCCGACGTCAGGCTCGTGCCGTCCGGGAACCGGTAGGTGTACCGGAACGAGACCAGCGGCAGAGCCACCGCGGTCACCTCCCGGCGCTGCTCGACCGGGCCGGCCCCGGGCACGTCGAGAACGACCGGCCCGGTGTCCGCCACCCACTCCTGCCAGGCGCGGAACTCCGGGCGCCGGGTCTCGAAGACGAAATGGCCGCCCGGCACCAGGGCCGCGCGGATGCCCAGCAGCGTCCGGGCCCAGTCGTCGTCGGTGCGGAAGACCTGAGCGACGTTCCCGGTCATCGTGGCCAGATCCACCCGCAGCGGCGGCAGGGTCGTCGCGTCCCCCTCGATCCAGGTGATCGAAGGGTCCTTCCCCCGGGCCACCGCCAGGGAAGCAGCCGCCGGGTCGACCCCGATGACGGTACGTCCCGAGCGCGCGAGCAGCACCGCCAGACTCCCCGTCCCGCACCCGACGTCGAGCACCGAGGCCGCACCCAGCTCGCCGGCCAGGGCCACATACGCGTCCAGGTCCTCCCGCACCCCGTCGAAGGTGTCGTACAGCGCGGCAAGACGGGGATGAGCGAAAATCGCGTCCGGCATCCTCGCAGCCTAGGCCGGCATGGCCGTCCGGCCTACCGCGCGCGGGCGACACCGGTACGCCGGGCGGGTGTCAGGGGCACCGACCGGCCCGGTGCGGCCGTACCGTCGGCCGGGACCGATGCTCGCCGAACGGATGGCTGTGATGGAAGCTTCCCTGGTCGACCGGCTGAAGCCCGGTGACCACGTCTGCTGGACGTACGCCTCGGACCGGGCCCGCCGCGAGGTGACCGGCGCCTATGTCCGGGCCGGGCTGCGCGACCACCACCGGGTCGTGTACTTCGCCGACGGGCCGGACCGCGACGCCGCGGTGGCCGGGCTCGCCGCGGACGGCATCGACGTGGCGCCGGCGTTGCGGGCCGGGCAGTTGCAGGTCATGACGTCGGCGGCGGCCTACCTGAGCCGGGGCGTGTTCGACGCCGGGCAGACCCACGCCCGGTGGAACGCGGCGGTCCGGCACGCGCGCGCCGAGGGGTACGCGGGCCTGCACGCGCTGGGCGACATGAGCTGGGCCGCGGGGGCGGTCCCGGGCGCGGACCGGATCGGCTGGTTCGAGCAACAGCTCAACCGGGTGTTCGCGGACGGCTACGGGATGGCCGTCTGCCTGTACGACCGGCGGCGCTGCGGCGCGGACCTGCTGACGCGGGTGGCGCGCGCCCACCCGTACACGGTGACCGCCCGTCCGCCGGACCGCGAGCCGCTGCTGCGCATGGTCCGCAACGCGGCCTGCCTGCGCCTGTCCGGTGAGGCCGACCTGTCCAACCGGGACTCGCTGGCCACCCTGCTGGGCCATCTCCTCGAGGACACGACGACGCCGGCGGTCACCATCGACCTGGCCGACCTGCGGTTCGCGGACGCGTCCACCTGCGAGCTCATCGTCGACACCGGCCGCAGCGCCCACGGCCGCCTGCGCACCCGGGGCGCCCGCCCGCAGATCCACCGCCTGCTCACCATGGTGGGGGCGGCCGCCGTCCCGGGCCTGCTCTGAGCGGCTGCCCCGGGACGCTTCACCCGCCGGTGACCGGTGTCAGCTTGTAGTGCAGGCGCACCGCCGTCGCCGACCACAGACGCAGGACATGATCGGTACGCAGGACGCCCTCGGGGTCGACGTACACCCGGAACGTCTCGTGGATCGGCGCCCGCGCGGCATGGGTGCGCCCGCTCTCCTCGACGACCACGTACGCGCCGTCCCGGCCGAACGGCCCGGCGGGCGAGGTCAGCCCCAGCGCCCCACCGGCGAGCACCGTGGGCCGCAGGAAGACCTGCACGTTCCCGGACTGCAGCGGGAAGGCCACGTGCACACTCGGCTGCCGGCTCCCGGGCAGCACCCGCGTCGAGTAACACCCGCTGTACACGTACTCCCCGGTCGACCGCAGCGTCCGCATCCAGCCGGCGGCCCGCTGCCGGCCCGCCGCGTCCACGATCGTCGCCACCCGGCTGTCCATCCCGAGCGCCACGTCCAGCGGCCGGGTCGGCAGGGCCAGCTGCTGCACCCGCCGCCCGAAATACCGCGAGATCAGCTCCCCACCGGGCTGGAACACCGGGTTCCACTGCGTCCACGCCTCCATCCGCCAGCCGGAGGTGTGCTCGTAGAACGCCCGCACCTCGGGCCGCAGCGCCGAGGCCCGGAACCCCGGCCCGTCCAGCGCCGCCATGTCGGCCAGCAGCCCGGCCCCGGGCTCGCTCTCCCGCACCGTCCCGCCGTAACTCGCGGCCGCGTCCGCCAGCCACCCGTCCCCGACCAACGGCCCGTCATGCATGGGAGCGGCCAGCCACCGCTCCCGCCCCGCAAGATCGACAGGACGGCCCTTGACACGCCAGAACGCACGGGTGGCCCGGTCCAGCCGGGGCATCGGTGATCTCACCCCGCCCAGCGTGCCAGACCGAGGGTGGCCACCCGGCACGCTCACCCACCGGCACACCGAAACCTGTCGCACGATCAGATCGGTCGGACCATGACAATCAGCCTGCGCCGCTTCATCAACAATGAAGACAAATGATCACCTGCGAGGGTCATCGAAAGGATCAGGGTGGCGCGGTGAAACCTATACCATTGCCCCGGCACGGTGATATCTTCAAACGATTTCGTGAGAACTCGGCTTTAGGAGGCCAATGCCTTCATCGCGGCGCCTGACATGGACATATCACAGCCCGAGGCTGCTCGGTTTTCTCAGCGTATTTGATCCAACCGGCCGGCTTCTGCGAAAGAACAATCTGCTGGTCACCGATCCCGGCAAATTCCCCGAACTCGAAAAGATACTCACCGTCCGGCCCCAGATCATGACGGTGGCGACCTGGATGAACGCGACGATGACCCGGGCGCGCAGAGCACCGGTGAGCCGCTACTCCGAGACGGAACGGCACCTTCCCGACGACGACGCACCGCGACCTCGCGGCCAGGCCGACGCCCGGATGAAGATGTTCCGGAACCGAGGTCCACGATGGGACGCCGGCTCGGACGACAGACGGCCCAGGGAGGGCGGAGACACCGACGCCCGGGTGCAGTCCACCGATCAGGAGGGTGCGTGAGGTGAGCCTGCAGCCTCCGGAGCCGCAGTCGCAGTCGCAGTCGCAGCAGGACACGACTGCCCGGGACCAGCTTCGCAACCTGCCGCGGACCGAGGACCTCGTGCCTCAGGAGGTGGTGACGAAGGACGCCATGCGGGTCTGGATGGCGGAACAGGAAAGACGCGAGAAGCTCGTGCTCCAAGGTCAGGTCATGGGCTTGATCTCCCTGTCGATGATGCTCATGACAGTCGTCGTTCTGGCGGTGCTGGGGTATGCCTGGGTCGCGGCGATTCTCGCCGGCACCAGCCTTGTTGCGATCGTCAGCGCCTTCATAACGGCACAATATGTTCCGGCACCCATGCCACCCCGGCTTCCGCGGCCTCGGCGAAACCCCGATACGGCGGAGGAATCGACAGGATCACCGGGATCCGAAGCCGAAAACAACGACGCCACCACCGAGAATCCGGACGACCCGGGTACGGGGTAGGCGTGGAGGGTTCCTGGGACCAGGCATCTCAGCACTCGCCGTTCGCCACCCTGTCCGCCACTCTCTGCCAGGTGGTATCCACGGGTACAGACACCCGGTCCGTCAACCGGCCGGGTAACGGGCTCAGCGGTCCTCTACGGCGGAGCGGTGCCAGTAGGCGGCATGGGGATGGGCTCGTCCAGCAGCACCTGCAGGGAACCACGATCCATCATGCCGGACCGCCGGGGTGGCGGATCGCCGTGAACCGGGGCGCACCCCGGTGACCACCGGACGGCAACCGGGCGGGGGCAGCATGGTCGCCGTGTCTGTCTTCAGCGAACCGGGTCGCCGGTGGTTGGCCGGGCTGGCCGTTGCCGGCGTCGGGGCGGCCGGGGCGATCGGCTTCGCCTGGCCGAAGGAACAGGAGCCGGCCACCGGCTATGTCTGCGGGATGTGAGGGCCGCCGGAGCAGCAGGAGCGGCAGCGGCAGCTGTGTGACCGGGAGGCGCTGGACGCCGCCCGGCGGACGCCGCGACCGGACGCGCTGGGCAGGGCCGAGGCGATGCGCCTGCACACCGCGGTGCACGAGGCGTTCTGCGCGCGCCGGGTGGCGAACGTGTGCGACCGGGCCGGGCTGACCGGGCCGGGGCCCGATGCCGGGGCCGCCGATGTCGCGGTGGTCCGGCAGGCGCTGATCGACGCGGGGGATCCCCCGGCCGTCGTCCGGCTGGCAGGGGCGCGGGATCCGGCACCGGACGGGACCGTCGTCTACGGCGTGCGGCTGGCCGGGGACGTCTGCGCGGTCGCCTATGTGCAGTACACGGTCGGGGTGCGCCCGCGGGACCTCGTGGGGCTGCTGCCCGGTGGAGTGTGTCTGGCGGGCTGAGGCGGGTCAGCTCATGGCGTACACGGACAGGGTCGTGCCGTCGGAGAAGACCGCGAAGCGGGCGTCGATCGCCTCGGGGATGCCGGGCAGGCCGGGGTCCGCGGTGCCGCCGGTCGTGGTGATGGCGCGGGCGGTGCCGTCCGGGCCGGAGCAGTACATGAGGTCCTCCCAGACGCGGAGCCGGCGGCATCCGGTGCTGCCCGGGACGGTGGAGACGCTCGCCGCGTCGTCGACGGTGGTGATGGTCACGGCCTGGTCGTCCTGGGGGCCGGCGCCGGTGTCGGCGCAGGCGAGGATGGTCGCGCTGCTGCCGCAGTCGGTGAGGCGGGCGGGCCAGGTGGTGAGTTCCCGCCCGGTCAGGGTGTCCACGACGGCGGCGCCCTCGCCACGGTCCACGATCAGGGTCGAGCCGGCCGTGGAGGCCAGGGCGCTGCGCGGGTAGCGGGCGGCCAGGCTCCAGCTCTCCTTGCCGGTCTCGCGGTCGAGCGCGATCAGCGTCGCCTTCGCGCCGGTGCGTTCCACGAGCACCAGGTCGTCCTGGATCGCGGCGGGGCGCACCCCGGCGGCGGTCCAGGCCTGTTCGCGGGTGTCGAGGTCGTAGGCGACGGTGCGGGTGCGCCCGGCCGTGGTGAGCACGGCCGTCGCGGTACGGCTGGTGGCGGGACCGAGGCTCAGGTCGCCGGTCCGCCCGGCCGGGATCCGCCAGAGCTTGTCGCCGCCGGCCCCGGACAGGCCGATCAGACCCCGTTCACCACCGTCGCGGTACGCGGTGACGACGCTCCAGTCCCTCGCCGGGTCGCCGATGACCCGCGCCGATCCCGGGGCGGAGTAGGTGCCGCCCCCGGGAGCGGGGTCCCCGGTGCTCACCGACCAGCGGATCGCCCCGGTGCGCGCGTCGCTGACCCGCAGCCGGTCGCCGCGGAAGGTCAGCAGCGCGTCGCCGGCCAGCTCGACCCGGTTCTGTTTACCGTCCGTCGTGCTCCAGAGCGGTTCCGCGCCGAACGGGAGCCGCTGCGGGGCGGCATCGGCGGTCGGCACACCGGTCGGCACCACCGCCGGCGGGGGCGACGGTCGCGGCACCGGGTCGCCGGCGGTGCATCCCGCCAGCAGGAGAGCGGCGGCCATCAGGGGCCAGGTCCTTGCCATCCCGCGCAGCTTAACGGACCGCTATCCGGGCGGGAGCGGGTCGTCGTACTGCCCGGAGGCTCCCTGGTAGAGGCTGCCGCCGGGGTACGGCCAGGCGTTGGGTTCGCAGCCGTGCAGGCCGAGGGTCTGCTGTTGCATCACCGGGGCGGGCTCACCGGCGCCGGGGCACCGTTGGTGGCCGTGGCCCAGGCGGTGGCCGACCTCGTGGTTGACCATGTACCGGCGGTACGTGCCCAGGCCGGCACCGTAACCGGGGACGCCGCGCGCCCAGCGGGCGGCGTTGAGCACCACCTTGTCGCCCTTGCGGCAGGACGTGTACCCGTCCGGCCCGTCCGCGCACAGCAGGTCCCGGGTGCCGGGGGTGGCCAGATAGACGGTGAAGTCGTACGGCCGGTCCAGCGCCACCCGGCGGAAGCGCCACCGGCCGCCGGCGGTCCAGCCGCGCCCGTCGCCCAGGGTGGCCGCCACGTCGTTCGCGAACGCCGCCGCCCGCACGCCCTTGATGTCACGTTCGACGAGCACCCGGTAGCGCAGGGTGCGCCCGGTCGTCCCGGCCGCCGGGCCGGTCTGCGCGGCGGCGGCCGTCCAGCGCCGCGCCCCGGACGCCGGGAAGCTGATCTCCGCGGGCGGTGCCGGGGCGGAGGGGCGCGCCGAGGGCGGGACGGGAACGGCCCGGGGCACGAGGACCCGAGCGGGGACGGGTACGGGTGCCGGGGCGCACGCGCTCAGCGTGGTGGCAACGAGAGCGGCGGCGGCGAGGCGGAACATCGATGTCGTGGTCATCTCGGTCCCTATGACGGACCGCCCCGCGGAAAAGTTGCTCAGCCGGCCAGGACGAGCTCCAGCGTGGCCGCGAGCTGGGAGTGCGCCGGGGCCGGCAACGCGTCCGGGCGGAACCAGCCGAGTTCGTCGAACTTGTGCGGCTCGCCGTTGACCACGACGGCCGGGTCCACCCGTACCCAGAAGACCAGGGCGACCCAGTGCGACGCGGGCCGGATCACGTTGCGGACCCCGGCCATCCGCAGGTCGAGCGTGGTCGCGCCGTACTCCTCACCGACCTCGCGGGTGACCGCGTCCGCGAAGCTCTCCCCGAACTCGAGCGCACCGGCCCCGCTGTCCCACGTCCCGGGTTCGTCGCGGGCACCCGCGGAGCGCCGGGCCAGCAGGACACGGCCCTGACCGTCGTGGCAGACGAAGACACAGGAGACCCTCGGGGTGTCGGACATGGCGACCATGATGCCGCCGGATCCGGGACAAGTCAGGGGAATTACCGGAGGATCTGGGGCCACTGTGGACGCGAGGCTCGGCGGATGAGACTTCTGCCGGCCGTCCTGAGCACCGTGGCCCTCGCCGTCGCCGCCGTCCCGGGGACCGCCCACGCCGCACCCCCACCCGTTCCCCCGCTGCGTCCGGCCGCGTTGCGGGCGGCGCTCGCCGGTCTGCCCGACACCGAGGCGAGCGCCGCGCTGGTCCAGGTCCGCGGCGCCGCCGGCAGCTGGTCGGGGGCCTCCGGCCGGGTCTCGGTACGCGATCCGCGCCCGCCCGTACCCGGCAGCCGTTTCCGCATCGGCTCGATGACCAAGGTGTTCACCGCCACCGTGGTCCTGCAGCTCGCCGCCGAGGGCCGGCTCAGCCTGGACGGGACCGTGCAGCAGTACGTGCCCGGTCTGCTGCCCGCCTCCTACGCCCCGGTCACCGTACGGAACCTGCTCACGTTCACCAGCGGCCTGAACGGCGTCGACGTGCCGCACAAGACGCCACGGTGGTTCTTCGCGCACCGCTACGACCACTGGGCACCCGGCAGCCAGCTGGACCTCACCGAGCCGCTGGCGTTCGCGCCGGGCACGTTCCAGCGCTACGGCAACGCCGACTACATCGCCGCCGGGCTGGTCGTGGAGCACGTCACCGGGCACACCTGGGCCGACGAGGTGACCCGCCGCGTCATCCGGCCGCTGCGGCTGAGCGGCACCAGCGTGCCCGGCGACGACATCCGGATCCCCGGCCCGCACGCGCACGGTTACGAGGCCACCGACCGGGGCCGGCGCGACGTGAGCCTGGCGAACCCCACGCTGCAGTGGTCGGCCGCGTCGATCATCTCCACCGCCGGCGACCTGGACCGGCTCATGGTCGCGCTGTTCTCCGGCCGGCTGCTGCCCGCGGCCCAGCTCGCCGAGATGTTCACCGTCCCGGAGGTGACCATGCCCGACGGCGCGCCGGCGGCGTACTCGGCCGGGCTGAACCGCCTGGAGATCGGCGGCCTGGTGATCTGGGGCAAGTCCGGCGACCGGCCCGGCTACAACAACGGCATGGGCGCGACCCGGGACCTGTCCCGGCGCGTCGTCTACTCGGTCAACACCCTGACGATGGGCGGCGACCAGCCCGATCGCGCGCGCCGGATCATCACGGCCGCCCTCACCTGAGGTACGACGCCCCGTTGAGGTCCAGGATCGTGCCCGAGGCCCACCGGGCCCCGGGCGCGGCCAGGTGCACGACCGCGGCGGCGATCTCCTGCGGCGTGCCGACCCGCCCGAACGGGCTCTCGGCGCGCAGCGCGTCCCCCACCGGACCGGCCAGCTTGGCGCTCTGCCGCTCGGTCGCGACGAACCCGGGTGCCACCGACGTCACCGAGATCCCGTGCGGGGCGAGCGCGACGGCCATCGACTGGCCGAACGCGTGCAGCGCCGCCTTGGTCGCCGCGTAGGCGGGGTAGTCCGGCTCCCCGCGGAACGCGCCCCGGGACCCGACGTTGACGACGCTGCCGCCCGCGCCCCGGCCGATGAGGTGCCGGGCCACGAGGTACGTGACGTTCGCGGCGCCGATCAGGTTGACGTCGGTCATCCGGCGCCACGCGAGCTGCCAGTCCGCGTACGTGACGTCGGCGATCGCGTGCCGGTTGCCCGCGGTGGGCGCGGTGGCCGCGTTGTTGACCAGGACGTCGATCCCGCCGAGCGCCTCCTGGGCGGCACCGGTCACGTCGTGGGCCACCGCCGGATCGGCGAGATCACCGGCGACCAGGGCATGACCGTCGCCCGGCAGCAGGCGCAGCGTCTCCTCGGCGTCCGCGCGTGACGAGCCGTAGTGCACGGCCACCCGGTCACCGAGCGCGGCGAACGCCACCGCGACCGCCCGGCCGATCCCCCGCGACGCGCCGGTGACCAGTACGCCCCTCGTGGATGCGGGCACGGCGACCTCCAGGCGGGGTGGGTGAACAGGCGGGGTGGGTCGATCGGGCAGTATCCCTCAGCGGCGGCCGAGGTAGCGGCGCAGGTCGCGGGTCTCCTCGCTGATCGGGCGGGCGGCCAGCACGCAGGTGTCGTCGGCCGGGTTGGCCTGGCGCAGGCGGCTGAGCAGCTCGGTGAGGGGCCGGCCGGGGGCCGCCGCGACCGATTCGTCGACCGCCCGGATCACCGAGGCCAGGCCGTCGTCCGGGCCGCCGCGGCGGTGCTCGACGAGACCGTCGGTGTAGCAGAGCAGCAGGTCACCGACCGCGAGGTCGAGGACCGCGGTCCCGTAACGGGCGTGGTCGACGACGCCGAGCATCGGGCCGGACGGGCGGGGCAGCGGGGCGGTGCGGCCGTCGCGGGACAGCAGCGGCGGCGGGTGCCCGGCCTGGGCCCAGGTGAGCCGGCGGCGGGACGGGTCGAAGCGGGCGACGATCGCGGTGGCCGTGGTCTCCGCGGTCAGCGACTCCCCGGCCAGGTCGCAGATGAGCTGATTGAGGTGCCCGAGCAGGGCGGCCGGGTCGCCGGTGGTGACCGCGAGGGCGCGCAATGAGTACCGCAGCTGGGCCATCGTGGTCGCGGCCTGGGTGCCGTGCCCGGCGACGTCGCCGACCGCGAGCAGCACGGAGCCGTCGCCGAGCGTCGCCGCGTGGTACCAGTCGCCGCCGACGAGGTCCTCCTGGCTGGCCGGCAGGTACCGCACCGCGACCTTGAGGCCGGGCAGGTCCAGGGGTTCGGCGGGGACCGGCAGGATGATCTGCTGCAGGCGGGCGGCGAGCTCGTGCTCGGCGGCCAGCGAGCGGCGCTGCTCGGCGAGCTGACGTTCGGCCTCGGCGAGCCGCTGGGCGCCGAGCTCGCGGGCGGTCACGTCCTGCACGATCCCGGTGATGCGCACCGGGGTGCCGGTGGCGTCCCGGACCGCGTCGGCGACCGTGCGCAGGTATTTGCCGCGGCCGCCGATCCGGACCCGGGTGGTGACGTCGATCCGGTCGCCGAGCTGGAACGCGTCGACGGCGGCGGCCCGCAGCGGCAGCTCCGCGGAGACCTCGAGGGCGGCCGACTCCCGCAGGGTCAGCGGGCCGAGCGCGGGGTCGCGCTCGTAGATCCGGTACATCTGCTCGGACCAGCGGACCTCGCCGCTGACCAGGTCCCACTCGCCCCAGCCGAGGTTGCCCAGCCGCTCGGTGCCGGCGATGCGCTCCATGAGGTCGGGCCCGGTGAGGGTCGGCCCGGTTTCGGGGCGCAGCCAGAACTCCGGGTCCGCGGGCATGACCGGATCGGCGGTGTCGAGCAGCGCGATGATGCCCCCGGCCACGTCGGCGACGCCGCGGTCCTGGTCGGCCGCCATGTGCAGCAGGTGGCGCCAGGCGTCGGAGAGCCGGCAGCGGGTGCGCCCGGCGAGCAGGCCGACGGCGCGGTCCATGGTGGCCCGCGCGGTGTCGTCGGCGGGCATGCGCGCCGCGGTCCGAGGGCCCTGTTGCGCCTGGACATAAGCCTGCCGCCCGCCCATCCGAGATCCCCGCCTCCGTCCGCCCAGCCCGCCTGTCACCTCCTTGAATACGCCTGCGGGCGTCGTGACGGCATCCCCCGAACACCCCCGCGCGTGCCCCACCTGCGGCGCAGCGGCACCACGTCACCCGTAAGGACGACCGCGGACACGTGCGGGAAACAGAGGTGGCGGATCATTGCCGCATGGACCTGGACTCGGCGGAGCGCATCGAGTTCCGCGTCGAGCAGAGTTTCCGGTATTCCTACGACGCCCCGGTGACCTCGCTCGCCCAGCGGCTCGTGGTGGTGCCGCGCCGCCGGCACGGCGACCTGTACCGGCGTACCCATCGTCTCGAGGTCCTCGGCGCCGAGCACGTGCGGCGGTCCCGGGTGGACGCCGCCGGCAACACGGTCGTGCGGGTGTCCGCGGCGTGGGTCGAGCGGGCGGTGGAGTTCCGGTTGACGGCCACATTGGACCGGGTCGTCGGTGACGGTCCGCCGATATTGCCGCCGGACGCGTCCGCCGACCCCCGGTTCCGCCGGCCGACCCGCCTCACCACCGCCGACCAGGCGATCCGTGAGCTGGCCGACCGCTGTGCAGGCGGCGACAGCGAGGAGATGGCCGAACGTGCGTGCATGCTTACTCACGCTGCGCTGACATATGAGTACGGTGTGACGAACGTCTCGACCACCGCCGCCGAGGCCCTCGCGGCGGGCCGGGGCGTGTGCCAGGACTTCGCCCACGTGATGCTCGCGGCGTGCCGGGCCCTGGGCATTGCGTCCCGATATGTCTCGGGTCACCTGGTCGGCCAGGGCGGCACCCACGCATGGGTGGAGGTGCTGGTCCCCCGCTCGGGAGCGGTGGTCGCACTGGCCTTCGACCCCTGCCACGGGCGGCGGGCCGGGAACGGCTATCTCACGGTCGCACTCGGGCGTGACTACGCCGAGGTAGCCCCCACATCTGGGACATACGTCGGCGCACCGGGCGGAAATCTGACAGGCTCACGCAAAGTAACCGTCGCGAACCTGATGTAGTTTACAAATCGGAAACCGAGCTTACTTGCGCCAGAATCAAGACATCTCTAGTTTTCTCTCCAGCTCGGGTCTCGCGACGCATATCCTCGTATTCGCTTCGCACGCTCTCCGGCTCCATTGACGTTAGCCCCATGTCTGGAGACCGCATATGCATGCTCCTGCTCGAGACTCGATCCGGGTCGCCGGCGCGAGACGGGTGTACCAGGTTCGCGGCGGCGCTGAGCTGGTCGCGCTGAACAACGTGGACCTGACCATCCGCGCGGGCAGCTTCGTCAGCGTCATCGGGCCCAGCGGCTGCGGCAAATCCACCCTCATGCGCCTGGTCGCCGGGCTGGAGAGCCCCGACCAGGGCGAGGTGACCGTCTCCGGGCTCAGCCCCAAGGACGCCGCCGCCGCCAAGCTGCTCGGGCTCGTCCCGCAGGCGCCGGCGCTGCTGCCGTGGCTGTCGGTGCTGAAGAACGTGACGCTGCCGCTGCGGGTCAACCGGGCCGCGAGCCGCAAGCGCGCCGCGGTGCCCGGCCCCTCGATGGAGGAGCTGCTGCGCAAGGCCGGCCTGCAGGACGCCATGCACAAGCTGCCGTCCCAGCTCTCCGGCGGCATGCAGCAGCGCGTGGCGATCGTCCGCGCGTTCGGGCTGCGCCCCGAGGTGATGCTGATGGACGAGCCGTTCTCCGCGCTCGACGAGTTCACCCGCGAGAGCCTGCAGGAGCAGCTGCTCGACCTGTGGGACGAGCTGAAGTCCACGGTCCTGTTCATCACGCACTCGGTCACCGAGGCTGTCCGCCTGTCGGACACGATCGTGGTCATGGCACCGCGGCCCGGACGCATCACCGACGTCATCCAGGTGGACCTGCCCCGGCCGCGTGGGGCGGAGCTGCTCAAGACGCCGGAGTTCCACCACTACGAGGACCTCGTCCGAGACCGCCTCCGTGGCGCTTTCCACGCGAACGCCGCGTGACGGGCCGCCGCATGACCGTGACCGAGGAACCCACCACCGTGACCGAACCTGAACTTACCGTAGTCCCACCGGTGCGCAAGCCGCTCTGGCGCCCTAGCCTGGGCTTCCTGCGCCCGTCGATGTGGCTGCCGCTGGTGCTCATGCTCACCGTGCTGGCGGCGCTGTGGACGTGGGGCGCGCGCTCCATGCCGTACCTTCTCCCGCCGCTCGGTGACATCGGCTCGACGCTGTCCGAGGACGCCGACTACTACCTGCGTAACGCGTGGGTGACGCTGAAGGAAGCGCTCGGCGGTCTCGGGCTCGGGCTGCTCGCCGCGTTCGTGCTGGCCATCGTGATCAGCGAGTTCCCCCTCGCCCGGCGCGCGATCATGCCGGTCGCGGTGATCCTCAACGTCACGCCGCTGGTGGCCATCGCCCCCGCGCTGGTCGTCGCGTTCGGTTTCGGCCCGGCGCCCAAGCTCATCGTGACCGGGCTGATCTGCTTCTTCCCCATCCTGATCAACACGTCGATGGGCCTGCGCACGGTGCCGCAACCGGTGCTGCAGGTCTACCAGACCGTGAACGCGTCGCGCCTCGAGACCCTCTGGTTCATCCGGATCCCGCACGCGATGCCGTACCTGTTCGCCGCACTGCGCATCGTCTTCCCACTCTCCGTGGTGGGTGCGGTGGTTGCCGAACTTTCCGCCGCCGGCTCGTCCGAGGGGCTCGGTACGGCTATCAGCCTCGCCTCCTCGATGAACCGCCTGGCCGCTGTCTACGCTTCCATCGCCATCCTCGCACTGCTGGGCTCGCTGCTGCTGCTCTGCGTGACCGTTCTCGAACGGCGCGTCCTGCACTGGCACGAGACCCGGCAGGGCGCCGGCAGCTGACGTCCCCTCGTAACAAGCCTGCCGCCCACGATGGGCGGCAGGTTCGTCCTGCCCGCACAAAACCCCCCGGGAGAGTTCCAACCATGAGATACCCGATCCGTGCCGCCGTGGCCGTGGCAGCGTCAGCGGCGCTGCTCATGACCGCCGCCTGCTCGACGGACGACGACGCCGAGGGCTCGCCCGCCGCCTCGGCCGGGTCCGCCATCTCCGCCGAGCGGTGCGAGAAGAACAAGGCCGCCGGCGAGATCACCTACCTGTCCGGCTACCAGTGGCAGGCCTCGGCCTCGATCCTGGAGTACGCCGCGGCGGACAAGCTCGGCTTCTTCAAGTCGCTGTGCCTCAACGTCAAGATGCAGCCCGGCACCGGTGACACCGCGCAGAACACCAAGCTGCTCGCCGCCGGCCAGGTCACGTTCAGCCCGGTCAGCCAGCAGGACGTGCTCACGGCGAACGCCAACAACATCAAGGTCCAGGGCATCTCGTCGTACTCGAACGTCGGCCTCGAGGTCCTCATGACCATGCCCGACGTCACCGACCTGAAGCAGCTCAACGGCACCACGCTGGGCCAGAAGGGCGCCATGCCGATCGGCGTGCAGGCCATGCTGGTCAAGGCCGGCGCGGACTACAAGTCGATCAAGCAGGTCGTGGTCGGCTACGACCCGTCGATCCTGCCGCGTGGCCAGGTCAAGTCGCTGACCGGCTTCATCTCCAACGAGCCGAACCAGCTCAAGGCGCAGGGCAAGGCCGTCACCGTGTGGCGCCCGTTCGACCAGCAGGTCCCGGGCTCGCTCGGCGCCATGGCGGTCAACCCCGACTTCGCCGCGAAGAACCCCACCGCGGTCGAGGACGTGCTCCGCGCGGCCCTGCACGCGTACGAGTACTGCGGCACCAAGGCCGACGAGTGCGTCAAGGCCGCGTCCGACCTGACCGGCGCCGGCTACGACGAGAAGTCGAACAAGGGCATCTGGGAGACCGAGGTCGGCGTCGTCAAGGAAGGCGTCAAGGCCGGCACGCCGCTGGGCTCCATCGACACCGCCAACATCGACGCGCTCGTGGAGATGTTGAACACCTACACGGGTACCAAAATTGTCGCCGCGGACGCTCAGGCAGAATTCGCTCCGCAGTACATCAAGAACATCTATAACGGCGACAAGCTGATCTGGCCCGCACCGTAAGGCGTCAGGCAGCTCTCCAGTAAGGCAACAGAAGGGAGCCGGACACCATGTCGGCCAATCGCATCCGCACTACGCTGGCCCTGGCCACATCGGCCGTCCTGGTCGCCTCAGGCGCCGCCTGCACCTCGGGCGACGCGGGGTCAGGATCGACCCGGTCACCCGGGGCCTTGATCTCGCCGGAGCGGTGCGAGAAGAACAAGGCCGCCGGCGAGATCGTCTACCTGTCCGGTTACCAGTGGCAGGCCTCGGCGTCGATCCTGGAGTACGCGGCGGCGGAGAAGCTCGGTTATTTCGACGACCTGTGCCTCAATGTGACCCTGCAGGGGGGCACAGGCGACACCGTGCGCAACACCAAGCTCCTCTCCGCCGACCAGGTTCAGTTCAGCCCGGTCAGCCAGGAGGACGTGCTGCTCTCGAACGCGAACTACATCGAGATCCAGGGCATCTCGTCCTACTCCAACGTCGGTCTCGAGATCCTCATGACCATGCCCGACGTGAAGGACCTCAAGAAGCTCAACAACAGCACCCTGGGCCAGAAGGGCGCCATGCCCCTCGGTGTCCAGGCCATGCTGGTCAAGGCCGGCGCGAAGTACGACTCGATCCAGCAGACCACGGTCGGGTACGACCCGTCGGTGCTGCCCGCCGGCGACGTCAAGTCGCTGACCGGCTTCATCTCCAACGAGCCGGCCCAGCTCAAGGCGCAGGGCAAGGACGTCACCGTGTGGCGCCCGTACGACTACCAGGTGCCCGCGTCCATGGGCGCCATGGCGGTCAACCCGGAATTCGCCGAGAAGAACCCGACCGCGGTCGAGGACGTACTCCGCGCCGCTCTGCACGCGTACGAATACTGTGTGCAGAAGGCCGCCGAATGCGTCAGCGCCGCGGCCGGGTACAGCAAGGCCGACTACGCGGAGTTCCCGTACGACGAAGGCGCCAACACCGGTATCTGGCAGACCGAGTCCAAGGTCGTCCAGGACAACCGCAAGCCCGGTGTCCCACTCGGCACGATCGACACGGACAACGTCTCCGCGCTGGCGAACATGCTCAACGAGTACGCCAACACGAAGATCAGCCCGGAAGACGCGCAGGGCGACTTCTCGCCGCAGTACATCAAGAACATCTACGACGGCGACAAGCTGATCTGGCCCGCCCCGTAACACGGGCCGGACCAGCGGAACCACGAAAGGAGCCGGACCCCATGTCGGCGAAGGAATACGGAGTCTTCCTGCCCATCGGCAACGGCGGATGGATGCTCTCGGAGACAGCACCGCACCCCGAGGCCACCTACGCCTACAACCGCAAGGTAGCCGTGGACGCCGAGGCCATCGGCCTCGACTTCATCATGTCGATGGCCAAGTGGAAGGGCTTCGGCGGCACCACCGACCACTGGGGTCAGACTCTCGAGTCGATGACGCTGATGTCGGCGCTCGCCGAGGCCACCTCGACGGTCAAGATCTGGGCGACGATGCACGCCAACGTGCATCACCCCGCGATCGCGGCGAAGATGTTCACCACGCTGCAGGACGTCTCCGGTGGCCGGGCCGGCATGAACATCGTCAACGGCGCGTACGCGGCGGAGTTCGAGCAGATGGGCCTCTGGGACCCGACGCTCTCGCACGCCGAGCGGTACCGGATGACCGAGGAGTGGACCCAGGCCGTGTCACGGCTCTGGACCGAGGACAAGGTCACGATGAAGAGTGACTTCTTCACCCTCGACGAGTGCGAGTCGCGCCCGCACCCGGCCACCCGCCCCTCGATCATCAGCGCCGGCCGCTCCGAGCAGGGCCGCAGCTTCCAGGCGAAGTACGCCGACGGTGCGTTCCTCAGCGCCGACAGCATGGAGCAGATGCGCGACTTCAGCCGCGACGTGCACCGCAAGGCCGAGGAGCACGGGCGCACGGTCAAGACGTACTCGATGCTGACCGTGGTGCTGGACGAGACCGACGCGGCGGCCGAGGCCAAGGCCGCCCGGTACAGCGAGGGTCTCGACAAGGAGGCGCTGTTCAACATGCGTACCTCCTGGGGCATCCCGGCCGACACCGCGCGGGCGTGGGCCGAGGGCGCCAGCGGCAAGGAGGCCTTCCAGAGCCCGTACGTGACCGGCGGGGTCGAGAAGGTCACCGAGCACATCCAGCGGATCACCACCGAGGCGGAGCTCGACGGCCTCATGCTGATCTTCCCGGACTACCACGCCGATCTCCTCCCGTTCGGCGAGACCGTCCTGCCGGCGCTACGAGCAGCGCAGTGAGCGCGCTGCGCGACCAGCAGCTCGCGACGCTGCCGGCCCGGCCGGCCCTGGTCGTGGTGGACGTGCAGCGCTCCTTCGCCGACCCGGTGATGATCGCGGACTACCAGCCCGACCTGAAGGCGGTCGCCGGCGCCGTCGAGGGGATCGCGGACCTGGTCCGGATCGCCCGTGACGCCGGCGTGCCGGTGGTGTGGGTGGAGCTGGGCAGCGAGCCGGAGAACCGCTGGCGGGCCAGTCAGTGGCTGCGCGGCGGGGACCCGGACGCCCCGTACGGTCCGGAGGAGCCCTGTGTGCTGGGCACCACCGGTGCCGAGTGGTACGGCATGGCCCCGCAGGACGACGAGATCCGGGTCGTCAAGCGTGGCTACAGCGGCTTCCTCGGCACCACCCTGGAGCAGCAGCTGCGCGACGCCGGCATCGGCTGGCTCGCGGTCTGCGGGCTCACCACGGAGTGCTGCGTGGCCGCCACGGCCACCGACGCGTTCCAGCTGGAGTGGCCGGTCCTGATCCCTCAGGACGCGGTCGCCGCGTACGACCCGGAGGTGCACGAGGCCGCCCTCGCGCAGCTCGCCCTCAACGTCGCCGTCCTCACCGACAGCGGCGAGCTCACCAAACTGTTCGCGGCGAAGGAGGTCACCCCATGAGCGGCATGCACCTCGCGCTCGACCTCTCCTTCTCGCACACCGAGGGCAAGTGGGCCCGGACCGGCTCCTGGGTGGGGATGGACTTCCCCGACACCCGGATGTACATGGAGCTGGCCCGCACCGCCGAGCGCGCGGGCATCGAGATGCTCTTCTTCGGCGACGGCACCGGCATCCCGGACACCTGGAAGGGCTCGATCGACGCCGCCGTCGAGTGGGGCGTCCAGTGGCCGCGCCACGACATGAGCCCGATCATCGCGGCCATGTCCACCGCCACCGAACACATCGGCTTCGGCCTGACGTACTCGTCGACGTTCATGCACCCGTTCTACGTGGCCCGGCTGCTCAACTCGCTGGACCACGTCACCGGCGGGCGCATCGCGTTCAACGTGGTGGCCTCCACCCGGGGCGCGGACGCCGCGAACTACGGCTTCGAGCAGCTCATGGCCCACGGTGAACGCTACGAGCGGATGGAAGAGTTCATCGACGTCTGCCAGGCGTTGTGGAACTCGGTGGCACCGGACGCGATCGTGCGGGACCGGGAGACCGGCCGCTTCGCGGACCCGGCGAAGGTGCGCGCGATCGACCACCACGGGCGCTTCTTCGACGTCAAGGGCCCGCTGCCCAGCGTGCCCAGCCCGCAGGTGGCGCCGGTGCTGGTCCAGGCCGGCAACTCACCGCGGGGCATCGCCGCGTCGGCCCGGTTCGCCGACCTGATCTTCGGGTTCGGCGGCAACCTGGCCTCGCAGCAGCGGCACCGCACCATGCTCGACACGGCACTCACCGAGCAGGGCCGGGACCCGGCGGCCGTGGGCATCCTCTGGGCCACCCAGGTCATCGTGGGCCGGACCAAGGACGAGGCCGAGGCCCGTCGCGGCGAGGTGCTGAACTTCTGGAGCGAGGAGGCGGTCGGCGCGTACCTGGCGCACAACGCCGGTATCGACTTCTCCCAGCTCCCGGCGTCGTTCCCGCTGGGCGAGCTCAAGGCGCAGGCGGCCGCGGCGAACGCCTCCCCGGGCGGGCTGATCGGCAAGCTGATCGGCGAGCACGGCGAGGACTACACGATGAGCCGCACCGAGTTCTTCGAGCACGGCTGGACCAGCGCCACCGGCATGGACCACACCGTGTGCGGCGACCCGGGCACCGTCGCCGGGATCCTCGAGGAGAACTTCGCGGCGACCGGCGCGCGGGGCGGCTACATGCTGTCCAGCCCGCTGGCCATGCCGGGCGGGTACGCCGACATCTCCGAGCTGCTGGTGCCGGAGCTGCGCCGCCGTGGGGCACTGGCGCCCCGCTACCCCGGCAAGACCCTGCGCGAGAACCTCGCGGTCTGATGTCCAGCGCCACGATCGCACCACCGCCGGCGGCGTCCACGCCGAGCCTCGAACAGACCGTGCTGATCTGCGCCATGATCGGCACGGCCCAGATGACCTGGGGCGTGGTCGTCCCGGTGCTGCCGCTGTATCTCGACAGCTACGGCATCGCGGCCGGCCTGCTCGGCACCGTGGTCACCGCGTTCGGCGTCGGGCGGGTCATCGCCAACATCCCGGCCGGGCTGGCGTTGCGGCGCCTGTCCGCCCGGCCGTACCTGCGGGTGGTGTCGCTCGCGCTCGCCGCGGTGACGGCCCTGACCGGGCTGGCCCACACGGGTGCCGCGCTGATCGGGCTGCGGCTCGTGGCGGGTGTGCTCGGTGGGGCCGCGGTGACGATCGGGTTCGCCGTGCTGGTCGCGGGGGCCCCGGCCGGCAAGCGCGGTTCGGTGATGGCCACCGCCACCGTGGTGCAGATGAGCGCCGCGGCGGCCGGGGCGGTGCTGGGCGGGGCGATCGTCGGCCTGATCGGGCCGGCCTGGACGTTCGCGGTGGCGGCGCTGCCGATCCTGGCGTGCCTGCTCTGGGACGCCGCCCGGCCGGCGGCGCACTACTGGGTCGCCCCCGCCCCCGCGGCGTCGCCGTCCGGCGTCACGAAGGGCAGCTGGCGGGGCACCGGACGGACCCCGCTGCTGGTGGCGCTCTGCGGATTGTCGTTCGCGACGTTCTTCGCCCGCTTCGCCGGGGAGCAGGGCCTGGTCCCGGTGATGGCGTACGACACCGGCGGGCTGACCCCGTTCACGCTCGGGCTGGCCACCGCGGCCGGCACCCTGGTCAGCCTCGCGGCGATGCCGCTGGTCGGCCGGTGGGTCGACCGCGGGGCACGGACCCGGCTGCTGCTCCCGGCCGGGCTCGCCGCCGGTGCGGGACTCGCGGTGCTGCCGCTGCTGCACGTGCCGGTGGGCTTCGCGGCGGCGATCGTGGTGTACTCCGTCGGCACCGGCGTGGCCGGGATCCTGCCCGGGGTGATCACCGGGGACGCCTTCCCGGCGGCCGCCGCCGGGGGCATCGTCGGGCTCACCAGGACCGCCGGTGACCTGGGCGCCGCGGTCGGTCCGGTGACGGTGTTCGCCGTCGCCGGGGTGGCCGGCAACCTCGCGGCGTGCGCGGTGCTGGCCGTCCTCGTGGTCGTCTCCGTGGGGGGCCTGATCGTCGCACTCCCCCGCCGCGTCCCGGCCCTGGCCGGTGCACGGTGACCGCCGCACGGATCACCATCGCCGGGCGCGTGGTGCACGGCGCCGGGCGGGGCAAGCCGATGGGCTTCCCGACCGCGAACCTGGACGTGACCGAGCCCCACCTGCTGCCCGAGGACGGCGTGTACCTCGCGTGGTTCCGCCTCGCGGGCTGGGAATCACCCACCGCGGCACTGCTCTCGGTGGGTACCAACCCGACATTCGGCCCCGGCGGGCGCACCGCCGAGGCCTACGTCCTGGACGTCGACGAGAACATGTACGGCAGCGCCGCCGAAGTGGAGATCATCACGATGATCCGCGGGCAGGTCCGCTTCGAGTCGACAGCAGCCCTGGTCGAACAGATGCTGGCCGACGAGCGTGAGGGCCGGCGGATGCTCGCCGAGGGGCTGCGATGATCGATATCCTGGTGCGGAGCCGTAGTCTGATGACCATGTCAGAGGACGCCAACGAACCAGGTCCCGTACCCGAACGAGGCTGGCGGCGCTTCGGCCCCGACAGTATCGAGCGGGCCATGCTGCTGGAGCTCAGCACGACGTTCGGCGTCGAGCTGCGGCCCCGGTCCATCGACCTGGACGACGGCACCTGGCTCGAGATCGAGGGCGCCGACGAGGCGAACACCGTGCTCATTCAGATGATCGGCAACCAGGGCACGTTCCGGTCCCAGCACCGCAACAAGGTGCTCGCGGACATGTTCAAGCTGACCTGGCTGCGCACCGCCCTGTTCCCGCAGAGCCGCATCGTGCTCTGCGTGACCGAGACGGTCGCCCAGGTCTTCAGCCCCTCGGGGTGGAGCACCAAGGCCGCGCGCGACCTCGGCATCGAGGTCCGCGTCTACACCGGCGACGGAAAGCTCGAGACGCTAGTACGGCCCCTCACGTAAAGGAAAGCACTATGAAGATCGCCATCGTGGTGGGTAACCCCAAGCCGCAGTCCCGCACCCTGCAGACCGCCGAATCGGTCGCCGCGGTCGTGGAGAAGCTGCTGCCGGGTGAGACCACCGAACGGCTCGTCATCGACCTCGCCGAGGTCGCCGGGTCGCTGTTCACCTGGCCGGACGAGACGGTGGACGAGCTCGGCAGGGCCGTCGCCGGCAGTGACGTGCTGATCGTCGCGTCGCCGACGTACAAGGCCACGTACACCGGCCTGCTCAAGGCGTTCCTCGACCGTTACGGCAACGACGGCCTGGCCGGCGTCGTCGCGATCCCGGTGATGACCGGCGCCGCGAGCCTGCACGCGCTGAGCGTGGAGAACTTCCTGCGCCCGCTGCTGGTCGAGCTCGGCGCCACCGTGCCGGCCCGCGGCCTGTACATGGTGATGCCGAGGATGGACCAGCTCGACGAGATCACCGCGGCCTGGGGCGAGGGCGCGGCCACCGTGCTCCGCGCGGCCATCAAGGGACGCCTGGAGGCCGGCCGTGCCTGATGTCCCGATCCCCAGCCGCGAGTTCCGCCGGGTCCTGGGCGGTTTCGCCTCGGGCGTCACGATCATCACCGCCGTCGTCGACGGTGAGCCGGTCGGGATGACCTGCCAGTCGTTCTTCAGCCTGTCGCTGGACCCGCCGCTGATCGCGTTCTCGCCGTCGCTCAACTCGACGTCGTACCCGCGGATCCGGCAGTCGGGTTCGTTCGCCGTCAACATCCTCGAGGCGAGCCAGCGCCCGCTGTGCGAACAGTTCTCCCGCTCCGGTACGGACAAGTGGCGCGGCGTCGAGTGGCGCCCGGGCGTCACCGGCAGCCCGTTGCTCGAGGGCGCGCTCGCGTCCATCGACTGCCGGCTCGAACAGGAGCTGGAGACCGGTGACCACTACCTGACCATCGGCCGGGTCCTGGAGCTGGACAGCACCCCGGGACGCCAGCCGCTGCTGTTCTTCAACGGTTCCTACGAGCACCTCAGCGGCACCCGGGCCGCCTGATGACGCGAGGCCCGGCTCACAGCTCGAAGAGGTTGCGCATCGCCTCCGTGAGCCGGGCCATGCTCGCCCCGGTCACCATCCCGATCCGTTCCGCACCGATGGAGGCCGGCAGCCGCCGCATCCGGTTGATCACGACGACCCCGGTGATCGGGTCCTGTTCGGTGAGGGCCACCGCGTACGGCGGGAGCTCCGTGACACCGCGCTGGCGCACGATCGGGGCACAGTAGGGCGACGCGTTCACCCGCTCGTTGTAGCTGTCGGCCGAGAGCACAAGGACCCGGTAGCGCAGGTCGGTGCGGCTGCCGATGGTCCAGATCTCGCCGCGCATCACGCTGCGAGCGTACCTTTGGACCGATCTTCGCACCGCGCCGCCGTCGGCCGTCGATCCGCCGTGCCCGCCCGCGGGTGCACAATCCCAGCTGGAGGGCCCTGCGCCCGGTCAACCCACGGTCACCGCGCAGGCCGTCGCGCCGAATGCACCACAGTGCAGGGACCTAGACTCGTGCGGTGAGCCCCTCGGACACGCGCGAGCTCAGTTCCCTGCCCGGCATCGACTACACCGACCGCTTCACCCGGGAGACAGACCGGGCCGCCACGCCGGAACAATGGGCCCGCGCGACATTCGGCGATGTCCCCGACGCCGGCCAGCTGGTGATCTGGCGGGGCATCCTCGGCTTCCGCCTGGACCGCCGGCGGGCACCGTCCACCGTGGCAGGCTGGCAGGTGAGCGGCCGCGGTGACGACTGGATCCGCATGGAGGCCACGTCCTGGCTGCTGTCGGCCAACCTCATCACCCGGACCACCCCGGGCCGGGTCACGGTGACAACGTTCGTGCACTACCGCCACCGCCTGGCCCGCCACGCCTGGCCCCCGTTGTCGGCCGCGCACCGCGCCCTGCTCCCCCGCGTCCTGCACGCGGCATCCCTGCCACCGGCCCGATAGCCCCGTCCCGGCAGCCGGCTGACTGGTCGTCTTCCCGAGCAGCACACCGTGCCCCCGTCAACCCCGCTCGACAACGCCAGGCGACGGGTGGTCGTACCTCAGCCCGCGGCGACGGCGCCCGTGGCCGGGGAGACGGCTCGCAGGTTGGTGGTCATCAGGTCGGCCATCTCGGCCGGGGGCAGGGGTCTGGCCATGTGGTAGCCCTGGCCCAGACGGTAGCCCATGGTGCGCAGGCGTTCCATCTGCGCGGCCGTCTCGATGCCCTCGGCCACGGTGTACAGGTCGAGATATTCCGCGAGCTGGGCGACCGCCGCCGCGACCGCCAGTCTGCCCCGGTCCTCGCCGTCGCAGATGCCGTCGACGAAGGACTTGTCGAGTTTGAGGACGTCGACGGGGAAGGCGCGCAGGAGGCTGAGGCTGCTCTGGCCCGTACCGAAATCGTCGAGCGCGAGGCGCACGCCCAGCTCGTGCAGCGCGGTCAGGGTCTCGCGGACGTGGCGGCCCTCGACCACGGACGACTCGGTGACCTCGAGGACGAGGTCGACCGGCAGCAGGCCGGCGTCGTTGAGGACCGCCGCGACCTCGTCCACGAAGCGGGGGTCGCGCAGCTGGCGGGCCGCGACGTTGACGTTGATCGAGCAGATGGACGCGTCGCCGTAGCGCTCGCGCCAGGCGGCCAGCTGTTCGCAGGCCTCGCGCAGCACCCAGGCGCCGAGCGGGACGATCAGGCCGGAGCGTTCGGCGACCGGGATGAACTCTGCCGGGGACACGTGGCCACGGACCGGGTGGTGCCAGCGGACCAGGGCCTCGGCGCCGGACATCCGCCCGGTGGTGAGGTCGAAGACGGGCTGGTACACGAGGTACAGCTCGTGGCGCACGAGCGCGTCGTGCAGCTCGCTGCCGACCCGGGCGTGGTTGACGACCTCGTTGCGCATCTCCGGCTCGAAGCGGGCCCAGCCCGCCTTGCCCGCGGCCTTGGCGGCGTACATGGCGATGTCGGCGTTGCGCAGCACCTCGTCGCCGCTGTCACCGGGCCCGGCCGGGGCGATGCCGAGGCTGGCGCCGGCGAGCAGCTGGTGCTCGCCGACCACGAACGGCACCGCGAGCGCGGCGAGCAGGCCGGCGGCCACGTCCTCGGCGGTGGTGGGGCCGTCGCCGAGCAGCACCGCGAACTCGTCGCCGCCGAGCCGGGACGGCAGGTGGGTGTCCGCGCAGTTCTGGCGCAGCCGCTCGCCGACCTCGACCAGCAGCCGGTCCCCGACCACGTGGCCCATGGTGTCGTTGACCAGTTTGAAGTCGTCGATGTCGATGAGCAGCACGGTGGCCGGGCGGTGCGCGGCGAGGCGGGCGGCCAGTTCCGTGGCGAAGCGGTGGCGGTTCGCGAGGCCGGTGAGCGGGTCGTGCAGGGCCAGGTGGGTGAGTTCGGCCTGCCGGCGCCGGATGTCCACCAGCAGGCGGTCGGTGGCCCGCAGCCCGATCAGCTGCCGCGCGACCACGCACGCCGCGATCAGCACCGCGCCGATGATGACGATGCGCTGGTCCCAGCCGAGCTGGCGGGCCGAGACGAAGACGACCAGGGCCGCGGTCGCGACGACCGCCACCTGCGGCAGCGCGTTGTACAGGCGGCGCCCGCCGGGTGCCGCGACGGACCGGCCGGGGCGGGCCAGGACGACCCGCTGACGGTACGCCGCGAGGCACATCGACACGCCCACGACCGGCGCCGCCAGCACCGACATCCACAACCGGCCGGCCTCCCCGCCGGCGATGAGCAGCACCGCGACGGCGATGGCGGCGAGCGGGGTGATGGCCAGGATGCGCAGCGCCACGGCGTCGACGACGCTGGCCGGGCTCATCGCGGCGCGCCCGATCACCACGAGGGCGATCAGGCCGCCGACGCCGACGGCCGCCGCACCGTGCTGGGTGACGGCGTCGGTCGACGGGCCGGCGAGGTCGAGGATGACGTACCAGAAGATGAGGCCACCGGCGAGCGACACGGTGAGACCGTCGAGCAGCATCTGGGCCCAGGCCTGGGCGCTGCGCCGTTCCCGGGGCAGCAGCAGGAACGCGAGCACGAAGAAGACCACGCCGAGCACCTGCGGCACGGCCACGAACGGTGACAGACCGGGCTTGTTGTTGCTGATCGCGAAGCTGACGCCGGCGCCGGTGCCCACGCTCAGCGCGGCCCACGAGAACATCCGCCAGAACTCGCGGACCGGCCCGGGCACGTCGCTCAGGGCACCGATCCCCCGGCACGCGACGAACGCGGCGGCCAGCGCCACCGGGCCGCCCGCGTAGCCGAGGCGCAGCGCCCCGGGGTGACCGGTCAGCAGCCACACCAGCACCCCGGCCACCGCCAGCACCGCCATGATCAGCGGTACGGGGCGGGGTCGGCCCGGGCGGCGCGCAACGTCTGCGGTCACGGTGTAACAGTCGGCCGTACCCCGCCCGAGCTGAGACTTCGGTTACCCCTCGAGGGCCGCGGAGACGACCGCCTTGGCCTCCTCCTGGATCCGGGCCAGGGCGTCGGGGCCCTTGAAGGACTCGGCGTAGATCTTGTAGACGTCCTCGGTGCCGGAGGGCCGGGCGGCGAACCAGCCGGACTCCGTGACGACCTTGAGGCCGCCGATCGGGGCGTTGTTGCCCGGCGCGGTGGTCAGCACCGCCGTGATCGGGTCGCCGTCCAGCTCCTTGGCACTGACCTGCGACGGGGAGAGCTTGCCGAGGACCGCCTTCTGCGCCGGGGTGGCGGGGGCGTCGATCCGGGCGTACGCGGGCGCGCCGAACTTCGCGGTCAGGTCGGTGTAGTGCTCGCTGGGCGTGCGGCCGGTGACCGCGAGGATCTCCGAGGCCAGCAGGTCGAGCAGGATGCCGTCCTTGTCGGTGCTCCACGGGCTGCCGTCGCGGCGCAGGAACGACCCGCCGGCGCTCTCCTCACCGCCGAAGCCGACCGAGCCGTCGAGCAGGCCCGGCACGAACCACTTGAAGCCGACCGGGACCTCGTCGAGGCGGCGGCCGAGGTCGGCGGCGACCCGGTCGATCATCGAGGAGGAGACCAGCGTCTTGCCGATCGCGGCGGCGGCCGGCCAGTCGGTGCGGGCCCGGAACAGGTAGTCGATCGCCACGGCCAGGTAGTGGTTGGGGTTCATCAGCCCGGCGTCGGGGGTGACGATGCCGTGCCGGTCGGCGTCCGCGTCGTTGCCGGTGGCCAGCTGGAACCGGTCCTTCTGGGCGATCAGCGACGCCATCGCGTACGGCGACGAGCAGTCCATCCGGATCTTGCCGTCCCAGTCCAGCGTCATGAACCGGAACGTGGGGTCGACGTCCGGGTTGACCACGGTCAGGTCGAGGTCGTACCGGGAGCCGATCTCGCCCCAGTAGGCGACCGACGCACCGCCGAGCGGGTCGGCGCCGATCCGGATACCGGCCGCGCGGATGGCGTCCATGTCGATGACCGAGCCGAGGTCGTCGACGTACGTGGCCAGGAAGTCGTACCCCGAGACGAGATCGGAGGTACGGGCCCGGGCGGCGCTGACCCGGCGCACGTCCTTGAGGCCCCCGGCGATGAGCTGGTTGGCCCGGTCCTGGATCCATTTCGTGGCATCCGTGTCGGCCGGGCCGCCGTTGGGCGGGTTGTACTTGAAACCGCCGTCGTCGGGCGGGTTGTGCGACGGTGTCACGACCACGCCGTCGGCGAGCCCGCTCGTGCGGCCCCGGTTGTAGGTGAGGATCGCGTGCGACACCGCCGGCGTCGGGGTGTAACCGTCGCGGCTGTCGATGAGCACCGTGACGTCGTTGGCGGCGAACACCTCCAGCGCGGAGATCGTCGCCGGCTCGGACAGCGCGTGGGTGTCGCGGCCGAGGAACAGCGGGCCGTCGGTGCCCTGGTCGCGGCGGTACTCGACGATCGCCTGACTGGTGGCGACGATGTGGTCCTCGTTGAACGCCGTGCGCAGGCTGGACCCGCGGTGCCCGGACGTGCCGAACGCGACGCGCTGCGCGGTCTCCCCGGGGTCGGGGTGCTCGGTGTAGTAGTTGAGGATCACCCGGGGCACATCGATGGTGTCGCGGGAATCGGCGGGCGTGCCGGCGCGGGGGTGCACGGACATCGAGGGGCCTCCTTGTGGGCGTGCTGCTGCCCGGGATCGTATCCTCGCCCGTACCCGGCACCGGCGATCGGTAAGCCGCCACGCCAGGATTGAACCTTTCCCGCCGATGATCCGAACTACCTGCCGTGACACCTGTGCGCGGTCGGGGGGCCGCTGTGATGTTCCGTCTTGCCACGCTGCTGACGATCGTGTTCGCCGCGCTGGTGCTGCCCGCCGCCCCCGCGAGTGCGCACGCCGCCCTGCTCAGCGCCGTTCCCGAGCCGGGCGGTGTGGTGCGGTCGGCGCCGGACGAGATCGTGGTGCGGTTCTCCGAGACCATCGCCGTGGTGCCGGGGCGCACCCAGGTCCTCGCGCCGGACGGCAAGCGGGTCACCGGCACGGTCACCACCGAGGGGCCGTTGCTGCGGATCCAGCTGCGCAAGGCCGATCAGCCGCTCGGCACGTACCTCGTCAGTTACCGGATCGTCTCGGCCGACAGCCATCCGGTCGGCGGGGCGATGATCTTCTCGGTCGGCGCACCCTCGGCGCGGCCCGCCGAGAGCGATCCGCTGGGCGTGCATCCGTCGGTCGCGGCCGCGACGCCCACGCTGCGCACCCTCGGGTACGCGGGCCTGACGCTGATCATCGGGCCGGCGCTGCTGCTCTCGCTGCTCTGGCCCCGGCGGCTGTCCCGGCGCGGCCCGGTCCTGCTGACCCGGGCCGGGCTCGCGCTGACCGCCGTGGCCACGCTCGGCGCTCTGTGGGTCCAGGCCCCGGCGGCCAGCGGCGCGCCGCTCTGGGACGTCTCGGTCATGGAGCTCGCCGACGTGCTCGGCAGCCCGTTCGGCCTGACGCTGCTCGCGCGGCTCGCGGTGCTGGTCGCCGTCGCCGCGCTGCTGCCCCCGGTGCTGCGCGGGCAGCAGCGCCGGTGGCGGTCCCTCGTCCTGATCGGTCTCGGTCTGGGCGGCCTGGCCACCTGGCCGCTGACCGGGCACGCCGGCGAGTCCCCGCTGCCGGCCGTGATCGTCGGCGCGGACGTCGTGCACATGGCCGCGATGGCGGTCTGGCTGGGCGGACTGGTCACGCTGTCGGTGTTCCTGCTGCGCCGGGCCCACCCCCGGGTGCTGGGGCGGATCCTGCCGGTCTGGTCACGCTGGGCCGCGCTGTCGGTGGTCTGGCTGGTCGGCGCCGGCGCGGTGCAGGCCGTGGTCCAGGTCGGCTCGGTCGGGGCGCTGTGGACCACGGCGTACGGGAAGCTCCTGCTCGCGAAGATCGTCGTGCTGGCCGCCGTGCTGGGGGTCGCCGCGCTGGCCCGCCGGTTCGTGCTCGGGTCGCGGGTCGTCACGCACGGCCCGGCGGCGTTGCGGCGCTCGGTCGGCATCGAGGTCGCGGCGACCGTCGTGGTGCTCGGCCTGAGCTCGGTCCTGGTGCAGACCACGCCCGGCCGCAACGTCACCGACGAGAAGAACCGCCCGGTGACCAAGGGGGTCTCGCAGACGCTGACCTCGGACCTGTTCACGCTGCAGTACTCCGTGTACCCCGTCGAGATCGGGGAGAACAACACCGTGCACGGGTTCACCTACACGCCCGAGGGCAGCCCGCTCGCGGCCCAGGAGTGGACCGTCACCACCCGGCTGCGCGACCAGGACGTCGAGGCGTACTCGGCGCCGATGCTGCCGCTGGCGCCCCGGAACGACGCGATGGGCACGCTGACGTTCCCGCTCCCCGGCACGTACGAGGTCACGTTCACCGTCCGGACCACCGAGATCGACCAGGCCACGGTGAAGACGACGATCACCGTGCCGCAGGTTCCGCCGGGCTCCTGAGTGGGCAGAAGAAGGGCTTCCACACCCGCCGATGCCTGGAGGCCCGCCGTGCACGTGTCCGTCCTCGGCAACCCGGACGAGTCCGTCGTCGTCACCGTGCGGGGCAACCTCGACCTGGACTCCGCCCCGGTCCTGTCCACCACGCTCGGTCAGATCCTCGACCGGCCGGCGCCGCACATCGTGGTCGACCTGTCCGGGGTCGAGTTCTGCGACTCCACCGGCCTGAGCTCGTTCGTGGTGGCCCACACCACCGCGGACCGTACGGGTGGCTGGGTCCGGCTGGCCGCGCCCAGCGCCTGGCTGCACAGCCTGATGGAGTCCGCGGGCCTGTCCCCCGCGCTGGTGGTGTACCCGACCGTGGCCGATGCGCTGGGCGGGCACGACGGGCGATAACGTCTCGGCGTGCTCATCCTGTTGCCACCCTCCGAGGGCAAGACCGCACCCGCCACCGGGGAACCCACCGATCTCACCACGCTCTGGCTGCCCCGGCTCGCCACCGCCCGCAAACGGGTGCTCAGCCGGCTCGTCACGCTGAGCAGGCGCACCAGTGCCCGCGCGGTCGCCGACTCGCTGGCGACGCTGGGCCTCAGCGCCGGTCAGCGCGACGAACTGCACCGCAACGCGGCCCTGGTCACCGCCGCCGCGGCGCCCGCCGCCTCGGTGTATACCGGGGTGCTCTACGAGGCGCTCGACCACGCCGGGCTGCCCGGTCCCGCCCGGGGCTGGGTCGACGAGCGGGCCGTGGTGTTCTCCGGGCTGTGGGGCGCGGTGCGGCTCGGCGACCGGATCCCCGCGTACCGGTGCTCCGCCGGGGTGACGCTGCCCGGGCTCGGTGGGCTCACGCCGTACTGGAGGACGGCCCTGACCCGGGCCATGCCGGCGGACGAGCTGGTCCTCGATCTGCGCAGCGGCGCCTACGCAGCGATGTGGGCGCCGGGGCCGCGCTCCCTGGCGCTGCGCGTGCTGCACGAACGGATCGTCGACGGCGAGCCGCGCCGCTCGGTCGTCAGCCACTTCAACAAGGCCACCAAGGGCCGGATGGTACGTGACCTGGCGCTCGCCGGCGTCGCCCCGTCATCGGTGGACGAGCTGCTCGGCGCGCTGCGTGACCTGAAGTGGACCGTGGAGGAACGCCCGGGCCCGGCCCGTCAGGCCGACGTGATCGTCCGCGAGCTCTGAGCCCCGCTGTCAGTGCGCCGGCTGGGTGTTGCGGGCCATGATGTCCAGCACGAGGCGGCGGGGCAGGCCGCGCAGGATCGCGTGGTTCATCCGGTTGCGCCGGCCCGAGATCACCCGGGCCGGGGTCCGGGCCGCGTCGAGCGCCCGCAGCCCGGTGGCCACCACCTGCTCCGGCGTCTCGAACGCCAGACCCGCCTCGCTGCCCTGAGCCGTCGCGTAGAACTCGGAGCGGGTCGACCCGGGTGAGAGCGCCAGCACCCGTACCGGCTCGCCGCGCAGCTCGTGGGCGATCGCCTCGGTGAAGCTGAGCACGTACGCCTTGGTCGCCGCGTACACCGCCATGCCCGGCCCCGGCTGGTAGCCGACGAAGCTCGCCACGTTGACCAGCACCCCGTCGCCCGAGGCGACGAGGTCGGGCACGAACGCCCGGGTCATGTCGGTCAGCGCGGCCACGTTGACCGCGATCTGGTCGCTGAGCGAGGCCTCGTCGGCCGCGGCGAACGGCCCGATGGACCCGAATCCCGCGTTGTTGACCAGCATGTCGACGGCGATGCCCCGGTCCGCCAGCGCCGCGCGCACCGATGCACCCGGGCGAGGCCGGGCCAGGTCGGCGGCGAGCACGGTGACGGGTACGCCGTGCGCGTCGCGCAGTTCGCCGGCCAGCGCCTCGAGCCGGTCGGCCCGGCGGGCGACGAGCACCAGGCCGGTCCCCCGGGCGGCGAGGTCACGGGCGAACTGCTCGCCGATGCCCGAGCTGGCACCGGTCACGAGTGCTGTCTTGCCGTGGTAACGCACAGAATTTCCCCTGTCCAGAGTTGGTGAACACATGTTAACCAGATCCGGTGAACAGCTGTCAACCACATCGGGCAGAATGGTGTCCATGGCAACCACGAAACCTCGGCGGGAAGGCGATCAACTGCGCGGGGAGCTCCTGGCCGCGGCCACCGCGCTCGCCGCGACCCCGCGGCCGGTGGCGATCCCGTCACTGCGCGCCGTGGCCCGGGCCTGCGACGTCTCGGCGGCCGCGGTCTACCGGCACTTCCCGTCGCAGGCGGCGCTGACCCGGGCACTGCTGACGGCCGGGTTCACCGAGATCGAGACGGCCGTGCTGCGCGCGGACGACCCGGCACTGGACGTCGACACCCGGATGCGCCGCCTCGCCCGCGCCTACGTGCGCTGGGGCCTGACGAATCCGGGGATGTACCAGTTGCTGTTCGAGAGCGCGGACCAGCTCGACCCGGACAGCACCCTCGACGCCGACGCCGCCAGCGAGCTGCTGGGACTGACCCGGGCCCTGCTGGAAGCCCGCGCGGCGACCAGGGACGACGCCGCCGTGCGGGCCGAACGGCTCTGGTCCGGCCTGCACGGGCTGGTGTCGCTCCGCGTGCACAAGCCGGACCAGAGCTGGGTGTCGGACCCCGAGAGCGAGGCCGAGCACCTCATCGACGAACTGCCCTGACCCGCCGGTTCAGCAGGTGGGGGTGGCGTCGTCGGTGTTCGCGGGCTGGTGTGTGGCGGCCGCCGCTTCCGCCCTGGACTGCTGGACGTACGCGGCGTGCACCACCGCGTCCTCCAGCTGGAGCATCGTCTCGTCGGAACCGCGCAGGCTGCCGCCCTTCCAGTTCAGGCTGCCGGTCCAGACGATCTTCCGGTCGCCCCGGCCGTAGTACTTCCCCTCGACGGTGAAGTACTTCGAGTGGATCCAGATCGGATCGTCGGTGCAGTAGTAGCGGACCACGACACCGTTGTAGACGCTGGACGTCTTCGTGAGCAGCTTGCGCAGTGCGGTCCCCTGCCCGTCGTTCGCCGGGTCGTACCGCAGATTCACCACGACGTAGCAGCCGGCGGCGTCGAGGGCGACGAGCTTGTCGGCGATGTACGGCAGCGCCAGCTCGGTCGCCGTGACCCGGATGATGGTCCGGTTCGTCCCGTCGGTGGTGCCGACGGTGGTGTTCCCGAAGCACTCGGTGTTGTTGAGGACCGTCATCACGGTGTCCTCGGCCGGGTCCCCGGTCAGCGACGAGCCGGCCCGCGGGTAGTAGAACACCTTGGCGGCGCCGGCCTGCACCGGGACCCGGGTGTCGTAGTAGTTGTTGTTCGCCTTGCGGGCCTTGAGGTCACCGAAGTAGCCGGTGTAGGAGTCGGACAGCGCCGTGTTGCCGGTGACCTCCAGGGCGTCGTTCCAGCCCATCCCGCCGTCCCGCCAGGTGGTGCCACCCAGGTTGATGCTCGTCTGCACGACCACGTTGTCCACGCCGAGGGTCCGGGTGAACAGGTAGAACTTGTTGTGCATGATCGACCAGTCGGCGTAGTTCGCGATGCAGCCCCGGTCGTCCGGGCAGACCAGGAAGAACGACGCCTTGGTCGGATCGGTGCCCAGCCCGTCGCTGAGCAGGCCGAGACTGAGCGTGTTCGGCTTGGTGTCCGAGTCGGCGATCATCTGCACGTTGACGCCGCGCTGCTTCGCCGCCACCAGCGCGTCCGGCACGACCCGGGAGGCGATCTTGTAGGTGGCGACCCGGATGGTCGAGCCGGTCTCCGCACCGTCGATCAACTCGACCAGCCGGGTGAAGATCCGGTCCTTCGCCGCGGTGTCACCGACCGGGTCGGTGAAGACCGCATGGGTGTACGGCGCCACCACGGCGAGCGCCGGCCCCGCCGGAGCCGCGACCACCGTGGCAGCCCCGATCACCAGGGCCGCCACCATCGCCGGCCACCGGCGTCCGCTCATCCCCGTCATGTGCTACTGGGCCGCGAGGATGTCGACCACGAAGCGCAGGTCGCCGGCCGGCTGGCCGTTCTGCGGGTTCGGGTAGGCCAGCGCCGACGGGATGTCGAGCTGCACCCGGCTGCCGACCGGCACGCCGACCAGGCCCTGGTCCCAGCCCTGGATCAGCTGACCGGCACCGACCGGGAACGTGGCCGGCTGACCCCGGTCCCACGACGAGTCGAACTGCTTGCCGTCGGGGTATGTGACGCCGATGTAATTCGCCTGGATCGTCTGACCGGCGACGACCTTCGGGCCGGTGCCGACGATGATCGGGGTGACGACGAGCTTGTCCAGCTTGCCCGCGCCGCCCGCCTCGACGGCCGGCTTCTCCTGCAGCGCCGGGTCGATCGCGGTCTGCGGCGCCGGCTCGGCCGCCGCGGAGGTGGCCGGTGCGGTGGCCGGCGGGGCGGCGGCGGGGGTGGTGTCCTTCTTGTCGTCGCCGGAGGTCTGGATCGCGATGAACACGACGATCAGCACCACGATCACGGCCACCCCGGCGAGCGCGCCGGTGAGCGCCTGGCCGCGACGCTTGCCTGCGGTCTTGTCCTGGACACTCATGATTTTAGACTTCTCCTCATCGATGGGACGCCGGGGAAACTTCGGACACGGTACTCGCCGTCCCGGCGCGATCACTCGCCGAATCGCCCGGTTACTCATTTCGCTCTTCTCCGTCACTCACGCAAGGTGAGACGGTGTACCTCCCCACAGGTCGGTGTGATCTTCTGGGACACGACTCGAAGGAGGGCCGGGGTGCCGGACGACAACGGACCGGGCAACAGCGGTCCGGACGGGTCGGCGCTCCCCCGCGGCGGCTACGGCTATCGCAGCACCGGCCGCCGGGGCGCCCCCGTCCCGCCGATGCTGCTGGAGACCCGGTCGCGGCGACTCGGCGAATTCCTGGTGCCGGCGGCGGTGATCCTGGCCGGGGTGCTGGTCGTGGTCGCGGCCGGATTCGTGGTCAGCCGCGCGGCGACCAGCAACAGCACGCCGGAGCTCCCGGCGGCGCAGCCGCCCGCGCTGGGCGACTTCCCGCTGAACCCGGCCGACCAGTTCCCGATCCCCCTGGCCAGCGACTCGCCGTCGCCGACCCCCTCACCCACCCCGTCACCGAGCCCGTCGAAGACCACACCGGCGCCGAGCCGCACCAGCGCCACCGCACCGTCGCGCAAGGAACGCTTCGAGGGCGCGGTGGCCGTCACCAGCACCGGCGTCCCGGCGCTGGTCGACCTGACCGCCGAGGGCAGCCGCGACTGGGTGCACTGGGGTGAGCAGGGCACGTTCTCGCTCGAACGCAAGGCCGACGGCGGTTTCGCCATCCTCGAGGGTGCGCCGACCGCGCCCCGGTTCCGGCACGGGCTGAGCCCGCAGCGGTTCAGCTGGACCGGCGGGAAACCGGTGGACCACTCCGACGGCACGCCGACCGGCATCCGCACCTGCGACAAGGGCAACGGCTTCACGCTGTCCGCGCCGGCCGGGACGTCGCCGCGCACGCTGAAGGTCTACGTGGGGGCCCGGGGTGCCCGTGGCAAACTCACCGCGAAGCTCTCGACCGGCGGCCCGACCGCTACGGGTACCTTCACCGAGCGCAGCAACAACCTCGCCACCACCGCGTTCGTGGTCACCTACCGGGCCCCGAAGAACGGCAGACTCACCCTCAGCTGGGTCACCGACGACTCGTTCGACGACGACTGCGGCGGGGTGGCGCTCGAGGCGGCGACGCTGCGCTGACGGGTCGGGTACGGGTTCGTGAGGGGGAAGTGTGTTCGCCGCGTGGGGATCTTGGGTGGCCCGGTTCCGGTGGCCGGTGCTGGCGACCGCGGTCGTGGCGGTCGTGGCCGCCGGGGTGTGGGGTCTGGGCGTTTTCGGCCAGCTCTCCGAGGGCGGCTACACCGATCCGGGCAGTGAGTCCAGCCGCGCCGCCGAGGCGGTCCGCTCCGAGCTGGGCGCCCCGGGTGGCGACCTGATCGCGATCTACCGCCCGACGACCGGCACGATCGACGACGCCGCGCTGGGCGCGCGCATCGAGGCCCGCCTGCGGGAGCTGCCGTCGTCCACGGTCAGCGGCGTCACCGGCTACTGGCCGGGCAACGTCGCGCAGTTCGCGGCCGCCGACGGCCTCAGCGCCGTGGCGGTGGTGACGCTCGCCGGGGCCGACGACGGCGCGAAGCTGGAGTCGTACCGCAAGATCTCGGATGATTTCGCGGTCCCCGGCGCGAGTGTGCGGCTGGCCGGCGCCGCCCCGCTCAACGACGCCTCGGCGACCCGGTCCACCGACGACCTCGCGTTCGCCGAGATGATCTCGCTGCCGATCGTGCTGGTCCTGCTGCTGTTCCTGTTCGGCTCGCTGGTCGCCGCGTCACTGCCGGTACTGGTGGGCGGTTGCGCGGTGCTGGGCTCGCTCGGCGTGCTGCACGCGGTCGCGAACACCCACGAGGTCAACTCGTTCGCCGTCAACGTGGCCAGCCTGCTCGGCCTCGGCATGGCCATCGACTACGGCCTGTTCATGGTCGGCCGGTTCCGCGAGGAGCAGGCGGCCGGGCGCACCCCCGCGGAGGCGGTGCGGCGCACGGTCGCGACCGCCGGCCGTACCGTCGTCTTCTCGGCCTCGCTGTTGATGATCGCCCTCGGCGGTCTGCTGCTCTTCCCGCAGGGCTTCCTCAAATCACTCGCCTACGGCGGCCTGGCGGCCGTCGGTCTCGCGGCCCTGCTGTCGCTCACGCTGCTGCCCGCGCTGCTGGCCGTCCTGGGTCCCCGGGTCGACAAGCTTCCGGTACGGCTGCCGCGACGGTCCCGGGCACCCCGCGACGGTACGGGCTGGGCGCGGCTCGCCGGTATCGTGCTGAAGCACCCCGTGCTGTTCGCGGTGCCGATCCTGGCCGGGCTGCTGGTGCTGGCGGCCCCGATCGCCGGCGTCCGCTTCGGCGAGAACGACGAGCGTGTCCTGCCCGCCGGAGAACCCGCCCGGACCGCCGTCGAGACCCTCAAGGCGGACTTCCCGGCCCTGAGCAGCGCCGGCGTCCTGGTCGTGCTGCGCGGCCCGCACGGCGCACCCCCGGCCGAGAACGCCGTGACAGCGTTCGCCGAGCGGATCGCGAAGGTGCCGGGCGTCGCCGCGGTCACCCCGGCCGGCTCCGGCGGCGCGGTGGTCTCCTGGACCGCCACCCTCACCGGCAAGGACCCGTTCGGCACCCCGGCCCGCGACGCGGTCCAGGGCATCCGCGACCTGCTGCCACCGTTGGACGCGGAGATGCTGGTCGGCGGCACCACGGCCCGCAACATGGACAGCCTGCGGGCCACCGCGGACCGGCTCCCCCTGATGATCGGCCTGCTCACCGGCGCGACGCTGATCCTGATGTTCCTCGCGTTCGGCTCGATCCTGCTGCCGGTCAAGGCCGTGGTGATGAGCGCCCTGAGCCTCACCGCCACGTTCGGCGTCCTCGTCTGGATCTTCCAGGACGGCCATGGCGCGGACCTGCTGCGGATCACCCCCATGCCCCTCGAGTCGGGCATCGTGGTCCTCATGGCCGCCGTGGTCTTCGGCCTGTCCACCGACTACGAGGTCTTCCTGCTGTCCCGCATGGTCGAGGCCCGCACCAAGGGCGCCTCCACCACCGAGGCGGTGACCACCGGCCTGGCCCGCACCGGCCGCGTGATCAGCGCGGCGGCCCTGCTCCTGATCGTGGTCACCGGAGCCTTCGCCCTGAGCTCGGTCACCACCATGCGCTTCATCGGCGTAGGCATGATCATCGCCCTGCTCCTGGACGCGACGGTGGTCCGCATGCTGCTGGTCCCGGCGGTCCTCAAACTGCTCGGCAACGCCGCCTGGTGGGCCCCCGGCCCCCTCAAACGCCTCCAGCAACGAGCCGGCCTGACCGAGACCGACGACGACCCGGCCCCAGCACCCACAGGCAGGCACGCCGCCCCGGCACCGGCGTCCCCCGGCCTCACCCCCGAGTTCCTCCAGGCCACCCCGCCCCCGGCAATCTCGGTAGCCTTCCAGCCCGCCACCACCGACCGCCCCACGAGCGGGTCGCCCACAGCCGGTTTGCCCGCTGCAGGTTTGCCCGCTGCAGGGCTACCCATGGCCGGGTTGTCCGATCGGCCCGCTGCCGGGTCTGCCCTTGACCGGCCCGCCCTCGACCGGCCCGCTTTTGACCGGCCTGCCCTCGACCGGCCCGCTTTTGACCGGCCCACTGCCGGGCTGTCCGATCGGCCGCCCGCCGGGCGACACCCCATGCTCGAGCTGCCCTCGGCCGGACCGGGGCCGTCCCTGGCCTCACCGGCGGGACCCGGCGGCTCCCCGGCCGCGGGACACCGGCGGATGCTGGAACTGCCCTCCGGTCCGGCCCGCGCGTTGCCCTCCGCGCCCATGCGCGAACTGCCCGTGGCCGGCTCAGCCCCGCTGCCGTCGATGCCGGTGGCCGGGTCCGCGTCCCTGCCGGAGATGCCGGTGGCCGGGTCCGCACCGATGCCGCAGCTGCCGTTCGCGGGGTCGGCTCCCCGCCCCGGTCCGGCGCAGGTGGTGCTCGGCCACCAGGCCCCGCCCGAGGGCCCGCGCCAGCTCGGTGCGGCCCCGGCCCGCTGGGCGTTGCCGGCGGGCCCGAACCGCGACCCGGACGAACCCACCCCCTGAACGCGCACTGCCTCCCTGCGTTCGTCACGTCACAACGGGTGATGAACGCAGGGGGCATACATGTGATGCTCGGACTCGATATTGCGCCGCACCCCGATCAGGCAGCAGGACGTTGCGAATGGTGCGAGTTCCGCGCAACTTTCCATCACCGCGCCGGATAGCACGTCCGTGACCTGCGGCGCAGCAGCCCAGGTATGAGCAACCACCACATCCACGGCCCGCGCGCTGGCGGAAATCGGACCTCGTTCTCAGCCCGCAACGCGTGACCGAACCACCGACATCCGCCGCCCGCGGAGCTGGCCCGGTGCGGGTGGTGGAGACTGCGGTTCCGGGGTGATCGGCAGGAGCGGGCGGCCGACAGAGGCGAGACAGCGGCGGAAGCGAAAGGCCGGCAGTCTGCGGCGAGACTGACTGGCCTGCGAGAACGGGCGGACTGATAAGCAAGCGGCCAACGCAGGTGGCTGCGGCGCCGCCGGGTGGCCGGCGAGAACGGCGGACTACGACGCGAGCGGCCCGGGCAAGCGAGCCGCAGCGCAAGCGGCCTGTCCGGGCGGGCTGCCTGTGAGGGCAAACAGCTGGTGAGGACAAGCGGCCGAGGCAGGCGAGCCATGGGGCGGTGAGGGTTGTCCGGGGGAAGCCGCCGGCGTACGCGGGCGCCCAGGTTGGGTGGCAGGAGTGCGTTGGCAACCAGCGAGGCAAGCAGCCGGCTCGGGCCGGCTGGCTGCGGCGCGGGCAGCAGGCGAGGGCAAACAGCCGACGCAGGCGGGCGACCGGCTAAGGCGGGCGATGAGCCGGGGCGGGCGATGAGCCGGGGCGGGCGACCAGCGGGGCGGGCGACCAGCGGGGCGGGCGATGGGCCGGGGCGGGCGATGGGCGCACGTGGGTGAGCGGTGTGAGGCAGCCGTGGCGTGGGTGGGTGAGGGCTGCCGGTTGGCGGGGTGGGGGCGGAAACGGCTATTCTGGCCCGCCGGGCGGTATCAGCCGGCTTCTACCGGGACGGGATGGGCATGACCGCAACAGCTGACGAGACCGCGACCACGCCGAGCGCGGCGGGCATCGATCCCGGGCGGCTGGCCCTGTGCCTGGATGTCATCGCCGAGGCCGAGGCGCTGGATCCGGAGCACCCTGACGCGGTCGCCGTCCGGCGGGCCACCGCGGCCCTGTTCAAGACCACGAAGCTGCAGCGCCGCCGGGAGCGGCGGGACGCGATTCTCGCCCATGACCGGGCCGTCACCGAAGCTACCGCCACCGGGGCGCCGACCCGGATCGACGACGAGACCGCCGGGTTGCCGCTGGCCACCGGGACGTCGGGGCAGACCGCGGGGGTGTTGCGCCAGCCGCGGGGCTGTTACACGTGCAAGCAGCGCTATGTCGAGGTCGACGCGTTCTATCATCAGCTCTGCCCGTCCTGTGCGACGAAGAACCGGGACCGGCGGGACGCCCGCACCGATCTGACCGGGCGGCGGGCGCTGCTCACCGGTGGCCGGGCCAAGATCGGGATGTACATCGCGTTGCGGCTGCTGCGGGACGGCGCCCACACGACGATCACCACCCGGTTCCCGCACGACGCCGTGCGCCGGTTCGCCGCGATGCCGGACAGTGCCGACTGGCTGCACCGGTTGCGGGTGGTCGGTCTCGATCTGCGGGACCCGGCCCAGGTGGTCGCCCTGGCCGATTCGGTCGCGGCCCAGGGGCCGCTCGACATCCTGATCAACAACGCAGCCCAGACGGTACGCAGGTCGGCGGGCTCGTACGCGGCGATCGCGGCCGCCGAGGCGGCTCCCCTGCCGTCCGGTCCGTTGCCCGAGCTGGAGTATCTCGGTGGTGGGCACGCCTCGGACCTGCACCCGGCCGCGCTGACCGGCGCCGGGTCGGTCGACAGCGCCGAGACGTTCAGCCCGCACAACCTCACCGCCCTGGCGCTGACCGGCGGGTCCGCGACCGCCGCGCGGGTGGCCGCGCTGACCGCGATCGACGCCGGTGGCCTGGTGCCCGACCTGGCGCCGACCAACAGCTGGAGCGACCGGGTCCACGAGGTCGGCGCGCTGGAGCTGCTCGAGGTCCAGCTGTGCAACGTCACCGCCCCGTTCATCCTGGTCAGCCGGCTGCGTGCGGCGATGACACAATCGTCGTTCCCGCGGCGGTACGTGGTCAACGTGTCCGCGATGGAGGGCATCTTCAACCGCGGTTACAAGGGTGCCGGTCACCCGCACACCAACATGGCGAAAGCGTCGCTGAACATGCTCACCCGTACCAGCGCCGAGGACATGTTCGCCGACGGCATCCTGATGACCAGTGTGGACACCGGCTGGATCACCGACGAGCGGCCGCACCCGACCAAGATGCGCCTGGCCGACGAGGGCTTCCACGCGCCCCTCGACCTGGTCGACGGCGCGGCCCGGGTCTACGACCCGATCGTGCGGGGCCAGGCCGGCGAGGACCTGTACGGCATCTTCCTCAAGGATTACGCCCCGGTCGCGTGGTGACCACCGTCCCCGGCGATCTCCCCGTCGTCCGTGAGCTGTCCCGCACCGTCTCCGGGCGCCGCTGGCTGGCCACGCTGCCCCGGCTGATCGACGAGGTCAGTGACGCTTTCGGCCTGGTCCTCGGGCCGCCGCTGCACGGCGGGTCGTGCAGCTGGGTCGCCCCGGCCACGCTGGCCGACGGCACCGAGGTCATCCTCAAGATCGGCTGGCCGCACCGCGAGATGTACGCCGAACCCGCGGCGCTGCGCCTCTGGGACGGTCACGGGGCGGTCCGCCTGTTCCGGCACGACCCCGGCCGGCACGCGCTGGTCCTGGAGCGGTGCCTGCCCGGCGAACAGCTCGCCGCCCAGATCCTGCGGCCGGCGGAGAGCCTGCGCATCGCCGCGGACGTGCTGCGCCGGCTCTGGTCGGCCGGCGTGCCGGAGCTGCGCCCCACCCAGGACGTGGGCACCATCGAGCCCCTCGTCGACGTGGCCGGCGACCTCGGCGACCTGGTCACCGAACGCATGGCGCGGCTGCGGCCGGCCGGCTTCGATCCCGGCCTGGTCGAGCAGGGCGCCCGGCTGCTGCACGACCTCCCCGCGTCGGCGCCCCGCGAGGTGGTGCTGCACGGCGACTTCAACCCGGGCAACATCCTGTCCTCGGGTGACAACTGGGTGGCCATCGACCCGAAACCACTGATCGGCGACCCCGCGTACGATCTCTGGCCGCTGCTCGATCAGACCGGGCACCCGTACGCGGAGCCTGATCCGGACCGTTCCCTGCGTGAGCGGATCGCCGTGCTCGCCGCCGAACTCGACCTTGATCCCGGCCGCATCGCGGCCTGGGCCGTCGCCCGCAAGGTCGAGGCCGCTCTCTGGCTCGCCCACCACGACCGCGACGGCACCAGCGAGATGGCCGGCGCCGCACTGCTCGCCCGCCTCTGCTGACCGGCCGCCTCTGCTGATTCGGCCGGTCCTTACCGGACCGGGCGGGTGCCGCCGTGGGAGGCCAGGAGAGCGTCCACCACGAGGGCGGCGTCCGCGTCGGCGATGTCGGCCGGGTACTCCGGCAGCAGGTCGTCCCAGACGACCAGCCACGACCCGAACAGCTGGGACTGGCCCAGCGGCCGGGCGAAGAACCAGATGTGCAGGTGGGCACCGCCGTCGCCGATGCGATAGAGGTGGGCGCGCGAGATGTGCGGCAGCGCCTGGATGTGCCGGACGATGCGGGTGCTCAGCAGTCCGAGCTCGGCGGCCAGCTCGTCGGGGAGGTCGGCCATGTCGTGGTGGTCGCGCGGGTGCAGCATGAGCACCAGCGGCACGCCGACCCCCGGGACCCGGGTCAGCCGCCAGTTGTCGTTGAGCCAGAGGCCGTCGTCGCGGTGGCGGCAGGAGACGCAGTCGGCGGGGTCCTCGCCGTGCCGGGGCGGCTCGGGCAGCACCGGCGGGCGCAACGGGGCGACCCGAAGCCCGCCGGCCTCGAACGGGCTGATCTCCCAGCCGGTCATCCGGGCCAGCGGGAGCCGATGCTCACCGTCGGCGGCGGCGAGGGCATGGTCGTAGAACTCGTCCGGTCGTAACGCCATGCCGCGAAGACTAGACGCCCTCACCGGACGGTGGATGTGCGGTCCCTACCATCGCCGGGTCGCGCCGGACGGAGGTTGGGTGGACACGCGGCAACCGGGTGACGGTCCATCGTGGCGTGGGGACGGGCCGACATCGTGCTGGTCATGATCATTACTGTGACCCGGCGGCGGTTCCTGGCCGCGGCGCTCTGTCTCGGCACCGTTCTCGCGGCTCCGGTCGTCACGCCCGCCGCGGCGTCCGAGGCCCGGCCCGGGGCCCGGCAGCTCGCCGCCGCGGCGCCGGAGTGCCCGCAGTTCGACAACAAGGTCAAGGCGGCGGTGAACCGGAAGGTCGATCCTGAGCGGATCACGCCGGAACCGGTGTGGCGCACCAGCTGCGGCACGCTGTACCGCAGTGACAGCCGGGGACCGGACATCGTCTTCGAGGAGGGTTTCGCGCCGAAGGACGTGGTGACCGGGCAGTACGACATCGAGAAGTACGTGCTCGTCAACCAGCCTTCACCGTACGTGTCCACAACCTACGACCACGACCTGTACAAGATCTGGTACAAGTCCGGTTTCAACTACTACATCGATGCCCCCGGCGGGGTGGACGTCAACGAGACCATCGGGGACACCCACCAGTGGGCGGCCCAGGTGGAGGTCGCGTTCCCCGGCGGCATCCGGCGCAAGTACATCATCGGGGTGTGCCCGGTCGACAAGGTCACTAAGGTCGAGATCATGAGCGACTGCGAGAGCAATCCGTACTACCGGCCCTGGCACTGACGCTATGGCTTGGCCGCGATCAGGACCTCGGCGACCGGGTGCCAGCCCAGCCTGGTGTACAGCAGCCGGCCCTCGTCGCTGGCGATGAGCAGACCACGGACGGCGCCCCGGCCGACGGCGGTGCGGGCCACGGTGCCCATGACCGCGGCGCCCAGGCCCTGGCGGCGGTGCTCCGGGGCGGTGCGGACCTTGTCGGCCACGGCGTCCGTACCGCAGAGGCCCATCGTCGCGCGGGCGGCCTCCTCGCATGACGGGTGCTCGACCGTGGCTCTGAGCACGCCACCCTCAGTGCGCTGCCGGAGGTGGTAGGGCTCGGCGACCGTGCTGACGGGGTGCGCGCGCAGGTCCGTGATCATCAACCACTCCGCGCGCGCGAGCAGGGTCAGACCCGCCGCGTCGAGATCGGCGAGCGCCCGTGCCGGGTCGGTGGTGGGTACGGTCAGCCAGGTCACCGCTTCCTCCTCGGCGACCCGGCCGGCGAGTTCCCGCACCGACCCGGCGTCGTACGCGACGTACTCGATCTCGCGGCTCTTCTGGGCGCAGTGCACCCGCAGGCCGCCACCGACGTCGACGGCGGCGGGGAGCGCCCGGGCCACTCCCCAGCCGCGCTGCCAGCTCACGACGTGTTCTCGCAGATCAGTCACCCGGGGAGTAGATCATGTCCGGTTCGCGTACAGCGTGGCCACGTCCTCGTCGGTCAGTGCCCGGTCGTAGGCGTGGATCTGGTCGATCAAGCCGGACCAGTGGTCGGTCCTCGCGCCCGCGTATGTCGCCCGGCCGGCCGACAGCGCACCGGTGCTCACGACATCGGGTCCGGCCGGGGCGGTGCCGGCCCTCTCACCGTCCACGTACAGGCGCACCTCATCGGTGGTGTGATCGCGCACCCCGACCAGGTGGTACCAGCGGTTCAGGTCGGGTGTGACCACCATTCTGGCCCGGTTCCCGCCGGGGGTGCTGAACGCGAAGGCGCCCTGTCCGTACTGGAGGTAGAACGGGCTCTCGGTCCGGCGCCCTTCCTGGCTGATCGCGGTCGCGTAATTGCCCGGCAGTTCGTCGAGCGTCACCCAGGCCGCGATCGAATAGTCGCGGGTGGTGTCGACGACCGGGCCACCGGTCTCCGCGGAATCGCCGTCGCCGTCGAAAGCGAGCGCCGTTCCGGTCACTCCCGGCACCCACGCCGGGTTCCCGTTCAGCGTCAGATCACGGTGGCTGGTGCTGCTGTCGCGGGCCGTCGTTCCCCGGCCCTCGTCCAGATTCCAGTCGCCACGGCCGGGAAAGGACAGACCCGGGTCGGCACCGGCCGCGATCACCGTGCGGTTGACCGACCGTACGGCTGCCCGGTCGACCTTGATCTCGCGCCGGTCATAGGTCCAGAGGCCGTTCAGCTCGTTCTCCAGATCGGTGATCTGGGTGTACACCGAGCCGGACAATTCCGCGCCGGCCGCCTCCCGGTAGAACGTCTCGGTGTTGTCGACGTACTTGGCGGTCAGCGCCGCCTTGTCCGCGACCCCGCTGTAGATGGCCGCGGGCGCGCCGGGCCACATGTGTCCGGGGGTGCGCAGGGTGAAACCGCCGTGCTCGCCGTCCATCGCGATCCGCGTCGCGTCCGGATAGGGCGCTTCCCGGTTCAGGTAGTCGTGATGGTCGATGACGTCACCCTTGCCGGAGTCGCCCTTGGAATCGCAGCAGTTCACCCCACTGTGCGCGTTCACGATGCGCGAGGGATCGGCGGCCTTCACCGATGCGGCGATCCGCCCGGTCTCCTCGCGGTTCCATTCGCCCCAGCCCTCGTTGAACACGACCCACCCGATGACCGCGGGCGAATTGTGCAACTGCCGCATCTCCCGGCGGCCCTGATCGAGGAATGCCTGCTGCCCGGCGGTCGTGCGGATCGTGGCGGACACGAAGTCCTGCCAGACCAGCAGGCCCAGTTCGTCGGCGTGCTTGTACCAGCGGGCCGGTTCCACCTTGATGTGTTTGCGCACCGCGTTGAAACCGAGCGCTTTCGTCGCCTTCAGGTCGAACAGCAAGGCCTCGTCGCTGGGCGCGGTGTAGAGCCCGTCCGGCCAGAAGCCCTGGTCCAGGGTGGCGAGGGAGAAGATCGGCTTGCCGTTGAGCACCAGTTTCGGGAACCCGCCGACGTTCTGCACGCCGACCGACCGCATCCCGAAATAGCCGCGGACGGTGTCATTGCTCAGCTTCACGTCCAGGTCGTACAGGTACGGGTCGTCCGGGCTCCACAGGTGCGGCTTGTCGATGCGCAACCGCAGCGAGGTGTTGGCGGCCCCGGTCACCGTGCCGGCCTTCCTGCCTTTCTTGTCGAACGCGGTGGCGGTCACCTTCGCGGTGGCCGGTGCGGTCGCCGACGTCACCAGAACGGTCAGGGAACTGGTCGCCAGATCGGGTGTGGTGATGATGTCGTCGACGGCGACGGTGGGCACCGGCTCCATCCACACGGTCTGCCAGATCCCCGACGACGGCGTGTAGACGATGCCACCAGGATTGGTGGACTGCTTCCCGATGGGCTGATCCGGCCCGGTCGTGTCCGAGACGGCGACGACGATCTCCTGCCGGCCACGACCGCGTACGGCGTCGGTGATGTCCGCGGTGAAGGCTATGTATCCGCCGGTGTGCTCTGCGACGAGGGTCCCGTTGACCCAGACCTTCGCCGTGTAGTCGACCGCGCCGAAGTTCAGTTTCAGGCGCTGCCCGGACCACGTCGCCGGAATGCTGACGAGTTTGCGGTAGAACATGTGGTCCTCGTGCCGTTCCACCCCGGACAGCAGCGACTCGACCGGGAACGGCACGGTGATCCGCTCCTTCAGGGCGGTACCGAACACCGGCACTTCACCGGCCGTCGCACCGGCGAACTCCCACTGGCCGTTCAGATTCAGCCACTCGTCGCGTACCTGCTGGGGCCGGGGGTATTCCTGCAGTGGCTTTTTCGCATCGACCTTGTCGCCCCACCGCGTGGTCAGCCGGTGGGTGGAATTGTTGACCGCGGAGCGCACGATCTGCGGGACAACGGCACCACCGGCGACAAGGCCACCATTGCCGTCGTACGAAACCCGCACCCGTTGCGCCAGCTGGATCGGCTCGGACAGCGTCACGACGAGCCTGCTCCCTGAAACCCGCACCGACCTGATCGGCATCGGGGTCGTATCGGCCTCCACCGTCAGGTGCCCGGCGGCGCTGCCAACGTTGTCAATCGCGCCCTCGAAAGCGGCGACCACCGTCGTGCCGGCCCGATCGACGGTGAGATCCACCGGATACACCTGGAAACCGTCCGGCGGCGTGAACGCCGACTCGGGCACCAGCTGCTTCGCGATTCCCGCACCGGCCCAGCGCAGATGAAGATTCGCGCCGCCGACATCCTGGAACATCTCGACCCGTACGTCATGGGCCGCACCGGCCACCAGCCGCACCGGCGCACTGGTCTGCTCGACGTCCCAGTCCCCGACCCAGTGATCGATGACCGGCTGACCGTCGATCAGGAAGCGGAACCCGTTGTCCCCCACCATCGAGAACGTGTAGTCCCCGGTCGCCGGGGCGGTGATCCGGCCGGTCCACCGAGCGGTCGTGTGCTCGGTCCGCCCGGTCAGCGACCCGAACGTCCCGGCCAGCCCGGGAAGGTCGATGTCCGCATCGAGCAGCACCCCGCCCAGCTCGGCGAAATCCCGGGCCCCGGGCGCGGACATCCGGAAATACTCCCCCTTCAGACCGTGCACAGTGGCCGCGGCGGCCCCCCGCGGTATCACGAAGATCGAGAGAACCAGCAGGGCGACCACAAGCAGTGGCCGCAGGGGTGATCGTGGCATCGGCGGTGTCCCTCCAGGCAACGATATGACACAGCCACATTGACGCCAGTGCATGCGCTATGTCAACAGAAGGTAACAGGAACGGACATTTTCGCTAATCCAGACGGCACTTGCCCCTGCCGGACGCGCCGAACCGCTCGTCGGCTGACCTACGCCGAGGCCGCGCCGGTTGAACGCGGCTCAGTAGGACGGCCGACCAGATTGTCGATCAGCGAGCGCGCCATGTCGGCATGCAAGTCATTCCGCGTCGCCTCCTCGGTGACGGCCACGACCAACTCCCTGGCGGTGGAGATCCGACGATCGTCCTGGCTTTCCTCGCGCAGATGGACGGCCTGCGAGACCATGTTCTTCCGGGTCGAGTTGGTCTGCGCGAAGAACAGCGCGGAGGTGAGGGTGACAACCGCCCCGGAGAGCGCCGCGACGATCGACGCATATTCAGCACCGTCGGTGGGCGCCCGGAAAACGGCGAGTCCGACACCGGCAAAAAGCAGAGCTGCGCCGACCCCGGCGAAGAACATACTGAGATTGAAACTGAGCCGGGCCTGCACCAGACCCAGGGTGTAGATCTCGCGGAGAATAGCTTCCTGCTTCCGGAGCCCTTCCGCCGATCGCGCAAGCTGCTGGGCCAGGACATCTTGAGCCGGGTTGTACCCCTCCGGGTAGTTGACGTGCAGCTCGCCGGTCATTCCCTCTCCGACGTACACACCTCCGCGGAACTCACCGATATCGACACCCCGGCGGGTGGCGCGCTCGGCGGCGCCCACGAAATCGGACCGGAGGATGCCACCGACAACGAGGAGACCCACACTGATCAGTGCCACCGGTGTGCCGTCGACCCGAAGGAAAGGAAGGTTGGTCGGCGCGATGGCGAGCGATACAGAAACCAGCGAGAACAGGAAGCCCGCACCGAGCATCAACTGGCCGAGCATGTCCCTGTCCGATAGCCCATCAGATAGCGTAGACGCAGCGCCGAGATAGCTGTCACGGGCCTGTTCGACGCGAAGGTTGATCCATTTCCTGACACCCATGGAGCCGAACCTACCGGCTGCTTGCCGACGGAAGCGCGCTGAGCATGATGAATGTCTTGATCACGACAACGGCTTGAGCAGGATCCGCCGGGTCCATTCCAGATGCCTGGTGACCAGGTATGTGCCGAGGGTGCCGGGTGTCGGGGGCGGGCCGTCGTACTCGACCAGGGACCAGCACTCACCGAAGCGGACGGTGTACGTCCGGTCGCTGGGGTAGACATCGGACACGGTGGCGGTGACCGTGGTGCCTACCGGTTACTTTCCGGCGATGGCCGCCCATTCCTCGCCGGAGCGGGTCGCGGGCGGGACGGCGGGGTCCAGCGGGAGCAGCCGCACCTGTCCCGGCCGGTGCTGCAGGATCTCGAAGACGGCCTCGTGCCCGACCGCCGGCCAGCGACTGTCGTCCTCGGGCAGGTGCAGCACGTCGACGAAGCCGTCCGGCCCCGCGCCGAGGTCCACGAACAGGCCGGTGCGGCCCGGGCCCCATGGCACCGCGCTCACCCGGCCGCGGACCCGGTCGCCGACGGGGAAGCGGCGGCGGGCGAGGGTGAGCTCGTCGGGCAGCGCGGCCAGGGCGTCGTCCAGCGGCAGGGCCTTCGCGGTGGGCAGGAGCAGGTCCGCGTGGGGGAAGCGGGCGTGGTCGGCGTACGGGTTCGGGACCGCCACGCAGCGTAAGCCGGCCGCCTGCGCCGCCGTCACGCCGTGCGGGGTGTCCTCGAACGCGACGGCTCCGGTCGCCGGGAGGCCGAGGCGGTCCAGGGCCAGCAGATACACGGCCGGGTCGGGTTTGTGGGCGTCCACCTCCTCGCCGGTCGCCAGGACCTCGAACCGGTCCAGCAGACCGGCCTGCGCCAGCAGGGCGCGCACGTGCGGGGCCGGGGAGCTGCTCGCCACCGCGAGCCGCAATCCCAGCGCGGCCGCCCGGTCCAGCCAGGCCACGATGCCCGGCGCCGGCTGCAGGGCCGCGTTCAATTCCGCACGGTACGCCATCCGGAGCTCGTGACTGGACGTACGGTCATAGCCCCGCCCGACCGCCGCGGCCAGCTCGGCATAGCGGGGTTCGTTCGCGTCACCGCCGTGGTCGGCGAAGAACGTCGCCGCGTCGAGTTCCAGCCCGTGGCGCCGCCATTCCCAGCGCCAGCTGTCCAGCAGCGTGGTCTCGGTGTCCATCAGCAGGCCGTCGAAATCGAAGATCAGCGCCGCCACAGTCACCCCGCCAAACTATCGCGTCGCGCCACCGGGCGTTCCGTCACGGCGCCGGGCGGCCAGCACGTCAGCCAGGCGCTTCGCGGCCCTCGGGTCACGGCGGAAGACCGCGGACGCCAGCAGGGCCAGGATGCCCGCCCCACCGGTCGCCGGCAACCGGTCGGCGTCCGCGACGCTGCTGACCAGTGCCGCGGATCCCCCGAGCGTGGCCACAGCATCGGTTGCCCAGCGGGCGGCGTGAATGAACGGCGTCGCACCGGTTGTGCGGAACGGGCCGTGAGCGGGGCCCTAGGCTCCCGGATTCCTGATGGGTGGAATTCGGGGGAGATCATGCGCAACGGTGTGGTTCTGGACGTGCTCGAGACGTTGCTGCGGATCAGTGCGCATCCGGACATCGCCGAGGTCTACCGGTACGGGCAGGGTAACGCGCTGTCCCCGGACGGGATCGGGATCCGGTACCGGTCCGGGGCGGAAGGATACCTGTGGATCGCGAGCGGGGTTGCGCAGCCGCAGCCGCTGCCCGGGGTGCTCACGTCGTACCGGCATCGGGCCCAGCACCTGGTGAAGCTGGTCGCCGATCTGCTGGAGGTCGCCGAGCCCTTCGCCGCGTGGGAGACGGTCGGCTATGCCGGCACCGCGCTCAAGCCCTGCGGCCTGCGGGTCACCACCCGCGACGGGGACACCGTCGCGCTGCGGGTTACCTCCGCCGGCGCTCCGGTCCCGGAGGGTGACGAGGTCGCGTTCCCGGATTATGTCGTGCCGATGGACGTCAAGGCCTGGGAGACTACGCCGGGTCGGTGACGTCCGCCCAGGTGCCGCCGAGGGCGGTGACCGCGTCGTCCGCCGCCAGTCGCAGGCCGGCGCCGCGTTCGCCCGCGCCGAGGTTGATCGTGCGGCCCCGCAGGCGTTCGTCGGCGATGACCGGCCAGGGGCGCAGCGAGCCGAACGGGGTGATCGTGCCCCGTTCGTAGCCGGTGACCTCCTTGGCCGTGGCCGCGTCGGGCATCGACAGGCGGTTGACGCCGAGCAGCGTGCGCAGTTTGGGCCACCCTATCTGGCGGTCGCCGGGGACCAGGACGAACAGGTAGTCGTCCGGGGCTCGGCGGACCACGAGGCTCTTCACGAGGTCCTGGATGTCGACGCCCTGGGCCGCGGCGGCCTCGGCGACGCTGGACACGGGGCCGTGCCGGGTGACGGTGTGCGGGAGACCGGCGGCCGAGACGGCGGTGATGGCGGCTGACACGGTGATCACGATAGCCCGGCGGATAATGGGGGCATCAGCAGACGGAAAGAGGATCACATGGCTGACAAGCCGCGCTTGTTCCCGAACGCCGACCACCCGATCACGGTGACCCCGACGCCCGGCCGGGTCGTCGTCACGGTGGCGGGAAAGGTCGTCGCCGACTCCACCAGGGCGCTCACGCTGAAGGAGTCGACGTATCCGGGTGCCCAGTACATCCCGATGGCCGACGTCGACACGTCGCTGCTGGAGCGTTCGGCGACCGAGACGTACTGCCCGTTCAAGGGTGACGCCAGTTACTACTCGATCCCGGCGGGCGGGGACCGGTCGGTCGACGCCATCTGGGTGTACGAGCAGCCGTTCGACGCCGTGGCCGAGATCAAGGACCACGTCGCTTTCTATCCGGACCGGGTGGACTCAATCACCATCGGCGACTGAGCTCAGGTCGTGCCAGGGGTGGGCGGCCGCCGGGGCCGTCCACCGGGCCGCCGGGACCGGGGCCGGTGCGGGAAGTGAGTCGGCGTCCGCGGGCTGCGGGGACGCCCAGTCCGGCAGCACCAACGGCGGACTCCAGGTCAGCGCGGCCTGCGCCGGCGAAGCGTCCAGCACGGCCTGCGCCGGCGAAGCGTCCAGCACGGCGGGCAAAGGCGAAGCGTCCAGCACGGCCGGCGAAGGCGAAGCGGCCGGGGCGGCGCCCAGGGCGCGGGCCGGGGGTTTCCAGACCGGCGGGGCGCCCCACCAGATGACCCGGGCCGCGGCCCGGCGCACGGCGTCGGCGCCCGCGGACTGGCCCGGCCAGGCGCCCGGGACCGACGTCGCCAGGATGTGTACGCGGGCCGGGCGCGCGGCGGGCAGCTGCTCGACGGTCGCGTCGGTGGCCCCGGTCGCCGGTGCCGCCGACAGCAGCACCGCCGCCGCGACCGTGACCAGGGCCGCCGTGCCCGCGGCGAGTTCCCAGCCGGGGCGGACCCGGTCGCCGAGCAGCAGGATCGCGACCGCGGACGGGGCGACCACCTCGGCGATCCACAGCACCGCCGTGACCGGGCCGACCTGGCCGCGTTGCAGCGCCTGGGCGTACAGCAGCATGCCGGTCACGGCGAACACCAGCAGCGCGCCGGCCATCGGCTCGGTGACCAGGGCGAGGGCCTTGTCCAGGAGCGTCGCGCCGGGGACGGGCAGTGCCCGCCCGGTGACCGCGGCGCCACCCATGCCGAGACCCGCGACCGCCGCGACGACACCCGCGGGGGCGCCGGCGCGCACCACGGTCCAGCCGGTCAGGGCGAGGGTGACCGCCGCGGTGCAGAAGCCGACGCGCAGCACGTCGGAGACCAGGACGGCGTGCTGCGGGCCGGCCGACATGGCGAGCACCGCGAGCGCGGTGATGGTGACCGCAACCGCCGCGACGTCGACGCGCCGCAGGTGGGCGCGCAGGAAGAGCCGGGCGCCGAGCACGGTGAGGGCCAGGGAGCTGGCGAGGATCGACTCGACGACGTAGACGGCCAGGACGCTGAGCGCGACCATCGAGCCGCCCCAGGCCAGGATGTCGGCGGCGACGCCACCGAGGTACAGCGGGTGCCGGAGCATCGTGACCGTGCTGGTGCTGCGGCGGGCCGCGAGCGCCTGCAGGATCGAGGCGGTCGCGTACAGCAGGCAGCCGGAGACGGCGATCGACAGTGCTACCAGGCTCCCGTACGTCATCGGATCACTCCCCCACCCGCAGTACGGAAACGGTGTCGTCGGCGCCGTTGGTGACGTACGCGAAGCTGCCGTCGGGTGACACCGCGACCGAGCGGGGGCTGCCCCCGACCCGTACCGTCGCGGTGATCTCCCCGGTGTGGCCGTCGACGACGGAGACCGTGCCGTCGCCCTCGTTGACGACGTAGGCGTGCGCGCCGTCGGTGGCGAAGGCCACACTCTGCGGTTTCGCACCCACCTTGAACGGCCCGGAGCGGCGCAGCGTGCGCGCGTCGATCAGGTCGGCGGTGCCGGCGTCGTAGCCGGCGACCAGCACCACCTTGCCGTCCGGGGAGACCGCGAGGTGGTGCGGTGACGTGCTGACCGGCACGGATCCGACGATCGAGCCGTCGCGCATGTCGATGACCGCGACCGCGTTCGACTCGTGGTTGGGGGTGAACGCGCGGGAGAACTCGGTGGAGAACGCGACCGCGTGCGGGTTGGGCGGCACCAGGATCCGGCCGTCGGGGCGCTGGTCGCTCACCGCGTACAGCTCGACCATGCGCTGGCTGTGGATCGGCACCCAGACCCGGTTGTCCGGGCCGACCGCGAGGGCGTACGGCTGGACGCCCGTGGTCACGTACCGTTCGACCCGGCGGGTTCTCGCGTCGATCACGGCGAGGCCGCTGCCGGTCCTGTCGTCCTCGTACATGCTGGCGAAGACCTTGTCGCCGTCGCCGGAGACGGCGACGAACCGCGGGGTGGACCGCAGCTTCACCGGCGTCACCTTGCGGGTCCGGGCGTCGATCACGGACAGCACGTGGGAGTTCTGGTTGGCGACGTAGACGGTCCGGTGGTCCGGGGAGACCGCGACGCCTTCCGGTTCGGCCCCGACGCGGATGGTGGCGACCACGACCGGACGGCCGACGCTCTTGATCCCCCGGGCCAGCGGCACCCGGTCGATCAGGGTCGGCAGCGGGCCGGGGGCGACCGTCAACGGGGCACCGGCCGGGGCTTCGGCCAGGCCTTCGGCCGAGGTGGAGTGCTGGTGTTCCGCCGGTGGCGGCGCCGCGGCCGTCGAGTCGCCGGCGCGGGTCATCGCCATCGCGACGCCGGCCCCACCCAGAAGAACAAAGGCGGCAAATCCGGCTATGAGTACGGTCCCCCGGGCCCCGCGACGGCGCCGGTGCGCCGGGGCCGGGGCCGCCTCGGGCGGCAGAACGGTCAGCCGGGTCCCCGGCATCCCGGTGCGGAGCTGGTTCTCCACCTCGGCCCGCGGCACCGGTTCGGCGGCGGCGACCTGGCCGGTGACCCGGACGTCGGCCCAGCCCGCGGGGCCGTGCACGGTGACCGACCCGTCGAGCCAGTCCGACTCGGGCAGCCAGAGGATCCGCAGCCGGCGGCCGACCATCATCGCCCGCAGCCCGGGGCCGGAGACGGTGACCGTGGTGGTGGCCACGGCGAGCGGTGGCCCGCCGACGAACACGTCCGCGAGCAGCTGCGGGGTGCCGGCCGGGACCTGCCCGAAGTCGACGCGGTCGGGCCGCACCCGCACCGCCGTGCGTTCGAGCGCGGCGACGGCGGCGGCCGACACGCTGCGGCTGTCGTCCTCCGCGAGACGCATGAGCGCGTCCCGCGCGGCGGCCGCCACGGTGATCGTGTCGCCGGCGGCGATCCGGGCGAGCTCGTCCACACCGGTCAGGCGGTTCTCCTTGACCGGGCTGCCGATCTCGGTCAGCACCCGCGATGGCAAGTCATGTTCACTCATAGTGCCCCCTCGATCACTATGCGGTTATCAGGGGGCTCAGGGGAACCCCCTGGACGAAGTTGGCATCAGGAGCATCACAGCCCGAAAAGGTTGCGTCGGTTGCTGCGTCGTTTACTGTCGTGGAAGACGGGTAGTTCTCGTCCGCTCCGCTGAGAGGATGCGACATGACGAAGACCATCACCCGGGTGCCCGACAGCGCTTCCGACCTGCTCCGTGAGCTGGCCGACCTGCCGGCCGGCCCGGAACGGGACGCACTGCGTGACAAGGCGGTCCGGGCCTGGCTCCCCCTTGCCCGGCACCTGGCCCACCGCTACACCGGTCGCGGCGAGCCCGACGACGACCTGCTGCAGACCGCGTCGGTGGGTCTGCTCAAGGCCATCGACCGGTTCGACACCACCCGCGGCATCGAGTTCGCCGGCTTCGCGATCCCCACCATCCTCGGTGAGATCCGCCGCCACTTCCGCGACCGCACCTGGTCGGTCCGCGTCCCCCGCCGCATGCAGGAGCTGCGGATCGCGATCACCGACGCGAACAACACGCTGACCCAGTCGCTGGGCCGCTCCCCCACGGTCGCCGACATCGCGGCGCACCTGCACACCACCGAGGACGAGGTGCTCGAGGGCCTCGAGGGTGCCCGCGCCTACAGCGCCCGCAGCCTGTCCACCCCGCTGTCCGAGGACGGCACCACCACCCTCGGCGACACGCTCGGCGAGACCGACCACGACATGGAGCTCGCCGAGCTGCACATCGCCCTGGGCCCGGCGATGGCCACCCTGGCCGAACGCGAGCGCACCATCCTGTCGCTGCGCTTCTTCGGCAACCTCACCCAGTCCGAGATCGCCGAGCGGATCGGTGTCTCCCAGATGCACGTCTCCCGGCTGATCACCCGGGCCCTGGCCAAGCTGCGCACCGAGCTCAGCGCCGGCTGATCCCGCCGAGCCTCTCGAGCACCCCGGCCGCGTCGGGGTGCTCGAGGCGCTCGAAGATCTCCAGCGCGTCGAGCCACGACGCGCGCGCGTCACCCGAGGCCGGACCCGCGGCCAGCACATCACCCAGGTCAGACAGCACCTGCGCCTCGTAATAGCTGCGGTCGCCCAGCCTGCGATACAGCTCCAGGGCGTTGCGGTAACACTGCGCGGCCTGGCGCAGACGGTCCAGCCGGTGACTGATGTACCCGAGGCTGTGCCACGCGGTGGCCTGGCTGCAGCGGTCGTCCAGCTCCCGGGCCAGCCACAGCGCCTGCCCGCACGCGTCGAGCGCCCGCTCGTGCTCCCCGAGCCGGGCCAGGGACCAGCCCAGGTTGTTCAGCGTGATCGCCTCGCCGTGCCGGTCACCGATCACGCGGTAACCCCGCAGGGCCCGCCGGGTGTACGGGACCGCGTCACGATCGCGGTCCATCCGGCTGCACACCAGGCCCAGCTGGCGATCGGTGCGGGCCTGACCGGCCCGGTCACCGAGCGTCGCGTACGCGGTGGCGGCCCGGCTCAGGTGCTCGCGGGACTCCTCGTAGCGGCCGAGGGCGGCCAGGGCGCGGCCCAGTCCGTACCCCGCGTGGGCCGGTCCGTACCCCGCGTGGGCCGGTCCGTACCCCGCCTGGGCCGGTCCGCCGGGTCCGGCGGCCGCGGCCAGGGCACCGCGCTGGACCACCACCCAGTCGGCCAGCCGGCCCTGCATCTCGAGGAAGCACGCGAGCGTCGCGCCGAGCTGCCACGCATACGTGTCGAAGCCGTGCCGCACGGCATGATCACCGGCGGCGAGCAGCACCGGGAGCTCGGCGGTGAACCACGCCGTGGCATCGCGTTCCCCGGCGAACGCCTCCGGGGTGACCCCCGGCCGGGGCGCCGGCAGGTCGAGACGCTCGGCCGGGCCGTGCAGCGCGATGGTGGCGGCCTGCGTGCTGTGCAGGAGATGGTCGAGCAGCCGGTGCACGACAGCCCGGCCACCCGCCTCGCCCTCGTGGCCGCAGCCCACCTCACCGCCGCAGCCCACCTCGCCGGCGCAGCCCACCTCGCCGGCGCGGTCGTGGGTCCGGCTGAGTTCCGCGGCGTATTCGCGCAGCAGGTCGTGGGCGGTGTAACGGCCGGGCGTGGGCTCGGTGACCAGGTGGGCCTCGACGAGTTCGGCCAGCAGCCGCCGGGCGCGGGGCATCGCGACGCCGGCCGCGCTCGCCACCGCCGGCCCGCCGGTGTCCGGCCCGGGGAGCGCGCCGAGGACCCGGAACATCCGGGCCGCGGCCGGGCGCAGCGCGCGGTAGGACCACGAGAAGACGGCGCGCGGGTCGGCGGCCGGATCGGTGCCCGCGAGCACGTCGAGCGCCGGTGTCGCGCGCAGTTCGGCGGCCACCGTGGCCAGCGGGTGGCCCGGGCGGGCGGCGGCCCGGGCGGCGGTGACGGCCAGGGCGAGCGGCAGCCGGGCGCAGCGGGCGATGGTCTCGTACGCCGCGCCGGGCTCCGCCGCGAGCCGGGCGCCGCCGATCCGGGCCGCCAGCAGCGCGTACGCCTCCGGCTCCGACGGCAGATCCAGTGGCAGGTCGTGGGCCCCGTCGAGGGCGGCGAGACCGGTGAGGCGCAGCCGGCTGGTCACCACCACACAGCAGCCCGGCGCGCCCGGTAGCAGCGGACGGACCTGATCGGCGTCGCGGGCGTTGTCGAGCAGGATCAGCACTTGCCGGCCGGCCAGCACGCTGCGGTACAGCGCGACCTGGGCGTCGGTGCCGTCCGGGAGCCGGGTCGCCGGTACGCCGAGGCCGCCGAGCAGGCCGCGGACCACCAGCGCCGGGTCGGCCGCCGGGCCGTGCGGGTCGAAACCGCGCAGGTCGGCGTACAGCTGGCCGCCGGGGAAGCGGGCGGCCGCGCGGTGCGCCCAGTGCACGGCGAGGGTGGTCTTGCCGACGCCCGCGGTGCCGGAGACCGTGACCACCGCCGCGGCGCCGCCGGTGAGCTCGTCCAGACGGGCCAGTTCGCGGGTGCGACCGCTGAACGCCCGCGGCGGGTGCGGCAGCTGGCGGGGCACCGGGGCGGTGAACTGCGGTTCCGCGGTGAGGATGTGCCGGTGCATCCGGCGCAGCGCGGGCCCGGGGTCGGTGCCGAGCTCCTCGGCGAGCCGGCGGCGCATCCGTTCGAACACCCGCAGCGCGTCGGCCTGCCGGCCGGAGCGGTGCCACGCGAGCATGAGCTGCCCGGCGAGCCGTTCGTCGTACGGGTGGGCGGCCACCCGGTCCGGAAGCTCGCGCAGCAGGACGGCGTGGCGGCCCTCGGCGAGCGCGAGATCGTTGCGGTCCAGCTCGACGGCGAGACGTTCCGCCTCGAGGCCCGCGCGGACGCCGGCCAGCCACGGGGTGTCCAGCGGGCCGAACGGTTCGCCCCGCCACAGTCGCAGTGCCTCGTCGTGCCGGCCCGCCGCGGCCAGGGCCCGGAACCGGTGCAGGTCGACCAGTTCGGGTTCCACGTCGAGCAGGTAGCCGGCGCCCGTGCGGCGCAGCGCCAGCCCGGTGCCGGTCAGGGTGGCCCGCAACCGGGACAGGTAGCTCGACAGGGTGGGCCGGGCCCGTTGCGGCGGGCGGTCCGACCAGACCCGCTCGATGAGTCCGCCGGCCGGCACCGCCCGGTTCGCGTCGACGAGCAGCGCGGCCAGCACCGTGCGCTGCCGGGCGTGCCCCACGTCGAGCGGGGTGCCGCCGGACCGGACCTCCACGTCGCCGAACAGGCGCACCTCGATCGTCACCCCCCGAGGCTGCCCCGCCGGATCCTGGCCCGGGAGGGCTCTGTCGGCATCCGGCCATTGTGTATCTGGGCTGCGGATTCCACGTTCTCCGAGCAAACCCGCAACGTCCCCGGCGCACTGTCTGGCCATGCATATCCTCAGAGCCACCACAGTGGCGCTCACCGTCCTCGCAACCGTGATGACCACCGCCCCGGCAGCGACCGCCGCCCCTCGACCGGACCGGGCCGGTTCGGACCTGGCCGCCGGGCGCACCGAGCACGACCTGCGCGCCGCGCTCGGGCCGGACTTCGCCGGGGCCTGGCTCCCCGGTGACGGCGGCCCGCTGATCGTCGCCGTCACCGATCCCGCCCGGGCCGCCCTGGTCCGGGAGCACGGCGGACAGGCCCGGGTGGTCCGGCACAGCGCCGCCGCCCTGGACACCGCGAAGAAGGCCCTCGACACGGGTACCCCACCCGCGGCGGTCACCTCCTGGTACGTCGACGTCCCCACCGACCAGGTCGTCGTGCGCACCGAACCCGGTGGCGCGCCGGCCGCGGCCCGGTTCGTGGCCGCCCGGCTGGCCGACCCGTCGCTGGCCCGCGTCGAGACCACCGGCGACCGGGCGACACCGCTGGCCGGCATCCGGGGCGGCGACCGGTTCGACACCGCGTCCGCCGCGTGCTCGGTCGGCTTCTCGGTCTCCCCGATCAGCGCACCCGGCACGCCGGGTTTCGTGACCGCCGGCCACTGCGGCACCACCGGCACGGTCACGTCCGACCCGAGCGGCAGTTTCTCGGCCTCGGCCTTCCCGGGAAACGACTTCGCCTGGGTGCAGGCCACCGGCGACTGGACCTCCCAGCCGTCGGTCGACCTGTACGACGGTGGCACGCTCGCGGTCACCGGCTGGAACGAGGCACCGATCGGGTCGGCGGTGTGCGCGTCCGGGTTCACCTCGGGCTGGACGTGCGGGACGATCCAGGCGAAGAACGTCACGGTGACCTACGCCGGCGGGCAGACGGTCACCGGCCTGACCCGGACGACCGTCTGCCGCGGCCACGGTGACTCCGGCGGCCCGTTCCTCACCGGGTCGCAGGCCCAGGGCACGCTGTCCGGCGGCGTGGTCGGCTGCACCACGACCGGGGAGTCGTACTACCAGCCGCTGATCCCGACGCTGGCCCGGTACGGACTGCGGCTCACCACCGCGGCCGGCGCCACCACCCCGCCCACGATCCTCGGGCTGAACTGCGAGGTCCTGCCGCTGCTCCACTTCGGATGTGACGTGAACGCGTACCACCCGGACCCGCAGCAGATCAGCTGGACCGTCAACGGGGTGGCGGTCGTCGACAACGACACCAACCTCACCCGCACCTGCCGCAAGAACCAGCGGATGACCGTCAAGGTGACGGTCAGCAACTCCTCCGGCAGCGACTCCGCGAGCAGCTCGGTGGTCTGCGGCACCGCCGACTGACAACGCTACGATGCGCGCGTGCCGGGACCGGGGATCGTGGGGCGCGCCGACGAGCGGGCGCGGCTGCGGGCGCTGCTCGACACCGGCGGGGCCCTGCTGGTCGGCGGGGACGCCGGGGTCGGCAAGACGATGCTGCTCGACGAGCTGGCGCGGGTGGCCCGGGACCGGGGCGTACGGGTGGTCCGGGCCGCCGGCGTCGAGGCGGAGACCGGGATCCCGTACGCGGCGCTGCATCAGCTGGTGCACACCTTCCTGCCGCTGACCCACCGGCTGGACCCCGCGCAGCGTGCCGTGCTCGACGGCGCGTTCCGCGGCACCGGGGACGCGCCGTCGGTGATGGCGCTGGGGATCGCCGTTCTCGATCTGCTGGCGCTGGCCTCCGCCGAGCGGGCGCTGCTGCTGATCGCCGACGACGGGCAGTGGTTCGACGCACCGAGTGTGCAGGTGCTGACGTTCGTCGCCCGGCGGCTCGGCGAGCAGGGCATCAGCGTGGCGGTCGGGGTCCGCGAGCGGGAGCCGTTCGGCGCGCTGGTCGAGCTGCCGGCGGCGATCGGCGACGATGCCGACCTGACCGCGATGACCCACCTGCCGCTGCCCCGGCGCCTGGAGCGGGTGTTCGCGGCCCGGATCCGGCAGCTGCCCGACGGCGAACGCGCGGACCTGCTGCGGGCCGCGCTCGACGGGCACCGGCCGGTCGGCGGCCACCAGCCGCGCGCCGGGGCGGTCGGACTGCTCGACGTGGACCCGGCGACCGGGCGGATCGGGTTCCGGCATCCGCTGGTGCGCTCCGCGGTGGTGCAGCTGGCCTCGCCGAACGAGCGCCGGGCGGCACACGCCGACCTGGCCGCGCGGTACCCCCACGACCTGCACCGGCGTGCCGGGCACCTGGCCGCCGCGACCGTCGACCCCGATCCGGTCGTCGCCGACACGCTGGAACGGGCCGCGCAGGCCGCGACCCGGCGCGGCGGTGCGGCGACCGCGGTCGGGTGGCTGACCCGGGCCGCCGAGCTCAGCGACCGGCCCGCCGACCGGGCGCGGCGCCTCGGGGACGCCGCGTTCATCGCCGGGCAGGCCGGGTTGCTGACCCGGGCCGAGACGCTGTCGCGGGCCGCCGGGGAGGTCGCCACCCCGGCGGCGGTGCTCAGCGCGGGATACGTCGGGCTCTACCGCGACGGGGACGTCTCGCTGCACCGCAGCGTCGCGCAGACACTGCGGGCACACGCCGCGACGGCCGGCGACGACACCGTGGACTGGCTGGTCACGCTGTTGCTCGCGATCGCCCAGTTCGCCACCGATCCGGTGCTGTGGGCGCAGACCGACGAGCTGGTCGACGAGCTGGCCGGGCGGCTGCCCGCCACGACGCTGCTGTTCCGGGACACCTGGGGTGACATCGTGCGGCGCGGCGCGGGGGTGGCCGAGAGGCTGCACCGGGCGGCGGCGACGCTCGACGACAACCCGCCGTGGCACGTGATGCGGCTCGGGGTGTGCGCCTACCGGGTCGACGCGCTGGCGGACTTCCGGCCGTACCTGTCCCGGATCGTCGACCGGGAACGCGACGCCGGGGCGATCACCAACATGATGACCATGATGCATCTGACGATGCTCGACCACACCGCGTCCGGGCGGTGGGACGAGGCGGTGCGGATCGGCGAGCGCGGGATCGGCCTCGCCGCCGAGCACGGTTACGAGCTGTTCGGCCACCAGTTCCGGGTCTTCCTCGGGCTCGTCGCCGCCCAGCGCGGCGAGCTCGCCCGTGCCACGGAGCTGCAGGCCACGGTGGACCGGTGGGCGCGGCCCCGGCGGGTGGGACAACTCGTCGGGTACGCCGAGAGCATCGGGGACTACGAGACCGCCTGGGCGTACGCGACCGGCCTGGCCACCCCGGGCGAGTTCGCGCCGTACGCCCAGCAGGCCCCGCGCACCCTGCTCGACCTGGTGGAGGCCGGGCTGCACACCGGGCGCGACGGGCCGGCCCGGACCCATGCCGAGGCCGCCCGCGACGCCCGCCTGGACCGGATCTCCCCGCGTCTCGCGCTGCTGACCCTGGGCGCGCTCGCGATGACCGGTCCGTGCGACGAGGCGTACGCCGCGGTGGCCGCGCACCCGGCCGCGGCCGCGTTCCCGTTCGAGCGGGCCCGGATCGCGCTGGCGCACGGCATGTGGCTGCGCCGGCAGCGGCGCGTCGTCGAGGCCCGCGCGGTGCTGACCGGGGCCCACGACACGTTCGCCGCGCTCGGGGCGACGTCCTGGAGCGAACGCGCCCGCCACGAGCTGGCCTCCGGGGTCCCGGCCCGGGCCGAGCTGACCACCCAGGAACGTCACATCGCCGAGCTGGCCGCGACCGGCCTGAGCAACAAGCAGATCGGCGCGCGGCTGTTCCTGTCCCCGCGCACGGTCGGCGCCCACCTGTACCGCATCTTCCCGAAACTGGGCATCACGTCGCGCGCGGCCCTGCGCGACGCGCTCGATTAGGTCAGGTGACGGATCCCGGCGTGATGACTGCGCGACGAGAGTTCCCGGCATGACTCAGCCGCGTACCCCGGTCCTGTTCATCCATGGTCTCTGGTTGCATGCCTCGTCGTGGGAACCGTGGGGCGAGTTGTTCGCCGCCGAGGGCTACACCCCGGTCGCGCCCGGCTGGCCCGGGGAGCCCGACACCGTGGCCGCCGCCCGCCGGGACCCCGCGGCCGTGGCCGGCGTCGGCATCGACGCCGTCACCGCCCACTACGCCGCCGTGATCGGCGCGCTACCGTCCCCGCCGATCCTCGTCGGACACTCGTTCGGTGGCCTGATCGTACAGAAACTGCTCGGTCAGGGCCTCGGCGCGGCCGGGGTCGCCATCGACCCGGCGCAGATCAAGGGCGTGAGGCCGTTGCCGTTCGCGCAGTTGCGCTCCGGTTTCCCGGTGCTGGGCAACCCCGCCAACAAGGGCCGGGCGGTCTCGCTCACCGCCGCCCAGTTCCGGTACGGCTTCGGCAACGCGATCACCGCCGAGGAGTCCCAGCAGCTGTACGACCGGTGGACCATCCCGTCGCCGGGCCGCCCGCTGTTCGAGGCGGCGTTCGCGAACGTCAGTCCGAACTCGCCCGCCGCCGTCGACACCGGTGCGGCCCGCGGCCCGCTGCTGCCCGTCTCGGGCCAGGAGGACCACACCGTCCCGGACGTGGTGACCCGGGCGACCTACAAGCTGTACGGCAACTCCACCTCGACCACCGACCTCAAGCAGTTCCCCGGCCGGGGCCACTCGCTGACCGTCGACTCCGGCTGGCGCGGCGTCGCCGACCACGTCCTGGGCTGGCTCCGCACCGCTGCCTAGGCATGCTCTCCGTCAGACCCGGAACGCGCCGACCATGCTCTGCAGCTCGCCGGACATCCGGGCCAGTTCGGTGGCCGCGCGCTGCGAGTCCGCGACGCCCTCGGTCGTCATCGTCGCCGCCGCCGCGAGCGTCTCGACGCCCCGGGCGATCTCGTTGATCCCACCGGCCGCCTCGCTGACCCCGCGGTTCATCTCACCGGTCGTCGCGGTCTGCTCCTCGACCGCCGCCGCGATCGTGGTCTGGTAGTCGCTGATCCGGGCCACGATCTCGCTGATCTCCCCGATCGCGGTGATCGCCGTCCCGGTGTCGTTCTGGATCGCGGTCACCCGGGCCCCGATGTCCTCGGTCGCCCGGGCGGTCTCCTGGGCCAGGTCCTTGACCTCACTGGCCACCACCGCGAAGCCCTTGCCCATCTCCCCGGCCCGGGCCGCCTCGATGGTGGCGTTGAGCGCGAGCAGGTTGGTCTGCTCCGCGATCGCGGTGATCAGCTTGATCACGTTGCCGATCTCGGCCGACGACACCCCCAGCTGCGACACCGTCTCGTTCGTGGTCTGCGCCATCGTCACCGCCTGCCCGGCGACCTCGGCGGCCTGGTTGGCGTTCTGCGCGATCTCGTGGATCGACGCGCCCATCTGCTCCGAGCCCGCCGACACGGTGTCGACGTTGCGGCTGACCTGCTCCGCGGCGGCCGCCACGGCACCGGCCTGGCTGCTCGCCTCCTCGGCGCTGCCGGCGATCTGCGAACTCGTGGCCTGCAGCTGCTCGGCCGCCGCGGCCAGCGAGTGCGCGGCGCCACCCAGCGCCCGGACCGTACCCTGCATGCTGCCGGTGGCCCGGTTGAGCGCACCCGCCATCGCACCGACCTCGTCGCCGGAGCGCACCGTGACCGACCCGGTGAGATCGCCGTCCGCGACCCGGCTCAGGGTCGCGGAGACCTCGCCGAGCGGCCGGGTGATGCGCCGTACGGTGATCATCCCCAGCCCGGCGGCGAGCACGACGCCGGCGACCAGGCAGGCCCAGACCAGGTTCCGGCTCGTACGGTACGTCGCGGCGGTGGCGGCGACCGCCTCGGCGGCACTCCTGGCCTCGAACGCCTCCAACGCGTCGAGGGCTACGTTGACCCGGTCCACGATCGGCGCGGCGCCGGTGTCGTAGGCCTTCTCGAACGCCGCGTTGTCACTGCTGGTCGCGGCCGGGATCAGCTGCCCGTCGCGCACCGTCGCGAAATCGTCCAGCGCCTGCGTGACCTGGTCGAGCGCGGCACGCTGGGTGGCGTCGACCCCGAGATCCGCGTACGCGGTCAGCTGCGCCCGCGCGGTCACGTCGTCGGCCAGCGCACCCTTGCGCCGCTGCTCGGTGTCCGCCGTGGTCGCGGCGATGTTCATCATCGACAGGTCGAAGATCTCGTCGTCGAACGCGCCCTGCGCCTCGGCGAGCGTGACCGAGGGCCGCAGGTTCCCCTCGTAGATCTCGCGGGCGTTGTCGTTCGCCCGGCTCAGCCCGATCAGCCCGAGGGCCGCGATGAGCCCCCCGGCCAGCAGGGCGACCGCCACCGCGAGCCCGATCTTGACACCGACCCGTAGGTTCCCGAACGCTCTGCCCACCACGGCTTCACTATGCGGCACGGATCCGCCACCACGAGGGCGTTTCCGCGCTACCGGCGGCGGTAGATGCTGATCGAGTGCCCGACCTCGTCGACCGGTTCGCCGCTGGTCGCGAGCAGCGCCTTCAGCGCCCCGGTGGCCTTCGCGACCGAGCTGTCCGAGACCACCAGCAGGCCGTGCACGTCGGCCGGCGGCACCCGCAGCGGGTTGCGGCCCTCGATCCCGTACGCCGAGGGCAGCCCGGCGCCCTTGTAGACCAGCCAGACCGGCTCGCCGGGGTACTCCGCGCGCAGGTGGTCGGCGAGGCGCCCGAGGTCCTGGCCCCAGTCGACGTTCGAGTCGTGCAGGTTGAGGTGCGTGTTCGCCGGCCCACCGAACGCCTCGTTCGAGTAGGGCAGGTAGTACGGGAACGTCCGCAGCGAACTGACCGCCACGAACACGACCAGCACCCCGGCGGCGAGCGGGGCCCACCTCCAGCGCAGCGTCACCACCCCGGCCGCGGCGACCGCCAGGAAGATCGGCAGGAAGATGGCGTAGCGGGTGCCGAAATCCCGGGCCCCGGTCATCGCCAGCGCCAGCAGCAACGCCGGCAGCACCAGCACGTACAGCGCGGCGGGGCGCAGCCGCGGCACCACGAGCACCGAGACGACCCCGGCCACCCACAGCACCAGCATGCCGAGCGGCGTCTTCACCAGCAGCGCCGCGGGCAGGTAATACCAGAGCGAGCCCTCGTAACGCTGCCCGAACAGGAACCCGCTGAACGTCGAGTCCTCGAACCCGAATTGGATCCGCATGCCGTCGCGGTAGGGCTCGGGCAGCGGCAACAGGTTCACGAACAGCCCGCGCAACCCGTGGACCTGCGGCATGCCGATCGGCTCGAGGAAGCGCAGCCGCGGGTCGACGGCCAGGTAGGTGAGCCACACGACGGCCACGGCGACGACCGCCACCCCGACCGTGATGCCCGCGGCCCGCGGCCACCCCCGCTTCCGCACCGCCAGAAATGCCAGGACCATGACGACGGGTACGGCGGGAAGCACGCTCATCCGGGTACCGATGGCAGCGCCCAGCGCGACCCCGGCCAGCCCCAGCCACAGCACCGGCCGCGTGCTCCGGGCCCGCCACGTCAGCCACACCGCGGTCAGCAGGAACCCGATCGCGGGCACGTCGAGCGTGGCGAGCGAACCGTGCGTGACGACGTCCGGCGAGAACGCGTACAGCCCGAGCGCGACCAGCCCCCCGCCCGGCCCGGTCAGATCCCGCGCGAACAGGAACACCACCAGGCCGAACAGCAGCGTGAGCAGAATGATCGGAAACCGGGCCCAGAACATCATCTCGTACGGGTCGTTGCCCGCCTGATACAGCACGTGCCGACCCAGCGCGCTCTGGTCGCCCCGGAACGCGGGATCGAGCCTCGGCTGCACCACGGCCAGCCCGGCCGCCATGATCAGCTTGCCGAGCGGCGGATGCTCCGGGTTGTAGCGCAGGCTGTGCTGTTCGAGGTAGGTGACCGCGGTGCCGACGTACACCGGCTCGTCGATCGTCGGCGTCTGCTGCACCGCGGTGATGATCATGACCGCCGCCATCTGCCCCAGCAGCACGAGCACGAGCAGCGCCACCACCCACCGCCGCCGCCCCGGGGACCGCCCGCCGGCGGTGGGCACATCGGTCACAGGCTCCTGAAGCTCCACGGTCACCGGGCGAACCTACCCGCCCCGCCCTCCGACGTCCCTGGCACAGTCGGCCCGGCCCGCCGGCTGCCGCCCGGCTGAGGGTTTACGCTCGGGTCATGTGCCGAAACATCCGTCAGCTGCACAACTTCGAGCCGCCCGCGACGCCCGGCGAGGTGCAGGCGGCCGCGCTGCAGTACGTCCGCAAGGTGGGCGGGGCGGCGAAGCCCTCGCAGCGCAACCAGGCCGCCTACGACCGGGCCGTCGCGGCGGTGGCCGCGGCGACGACCGCGTTGCTCGAGGAGCTGGTCACCGCCGCACCGCCGAAGGACCGCGAGGTGGAGGCCGCCAAGGCCCGCGAACGCTCCCGGGAACGGTACGCGTCCTGACTCACCCGACGCCCAGCGTCGCGTTCCTCAGGGTCAGGTACCACGCCGAGTCGGTGAACCCGGGCCCGGTCTCCTCGCCGATGTAGGCGTCGATGTGCCGGCTGCCGCCCAGCCCGGGCGTGAACTCGTCGGTGACCTCCCACCGGGCGTCCCGCAACGCGGCACAGACCTCGGCGGCCGGGCGTGAGCCGTCGTCGGCGGTGCCGCAGCCGGTGATCCGGAAGCGGGTGCCCCGGACCAGCACCCCCGGGTCGGCGGCGGCCGAGGCGAACGCCCGCAGCGCGTGCCCGGCGGTGTCGCGGGGCGCGGTGTCGAGCCAGTACCCGGTGTCGTAGGACCAGTTCAGGTACGTCCCGTCGGCCGTGCGCCCGGTGCCCTCCTCCTCGACCGCGGCGACAAAATCCTCCGGGTACGCCCCCAGGTCGTCGTCACCGTTGGCACAGCTGATCGTCGGGCACCCGGTCACCGTCGTCTCCGCCCCGTCATGGAACTTCTCCACCGCCGTGTAGTAGACGGTCACCTCCCACCCCCGGCTCACGGTCACGGCCGGCTCCGGCACCGGGGTGGTCGCCGCCGACGTGGCCGCGGGAGAGGTCTCCGCCGGATAGGTCGCCGCGGAACTCGCCGAGGGTGACGGCAGCACAGCGGAGGGCGACCCGGCCGCTGCCGGTGGCCGCGGGTCCGGATCGCCACACCCCGCCGGCATGCCCAGACACACCGCAAGACAGACCATCCGCAGCCAGACCGTCCCGGCCATGCGCAGTCCGGCCATGCGCAGCCCGGCCACCCACGGCCGGGGCGCCGGGGGTCGGGGGCCGGCTGGTCGCATGGGTTCAGCCTGGCAGGGACGGCTGCGACCCGCCGGGGATTAAGACATCGCTTATATAAGTGTGGCCTGATATCGTGGCGTCCGTGCACGCGTTCGATGTGCTCGGCGACCCCGTGCGGCGCCGGATCCTGGAGCTGCTGGCCGGCGGTGAGCAGGCTTCCGGGGCCGTCACCGAGGTCGTCCGGGCCGAGTTCGGGATCTCCCAGCCGGCGGTCTCCCAGCACCTGAAAGTGTTGCGGGACAACGGTTTCGCCACCGTGCGGGCCGACGGGGCGCGGCGGCTCTACGCGGTGGACGACACCGCGCTGCGCGAGGCCGACGTGTGGCTGGGGCGGTTCCGGCGGTTCTGGGCGCCGCACCTCGACGCGATGGCCACCGAGGTGGCCCGTGGTAAACGACAACGCCGTCTCGCAGCGGCGGACAACGAACCGGGAGATCCCGCATGACCGATGTGAAGCAGCAGGTCAACGCCGTCCGGCGCACACTCGGCGACCGTACCCTCGAGGCCGGGCAGGCCCGGGTCGTGACCCTGAGCCAGGTCTACGACACCGGCCTCGATGATCTGTGGGACGTGGTCACCAGCGCCGAGCGGATCCCGCGCTGGTTCCTGCCCGTCTCCGGCGACCTGGTGCAGGGCGGCCGGTTCCAGTTCGAGGGCAACGCCGGTGGCACGATCACCAGCTGCGACAAGCCGAACGGGTATGCCGCGACGTGGGAGATGGGCGACCAGATCAGCTGGGTCGAGGTGCGGCTGGTCCCGGAGGGTGCCGGCCGGACCCGGTTCGAGCTGGAGCATGTCGCCCCGGTCGCCGCCGAGCTGTGGGACCTGTACGGTCCGGCCGCGGTCGGCATGGGCTGGGACTCGGGCTTCCTCGGTCTGGCCAACTATCTGTCCGGCGACCCCGCCGCGGAGCTCGACCCGAGGGTGGCCATGGCCTGGGTCGCCACCGCGCAGGGCAAGGAGTTCATGCGGCTGACCGCCGACGCGTGGGCCGCGGCCGCGATCGCCTACGGTGACGACCCGGAGGCCGCCCGGGCCAGCGCCGGGCGGACCTACGAGGCGTACACCGCGACCGAGTAGGCCGGGGCCGGCGGGCGGGAGCCCGTCGGCGAGCGGCTAAACCACCCGGCGGTCGTGGCCGGACTCGGCCAGGGTGACCATGAGCTGTTCGCGGGCCCGGGCCACCCGGGAGCGGATCGTGCCCACCGGGCAGTCGCAGACCTCGGCCGCCTCCGCGTACGAGAGTCCCAGCAGCTGGGTGGCGACGAACGCCTCCCGCCGCTCCGGGGCGAGACCGGCGAGCAGGTCGCGCAGGGCGACGTCCTCCTCGAAGCGGGGCCGGTCCGCGGCGGTGGCGGCGTCGGCCGCGCTCTGCCAGTCCTCGACCGTCGCGGTGCGGGGCCGGGTGACCGCCGCCCGGACGTGGTCGGCGGCGACCCGGCGGGCGATGGTGAACAACCAGGTGCGGGCGGTGGAGCGGCCCGCGAAACCCGGCAGGCTGCGCAGCGCCCGCAGGTAGGTCTCCTGGGTGAGGTCCTCGATGTCGCCGGGACCGGCCAGGTGCCGCAGGAAGCGCCAGACCTGACGCTGGGTGGCCCGGATGAACGCCGCCGCCGCGTCCGCGTCGCCGCGGCCGGCGGCCAGCGCCCACCGGGTCACCTCGTCGTCGGTCACTCCGCCTTGGTCGGGGCGGCGGGGGTGGCGACCGGGGCGGTGGTGGCTCCCGAGCGGCGGTACGCGAGCAGCCCGAGCACCAGGCCCGCGAGGCCGAGCACGATGCCGGCGATGCCGAATCCGGTGCCGTTGCCGTCGCCCTCGTCGTCGGCGGCCGAGGCGTCCACGGTCGGGCCGGTGGCCGCGGCGGGGGCGTCGGTGGCGGCGGCCGGGGTGAGCTTGAGGACCGGGGCCGGCTTCTCGGGCTCGGTGCCGTCGGTGGTGGGCTCGTCGATCCAGCGCACGATCGTGCCGTCGGAGTAGGTCTGCAGCGCCTTGAAGACCACCTGGCCGGTCTCGGGCAGCGGGCCGACCGACACGTCGAACTCCTGGAACTGGCCCGGCTTGATCGCCGCGTCCCCGGTCGCCGTCCAGGTGATCTTGTTGACCGCCTCGGTCAGCGGCGCGCCGTGCACCTCGACCGGGGTAGCCAGTTTCGCCTTCTCGGCGACCACGGTCCAGCCGGCGACCGGCTTGAGCGACACCGACGCGAGCGGGGTGTCGGTGGGCAGGTTGACCTCGACCTTGGTGGTGTTCGCGGTGTCCATCTCGTTCGGCACGCGGAACGTGACCTTCGCGTAGCCGCCCTGGGTGGCCGTGCCGGGGTTGACGGTCACGTGCGCGGACGCGGGAACGGCAAGGGCGAGGGTGAACGCGGCGACGGTCGCGCCGATCACACCCGAACGCTTCAGCAGGGACATCTCAGACCTTCCACTCGGATCCACCCGGCGGCGGCGCCGGGCTCGGAGCATTGGTCGATGCCCGGGCGCGGAAAGTTCCCGCGACTTCCTACAACCTTGCCGGCAGGCGGACCTCGGCGCGCAGACCGGGCGGCGGGACCGTGCCGCGCAGCGCGACCGTCCCGTGGTGGCGGCGCACCAGTTCCCGCACGATGGCCAGGCCGAGCCCCGAGCCACCGGCGTCACGGGCCCGGGCGTCGTCGAGGCGGGTGAAGCGGTCGAAGACCCGGTCCCGGTCGGCCGCGGGGATGCCCGGGCCGTCGTCGGTCACCGCGATCTTGCGGTACGCCCCGTCGGGCGCGACGGTGAGCCGTACCGCCCGGGCCGCGTGCCTCGTCGCGTTGTCCAGCAGGTTCGCCACCACCCGGGCGAGCGCGTCGCGGTCCCCGGCGACCAGCAGCGGCACCGCGGGGCGCTCGTACTCGACGTCCGGGTAGCGGGCCGCGACCTCGCCGAGCAGCTGCCCGAGCTCGATCTCCTCGGTGCGCGGTGCCGGCGCCCGGGTCGTCGCGTCGTCCGCGCGGGCCAGCAGCAGCAGGTCGTCGACCAGCCGGCTGAGCCGTTCGACGTCGGTGAGCACGTCCGCGGACAGCGCGAGCCAGTCGGTGGTGTCCGGCAGCAGTTGCGCGACCTCCAGCTCGGTGCGCATGTTGGTCAGCGGGCTGCGCAGCTCGTGCGCCGCGTCCGCGACGAACGAGCGCTGCCGCGCCCGGGCCGCCTCCAGGCGGTGCAGCATGTCGTTGAGGGTGACGGCCAGGCGGTGCACCTCGTCGCCGGAGTCGGGTACGGGCAACCGTCCCGGCCGCGCCCCGCCGGTGATCTCCTCGGCGCCCGCGCGCAGCGACTCGACCGGGCGCAACGCCGCGCCGAGCAGCCGCCACGACACCAGCGCGAGCAGCGCCACCAGCGGCGGGAACGTCACCAGCAGCGCGGTGCGCAGCAGGTGCACGCTCTGCGCGAGGTCCCCGGCCGGGCGGGCGACGAGCACGGTCACCCGCCGGCCGGCCGGGCCGGCGGCGACGGCGACCACGCGCACCCGGCCCTCGAGACCGATCCGGGCCCCGGGGATGTACGTGCCGTCCCGGTCGGCCAGTTCCGCACGCTCACGGTCGTACAGGATGGGGGTCAGCCGGTCGGCACCCAGCGAGCCGGCCAGGATCTTGTCGTTCGCGTCGACCACCTGCACGCGTACCGTCGGGGCGACCGGGATGACCTCGGACAGCGACCCGGAATTCACCAGGCCGGCCACCGCGGTGGCGGTCTCGAGGGCCTCGGTGTTGGCGGTGCGCAGCAGCGCGAAGTGCATGGTGGCGACCAGCACCGCACCGCCGCCGGCCAGCCCGACGACGAGGGTGACGACCGAGACGAGCAGCAGCCGCGCCCGCAGGCTGAGCCGGCGCAACCAGCCCATGTCAGGTCCCGGGCGGGGGTGACGGCACGGCGGCGGCCAGGCGGTAACCGGCGCCCCGGACCGTCTCCAGGCGCTCCCGGCCGATCTTGCGGCGCAGGTAGCCGGCGTAGACCTCGACGGCGTTGGCGGCGGTCTCGAACGCCGCGTCCCACACGTGGTCGAGCAGCTCGGTCTTGGACACCACCTCGCCGGGCCGGGAGATGAGGTATTCCAGCAGCGCGAACTCCCGCGCGGTCAGCACGACCTCGGCACCGGCGACGGTCACCCGGCGCTCGGCGGGATCGAGCTCGACGTCACCGTGGCGCAGCACGACCGGGCGCGACGGGCTGCCCCGGCGCAGCAGCGCGCGCAGCCGGGCGAGCAGGACGACGTACGAGAAGGGCTTGGTCAGGTAGTCGTCGGCACCGCAGTCGAGCCCGTCGGCCTGGTCGTACTCCCCGTCCTTGGCCGACAGCATGAGCACCGGCAGCCATTTGCGCTCGGCCCGCAGCTGCCGCACGACCCGGTAACCGGAGAGCCTGGGCAGCATGACGTCGAGGATCATCGCGTCGTAGTCGCCGTGCCGGGCGAGCTCGAGCCCGTCCTGCCCGTCGGCCGCGACGTCGACGGCGAATCCCTCGGCCTGCAGCCCTCGCCGCAGCGCGGCCGCCAGCCGCTCCTCGTCCTCCACCACCAGAACTCGCACCCGTCTACCTTGGCACGCCGGCCCCAGGGGCACGCAAACCGTCCATGACCACGTCGAGCAGGTGCCGGGCGCGCGACTCCCACCCGTCGTTGTCGAGCCGCCACAGGAACCCGACGAGCAGCAGCACGTCGTCGGCGGTCACGTCGGCGCGCAGGTCGCCGGTCGCGGCGCCGGCGTCCAGCAGCAGCGTGATGGCCGCGGTCACCCGGGGGTAGTAGTCACCGGAGATCTCGGCCCGGGTGGCGGCGTGCACGGCCTCCGCGACCCCGTGCTTGATCCTCCCGTACGACGCCAGCCGGTCGAACCACAGCCGTAGCGCCGCGACCGGCGGGTGCGCGGCGAGCAGCGCGGGGGCGGCGTCGATGAGCTCCACGACGTCCTCGCGGTAGGCGGCCAGCAGCAGCGCCTCCCGGGTCGGGAAGTGCCGGTAGAGCGTGCCCTGCCCGACACCGGCCTGTTTCGCGATCGACTGCAGGGTCGCGTCGCTGCGCTCGGTGAGGGCCGCGCGGGCCACCTCCAGGAGCCGCCCACGGTTGAGTTCGGCGTCGGCGCGCGGTGGTGTCATGACTCTCCCTGGCTAAGTGGACACGTGTCCGCTAACGTTGCGGACAGCTGTCCGGTTAATCATAGGAGACCTCATGAAGATCATCGCTATCACCGGCGCGAGCAGTGGCATCGGCGCGGCCACCGCACTGCGGCTGGCCGCTTCCGGAGCCGCCGTCGTGCTCGGCGCCCGCCGCGAGGACCGCCTCGCCGATCTCGCCGGACGCATCACCGACGCCGGGGGCCAGGTCGCGTGGTCGCGAACCGACGTGCGCCGCCGCGACGACCTCACCGCGCTGGTCGGCCTCGCCCAGGAGCGCTTCGGCCGCCTCGACGTGCTGGTCGCCAACGCGGGCGTCGCGACCGTCGCACCGGTCGACGACCTCGGTGTCGACGACTGGGAAGACATGATCGACGTCAACATCAAAGGTTTCGTGTACGGCGTGGCGGCCGCCCTGCCGGTCTTCCGCGCCCAGGGCAGCGGCCACTTCGTCACCGTCGTGTCCACCTCCGGCCTGAGGATCGTCCCCGGTCAGGTCGTGTACGCCGGCACCAAGAACGCGGTCCGCACGATGAGCGAGGGCCTGCGCCAGGAGATGGGCCCGGCGATCCGCGTCACCGCGGTCTCCCCCGGTGTCACCGACACCGATTTCGTGCCCGCCGCAGCCACCGGGTGGAAGTCCATCGCCATGGAGGCCGACGCCATCGCCCGGGCCGTCGCGTTCGCGATCGATCAACCCGCCGACGTCGACGTCAACGAGATCGTGGTCCGCCCGACAGCTCAGGGGTGAGACCCTTAGGGGGCCTTCTCAGCGGCGTCACAGGCGGCCGGGAGCACGATGGCGGCACAACAACACGGGAGGTGGACATCGTGAGTGTCTTCAGGACGAGGCCGGCGCTGCGCTGGCTCGTACCGGCCGCTGCTGCGGTCGTCGTCATCGGGGGCGGTGCGGCGGCGGGAACGATCGCGGCCAGCGCGGACCCCACACTGCCCGAGCGCAGCGCCGCCCAGCTGCTGGTCGACGTGCAGAACGCCAAGGTCGACGGACTGTCCGGCACCGTCGTGCAGACCGCCGACCTGGGCCTGCCCGCTCTGCCCGGGCTCACCGGGGGCGGCGCCGGGGGCGCCGAGCTGATGAACCTCGTCGCCGGCAGCAACACCGCCCGGGTCTGGTACGCCGGGCAGGACAAGGTGCGCCTCGCGCTGCTGGGCACGCTCGGCGAGACCGACGTGATCCGCAACGGCTCCGACGTGTGGCTGTGGCGCAGCTCCGGCAACACCGCGGCGCACTACACGCTGCCCGCGCAGGCCCTCGGGGGCCGGAAGCAGACGACGCTGCCGCAGGGCGTGCCGTCGACCCCGCAGGAAGCCGCCGACGCGGCCCTCGCCGCGATCGACCCGACCACCGCGATCACCACGACCGGGGCCGCCCGGGTGGCCGGCCGCGACGCGTACGAGCTGGTCCTCACGCCGCGCGACACCGCGTCGCTGGTCGGGCAGGTGCGCCTCGCGATCGACGGCGAGAAGCACATCCCGCTCGGTGTCGACGTGTACGCCAAGGACGCCGACAGCCCGGCCGTACGCATCGCGTTCCAGCAGGTCAGCTTCGAGACGCCGGACCCGGAGCAGTTCGTCTTCAACGCCCCGCCCGGCACCGAGGTGACCGAGCAGGCCGCACCGGCGGACGCCGGCCAGGCCCCGCGGTCCCACCAGGGCAAGCCCTCGGCGCCGCCGGCCGGCACCAAGGTCGTCGGCACGGGCTGGACCTCGGTCCTCGTGGCCACCCTGCCCAAGGACGACGCCAAGACCGGCGGCAAGACCGGCGCCGCGCAGCTCGACGCCGTCACCGGGGCCCTGCCCGAGGTGAGCGGCGCGTGGGGCAGCGGTCGCCTGCTGCAGAGCGCGCTGTTCAGCGCCCTGCTCACCGACGACGGCCGGATCCTCGTCGGTGCGGTCGCCCCGGAGAAGCTGTACGAGGCAGCGGGTAGATGACCGACCTCGCGGTCGCCTCGCACGGGCTGACCAAGCGGTTCGGCGGCCAGGTCGCGGTGGACACCGTCGACCTGGCCGTCCCCCGTGGCTCGGTGTACGGCTTCCTCGGCCCCAACGGCTCCGGCAAGACGACCACGATCCGCATGCTGCTCGGGCTGATCACCCCCAGCTCGGGCGGCCACACCCTGCTCGGCGAGCGGATGCCGGACCACGCCGCGGCGGTCCTGCCGCGGGTCGGCGCGCTGGTCGAGGGGCCGGGCTTCCACCCGTACCTGTCGGCCCGGGACAACCTGCGCCGCGTCGACGCGGCCGACCGGACCGCCGCGGGCCGGACCGCGGACGCCCGTATCGCCACCGCGCTGGACCGGGTGGGGTTGTCCGCGGCGGCCGGCAAACGGTTCCGGACCTACTCGCTCGGCATGAAGCAGCGACTGGCCCTCGCGGCGGCCCTGCTCACCCCCCGCGACCTGCTCATCCTCGACGAACCGACCAACGGGCTCGACCCGCAGGGCACCCGTGAGGTGCGCACCCTGATCGGCACGCTGGCGGCGGAGGGCGCGACCGTCATGCTCAGCACCCATCTGCTGGCCGAGGTCGAACAGGTCTGCACCCACGTCGGCGTCATGCACCGCGGCGCACTCGTCGCCCAGCAGCGGCTCGGTGACCTGCGGGCAGACGCCGAGCCCCGGGCCCGGGTGCTCACCGACCAGCCGGCCGCGGCCGCCACGGTCCTGCGCGCCCTGGGCCTCACCGGCCTCACCGAGACCGCGGCGGAGGCCTCCGGCCGGCTCGGCACGGTGGCCCCGGAGAAGGTGGTGGCGACCCTGGTCCACGACGGCGTCCCGGTGCGCGGCTTCACCGTCCAGGCGCCCAGCCTCGAGGACGTGTTCGTGCACCTGACCGGACAGGGTTTCGATGTCTCCGGCTGAACCCGCCCCGCCCGTGGTGCGGGGCCGGTTCTCCGCCCGCTTCCTCGCCTCGGAGCTGCGCCTCATCGCCGCCCGCCGCCGCAACCAGGCCGGGCTCGCCGCCCTGGCCGCGGTGCCCGTCGTGCTGGCCGTGGCGATCAAGGTGGCCGCGCCGGACCGGCAGGGTGGTCCCGGGGCGGGCCCGGACTTCTTCGCCCAGATCGCCGGCAACGGTTTCTTCGTCGCCCTGGCCGGGCTGAGCGTGGAGCTCACGCTGTTCCTCCCGATCGCCGTCGCCATGCTGTGCGGCGACGCGGTGGCCGGTGAGGCCAGCCAGGGCACATTGCGGTATCTGCTGACGGTCCCGGTCGGCCGGATCCGGCTGCTGGCGGTCAAGTACGCCGGGATCCTGCTCGGCGCGTTCCTCGCCCCGCTGGTGGTGGCGGCCTCGGGCGTCGTCTCCGGCCTGCTCCTGTTCGGCGGCGGTGACGTGACCACCCTCTCGGGGAGCCGGATCGGTCTCGGCGCGGCGCTGCTCAGGCTGCTAGCCGTCTGCGTGTACCTCGGGGTGTGCCTGGCCGCCCTGGGGGCCGTCGGCCTGTTCCTGTCGACGCTGACCGAGCAGCCCATGGGTGCGACGATCGCGCTGACCATGCTCACGGTGGCGAGTTTCGTGCTCGGGCAGGTCCCCCAGCTCGACTGGCTCCACCCGTACCTGCTGACCCAGCACTGGCGCGATTTCGGCGAGCTGCTGCGCGACCCGGTCTCGCTGGGCGCCCTGCGGCCTGGCCTGCTCACCGCCCTCGCCTACATCGTGGTGTTCCTGTCGGCGGCCTGGGCCCGGTTCGCCGGGCGCGACGTCACCAGCTGAGTCACCGTGCGGCTCAGCCGCGCCCCTTGTCCCGGACCACGAGGCCCATCGCCCGGGCCAGCGCGGGCGCGGCCTCGGCCAGCTGGTCGTGGTCGATCAGCGCCCCGCGCAGGTCGTCCCATCCCTGGGCGATGTCGAGCTCCCGGGCGCCGCGGAAATCCAGTTTCTGCACGACGGCCTTGCCGAACCGGGCCCGCCGGATCGCCGAGCCGGGGAACGTCACCCCGGCCAGGGTCGCGCCACCGAAGTCGACCTCGGACAGGTCGCAGTCGCGGAACTCGACGTTCTGCAGCCGTACGCTGCGCAGGTTGAGACTGTCGATCTTGCAGCCCCGCACCACCACCCGGCGCCACCCGCCGCCGAACGCCTCCACCCCGGCCAGCACCCCGTCGAGCACCGTGACGTCCATCAGGTCCGCGCGGGCCCAGCTGGTGCCGATCCACCGGCTCCGCGCGATCCACACGTCGCTGAAGCTCACCCGGCCGAAGTCGCCGCCGGTGAAGGTCATCCCGGTCAGCGCGCTCTGCGCGAACCGGGCGCCACCGGCCTCGGCCCCGTCGATCTCGGCGGCGTCGAGGTGCACCTCGGTGTAGTCGCCGTCGCGTTCGAGCTCCCCGGTGAGGGGCCGCAGGAACCGGGCGTACGGCAACGATGCGAGATCCTGGGCCACGGGCATGCCGGTGAGGATATCGGCCGGGCCGGGCCCGCTCACGGCCGCGTCACGGGGCCCCGCTCCCGGGCGGCGACCTCGGCGAGGTAGGCACCGGTCAGCCGGGTGAGCACCGATGCCGTGCCCGGCGGACGGGCAACGCCCAGGTGGAGCTCGCGCAGCTCGGCCATGAACTCCTCCCACAGCGCGGGGCCACCGCGTTCCAGCAGCTCCGCGCGGACGGCCAGCTCGGGGGTGACCGGCAGGTGCCGCCGGCCCCAGGCCCCCAGGTGGGCGAGCACCGGCACGAGCTGGATCGCCGGCTCGGTCAGGCTCAGCAGGATCCGCTGCTTGTGGCCCGGGTCCGGGGCGGAGGTGAGCATGCCCTGCGCGGTGAGCCGCCGCAGCCGGTCGGCGAGGATGTTCGAGGCGATGCCCTCCTCGGACCGGGTGAGCAGCGCCCGGAAGTGCCGCCGGTCGCCGAACATCATGTCGCGGATGATCAGCAGCGACCATGTGTCGCCGAGCACCTCGAGCGACAGGTTGATCGGGCATCCCGACCGATGGTCGTCGTCCACCGCACCCCTTCCACCGCATCACCCCTACACCACTTGCACATTACAACCGGTTGTCGGTACGGTCCAAATCATGACATACGTGACCTGTGACCTGGCCGTCTCGGTGGACGGCTTCTCGTCGGGGCCCCGCCAGCGGCTCGACCGGCCGTTCGGTGACGGCGCCGTCGACGTGCTGACCCGCTGGATGATCGAGACGCCCGACGAGAACAAGGCGGAACTCGACGCGATCACCGCGGCGGACGCCTTCATCATGGGCCGCAACATGTTCAGCCCCGGGCGCGGCGAGTGGGACCCGGAGTGGACCGGGTGGTGGGGCGAGGACCCGCCGTACCACAAGCCGGTCTTCGTCCTCACCCATCACGAGCGCGACAGTCTCGAGATGCGGGGCGGCACCACGTTCCACTTCGTCACCGGCGGGGTCGAGGACGCGTTCGGCCGCGCCCGTGAGGTCGCCGGCGACGGCCGCGTCTCGATCGCCGGCGGTGCCACCACGATCAACCAGTTCCTCACCGCGGGCCTCATCGACGAGCTGCGGCTGCACGTCGCCCCGGTCACGCTCGGCACCGGCGACCGCCTGTTCGACGGCGTGCCCCCGCTGACGCTGGAGCAGATCTCCGGGCGCACCGCCTCGCTCGTCTCCCACGTCACCTACCGGGTGGTCCGATGACGGTGATCAGGCGCGGGACGGCCGATGACGTGGCCGCGGTGCTGCACCTGCTGGACGGGGCCACCGCGTGGCTGGTCTCGCAGGGCCGGACCGGTCAGTGGGGCACCGCGCGGCAGTCGGACTCCCCGCGGCGGATCAGGCAGGTCGAGGGGTACGTCGCCATGGACGGCCTGTGGATCGCCACGACCGGGGAGGAGCCCGGCGACGAGGTGGTCGGTGCCCTCGCCGTGGGCCCGGCGCTGCCCACGATGCCGGCCGCCGGGGAACCGGAGGTCTTCGTACGGCTCCTGGTCACCGACCGGTCCCGCAAGGGCCGGGGCATCGGGCGGGAGCTGCTGGAGCACGCGCGCCGGATCGCCCGGGAGTCCGGCGTGTCACTGGTGCGGGTGGACTGCTTCGCCGGCGGTGACGGGAAACTGGTCGGCTACTACGAGAGCCAGGGCTTCACGCGTACGCATTCCCTCGATGTCGACGGCTGGCCCGCGCAGGTGCTGGAGCAACGCCTGTCCGCGTGACGTGTCAGTGCTGATGGCGGCTCCACTGCATCGACATGCCGGTGGCGCCGCGTTCGGTGCGGATCTCCATCAGGGTGCCGAGGATCGTCGCGCGGTCCACCAGCACGGGGCGGTCGTCGAGGCCGAACGTGACCCGCTCGGACACGAAGACCGGGGTGCCCGGCGGCTGGCGCATCGTCGCGGCGGTCTCCTCGTCCAGCGTTCCCGGGCGCAGCACCTCCGAGGCCCGGTGGACCACGATGTCGTGGTCGGCCAGGATCGCGTACAACGACGCGTCGCTGTAGTCGAGCTCGGCCAGCGGCACCCCGGCGGGCTGCGGCACCCAGGACAGCTGGTGCACGGCCGGGCGCCCGGCCAGCAGGCGCAGGCGTTCCAGGCGCAGGACCCGCCGGGTCGCCGGGATGTCGAGCCGGGCCGCCGCCCACGCCGGGGGCCGGCGCAGCTCCTGGGCGACGATCAGGGTCGCGACGCTCTGGCCCTGGGCCCGCAGGTCCTCGGCCAGGCCGCGCAGCGAATCGAGCCGGTACATCAGCCGGGGCGAGGTCACGAACGTGCCCCGGCCCGGCTCCTGGGAGAGCAGGCCCTCGTCCTCGAGGCGCTGCAACGCCTGGCGCAGCGTCACCAGCGTCACCCCGTACCGGGAGCTCAGCTCCTTCTGCGGGGGCAGCATGGCGCCCGGGGCGAGCTCCCCGGCCCGGATCTTCGCGGTCAGGTCATCGGCGATCACCTGATATTTCGGCGTACGGCGTTGCAGTGGACACCCCCAGCTCGAGCGCGGCGCGCAGGGCCGCGACGTGGTGCCGGAGATCGGCGGGTGTGGCCCCGTCGAGCACCCTACGCATCAGCGCCGCGCCCACGACCACACCGTCCCCGGCGCGTCCCGCCGCGGCGGCCTGTTCCGGGGTGGACACCCCGAACCCGATCAGCACCGGCAACCGTTGCGGACCCCCCGGCGCGGGGGTGAGCAGCGTCTTGAGGCGGGCGGCCAGGTCGAGGGCGCCGGGGGCGAGCGTGGTGCGTTCACCGGTGACGCCCATGACGCTCACGGCGTACACGAATCCGCGGGACCGGCGGCAGATCTCCCGCAGGCGGTCGTCGGGGGTGGCGGGGGTGGCCAGCAGGGTCAGGTCGATGCCCGCGGCCCGGGTCGCGGCCTCGAGCGCGGCGGACTCCTCGAGGGGCAGGTCGGGGACGATCAGGCCGGAGACGCCGGCCCGGGTCATCCGGTCGACGGGGATGCGCAGCAGCAGGTTGGCGTATCCGAAGAGGATGATCGGCACGGTCAGCGCGGGGCGGGCCGCCTCGAGGTCGGTCAGGATCGCCTCGATCGTGGCGCCCCGCGACAGGGCCCGGTCGGCGGCCCGCTGGATCGTGGGGCCGTCCAGCATCGGGTCGGAGAACGGCAGCCCGACCTCGATGGCGTCCGCTCCCGCCTCCTGGAAGGCGAGCAGGTAGTCGGTCCAGTCGTCGGTCAGGGCACCCGTCATGTACGGCACCAGCAGCGGCCGGTCGGTGGGCAGGCGCAGGGTCATGACATCTCCTGGAGCTGGGCCATGTCCTTGTCCCCGCGACCGGAGAGCGTCAGCAGGACCGTGGAGCCGGCGGGCAGGTCGGGGGTGCCGGCCGCGCGCAGCACCCAGGCGACCGCGTGGGCCGATTCGAGGGCGCAGATGATCCCCTCGGTGCGGGCCAGGCGCCGGAGGGCCACCAGGACCTCGTCGTCGGTGACCGTGACGTAGCGGGCCCGGCCCGTCGTGCCGAGGTGGGCGTGTTCCGGGCCGACACCGGGGTAGTCCAGGCCGGCCGCGATCGAGTGGGCCTCGCCGATCTGGCCCTCGGCGTCCTGCAGGACCAGGGAGCGCGAGCCGTGCACCACACCCGGGGCGCCGTCGGTCATCGCCGCTCCCCCGGCCGCCTCGACGCCGATGAGCCGGGCGGTCGTGGCGGCGAAGCCCGCGAACGTGCCCGCCGCGTTCGATCCGCCGCCGACGCAGGCCACCACCACGTCGGGGACCGCGGTGGGGAGCTCGGCCGCGCACTGGCGGCGGGCCTCCTCGCCGATGACGCTCTGGAATTCCCGGACCATCCACGGGTACGGGTGCGGGCCCGCCACCGAGCCGAGGCAGAAGTGGGTGTCGTCGACGGCGGCCACCCACTGGCGCATGGCCTCGTTCGTGGCGTCCTTGAGGGTCCGGGTGCCGGTCGTCACCGGGACGACCTCGGCGCCGAGCAGCTCCATCCGGAACACGTTGAGCGCCTGGCGCTCGATGTCGCGTTCGCCCATGTAGATCGTGGCGCCGAGGCCGAACAGGGCGGCCGCGGTCGCCGTCGCCACGCCGTGCTGACCGGCCCCGGTCTCGGCGATCAGCCGGGTCTTGCCCATCCGGCGGGCCAGCAGGGCCTGGCCGAGCACATTGTTGATCTTGTGGGAGCCGGTGTGGGCGAGATCCTCGCGCTTGAGCAGCAGCGTGATGCCGAGCTCCGCGGAGAGGTTCCAGGCCGGGGTCAGCGCGGTGGGGCGGCCGGCGTGCACGGTCCGGAACAGGTCGAGCTGCCGGCGGAACCCGGGGTCCGCCCAGGCGTCGCGGAACGCCTCCTCGAGGGCGGCGCAGGCCGGGATCAGGGACTCCGGGACGAACCGTCCGCCGTACGCACCGAACCGGCCGCCGGTCGCCGGTTCGGGCATGGCGCGCGGGACGAGCCGCGGGGTGGTCAGGGTCATGACGACCTCCAAAGTTATAGAACTCTTGCCGCATCATGTCATAACTGCGGCGATAGTTCTATAACTCTTGGAGGGCGGCGAACCAGGTCCGGGCCATCCGCCGGTAACCGCGGTCGGCGGGATGCAGCTTGTCGGCCAGGTCCCGGCCCCGCACCGCACGCTGGTCGACGAGGTGGAAGTTCGGGCCGGCCGCCGCGACGATCGCCGGGACCTGGGCGTTGTACGCGTCCGCGCGCCGCTGCCGCACCGCCCCGTCGCCGAGGTCGCGGTTGCCGATGATCTGCGCGACGAACACCTGCGCGCCCGGGCGGTCCCGGGCGATCCGGGCCAGGATCCGGGTCAGCACCTGCGGCGCGAGCTGGGCGTCCTGGTCGTCGCGCAGGTCGTTGGTGCCGGCGTGCAGCAGGATCACGTCCGGGCGCGAGCGGGCGAGCCAGCCGTCGAGCCGGCGCGCGAGCTGGGTCATCGTCCAGCCGGAGTGCCCCTCGTGGTCGGGGTCGGGGCCGTCGCCGGACTCCTGCGAACCCACCATGTCGACCCGCCAGCCGGCCCGGGTCAGCAGGCGCAGCAGGTCCGTACGGTATCCGCTCTCGTCGCTGGACCTCGCCCCGGCCGTGATCGAGTCCCCCAGCGGCATGATCCGCACCATGGGAGCCTTCGTCGCCGGGGGCGGCGTGGTCACCGGGACCGGCTGCGGCGCCGTGCCCAGGGGAGCGGCCGGCGGCGGGGCGGCCGAACACGACGCCACCAGCAGAGCGGTCGCCACCGCTGTCGTCACTCGCCCGCTCAACCGCATCATCAGCCTCCACAGAACCGTTCGGCCGGCGCGGCGTGGAACTGACCCCGATTCACGTTTTCCCGCCGGCCGGTGGGGAACAAATCGATGCGGAACACTGCCTGTCGGCGATAATGGTGGGGTGCAGGCACTCGAGATCGCGTGCGACGAATCCGGGTACGAAGGCGAACGGCTGATCGACACCACCACCGACGTGTTCGCGCACGCCGGGGTGCGGCTACCCGTCGGGGTCGCCGCCGACTGCCTGGCCGAGCTGCGGGAGCGCATCCGCTCCCCGGCCACCGAGTACAAGGCCAACCACCTGCTGCGCGAGAAGCACCGGCCGGTCCTGGTCTGGCTGCTCGGGCCGTCCAGCCCGCTGTTCCGCAGCGCGCACGTGTTCCTGATCGACAAGGTCTACTTCGTGCTCGGCAAGCTCACCGACCTGCTGCTGAGCGAGCCGGTGGAGACCGGGCTCGCCCCCGACGGCCGGGCCCGGGCGGTCACCGAGGCGCTCTACAGCGACGGGACGAGCCACGACTTCCTGGTCGCGGCGAACAATCTGCTGCGCGGCCGGGACCGGCAGGACGTGGCGGGGCCGGTCGAGGCGTTCTTCCGGATCGCGGGCGGGCTCGCCGGCCGGGAGCGGGCCGAGGCGTTCCGCGGGCGGCTGCGCGAGGATCCGGGGCTGTCGTTGCTGGATCCACTGATCCCCGCGCTGATGCGGGCGGTGGCGCGCTGGGGCCGCGACGGCACGCCGGTGACGATCGTCCACGACCGGCAGACGATGCTGCCGCCGGAGCGGGTGGCCCGGCTCCAGCTCCAGCTGCGCCGCGACCACCTGCACCTCGCCCGGGTCGAGCTGGCCGCGGCCGAGGCCGAGCCGCGGGTCCAGCTCGCCGACATTCTCGCCGGCACGGTTCGCAAGATCACCCAGGACGAGCTGCACGGGTACGGCGACAGCGAGCTCATGACGCTCGCCCGGCCCTACCTGGATCCCTGGTCGATCTGGGGCGACCGCCGCAGCTGGGCCCTCATGCGCTCGTGAACCCGCGGCCCGGCGTGGCGTGCTTGCAACTGAAAATCGTTTCCAACAAGATGGTTCCGCCGCCACCCGGCGGTGTCTTCTCCGGAAAGGAACCCGTATGTCTCTCACCGTGTCCCCCGATCTGCTCGCCGTCGCCGAGCGCGGCGAGGTCTCCGACGCGGACTTCGTCGACTGCGTGCGCACCTCCCTGCCCTACGCGTGGGACGTGGTCAGCGGCGTGATGGCCGACCTCGCCCGCGACGGCGGTGACTTCGCCGACCACGAGATCCCGCCGCCGTCCGACGCCGAACGCGGCCAGCTGCTGCGGGCCCTCGCCAGCGACGCGATCCGGGGCGGGCTCGAACGGCACTTCGGCGCCCGGCTCGCGTTCCAGAACTGCCACCGGGTCGCGGCGTTCCGCTGCGACGCGGTCGGCGGCGACCGGCACCGGGCGTTCGTCTCGCCGCGCGGCCAGCTGCTGAACCAGTCCCCGGAACTGCGCAACTGCTGACGCCACCGCCGCCGCCCGATCAGAATCGCCGCCCGATCAGAACCCGGGGATCGGGCGGCGGCAGTGGTAGACCAGCGCGGGCGGCAGGTTCGACCACACCGTACGGCCGAGGACGACCTCCTCGAAGCGCGCCTGCAGCGCCCGGTGGAAGCGCCGGGCGGGGGCGGTCCAGCGCGCGTGCACGTAGGCGAACGTGGTGAAGGCCCCCTCCGCGGTGAGCGCGCCGACCGCCGCGGCGAGCAGGTCCCGCTGGTGGCCGGGGGTGAACGCGGCCCAGGGCAGGCCGCTGACGATGACGTCGGCACCCCCGAGGCCGCGGTCGGTGATCATCTCCCGGACCCGGACCGCGTCGCCGGTGACCACCTCGACGTGCGGGTGACGCACCGCCAGCCGGGCCGCGAACCGCTCGTTGACCTCGACCGCGACGTGCCGGCCGCGACCGGCGAGCCGGCGCTGGATGGCCGCGGTGAAGGATCCGGTGCCGGCCCCCAGCTCGACGACCACCGGGTCCCCGGTGCGCGGGATCGGCGCGGTGACCACCTCGGACAGCGTCGGGCCGCTCGGCGCGACCGCCCCGACGGTCAGCGGGCTGCGCATGAATTCCAGGACGAACGACATCGGGCCGCCTTACTCGCGACGCCCGCCATCGCGGGCGCACCCAGCGGTTGGCACGCCCGGCGCAGCGGGGTTAGATTAAGTGGAGGATTCCTCCGCACACGATATGGAAGAATCCTCCACTTAGCAAGGGGGTGGCCCGATGCGGGCCGACGCACTGCGCAAGCGCGAGGCGGTGCTCGCCGCCGCGCTCGAGGTCTTCGCCGACAAGGGCGTCGACGTGGCCCTCGACGAGATCGCGCGCCGGGCCGGCGTGGGCATCGCCACCGTCTACCGGCACTTCCCCACCCGGGAGGCGCTGATCGCCGGCGCCTACGTGAAGGACATCGAGACGTTCTGCGAGAGCGCGGCGGGCCTGCTCGACGAGATGCCGGCCGACCAGGCCATCGAGACGTGGCTGCGGCGCTTCATCGGCCTCGCGGTGGGCCGGGCAGGCATGGCGATGGCCCTCAAGTCGGTCGTCGCCGCCACCGACCCGACCGCGCTGCGCACCGGTCACGACCGGATGTTCGCGGCGCTGGACGAGCTGATGGCGGCGGCGAGACGCGACGGACTCATCCAGCCGGAAGCCACCTCGGAGGACCTCGCCGCGGCCCTGAGCGGCATCAGCCTCGCCCACGACGAGCCCGGCACCGAGGAACGCGCCTACCGGATCATCACCCTGACGGTCAACGGCCTGCGCTACGGCTCGCCACGGCCGTGACCCAGCCCGGCATCAGGCGCGGGACCGGGACACAGGCGTGGGTCGGCTATCAGCCGCTGGCCGGGGATCAGCCGCCGGCCCGGAATCAGGTGCCGGCCCGGGGATCAGCCACTGGTCAGGACGTCGCCGATGGCGAGGGCGCGGCGCTGGCCGAGGGATCCGGGGCGGCCTCGCCACGGCCCGCACCGCCGCGCGGACCGTGGCCATCCTTGCCGGGGCCGCCATCGGGCCGGGCACCCTCGGGCTGAGCACCATCAGGTAGCGCGCCCTCAGGCTGAGCAGCATCAGGCCGGGCAGCATCGGGCCGGGCAGCGTTCGGGCGGCCACCCTCGGGGCGTTGCGGGGCGACGACGACCGAGGTGGCGTCGAGGGACACGCCGTCGGCGTTGACGGTGCCCTCGGCGTGCACGCGGACGCCGGTGGTGACGCCCTCCGGGACGGTCGCGACATTGATCCGGCGGGTGAACCCGTCCCGGTCCTTGATGTCGACGTGCCCGCCGGCGATCGCGGTCACCGTGCCGTCCAGGTGCGGCCGGTGGGTCCGCTGCCCGTCGGGGGCGGTCGACGAGGACGGCTGTGCGGAGGGGGCCGCGGCGGAGGAGGTCGAGGCGGAAGGGGCAGCGGCGGAAGGGGCAGCGGCGGAGGGGGCCGCGGCGGACGCGCTGGTCGCGTACGCCAGGCCGGTGATGCCGAGCGCGAGGCCACCGCCGGCCGCGACGGCGACGGTGACACGGCGGATCCGGCTGGTCCGGGGATCGGTCGGGGTCAAGGGAGCACTCCTCGGTCGGGGGGGGGGCCACGGGACCGCGGCGCCTGGGGACCAGGCTCACCCGCGCACCTGAGGCGCACCTGAAGACCCGCGTTCTCTTCAGGTGCTCTTCAGCCGGTACAGGGCACCCGCACAGCACCGGCGGTGACACTCGGCGGATGGTCGCGAGGGTGCTGGTGGTCGAGGACGAGGACGCGATCCGGGACCCGCTGTCCGCGGCGCTGCGGGCCGCCGGGCACGAGGTCCGCGGGTGCGCCGACGGGACCGGGTTCGAGGCGGTCGTCGACGCGTTCCGGCCCGACGTGGCGCTGCTCGACGTGCACCTGCCGGGCGGGCGGGACGGGTTCGCGCTGGCCCGGGCCCTGGGCATGCGCAGCGACTGCGCGGTGCTGATGGTTACCGCCCGCGACGCGGTCGCCGACCGGCTCACCGGGTTCGCCGCCGGGGCCGACGACTACGTGGTCAAACCGTTCGCCACCGTGGAGGTGCTAGCCCGGGTCGCGGCGATCCTGCGCCGGCTGGGCCGGATCCCGGCGACCGTGCAGGTCGGCGACCTGGTGGTGGACGAGGACGCCCGGGTCGCCGTACGTGCCGGGAGCACGCTCGACCTGACCGCGACCGAGTTCAAGCTGCTGGTCTACCTGAGCCTGCACCGCGGCCGGGTACTGTCCAAGACGCAGCTGCTCACCCAGGTCTGGGGCTACGACGAGTACGACCCGAACCTGGTCGAGGTGCACGTCAGCGCGTTGCGCCGCAAGATCGAGCAGCACGGTCCCCGGCTGATCCACACCGCCCGGGGGCTGGGGTACGTGTTGCGGCCGTGAGCGGGCCGGCGTCGCTGCGCGGGCGGGTCACCCTGGCGGTCATGGCACTGCTCGCGGTGGTGCTGGTGCTGCTGTTCGTGGCGGTCGACCTGGCGCTGTCGGCCCGGTTGCACGCGGACGCGCGGACCCGGCTGACCGACCGGGCCGCCCTCGCCGGGGAGTTGCAGGGTGACCTGGACGCCCAGCACCTCGCCGACCGGCTGCGGGGCGACGGCGTGGTGGTCCGGTTGTGCGGCCCGGCAACCACGGCCTGCGTGACCGCGGCCGCCGGCCCCGCTCCCCCGGCCCGCGGGGGACCGGCCGGCACAGAACCGGGCCGGACAGGGCCGGTGCGGCGGGCGGGCAAGGCCGCGGACCTGCCGGTCGAGACCGCCGGCAGTGTGCTGATCGTCCGCGCGGAGCTGCGCGGGGGCGAGACGCTGACGCTGAGCCTGGACACCACCCAGATCACCGAGGCGCTGCACCGGCTCATCGTGTTCGAGACCGTCGGTGGGCTGCTGGCGCTGGGGCTGGCCGGGGCGGCGGCGGCCCGGATCTCCGGGCGGGCGCTGCGCCCGCTGGAGGACATGACCGCCCTGGCCCGGCAGATCGCCGCCGGGGACCGGGGACAACGGCTCGGCAGCCCGGACCGGGACTCCGAGCTGGGCCGCACCGCCGCCGCGTTCGACGCGATGCTCGACGAGCTGGAGGCGGCGGAGACCCGGATGCGCTCGTTCCTCAGCGACGCGTCGCACGAACTGCGCACCCCGCTGGCCGGCATGCAGGCCAACGCGGAGCTGCTGCTGCGCGAGAACCCCGGGCGCGCCGAGCGGGAACGGGTCGCGGTCGCGCTGGTCCGCGAATCCCGGCGGGCCGCCCGGCTGGTCGACGACCTGCTCACCATGGCCCGGCTCGGCCAGGGCATGCCGCTGCTCCCGGAACGGGTGGACCTGCCCGCGCTGGCCGGGGCGGAGGTCGCCCGGGCGAGCACCCTGTCCCCCGCGCTCACCGTCGTCGCCGACGTGCCCGGCCACGGCTGCGAGGTGGACGGTGACCCGGTGCGGCTGGGCCAGATCATCACCAACCTGCTCGACAACGCGCGGCACGCGACGCCGGCGGGCGGCACGATCACCGTCCGCGTACGGCGCCACGACGACCGGATCCACCTGGAGGTACGCGACACCGGGCCGGGGGTCGCGCCGGGCGACCGTACGGTCATCTTCGAACGGTTCGGCCGCGGTGACGCCTCGCGGTCCCGGCACACCGGCGGGGCCGGGCTGGGGTTGCCGATCGCGAGCGGCCTGGCCCGGGCACACGGCGGCAGCCTCACCCACCTCGACGACGGCGGGCCGGGGGCGTGTTTCCGGCTGGACCTGCCGGCGGCAGGAAGTTGACCGCGTGCGTGCCGCTGCCCCACAGATAGAGCACCGCGTACGCCCGCCAGGGCCGCCACACCTCGGCCCGCCGGGTCAGCGCGCCCGGGGTGGCGGGCAGGCCCAGCGTCCCGGCGGCCACCCGGACGCCCAGGTCACCGGGCAGGAAAGCGTCGGGGTCGCCGAACGCGCGCATGGCCACGGTCTCGATCGTCCACGGCCCGATCCCGGGCAGGGCCGCCAGCCGGGCCCGGGCGGTGTCCCGGTCGGCGTGCCGGTCGAGGTCCACGTCGCCGTCGGCCAGGGCGCGGGCGAGGGTGCGGAACGTGGCCCGGCGGGCGTGCGGCAGGGCGAGGCTGTCCGGGTCGACGTCCGCGAGGCGGCCGGCGACCGGGAACAGGTGGGTGAGACCGCCCCCGGGGTCGGCGACCGGGGTGCCGTGCGACGCGACGAGGCGGCCGGCGTGGGTGCGTGCCGCCGCGGTGCTGATCTGCTGGCCGAGCACCGTGCGCAGGGCCAGCTCGGCACCGTCGGGGCAGCGGGGCATGCGCCGGCCCGGGGCGGCCGCGAGCAGCGGGGCCAGGACCGGGTCGGCGCCCAGCGTGGCGGCGATCGGCGCGGGATCGGTGTCGAGGTCGAGCAGCCACCGGCAGAGCGCGACGGCCTCGTCACGGTCGGCCGGGTCGGTGAGCCACAACCGGCACCCGACGTGCCCGGCGTGCGGGGTCAGCGCCACCACCGCCGGGCCGCCCCGCAGCCGCAGCGTGCGCCGGTAGGCACCGCCACGCCACTCCTCGACGCCCGGCACGGCGGTGGCGGCCAGGTGCCCGAACAGGCTGTCCGGCAGGAACGGGCGCCGCAACGTCAGGCGCAGCTCGACCGGCGGGGTCACTTCCCGGTCCACACCGCACGCAGCTCGCGGCGGGTGTCGGCCCACCACTGCCGCAGCTCGGCGGTCCACTCGCGCAGCTCGCGGCGCAGATCCCGGAACGCCTCCAGGTAGCCTGGGTCGTCCATCCGCGCGCCGACCATCTCCGCCAGGCCCAGGAGCCAGAGCACCGGCGCACCCGCGAGCGCGATCAGTGGCAGCCACCAGGCGCCCGTGACCGCGTACCCGAGGAGCAGGGTGACGATGACGCCCACCACGACCACCGCGGCGCGGGTGGCGCGGCGCAGCACCCACGGGACCAGCCGCAGGCAGCGCCACGGCACCCGGCCGGCGGGGACGAGCACGCGCAGCCCGAAACCCAGCACCACCACGGCGAACAGCACCGCGAGGACCCGGCCCGGCAGGAGCACGACCGGCCAGCGCCGTGCGGCGAGGGCGGCGAGGGCGGCGAGCACGACGAGCAGCGTGGCCGGGCCCAGCCAGCGGCGCAGGGCGGCCAGCAGGCTGCGGATCGGCCACGTCATCGACAGCACGTCGGCCCGCGCGGGATTGTCACGGGCCATGTCCCGCAAGGTGCGCAGGGACCGGCGCACCCGCAACCGTTCGGCGTCGAGCATCGCGATCAGCCACCGGCCGTACGGATCGGTGGGGTCGAGCTCGAGCGCCTCCCGCGCGACCCGCTCCGCCTCGTCGCGGTGACCGGCGTCGCGTTCCACATCGGCGAGGGTGAGCAGGCCCGGCACCGACCGGGGGTCCAGCGACAGGCCGTACCCGGCCGCGGCGCGGGCCTCGTCGAAGCGGCGGCCGGCGGCCAGCGCCCGGGCCAGCACGAAATGGTTGTCCGGGTGGTACGGGTCCAGCCGGACCGCTTCCCGGGCGGCCTCGCCCGCGTCGGCGTCCCGCAGCAGGGCCAGCAGCGTCTCGGCCCGCTCGGCGTGCGCGTCGGACCGGCCCGGGTCCGCGGCGACCGCGGCGTCACCGGCCCGCAGCGATCCGGGATAGTCACGCCGGCGCCGCAGCACGAACGTGAGCAGGACGAGCAGCTCCGGCTCGTCCGGCGCCGCCGCCAGCGCCGCGCGCAGCCGCGCCTCGGCATCGGCGTCCCGCCCGGCGCCGATCAGCACCCGGGCCTGCCGGGACGCCTCGCTCACAGCAGTTTGCGCTTCTTCAGGTACGCGGCGAGGTCGTCGTACTCCCCGCTGTCGTTGCCGAACAGCGCGACCGAGCGGGCCGTGGCGAACCAGGCGTCGGTGGACGGCCGGATCTCCCGGACCGCGTCGGTCATGTCCTGCTGGGAGATCATCCGGACCTCGCCGGTGGTGATGGCGTCGCGCATCGCGTACTCCGCGGCGGTCTCGCAGACGTGTGCGAGGTCGGCACCGGAGAAGTGGTCGGTGGCCGCGGCCAGCTTCGCCAGCTTGATCCCGGCCACCGGCCGGTCGCGCAGGTGATACTCCAGGATCGCGGCCCGAGCCGGCTCGTCCGGCGGCAGCACCAGCAGGGTCCGGTCCAGCCGGCCGGGTCGGCGCAGCGCCGGGTCGATGTCCCACGGCGCGTTCGTGGCGGCCAGGACGAAGACGCCGTCGTTGTTGGCGTCGACGCCGTCGAGCTCGGTCAGGAGCTGGTTCACGAGCGTCCGCATCGCCGAGGAGCCCAGCTGGGAGCGCTTGTGGCCGAGCGCGTCGATCTCGTCGAGGAACAGCACGCAGGGGGCGTGCCCGCGCGCCGCGGTGAACAGGTCGTGCAGGTTGCGTTCGGAGCTGCCCATCCACATGGTGAGCACGTCGGTGATCGACAGCGAGATGAACGCGGCGCCCATCTCGCCGGCGACGGCCCGGGCCAGGAACGTCTTGCCGCAGCCGGGCGGGCCGTACAGCAGCATGCCGCCGCGCAGGCTCTTGCCGAACAGGCGGCGCAGCTCCGGGTTGCGCAGCGGGCCGAGGAATGCCATCTCCAGGCGCTTCTTGACCTCCTGCATGCCGCCGACATCAGCGAGGGTGACGGTGGTGCGCTCGACGTCGAACGCCCGGTCCCGGTCACCGCGCACCGGCTCGGCGGCGTCCTCGTCGCGGGCGAACCGCGGCGGCACGACGCCGTCGAACTCCCCCTCGAGCGCGTCCCAGTCCACGCCGCCCCGATCCCGATCCCGATCACGGGAGAACGAACGTTCTTTCTCGGAGGCGGAAGGGGTCGCGGCAGGATCGGTGGGCGGCCCGGAGACAGCCGGGGCAGCGGCGGGAGGCGGAGCGGCGGGAGGCGGAGCGGTCAGGGCCGCGGACATGAGTTGCTGGGTCGCGGGGTCGGTGGGGTCGTGGGCGAGCAGCTGGGCGGCGTGAGCGACCGCCTCGGCCCGGCGGCCGGCGGCGATCAGGAGCTCGGCCAGGTGCCGGCGCAGCGGCAGGTCGTCCGGCCGGGCGCCGACCGCCGCGGTGAGGCTGTCGATCAGGGCGTCGCTCATGACTAGCGATTATGCCCGGACCGTCCGACAAGAAAATCGGGTCACGGCAGGATCGCGTCGACGTAGCCGCCGTCGACGCGCAGCGCGCCGCCGGTCGTGGCCGACGCGAGCGGGGAGCTGAGGTAGACGACCATGTTGGCGATCTCCTCGGGTTCGATGAGGCGTTGCAGCAGCGACTGCGGCCGGTGCACGCGCATGAACTCGCGCTGGGCCTCGTCCCAGGGCAGGCTCTTGTCGACGAGCTGATAGACGAAGTCCTCGACGCCGCCGGTGTGGGTGGGGCCGGCGATGACGCTGTTGACCGTGACACCGCTGCCGGCCGCCTCCTTGGCGAACCCGCGGCTCACCGCGAGCAGGGCGGTCTTCGTCATCCCGTAATGGATCATCTCGGCCGGGACGGCGATGGCGGAGTCGCTGGCCAGGTACTGGACGCGGCCCCAGCCACGCTCGCGCATGCCCGGCAGGTAGGCCCGGGTGAGCCGGATCGCCGAGAGCACGTTGACCTCGAAGTAGTGCCGCCACTGCGCGTCGGTGATCTCGAGAGCCGGCGTGGGGCCGAAGATGCCGAGGTTGTTGACGAGGATGTCGGCCTCGGGGACGGCTTGCAGCACTGCCTGCGTACCGTCATCGGTGGAAAGGTCTCCCGGGGCCGCGACCGCGCCGGTGAGCCCGGCCACCACCTCGGCGACCTTCGCCGCGTCGCGGCCGTTGACGGCGACGCGGGCGCCCGCCGCGCTCAGCCCGGCCGCGATGGCCCTCCCGATGCCCTGGGTCGATCCGGACACCAACGCCGTCTTACCACTGAGGTCGAGTCGCATGGACCCTAGTTTTCCCGTCCGGTTCCTTTGATGCGCGCGGTGGTGGCCGATTGAGATGGCTACCACCAGAGACCTGCGGCGCACGGGGAGACGACGAGTAGATGCACACCATCTCGGCCGGCGTGACGCGGTTCGCCCGCCACGGACTGGAACCCCTGCTGGTACTGGTCGTGGTCCTGATTCTGCGGGGCCTCGGGGTGGGCGGTGAGGCCCCGCTCTGGACGTTCGTCGTGACGCTGGGGCTCGGTGCCGTGCTGCAACAGCCCCGGGTCCAGGACGCGCTGGCCGGCGGGCGGGACCGGCTCGGACCGGCCGTGGTCCTGCAGATGATCGTCGCCACCGCGACGATGTACCTGCTGGGCTGGGGTGCGCTGCTCGCCGTGGCGCACGTGCACATCCTGGCGGTGCACATGCGCCGGGGCGGTGCGCGTACCTGGAAGCCGGCCGCACTGGCCAGTGCCGGGTCGATCCTGGCCGGGCAGCTCGCGGTCGCCGCCGGTCTCGTGCACAGCTACCTGGACGTCACCCAGTCGCACGCCCTGGCCGCGCTGGTCGTCATCGGCACGGTGACCACCGCCCGGGCGCTGAGTGCGTTCGTCACCCAGCGCGAGGAGGCCGAGCAGGACGCCCGGCTCAGCGAGGACCGGTTGCGGGCCCTGGTGCGCGACGGTTCCGAGGTCATCACCATGAGTGACGCCGAGGGCAACGTGTCGTGGGTGAGCCCGGCCGCCCAGCCGGTCATGGGGTACAAGCCGGACGAGCTGCGCGGCAAGGTGCTGCGCGGGCTTTTCCACCCGGAGGACGAGATCGCTTCCATGGAGCTGTTCAACCGGCTGCTGGCGACCGACAGCACCGTCGAGCACTCGGCGGAGCTGCGGGTCCGGCACGCGGACGGCACCTGGCACTGGCACGAGATCATCTCCCGCAACATGCTGGCGCACCCCGCGGTGCACGCGATCGTCAGCCATCAGCGCGACATCACCGAGCGGCGGGCGGTGCAGGACCGGATCGCGTACGCGGCGTCGCACGACAGTCTCACCGGCCTCGCCAACGGGCCGACGCTCAAGCGCGACCTGGAGCGGGCCCTGGCGCAGGGCACCCGGTACCAGCACCCGGTGGCGATGCTCTTCTGCGACCTGGACGGGTTCAAGGCGGTCAACGACACGTACGGCCATGACGTCGGCGACCGGCTGCTGCAGACCATCAGCACGGTCATCAAGCGCACGACCCGCGACACCGACTCGGCGGGCCGGCTCGGTGGCGACGAGTTCGGTGTGGTGCTGACCCGGGTCCGCAACGCCGAGGAGGCACTGAACGTGGCGCAGCGGCTCATCGACGGCATCACCGGCAACGCGTCGGTGGCCGGGCTGAAGCTGGACGTGGGCTGCAGCGTCGGCGTGGCGATCTCGTACCCGGGCGGCTCGGACTCCAAGGCCCTGATGCGCCACGCGGACGCCGCGATGTACCGCTCGAAGCGCCGCGGCCGCAACGGTGCCACGGTGTACGTCGAGGAAGAGGTCGAGGCCCCCTGGATGGACGTCAGCTAGGAGCGCAGTGCCAGGGCCACCCGCAGGGCCCGGCCAGGGGTGGACGGGCCGCTGTCGGCGTCCCAGACCTCGGAGAGCACCGCGAGCACGAAGCCCCAGGCCCGTGCCAGGTCGAGGCTGAGGCCGAGACCGTCGGCGAGTTGTTCGACCCGGCGCGGGAGCAGGGCCAGGGTCGGTTCGTCGCCGGTCAGCGGGTTGCAGAGGATCGGCGCGAGCTCGGCGCCGGGCGGTCCGGCGACGCCGTGCGGGTCGATGGCCAGCCAGGGCTCCCGGGTGCCGGCGAGCACGTTCTCGTGGTGCAGATCGCCGTGCAGCAGCACCCGGCCACCGTCCTGGCAGAGCTCGGCGAACAGCCCGGCGGCCCGGACGACGAGCTCGCGGGGCAGCGGGTCGTCGCCCGGATACCGTTCGAGGTGGGCGGCGAAGTCCGCGCTCCGGCCGGCGATGTCCTCGACGCCGGGCACCACGGGGCGGTGCAGCCGGCGGATGATGTCGACGAGCACCGCGGTGGCCTGTTCGTCGTGGTCGCGGACCAGGGCCCGCAGGGTGGTGCCCGGCTCGGCGCGTTCCAGCAGCAGGGCCCCGCGCACCCGATCACGGGCGAGCAGGCGCACGGCGCCCTCCCCGGCGAATCCGGTCAGGGCGGCGGCCTCGGTGGCCAGGTGCGGGGAGCCGGGTACGCCCACCTTGAGCACCGCCGCGGACCCGTCGGCCCGGCGCACGGGCGCCACCCAGTTGAACGTCAGCGGGAACGGCTCGCCGACGGTCAGCTCCCAGTCGCCCGCGACCGCGGCCACGGTCCGCGGCAGCGTATCCAGCCAGCGGCGCCCCGCCTCGCCCCAGTTGCCGACCACATTGGCGACGAACACGTCCGGCAGCATCGCCCGAGGGTAGCGAAAAAGAGGAAGCCGCCACGACCGTGGCGGCTTCCTCAGGGGTTACGACGGGGGTGTCAGCCCGGCCGGCGGTAGGCGACCGGGGTACCCGGCCGGTCCATGTCCGCCATCCGGACGTAGTCCCCGGTGTGCGGGGCGTGCACGATCTTGCCGTCGCCGACGTAGATCGCCACATGGTGCACCGGGCTGCCGTAGAAGATGAGGTCCCCCACCTTCAGGTTCGACCGGCTGACGCTGCGACCGGCACCGATCTGGCTGCCGGTGTAGTGCGACAGGGAGACACCGACCGTGCGCCAGGCGACCTGGGTCAGCCCGGAGCAGTCGTACCCGGTCGGGCCCGCGGAGCCGAAGATGTACGGCTTGCCGATCAGATCGCAAGCCTTCTGCGCCGCCCGGTTGCCCGCTTCCTGGGAGTAGGTCGCGGGGCAGGGGCCGAGCTTCAGCGGTCCATCGTCGACACCGGACGCACCGTAGGCCTCGATCCGCAGTTCCTGCAGGTCGTCGACCTTCTTCTGGATCTGGTCCTTGCGAGTGGCGAGGTCCTTGTCCCGGGCCGCGACCGCGTCGGTCAGGGTGGCCAGATCCGATTTCTGCTTCGCGTACTTGTCGCGCAGTTTGGCGACGCCCGCCACCTCTTGCTGCTGACGCCGGGCGAGCTGGTCGAGAAACATGAGCTTCTCGGTCAGTCCGGTCGGCGACCCGGTGACGACCATCGACTCGAGCGCGCCGGGGGATCCCCGCATGTACGCGTCGGATGCCATGGCGCCCACCTGCGACATGGCGAGATCGACCTCGAGCTCCAGCGGTGCGAGCTTCTTGTCGATCTTCTTCAGCTGGGCCCGGTTGCTGCCGAGCTCACCGTGCACCTTGTTGTACTGCTCGATAAGCGGCTCGAGCTTGTTCCACTGTTCATCGATCTGCTTCTCGATGGTCGAGGGTGCCGGCGTCGCGTTCGCCGCCGTGGGTACGAGCACGACCCCGATGGCGGCGACGACACAGAGCAGACTGCGCAGAACTGCGGCGCGGGGCGCCCCAATCCGTTTCACGTAGGTGCTGTGTCCTTTCTTCCCTCAGCCGCCGACCGGGTTAGCTGTCGGGTTCGGACGGGAAGCGCGTCCGGCCGCGATCGTGCTGCGGCTTCACCCCAGAGGATCGTGGGTCCCCGGTTCGTGTACGACGATTAGGCGGTGACCCGTCAGTTCGCCCGGGTTCGGACGAGGGGGGACCGACGAGCCGGGCACCACCGTACTCCGGATCTTCCGTGATTTGAACCCGGCCTTACCACCATCAACGGCACGTAAGACCCAGTGACGGACAGTAATTAATGAAGGATTAAAGCGGCCAGGCCATCAACGCACGGTCGAGCCAGGGTACGACCAGGATCACCGTGGGTAGCACCAGCAGGCACACCGCCGAGGTGGACGCCAGCACGGTGACCGCCACCGACCGGGGGTCCGGGCCGGTCAGCCGGTCCAGGCGACGGCGGCGTTCCTCAGCGGCACCGGCCCCGATCTCGTCGGGGGCGTCCGGGCTGACCGCGTCGCCGAGCACCTGGAGGGCGCAGTGCAGCGCGCCGGCGCCGGCCCGGGTGCGCGCGGCGTCGTCGGCGGTCATCTCCAGCAGCAGGTGCACCGCGTCGAGCGGGGCCCGGCTGCGCAACGGGCGCGGCACCGCGCGGTAGAACGCCGTGAAGGACTCCATGACCAGGTCGTGGCGGTGCCGCAGGTGGGCCTGTTCGTGCGCGATCACGGCGGCGACCTGGTCGGTGCCGAGCACCCGCAGCGCTCCCCCGCTGAGCACCACCCGCGGCCGGCGCCCGGGCAGGCAGTAGGCGAACGGCAGCGGGCCGTCGAGCACCCGCAGGCCGGCGGGCACCTCGGCGGGCAGTTCGCCGTGGCGTTCGGCGGTGTCGAGCAGGTCGACCAGCATGCGGTGGCGGGCGCGGCGGGTCCGCGAGCGGTGGCTCACCCCGGCGAGGGACACCAGCAGCCGGATGATGATCAGGGTGGCCACGCCGAGCGCGGCGATCAGGGCCGCGGCGCCGGCCGGTTTGCCCGAGCCGAGCTCGTCGACCAGCTCCTGGGGGCCGGCGAGCACCACGCCGAGCGCGCAGAGGATGCCGGTGAGCGTGATGCTCTGCCACAGCACGACCGCAGCGGCCGGGGCGCGGGCGGTCCAGCGGGCGCGGGCGAGGATCCCGGGCACGGCGAGCGACAGGGTCAGCCCCAGCGCGCCGAGCAGCAGTGCGGTCACGGTCTCCTTTTCGCAGCCTCGATCGCGGCTTCCAGGGCGGACGGGTCGATCCGCCCGACAAAGTGTGCCAGAGCCGCGTCGCGGGCCGCGTCGTCCGGGGCCGTGCCGAGCGCGTCGAGCATGAGCGCCGCGGTCATCTCCTCGCGCGACTGCGCGGGTGCGTAGCGGTAGGCCCGGTCGGCCTTCTGCTGCGTGACCACGCCCTTCTTGGCGAGACGGTCAAGAACGGTCATCACCGTGGTGTACGCCAGCCCGCGCTCACCGCTGAGCCGTTCGTGGACCTGCCGGACGGTCAGCGGCTCGGCGGCGTCCCACAGCTGTCGCATGATGTCGCGTTCGAGGTCGCCCAGTGCCATGTGACCCACTCTACTGCACGGCGTCGTACTACGACGCGTAGTATCTACTACGGGACGTCGTAGAGGAGGCCATCCGTGGACGTGCTCGACCTGACCCGGCTGCAATTCGCGGTCGTGACGATCTACCACTACTTCTTCGTGCCGCTGTCGATCAGCCTCGCCGCCACCGCGGCCGGGCTGCACCTCACCTGGCTGCGCACCAGCAACGACAAGTACCGCGACCTGACCAAGTTCGTCGGCAAGCTGCTCATCGTCACGTTCGCGGTCGGCGTGGTCACCGGCCTCGTACAGGAGTTCCAGTTCGGCATGGGCTGGAGCAGCTTCGCCAGGTTCTACGGCGACGTGTTCGGCCCGACGCTCGCGATCGAGGGCATGCTCGCGTTCTTCCTCGAGGCCACGTTCCTCGCGCTGTGGTATTTCGGCTGGGACCGGCTGCCGCGCACGGTGCACGCCGCCACCATCGTGATCGTCGCCGTCGGCACGGTCCTGTCGGCGTTCATCATCCTGGCCGCCAACTCGTTCATGCAGCACCCGGTCGCGTACTCGCTCGACCCGGTCACCGGCCGGGCGCACCTCGACAGCTTCCGCGAACTGCTGCTCAACAAGGTCAACCTCGCCGCGTTCCCGCACACCCTCGCCGGGGCGGTCATGGTCGGCGGCTCGCTGCTGCTGGCCATCGGGGTCTGGCGGTTCAAGGCGACCGCTGAGGCCGGATTCCGTACGCTCGCCCGGCTGGGTGCGTGGCTGACCGTCGCCGGCGGCGCATTCACCGCGATCACCGGCGACCACCTCGGCAAGGTCATGACCGAGGTCCAGCCGATGAAGATGGCCGCCGCCGAGGCCCTGTACGAGACCACCACCGGCGCGCCGTTCTCCGCGTTCGCGCTCGGCAAGCTCGACGGCAGCGAACCGTTCTTCACCGTCGACATCCCGTACCTGCTGTCGATCCTGGCCACCGGCGACCCGCACTCCACCGTGCAGGGCATCAACAACCTGCAGGAGCAGTACGTCGCCCAGTACGGCCCGGGCAGCTACATCCCGATGATCCCGGTCGCGTTCTGGTCGTTCCGCCTCATGATCGGCATCGGCATGGTGGCGATGCTCGTCGCGGCCTACTACCTCTGGGTCACCCGCAAGGGCCGCGAGCCCGGGCGATGGTACGACCGCCAGCTGATCCGCTTCCTGCCGCTGATCCCGCTGCTGCCCACCGCGGCCAACTCGATCGGCTGGGTCTTCACCGAGACCGCCCGCCAGCCCTGGATCGCGTTCGGCATCTCCAAGGTCGCCGACGGCATCTCCCCCGGCCTGACCCGCGCCGAGGTGATCGCGTCCCTGATCGGCTTCGCGCTCATCTACGGCATCGTCGCGGTCGTCTGGTACCGGCTGATCCGCCACCTCTCCCGCCAGCCGCTGGCACCGGCGGCCGAGGCCGCACCCGAGCGCGCCGACGCGCCCGTCTACTAGGAGCAACCGATGGTCACCCTCTGGTTCTCACTCGTCGTCCTCTGCTGGGTGCTGTTCTTCGTCCTCGAGGGCTTCGACTTCGGCGTCGGCATCCTCGGCCCGGTCCTCGGCCGCGACGACCACGAACGCGGCGCGATCGTGCGCACCGTCGGCCCGTTCTGGGACGGCAACGAGGTCTGGCTGGTCGCCGCGATCGGCGTCACGTTCGCCGCGTTCCCCGACTGGTACGCCGCCCTGCTCTCCGCCCTGTACCTGCCCATGGTCGCCATCCTGCTGCTGCTCGCCATCCGCGGCGTGGCCCTGGAGTTCCGCGGCAAGGGCGACGGGGAACGCTTCCGCCGCCGCTGCGACGCCGCCCTGGCCGCCAGCTCGGCCGGCATCGTGCTGCTCTGGGGCGCGGTCCTGGGCGTGTTCACCCACGGCCTCGCGCTCGGCGCCGACGGCCAGGTCACCGGCACCGGCGTGAGCCGCAGCCTCGGCCCGCTCACCTCCGGCCCGGCACTGGCCGGCGCCGCCCTCGCTCTCCTCGGCGCACTGCTGATCGGCGCGGCCTTCCTCACCCTGCGCACCACCGGCCCGGTGCACGACCGGGCGAAGCGGTGGACGGTCCGGCTCGCCGGCGCCGGCACGGCCGGAGTCGCGGTCGCCGGGATCGCCACCGGCTCCCCGGTCACCCTGGCCGTCGCGGTCCTGCTGCTGGGCGTCACGCTCACCGCCCGGGGTGGCCGGGAAACGCTCACCTTCGCCGGTACGGCCCTCGGGGCGGCCACCGCGGTCGTCGCGGTGTTCACCTACCACGGCGACGTGGTGCTGCGCAGCACGCTCGACCCGGCCTGGTCGCTGACCATGACCGGGGCGGCCGCCACCCCGTCGGCCCTGAAGCTGATCACCGTCGTCGGCGTCGTCGTGCTCCCCGGTGTCGTCGTCTACCAGGCGTTCTCCTACTGGGTCTTCCGCCGCCGCGTGGCCAGCGCCCGGGTCCCCTCGTGACCACGCGCGGCCCGGTCGACCCGCGGCTGCTACGGCACGCGCGCTCCGGGCGTACCGGAATCGGGGTCCTGTCCCTGATCGGCGCCGGCCAGGCGGCAGCCACCGTGCTCCTCGCGGTCGCCCTGGCCCGCGTCGTCACCGGCCGCGACGCGATCGCCCTGCTGGCCACGGCGTTCGTCCTGCGCGCCGGCCTCACCTGGGCCGAACAGGTCGTCGCGCAGCGCACCGCCGCCCGCGTCACCGGCGAACTGCGCCGGGCCACCCTCGCCGCCACCCTGCGCCACGGCCCGGCCTGGGTCGCGAGTTTCGGCACCGGCCGCCTGATCACCACGCTGACCACCGGCCTGGACGCGCTGCGCCCCTGGTTCTCCGGATATCTACCCGCCCTGGTCCTCGGCGTCGTGCTGCCCCCGGCGGTGCTGCTCGCGATGGCGTCGGTCGACCCCGGCTCGGCACTGATCGCCCTGGTCACCCTGCCGCTGCTGCCGATCCTCGGCGCGCTGGTCGGCTGGGCCACCCAGAAACGCGCCGACGAGGCATGGGTCGCCGACGCCCGTCTCAGCGGCCACTTCCTCGATGTCGTCCGCGGCCTGGGCACGCTGCGCGTCTTCGGCCGCGCGGACCGCCAGACCGCCGTCGTGCGGGACATGACGGACAAACACCGCACCGCCACCGTACGGGTACTGCGCGTCGCGTTCCTCTCCTCGACCGCCCTGGACCTCGTGGGCACCCTGTCGGTCGGCCTCATCGCGGTCGAGGCCGGGCTGCGGGTGGCGAGCGGCGACATGGAACTCGGCGCGGCCCTGCTGGTGATCCTGCTGGCCCCCGAGGCCTACCGGCCGCTGCGCGAGATGGCGGCCCGTTTCCACGCGAGCGCGGACGCGAACGCGGTGATCGGAGATGTGGACGACGTGCTGATCGACGACACCGGATACCTTCCCCTGGCCGCGGCCCACGGCCCCCGCCCGTCCGCCTTCGCGTTCCACCTGCGGGTCCGCTACCCCGGGGCGGAGGTCGACGCGCTCACCCTGGACGCCCTGGCGGTCCGCGACGGCGAGATCGTCGCACTGCGCGGCCCGTCCGGCGCGGGCAAGACCACGGCGCTGCGGGTCCTGGCCGGCCTGCACCCCGGCGGCGGCGCCCGGATCGAGCTGACCGGCCCGGGCGTGCTGTACCTCCCGCAGCGCCCGGCCCTGCCGCACATCCGCACGGTCGCCGACGTCTTCCCCGGCCTCGACCCGGCGGCGATCCGGGCCACCCTGTCCATGGTCGGCCTGGACACCGAACTCAGCCCGTCGACACCGCTGGGCGAACACGGCTCCGGCGTGTCGTCCGGCCAGCGCCAGCGGCTCGCGCTGGCGGCTCTGCTGCGCGCGGCGGCCCGCGAACCGGTCGTCCTGCTCCTCGACGAACCGACCGCCCACCTCGACGCTGAGTCCGAACGCCTGGTGGTGACCCAGCTCCGCGCGGCGGCGGCCCGGGGCTGCGCCATCCTGGTCGTCGCCCACCGCCCGGCCCTGCTCACGGCCGCCGACCGCGTCGTCGACGTCAACCCACCCACGCCCGCACCTCTCACCCCCGGCCCACAGACCGGCGCCGCGACCTCAGCCGCGACCCCGACCCCAGCCCCAGCCTCAGCCCCGACCCCGACCCCAGCCTCAGCCCCGGCCCCGGCCTCAGCGAGAACGACCGTTCTTTCTTGGGGTGCGGACCTCGCTGCCCGGTCCGGCGCGGTGACCATCCCAGAAACGACCGTTCCATCAACCGGCGGCGATGCCCCGGCCGGCGCGGGCGACCCCCTCGATGCGGGCGCCCCCCACGATGCGGGTGGACCGGCCGGGGGTGACCGGTGGGCGGGAGCCGGGTCACCGCGCCTCGAGCGTCCTAGGAGGCTGGGTTCCTCGGTGCCGGGAGCGGTGGTTCTCGGGGTGGCTTCGTCGCTGGCCGGGATCGTGCTCACCGGGGCCGCCGCGTGGTTGCTGGTGCGGGCCGCGACGCTGCCGCCGGTGCTGACGCTGTCCACCGCCGTGGTGCTGGTGCGCGGATCGGCCGTCGCCCGTCCGCTGCTGCGCTACCTCGAGCGGCTGGTCGCGCACGACGTCGCGTTCGCGAGGCTCGGGCAGTGGCGGTCCGCGGTCTACGCCGGGCTGGTCCCCCGGGTGCCCGGCCCGCGCCTGCGCCGGCGTGGTGACCTGCTCACCCGGATCGTCGACGACGTGGACGCCCGGACCGACGGGCTATTGCGGGGCCGGCTGCCGCTGCTGTCCGCGGCCGTCACGCTGGTCGTCGCCACCGCGGTCGCCGTCGGGGTCACCCCGCTGCTGATCGTGCCGCTGGGGATCGGGCTCCTCGTGTCCGCGCTCGTGGCGCCCTCCCTCGCCGCGTGGCAGGCCGGCCGGGTGGAGGCCGCGACCGGCCGGGCCCGGGCCGAACTGCGCGACGCCGTCGTCGAGACCGTCGAGGGCATCGAGGAACTGGCGGGCCGGGACGGGGCTCTGCGCGTACCGGATCGGTGCAGTCTGGTGCTGGAGCGCCTGGAGGCGCGGGCGGCGCGGACCGCCGGGTCCGCCGCCGCGCTGGGCCTGCTCGGATGGGGTGTCGCGGTGGCCGGGACGGCGGTGGTGCTGCAGCGGACCACCGGGCTCTCCGCCGAGTGGACGGCCGTGCTGCTGCTCGCTGTGGTCGCGCTGGGTGAGCCGGTCGCGACGCTGCCGGACGCCGCCGTCGCCCGGCGCCGGGCCGCGGCCGCCGAGATCCGCCTCGCCGCCGTCGAGGAGCAGCCGCCGTCCAGCTCGGGGCCCGTTCCCGTGTCCGCCGACGTCCGGGTGCGGGGCCTGGTCGCGGGCTGGGACCCGGACCTGCCGCCGGCGTTGCGGGGCGTCGACCTGCATCTTGCGTACGGCCGCAGCGCCGCGGTCCTCGGACCGTCCGGTGGCGGCAAGTCGACCCTGGCGGCGGTGCTCGCCGGCCTGCTCGATCCCCGGGCGGGCACGGTGTCGCGGCCGGCGCGGACGATCCTCGTCGGCGACGAGGCCGATCACGTGTTCGCGTCGACCCTGCGGGAGAACCTGCGGCTCGCGGACCCGGGCGCCACCGACGACGCGCTGCGGGCGGTGCTGCTCCGGGTCGGGCTCGGCCCGTGGTCCGGCGGCCTGCCGGACGGGCTCGACACGTGGCTGGGCGCCGGCGGCGGCACCGTCTCGGGTGGACAGCGGCGGCGGCTCGCGACCGCGCGGGCGCTGCTGGCCGGTCCGGAGCTGCTGGTGCTGGACGAGCCGACCGAGGGGCTGGACGAGGCCGGGGCGGCCGAGCTGATGGCCGACCTGCTCGGCGCCGCGCGGGGCCGCACCGTGCTGCTGCTGACGCACCGTACCGAGGGACTGGACCTGGTCGACGACGTGCACGAGCTGCGCGACGGCGTCCTGTCCCCGGTGGGCGCCCTGGTCGGGTAGGACGGAGTCCGAACGCGGGGCCGAGGATCAGCGCCGGCGGGTGAGCCGGAGACCGGCCACCACGAGGGCCAGCGCCAGCACCGCCGGGACGGTGACGGCGATGACCGAGTCCTGCAGGCCGTCGCTGTCGGAGGCGATGAAGTCCTCCTCCAGGATCAGTGTCCAGAGGAGCCAGACGCTGACGAGCGCGGCCACCGCAGCGGTGCCGAAACAGAAGCCGGGGGTACGGGTCATGCGCGGCACCGTACCAGCCGCGGTCACCCGTTGTGGGCCCCGAACGGCAGGTCAGCGGCCTGCTGGGACGCGGGCAGCTCGACCACCGCGGCCAGGATGGCGTCGAGGCAGTCCGGGGTGCCGGTGAACCGGATCGCGGTCAGCCCGCACGCCACCGCGGCGTCGATGTTGTCGGCGCGGTCGTCGACGAAGACGACGTCGGCGGGGTCCACGCCGAGCACCGCGAGCGCGCGGGTGAACACCGCCGGGTCGGGTTTGATCAGGGCAAGGTCCGCGCTGAACAACCGGTGGGTGAACGGCCGCAGCGACGGGTGCCGGTCCAGCTCGCGGGCCAGCTCCCGCGGGGCGTTCGACAGCAACGACACCGGTACGCCCGCCGCGTGCACCGTCTCCAGCAGCCTCAGGGTGTCCTTGTTGAGGTGCATCCAGCTGGACACGTCGCGTTCCACCAGGTGACAGAGGAGCTGACCACCCGGGGGTACGCCGAGCACGTCGGTCCAGTAGGCGAGCGCACTGCGGCCGCGGTCGTACTCGGGGCGGCATTCCCAGTAGCGGTCGGTGAACTCGGCGATCGGGATGCCGGACGCCGACGCCATCGACGTCAGGTCGGTGCGGGACTGCTCGGCGCTGATGACCTGGCCGAAATCGATCAGAAGGTGCTTCATGCGTCCTGCCTCGCGGTCATGGTCGCGGTGAACGCCGCGACCGGGAGCGGCCGGGCGTAGAGGTAGCCCTGTCCCCGGGTGCACCCGAGGCCGTGCAGTTCGGTGGCCTGCGCGGTGGTCTCGATGCCCTCGGCGATGGTGTCCAGGTGCAGCACCTGGGCGAGCCGGATCACCGCCTCGGCGATGGCCCGGCCCTCGGGGGTGCCGTTCAGGCCGGCGACGAACGCCCGGTCGATCTTCAGGATGTCGACCGGCAACCGGGTCAGGTACTGCAACGACGAGTAACCGGTGCCGAAATCGTCGATAGCGACCCGGATCCCCTGGTCGCGCAGCGCCTGCATGGCCGGGGCGTGGGTCGCGTCGACCAGGGCCGACTCGGTGATCTCCAGGACCAGGTCGCGCGGGTCGGTGCCGGTGCGGCGCAGCACCGCCAGCACCTCGTGCACCAGGGCCGGGTCCTGCAACTGCCGCGGTGAGAGGTTCACCGACATGTAACTGCCGTCCGGCCGTACGGTGAGGGCCTGCTCGAGAACCCACAACCCGATCCGGCCGATGGCCCCGGTGCGTTCGGCGAGCGGCACGAACCGGGCCGGGCTGATCAGCCCACGGGTCGGGTGCTCCCAGCGCAGCAGCGCCTCCGCGCCCACCGGCCGGCCACCGGGGACCTCGACGATCGGCTGGTAGACGACGGCCAGCTCGCCGCGGTCGAGGGCGTGCTGCAGGTCCTCGGTCAGCGCGGCGTCCTCGGCCCGGCGGTCGGTCATCGCCGGGTCGTAGGTGGCCGACGTGTGCGTGCCGGCCCGCTTCGCGTGGTACATCGCCAGGTCGGCGCGGCGCATCAGGTCCTTGACGGTGTCCCGGCCGGTGCCGGTGGTGATCCCGATGGACGCGCGGACCGGCACGGTGTCGTCGTCGAGCGCGACCGACGGGGCCCGGGACAGGCGCTCGACGACGGCCCCGGGGTCGGTGGCGCCGGGCAGCCACACCGCGAACTCGTCGCCGCCGATCCGCGCGCAGGTGTCGCCGTGGCGCACATTGGCCCGCAGGTGCTCGGCGAACGTGACCAGGAACAGGTCGCCGGCCGGGTGCCCGTACGCGTCGTTGACCAGTTTGAAGCCGTCGAGGTCGATCAGCAGCAGGGTGCCGGCCTCCCGCTGCCGCAGGGTCCGGGTGATCGCGTTGTCGAGGGCGGTGCGGTTGGCGAGGCCGGTGAGCTGGTCGGTGACCACGAGTTCCCGGCTGTCGCGCAGCGAGATGACCTGGCGGGCCATGATGGCGGCGGTCATGACGATGAGCGCGGAGACCAGCCCGCCCCAGGGCAGCAGGTCGTCCTCGCGGAACGTGACGGTCAGCATGAGACCGCCACCGAGCGCCACCGCGGCGATCGGCAGGTGCAGCGACCAGGCCGGGAGCCGGGTGACCGGCGGCGCCGTGGCCGGCACCGGCTCGTAACGCAACGCCGCCAGCGTCATCAGCAGCGAGCCCAGCACGACGAAGAAGCAGGCCACCGGGTTGTCGAGCGCGCCGACGCCGTGCACCCGCAGGGCCGACCAGAGGCCGTCGCCGACGAGGTAGCAGGCCATCCCGGCGACGAAGTAGGCCATCGGGCTGGCGAGATGCGAGATGGTGCCGCGCAGCAGGGTCACGCTGACCGCCACCAGAAGCAGCAGATCACCCACCGGGTAGCCGATCGACGCGGCCCAGACGTGGGACGCGGTGCTCGCCCCGACGGTCGGGTTGATCACGAAATACCAGACGACCATGAACCCGGCGCCGAGCACGGTGACGGCCTCGGCGGCGAACGCGAGGCGCTGCCGCCGGGACATCCGGCGCGCCGGGGCGAACAGCAGACCGGCACAGAGCAGCGCGAACATGGCGTAGCGGGCCACGCAGCCGGCCCACCAGAACGTGACGTCGCCGGTGGCTGCCCACACCGCTGCCAGGGCGAACGACAGCAGCGAGAAGAACCGGCCCGCGGCCACGATCTGCCAGGCCGACATGTCACCGCGCCGGCCGGCCCGGATGCTCGCCAGCAGCCCGGCGATGTCCAGCACGAAGACGGTGGGGGCCAGGACGTACGGCTGGACGTCGCCGCCGGTCAGCACCAGCAGCTGCCCGGCCAGCACGAACGCGACCAGCGCCCCGGTGACGCGACCGCGCCACGACCGTGCTCGCACGCCGATCCTCCGCCCAGCCCGACAGGTGGTTCAACCTAGGATCGGCCGCCACGGACCGGACCTGACCGATCTCAGCCGTCGCGTTCGGCGTCCAGCGCCCGGCGGCTCGCCGTGTCGTTGGCCTTGCGGATCGCCTCGACCAGCTCGTCCTTGGTCATGGTGCTGCGGCCGGTGACGTCGAGGCGCTTCGCGACGTCGAGCAGGTGCTTCTTGCTCGCGTTGGCGTCGACGCCGCCGGCGGTGGGCCGGTCGGTGTCGCGGCCGCCCTCGGCCTGGGCATCGCTGGGGCCACGGCGTTCCTTCGGCTCCCAGTGGTCGCCGACCTTCTCGAACGAGTGCTTCAGCGACGCCAGCGCCGTGCGGTGGGCCCGCTCGCCGTCGCCGTACTGCTCGATCGCACTGTCCAGCGTCGCCGCGTACGTGTCCTGGGCCTTCTCCGGTGACCGGGCGATGGTGCTGGGGAGATTCTCGCGTGCAGGCATGACCGGTTCCTTCCCCGTAGCGGCCGAAATATTCGCAGCTCAGCGCGGCAGGACCGGCTGGGGTGCGTCGGTCAGCAGGTCGAGCACGGCCCGTTCGGTGGGCCGGTCGATGACCTTGCCGTGCTCGTACGCCTCGACCACCCGCGGGTCGACGTACGCGGCCCGGGCCACCGCCGGGGTGTTGCCGAGCAGGTCCGCGACCTGGCGCATCGCGTGCGGCACCGCCCCACGGCGACCCGGTCCCGCCGCGGCGAGCTCCTGGGCCGCCTTCACCGTGCCGTGCCACGTCCGGAAGTCCTTGGCGCTCATCCGTTCCCCGCTGATCCCGCGCAGGTACTCGTTGATCTCCTCGGCGTGCACCTCCCGCCAGGTGCGCCGGTGCGGGTCCCAGTAGGCGAACAGCCGCTCCTCGCCCCGGCGCCGGCGGCGCAGGTCACGCAGCACCTGGCAGACCTCACCGTCGCCGACCGGGGCGGCGTGCTCCTTGCCCGACTTGCCGACGAACTCCAGCAGCACGCAGCCGCCCCGGGTCCGGACGTGGTCCGGGCGCAGGGTCGACAACCCGTACGTCGGATCGTCGTCACGCCGGGCGTACCGGTCACCGCCGACCCGGAACATGCCCATGTCGAGCAGCCGTACGATCGCCGCGAGCACCCGCTCCCGGCTCAGCCCCCGGCCGGCGAGATCCTCGTGCAGGCGCTCGCGCAGCTCGGGGAGCTTGCCGGCGACCTCCACGGCGTGCTCGAACTTCTCGCTGTCCCGCTCGGCGCGCCACTGCGGGTGGTACACGTACTGCTTGCGCCCGGCGGCGTCCGTGCCGGTGGCCTGGATGTGCCCGCGCGGGTCGGCACTGATCCACACCCCGGTCCAGGCCGGCGGGACGGCCAGCGCCTTGATCCGCTCGACCGCCGCGGCGTCGGTGAGTGCCGCGCCCGCCTCGTCGAGGTAGCGGAACCCCCGGCCGCTGCGCCGGCGGGAGAACCCGGGCCCGGTGAGCTTGCTGCGCCGTAACCGCATGGCGTCTCCCCCTCTGTCCCGGACCGGACCGACGGAATGCCCACCGCGGCGACCGCCAAACCGCTCAGTCGGGCGGGGCCGGGTTCAGCAACGCGCTGATCAGTGGCAGTGCCACCAGGGCCGCGCACAGGAGCACGGAGCAGGTGACGCTCACCCGGGCGGCGAGCGCGGTGCGGCCCCGGAGCCAGCCCGAGGCGGCCAGACCGGCTCCCCAGGGCAGCGAGGAGGTCAGGGCGAACTGGCCGAGGGTGGTGATGTCGCGGTCGTGCACCGCCGTGGCCCACACGAATGGGAGCACCAGGGCGACGGTCACGCCGAGGACCACGTACCCGGGCCGGGCCGGAACCAGGCCGCGCGCGCCACCGGCCGGTTCGCGCCACAGCACCGCGACGGCCACCGCGGCCGCGGCGGTCGCGGCGACGGCGACCGCCGCGGCGAACGTGACGACCGTGGCGAGGTCGTGCTGTGCCATCCGCAGCGCGCCGTTGACGTTGAACCAGTCGCGGACCGCGACCACCCCGTTGCCGGCCACCTCGAGCGCCACGAGCGCGGTGACCACGGCCGCCGGGCGGGACCACCGCTCGTGCGTCATCACCACCCCGGCGATCACCAGGGCGACCAGCAGCGGCCACATCCGTGGGGAGTAGTTCCACTCGGCGCCCCACCGCGGGCGGCCCGGGACGGCGGCGGCCACCGCGGCCACCGACGCGCACACCACGACGAACAGACCCGCGGCGCCCATGGTCACCGGCCGCGAGCCGGGCACGGTCATCTCAGCTGTTTCGCTCACACCTGATCAACGCCGCCACGGCGATACGGACACCGGGCCCGTCACACCGGTCTAGGGTCGGCAGGAGCGGCCGATGCCGGCCGGGACGGGGATTCCCATGGCGTTACTGCTGATCACGACGCTGTTCATGGCCCTGCTGATCCGGGTGACGCGGGGGTATCTGCGGAGCCGGGACCCGCTGCTGCGCGACGTGATGTGGGTGTTCGCCAGCGTCGCACTGGTGTTCGTGCAGGCGGTGACCGTGCTGCTCGGCAGCGCGCTGCCCCGGGTGGTGCTCGGGGTGCTGACCGCGTTGCTGCTGGCCCAGCCGGTGTGGACGTGGCGGCTGGTCAGCCGGTTGCGCCAGGTGCCGGCGTGGGCGTTGTGGGCGGCGACCGCCGGGTGGCTCTGCGGCGCGGTCCCGGTGGTACTGATGGACCCGTTCCCGGCGTGGCTGGTCGCGCCGGCCATCACCGAGTACGTGGTGGTGGAGGTGACCGCGGCCTGGTTGCTGGCCCGTGAGGCCCGGCGGCGCGGTGGGGCGGCCCGGACCCGGCTGTGGTGTGCCGCCGTCGGCACCGCTCTGTTCGGGATCGCGATCCTGCTCACCCTCGGGGGCGAGCCGGTGACGGCGCTGTCGCAGGGCCTGCTGGTGGTGTCGGCGGTGTGCTACGTGCTGGCGTTCGCGCCACCGCGACGATTGCGCCTGCTCTGGTCGCGCAGCGCGGCATACACCCTGACCCGCCGCCTGCTCGAGGCGCCGGTGCACGAACCCCCGCAACGGACGTGGCAGCTGTACTGCGAGGGGGCCCGGGCGGTCGCCGGCGCCGACGGGGTGACGGTGCTGCTGGGCACCCCGCCGGACGGGGTGGGGACGATCGCGGCGGCCGGCATCACCGGGGACGGCGACCACCTCTACAGCGACGCCGAGATGGACCGGCTGCTGGGCCCGCCGCGGACCGTGGACCTGCACGCGACCCCGGCCGGCGCCCCGCCGGTGATGTACGGCGTGGCGGCCGGCAGCGGGGCCCGGTTCGTCACCGCGGCGCCGCTGGCCGTGGGCGGCCGGCACGGCGCGCTGGTGCTGCTCAACCGCTGCCGGACGTTGTTCGCCGACGACGACATCGCCCTGTTCCTGGAGCTGGCCACGCTGGCCGAGACGATGGCCGGGCGCGCCGCGGTGGTGGCCGAGCGGGAGCGGGCCGACGCGATGTTCCGCGACCTGCTCGAAGGCGCACCCGACGCGATCATCGGGGTGACCGCGGACGGGACGATCACACTGATCAACGCGCAGGCCGAGCACCTGTTCGGCTACCCGCGCGACGAGCTGCTCGGCCGGCCGGTCGACATCCTCGTCCCGGAGGGGATCCGCGACGCCCATCCCCGGCACCGGGAGCACTTCGTCGCCCGGGCCGGGACGCAGGCGACGGAATCGCGCGCGACGCGACCGAAGGGGCCCGGTGCGACGCTGGCCGGGGTCCGCAAGGACGGTTCCGAGTTCCCGGCCGAGATCAGCCTGTCGGCGCTGGAGACCGAACAGGGCGTCATCGTGTCCGCGGCGATCCGCGACGTCAGCGAGCGCCTGGCCGCCCAGGCCGAACGGGAACACCTCGCCGCCCAGGCCGAGCGGGACGCCGAGGAACGCCGGATGCAGCACACCCGGCGGCTGGAGAGCCTCGGCCAGCTCGCCGGCGGGGTGGCGCACGACTTCAACAACATCCTCGCGGTCATCGGCAGCTACACGGAGCTGGGCATCGAGACGCTCGACGCGCCCGCCCCGAACCGCGACGAGCTGATCGGCCTGCGCGCGGACCTGCTGCAGATCAGCCGGGCCACCGAGCGGGCCACCCGGCTGACCCGGCAGCTGCTCGCGTTCGGCCGGCGCACCATCACGCAGGTCGAGGTGCTGTCGCTCAACGACGTGATCGGCGAGGTGGAGCAGCTGTTGCGGCGCGCGATCGGTGAGCACATCACCCTGGTCACCGAGCTGGACCCGGAGCTGTGGCGGGTCCAGGCCGACCCGAGCCAGCTGGAGCAGATCCTCGTCAACCTCGCGGTCAACGCGCGCGACGCGATGCCCGGCGGCGGCACCCTGAGCATCGGCACCGGCAACACCGAGCTCACCGGGTCCGAGGCGGTTCCCGCACCGGGCCGGTACGTCGAGGTCCGGGTCGGCGACAGCGGCACCGGCATGCCGCCGGAGGTCGTGGAGCGCGCGTTCGAGCCGTTCTACACGACCAAGCCGCAGGGCGCCGGAACCGGGCTCGGCCTGGCCACCGTGTACGGCATCGCCACCGGCGCGGGCGGCGACGTCCGGATCCGGTCCGCGGCCGGGGCGGGTACCACCATCACGATCCTGCTGCCCGCGACCGATGTCACCGCCGGGGCCGCCAACCCCGGTTACGGCGGCGCGGCGGCCGGGCCGTCCGCACCCGCGCGGGGCAACGAGACGATCCTGCTGGTCGAGGACGAGGAGCCGCTGCGCGACGTGACCACCCGCATCCTGGCCCGGGCCGGTTACCAGGTGCTCGCGGCCGACGACGGCGCGGCCGCGATCGAGCTGGCCGGGCACCACCCGGGGCCGGTGCACCTGCTGCTCACCGACGTCATCATGCCCCGGATGATGGGCAACGACGTCGCCGCGCGGGTGCACGCGCTGCGCCCGGGGGTCCCGGTGCTGTACATGTCCGGCTACGCCCAGCCGGTCCTCACCGAGCACGGCACGCTGCAGGCCGGGGTGTCGCTCATCGAGAAGCCGTTCGCCGCCGCGCAGCTGCTGGAGCGGGTCGACGCGATCCTGCACCCGGGTGCCCCCGGACGGAGTGCGCCCGCCGCACTGCCCGGTCATGCCCCCGCGGCGGACCTGCGCGACGCCCGGGCCTAGACCCCGGCCGTGCTGGTGCCGACGAGGACGGCGCGGCCGACGGTGTGCGGGATCAGCAGGATGTTGAGCATGGCGAGACTCGCGCCGGCCGGGACGTCGAGGGACGCCACCGACAGCGCGGTGGCGCAGACGACCAGACGGTGGGTGCCGGTGCCGGGCGGCGGCTTCACGCCCGACCAGGCCGCCGCGCCGAGGTCGTTGACCAGGTGGACGGCACCGGGCGGCAGGCCGGCCCCGGCGCCGTGGGCGAGCCCGGGCACGGTGGCCGGGATGTCCTTGACCACCCAGTGCCAGAGCCCGCCGGGGATCGGGGCGTCCGCGTCGAACGCGGTCACCACGAGGCTGCGGGTGCCCGCCGGCAGCGGGCCCCAGGACAGCTCCGGCGACTCCCCCGGCCCGTCGGCCGTGGCGTAGGCGGACGCCGGCAACGCGCCACCGGGTTCGAAGTCCTTGCTGCTCAGCGTGAACGGCGCGGCGGGGAACGCGAGGGCGTACGGGTCGTAACTCATGGGCACAGACTCCGAATCTACAGTCTTGCTGTACAACTCGAATGTACAGCAGTGCTGTATTGTTCTGTCAATGAGCGACCTCGCGGAGGACCTGCGATCAGCCGTCGGCGACTTCGTCCGGGGCATCCGGGCGCACGACACGATGCCGCCCGGTCAGGCCGCCGCACTCGGGCACCTGAGCCGGGCCGGGGACCTGTCGATCGCCGACCTGGCCCGCCACGAACAGGTGAAGCATCAGTCCATGACGCGTACGGTTGGCCTGCTCGCCGATCAGGGCCTGGTCACGCTCGGCGCGGCCGGCCACGACCGCCGCCGGGTCGTCGTCTCCCTCACCACGACGGGCACCGAGCGGCTCACCGCCGAACGCCACAGCCGCGCCGAGCGGATCGAGGCGGCCCTGGAGAGCCTGGACCCCGAGGAGCGGGCGATCGTCGCCCGCATCCCCGCCCTCCTGCGCAAACTGGTCCAGGACCCTCGCCCCTGAACTGCCACTTCGTAGCGCCCGGCAACACCTGATCGAGGCGCTCGCCGGGGTGCTGCCCGGTGACAGCCGTGCGCCAATTTTCCGGATTCTGCCAGCCTGCCGATGACCATCACAGGATTGACCCAAGAAAGCGGCGAGGGCTCACTGCGGGTTTACGTACGATAGGGCGATCGCCGGGCCGTAATGACCATTTCATACCGGTCGGACGCCAATCCCACGACCGAACGAGCTCATTGCTCATTGCTCCTTGCTATTGCTGCTGAACTGGACAGACTCAATCACCAGATGGGCCGGTACGCAGTGTTATACGCCTCACAATTTCTGAGAATACAGCCGTGGCGCCATAGAATCCCCGAGCCATTCCCTGAGATAACACTCAGGAAGTTTATGAAACGGGGACCATGTTGAAATTGAACCGATGGAGTGCGCCGACCCTCATCGCGGCCACGCTGGTCACACTGCTCGCCGCACCGGCGCCGGCCGCGGTCGCCGCGGACACCGACACTCCGCTGGTGCCGGCCGAGGCCGGGCCCGCGGGGAGCGACCTGCCCCTCGTATCCGGCCAGACGGGCTCTTCCGGGTCGGATGTCTCCGCGGCGGCCATCAGCGTCTGCACCGGCGGGATCGACTACCCGCACATCTCGGGCACCAGCGGCGTCACATACACGATCAGCGTCCACTTCGACGGGTCGTGCCGCACGACGCCGACGCAGCACAACATCTCCGGCAGCCTGTACCGGCACCGCTGGTACGGCTGGGAGCACCTGCGGTCCGGTAGCGTCACCAAGCCGACCGCCCGCAAGCTCCGCCTGCCGTTGAACAAGGGCTGCGATGGGGGCGCGCTGTTCCGGTACCGCGGTAGCGGCCGGTTCTACGCACTCGTCGGCAAGACGTCGTGGTCGCGCAGCTTCTACAACGAGAACGCGAAGGAGATCAAGTGCGTCCGTACCCCGGGCGCCTCGTCGTGACGGCAGGTCGCGGGCCGGCGGTAACAGCTCTGCTGGCGCTGACGGTGGCGCTCTCCGGCTGCGAAGGCGGCGGACCGGCGGCGCCCGGCCCCACCACGCCGAGTTCCTCCTCGCGTCCACCCGCGGGCTTCGTGCGCGTGCCGGACGTGTCGGAATTCGGCGGGCAACGCCCGATCGGGCTGATCGGAACGACGGAACTCGACCCGGTGGTCGCCACCGGGTGGAAAAGGTTCGGGATGGGCACCGACCTGGCGCCGCCGCGTCGCCTGCAGTGGAATACCGTCCCGGTCACCGACCAGGTACGGCTCCGGACACCGGTCGCGCCCGACTCGGTCAACGTGATCGGATTCCAGCGTGTCGGCGCCGACGGCATCCCCGACGACGCGCCGTCGGTCGACGCCCGGTGCGGAAAGCCGGCGACGACGGAGCTGAGCTGCCAGGTGGAACCGGGGAACGGCGAATACGTCGTACGGGTGACCGCACCCGCGACGATCGGCTACCTCACCATCCAGGCGACCTGGCTGGCCACGCCGGCCGACGGCACCGAGCCGGCGGAGGCGACCATCTCCTGGGTGGCTCGCAGCTCCGGCTGATCCGGTGGGGGCACGTTCGGCGAGTGTGCCCCCACCGGTGTCTCACCGCAGGACGGTCAGCGGCAACGTGTCCAGGTCGCGTTCATCCAGGTACCGGTCGAGCGGGACCGGGGCGGTGCCCGGCGTATCCGACCAGTCCTCGGTCCGCAGCGCCCGCAGCATGCGGCCGGCGGCGACGCGATGAGCGCGGCCGTCCTCCAGCACCAGGACATCACCGGCGTGGACGTCGGCTGGTTCGATCAGCTCGGCGGTGCGGAAGCGCCCGTTCCCACCGAAGGCGTCAACCGTCGTGCCGTCGCGACGCAACGTCAGGTGGAAGCCGTCACCGAGCCGGCCGAGAAGCACGATCGGGGGCACCAGGACGACGTCCGGCAGATCGGTACCGTACCCCGCGTCGCCGAACAGGCTCAGCGGCAGCGCCCCCGGCAGGCAGTGCGGCTCGACGCCGTCCGGGCCGTGCCAGGCCTGCGACACGGTACGGAAAAGACCCGTCGCGTCAAGCACGACGTCGTGGTCGGCGAGCTGCCAGGGATCGGCCACGGCCGGCAGCGTCGCGTACAAGGACTCCCGATCTGTCACCCGTCAGATCGTGTCACACCCCCGGACCGCCTCGACCGCGCGGATGCCCGCCACCGACGAGCCGGTCACAGCATCTTGCTCAACGTCTTCTCGAAGAAGCCGAGGAATCCGTCCGGGTCCGGTCCGGCGTTCTGCAACACGATGTGGTCGAAGCCGGCCTCGGTGTAGGTCCGCACCGCTTCGACGTACGGCTCGGGATCCGGGCCGACCGTGAACTGCTCGCGGATGTCCTCGGCCCGGACCGTCCGCGACGCGGCCTCGAAGTTGGCCGGGTTGGGCAGCTCGCTCATCACCTTCCAGCCGGTCAGCGCCCAGCGGGTGGTCCGCAGCGCCTCCTCGACCCCGGCCTGCTCGGTCGTGGCCCAGGCCATCGGCACCTCGGCGTACCGCGGGCCGGCACCGCCACCGTCCCGGTAGGTCTCGACCAGGTCGGCCCGCGGCTCGGTGGCGAACAGGCCGTCGCCCAGCTCGGCGGCCATGGCCGCGGCATTCTTGCCACCGGCGGCGACCGCGATCAGCGGGAGTTCGTCCGGCAGGTCGAAGACCCGCGCGTCCTCCAGCTGCAGATGCTTGCCCTCGTACGACTGGTAGCCGCCCTGCCACAGCAGTTTGATGATCTCGAGGGCCTCGCGCAGCCGCTCGTGCCGGCCGCGGACGCTCGGGAACCCCTGGCCGACGACGTGCTCGTTGAGCCGCTCCCCCGCACCCACACCGAGCGTGAACCGGTTGTCCGAGACGATGGCCAGCGTCGCTGCCGCCTGGGCGATGATCGCCGGGTGGTACCGCACGCTGGGGCAGGTGACGCCGGTGGCGAGCCCGATCCGGTCGGTCTTCGCGGCGATGGCGCCGAGCACGGTCCAGGCGAACGGCGAGTGGCCCTGCACGTCCAGCCAGGGGTGGTAATGGTCGCTGATCTCGACGAAGTCGAACCCGGCCCGCTCCGCGGCCACGGCCTGGCGGATCAGTTCCTGGGGCCCGAAACCCTCCGCGGACAGCTTGTATCCGAACTTGATGGTCATGAGCTGCAGGGTTCCCGCCGGGAAGCGGGACAAACGGCGAACGCCGGGCCTGGTGGCGGCCCGGCGTCCGCGGATCCCGCGGTGCCGCTCAGGAGCGGGCTTCACCCACGGCGTGCCTGCTCTGGTCCTTGACGTCGGCGGCCGACGACTGTGCCTGGTCCCGGGTCGTCTGCGCCGCGTCGGTCGCGGTGTTCTTGACCTCGGTGGCGGCCTCGCGCACCGTGCCGGTCAGGTCGTCCTTCATCTCGGTGACGACCTCCTTGGCCTTGTCGGTCAGGTCGCCGCTGTGCTCCTTGAGCTGCAGGCCGGCCTGCTTCTCGGCGTCGGTGACCGGCATCAGCGTCGCGGCCAGCAGCCCGACGCCGAACGCGATCAGGCCCACGGCGAGCGGGTTGCCCTGCGCCTTGCGGGTGACCGCCCGGGGCGCGCCCTTGACCGCACCGGCGACGTCGTGCGCCTTCTCGGACGCGAGGTCGCCGAGGTCGGAGGCCTTGTCCTGGACGGTGCCGGCCGCGGAGTGCAGACCGTCGGTGGCGTGATCGGTGGTGCCCATGACTTTCTCCTTCACCGAGGTCAGGCGACGGCGCGCGACCTGCTTGGGGCTGGTCTTCTCGGCGAGCAGGTCGACGTCGCGCGTCAGCGACGCCCGGGTCTGCTCGATCTCCTGCTTCAGCCTGTCGGGTTCTTGAGCCATTGGGCGTCCTCCTTGATCGTGTCGACGGTGCGGTGCGGTACGGGGTCCACGGTCTTCAGCTGCTTGCGCCCGGTGGTGTACAGGACGGCGCCGATGACGCCCCAGACGACCGCGACGATGAGCGCGGCCCAGCCCGGGTCCATGACGTTGCCGAGCCCGAACACGACGGCGAAGCTGAGCAGCACCACGGCGAGGTAGCCGGCGAACCCGGCCCCGCCGAGCATGCCGGCGCCCTTGCCGGCCTTGGCCGCCTCCTGCTTGAGTTCGGCCTTGGCCAGCGCGACCTCCTGGCGGAACAGCGTGGAGACGTCCTGCGTGACGTTGCCGATCAGGTCACCGACCGAGGTGTCGGACACGTCGGTACGGTCGTTGGAGGGCGCTGTCATCGCGGGTACTCCTCGGTGACCACCACGGGCGTACCGGTCCCGGTCGAGGCGTAATCGGTGCCGGCCGTGTTGTAGCCGGGCGTGAGGTAGCCGGGGCTGTCGTAGCCCGGGGTGTCGTACGCCGGGCGGACATACTCGGCGCGGGGTGCCGGCGCCGGGTTCGTGCTGGTGAACGCGTCGGTCCCGGGCTTGCCGGCCTCGTCGGCCTGCATGACGCCCTTGCCGAGCCGGCCGATGACGAACCCGGCGGCCAGCGCGCCGGCCAGGAAGGCACCGGGGCGGCGGCGGGCGAACGCGCCGACCTCGCGCAGCACGCCGTCGGGGCCGTGGTGGTCGAGGTAGTCGGCGACCTGGCGGCCACCGTCGGCGACCCGGCCGACCACGGCCGCGGCGGGGGTGCCGGACCGGTCGCCGCGCATCTCGTCGAGCTGGCCCGCGAGATCGCGGATGCTCCCGGAGAGACGGTCGCTCTGCGTGCGCGCTTCCGTGGAGACGCGCTGCTTCACGTCCGAGGCGACGCCCCGGGCCTGGGTCTTCGCCTCGTGCGTGACGCGCTGCGCCTGGTGCCGGGCGGTGTCCTTGACGTCACCCGCGGCCTCGCCGGCGGCGCGAGCGCTCTCGCCGGCGACCTGCTTCGCCTGCTCCGTGACACCACCGGTGTCCGACGTGGTCCCGGCCGGATGGGTCCGGACCGGATAGGGGTCACTCATTGTTACCTCCAGGGGGTTCGTCCGCTTCGTTCTACGACCGATCAGCTACCCGCCGTCCCACCCGCCACACGTGTTTGCCATAGCGCAAACATGCCAGTTATTCCTGCTTAGAAACATCTTTCACGGGTACGCGCGACCGCGGCACCTTCTCCTATCGCACCTATCGAATTAGGATACTGGAACCCGTCACAACCCGTGCACAAAGGAGTGTCCATGATGGATGAAGCGAGCTACGATCTGCGGCGTCTGCGGCAATGGCTCGACGGCCGGGCCCGCGGTTTCTCCCGGCGCGACCTGCTCAAGCTGACCGCCGCGGCCGGCGTCGGCACCGCCACGATCGCCACGGTGGACGGCACCCCCGCGGCCGCCGCCGGGCCGATCGTCAAGCCGCTGCCGCCGGAGCTGTTCACCGTGCTCGGCACGAACGCGGAGATGCGCTGGTCCGCGATGGCCGGGCAGGGCTACCTCGTACCGATCGACCGGTTCTTCGTCCGCAACCACACCAGCACCCCGATCATCGACCCGGACACCTGGCGGCTGCACCTCACCGGCGCCGGGCTGACCCGGGGACCGGTCGACTACTCGTACCGTGACCTGCGCCGTCTCCCCGCGCACACGGTGACCGCCGCGGTCGAGTGCGCCGGCAACGGTCGCAGTTTCTTCACCACCCAGCAGGGCCGGACCGTCTCGGGTACGGCCTGGCAGCTCGGCGCCGTCGGCGTCGCCCGCTGGCGGGGCGTGCGGCTGTCCACACTGCTGCGTCACGCCGGGCTGGGCGGCAACGCGGTCGACGTCATGCCGGCCGGCCTCGACCCGAACTACGTGACCGGGGGCGTCGACCTCGGCCCGGTGCGCCGCCCGTTGCCGGTGCGCAAGGCGCTGCGTGACGTGCTCGTCGCGTACGAGATGAACGGGGAAGCCCTGCCGGCCGACCACGGCGGACCGGTCCGCCTGATCGTGCCGCACTGGATCGGTATCGCGTCGATCAAGTGGCTGGGCAGCATCGAGGTCGCCGACGAGCCGCTGTTCTCGCCCTGGAACACGCAGTTCTACCGGCTGTTCGGGCCCGGCTTCCCGGCCGAGGGACAGCCGTTCGACCGGCAGGTCGTCAAGAGCGCGTTCGAACTGGACCGCGGCGCGCAGGTGGTCGCCGGGCGGCACACCCGGCTGCGCGGGCGGTCCTGGTCGGCCGGCGGGGCGATCCGGCACGTCGACGTCAGCACCGACGGCGGCACGAACTGGCGCCGCGCCCGGCCGGTGGGCGGCAGCGAGGGCGCCGCGTGGCAGCGCTGGGAGGTGGACTGGCGGCCTACGGCGGGCGAGCACGAACTCCTCGCCCGGGCCACCGACCGGCGCGGCAACACCCAGCCCGACGTGGCCGTCCACAACACCCTCGGCTACCTGTTCGACGCCGTGGTGCGGCACCCGGTGGTCGCGGTCTGAGCCGGCGTCAACCGTGCCAGGTGCGCCACAGCGCCGCGTAGGTGCCGCCGGCGGCCACCAGCTCGTCGTGCGTGCCCAGCTCGACGAGCCGGCCCGCCGCCAGCACCGCGACCCGGTCCGCGTCGTGCGCGGTCTGCAGGCGGTGCGCGATCGCGATCACCGTACGGCCGTGCAGCACCGCGCCCAGCGCCCGCTCCGTGGCCCGGGCCTTCGCCGGGTCGAGCAACGCCGTCGCCTCGTCGAGCACCACCGTGTGCGGGTTCGCCAGCACCACCCGGGCCAGGGCGAGCTGCTGCGCCCCGGCACCGCCGAGGGTGAAGCCGTCGCCGCCCAGCACGGTGTCCAGCCCGTCCGGCAGGTCGTCCACCCAGTCCGCCCCCACCACCTCCAGCGCCGCCAGCAGCTCCGTGTCGGTGGCGTCGGGCGCGGCCAGCACGAGGTTGTCACGCAACGTCTCCCGGAACACGTGGTGCTCCTGGGTGACCAGCACGACCTGGCGGCGCAGCACGTCCGGGGGCAGCGCCGCGACCGGGACACCCCCCGCGGTCACCGTGCCGGCGCGCGGGCGGTCCACTCCGGCGAGCAGCCGGCCCAGCGTCGACTTGCCGGCACCGGACGGGCCGACGAGGGCGAGGCGTTCCCCCGGGCGCACGGTCAGGTCCACCCCGCGCAGGACGTCGCCGTCGTCGTACGCGTACCGCACGTCGCGTACCTCGATCCGGTCCCCGGCCGGGAGCGGGCCGTGCTCACCGCCGGTTCCCGGGGCCGGCCGCAGGCCCGCGAGACCTTCCAGGCGCGCGAACGACGCACCGCTGGCCTGCAGCTGTTCCAGCCAGATCAGCACGGTGTCCATCGGGATGGCGAGCTGGCGCAGGTACAGCGCGGCGGCCGCGACCTGACCCAGCGTGAGCTGGCCGTGCATGTACATGACACCGCCGAGCAGCAGCACCGCCACGACCGGCAGTACGAACGACACGTCCACCGCGGGATAGAACACGTTGCGCAGGAACAACGTACGCAGGCGGGTGGTGCCGGCCCGGTCCAGCGCGACCCGGCCCGCGTCGGCGCGGCGTTCCCGCAGGCCCAGGGCCTCGACCGTACGGGCACCCGCGACCGCCGCCGTGAGCTCGTCCGCCAGCGCGGACCCGGCCTCGCCCTCGTCGAGGTACGCGGCGGGCGCCCGGCGCAGGTACCAGCGGGTGGCGAAACCGATCCCGGACAGGCACAGCGTCCCGGCCAGTCCCAGCACCGGGTCCACGAGGAACACCGCCGCCAGGATGAGCACGCCCTGCCCGGCGGCGATGAGCACCTCCGGCACCGCGTCGCGCAACGTGGTGGCCACCGTGCCCACGTCGACGGTGCCCCGGGCGGCGAGGTCACCGGCGGGCACCCGCTCGGCCACCGCGGGCGGCAGGGCCAGGATCCGGTCGAGGAACCGTTCCCGGACCCGGGCCGCCGTACGTTCCCCGAAGCGGTAGCCGGCGGCCAGTGCCGAGCGGGACAGCAGCAGCTGCACGGCGGTGCACAGCAGGATCGCCAGGGCGAGCCGGTCCACCACCCGGACCGAGGCGCCGCCGCGCACGACCACGTCGACGATGTGGCCGAGCAGCCACGGCCCGGCCAGCGCGGCGGTCGCGGCGACCATGTTGAGCACGACCACCCCGGTGACCGCCCGCCCGTCGTCGCGCAGCAGGGCGAACGCGGCCGACCGGGCCCGGCCCCGCCCGGCGACCGGCAGTGGGGTCACCACGCGGCCCCGGTGGTCGCGGCCGCACCCGCCGTCCGGGTGACCAGGGCGCGGTACCCGGGTTCGGCACCCAGCAGCTCGCGGTGCGTGCCGGCGGCGGCGACCCGGCCGTCGACGAGGTAGTAGACGACGTCGGCGCGGTCCAGCATCGCCGGCGAGGTCGTGGTGACCAGTGTGGTCCGCCCGGCCCGCACCGCGCGCAGCCGCTCGGCCATCGCCGCCTCGGTGTGCGCGTCGACCGCGGACGTCGGTTCGACCGCGAGCAGGATCTCCGGGTCGGCGAGCAGGGCGCGGGCCAGCCGGACCCGCTGACGCTGGCCGCCGGACAGGTTGCTGCCCCGGTCGGCGACGACCGACGCGGCCCCGTCGGGCAGCCCGCGCAGGAGGTCGCCGGCCGAGGCGGCGGCCAGGGCCCACTCCACCTCGGCGAAGTCGGTGGCGAACCGGCCCGCGACGACATCGCCCAGGGTGCCGGTGAACAGGTACGCCTCCGGGTCGGCGACCAGCACCCGGTCCCGCACCGCGAGGGTGTCGACCCGCTCGCCGCCCCACGTGACGTCGGTGGCCCCGTACCCGCCGAGCCGGTCCACGATCGCGGCCGCGTCCGCGGTGCGGGCGGTGGCGAGCACCGCGAACAGCCCGGGCGTGACCACCACCCCGGAGCGCGGGTCGGCCAGTGATGACGGGCAGCGCGGCGGCGGCCCCTCGCGGGGGGGCCTCGGCGGGCAGCCGCAGGAAGCCGAGGACCCGGCGGCCGGCGACCAGCGCGTGGCCGATGTCGAAACCACCCTCGATGAAGAACGCGACCGGGACGACGAGGATCGCGGCGTATCCCCAGACCGCGATCAGGTCACCGGCGGTGATGGTGCCGGCCACGGCCATCCGGGCGGCCAGCCAGATCACCACGGCCAGGAACAGCGCGGGCAGGCCGACACCGAGCGCCTGGATCCAGCTGGTCACCGCCCCCACCCGGTAGCCCTCCCGGGTCACCGCCCGCGACTGCCGGTGGTAGCGGGCGGCGAAGCCCTCCTTGCCGCCGAGCCCGTTGAGCACCCGCAGGCCGCCGACGACGTCGACCAGCCGGTCCGCGAGCGCGCCCTGATGCTCGCGGTAGCGGAACCCGGTGCGCTGCAGGCGGTGCAGCATGGGTCCGACCACGAGCGCGAGCACGGGTACGCCGGCCAGCACCGTCACCGCCAGCACCGGGGAGATCCGCAGGAGCAGGACGGCGACGATCCCGTACGCGACGCCGGCCCCGATCCCCGGGCCGGTGACGGTCAGCGCCTGCGCGAGCACCCACACGTCGGCCACCCCGATCGTGACGACCTCGCCCGCGCCGACCCGCCGCGGCAGCGCGGAGCCCAGCCCGGCGGCGTGACCGAGCACCGCGCGGATCGTCCGGAACGCGGCGTCGTGCCGGATCCGCGTCATGGTGCGGTGCCGCAGCAGCCCGAGCCCGGCGTTGACCAGCCCGGCGACCAGCAGGGCGGCCACCCACGCGGCGAGCACCGGCAGGTCACGCCGTTGCAGGCCACGGTCCACCGCCTGGGCCAGCAGGTACGGCGGCAGCGTCAGCCCGGCCATCCATGCGGACCCGATCAGCGCCCCGGCCAGGATACGGGTCTTCTGCCGCCCGGCGAGCCACCACAGGTACCACCACGGGCCTCGTAGATCGGCAACCGCGAGTCCCGTCTCCGTCACGCCCTGCAGCCTATTGCTCCCGGATCATCGTGGGGAACCCCCGCATCCCGGACCTCCGGGCGCGGGTTAGTCTCGCGACGTGAGCCACTACGAACCCCCGCTGATCAGCGCGCACCGGGTCATCGGCGGCCGGTCGTACGACTTCTCCCGCCAGGTCGCGGTGATGGCGATCGTCAACCGGACCCCGGACTCGTTCCACGACCGGGGGCGTACGTTCGCGCTGGCGAAGGCGAAGGAGGCGGTCACCGCGGCGGCGGAGGCCGGCGCGGACTGGATCGACATCGGCGGGGTGCCGTTCGCCCCCGGGCCGGAGGTGTCCGTCGCCGAGGAGCTCGACCGGGTGCTGCCGGTGGTGCAGGCGGCCCAGGGTCTCGCGGTGGTCTCCGTGGACACCTACCGCCCCGAGGTGGCCCGGGAGGCGATCCGGGCCGGCGCCGGCGTCGTGAACGACACGTCGGGTCTGCGGGACGTGCGGATGGCCGAGGCGGTCGCGGGCACGGACGCCACGCTGGTGATCACGCACAGCCTGGCGGCGCCGCGGACGGCGTACCCGAGTCCGCGCTACGGCGACGTGGTGGCCGAGGTCGCCGCTTTCCTGCGGTCGCGGGTGGCGCTCGCCCTGGAGCACGGGGTGCGCCCGGAGCAGATCATCGTCGACCCCGGGCCCGATCTGAACAAGAACACCCGGCACACCCTCGACATCACCCGCCGTTTGCCGGAGATCGCGGACATCGGCCATCCCCTGCTGGCGGCGGTGAGCAACAAGGACTTCATCGGCGAGACCCTCGACGCTGGCCAGGGCGAACGCCTGTCCGGCACCCTGGCCGCGGTGGTCTTCTGTGTCCTGAACGGGGCGCGGATCGTGCGCGTGCACGACGTCGCGGCCACGGTGGACGCGGTGCGGATGACCGAGGCCATGCTCGGTTTCCGCGAGCCCGCCTACCTACGGCACAACATCTGACCCCGGACCCTGTTCGTACGTCAGCAGCTCCGTCATCCACGACTCCTGGACCACCGCGTCGGGGCCGATGACGCGCATGGCACCGAGCACCGTGAGCAGCATGCCCTGGGCCAGGAAGCCGCGGATCTCGCCGGCGGACGCCCCGGTCAGCGCCTGGACCGTGCGGTAGATCCCGCCGTAACAGGTGCGCACCGCCGGCCCGATGGCCGGGTCCCCGCCCGCGGCGAAACCGTGCAGCAGGACGGTGATCAGGTCCCGTTCGGAGAGCAGGTCCTCGTAGGCCCTGCCCAGGCCGGGAATGGTCGGGTCGGTGCGCGCCGCCTCGTGGAAACGCTCCTCGACCCGGTCGGCGGCATACCGGACGGTGGCCAGGAACAGGGCCTGCTTACTGCCGAAGAGCCGGATCACGTACGGCTGGGAGACCCCGGCGAGACGGGCGACCTGGTCGGTGGTGGTTCCGGCGTATCCCCCGGTGGTGAACGCGGTGACGGCCGCCCTGATCAGCTGGTCGTGACGCTCTTCGGCGGTGAGTCGTTGCTTGGGCACCGAACGAGCTTATCAGTCGATAACAACCTGTCATTGACAAGTTATCAGTGGATAACTATCTTCCTAGTTATCAGTCGATAACAAGTTGTTGGGAACTCCTATGACCACGCTCGCCACACCGGCGCCGGCCGCCGCCCAGCGCGGCGACCGGCCCCTCGCCGCGGTCCTCGCCGCGGTCGGCATCCCGATCTTCATGGTCACGCTCGACAACCTCGTGGTGACCACGGCACTGCCGGTCATCAAGAGCGAGCTCGGCGCCTCGCTCACCGACCTGCAGTGGTTCGTCAACGCGTACACGCTGCCGTTCGCCGCGTTCCTGCTCACCGCGGCCGCGCTCGGCGACCGGATCGGCCGGCGGCGGATGTTCGTCGGCGGCATCGTGCTGTTCACCCTGGCCTCGGCGGCGGCCGCCCTGGCCACCGAGCCGTGGATGCTCACCGCCGCCCGCGCCGTGCAGGGCCTCGGCGGCGCCGCCGTGGCACCGCTGTCACTGACCCTGCTCGCCCAGGCCGTCCCCGACCGGATGCGCAACGCCGCGGTCGGCATCTGGGGCGGCATCAGCGGCCTCGGCGTCGCGGTCGGCCCGGTCGTCGGCGGCGCGGTCGTCGAGGGCCTCGACTGGTCCTACATCTTCTGGCTCAACGTGCCGGTCGGCGTCATCGCGGTCATCCTCGCCACCACCGTCCTGCGCGAGTCCCGCGGCGGCGCCCGCCGGCTCGACCCGCTCGGCCTCGTGCTGTCCGCGGCCGGCATGCTGCTGCTCGTCTGGGGCGTCGTCGACGGACCCGATCACGGCTGGGCCTCCGGCCGGGTGCTCGGCATGCTCGCCGGCGGCACCGCCCTCATCGCCGGTTTCCTGCTGTGGCAGTGGCGCAACCCGGCCCCGATGCTGCCGCTGTCACTGTTCCGCTCCCGCGGCTTCAGCCTGGTCACCCTCGTCACGCTGACGTTCTCGGCGGGCGCGTTCGGCTCGGTCTTCCTGCTCGCCCAGTTCTTCCAGGTCGTCCAGGGCCTCAGCCCGCTCGAAGCCGGCCTGCGCACGCTGCCCTGGACCATGGCCCCGATGGTGGTGGCCCCGCTCGCGGGCATCTTCGCCGACCGCCTCGGCCTGCGGAACCTGATCGTGGCGGGCCAGGTCTCCCTCGCCGCGGGCGTGCTCTGGATCGCGCTCGCCACCAGCACCACGGTGACCTACGGCGACCTGGTGGTCGCGTTCGCGCTGGCCGGCATCGGCATGGGCCTGACGTTCGCCCCGATCAGCACCATGGCCCTGTCCAGCGTCACCGAACAGCAGCGCGGCGTGGCCTCCGGCACCAACAACACCATCCGCGAACTCGGCGTCGCGGTCGGCGTGGCGGTCCTGGCCTCGGTCTTCACCTCCAACGGCGACTACACCTCCAGCCAGTCCTTCGTCGACGGCATCGTCCCGGCCGTCCTGGTCGGCGCGGCGGTCATCGCCGCCGGAGGGGTGGTCGCCCTCTGGCTCCCCCGCCGCCCCGGCTGACCCGCACCGCCCGTCCCGGGGACCTCGGGAGCCCCGGGACGGTGACCCGGACGACCAGGGGCGATGATCACCTCTGGCGGTGAGGGGCCGTTTCTGTCGTACCCGGCTGTTAGGTTCGGCCGGTGTTCGATTCGCTCACGTGTGCGTACGGTCCGGCGACCGATGTCCCCGAGATGCTGGCGGCCCTGCGGTCGCCCGACGACGAGCGGCGTGCGTTCGGGCGGTCCGAGCTGGGGCACATGCTCGCCCACCAGGGTGCGAAGTATGAGGCCAGCGTCGCCGCGGTGCCGTTCCTGATCGAGATCATGACCGATCCCGGTTCGGCCGGGCGCCACGAGGCCTACGAGCTGCTCGCGCTCATCTCCGACAACGACCGGTTCCCGCTGCAACGGACCCGCGCCTCCGGGCCGGCGCTGTGGCAGCTGACCCGGCGCCGGTTCGAGTGGCGGCTGTCGCGCCGGCCTGCGGATCCGGCCGAGCACTACTCGTGGCACACCGGGGAGCTGGATCCGCCCGCGACCGCGGATCACAGCTGGCAGGTCCGGGCCTATACGGCGGTCGGGGCCGGGCTCACGGCGTACGTGACGCTCCTGGACGACCCCGACCCCCGCCTGCGCGCCGCCGCCGCACACCTGATCTCCGCGCACCCCTCGCCGGCGGCCGTGCCGGCACTGCTGGCCCAGCTGACCGTCGAGAGCAGCCCGATGGCCGCCGCGTCGCTCTGCATCGCGGCGGGGCAGTGCGGCGAGGTCGGCGACCCGGCCCTGCACCGCGTGCTCGCCCTGTGGCGCGACGCCCCGCACCGCCTCGCCCACCTGTCGGCGCTGATGGCGCTGGCCCAGCTCACCGACACCCCGGACGACGACATCCTCACCGAGCTCACCACCTGCGTCGTCGAGCCGGACGACTGGATCGACGACTGGCCGTTCCACGGGGAGGCCTCCTACGGCGCCTGCTGGGCGCTTGAGACGCTGTCCCCGGCCGACAACCCGCGGCTGACCGGGATCCTGTTCGACAAGCTGCGGCACCACCGGTCGGAGGGCTTCTACTACAACATCGTCGAGTTGCTGATCGGCCTGCTGTTCCCGGACGGCCCGCCGGCCGACCCGGTGCGCTTCGCCGACCTCACCGGAGAGCAGCGGGAGCTGGTCGAGCTCGCGGTCAAGCACCGGCTCCTCGAGGAGGAGCCGATGCCGAGCGCGTTCGCCGGGTGCAACCTGCCCACCGAGGAGGTCTCCCTGGCCGTGTGGGCCGAGCTCACTTCGTGACGGCCACGCGCCGTTTCCCGGTGCAGGGCAGCACGAACAGGTACAGGCCACTGGCGAGCAGCAGCAGGAGCGGCGGCACCGGGAGCAGCAGGACCCACGGGGCCGGCTCCTCCTGGGTCACGACCGCGACCGTGACGATGACGACGAGGATCGCGAAGGTCAGGGACAGCCAGCGGTGGCTCTGCCGGATCAGTTTGTTCATGGCGATCACGCTAGGGCCGGCACCCGGCCGGTCGCTTCTCGATTCCTGACCGGTCCGGACGACGTAACGGGTTTCCGCACGGAGTTGCCGGGTGGAGGTGGCGGGCCGGGTGACGGTGCGGAATACTTCCGGGACTTGGTACCGAAACTTACGAGGAGTTGACCCGTGGCCCGCGTCACCATCGCCGCGATCGCAACCGAGGCCGGGGTCTCGGTCCCGACCGTCTCCCGGGTCCTCAACGGACGCGCGGACGTCGCACCGCAGACTCGTGAGCTGGTCGAGAAGCTGCTCAAGCAGCACGGCTACCGGCGCCGCGCGTCCCGCCAGCAGGCCGGCCGGGCGGCCCTGGTCGATCTGGTCTTCAACGACCTCGACAGCCCGTGGGCGGTCGAACTGATCCGCGGGGTCGAGGACGTCATGCACGCCGCCGGGGTCGGCACGGTCGTCTCGGCGGTGCACCGGCGCTCGGCCGCCACCCGGCAGTGGCTGCAGAACCTGTACGCGCGCCAGTCCGACGGGGTCATCTTCGTGACCTCGGACCTGACCACACCGGTCTACGCCGAGCTGCAGCGCCTCAACATCCCGGTGGTGGTGGTCGACCCGGCCGGCGGCGCCCCGCTGGACATCCCGGTGATCGGCGCGACCAACTGGGCCGGTGGCCTGTCCGCGACCCAGCACCTGACGTCGCTCGGGCACCGCCGGATCGGTTTCGTCTCCGGACCGAAACAGCTGCTGTGCAGCCGGGCCCGGCTGGACGGATTCCGCGCCGGCCTCGAGCACGCCGACGAGAGCCTCATCCGGCAGGGCGATTTCCTGTACGAGTCCGGCTACACCTGTGGCATGTCACTGCTGGAGATGGCCGAGCCGCCGACGGCCGTCTTCGCGTCCAGCGACACCATGGCGCTGGGGGTCTACGAGGCCGCCCGGCACAAGGGACTGCGCGTGCCGGACGATCTGAGCGTGATCGGCTTCGACGACCTGCCGGAGGCACGCTGGGCCTCTCCCCCGCTGACCACGGTGCGCCAGCCGCTGGCCGAGATGGGCGCACTGGCGGCCCGGACCGCACTGCGCCTGGCCCAGGGCGCCGAGATCGAGGCGCCCCGGGTCGAGCTGGCGACCGAGCTGATCGTCCGCGACAGCACCGCCCCGCCCCGCGACCGGTAACCGCGGTCAGCTCACCGCCACGGGCCGGGGTGATCCGCGACCGTCGATAGTTTCGGATATCCGCGACGTGCTTGACCGTCATCGATTCCCCGCCTATGTTCCGGAAGAACTTCCACCCACCCGAAACTTCCGGAGGCGGGGGATGCACAGTGGACGACATGCGCCGGGTCACCATGGCGGCGGTGGCGCGGGCGGCCGGGGTGTCGGTGCCGACCGTCTCCCGGGTGCTCAACGGGCACCCCGACGTGGCGGCGCCGACCCGGATCCGGGTCGAGGCGGCGCTGCGCGAGCACGGCTACCGGCGCCGGGACGCGCGCCGCTCCGGGCGTACGGCACTGGTGGACATCGTCTTCGATGATCTCTACTGCCCCTGGTCGATCGAGGTGATCCGGGGCGTCGAGGACGTCGCCCGGGCGGCCGGGGTGGGCACGGTCGTCTCGGCGGTGCACCGTGCCCCCGCCGCGTGGCAGCGCTGGCTGGGCAATCTGCGTACCCGGTCGGCGGCCGGGGTGATCGCCGCCAACGCCGAGCTGAGCATCGGGGTCCTCGCCGAGCTCTCCCGGCTGCGGGTGCCGCTGGTGGTGGTCGACCCGGTGGCGACCGCCGGGGCGGGGGTGCCGACGATCGGGGCGACGAACTGGGCCGGCGCGCTGAGCGCGACCGAGCACCTGCTGCGCCTGGGGCACCGGCGGATCGGGTTCGTCGGCGGCCCGCCGCACGTGCTGTGCAGCCGGGCGCGCTTCGACGGTTACCGGGCCGCCGTCGAGGCGGCGGGCCTGGTGGCGGACCCGGCACTGGTGCGGCAGGGCGATTTCTACCACGAGTCCGGATACACCGCGGCGGCCGGGCTGCTGGCTCTCGCCGACCCGCCGACGGCGATCTTCGCGGCCAGCGACCAGATGGCGCTGGGGGCCTGCGAGGCGGTCCGCCGGCGCGGGTTGCGCGTCCCGGACGACGTGAGTGTGGTCGGCTTCGACGACGTCCCGGAGGCCCGGTGGGCGTCGCCCCCGTTGACCACGGTGCGTCAGCCCCTGCTGGAGATGGGCGCACTGGCCGCCCGCACGGTGTTACGGCTGACCGGGGACACCGGCCTGCCCGCGCACGGGGTGGAACTGCCCACCGAACTGATTACGCGCAGTAGCACCACCGGCCGCTGAAACTTCCGGGATCCGGGTCGCCGTTACCGGTAACCTCCCCGTGATCTTCGGGGCGTTCCGGATGGGAGCGATCCCACCCCGTCTCAAGTCGCCTTTTCGCGGTCCGTAACGAAGCCCACTGAGACCCTTGACACACCCCGGCCGAAACCCTACGTTAACGAAATCTCTCGATAACTTACGAGTTCTTTTCGAAACTTCCAGTGGCCGATCGCCGCAGAAACCGCGGCTCCGCGAGCATGGAGACAAAGCGTGGAACGCTCACCGATAAACCGACGTAACTTCCTCAGCCTCGTCGCCGGGACCAGCGCCGCGGCGGCACTCGCCGCCTGCGGCAGCTCCGGCCCCGGCACCTCCGGCGGTGGGGACAAGGGCAGCGGTACCAGCTTCTGGTACCTCACCGGCCAGCCCAACGAGGGCATCCGGGGTGCCACCGTCGAGCGGTTCAACAAGGCCAACCCGGACAACAAGATCACCCCGACCGCGTTCGCCAACGACGCGTACAAGGCGAAGATCAAGACGGCGATCGGCGCCGGCCAGGCCCCGACGCTGATCTGGGGCTGGGGCGGCGGTGGCCTCAAGAGCTGGGTCGAGGCCGGCCAGGTCGAGGACCTCACCTCGTGGTTCACCGAGAACGCCGCGGTCAAGGAGAAGCTGTTCCCGTCCTCGTTCGGCCCGGCGACCATCGACGGCAAGATCTACGCGATGCCGGCCGAAACCGTCGCGCCGATCGTGCTCTTCTACAACAAGGAAGTCTTCGCGAACGCCGGGGCGCAGCCGCCGCAGTCGTGGGGCGACGTCATGAACCTCGTCGAGGTCTTCAAGGCCAAGAACGTCGCGCCGTTCTCGCTGGCCGGGCAGTCCCGCTGGACCAACATGATGTGGCTGGAGTTCCTCTTCGACCGCATCGGCGGCCCCGAGGTGTTCGAGGCGGCCTACAACGGTGAGGCCAACGCGTGGTCCAACCCGGCCGCCAAGGACGCCCTCACCAAGATGCAGGACCTCATCAAGGCCGGCGGCTTCATCAAGGGCTTCTCCTCGATCGCCGCCGACGCCAACGCCGACCAGGCGCTGCTCTACACCGGCAAGGCCGCGATGATGGTGCACGGCACCTGGACCTACGGCAGCATGGCCGCCGACGGCGGCAACTTCGTCAAGGACGGCAAGCTCGGCTACATGACGTTCCCGCCGGTCGAGGGCGGCAAGGGCGACCCGAGCGACACCGTCGGCAACCCCGGGCAGTATCTCGCCATCTCCTCCAAGGCCACCGCGGAGCAGAAGGAGACCGCCAAGAAGTTCTTCACCACCGCGGTGCTCGACGAGACCGAGATCAAGTCGTTCGTCGACACCGGCTCCGTGCCGGTCGTCAAGGGCAGCGAGGCGGCCATCGCCTCCTCGAAGGACCCGGAGTTCCTCAAGTTCGTCTACGACACGTCGGTCAACGCGAAGGTCTTCGCCCAGTCCTGGGACCAGGCCCTCACCCCGACCGCCGCCGAGACCCTGCTGGACCAGATCGCCAAGCTCTTCCAGCTCGACATCGGCCCCGACCAGTTCATCGCCGCCATGAACGGGGTCATCGGGAAATGACGACGCTCGCTCCGCCCCCCGTACGGGTGGCCACGCCCACCCCTGACAGCGGCGGGCGGAGCGGCCCCGTCGCCTGGATGGCGATACCCGCGCTGCTCATGTTCCTGGGGTTCGGCGTGGTCCCGCTGCTCGGTGTGCTGGCGCTCAGCTTCACCACCTGGGACGGCATCGGCACCATCCAGCCGTCCGGGCTGGACAGCTGGCACGCGGTGCTCTCCGACCCGGGCCTGCCGCACGCCCTCACCGTCACCTTCCTCATCATGGGGCTGTCGTGGCTCGCCCAGACCCCGCTCAGCCTGCTGATCGGCGTGTTCCTCGCCGGCCACCAGCGCTACCGGGAGTTCCTGGCGGTGCTGTACTTCATCCCGCTGCTGCTCAGCTCCGCCGCGATCGCGCTGACGTTCAAGGCCCTGCTCGACCCGAACTTCGGCCTCGGCGCCGGGCTCGGCCTGCCGATCCTCGCGCAGGACTGGCTGGGCGAGAGCAAACTCGCCGTCGGCGTGGTCATCTTCGTGGTCTCCTGGCAGTTCATCCCGTTCCACTCGCTGATCTACCAGGGCGGGGTACGCCAGATCCCGGTCTCGCTGTACGAAGCGGCCCAGATCGACGGCGCCGGACGGCTGCGCCAGTTCTTCAGCATCACGCTGCCGCAGCTCAAGTACACGATCATCACGTCGTCCACGCTGATGGTCGTCGGCTCGCTGACGTTCTTCGACCTCATCTTCGTCCTCACCGCCGGCGGCCCCGGCGACGCGACCCGGGTCCTGGCCCTGGAGATGTACCGCAGCGGTTTCAAGGCCAGCCTCATGGGCCCGGCCAGCGCCATCGCGGTGATCCTGGTGTTCATCGGTCTCGGCCTCGCCCTGGCCCTGCGCCGCCTCGGCGGGGGCAGCGGCGACGACAGCCAGCTGGAAGGAGCCTGACGTGGCGACCATGACCACCCCGCCGGTGACCGTGGCGCCCGGACCCGGCACCGCACCCCCCGGACGGCCACGACGCCGCAAGCAGCGGAACTGGATCGGCGGTGCCGCCGGCTGGCTGTGGCTGATCATCGTGCTGCTGCCGATCTACTGGATCGTCATCACCAGCTTCAAGACCCAGAGCACGTACTTCGTGGAGAACCCGCTCGTCCCGCCGAGCGAGCCGACGCTCGAGAACTACCGCAGCGTCATCGAGGCCAACTTCCTGCGGTACTTCACCAACAGCGCGATCGTCACCCTCGGCGCGGTCCTGCCGGCCGTGGCGGTCTCGTTCATGGCCGCGTACGCGATCATCCGGGCCGGGGCCCGCAGCCGCTTCCTGCGGCTGACCAACTCGCTGTTCCTGCTGGGTCTCGCCATCCCGCTGCAAGCGGTGATCATCCCGGTCTATCTGATCATCATCAAACTGCAGATGTACGACACCCTGCTCGCGATCATCCTGCCCTCGATTGCGTTCGCGATCCCGCTGTCGGTGCTGGTGCTCGCGAACTTCATCCGCGACGTGCCCCGTGAACTGTTCGAGAGCATGCGGATGGACGGCGCCACCGAGTGGGGCACGCTGTGGCACCTCGCCCTCCCGCTGACCCGCCCGGCCCTGGTCACCGTGATCATCTACAACGGCCTGGGCATCTGGAACGGCTTCCTGCTCCCGCTGATCCTCACCCAGAGCCCCGACCAGCGCACGATGCCGCTCGCCCTCTGGGCCTTCCAGGACCAGTACGGCGTCAACGTCCCGGCGGTCCTCGCCTCGGTCGTGCTCAGCACCGTCCCGATCCTGGCGCTATACGCCATCGGCCGCCGCCAGCTCCTCAGCGGCCTGACCGCCGGGTTCGGCAAGTAGACGGCCCGTCCTGCCACGCCGGGGCTGTGAGAGGGCCGGCGTGGCAGGGCGGGTCATTCGGTGTTCCACCAGGTCGACGGGCCGGACGGCGATATTCCTCACATCGGGCCGGGGCCGGCCGATGGTCGCCTCCATGACAGCGATCAGTTCCGTCGGTGCGGGCGCGATGTTCGCCTTCCGGGTCGCCACGGGGGCCGCCACGCCCTCCGCGCCGGCCGAGCAGACCCAGGTCAGCGCTCAGGCCGACCTGCTCCAGCAGCTGATGGGCTCGCGCCTGCCAGCGGTCGCGGCCGCTCAGCTCTCGAACAGCACCGGCGTCGATCTGTACCTGTGACGGTCAGCCCCGGAACGCCGGGAGGCCGTCGATGCTGGTGGTGTTCTTCTTCGCCCGGTAGGCCGCCAGGTCGTCGTCGGTCCTGCGTCCGCTCCAGCGCAGCAGGGTGTCGCGGTCGCCCTCGTACGCCATCAGCGGCACCGAGTAACCGCACGAGTCGCTGACCCGGTGGACGTCGATCTCGACGACCGCGCGGGCACCGTGCGTGTCCGGTGCGTCCGGGAACAATGCCAGCTTCGCTGGGAACGCGTCGTCGGTGCGGGGCACGACGCGGCCGGTGCCGTGCAGCCGGACGATGTTCGGCGGGCCCTGGAACGCGCAGAACATGATGGTGATCCGGCCGTTCTCGGCGAGGTGGGCCGTGGTCTCCGCGCCGCTGCCGTGGTAATCGAGGTAGGCGACCCGGTGCTCGTCCAACACCACGAACGTGCCGCCCATGCCCTTCGGCGAGACGTTCACGTGGCCCCCGGGGCCGGCCGGGGCGGTGGCCACGAAGAACATCGGCTGCGCCTCGACGAAGTCTCGCAGCCGGCCGGTGATAGCGTCATGAAGCTTCATGCCACCATCCTGCCCGCACCCCCGGCCACGGCAACCGGGTTCCCACCCGGCACCGGACCGTCTCACGGGCCCGCCCCGCCGCGCCGGGAGGTCCGGGCGGGCGGGGCAGTCCTGCCGAGGGGCGGTCCTGCCGACGGGCGGCGGGAAAGGAACGGTAAGAGGGCCGGAGGATGGGTGGGCGGACGTCAGCGGACCGGGTCGCTGCCGGGTGGCACCGGGGTGGCCGCGGGAGTGCTGACCGCGGTCGCCTGGCTGGGGTCCGGGTCGGCGGGGGTGCCGTGGTCGTCGTCGACCATGGTGGATTCGTCGAAGGGGTCGTCGCCGGCGAGGACCGCGTGGGCCTTGGCCCGGTCGAATTCGCCGGTCCAGTTGCCGATCAGGACCGTGGCGACCGCGTTGCCGGCGAAGTTCGTCAGGGCCCGGGCCTCGGACATGAAGCGGTCGATGCCGACGATCAGGCCGACGCCGTCGAGGAGTTCGGGGCGGTGGCTCTGCAGGCCGCCGGCGAGGGTGGCGATGCCGGCGCCGGTGACGCCCGCCGCGCCCTTGGAGGCGATGATCATGAAGAGCAGCAGGGAGATCTGCTCACCGATCGCGAGCGGCTTGTCGAGGGCCTGGGCGATGAACAACGACGCCATCGTCAGGTAGATCGCCGTCCCGTCCAGGTTGAACGAGTAGCCGGTCGGGACGGTGATGCCGACGACCGGCTTGCTGACGCCGAAGTGTTCCATCTTGGCGATGAGCCGGGGCAGCGCCGACTCCGACGACGATGTCGACAGGATCAGCAGGAACTCGCGGCCGAGGTACTTGAGCAGCGCGAACAGGTTGATCCGGGCGAACAGCCAGAGCATCGCGGCGAGGATGCCGAACACGAAGATGGCGCAGGTGGCATAGAAGCCGAGCATGATCTGCGCGAGGCTCTTGAGCGCGTCGACGCCGGTCTCGCCGACCACCGCCGCGATCGCGCCGAACGCGCCGATCGGGGCCAGCCACATGATCATGGACAGGATCTTGAACACCAGCCGCTGGAACAGGCCGATGGCCCGCAGGATGGGCTCGCCGCGCGTACCCATCGTCTGCACGGCGAAGCCGACCAGCAGCGCGACCAGCAACGCCTGCAGGACCTGGCCCTCGGTGAGCGACGAGACCAGCGTGGTGGGGATGATGCCGAGCAGGAAGTCGGCCGTGCCCTCCCCGCCGGCGGTGCCGACGGCCTTCTGCCCGGCCGCCGCGGCGTCGGGGGTCAGGTGCAGGCCGGAGCCGGGGTGCACGATGTTACCGACGATCAGGCCGATGATCAGCGCCACCGTGGACATGGTCAGGAAGTAGCCGAGCGCGAGGCCGCCGACCTTGCCGACCCGGGCGGCCTGGCGCACCGAGCCGACGCCCAGCACGATCGTGCAGAAGATGACCGGGCCGATCATCATCTTGATCAGGTTGACGAAGCCGGTACCGATCGGCTTGAGCTCTTTGGCGACGTCGGGAAAGAGGAAACCGACGGCGATGCCGAGCGCGACCGCGGCGATCACCGCCACGTAGAGGAAGTGTGTGCGGTCCCGCCTGGCCGGAGCGGTGGTCTGGATTGCCATGCCGCAGACTGTGGTCTGGGTCTCATCGGAGAGCACCATTGCGTTCATTCTGTTCATCGACCGGAAACGCGGCTATGTCAGACCGGAAATCGTGGAGCATCGCGGGTCAGCTGTTCGCACTGCAGGTCATGGTGGTGACACTGCTCGTGGTCAGCGGTGCCGCCGGCGCTTTTCTGCTCGCCCGCCGTGACGCGCGCACCGCGGCGGTCCTGCAGGTGGGCGCCGTGGCCGAGACGATGGCCCGCTCCCCCGCGGTCGCCGACGCGCTGCGCACCAGCGACCCGACGGCCGTGCTGCAGCCGTACGCCGAGGCCACCCGCCGGGCCACCGGCACCGACTTCATCGTGGTGATGGCACCGGACCGCACCCGCTACACGCACCGGACCACCGCGCTGATCGGGCAGAAGTTCGCCGGCTCGGTCGACGCGGCGCTGGCCGGGGGTGTCGTCGTGGAGGAGTTCCGGGGCAGCCTCGGTGACTCGGTGCGCACCGTCGTGCCGATCCGCGCCGCGGACGGCCGGATCGTCGGGCTCGTCTCGGTCGGGATCACCACGAAGGCGATCAACGACAGCCTGCTGCGCCAGATCCCGGTGGTGGCCGCCGCGACCGCCGTCGCGATGCTGCTCGCCGGCGCCGGTTCCTGGCTGCTGAGCCGCCGGCTGCGGCGCCAGACCCGCGGGCTCGGCCCGGCCGAGATCACCCGGATGTACGAGTACTACGACGCGGTGCTGCACTCCGTGCGCGAGGGGCTCCTGGTGATCGACCGCGACGGCCGGGTGGCCCTGATCAACGACGAGGGACGGCGACTTCTCGGCGTACCGGAGAATGCTGACACGGACGGCCCGGCGGCGGACCTGGGTCTGCCCCGTGAGGCGGCCGACCTGATCGCGTCGCGGCGCGCCACGGTGGACGAGCCGGTCCTGGCCGGTGACCGGGTGCTGGTGGCCAGCCAGCGCGAGACCCGCTTCGAGGGCCGCGTGGTCGGCACCGTGCTCACCCTGCGCGACCACACCGAGCTGCGGGAGCTGACCGGCGAGCTCGACTCGGTGCGCGGGCTGACCGCGGCCCTGCAGGCCCAGGCCCACGAGGCGGCGAACCGGCTGCACACCGTGCTCACCATGGTCGAGCTCGGCCGCCCCGACGACGCCATCGAGCTCGCGACCGCCGAGCTGGCCCTGGCCCAGCAGCTGACCGACCAGGTGATGGGCGCGGTCGGCGAGCCGGCCCTGGCGGCGCTGCTGCTCGGGAAATCCGCGCAGGCCGGTGAACGCGGGGTCGAACTGACCGTGGTGAAGGAGTCACGGATCACCGGGGAACGGCTGCCCAGCCGCGATCTGCTCACGGTGGTCGGCAATCTGGTGGACAACGCGCTCGAGGCGGTGGCGCTGGCCGCCCCGCCGCGGCGGGTGCGCGTGCTGGTGCGCCAGGAGGAGGACGAGGTGCTGGTCAGGGTGAGCGACACGGGACCGGGGCTGACCCCCGAGCAGGCCGCCGCGGCGTTCCGCCGGGGCTGGTCGACCAAACCGGGCGAGGGACGCGGCGTCGGCCTGTCGCTGGTCCGGCAGGTCGCCGACCGGTACGGCGGCAGTTACGCGATCACGGCCGGGCCGGACGGGCGGGGCGCCGTGCTGACGGTGCGTCTGCCAGTGCCGTCATGAACCCGATCCGGGTCCTCGTGGTCGACGACGAACCGCTGATCGCCGAGGCGCACCGGGCGTACACCCAGAAGGTCCCGGGTTTCGAGGTCGTCGGGGTGGCCCACACCGCGCGGGACGCGATGGCGGCGTTGCGCGCCGGGCCGGTGGACCTGATCCTGCTCGACCTCAACCTGCCGGACAAGCACGGGCTCGAGGTGGCCCGCGCGCTGCGCACCGCGGGCAGCGGCACCGACGTGCTGGCGGTGACCTCGGCGCGCGACGTAGCCACGGTCCGCCAGGCGGTCGCCCTGGGGGTCACCCACTACCTGCTGAAGCCGTTCACGTTCGCGGCGTTCCGCGACAAGCTCGACCGGTACGCGCTGTACCGCGACCAGCTGCCGGGCAGCGGCGAGATCGCGGCCCAGCACGAGATCGACCGGGCGTTCGCCACGTTGCGCGGCTCCCCGCACGACAGCCTGCCCAAGGGGCTCGACGAGCACACCCTGGACCTGGTGCTCGCCGCGCTGCGCGGGCTGACCGCCCCGGCCGGGTTCTCGGCGGCCGAGGTCGCGGCCCGCATCGGCACGTCCCGGGTGACCGCCCGCCGGTACCTCGAACACCTCGCCGACGCGGGCCGGGTGCTGCGCACCCCCCGCTACGGCAGCCCGGGCCGCCCGGAGGTGGAGTACCGCCCGGCCACTTAGTACAGGTAGGTCCAGTGTTCGACGGTGTGGAAGCCCATCGCCTCGTACAGGGTCACGGCGGTGTCGCTGGACTGCAGGAAGGCCGTGGTGGCGCCGTCGGCGAAGCCGTCCCGCAGGATCCGCTCGGTGACCGCCCGGCCGAGCCCCCGCCGGCGGTGCTCCGGCCGGATGCCGACGTTGTAGACGCCGACCTGGTCCCCGGTCCGGGCGCCCAGGCCGGTGCCGATCGCGACCCCGTCCCGCTCGACGAGGTAACCGGTGCAGCCGGTGGCCCTCAGCTGGCTTTCCAGCAGCGTGCCGAACACCGCCCGGGGTGCCTCGAACGCCGCCGCCATGGTCGCGGCGTAGCGGTCACCGTCGACCGGGTCCGCCCTGCTGATCCTCACCCCGGCGGCCGGGGCGTCCGCGTACCGGACGTCGGTCGCCGGGCAGACCATCAGCGGCAGCACCTCACGTTCGCCCAGCTTGTGCTCCGCCGCGATGCGCAGCACGCCGGGGGTGGGCTCGCCGCGCACCTGCAGGCAGAAGTCCCACCCGAAACCGGGCATCCGCCGGGCGAGCCCGGCGATCTCCCGCTCGTCGGGCGCGGCCGGGCTGAACACGCCGTTCTCCAGGGAGATGTCGTTCGCGGTGACGAACAGGCGGGTGCCGCCCGCGGCGGTGTCGCTGTGCCCGCCCCCGGTCGCCGTCGCGAACGCGTGCATCACCTCGAACCAGCCCGCCGTGGCCTGGTCGCTCTCGGTCGAACCGATCATCCGCCCCACCTCCGCAGCACCGCTCGAAGAGGGAGAGCATATAGATGAAAATGGATCTTTACTCCAGCAGGGCCACTATTGCAGCAGGGCCACCGGGACCGGACGCAGCTCGACGCGGACCGGGGCGCCGGGCGGGAGGTCGGCGAGCAGGTCGCCGCCGATCTGCGCGACGATCACGTCGTCGCCGCGGGTCACCGTGACGCGACTGGTCGCACCCAGGAACGCCGTGGTCAGCACGCGGGCGTCACCGTCGGCGTCCGGCACCACGACGACGGACTCCGGGCGTACCAGAGCGGTGACCCCGGGCCCGCCGGACGCCGGCCGGACCAGGGGAAGGCGGGTGCCCAGCACCGAGACGGCGTCGCCGTCGAGGCGGCCCGGCAGGCGGTTGCTGAGACCGACGAAGTCCGCGACGAACGCGGTCGCCGGGCGCAGGTAGACCTCCGGCGGCGCGGCGAGCTGTTCGAGACGCCCGGCGCGCATGACGCCGACCCGGTCCGCGATCGCGAGCGCCTCCTCCTGGTCGTGGGTGACGAACAGCGTGGTGGTGCCGACCTCGGTCTGGATCCGGCGGATCTCGTCGCGCAGCTGGACCCGGACCTTGGCGTCCAGGGCGGACAGCGGCTCGTCGAGCAGCAGCACCTGCGGCTCGATGGCGAGGGCCCGGGCCAGCGCGACCCGCTGCTGCTGGCCGCCGGAGAGCTGGTGCGGGTATCGGGCGCCGTGCGAGCCGATGCCGACCAGGTCGAGCATCTCGGCGGCCCGGCCCCCGGCCGCGCGCTTGCGCAGCTTGAGGCCGAACTGGACGTTCTCCAGCGCGGTCAGGTGCGGGAACAGGCTGTACGCCTGGAACACCATGCCCATGTCGCGCCGGCTGGCCGGCAGCGCGGTGATGTCCTTGCCGCCGACCAGGACCCGGCCGGTGTCGGCGTCCTCCAGGCCGGCGAGGATCCGCAGCGCGGTGGTCTTGCCGCAGCCGGACGGGCCGAGCAGGGCGATCAGCTCGCCCGGCTCGATGTGCAGGTCGAGCCCGTCCAGGGCCGCCACCTGGCCGAAACTGCGGCGCAGGTCGTTCAGGTGCACTGCCACGCCCGTCATCGGGAGGCCTTCCGTCGGTCGCCGAACAGGGACAACAGCATGAGGAGTACGAACGCCAGCAGCAGCGCCGCCAGCGACACCGCGACCGACATCGTGGCGCTGCTCTTGCCGAGCAGGTTGATCGCCACCTGCAGGTTGGTGCGGTTCAGCAGCGACGCGATGGTGAACTCGCCGAGGACCAGGGCGACGGTCAGGAACGACGCCGACAGCACCGCCGAGCGGATGTTGGGCAGCACCACCCGGGCGATCACGGTGAACCAGCTCGCGCCCAGGCCACGGGCGGCCTCGGCGAGCGTCTTCACGTCGATCGCGGACAGCCCGGCGTCGATCGCCCGGTACGCGTACGGCAGCACCAGGATCGTGTACGCGAACGTCAGCGTCAGCGACGAGCCGCCGAGGAAATAGTTGACCCAGGCGTACACCGGGGCCAGCCCGACCACCAGCACGATCGCCGGGATGGTCAGCGGCAGCAGGCAGAGGAACTCGATCAGCGGCCGCAGTCTCGGCAGTCGCAGCCGCACCCACACCGCGGTCGGCACCAGCAGCACCAGCATCAGCAGCGCGGTCAGCACCGCCTGGCCCAGCGACGCGACGATGCCGTCGGCCAGGTCCGGGTACGTCGTGGACAGTCGCGGCCAGTCGACCAGCAGGGACCAGGTGCCGCCGGCACCGCGGGTGCTGAACTCCAGCATCGCGGCGAGCGGGAGCAGGAAGAACAACCCCAGCACGATCAGTACGGCCCAGCGGAACGCGCGCTGACGGCGTAGCCGGCTCCGCCGACTGATAGTCCAGGCTTGGGTAGCGGCACGGGCCCTCACCCCAGCCATCGCGCGGTCCTCTTCTGCAGCACGGCGTACAGGGTCATCACCACGGCTACGACGACGACCATGCCGAGCGCCATCGCCTTGCCGAGGTTCTGCTGGCCGAGCACGACCTCGCTGGTCAGCGCGCTGCGGATCTGCAGCGGCACGATCGGGGCGCCCTGGCTGACCAGGGCGGCCGCGGTCGCGTACGCCGAGAACGCGTTGGCGAACAGCAGCAAGGTGGACCCGAGGAACGCCGGGGCCAGCAGCGGGCCGGCCACCCGGGTCCAGTAGTGCCAGGTGGAGCCGCCGAGGCTCTCGGTCGCCTCGCGCCACTGCGGTTTGATGCCGTCGAGCGCGGGCAGGAACACGATGACCATGAGCGGGATCTGGAAGTACGTGTAGACGAGCATCAGCCCCGGCAGCTCGAACAGCCACACCCCGCCGGAGTAGATGTCGGTGCCCAGGTGGTCACGCAGGAACACCGTGACGAAGCCGGACAGACCGATGGTGGCCAGGAACGCGAACGCCAGGGTGACGCCGCCGAACTGGGCCAGCACCCCGGCCGCCGACGTGACGAGCCGGCGCAGCGGGCCGCCGGGCTTCGCGGTGGCGATGACGTACGCGAGGACCGCCCCCAGCACCGCGCCGATGATCGCGGTGACCGCGGAGAGCAGGATGCTGCGCCCGAACGCCTCGAGGATGTAGGAGTCCCCGAGCGCGGTCACGTTGTCCAGGGTGAAGCCGCCGTCGCCGGTGAACGCCCCGATCACCACCACCAGGGTGGGGATGACCAGGAAGATCACCACGTACGCGAAGAACGGCACGGTGCCGAGGAGGCGGGCCGCCGCTCTCAACCGATGGCCTTGGCCCAGTTGGCGGTCAGGTATTCCTTGGCCTTGGTGGTCTGCTCCTCGGTCTGGAACACCGGGGTGCCCTCGACCGGGGGCAGCGCCGCGAAGGCTGCCGAGTCGATCGTCGCGGCCTTCACCATCGCCTCGGCACGCACCGGGCGGGCGCCACCGGCGAGCCACAGGTTCTGGCCCTCGTCGGAGTAGAGGAACTCCTGCCAGAGCCGGGCGGCGGCGGGGTGCGGCGCGTCCTTGCTGATGGCCTGCACGTAGTAGGAGCCGACGACCGCACCGGCCGGCACGACGGTCTTCCACGTGGTGGTCTTGGTGCCCTGGGCGACGTTGAGGTAGTCCCAGTCGAGCACGACCGAGGTCTGCCCGGACTCGATCGTCGCCGGGGTCGGGTCGACGGGCAGGAAGTTGCCGGCCTTCTTGAGCTTGCCGAAGAACTCGACGCCCGGGGCGATGTCGTCGGCGGAGCCGCCGTTGCCCAGCGAGGCCGCCACGACACCGGAGAACGCGGCACCGGCCTGGGTCGGGTCGCCGTTGAGCGCGACCTTGCCCTTGTACTCGGCCTTGAGCAGGTCGGCGAAGGAGGCCGGGGCGGGCACCTTGGCACTGTCGTAGCCGATCGACATGTAGCCGCCGTAGTCGTTGGTCCAGGTGCCGTTGGCATCCTTGAGCGCGTCCGGGATGTCGGCCCAGGTGGCGACCTTGTAGGGGGCGAACTTCGCCACGTTGGCGCTGGCCACGGCAGCGCCGAGGTCGAACACGTCCGGCGCCTTGTCCTGACCCTTGAGCTGGTCGGCGGCGTTGATCTCGTCCTGGCTCGACGCGTCCGGCTGGGCGGAGTTGACGGTGATGCCGTACTTGTCGCCGAACGCCTTGATGATCGCGCCGTAGTTGGCCCAGGTCGGCGGCAGCGCGATGACGTTGAGCTGGCCTTCCTTCTTCGCGGCGGCGACCAGCGCGTCCAGGCCGCCCAGGTCGGCGGCGCTCGCCGCGGTGGCCGCGCCGGTGCCGGCCGAGGCGCTCTCCTTCTCGGGCGGGGCGCAGGCCGTCAGGCCCGCGAAAGTCGTGACCGCCAGCAGGGCGACGGTCGTACGTGCCAGGGTCCGCACTTGAATCCTCCATCTCATCGGCGGACACCGGAAAGGCGCCGCCGCTGTGTGGATCATGGGAGTGCCGGATAGCCGCCGGAAGAGTGGCGGAAGACGATCAGACGTCCGCGGTCTGAACGGAAGGCGCCGCGGGGCAGGTGGGAGGCATGGCCGTCCCTGCAGATCATCAGCTGGCACCGGCACGCGTCAATGCATCGCGGGACTCGGCCTCACAACGATTCCAGTTCGGACACACGGGAGCGGCGGTGCGCACCGCACCGCCGCTCCCGTGGGACGGATCAGGCGGGGTCGATGACCACCGGGGTGTGCAGGACCCGGTCGGTGCCGACGACCCGGCGCTCACCGGTCAGGGTCACCGTCGCCCGGCAGGGCAGCTCGGTCACCGACGGGCCCGCGGACAGCTCGATCTCCCCCGGATCGACGACCCGGCGCAGGTCACGGCCCACGAACGCGGTGCGGTCGGCGTGCAGGGTGAACGTGACCCGGGCCGCCGCACCGGCCGCGAGCGGGACCCGGGCGAACCCGGTGAGCTGCTGCAACGGGCGGGTCACCTCGGCCTGCACGTCGTGCAGGTACAGCTGGACGATCTCGGCGCCGTCGCGGGTACCGGTGTTGCGGATCCGCACCGACACCCGCACCGAGCCGTCGGTCGCCAGGGTCGGGGCGCTGACCACGAACTCGTCGTACGCGAAGCTGGTGTAGGAGAGTCCGTGACCGAAACCGAACATCGCCGTCGGATCCAGGTTGCTGACCCCCTCGCTGAACGCGCCGAGCGGCGGCTGCAGATACGTGCCCGGCTGGCCCCCCGGCAGGCGCGGGACCTGGACCGGGAGCTTGCCGCTGGGGTTGATCCGCCCGGAGAGCACGCCGGCGATCGCCGCGCCGCCCTCTTCCCCCGGCATGAACGCCTGGACCAGCGCGGCGGCCGACTCGTAGGCGCCCAGTGCGTACGGCCGGCCGGAGACGACCACCACGATCACCGGGGTGCCCCCGTCCAGCAGCTCGGTGACCAGCTCCGACTGGACGCCGGGCAGGGTCAGGTCGGGCACGTCGCAGCCCTCGCCGGAGGTGCCCCGGCCGAACAGCCCGGCCCGGTCGCCGACCACCACGACGCACAGGTCGGCGTCCGCGGCGGCGCGCAGGGCCGCGGGGAAGCCGGACCGGTCCTCGTCGCGGATCGGGCATCCGGCGTTCAGCGTGAACGTGTCACCGGGGAACTCCGCGCGCAGGGCGGTCCAGAGCGAGTCGGCCTCGAGCCCGATACCGAGCTCCGGGTAGTCACCCAGCACGTGGTTGGGGTACGAGTAGCAGCCCATGAACGCCTGCGGGTCGTCCGCGCACGGCCCGATCACGGCGATCCGCCGGGGCGGGGCATCCGGCGCGAGCGGCAGCACGCCGCCCTCGTCGGCCAGCAGGATCACCGAGCGTTCGGCCAGTTCCCGGGCGATCTCCCGGTTCGCCGGCGCGTCGAAGTCGATGCCCTCGCCCGATGCGACGGACCCCTGCGGGGTCCAGTCCGGGTCCAGCAGACCCAGCTCGGCCTTCTGCCGGAGCACTCGCAGGGCGGCCCGGTCGACCAGTTCCTCCGGTACGCGACCCGAGCGCACCAGATCCGCCAGGCCCTCGCCGTAACAGAGGGTGTCGGGCAGTTCGACGTCGATGCCCGCGGCCAGGGCGAGCGCGCCGGCCTCGGGGAAGGTGTCCGCGACCCGGTGCATGTTCTTGAGGAACGCGATGGAGGAGTAGTCGGAGACCACCACGCCCTCGAAGCCCCACTCGTCGCGCAGCACGCCGGTGAGCAGGGCCGGGTCGGCGCCGACCGGGATACCGTCGATCTCCGCGTACGAGTTCATCACCGACCGGGCCCCGCCGGCGCGCAGCGCCGTCTCGAACGACGGCAGGATGATCTCGCGCAGCTCCCGCGGGCCCATCGCGACCGGGCCGTGGTTGCGGGCCGCCCGGGACGCGGAATACCCGGCGAAGTGCTTGAGCGTCGCGACGACACCCTGACGTTCCAGGCCCTTCACGTACGCGGTGCCGAGCGTCGCCACCAGGTAGGGGTCCTCGCCGAGCGTCTCCTCGACCCGGCCCCACCGGTAGTCGCGCACCACGTCGAGCACGGGTGACAGGCCCTGGTGCACGCCGACCGCGCGCATGTCCGCGGCGATCGCGGCCGCCATCCGCTCGACCAGCTCCGGGTCGAACGTGGCGGCCCAGGCCAGCGCCGACGGGTACACGGTCGCGCCCAGCGTGGTGAACCCGGTGAGGCACTCCTCGTGCACGATCGCCGGGACGCCGAGCCGGGACGCCGCGACGACCTCGGTCTGCATCTCGGCGACACGCTGCCGGCCCTGCTCGGCGGTGACCGGGGCGGTGCCGAACGGCCGGGTCAGGTGCCCGATGCCGCCCCGGACGGCGTCGGCGAACGAGCGCGACCCGGCGGCGAAGACCTCCTGCATGGGGGCCACGTCGCCGGTGTTGTCCGCGGCGAAGCCGTGCCACACGCTGCCGAGCTGCGCGATCTTCTCCTCGAGGGTCAGTTCGGCGAGCAGCGCGCCGGCCCGCTCGGCGGGCTCCAGGTCGCGGTCGCTCCACCGGGAACGGCCGACCGAACCGCCGGGAACAGGGTGCAGCACGGTCATGACTCCTCCAGTCAGTCCTGTCCCGTCCGGCCGAAACTTCCGGGCATGTTCCGGACGGGCTACCGCAGTCTCTCCCGGGTCATGAGCGCCGCGCAAGACAGAAAAACGGGCCGGCAGCTGTACAGCTGCCGGCCCGTCCCGGTTGACCACCGGAAGTTTCACTCCCCCGGTTTCTTGAACTCCTCCGAAGGCTTGCCCTCCATGAAGTCCGCCACCGTGCGGTAGACCGCCGGATTCACGATGTCGTGGTCCATCTTGTCGGTGTGGTTCGACCAGTCCGGGTTGACCAGGTAGCCGGCCACGACCGTGGAGCGGGTGCCGACCACCAGGGCGGCGGTCTTGTCGGCGTCGGTGGTGCCGGTCTTGCCGAAGACCGGGTGACCCACGACCGAGCGGGCGTTGCGCTCGGTCGAGCCGTTGCAGGTGCCGAGCTGGGCCTGGTCGCCGACCGGGCAGCGGGCCGCGTCGAGCGCCTCACGGGCCACGTCCTTCGACGTCACCCGGGAGCACTCCGGCTGGCCGGCTTTCACCGTGCTGCCGTCGGCCGCGGTGATCTTCTGGATCGGGGTCGGCTTGCAGTACATGCCGTCCCCGGCCAGCGTGGCGTACGCGTTCGCGATGTCCAGCGGCGTCGACGACGTGACGCCCAGCGTGAACGCGCCGAACGTGCGCGCCGTGGCCGGGTCGGCCACCAGCTTCGCATCGGAGGCGGCCCGGAACTGGATGCCGAACCGCTTGGCCACGTCGACCACCTTGTCCGCGCCGACCTGCTCCTGCAGCGGCACGAAATAGGTGTTCACCGACTTGCCGAAACCGGTCCACATGTTGAAGGTGCCCTGCTCGCTCGCCGAGGCGTTCTTCGGGCAGTAGAAGTGCGTGCCCGGGCAGGCCGCGTCCGAGCTCGGATCGATCACGTACCCGGACTTGTACGTGGAACCGGAGGTGATCGAGTGGTCCAGGCCGTACCCGTTCTCCAGCGCCGCGACCATCGTGAACATCTTGAACACCGAACCCGCCTGGTAACCGGTGATGTCGCCACCACCGGTGATGATCGGGTTGGTGGTGTTCGGGTACGTGCCGCGGATGCCCTGCTCGGCGAGGTCCGGGTTGGAGCTCAGTTTGTTCTTGTTCTCGTTGTCCAGCTTGTACTTACGGTTCGCGGCGAGCGCCTGGACCCGGCCGGTGCCCGGCTGCACCGCGGCCAGCATCAGCGCGTTGCGGTTGTTGTCGCCGATGACATCGGTGATCTCCTTGCGCGCCGAGGCCTGGGCCTTGACGTCCAGTGAGGTCACGACCCGGTAGCCACCGCTCTTGAGCTGGCGCTCACGCTCGTACGTGTTGGCACCGAACTCCTCCTGACCCAGCCACCAGCGGTAGAAGTAGTCGCAGAAGAAGCCCCAGTTGTTCTTGGCGACCTGGGTGCAGCCGTTGCCGGGGTGGTTGGCGGTACGGGCCAGCTTCTCCTTTTTGGCCGCGGCCGCCTGGTCCGCGGTGATGTACTTCATCTCGAGCATGTTGTCGATGATGTAGTTGCGCCGGTCCAGCGCCTGCGGGTAGCCGCTGGGCGTGGTCGGGTCGAACGCGGTGGGCGCCTTGACCATGCCGGCCAGCAGCGCGGCCTCACCGATCGTCAGGTCCTTCGGCTTCTTCTTGAAGTACACCTGACTGCCGGCGTACACCCCGTAGGCGCCGTTGCCGTAGGGCGCCACGTTCAGGTAGCGCTCCAGGATCTCCTGCTTGGTCAGCTCCTTCTCGAGCTGCAGCGCGTACTTCATCTCGGTGAGCTTGCGCTCCGGGGAGTCCTTCGTGGCGTTGACCGCCTCGCTCGGCGTCTTGGCCGTGTAGGCCAGCGTCATCCGCACGGTCTGCATCGTCAGCGTCGAGGCGCCCTGCTGCGCGCCACCGTTCTTGTTGTTGACGAACGCGCGCGCCACACCCTTGAGGTCGACGCCGTTGTGCTCGTAGAACTGGTGGTCCTCGGCCGCCACGATCGCGTTCTGCATGTTGACCGAGATCTCGTCGAGCGGCACGTCGCTGCGGAACTCGTCGTACATGACCGCGATCTGGGTCTTGCCGTCGGACGCGAAGATCCGGGTGACCTGCGGGGCGGACAGCGTCTCCAGCGTGTCCGGCAGCTCCGCGAAACCCTCGGAACCGGCCTTGGCCGCGAGGCCCGACATCGCGACGGCCGGGAACGAGGCGGCCGCGACCACCACGCCGGCCAGCAGACCGCAGATCACCAACGATCCAGAGTTGGCAAAAAGGGAGCGTTCGCGTTTTCGGGTCCAGAAAGTCACCCGCTTAACGTTAGCCACGGAGATCTGGCACCGCCTTTCGAGGGTCACCCCAATTGCTTACATGTCGGACGCGGTCGTGACCTGGCCCTGTGCGCCCGTTATGCCCACTCGGGCGCCCGGATACTCGCGTCCGGGACCGCCCGGACGCGGCGCACATCACACACCGGGATCAGAGTTGGTTCTCGAACGTGGCGACGTCGCCGACCGCCGCCGCCCCGGGGAGCCGGGTCCGCGCGGCGGCGTCGCCGTACAGCGCGTAGCGCAGGAACTCCGTCGTGGTGGCAGTGGTCGCCTCGAAGTCGTCGCTCCCGGTCACATGGCCGCCGTCGGTGATCGACAGCATGGCCCGCGACCACGGGACCGCCGCGTACACGGTGTGACCGGCGCCGTACGTGACGGTGGTGTCCTTGCGGCCGTGCACGAACATCATCGCCGCCGCGGGACCGGTCAACGGCGTCGCCTGGAAGTCGGTGCCGGCGAACACGATCCCGGCCTTGAGCCGCTCGTCACGGCGCGCGCTGAACAGGCCGACGGTGGTGATGCCACCCGCCGAGTGCCCGGCCGCGGCGATCCGGTTCGGGTCGATCGCCGCGGTCACCGCCCCCGCGGACGCCAGCAGCAGGTCGATGACGTGCGAGGCGTCCGCCGGCTGGTTCACGATGTCGTTCGCGTCGAAGGCGGTCGCGCCGTACCACGTGTTCGGATACGTCGGGCCGGCCACCACGAACCCGGCCTGCGCCCACCGCATCAGCATGTCGGCGTAGTCGTCCGGCTGCGACGTCAGGCCGTGGCTGAACAGCACCAGCGGGAACCGGCCCGCCGCCGGTTCGGCGTTGTCGACGGCGGCCGGGTTCGCCGGCGCGGTGCCGGCCGCCGGGTACCAGACCGTGGTCGGCAGGGACCGGTCGCCGCGGCTGAACGCCAGGACCCGCCGGCCCAGCGCGTACGCCGTGGCGGGCGCGCTGCCCGGCGGCGGCGTGTACACCGTCCGGATGGACTGCGGCGCCAGCGACGACGCCGTGGTGGAGGCGAGGATCGGCACGGCGGTCGCCGACGCCGTGGTGGCCCCCGCCATACCGATGTCGGTCTCCGCGGTGCAGGCGGCGAGGCTCCCGCCGCCCGCGACGCCCGCCAGGGCGAGCAACAGAGTCCGTCTACGCATGGTCATCATGTTTCCCCGCGGACCTGTGACGACCTTGAGAAACGGGCGAGCCGAAGATCACTTTTACACGACGAGGCTCAGCAGCATCACGCAGCCGAAACCGACCACCGAGATGATCGTCTCCATCACCGACCACGTCTTGATGGTCTGCCCGACGGTCATCCCGAAGTACTCCTTGACGAGCCAGAACCCGGCGTCGTTGACGTGCGAGAAGAACAGTGACCCGCTGCCGATGGCCAGCGCGAGCAGCGCGACCTCGGGCTTGTCCAGGGTTGCGGCCAGCGGCGCGACGATGCCGGCCGCGGTGATCGTGGCCACGGTCGCCGAACCGGTCGCGACCCGGATGCCGACCGCCACCAGGAAGCCCAGCACCAGCGCCGAGATGTTCGCGTCCTTGGCCGCGTCGGCGACCACGTTGCCGACCCCGGCGTCCACCAGCACCTGCTTGAACCCGCCGCCCGCGGCCACGATGAGCAGGATCCCGGCGATCGGCGGCAGCGCACCACCCAGCACGGACGAGGTCTGTGCCCGGTCGAAGCCGGCCCGCTTGCCGAGCGTCCACATGGCGAGCAGCACACCGAACAGCAGCGCCACGACCGGCTCACCGAGGTTCTCGAACACGGTACGGACGGTGGTGCCCTCGTCCAGGGTCAGCTCCGCGACGGCCCGCAGCAGCATCAGCACGATGGGCAGCAGGATCGTGAGCACCGCCGGCACGACGCCCGGGTTGCGCCGGTCCCGCACCGGGGCGTCGGCGTCGTCGCCGGCCGGGCTCGCGCCGCCCGGCTCGACCGGCGCCGCCGGGACCCGCGCGGCGGGGATCGCGATCGGCACCCGCTTGGCGATGAACGTGCCGAACACCGGGCCCGCGATGATCACCGTGGGGATCGCGCAGATCAGGCCGAACGCCAGCGTCAGGCCGAGGTCGGCGTTGAGGCTGGCCACCGCGACCAGCGGCCCCGGGTGCGGCGGGACCAGCCCGTGCAGCACCGACAGCCCGGCCAGCGCCGGGATCCCGATCTTGAGCAGCGAGACCCCGGTGCGCTGTGCGACCAGCAGCACGATCGGCACCAGCAGCACGACGCCGACCTCGAAGAACAACGGCAGGCCGATCAGCGCGGCCACCCCGGCCATGGCCCACGGCAGCGCACTGCCGTGGAACCGCCGCACGATCGCGTTGACGATGCCGTCGGCCCCGCCGGACTCGGCCAGCAGCGCCCCGATCATCGAACCGAGCGCGATCAGCAACCCGACGCTGCCGACGGTGCTGCCGACCCCGGCGGTGAACGACTTGACGGTGGCGCCGGCGGCGGCCCCGGCGGTGAGCCCGAGCACGGCGGCCCCGACGATCAGCGCGAGGAACGGGTGCCATTTGGCCCAGGCGATCAACAGGACGACGACGGCGATACCGAGCACCGCGGCGAGGACCAGTTGGCCGGAGCCTGCGGATGTGATCGCCTCAGCGGCGTAGACGGACATGGCGGTGGCGTACCCCGAACGGGTGAGCCCCAACCGTATCCATGATCCGGTCTCAGGACTGGAGCGCCGTGGCCAGGCCCACCTTGACCTGCCGGGTCAGGTCGTCGGCGAGGATCTCCGGCCGGCCCTGCTCGACCGCGTCCAGCGCGAGGGCCGCCACCAGCGCCGGGTCGATCTTCTGGTCGGCGGGGATGCCGGCGGCCATGTCGGTGTCCATGTAACCGACGTGCAGGGAGGTGACCGTGATGCCCTTCGGGGCGAGCTGGTCGCGCAGGGCGTCGCTCAGCGCCCACTCGGCCGCCTTGGCCGCGGTGTAGCCGCCGAGCGCGCCCGGGTGCAGCCAGGACAGCACGGACAGGACGTTGAGGTACGCACCGCCGCCGTTCGCCTCGAGGACGGGGGCGAACGCCCGGCTGACCGCGAGGGTGCCGAAATAGTGCGTCTCCATCTCCAGGCGGATCTTGTCGAGGTCGCCGGTGAGCAGGTCGGCGCCGGTCGCGGAGCCGGCGTTGTTGACCACGAGGGTGGCGTCCGAGGCGATCGTGGCGGCCCGGGCCACCGACCCGGGGTCGGTCACGTCGAGCTGGAGGGCGACGGCGCCCGCCAGGTCGATCGCCTCGGGGTTGCGGGCGGCCGCGTAGACCTTGGCGCCGCGGGCGATGAGCTGTTCGGCGAAGCGGCGGCCGAGGCCACGGTTGGCGCCGGTGACGACTGCTACGGAGTTCGTGATGTCCATGCGTTTAGATTATGGTCGACATCTAATGGCCGCAAGGTTAGATGACGAGCGTCATACAATGGTCGGCATGGCACGGGTATCGCAGGCACAGGCACAGGCGAACCGGCAGCGCGTGGTCGAGACCGCCGCTCGGCTCTTCCGCGAGCGCGGCGTCCAGGGCGTCAGCGTCGCCGACCTCATGGCAGCGGCCGGGCTGACGCACGGCGGGTTCTACAAGCGGTTCGCGTCCAAGGAGGCCCTGGTCGCCGAGGCGGTCGGGGACGCGTACGCGGGCATGGCCGGCCGTCTGCACGGCGCGGACGCGCGGCACCCGGGTGACCACGACGCGGCCCGGCGCGAACTGCTCGACTACTACCTGTCCCCCGCCCACCGCGACGACCCCGGCAACGGCTGCCCCACCACCGGCTTCGGGCCGGACGTCGCCCGTGAGGGGCCGGACAGCCCGGCCCGGGAGCCGTTCGCGCGCGGCGTCGAGGACTTCGCCCGCTGGCTCGGCCCGGACGACAGCGACGAGGACCCGGACCACACCGGCGAGGACCCGGGCGCCACCGACGAGGACCTCGTCACGCTCGCCACGATGGTGGGCGCGCTGCTGCTGTCCCGCGCGACCACCGGCACCGACCTGTCGCAGCGCATCCTCACCGCGGCCCGCACAGCGCTCGGCCCCGACCGGTAGCGCGCGTGTTTGCAGGTGAGGCGTGCTCACATGTGTCACGATCACCGGGTCATGTCGAGATCATGGAACAGGTGAGTCATGAAGAAGGTCCTCGGCTGGGTGCTCCTTGCCCTGGTCGTCTTCTATATCGGCACCAATCCGGGCCCGGCGGCGGACATCGCCCGCGGCATCGGTGACGGCGTCGTCGACATGTTCCGCAACATCGGCGTCTTCTTCTCCGAACTCGCCAACTGACCCACCCTCACTGGGCCCGACCTCACTGGGCCCGACCTCACTGGGCCGGGGCCACCGCCAGGTCCGTGGCGGTGGCGTCGACCAGGGTGTCGTCCTCGGTGGCCATCGCCTGCTGGCGGGCCGGCTCCTCGCGCAGGATCGCGGCGTTGAGCCACTCCTCGGGGACGGCGAACGCGTCGACCAGGGTCCGCAGGTGCGGGCGGAGCTGGCGCAGCAGGTCGTTGACCATGGCGGTGACCGCTTTGGAGCGGGCCGGGGTGAGGCGCTGGTGCTCCAGGAACCAGCCTTTGTCCGCCTCGATGGTGGTCAGCGCGTACAGGTCGCAGACCTTGGACAGCAGGGCCTTGACCGCGGGGTCGGCCGCGCGGTCGACGCCGGCGACGAAGGCCTCCAGGACGACCCGGTCGATGTGGGCCGACGCGGTGCGCAGCACGTGGTCCTGGACGTCGTTGAAGATGTCGAACGGCCGGTCCTTCTTGGTGGCCGCGCCTTTGCGCAGGCGGCGGATGGCGCCGTCGAGCAGGTGCTTCTCACGGTCCTCGAACATGGCCAGGTGCCAGCCGCGGTCGGTGAGCGCGACCTCCTCGGTGCGGCCGGGGACGGCGTCGACGAGGCGCTGGATCAGCGTACGGGCCGCGGTGCGTTCCAGGACCATGGCGCGGACCTGCTCGGCGACGAACGTGGCCCGGCCCCAGCCGTCGAGGGAGCCGAACGCGTCGCGGTACCCGGTGAGCAGGCCCTTGGCGACCAGTTGCAGCAGGACGGTGTTGTCACCCTCGAACGTGGTGAACACGTCGGTGTCGGCCTTGAGCCCGGGCAGGGCGTTCTCGGCGAGGTAGCCGGCGCCGCCACAGGCCTCCCGGCAGGCCTGGATGGTGCGGGTGGCGTGCCAGGTCTGCACCGCCTTGAGACCGGCCGCGCGGGACTCGAGCTCGCGCTGGCGGTGCTCGCCGGCCGGTTCCGCGCCGGTCTGGACGTCGTGCAGGGTGCCGACCAGCTCCTCCTGGGCGAACGTCAGCGCGTACGTGGTGGCCAGCGCGGTCAGCAGGATGCGCTGGTGGGCGAGGTAGTCGTTGAGGGCGACCTCGCGCTTCCCGCCGGGCGCGGTGAACTGGCGGCGGGTCTCGCCGTAACGCACCGCGATGGTGAGCGCGTTCTTGGCCGCCGCGGCCGCCGAGCCGCCGACCACGACGCGGCCGCGGACGAGGGTGCCGAGCATGGTGAAGAAACGCCGGGTGTCGTTCTCGATCGAACTGGAGTACGTCCCGTCCGGCGCGACCTGGCCGTAGCGGTCGAGCAGCATCTCGCGGGGCACCCGTACGTGGTCGAAGCCGATCCGGCCGTTGTCGACGCCGGGCAGGCCGGCCTTGTGCCCGTCGTCGCCGAGCGTGACACCGGGCAGCGGGCGGCCGGCCCCGTCGCGGATCGGGACCAGCCACGCGTGTACGCCGTAGCGCCGGCCACCGGTGATCAGCTGGGCGAACACGACCGCCATCCGGCCGTCGCGGGCCGCGTTGCCGATATAGTCCTTGCGGGCGGCGTCGTGCGGGGTGTGCAGGTCGAACGTCTTGGTCTCCGGGTCGTACTCGCAGGTGGTGCGCAGTTGCTGCACGTCGGAGCCGTGGCCGGTCTCGGTCATCGCGAAACAGCCCATGAGGTCGGCGGAGATGATGTCGCGCAGGTACCGGTCGTGGTGGTACCGGGTGCCGAGCGCCACCACAGCGCCGCCGAACAGGCCCCACTGCACGCCGGCCTTGACCATGAGCGACAGGTTGAGCTGGGCGAGCATCTCGGCGGCCACCACCGAGCCGCCGGGGTCGGAGCTGCCGCCGTACTCGACGGGGAAGCCGGCCGCCACGCCCGGGTCGGCGGGCAGTTCGGTGATCAGCCGGGAGACCCGGTCGCGGGCCTGCTCGAGGGTCTCGCCGTGCACGGTCGCGAAGTGGGCGCCGGCGAGCTCGGTGCGCGCGGCCTGCCGGACGTGGGCCCAGCGACCGTCGAGAACGTCTTGGAGCAGGGCGGGGTCGGGCATGGGGTCCTCCACCGGCGAGCGGGTGGGTACAGGCTGTACCCAGGCGTGGGTACGGACTGTACCCCGCTAATGTTGCGGAATGCGTGACACCATCGCCGCGCGACGGGCCGCCGGAGCCGCGGACGAGCGCGCGCACCGGCGGCAACGGATCGTCGAGGCGGCGGTCCGGGCCATCGAGGAACACGGCGCCGGCGCCGGGCTGGGCTCGATCGCCGACCAGGCGGGGCTGCCCCGGCCACACGTCTACCGCCACTTCACCGGCAAGGACGACCTCGACCGGGCGGTCGGCCGGCACGCCGCGCGGCTGCTCAGCGAGTGGATCCGGCCGTCGCTGACCGCCCGGGGCACCCCGCCGCAGGTGATTCACGGGCTCATCGGCCGGGTGCTGGGGTGGGCGGTCGCCCATCCCAACCTCTACCGTTTCCGGGCCGGGCTCGACTCCCCCGCGGCCGTCGACGAGTTGCTCGCCGCGGTCACGTCGTACCTCGGCACGGCCGGGCACGACGCCCGGCCGCCGGCCCACGTCATCGCCGGGATCGCCGGGCTGGTCGACGGCAGCGTCCTGTGGTGGCTCGACCACCGCGACGAGACCGGCCTCGACGCGCTGACCGGCTGGCTGGCCGGCCAGGTGTGGCAGATCCTCGGCGGCATCCTGCACCTCGACCCGGCCGTCGAGCTGACCCCCACCGGCAACACCGCCTGACGACCGGCGCATACCTTTCGTGACCACCGGAGACGGTGCCGAGATCCGCTACGAGGACTGAGGCGCCGGGCGCCCGGTCGTGCTCAGCCACGGGTGGCCGCTCAACGCCGACAGCTGGCAGGCGCAGGCGCTGTTCCTCGCCGGGAACGGCTACCGGGTCGTTCCTTTCGCAGTGGGTGCGGAGGCTTCCGCGACACGTATCAAGGATGCTCGACTGCTCGTGTACCCGGGAGCACCGCACGGCATCACCGACACGCACAAGCAGCAACTCGGCACGGACCTGCTGGCCTTTGTGGAGGAGTACACCGCATGAGCACGATCGTTCTGGTCCACGGACTCTGGATGACCCCGCGCAGCTGGGAACACTGGGTCCCCTACTACGAGGGCAAGGGGCACACGGTGCTGACCCCGGCGTACCCGGGCTTCGAGGTGGAGGTGGAGGCGCTGCGCGCCGACCCGACCCCGATCGCGACCGTCACCGTTCCCGAGACCGTGGCGCACCTGGAGAAGCTCATCACCGGGCTGGACGAGAAGCCGATCATCATCGGGCACTCGTTCGGTGGCACCCTGACCCAGCTGCTGCTCGACCGCGGGCTCGGCGCGGCGGGCGTGGTGATCGACTCGGCACCGCCGGAGGGCATCCGGGTCAACCCGCCGTCGCAGATCAAGTCGCTGTTCCCGGTGCTGAACAACCCGGCGAAACGGCACCAGGCGGCCGGGTTCACCGCCGAACAGTTCCGTTACGCGTTCACCAACACGCTGTCCGAGCAGGACTCGCGTGCGGCCTACGACCGCTATGCGATCGCGGCACCGGGCAGCTGGGTGTGGAGTTACGGGCTGCTCGCGAACTTCACCCCGGGCAAGCAGGAGACGTGGGTGAACTTCCACAACGAACAGCGGGCCCCGCTGCTGTTCATCGCGGGCGGCGCGGACCACATCATGCCGCCGTCGGTGAACCGGTCCAACGCCAAGCACTACAAGGGCACGACGACCGTCACCGAATACTTCGAGTTCGACGGCCGCTCACACTGGACCTGCGCCGAGCCCGGCTGGGAACAGGTCGCCGACAAGGCCCTCGAGTGGGCGCTGCAGCACGCGGTATGACGTTCACCCGGATCGGCGGCCCGGGCGGTGAGCACCGCCCGGGCCGGAACCGCTAGACGTCACGCTCCAGAGCCTCGAGGATGCGCTTGTGGCTGGCGTCCAGATCCTCGGGGCTCACGTCCGGGTTCGCCCGGGCGAAGTCGAAGTCCGCCATCTCGGTGGCCGGGAAGACGTGCACGTGCGCGTGCGGCACCTCGAACCCGGCCACCACCAGCCCGACCCGCGGCGCGTCGAACGCGCGCTTCAGCGCCCGGCCGACCGTGTGGCTCACCGTCAGCACGTGGGTGGCCAGCTCCGGCTCCAGGTCGGTCCATTCGTCCACCTCGGCCCGGGGCACGACCAGGGTGTGCCCGGGGGTGAGCGGCGCGATGGTGAGGAACGCGGCGACCCGCTCGTCGGACCACACGATCCGGCCGGGCAGCTCGCCGGTGATGATGCGGGTGAAGATCGTCGGCACAGCGGCACACTCACTCTCGTTGACGGGGCACCAGGTTCTCAACGATGGCACGCGTGAACCTCGCCGGGCTCCCCCGCGACTGAACAGTCATGCAGATCGACGACGCGGATCTGGTGGTCCGCGCCCAGCTCGGCGACCGCCGGGCCCTGACCGCCCTGGTCGAGCGCTGGCACCTGCCCGTGTGGCGGTACGTGCGGCGGATGCTCGACGCCCCCGGACCGGCCGACGACGTGAGCCAGGAAGCCTGGGCGGCGGTGCTGCGGGCACTGCCGCGCCTGCGGGAGCCGGACCGCTTCGCCCCCTGGTTGTTCACGATCGTCCGGCGATCCTTGATGAACCACCTGCGCCGCAGGTACGCCCCGGCCGAGCCACCACCCCCGGACGAGGGCACCGTGGACAGTGCGCACCTGGCCCTGGACCGGGCCGAGGTGGAGGACGGCCTCGCCGGGGTGCCGCCGCGCGAACGTGAGGTGCTGGTGCTGTTCTACCTGCACGACCTGGCCCTGGACGACTGCGCGCAGATCCTCGGGGTGCCGGCCGGCACGGTCAAGTCCCGGTTGCACCGGGCCCGGCTGCTGCTGCGGGACCACCTCGTCGCGAAGGGATACGACTCATGACCGACCGGCCCGGATACACCCCTGAGACGATCGTGCGCGGGCTGTCGCTGCGCCGCCGGCTGGGCACGGTCGCGGTGGGGCTCGCCGGGCTCGGCGCCGCCGCCACGCTCACCCTGCTGTGGGCGACCGAGCCCGGGCCACTTGCGGCGCGTACCGCGATCGCGTTCGCCGTCCTGATCCTGATCGGTCTGGGCTGGACCGGCTTCGCGGCCTGGACCCTCGCCCGCCGGCCGCTGTTCGCCCTGGACCGGGTGGTCGCCGGGTGGCTGGCGACGGGCTTCACCGGCCTGGTCACGGCCGGTTCGGTGGTTCTCGCCGCCACCCGCTCGGGCGCCGCCGCCGCGGTGCTGGCCGCCGCCGCGGGTACGGCTGTCACCGGTGCGGCGGTGACCATTCTGGTGCGGGCGCGGGCCTACCGCGGGGAGGTGATCCGGCGCGGGGCCGGCCGCCGGTGAGATAGCCTGGAACACCATCCACATGCCAGGAGACCCGATGCCTGAATCAAGTGCCCCCGCCGAAGAACCTGAGGCCGGCGAGGAGACCGAGGTCTTCACCAACCGGGCCGCCCGCCGGGCGAAGGGCAAGACCAGCACCAGGTCCGAGGCGTTCGCCAAGGGCCAGCCGCCGGTCGGCCGCGGTTCCGTCCAGAGCCCCCGGCAGTACGGCAACCGGCGCAGCGGCTGATCCGTCACCGCGACGCGTCGTGCTCGTTCAACGGGTCATGATGCGTCGCGTGATGGTGCTGGCCTGGGGCATGATCGTTCTCGCCGTGCCGGCCGCGGGAGTGGCCGGCACCCAGCCCACCGCCTCGGTCAGCGCCCCCTCGGTCACGGACACGGCGGCGCGGCTCGACCGGCTGACGATCGAGATCACCGGCACGGTCACCCAGCGGCGCCGGGCGGAACGCCGCAACTACCGGCGCATCGAGGGTGGCAAGGCGGCGTGCATGCGGGCGGCCGGTCACCCGTACCGGAAGATGCCGTTCACGAGTTTCTACGCGGACTTCACCGACGCGGATCTCGGCTACGGCAGCGGATACGGGTCCACGGTCGACGACATCACCGACCGCGGGCGCCGGCAGATCCTCAACGAGCTCGCGTTCGCCCGGCTCGAACGGGCGGGAGCCATCGAGCCCTCGGTGCCCGCGGCGGACGTCGCGGCCTACAACGCCTGCTCGTCGCGGTACGACTACCGGCTCTACCACGACTTCGACATGCCCGCCGGCGCCGAGCGGCTCTCCGGCTTCCCGGACCTGCTCGGCCCGGTCCTCGCCGACCCCACCGTCCGCGCGGCGATGCGGCCCTACCGGGGCTGCATGAAGAGCCGCTACGGCTACGACGTCGACGAGCGCACCGATTTCCTGTTCACCCCGCGGCTCCAGCGGGCCGACGCCCCGGTCGACGGCGCCCGGCCCGGCAAGGCCTGGAAGCGTGGGATCAAGCAGATCCGGGCGGCCTACAAGGCGGACACCGACTGCCGCCGGCCCGCCTACCTAGCCGCGATGAAGCTGCTCGCGCCGCGGATCGGCCCCTGGGAGATCAGCCACCGCGCGGAGATCGACGCGGTCCGGGCCGCCTGGGACAAATAGTTCCAGGTACGCGCTGAGCGCGGCGGCCGCGCGCAGCATGGCCACGCCCCGCCCGGTCAGCCTGCGGTGCCAGTCGAGCACCGCTTCCCGCCCGCCCCCCGCGCGGATCCGCCCGAGCACCGCGGCGATCCGGCCGAGCGGGTATCCCCCGCGCCGCAGCAGGTGCGTCAGCTCCGCGTCGTGCACCCCGGCCGGGCCGAACACCCGGTAGCCGGTGGCCGGGTCCCGGACCGGGACGAGGATGCCGGCCCGCTCCCAGCCGCGCACCGTCGCCGGGTTCACCCCGAGCCGCCGGGTGAGCTCGCCGATGCTCAGCGGCCCGGCCTCACCCGGCCTCGCGTCGTGGACCGCGGCCAGCGTCGCGCGGTCCCGGCTCAGCTGCTGGTGTCCCCGGTCGATGAGGTCCAGGGCGCCGTCGAGATCGTCGTCGTGCAGCGCGTTCATGATCCGGCCGGCGGCCGCGTGCCCGTACGCCGGGATCAGCGCCAGGAACGCCCGCAACGCCGCCGCGTGCACCGCCGTGTAGACCCGGTAGCCGTTCGCCGTGCGTCCCGCGGCGGGCAGGAAACCGTCGCGTTCGTAGTTGCGGACCGCCTGGGCCGACAGGCCGTGCTCTCGCGCGAGGTCGACCGGTTTGAAGCTTTCCGTCACGCTGCCACGGTAGCGGCTCCGGAAGCCTCAACCGTTCTTTCAACGATACGCTTGGCGGACATGAACCAGGACATCCGTGACTTCGTGCCCGCCTCGTGTTCCCTGCTCGCCCTCGGGGAACCGACCCACCAGGTGCCCGCGTTCGCGCGGATCCGCAACGACCTGTTCGCCACGCTGGCGGAGCGGGGGTTCCGGTCGATCGCCCTCGAGACCGACCGGGTCGCCGCGCTGGCCGTCGACGACTTCGTCCAGACCGGAGCCGGCGACCGCACCGCCTTCTCGCACGGCTTCGGCGACCTGGACGGCAACCAGGAGCTCGTCGCGTGGATGCGCGAGCACAACGACGGGCTGCCGGCCGACGAACGGCTGACGTTCCACGGCTTCGACGCCCCCACCGAGACCATGACCGCACCCAGCCCCCGGACCTATCTGGAGCACGCCCGCGACTACCTCGGCGCCGACGTGGACCTCGCCGGGGACGACGCGCTGTGGGAGCGTACCGAGGCGATCCTGGACCACCGCGCGTCCATCGGCGCGTCGGCCGAGGCCGCGCGGCTCCGCTCGGTCGCCGACGACCTGCTGATCGCGCTGCACGCGCGGGCGCCGCAGCTGATCGCGACGACCTCCCGCGACGCGTGGCGGCGGGCCCGGACCCACCTCACCGCCGGGATCGGCCTGCTGCAGTACCACAAGCAGGCCGCCGAGCCACTGCCCGAGCAGAGCGACCGGATCGCCCGCCTGTCCGGGGTCCGCGACGTGCTGATGGCCGGGAACCTGCTCGACATCCGGGCGGCCGAGGCCGGCCGCGGACCCACCCTGGTCTTCGCCCACAACCTGCACCTGCAGCGGAACCCGAGCGGCTGGAGCAACGCCGGCCAGGACGTCGTCTTCGCCGGCGCGGGCGCCATCCTCAGCTCGATGCAGGACGACGGCTACGTCTTCATCGCCGGCAGCCTCGGCCGCGGCGACACGATCGGCCTGCCCGATCCCCACCCCGGGACGTACGAGGGCCGGCTGCAACGCCGCACCACCGGCTGGGGCCTGACCCCGGCACCCGAGGTCGAGCCCGGCGACACCCGCACCGACACCCGCCCCGAGCAGGGCTACTTCCCCCTCGACCGGGCAACGGTCGAGGGGGCCGACGCCGTCCTGCACATCGCCGCCGGTTAAAGCCTCACGAGGACCTTGCCGGTGTCCTGGCCGCCGAGCATCGACAGGAACGCGGCCGGAGCATCGCCGATGCCCTCGTGGACCGTCTCGCGCAGCTTGAGGGTGCCGTCGGCGACCAGCGGGGCGGCCTCGGCGAGGTACTCGTCGCGCAGGTCGCGGTGGTCGGCGACCAGCATGCCGCGCAGCGTCAGGCGTTTGCCGATGACCTGGGCGAGGTTGCGCGGCGCCGGCACCGGCTCGGTGGCGTTGTAGACGCTGATCATGCCGCAGACGCCGATCCTGCCGTGCACGTTGAGCCGGGCGATGGCCGCTTCGAGGTGGTCGCCGCCGACGTTGTCGAAGTACACGTCGATACCGTCGGGGGCGGCCGCCGCCAGCTGGTCGCGGACCGGGCCGTCCCTATAGTTGAACGCGGCGTCGAAGCCGAGCTCGTCGAGCAGGTAGGAGACCTTGGCGGCGGAGCCGGCGCTGCCGATCACCCGGCTCGCGCCCTTGATCCGGGCCAGCTGCCCGGCGACCGAGCCGACCGCGCCGGCCGCACTGGACACGAAGACCGCGTCACCCTTGCGGAACTCGGCGGTGCGCATCAGGCAGGCGTACGCGGTCGTGCCGATCATGCCGAGAATCCCCAGGTACGCCCCGAGCGGGGCCACCCCGGTGTCGACCTTGGTGGCGCCGCGCGCGTCGAGCAGGGCGTACTCCCGCCAGCCGAGACCGTGCAGCACGTGGTCGCCGGCCCGGAAACCGTCCGCCCCGGACGCCACCACCTCACCGACCGCGCCGCCCTCCAGCGGCGCACCCAGCGCGAACGGCGCCACATAGGACTTGCGGTCGTCCATCCGGCCCCGCATGTACGGGTCGACGCTCATCAGGGCATTGCGCACGAGGATCTGACCGGGGCCCGGATCGGGCACCTCGGTGCGCACGGTCGCGAAGTCGTCGAGGGTGGGGGCGCCGTGCGGGCGGGCGGCGAGGTGGATCTCGGTGGACTGGACACTCATACCGTCCACCCTAGGTGGGCGTTGCCGGAACATCACCCACGGTGCCCGCCGGGCGACCACAATCATGATCATGGCGCATTGGTTGCTGCAGGTGAACCCGAAGAAGTGGCCGCTCGACGATTTCCTCGCCGCGGGCGGGCACACCGACGCCTGGCCGATCCGCCGGCACCGGGACGCGATCACCGCCGGCGACCAGGTCGCGCTCTGGACCAGCGGCGGGGACGGCGGTGTGGTCGCGGTCGGCGTCATCACCGGCGTCCCCCGCCGCGGCGCGGCCGACGACCGGTTCTGGCCCGGCGGCGTGGACGACCGGTGGTTGCTCCCGGTGCGCTTCGACCAGACGTTCCCGGGTACGACCATCGCGCGCGCGACCCTGTCCGAGGACCCCCGGTTCGCCACCACCCTGGTGCTGCGCATGTCCGGTGGGGGCAATCCGTTCCCGGTGACCCCCGCCGAGTGGGAGGCCGTCGAGGAACGCGTCCCACCGCACGGCCCGGTCGCCGCCACCGTGCGCGGCGCCGCGGCCGTGGTGGTCGCCGGGGCGACGGCCGTCCGGGAAGCGTTCCGGACGGCCGTCACCCGCCAGTCCTGACGGTCAGACCGTGCGGGCGAGCCGGTCCGCGAGCAGTTTCGCGAAGCGGGCCGGGTCGGTCAGGTCGCCGCCCTCGGCCAGCAGCGCCGTGCCGTACAGCAGCTCGGCGGTCTCCGGCAGCGCCGGGTCCTCGGCCCGGGACGCGTGCGCGTCGCGCAGGCCGCTGACCAGCGGGTGCCCCGGGTTGAGCTCGAGGATCCGCTTGGCCGTGGGGACGTCCTGGCCCATCGCCTTGTACATCTTCTCCAGCGCGGGGGTGATGTCGTCGGCGTCGCTGACCAGGCAGGCCGGCGACGTGGTCAGGCGGGTGGAGAGCCGGACCTCCTTGACCTCGCCGAGCGTCTCGCCGAGCCAGGTCAGCAGCGGCGCGTACTCACCGGTCTGCTCCTCGGACGGCTTCTCGTCGGACTTCAGGTCGACGTTGCCCCGGGCGATCGACTGCAGCTTCCGGCCGTCGTACTCGGGGACCGCCTCGACCCACACCTCGTCCACCGGGTCGGTGAGCAGCAGGACCTCGTACCCCTGGGCCTTGAACGCCTCCATGTGCGGGGAATTCTCGACCTGCGCGCGGCTCTCCCCGGTCATGAAGTAGATCTCGTCCTGGCCCTCTTTCATCCGGCTCACGTAGTCGGCGAGCGTGGTCGGCTCGTCGCCGGCCGTGGACGCGAACGACGACACGTCCAGGATCGCCTTCTGGTCCTCGCCCTGGGCGAGCAGGCCCTCCTTGACCGCGCGGCCGAACTCCCGCCAGAACGTGGCGTACTTCTCCGCGTCCTTCGTCATCAGGTCCTTGATCGTGGACAGGACCTTCTTGGCGAGCCGGCGGCGGATCATCTGGATGTGCCGGTCCTGCTGCAGGATCTCGCGGGAGATGTTCAGCGAGAGGTCGGCCGCGTCCACGACACCCTTGACGAAGCGCAGGTAGTCGGGCATCAGCTCCCGGCTGTCGTCCATGATGAAGACGCGCTTGACGTACAGCTGGATGCCGCGCTGGCCGTCACGCTGGAACAGGTCGTGCGGGGCCCGCGACGGGATGAACAGCAGCGCCTCGTACTCGAAGGTGCCCTCGGCCCGCATCTGGATGATCTCCAGCGGGTCGGTCCAGTCGTGGCTGATGTGCCGGTAGAACTCGGTGTACTCCTCGTCCTTGACCTCGGAGCGCGGCCGCGCCCACAGGGCCTTCATCGAGTTGAGCGTCTCCGGCTCGCCCTCGGCCTTGATCAGCCGGATCGGGAACGAGATGAAGTCGGAGTACCGCTTGACGATCTCCTTGATCTTCCACTCGTCGCTGTAGTCGTACAGCGCGTCCTCGGCGTCCTCGGGCCGCAGGTGCACCGTCACGCTGGTCCCGGCGGGCGCGTCGGCGACCTCCTCGACCGTGTAGGTGCCCTCGCCGGCCGATTCCCAGCGGGTACCCGTCTCCTCACCGGCCTTGCGCGTGACCAGGGTGACCTTGTCGCCGACCATGAACGTCGAGTAGAAACCGACGCCGAACTGGCCGATCAGCTCGGCCTGCTCCCCGTCCTTCTCCTTGCTGTCCTTGATCTTGCGCAGCAGCTCGGCGGTGCCCGACTTGGCGATCGTGCCGATCAGCGCCACGACCTCGTCACGCGCCATGCCGATACCGTTGTCCCGCACGGTCAGGGTGCGGGCCTCCTTGTCGGCCTCGACCGCGATGTGCAGGTCCTCCGCGGTCAGCGCGTCGTCCTTGAGGGCCGCGAGGCGCAGCTTGTCCAAGGCGTCGGACGCGTTCGAGATCAGCTCGCGCAGGAAGATGTCCTTGTTGGAGTAGATCGAGTGGACCATCAGCTGCAAAAGCTGGCGCGCCTCGGCCTGGAACTCCAGCGTCTCGGTGCTCATGACTTCCCTCCGTGCGTACGGTGCATTCCCGCCCCGAATCGTATGACCCCAGGGTGATCACCCTGACACGCGGACCCGGTCAGCCGAGCGGTCCCGGCCGGGACACGGCGCCGTACCCGGACCCGCGCAGGTCGAGAACGGTCTTCAGGTACGGCAGCGGACCCGTCGCGCCGCTCGGCGTGCCGCCCGGTTCCGGGCTGGGGTCCGGCGACTCAGCGGTGGGGCTGGGCACCGGGACCGGCGGCGCCAGGCTCACCGGCTCCTTGGCGGGTTCCCCGCTGAGCGACGGAACCGGTTCCCCGGTGGGCCCGGACGCGGACACCGACGCCGGCGCCGAGGTGGGCCCGGACGTGGGCGCTGACGTCGACGCTGACGTGGGCGCTGACGTGGGCGCTGAGGTGGGCGCTGACGTGGGCCCGGACGTGGGCTCGGCGGTCGGCCCGGGCGTGGGTTCTTCGGTCACCGGCGGCTCCGGCTCGGCGGGCACCGGTGGCTGGGGGGCCGGCTCGGCGGGCACCGGCGGCTCCGCGGTGGGTTGCGCGGTCGGTTCCCCGGTCGGCTCCTTGGTGGGCCCATCGGTGGGTTCCCCGGTCGGCGGGGTCTCGGTGGTGGGGGCCGGGGTGGTGGGGGCCGGGGTGGTGGGGGCCGGGGTGGTGGGGGCCGGGGCCGTCGGCGTCGGGGCGGTGGGGGCCGGGGCCGTCGGCGTCGGCACGGGCGTCGTGGCCGGTGGGTGCGTGACCGGTGGGTGCGTGACCGGCGGATCGGTCGCGGGCGGATCGGTGACCGGCGGATCGGCGACCGGCGGAAACGTGGGCGCCGTCGTGAACGGTGGGAAAGTGGTCGGCAGCGCCTGGGGCGGCACCGTTGTGGGCGGCGTGGTCAGGGGCGGCGTGGTGGAGGCCGGGCCCTGGGGCACCGCGGGCCGGAACCCGGGCGGGCCGAAGACCTCGCCCAGCGGTGGCCGCAGCGTCGCGGGCGGGAAGTCGGTACGCGGAAAAGGGACAACGGCCACCGCACCCGGCCCGTCACCGCCCCCCGTGTCGCCGCCCCCCGTGTCGCCGGCGCCACGCGCGCCCATGGCGGTGCCGGCCGCCCCGCCCAGCCGGGCCTCGGCGATCGCCGACCGTTGCGCGTCGTCGCGGCCGGTGTCCTGGTCGCCGGAGAGCGCCAGCGCGCCCGATCCGGCGAAGAGGAGCACGACCACGCTGCCGCCGATGACCTGCTTGTCCCGCTTCGTCAACTCACCCATGAAAACGTCATACAGGCATGAAATACACTTTCGTGCCGTTTCCGGAAGTTTTCCCTCGCCCTGACGATGAAGTCACTTTGAGTCGCCGTACTCATCCTCGCCGACCAATAGACACTTAGAGTGACTTCCCGTAAGGTGACCGAGTCGGTCCACTCCGACGCATTTGAGCGGGAGTTTTTCGTGAATCTCACCGAGGTCGCCATGGCGGCTGCCATCACATTGAGTGTTGCTGGCGTTTCTTACGCTGCGTTAAACAACGGTGATGCCACCCGCCAGGCCGAGGAAGTCGCCGCGGCCGCCGACTGCCGCGCGGTGGAGACCGCCATCGTCGGCTACGTCGCGCAGTACGGCACCACCCCCACCCGGACGGCGCAGCTGACACCGTTCGTCGACGGTGACATCACGGCGTACCGGATCGTGCGGGGCAGGGCGAGCGGACCCGGCTGCTGAGCCTTACGGGGGTTTAACCGGACGACAACATTCGCGGCCGACAATGCCCGCATGTCGTCACCCGTCGTGGTTGCGGAGAAACACCCCGTCGATCAGATGCTCCCGTTCGGGCGGCTCGCCGTCCTGGGCCTGCAGCACGTCCTCGTCATGTACGCGGGCTGCGTCGCCGTCCCCCTCATCGTCGGCGGAGCGCTCGGGCTCAGCACCGACGTCATCGCCATCCTCGTCAACGCCGACCTGTTCGTGGCCGGTGTGATCACCATCGTGCAGAGCCTCGGCGTCGGGAAGATCCTGGGCGTCCGCCTGCCGATCGTCGCCGGCGCCACGTTCACCGCGCTCAGCCCGATGATCCTCATCGGCGGCACGTACGGCATGCCGGCCGTCTACGGCTCGATGCTCGCCGCCGGCGTGTTCGGCATCCTCATCGCCAAACCGTTCTCCAGGATCATCCACCTGTTCCCGCCGCTGGTCACCGGCACGGTCATCACGGTCATCGGCCTCTCGCTCATCGACGCCGGCGCCGGCCTGATCGCCGGCAACGACGAGAGCGATCCCGGGTACGGCAACCTGAGCCACCTGGCCCTCGCCGCGTCGATCATCCTGCTCATCGTCCTGATCAACCGCTTCGCCCGCGGCTTCCTGGTCTCCCTCGCGGTGCTGATCGGCCTCGTCTTCGGCGTCGTGGTGGCCGCGCTCATGGGCCTGGTCGACTTCAGCGCCGTCGGCGACGCCGGCTGGTTCGGCCTGGCCCGCCCGTTCTATTTCGGCGCCCCGCAGTTCCCGGTCGCGGCGGTCATCTCGATGTGCGTGGTCATGCTGGTCATCTACGTCGAGTCCACCGCGGACATGCTGGCGGTGGCCCAGCTCACCGACAAGGAACTGACCGCGAACGACATCGCCCGGGGCCTCGCCGCCGACGGCGTGAGCGGCCTGCTGGCCGGCACGTTCAACTCGTTCCTGGACACCGCGTTCGCCCAGAACGTGGGCCTGGTCCAGGTCACCCGGGTCCGCAGCCGCTACGTCGTCACCGCGGCCGGCGTCATCCTGGTCCTGCTCGGCCTGATCCCCAAACTCGGCGAGATCATCGCCGCGATCCCCGGCCCGGTCATCGGCGGCGCGGCCCTCGTCATGTTCGCCACCGTCACCGCGGTCGGCATCAAGAGCCTGCGCCGCGTCGACTTCGACGGCACCAACAACCTGCTCATCGTGGCGGTGGCCATCGGAGCCGGCATGGTCCCGGTGGTGGCCCCCGCCTTCTACGCAAAGTTCCCCGACGAGCTCCAGATCATCCTCGGCAGCTCCATCACCACCACCGTCGTGATCGTCTTCCTCCTCAACCTGCTCTTCAACCACCTGAAGTGGCGCCGCGACTAGCCCAGGTCGCCGAGGCGGGTGAGGGCTTCGGTGGGCAGGTGCAGGGTCGCGGCGGCGATGTTTTCCGTCAGGTGGGGGACCGTGGAGGTGCCGGGGATGAGCAGGATGTTCGGGGAGCGGTGGAGCAGCCAGGCCAGGGCCACCTGCTTCGGGGTCGCGCCGAGATCCGCCGCCACCTTGTCGAGGGTGGCGGACCGCACCGGGTTCCAGCCGCCGAGCGGCCAGAACGGGACGTAGCCGATGCCGTCCGCGGCGAGGGTGTCGATCAGGGTGTCGTCGCGCCGGTCGGCCAGGTTGTAGAGGTTCTGGACGAAGACGACGGGGGCGATCTCGCGGGCCTCGGCGACCTGGGCCGCGGTGGCGTTCGAGAGGCCGAGGTGGCGGATCAGGCCTTCCCGGCGCAGGTCGGCCAGTTCGCCGAACGGTCCGGCGACGGAGGCCGGGCCCTCGACGCGCAGGTTGACCGCGTCGAGGACGTCCAGGCCGAGGTGGTCCAGGTTCGCGTGGACCTGGTCGCGCAGGTGGTGCGGGTGCGGGTCCCAGCTGCCGTCCGGGCCCCGGGTGAAGCCGACCTTGGTGACGATGCGCAACTCCGGGGCGTACGGGTGCAGGGCCTCGCGGATGATCTCGTTGGTGACCACCGGGCCGTAGTAGTCGCTGGTGTCCAGGTGGGTGATGCCCAGGTCGACGGCGGTGCGCAGGACCCGGACGGCCTCGGCGCGGTCGCGGGGCGGGCCGAAGGCGTTCGGGCCGGCCAGCTGCATGGCGCCGTAGCCCATCCGGCTGAGGGTGAGGTCGGGGGCGAGGGTCAGGGTGTCGGTCATGGGCCGATCGTGGACCCGTCACCGGGGCCGGGGAAGTTACCGTCCGTCCTGGTACAAGCCGTACCACCCGGTGTCCGGCCGGCCGGGTGACAATGGCGTCATGAGCGATCTCGGTGCCGCGCTGCGGTCGTGGCGGGGGCGGCTGGAGCCCGCCGCCGCCGGGTTCGCGCACAACTCGCCGCGCCGGGTGCCGGGGTTGCGCCGGGAGGAACTGGCGGTGCTGGCCGGCATCTCGGTGGAGTACGTCGTCCGGCTGGAGCAGGGGCGGGCCCCGACGCCGTCGGCGCAGGTCTGCACGGCGCTGGCCCGGGCGTTGCAGTTGTCCGACGACGAGCAGGCCCACCTGCTGCGCCTCGCCGGGCACGCCGCGGACCCGGCCCGGATCCCGCGGCTGCTCCCCCGCAGTCTGCACCGGATCATGGCGCAGCTGAGCGGTCACCCGCTGGCGGTGTACGACGCGGCCTGGCGGCTGCTGCACTGAAACCCGCTGTTCGCGGCGACGTTCGGCGATCCGACCGGGCCGGACGGTGCGGCCCGCAGCGCGCTGCTCTGGCAGTTCGAGTCGGCGCCGTCCCGGGTCCGGCAGACCGCGGCGGAGCGGGCCGCGTTCGAGGAGTCGCTGGTCGCGGACCTGCGCGCGACCACCGGCCGGTATCCCGGCGATCCCGATGTGGCGGCGCTGGTGTCCCGGCTGTCGGCGAGCCCCCGGTTCCGCGAGCTGTGGGCGCTGCGGTCGGTGTCCGAGCATCACAGCGCCCCGAAGGTCGTCGAGCATCCGGAGGTCGGGGACATCGCGCTGGACTCCGATGTGCTCACCACCCAGGGGTCGGACCTGCGGCTGGTGGTCTACACGCCACGGCCGGGGACCGGCGCCCGGAGCAAGCTCGAGCTGCTGGCCTCGATCGGCACCCAGAAGATGACACCGAGCTACTGACCCGCGTCACGGGGTGACCGCCGTCGTTGATCCCGGTGATGCGCAGACGGACGTTGGTGGCGGGGGCGGGCGCGGCGGCCGCCGTGGTGGTGGCCGGTGGGTACACCCGGTTGCGGCCGGGACAGCAGCCGGTGGTGCCCGGTGTCCCGGTCGGGGACGAGCGACTGGAGCAGCGCGCATCGCGCGCTCGCGGTCGTACCGTCGATTTCTACACGGCCGTGCCGGACGGCCACGGTGACGGGCGCGGCCTGCCGGTCTGCCTGGTCCTGCACGGCGCGTCCAAGACCGCCGCGGATTTTCCCTCGCTGGGACTGGGCAGGTTCCTGACCGATGCGGTACGCCGTGGCAATCCGCCGTTCGTGCTCGCCGGGGCGACCGGTGGCCGGCTGTCCTGGCGAGCGTCCGGGGCCGACGATCCGCAGCGGATGGTGCGCGAGGAGATCCCGGCGTGGTGCGCGGAGCGGGGCTTCGCCACGGAGACGTTCGCGGTGTGCGGATGGTCGATGGGCGGGTACGGCTCGTTGCTGCTGGCCGAGACGTTCCCGGAGTTCGTCACCTCGGTGGCCGCGTTCTCCCCCGCGATCTCCCCCGGCGACGACGTGTTCGCCCAGGTCGAGAAGCTGCGCGGGCACCGGGTGGGCCTCTGGTGCGGCACGGACGACGGGCTGCTCGCCGAGGTGAAGGCGTTCGAGAAGGTGCTGCCCGGTGGCAAGGCGACCGGCGGCTACGCCGAGGGCCGGCACAACTTCGCGTACTGGAGCCGGTGCATCCCGGCCGCGTTCGACCTGCTCGCACCGCACTGAGACCCGGGCGGGCAGAATCACCGGTATGCGCCTGGTTTCGCTGCTGCCCTCCGCCACCGAGATCGTGTACGCCCTCGGCCTCGGCGACGACCTCGTCGGCGTCACGTTCGAGTGCGACGAACCCGCCTCCGCGCGCACCGAGAAGACCGTCGTGGTCGGTGGGCGGGACACGAGCGGGATGAGCCCGGGTGACATCGACGCGTACGTGAAGCAGCGGATGGCCGCCGGCGAGGACCTGTACACCCTGCACGCGGGGGCGCTGGCCGGGCTGGATCCCGAGCTGATCCTGACCCAGGACCTGTGCCGCGTGTGCGCACTGCCGTCCGATCACGTCGAGGACGCCCTCGATCATCTCGGCTGCCGGGCGGACGTGCTGTCGCTCGACCCGTACTCGCTGGAGGAGGTCCTCGGCACCATCACCGCGGTCGGCGCCCGGGCCGGGGTCCCGGAGCGGGCCGAGGTGCTGGTGGGGAGCCTGCGGGCGCGACTGGACGCGGTCGCCGCGGCGGTGGCCGGGCGGCCCCGGCCGCGGGTGGCGATCGTCGAGTGGGTGGACCCGCCGTTCGCCGGCGGGCACTGGGTGCCGGACCTCGTCACGGCCGCGGGCGGGGAACCGGTCGCGGCGCGGGCCGGGCAGCGCTCGGTGGAGACGACCTGGGCCGCGCTGAGCGCCGCGCGGCCGGACGTCGTGCTGGTCACCCCGTGCGGGTTCCACCTCGACGGCGCCGCCGGTCAGGCACGGCGGGTGGTGCCGCACTTCCCGGACGCCCAGGTGTGGGCGGTCGACGGCGACGCCCTGGTGGTGCGGCCCGGGCCCCGTCTCGTCGACGGGGTCGAGGCCGTCGCGGCGATCCTGCACCCCGGCACGGTGCCGCCCGCCCCGTCGTGGGCGGCCCGGCGGATCGGCTAGGTGTGCTGTCCCCACCGTCGGCCCGCCACGAACGGAGACCGTACGCCAGGCATCAGGTTGGCCGGTCCCTGGAAAGTATCCCTAGGCGGCGGCGCGACGGATGGCCGCGCTCGCGATGGTGTTGGCGAGCGTGAGGTCTCCGGCGCCGACGACCGGGTCGGTGACGAGGACGACGACCACGTACCGGCCGACGGCGGCGGCCACGTATGCCACCCAGCGGTCGCCCTCGTCGTACTGGTACTCGAACAGGACGGTGTCCGGGCCGAGGTGGTCCTCGGCGACGGTCCGGAAGCCGTTGTCGCCGCCGCCCGCCCGGCACGTGGCGAGTTGCGCCTTCAGGGTGTCCAGATAGGCCTTCGCGCCGGCCCGTGGGTAGCGCGCCACGTTCTCGTGGACCCGGGCCCGGGGGCCGTGATCAGCGGAGAGACCGCGGCTCGCCCGGGGCTGCGGGACCGGGACGCCGGCACACGGCTGGGGCAGCAGCTGGAACGCCAGGTCGTCCGCCACCGGGCCGGGAACCGCCCCGCCGAGATCCTCGGCCTGCAGCATGACCCGGTCGGGGATCGTCCTGGGCGCGGCCGCCACCTGTCCGGCCACCAGCACTGCGGCCAGCCCCGCCACCACCGCCGCCGCCGTCATTGTCCATCGTCTATGCATGCGGCCCATCCTCGCGGACCGCGTCAACCGGCCGCCGGGCTCAGACGTTGACGGAGGCCGGGCGGCGCCGGCGCGGGGCCGGGATGTGGCGGGCCGGGATGTGGCGGATCAGGGTGACGCGGGTGGTGCGGCGGGCCTCCTCGGCGACGCGCAGGCCGAGGATGTCATAGCCGAACGACCAGGTCAGCATCAGCAGGGCGACGGCGAGGGCGGCGTACGACAGCGCGGGCGGCAGCAGGTCCGCGGTCACCACGACCAGGACCACGCCCTGCACCGCGGCGACGACCTTGCGGGAGAACCGGGGCGGCAGCGCGCCGTTGAGCCACGGCGCGGCCCAGGACGCGGCGACGAACAGGTAGCGGAACGCGCCGATGGCGATCGGCCACCAGCCGTAGGTGCCGGCCACGAAGACGCTCAGCACGAGGACCAGGAACGAGTCGATCTCCATGTCGAAGCGGGCGCCGAGCGTGCTGGTGCTGCCCGTGCGGCGGGCGACCTGGCCGTCGACCCCGTCCAGGGCCAGGGCCACCGCGACGAGCGTGACCAGCACCGGCAGTGACACCGGCCGCGAGAACGACGTGACGACCAGCGCGGTGACGCCGCCGACCAGGACCGCGCGGCCCAGCGTGACGGTGTTGGCCGGGCCGAGCGCGCGCATCCCGGCGCGGTCCAGGCCGGCGCGCAGGACCAGGTAGAGCACGACGGCGTACGCGGTGCCGGCGAGCCAGCCGGCCGCGGTCACCCCGGTCGTGGCCGCCAGCACGGCGGTCAGGACGAGGTGGGCCATGAGCCCCGCGAGGGGCCCACGGGCCGGGCGTGCCGTCATGGAGCCGATACTCATTGTCACGTGCCTCCGGGGGCGCAAGATCGAATCGCGCGTATGGTTGCCGCTGTCCTCCACCAACACGTTGCCCCGGCACAGATGGTTCACCCGGGCGAGAAGGAGATCGTTGTGACGGCCCAGGCGTTCTGGATCGCGAAGCCCGGCGACGGTGAGATCCGGCCGGTGGAGGTGCCCGAACCGGGCCCCGGCGAGGTGCTCGTGCGGACCCTGCACTCCGGTGTCAGCCGGGGCACCGAGACGCTGGTCTTCCGCGGTGGCGTGCCGGCGAGCCAGCACGCCGCGATGCGCGCCCCGTTCCAGGAGGGCGACTTCCCGGCCCCGGTGAAGTACGGCTACCTGAACGTCGGCGTGGTCGAGCAGGGCCCCGCCGAGCTGGTCGGCAGGACCGTGTTCTGCCTCTACCCGCACCAGACGCACTATGTCGTGCCCGCCGAGGCGGTGACCGTGGTGCCGGAGAACGTACCGGCCCGCCGGGCGGTCCTGGCCGGGACGGTGGAGACCGCGCTCAACGCGCTGTGGGACGCCGCCCCGCTGATCGGCGACCGGATCACCGTGGTGGGCGCCGGGATGATCGGCGCCAGCGTCGCCGCGACCCTCGCCCGCTTCCCCGCCACCCGGGTGCAGCTCGTCGACGCCAACCCGGAACGGGCGCTGCTCGCCGCCCGGCTGGGGGTGGACTTCGCGCTGCCGCCGGACGCGGCCGGTGACCGCGACCTGGTCGTGCACGCCAGCGCGACCTCGGAGGGCCTGACCCGCTCCTTGGAGCTGCTGGCCACCGAGGGTACGGTCGTCGAGCTCAGCTGGTACGGCGACCGCCAGGTCAGCGTGCCGCTCGGCGAGTTCTTCCATTCCCGGCGGCTGGTCATCAAGAGCAGCCAGGTCGGCGGCATCGCCCCGGCGCGGCGCGACCGGCGCACGTACGCGGACCGCCTGGCCACCGCCCTGGACCTGCTCGAGGACCCGATCTTCGACGCGTTGCTGACCGGGGAGTCCGACTTCGCCGCGCTCCCGGCGGTCATGCCGCGGCTGACCAGCGGCGAGTTGCCGGCGCTGTGCCACCTGATCACCTACGAAACAGGAGAGTGAAATTGTTCAGCGTCACCGTCCGTGATCACATCATGGTTGCCCACAGCTTCCGGGGCGACGTGTTCGGTCCCGCCCAGAAGCTGCACGGCGCCACCTTCGTCGTGGACGCCACGTTCAAGCGGCCCCAGCTCGACGACGACAACATCGTCGTGGACATCGGCCTGGCGAGCCAGGAGCTGCACGCCATCTGCGGCGGCCTGAGCTACCAGAACCTCGACGACGACCCCGACTTCACCGGGATCAACACGTCGACCGAGTTCCTGGCCAAGGTCATCGCGGACCGGCTCGCGGACAAGGCCGCGACCGGCGGCCTGGGCGCCGGCGCGGGCGGGCTCACCGGGATCGCCGTGACGCTGCACGAGTCGCACATCGCGTGGGCGTCGTACGAGCGCGATCTGTGACAGCCGCACTCTGGGCGGTGCTGCCGGGCGGGATCGACGACCCGGCGGCACCGAGCGGCGGCAACACGTACGACCGGCGGGTCCTGACCGGGCTCGCCGCCACCCGTGAGGTGCACGAACGTGCGGTGACCGGGGCCTGGCCACAGCCGTCGGCCACGGACCGGGCCCGGCTGGGCGCCGAGCTGGCCGCGGTCCCGGACGGTGCGACGGTGCTGCTGGACGGCCTGGTCGCCTGCGCGGCGCCGGAGGTGATCGAGGCCCACGCGGCCCGGTTGCGCCCGGTCGTGCTGGTGCACCTGCCGCTCGGCGACGAGCCGGGCGCTCCCGCGGAACTGACCGCACGCGAGGGCCGGACCCTGCGCGCCGCGGCCCGCGTCGTGGCGACCAGCGCCGGCGCGGCCCGGCGGGTGGAGAACCTGCACGACCTGGCGCCGGGCAGCGTGCACGTGGCCCCGCCCGGTGTCGACCCAGCTCCGGAGGCACCCGGCAGCGAGGCCGGCAACCGGTTGCTGTGCGTGGCCGCGGTGACCCCGCGCAAGGCCCAGGACGTGCTGGTTGACGCGCTGCGTACGCTGAACGACCTGGACTGGGACTGCGTCTGCGCGGGCGCTCTCGACCGTGACCCGGGGTATGCGGACCGGGTCCGCCACGCCGGTGACCGGGTGCGCTTCGTGGGCACCCGCACCGGGGCGGCGCTGGCCGGGACGTACGCGACGGCGGACCTGCTGGTCCTGCCGTCGCTCGCGGAGACGTACGGGATGGTGGTCACCGAGGCCCTCGCCCGCGCGGTCCCCGTGCTGGGCACCCGGGTCGAGGGGGTTCCCGAGGCGCTCGGCGCGGCCCCGGACGGGACCGTGCCGGGAGCCCTGGTGCCGCCCGGCGACGTCCCCGCCCTGGCCGGTGCCCTGCGGCGCTGGCTGACCGACCCCGGCCTGCGCCGGCGGTGGCGGGCCGCGGCCCGGGACCGCCGCGCCACCCTGCGCGGCTGGGACGAGACGACACGACGACTGAGCGAGGTATTGCACGTATGACCGGAGAGTTCAGCACCGACTGGCTGCTGCTGCGTGAGCCCGCCGACGCGGTGGCCCGCTCGTCCGACCTGGTCGAGCTCGCCGCCGCCGGGCTCACCCGGCACGACGGCGTGACCGTGGTCCGCGATCTCGGCTGCGGTGCCGGTCAGCTGGGGCGCTGGCTCGCCCCGCGGCTGTCCGGCCCCCAGCACTGGATCCTGCAGGACCGCGATCCGGCGCTTCTCGCGTACGCGAAACAGCACCTGCCCACGACGGCGGCCGACGGCAGCCCGGTGACCGTGAGCACCGAGGACCTGGACGTGACCGCCCTGACCGCGGAGCACTTCGCGGGGGTGTCGCTGGTGACCTGCTCGGCCCTGCTCGACCTGTTCACCAGCGACGAGGTCGAGGCGCTGGCCGACCTCTGCGCCGGGTCCGGCACCCCGGCGCTGTTCACGCTGACCGTGGCCGGTGAGGTCACCCTGGACCCGCCGCACCCGCTCGACGAGCAGGTGACGGCCGCGTTCAACGACCACCAGCGGCGGCACACCGGCGACCGGTGGTTGCTCGGCCCGGAGGCGATCGGCGCCGCGGCGGAGTCGTTCGCGAAGGCCGGGGCGAGCGTCACCACCCGTCCGAGTCCCTGGGTTCTCGGCCCGGACGACCGTGACCTGATCGTGAACTGGCTGCGCGGCTGGGTCGCGGCCGCCGCCGAACAGCGCCCTGAGCTGCAGCTCGACGGCTATCTGGCGGCCCGGTCGGCGGCCGCCGGCGCGGGTGAGCTGCGGGTCGTGGTGGGTCACCAAGATCTTTACGCACAGAAAGACTGAACCGGACGCGCCTGCCGGGCCGTATTAGTCGCAGAACGGCTAACCGGAGGTGGCGGCACGATGAACCGATCGATCTGGGCGTGGGCACGGGTGCTCGGCGGGGTGGCGATCCTCGCCGTGCTGCTCTGGCGCCTGGGCACGGGGGCCTTCCTCGACGGCCTGCGGGTGATCGACGCGACCACCCTGGGTGCCGCGTTCACGATCGGCGTCGCCACCACGGTCCTCAGCGCCTGGCGCTGGTGCCTCGTCGCCCGCGGCCTCGGCCTGCGGCTGTCGATGCGGACCGCGGTCGGCGACTACTACAAGGCGCTGTTCATCAACGCGGCGCTGCCCGGCGGCGTCCTCGGTGACGTCGACCGGGCGGTGCGGCACGGCAAGCAGGGCGGCGACGTCGGCAAGAGCGTGCGCGCCGTCGTCCTCGAGCGCACGGCCGGTCAGGTCGTCCTCGTGACGGTGGGACTCGTGGTGCTGCTGACCGTACCCTCACCGGTCCTGTCGCAGCTGCGCACGCACGCACCGGTCGTCGCGATCGCCGCCGCGGCCGTCGTGGTGGCCGCGGCCCTGCTGGTCCTGGCCGTCGGCCGGTTGCGCAGCGGGGCGTCGCGCTGGGCCCGGGCCGCCCGGACCGCCGTCACCGAGATCCGCCAGGGGCTGCTGGCCCGCCGCAACTGGCCGGGCATCGCGCTCGCCTCCACCCTGGTGCTGGCCGGGCACCTCGCGACGTTCGTGGTCGCGGCCCGGGCGGCCGGCTCCGGCTCCCCGGTGCCGCAACTGGTCCCGCTCATGCTGCTCGCCCTGCTCGCGATGACCATCCCGGTCAGCATCGGCGGCTGGGGTCCCCGCGAGGGGGTCACCGCGTGGGCGTTCGGCGCCGCCGGCCTCAGCGCCGCCCAGGGCCTGACCATCGCCGTGGTCTACGGCCTGTTCGCGTTCGTCGCGGCGCTGCCCGGCCTGGTCGTGATCGTCACCCGCGCGCTCGGGCGCACCCGTGTCCCGTCCGTCGCCCCCGTCGTGGCGCGGGTCGCGCCGGTGCTCCCGGTCCGGGAACTGGTCGGCAGCAGTGCGTGAAGGTGCCGCCACGCTCAGCGCGGCCTATGGTGGGGCTGTGATCGATCGACCGTACGTCCTGCTGTCGTGCGGCATGTCCATCGACGGTTATGTCGACAGCCCGGGTGACGAGCGGTTGCTGCTGAGCAACGACGCCGACTTCGACCGGGTCGACGAGGTGCGCGCGACCTGCGACGCGATCCTCGTCGGGGCCGGCACGGTCCGGCAGGACAACCCCCGGCTGCTGATCCGCGACGAGGCCCGGCGCGCGTCCCGGGTGGCCCGCGGGCAACGGCCCGACCCCACCAAGGTCACCGTCACCAGCAGCTGCGACCTGGACCCCGCGGCCCGGTTCTTCGCCCTCGGCGACGCCGACAAGCTGGTGTACTGCGCCGGCCCGGCGCTGCCGTCCGCGCGCCGCCGGCTCGGTGACGTCGCCACCGTCGTCGACGGCGGCGACCCGGTCGATCTCACCCGGGTCACCACCGACCTGGCCGGGCGCGGCGTGCGGCGGCTGATGGTCGAGGGCGGCGGCAGCATGCACACCCAGTTCCTCACCGCCGGGCTCGCCGACGAGCTGCAGCTCGTGGTCGCGCCGTTCTTCGTCGGTGACTCCGCGGCACCCCGGTTCGTCGGCGACGGCCGGTTCCCGTGGGGCCCGCAGCGCCGCGCCGACCTGACCGAGGTGCGCCAGATCGGCGACGTGGTGCTGTTGCGTTACGCACTTTCCGACCGTTACAGGGACTGATCACGATGGTTACGGGTAGAACCGCCATCCGAGGCGAACATGGGGGGCCGATGACCGAGGCGATGGACTGCAAGGTGATCAGACCGGCCACGATCCGGACCCGGGTCACCGTCCCGATGCGGTTCGCCGACGGGTACGCGACCACCGCCCAGGTGTTCACGTTCGACGGCCTGGCCGACGGCAAGGAACACCTGGCGCTCGGTCTGGGCGACTGGGAGCACGCCGTCGACGCGGACGTGCCGCTGGTCCGCCCGCACAGCGAATGCCTCACCGGCGACGTGCTCGGCAGCCAGCGCTGCGACTGCGGGCCCCAGCTGCGCGAGGCCGCCGAACGGATCACCGGCGCCGGTGGATTGCTGCTGTACCTGCGCCAGGAGGGCCGCGGCATCGGGCTGTACGCGAAACTCGACGCGTACGCGCTGCAGGAGGCCGGCCTCGACACCTACGAGGCCAACCGGGCGCTCGGGCGTGGCGACGACGAGCGCGACTACGCCGCGGCGGCCCAGATGCTGCTCGCGCTCGGCGCGGAGAAGATCCGGCTGCTGAGCAACAACCCGGACAAAGCCGGTCAGCTGCGGGCGTACGGCATCGAGGTCAAGGAACGTATCCCGACCGGGGTGCACCTGTCCCCGGCCAACCACCGGTACCTGGCGACGAAGGCGACGCACACCGCGCACACCCTCGATCTGCCGGGTCTCTGAGCAGCGGTGGCACCATGTCGGGTGTGACGGACCCGGACATCGTCGCATCCGCCGCGGACCAGATGCCGTTCATCGTCATCGTCTGCGAGGGCGCCGACCTGCGGCTCGTCCACGTCAACGCGGCCACCCGGGCGCTGGTCGACGGCCGGGAGACGCTCGGCCGCACGCTGGCCGACGTCTTCGCCGACGTCAGCGGCCAGCAGTGGATCGAGATGTACGCGGGGGTCTACCGCTCCGGTGTCCCGGTCACGGGCGCCGAGTGGCGGGCCACCCTGACCCGGCCGGACGGCGGGATCCACGAGGTCTTCGCCAACTTCTCCATCACCCCGTGGCGCCACGACGACGGGACGATCCGCGGGGTGATCGGCGCCGGGTTCGACGTCACCGAGATGGTCCGGGCCCGGGCCACCGCCGAGCGGCAGACCGCCCAGCTGCGCGAACGCTACGAGCAGACCCGCGACGTGGTCACCGCGCTGCAGAGCGAGCTGCTCCCCCGCGGTGTGCCGGTGCTGCCCGGCCTGCAGATCGCCGCGAGCTACCTGCTCGCCGACGCCGACCGGGCCGCCGGCGGGGACTGGTACGACGCGATCGTGCGCCCCGACGGCACCGTCGCGCTCGTGGTCGGCGACGTGGTCGGGCACGGCGTCACCGCGTCCGGGGTGATGGGCCAGCTCCGCGCGGTGCTCGACGACCGCCTCTCCTGCGGCGCCACGATCGCCGAGTCGCTGGCCGCCGCCGACCGGTTCGCCCGGCGCCTGCCGGCCGCGCACGCCACCACCGTCGGCGTCGTCGTGCTGGACCGGGTCGCGGGCACGCTCGCCTACTGCACCGCCGGGCATCCCCCGCCGCTGGTCGTGGACGCCGGCGGGACGACCCGGTACCTCCCCGGCACCGGCGGCACCCCGCTGGGCACCGGCGGCGAGTTCCCGGTGCGCCACGACCGGCTCGGCGACGGCGACCTGCTGCTGCTCTACAGCGACGGCATCGTCGAACGCCCCGGGCGCACCCTCGAGCAGGGCCGCGCCGACCTGGCCCGGGTCGCCGCGACCGCCGCGACCGGGCAGGCCCTGCACGCCCCCGGCGACACCGCCGCCGGGCGGGTCTGCGGGCAGACCGTCGAGCTGCTGGTCCGCGCGACCGGGCACACCGACGACATCACCCTGCTGGCCGCCCAGCGCGTCCCCGCCACCGCGGACCTCGACCTGGCCCTGCCCGCGGAACTCGGGTCGCTGCGGGCGTCCCGGGTGGCGCTCGCCGGCTGGCTCAGCGCCGCCGGGGCCACGCCGCAGGACGCGTTCGCGCTCCAGCACGCGCTGGGCGAGCTGGTCACGAACGCGATCGAGCACGGCTTCGACGGCGAGTTCGGCCGGGACACGATCGCGCTGCACGTGCGCCTGTCGGGCGCCGGGGAGGTCGAGGCGACGGTCACCGACCACGGCACCTGGCGCGAACCGGCCCGCGAGTCGCACCGCGGCCGGGGCCTGGCGCTGACCGCTCAGCTCATCGGCAGCCTCACCATGGCGCCCGGCACGAACGGCACGGTCGCCACCGTGCGGCACGCCCTGCTGCGCCCGGCCGGCACCCCGGCGCCCGGTGACCCCGCCGGGCCTCCCGACCCCGGCGATCCCCTGCTGGTGACCGCCGACGGGCCGGACGCCGTACGTGTGTCCGGCGCCGTCGACACCGGGTCCGCCGCCCACCTGCAGCAGGACCTGCTGCGCCGCGGCCGGGGCGGCAACCTGCCGCTGACCGTCGACCTCACCGGCGTCACCCACCTGGCCAGTGCCGGGGTGTCGGCGCTGCACCACGTCGCCGGCCAGCACCGGCAGCAGGGTGCCGCGCTCGACCTCACCGCCGCGGCCGGCAGCCCGGCGCAGCTGGTGCTGGCCATGGTGGCGCTGCCGTACCGGATCACGCAGGCCGGGGTCGGTCAGGCCGGGGTCGGTCAGGCCGGGCAGACCGTCCCGCGCTGAGGGACCACCAGATCGATCAGGTACGCGTCCCGGGCCGCCCGCATGCACGGCGTGGCACCGGCCGACCCGTGGCCCGCGCCGCCGTAGGTGAGCAGCACCCCGGAACGGCCCAGCTGCGCCGCGACCGACAGCGCCCAGTTGTAGCCGGTGGCCGGGTCGTGCCGCGAGTTGACCTGCAGGACCGGGGTGCGCAGGTGCACGTCCAGCCGGTGCGGCGGGTTCGCCACCGGCCGCGGCCAGCCCAGGCAGTACCCGATCGCCAGGACCCCGGCGGAATACCGCAGGTCGCGCGTCCGCGTGCGGTCCAGCAGACGACGGTACGTGTCGTAGTCGCGCACCGGCAGTGCCTGGTCGTTGCACATCACCGGGATCGTCGGGGTGGGGACGTGCACCGTGCCCTGCGGGTTGTTGATCCACCGCGCCAGTTGCGGGTAGTCGGGACGGTAGAGCAGGTAGTGGGCGGTGGCGGTCAGCTCCCACGCGTCCCCGGTCGCCGTCAGCGCGGCCCACGCGGCCCGGATGTCCGGCCCGCAGATCTGCTCATTTGCCGTCGCACCACGCGACGAACGCGTCGAAGGAGTCCTGCAGCGCCCACGCCTGGGTGCGCAGGAACCCGCGGGTGTCCAGGCTGTGGTCGAACGCGCTCTCCAGCACCATCGCCCGTACGCGGTGCGGGTAGCGCTCGGCGTACTGCGCACCGACGAGCGCGCCGTAGGTGTCCCGGCAGTCCCGCCACGCCGCCCGGTTCTGCGCGATCCGTTCCTCGAACGCGGCGGCGTCGCTGATCACCGGGGTCTGCGGCACCGCGCAGGGCATCGGGTGGCTCTCGCCACCCCGCGCGGGTCGTAGCTGACGATGTCGAAGCGGCGGATCTGCTCGTCGCTGAACCGGCTGAGCTGCTTGGCCGCCCGCAGGCCGGGGTCGCCCGGGCCACCCGTACCGAAGATCAGGGTGCCGATCCGGTGTTCCTGGTCCGTCGCGGCGTGCCGGGCGATCCGGAAGCCGAACGTCTCCCCGCCCGGGTCGTCCCAGTCGACCGGCAGCCGCAGGGTGGCGCACTCGGTGCCGGTCTCGGGCGCGCAGATCTCCCAGGTCAGGGGTGCGGACGGCACGACCAGAGCGGAAGCGGCCACCAGCACGAGGGTCATCATCGTCATCGCTCGATGCTCGCCGACCGTGACGTACGCCGTAATCGGTGACGACCCCTAAGGACGAGGAATAGGGTCGAGCCATGACGACTGTCGACTTCTACTTCGATCCGGCGTGCCCGTTCGCCTGGATCACCTCCCGATGGATCCTCGAGGTCGAGAAGCAGCGCGAGATCGACGTGCGCTGGCACGTGATGAGCCTCTACGTCCTCAACGAGAACCGTGACCTGCCCGAGGCGTACCGCGAGCTGATCGACAGGTCGCTCGGTACCGTCCGGGTCATCACCGCGGCCTGGCAGCAGCACGGCGACCAGGTCCTCCTGCCGCTGTACACCGCGCTCGGCACCCGCATCCACAACCAGGGCCGCAAGCAGGACATCGACCAGGTGATCGCCGAGTCGCTGGCCGAGGCGGGCCTGCCGGCCGAGCTGGCCCAGGCGGCGCTCACCGACGAGTACGACGCCGCCCTGCGCAAGAGCCACCACGAGGGCATGGACCCGGTCGGCCCGGACGTCGGCACGCCCACGATCCACATCGACGGCGTCGCGTTCTTCGGCCCGGTGCTCAACAGCATCCCCCGGGGCGAGCAGGCGGTGCGGGTCTTCGACGGCGCGGTGGCGCTGGCCGGATTCCCGGACTTCTTCGAGCTCAAGCGCACCCGTACGGGCAGCCTGAACTTCGACTGACCGCAGCCGTGGGCCGCACCGGCCGGTGCGGCCCCGACGGTGCCCCGAGCCTGGACCGGGCGCGGATCGCGTACGTCCGGAAGGGCCGGGGCCGGGCACTGCGGCATGATCGGTGCGGTGCGGACCGTTGAACTGCTGCTGGACACGCGACTCGAGGCTGTCGTACGCGATCTCTGGCGCCGCCTGCGCGACGCCGGCCTGCCGAGCCTGGCCACCCACCCGCATCCGACGAACCGGCCCCACCTGACGCTGCTCACCGCCACGTCCCTGGCCGGGCTGCCGGCGCCGCTCCTGCCGCTCGCCGCGGAGCTCGGGCCGGTGCGGATGCTCGGCCGGGCCCTGATCCTCGGCGTGCAGCCGACCGATGTGCTGCGGAGCATGCACGCCCGGACGTGGTCGGCCCTGTCCGGCATGCAGCCGTGGCCTTCGCCCGAACAGTGGGTGCCGCACGTGAGCCTGGCCCTCAAGGTCCCTGCGGACCGGCAGGCGCAAGCCCTCGACCTGCTCTCGGCCGTTCCCGTGGAGCACGGGCACTTCGTCTCGGCACGCAGTTACGACACGGCGACACGGACCACCGTCGATCTGTGACGATGGGGTTGTCCACAGGGTGCGACGGGGGCCGGGCGGGAGTCACTAAACTCGCGGGGTGACTTCCGCTCCCCCGCTCAGCGGTCCCGCGTTCGAGGTGCTCAACCGTGTCTTCGGCTATGCCGACTTCCGGGGTGAGCAGCGCGACATCATCGAGCACGTCATCGACGGCGGTGACGCGCTGGTGCTGATGCCGACCGGTGGCGGCAAGTCGCTGTGCTACCAGATCCCGTCGCTGGTCCGGCCCGGTGTCGGGGTGGTGATCTCGCCGCTGATCGCGCTCATGCAGGACCAGGTCGACGCCCTGCGCCAGCTGGGCGTCAAGGCCGGCTTCCTCAACTCGACGCAGGACGCCGCCGAGCGCCGGCTCACCGAGCAGCAGTTCGTGGCCGGGGAGCTCGACCTGCTCTACGTCGCCCCGGAAGGCCTCGGTGTCGCGTCCACCCAGCGGCTGCTCGACCGGGGCAAGATCGCGCTGTTCGCCATCGACGAGGCGCATTGTGTGTCGCAGTGGGGCCACGACTTCCGGCCCGACTACCTCAACCTGTCGATGCTGCACGAGCGCTGGCCGGACGTGCCCCGCATCGCGTTGACCGCCACCGCGACCAGCGCCACCCGCGAGGAGATCGCCACCCGCCTCGACCTGGTCGGCGCCAGGCACTATACGGCCAGCTTCGACCGGCCCAACATCCAGTACCGGATCGCCGCCAAGCAGGAGCCCAGGCGCCAGCTGCTCGACCTGCTGCGCACCGAGCACCCCGGTCAGGCCGGCATCGTCTACTGCCTGTCGCGGGCCTCGGTCGACAAGACCGCCGACTTCCTGGTGCAGAACGGCGTCGCCGCCCTGCCGTACCACGCCGGGCTCGACGCCCGGGTCCGCGCCGCCAACCAGAGCCGGTTCCTGCGCGAGGACGGCCTGGTCATGGTGGCCACGATCGCGTTCGGCATGGGCATCGACAAGCCCGATGTCCGGTTCGTCGCCCACCTCGACCTGCCCAAGTCCGTCGAGGGCTACTACCAGGAGACCGGCCGGGCCGGGCGTGACGGGCAGCCGTCGACCGCCTGGCTCGCGTACGGCCTGCAGGACGTGGTCCAGCACCGCAAGATGATCGAGACGTCGGACGGCGACTTCGCCCACCGCCGCAACCTCGCCGCGCACCTCGACGCGATGCTGGCGCTGTGCGAGACGGTCCAGTGCCGCCGCTCCCAGCTGCTGGCCTATTTCGGTCAGCCGTCCGACGCGGCCTGCGGCAACTGCGACACCTGCCTCACCCCGCCGGAGTCCTGGGACGGCACGGTCGCCGCCCAGAAGCTGCTCTCCACGGTCCTGCGCCTGCAACGCGAGCGGGGCCAGAAGTTCGGCGCCGGCCAGTCCATCGACATCCTGCTCGGCAAGACCACCGAGAAGATCACCCAGTTCCGCCACCACGAGCTCTCGGTCTTCGGCATCGGCGACGACCTGCGCGAACAGGAATGGCGCGGGGTGGTCCGCCAGCTCCTGGCCCAGGGCCTGCTCGCGGTCGAGGGTGAGTACGGCACGCTGGCGCTGACCGACGACAGTGCCGCCGTGCTGCGCCGCGAACGCCAGGTCATGATGCGCCGCGAACCCGAGCGCACCAAGGCTCCCCGCGCCCGCAAACCCTCCGCGTCGTCCGCGGCCCCGGCCGTCGACCTCGACCCGGCCGCCACCGCGGTCTTCGAGCGCCTGCGCACCTGGCGGGCCGCGGCGGCCAAGGAGGCCGGCGTCCCGGCCTACGTCGTCTTCCACGACGCGACGCTGCGCCAGATCGCGGCGCTGCGCCCGGGGTCGCTGGCCGAGCTGGCCACGGTCAACGGCGTCGGCGAGAGCAAACTGGCCAAGTTCGGCCAGCAGGTCCTGGAGGCCCTCACCACCGAACCCTGACGCGCAGGTGCAGTACGGTTCGGCGGTGGGTGATCGCGGCAGGACCAGACAGCACCCGCCGAAGGCGAACGGGCCCCGGTTCCACGGGGACCCGGACCGCTTCCCGATCATGGCCGAGTTCATCGGCGAGCGTTTTGGCGCCTCGGTCGAGTACGTCGCCGACGTGGCGGGCGGTCAGGGAATGCTGGCGCGGGAGTTGCGGAAGCGGTTCAACTACCGGGTGGAGGTCGTCGATCCGCGAGGGTGGACGTTGAAGGGAGTTGAGTCACGCGCCGTCCCCTACGTCGCGGAGGACGCCTCCTACTACGATCTCGTGGTCGGGTTGCATCCCGACCAGGCGCTCCGCGAGGTCGTCCACTCCGCGACGGCCCGGGCGACCGTCATCGTCCCCTGCTGCAACTTCTGGCGGGACGACCGGAAACTCGGCCGGGACGCCCTGGCCGAGTCGATCGCGCAGTGGCTCGACCAGCACGACGTCCGGTACGAACGGGTCACGTTCCCGTTCCGGGGGCCGCAGAATCTGGGGTTCGTGACCACACCCCCGAACGCGGTCTCATGACGCGCGGCGGCGCAGGCCGTCGAGCACGAGGGTGACGGCACCGTCCGCGTCGGCCCGGGAGCCCGGCTGCTCACAGGTATTGCAGATGCCCTGAACGACCGTCATGACGGCGCCGGAGCCCACGTCGTCGCGGATGGTGCCCTCCTCGACGCCCGCGGCCAGCAGGTCGGCGATGGCCAGGTCCAGGTCCCGGCCGCCGTCGGCGAGGGTGTCCGAACGCCCGGCCATGAGGGTGGCGAGCGTGCGGGCCAGACCCTGGTGGGTGTGCAGATGATCCACGAAGCCGTGCAGGAAGGCGGCCAGCGCCTCCACCGCGGGCAGGGTGGCTCGTAGCTCGCGGGCCCGGACGCACAGCGCGGTGAGCTCTTCCCGGTAGACCGCCTCGGCCAGCGCCGCGCGGGTGGGGAAATGCCGGTACAGCGTGCCGGTGCCCACGCCGGCCAGCCGGGCGAAGTCGTCGAAACGCAGGTCGAAGCACCCGCTGGCGAACAGCTCACGAGCCTTGGCGAGCAGCGCGTCCCGGTTGCGCCGGGCGTCGGCACGCAACGGTTTGGCAGCGGTCACCCGGCGCCTCCTTTGACAAGTGGAGATCGTCTCCATATTTTGGAAGTGGAGACGATCTCCGATTCTAGGCCATGAGGGGCGACATGAAGATTCTGCTGGTCGGCCGGGGCGTCATCGCCGTGGCGTACGGGTGGGCGCTGGAGCGGGCCGGGCACGAGATCGAGTTCTACGTCCGTCCCGGCCGGGCCGCGACGTACGGACCGGCGGTCGACCTCGACCTGCTCGACGCCCGGCGCCGGTTGCGGGGCGAACGCGTCACCGGGCGATGGCCGGTGCGCTACCGCGAATCGCTGGAGCCGGACCACGACTTCGACCTGATCGTGGTGAGCGTGCAGCACTACGGTTTCGCCGAGGCTATGTCCTTGCTGGCGCCGCGCGTGGGCAACGCGACCGTGCTCGTGTTCAACAATCTGTGGGCCGAGCAGTCGGCCGCGGTCGAAGCCCTGCCCGCCGGCCAGGTCGCCTGGGGCTTCCCCGGCGCCGGGGGCGGCTTCGGCGACGACGGCGTGCTGCGGGCCGCCCTGCTGCCCATGGTCTTCCTCGGCACCCTCGGCGAGCCGCCGACCGAGCGCGAGCAAGCCGTGCGCACGGTGATGCGCGAGGCCGGGTTCAGAATCCGGGAGAACACCGACTTCCGGGGCTGGTTGACGATCCACTTCATCCAGAACGCGGGCCTGCACACGCAGAGCTTGAGACTGGGCTCCCTCGCCGAACTGGCCGGCAGACCACGCAACGTACGCGAGGCGATCCTGGCCACCCGCGAACTGCTGCCCCTCGCCGAGGCACGCGGCGTCGACCTACGGCGCCATCGCGGCGACCTGCTGCCGTTCCGAGCACCCGTCTGGCTGGCGGCGCCGGCACTCGCCTGGCTCTTCGGTCACTTCCCGCCGATGCGTACGGTGATGCAGGCGCACGCCAACCCCGAGGAACTGCGCGCGGTCTGCCGCGACACCCTGGCCGAAGCGCGCCGGCTGGGCGTGCCGGTGCCGCGGCTGGAGGCAGCCGAGTCGTACTTCGCCGCCTAGGATGGGCCGATGTTCGACACCAGGTGTCCCCGCTGCGGGGCGCGGGGCCGCGTCGCGGAGCCGGAGCGGGTGGCCGCGCTGTGCCATCTCTGCCGGGCCGCGGACGTGTGGCCGGTGCTGCCCGAGCGGACACGGCTGCTCGTGGACGGCGAGGTGGCCCGGGGTCACACGTTCCAGGCCATCCGCGCACTGTGGCAGGCGCACCCGTCCATGAGTCTGCAGCAGTGCACGGAGATCGTGACCTACCGGTCCCGGTGAGCGGTGAAACGGGCCACGACCGCGTCGACCGCGGCCTGCAGCTCCGGGCCCTGTTCGACGGTGAACGGGAACGGGACGGTCGCCAGCCACTCCTGGGCGTACATCGCGGGGTTGCGGGTGCTGCCGGTCAGCACGCAGCGGTCGCCGTCGGCCCCGAGCCGGCCCATCGGTGGGCGGATCCAGGGGGCGACCTCGGCGAGGGGGGCGTGGAAGGCCACCCGCACCGGATACTTCCAGCCGCTGCCGAGGTGCTCCTCGAGCACGGCCACCGGGTCGAGACCGGCCGGTGGGGTGAACGGGCGGCCGGTGCCGCGGACGGCCCGGATCCGGTCGACGCGGTAGCAGCGGATCGCGTCCGCGTGGTGCGAGTGGCACAGCAGATACCACCGGCCGTAGCGCACCACCACCGCCCACGGGTCGACCTCGGTGTCGGACTGCCGGCCGGACTCGCCGCGGTGGGTGATCGCGGCCACGCACCGGTCGGCGACCGCGCCGATCAGGGCACTCGTGACCGCCGGGTCGGGGCGGGCCGCGCGGGGGTCCGGGGCGGCCGTCGCGTACGCCCGCAGGGCCGCCGCCTGCCGGCCGATGCCCTCGGGGAGGGCTCTGATGACCGTGGTGAGGGCGGTGCCGACCAGGTCGTCGGCGTCGATCGCGGCCGGCTGCCCGTCGAGCACCGCCATGACCAGCCCGAGGGCCTGCTCCTCGGTGAAGACCACCGGTGGCAGGCGGGTGCCGCGGCCCAGCCGGTAGCCGCCGTACGGCCCGCGGGTGGACTCGACGGTGATGCCGGCCTCGCGCAGGATGCCGACGTAGCGGCGGGCGGCGCGTTCCGTCACGCCGAGGAGCTCCGCGAGCCGGCCGGCGGTGGTGCCGGGGCGGGCCTGGAGGATCTCGAGGGTGCGCAGGGCACGTGCGGTGGGACTCGTCGGCACGCCCGGAGAGTACCGGAAGCCGATCGTCCGGAACCGGTCCTAGGGTGAGGTCATGACTGCAGAACAGCTCGTCCTCGTCGGTGGCCTGTGGACCGACGCCCCGGTGTGGAGCGAGGTCGTGGCCGGCCTGGCGGAGCGGGGCCGGCAGGCCGTGCCGGTGACGCTGCCGGTAGGCGCCGGCGCCACGCTGAGCGATCAGGTGGACGCGGTGCTCGCCGCCGTGGACGCGGCCCCCGGCCGGTCGGTGGTGGTGGGGCACTCCGCCGCGTGCACGCTGGCGTGGCTGGCGGCCGACGCGCGGCCCGACCGGGTGGCCACGGTGGTGCTGATCGGTGGCTTCCCCCAGGCCGACGGCGCCGCGTACGCGGAGTTCTTCGCGATCGAGGACGGTTTCATGCCGTTCCCGGGCTGGGCGCCGTTCGACGGGCCCGACGCCGCCGACCTGGACGAGCCGGCCCGCCGGGCGTTCGAGGCCGCCGCGGTCCCGGTTCCCGAGGGGGTCGCCCGCGGCGTGGTGCGGCTGACGGACGAGCGCCGCTACGGCGTACCCGTCGTGCTGATCTGCCCGGAATTCACCCCGGCGCAGGCGCGCGAATGGCTCGACGCGGGCGAGCTCCCCGAACTGGCCCGGGCCGAGCACCTCGACCTGGTCGACATCGACTCCGGCCACTGGCCGATGCTGACCCGGCCCGCCGAACTGGCCGGCCTGCTGGCGGCGACGGGACGTTAAGTTTTGTGGCGAGGCGAACGTCACCACCCTGGTTGCGGCCGGTCCGGGTTAGCGTCGCCCTCATGAAGATCGCATTGACGGGCGGGTCGGGTTACATCGGTTCGGCGCTGGTGCCGGAGCTGGTCCGGGCCGGGCATCAGGTGACCGTGCTGGTGCGCAACGCGGACGCCGCGGTGAAGGCCGGGCGGCTCGGCGCGGTGGCCGCCGTCGGGGACCTGTTCAACCCCGGGTGGATGGCCGCCCGGTTCGCCGACGCGGACGCGGTCGCGCACCTCGCCGCGACCGGCGACCCCTCCACCCAGCAGCTGGACCGCGGCGTGGTGGAGGCCGCCAAACAGGCCGGCAAGCCGTACGTGCACACCAGCGGCATCTGGCTCTGGGGTGACAACGACGCCATCACCGAGGAGTCGCCGGTGCGGCCGCCCGCGCTGACCGAGTGGCGCATCCCGGTCGAGGAGACCGTGCTCACCTCCGGGCTGACCGTGACGGTCCTGGCCCCGGCGGTCGTCTACGGCCACGGCGGCGGCAGCGTCATCGAGAGTTTCACGCGCAGCCGCACCGCCGACGGCAAGCTGCCGCTGCCCGGGGACGGCTCGCAGCACTGGACCACCGTGCACGTCGACGACCTGGCGGTGCTGTACCGGATCGTGCTGGAGCGCGGCGAGGGCCTCGGCTACCTGATCGGCGCGTCCGGGGACAACCCGACCGTGGCGGAACTGGGCGCGGCCGTCGCCGGCGTGGGCGGGTTCGTGCCGGAGAGTGCCGACACGTCCCGGTTGCGGCTCGGCGGGGCGTTCGCCGACGCGCTCATGCTGGACCAGCAGGCAACCGGCGCGAAGGCGCGGTCGCTGGGCTGGACGCCCACCCGGCGCACCCTGATCGAGGAGCTGCAACCACAAGGCACCGGAAAAGCTTCAGACTGAGGGGGTACGGCCGATGTGTCAGGCGTGAACCCCATGGTGCCGCACCCGCCGCCCGGCACTCAGCTCGTGCACGTCGGCCGGCAGCCGATCTTCGACGAGACGGGCGACGTCGTCGCGTACGAGCTGCTGTTCCGTGGCAGCATGGACGCGGTCGAGGCGGGCCGGCGCGACACGTACGCGACCAGTCAGGTCATCGTGAACGCGTTCACCGAGTTCGGCATCGACGAGGTGGTCGGCGACCGGACCTGCTTCATCAACATGACCCGGGAGTTCCTGACCGGGGAGCTGGTGCTGCCGTTCGGCCCCGAGCACGTGGTGCTCGAGGTGCTCGAGACCGTGGAGGTCGACGAGGAGGTCGTCGCCGGGGTCGCCGCGCTCGTCGCGCAGGGCTACAAGATCGCGCTCGACGACTTCGTGTGGGGCTCGGGGCACGAGAAGCTGCTGCCCGTAGCGTCGTACGTGAAGCTCGATCTGCTCGGCGGGGACCTCACCCACCTGGACGAGATCGTCGAGGCCTGCCGCGCGTACCCGGACATCAAGATCGTGGCCGAGGGCCTGGAGACCGGCGAGCATCTCGCGCTCAGCAACAAGTACGGCTTCGAACTGCGCCAGGGGTACGTGCTGAGCCGCCCGCAGGTACTCACCGCGAACAGCCTGACCCCGTCGAAGCTGCGCCGCCTGGAACTGCTCGGCGCGCTGACCGCCCGGGAGGCGGACCTGGAGAAGGTACTCGAGATCATCGCCGGTGACCCGGCACTGACCATGCGCGTGCTGCGGGCCAGCAATTCGGCCGCCGTCGGCGCCACGAGCCGGGTGTCGTCCGTACGCCAGGCGGTGGTGATGCTGGGTCTGCCGCACATCCGGCAGTGGGCGATGCTGATGGTCGTCGACGACGTCGCGGAGGCGACCGAGGCGCAGATGGCCGACGCGCTGACCCGGGCCCGGCTGTGCCAGAACGTCGCGGCGGCGTTCGGCACCGCCCCGGACGCGGCGTTCATGGCCGGGCTGATCACCGCAGTGGCCCAGATGATCGGGATCACCCCGGCCTCGATGGCCCACCAGCTGCCGCTGACACCGGAGATCGAGGCGGCCCTCGAACGCGGCACCGGACCGCTCGGCCAGGTGCTGCGGATCGTCAACGCGTACGAGCGCGGCGACCTGCAGGAGGTGGCGGCAGCATACGCCGGGCAGGACCTCTCGGGCACCGTGATGGCCGCCATGAAATGGTCCACGATGGCGGTCGCGGCGACCCAGGGCGTCTAATCTTCGCACCATGACGACCGCTTCCCCCGTCGATGTGGCGACCCACGGCGAGTACCAGGCCGGCCGGCTCTTCACGGCCAACGGCCGGATCACCGAACCCGATCAGGGCCGCTACCACGTGTACGGGGCCTGGTTCTGCCCGTGGTACCAGCGGGTCGCGATCACCCGGGCCCTGGCCGGCCTCGTGGACGTCGTCAGCGTGTCCTACGTGGACGGCGAACGCGACGGCCGTGGCTGGGCGTTCCGCGGGGCGACCGGCCCGGACCCGGTCAACGGCTTCACCCTGCTGCGCCAGGCCTACGAGGCGTCCGAGCCCGGTTTCGACGGCCACGTCTCGGTCCCCGCGCTCTGGGACCGCAGCACGTCCCGGCTGGTCAGCAACGACGCGCGGACCATCGGCATCGACCTCGCGACCCGGTTCCAGGACGTGGCCACGCCGCTCGTGGCGACGTACCCGGCACCTCTGGCCGACAAGATCGAGGAGCTCGACCGCTGGCTGGCCCCGGCCGTGACCAGCCCTGACCGGGAGACCGTGCTGGAGACGTTCGAGCAGCTCGACGCGCGGCTGGCGCACTCGCGGTTCCTGCTCGGCGAGGACCTCACCGAGGCCGACATCCGGCTCTGGGTCCGCCTGGTGCGCTGGGACGTCGGCCCGAACGCCCGCCGCACGATCAACCCCGGCCTGCACGTGTACCCGCACCTGTGGTCGTACGCCCGGGCGTTGTACAAGATCCCGGCGTTCCGCGACACGACCGCGTTCGCGACGTTCACCGCCCCGGACGCGATCGTGCCGGACTGGTCGTGACCGCCCGGCTTGGTCCTGACCGCTCTCAGGGCCGCCGGTTGCGCCTGATCAGGCGGCGGACCACCGCGGTCAGCACCGGCACGGCGAACCACAGGTCGTAGGCGTACTGCTCGGTGACGAACGAGACCGGGACCGACAGCGCGAAGCCGAGCGCGAGAATGCCGGCACCGACGTAGGCGTTGGGGAACAGCTCCGGCGGGGTCCCGCGACGGTACAGGCCATGCGCCCGGATCTCCCGGACCAGCAGCAGGAAGAGCAGTCCGGCGAGCGCCTGCACCGTGGCGTACAGGCCGAAGCGGAACTGGAACGCGCCGTCGCCGCTGAGCACCTTGGCCGCGAACGGGGTGAGGATCTGCATCAGCAACCACAGCAGGTTGAGCAGCGACAGCCGCCCGCCGACCCGGTCGACGTGCCGGAACAGGCGGTGGTGGCTGGCCCAGTGCGCGCCGATCACCACGAAGCTGATCAGGAAGGAGAGATACTCGGCGCGGTCGGCCGACACCTCGTGCCACGCCTCGGCGTTCGTGAGCGCCGCCGGCACCGGCAGTTCGAGCGCCAGCAGCGTGATGGCGATGGCGACGACCGCGTCGGAGAAGAACGTGAGCCGCTCGGCCGCGACACCGTCGGCGATCCGGCGCTCCTCCGCGACGTCCTGCGCGTCGACGTCCCGCGCGTTGACATCCCGCCCCACGCCGTCCCGCGCCGTGCCGGTTGCGCGTTCCGCGGCCGGCGGGTTACCTGCATGATCCATGAACGCGGATCATAGCGACTGCGACCGATCTTCGCGGATCCGGTTGATCATGGACCTGCGGAACGCGCGTTCCGCCTCACCCACCGCGGATCGACGGTGCCGGCGACTATTTTCCGGCCGGTGGTCCGTACCAGCGCAGCAGTGCCGCGCCCACCGACATGCCGCCGCCGAAACCGGCGAGCAGGAGCAGCTCTCCGTCCTTGAACGCCCCCTCGCGGGCGGCGGCGTCCAGCGCGACCGCCGCCGAGGCGCTGCCGGTGTTGCCATAACGGTCCAGGACCAGGTGGGTACGCGCCGAGCTCAGCCCCGCCGCCTCCACCAGCTCCTGGATCATCACCCCGTTGGCCTGGTGCGGCACGAAATGGGTGACCTGCCCGGGCGTGATCCCGGCCCGCCCGAGCAGGTCAGCCAGCACCGGGGGCACGCCCGCGAGCACGAAGTCGCGCACGCCCCGGCCGTTCATCCGGAAGAAGTGGTCACCGTCCGCGACGGTCTGCTCCGACGCGGGCAGGCGGCTGCCACCGGCCTTGATGTGGATCAGGTCGTGCGCGTCGCCACGGGTGACCAGCTCGGTGTCGATCAGGCCGTACGGCTCGGGCACCGTGCCGAGCACCGCGGCACCGGCCCCGTCGCCGAACAGGATCGCCGTGCGGCGGTCGTCGAAGTCGAGCACCCGTGAGTAGATGTCGGCGGCCACCACGAGCACCACCGCGCCGGGGTTGACCGCGATCAGGCTCCGCGCGAGGGCCAGCCCGAACACGAAACCGGCGCAGACCACGTTGATGTCGAGGCAGGCGGCCCGGTGGGCGCCGAGCGCGTGCTGCACCAGCGACGAGGTCGGCGGCTGGGGCGAGTCCCCGGTCGAGGTGGACACGATCAGGTAGTCCAGCCGGTCCGCGGTGATCCCGGCGCTCTCCAGGGCCGCGCGGGCGGCATGGGTGGCGAGGTCGGAGGTCGCCTCGTCCGGGGCGGCGAAGCGCCGGGCCTCGATCAGGGTCTTCCGGGAGATCCACTCGGGGGTGGTGTCGGTCACCCGCTCCACGAGGGCCTCGTTCGTCACTTCGTGCTCGGGGACGTAGGAGCCCGTACCGAGGATGCCGGCGCGCGGTATCGACTGCATGACCGCTCAGATCGGCGCCGCGCGACCCGGGTTGAGGAGTCGCGACCGCGCGTCTCGGTAGGCGAGCCCGGCTCACTTAGCGATAATCGTCATTGTGACGAATTGGGAGTACGCACGCCTCGAATACCGCGCGGCCGGCACGTTCGGCTCGGACCGCTACATGGACTGGACCGCGACCTTCAACCACCCCGGCGGGGTCCTGCGCTGGGGCACCGACGAACGCTTCGACGACCTGCGGCACCTCAACCGGGCCGGGGCCGCGGGCTGGCAGGCCTACGACCGGGCCGCGATACACGTCGTGAACGAGCCGCACCGGCTGCACGGCGTCACGTACTCGATGCGCCGCCAGATCCCGTAACGGTCAGGCGGCAACGGTCAGGCGACGTAGTCCTCCAGCAGGGCCGGGGTCAGCCCGGCCTTGCGGATGGCCCGCAACGCGGCGAGGAAGTCGGCGGGGAACGCCTCGCGGAAGTGCATCAGGATGACGTCGCCGGGCTGGACCCGGTGCTCGCCCTGGTAACGCACCTTGCCCTTGTGAACGGTCTCCCGCCACATGAAGCCCGCTTTCAGGCCGCAGTCGTGGGCCGCGCGCAGCGTCGTCGCGTCCTTGTTGCCGTACGGCGGGCGGAACAGCACCGGGCGGCGGGTGAACCAGCCGGCCAGCTCGTCGGCGGAACCGCAGAGCTGGTGCTTCTGGGTCGCGTACGACGTGCCGCGCAGGTCGGGGTGGCTGATGGTGTGCGCCTCGACCACCGCGCCGGCGTCGATCAGCGGCCGGAAGTAGTCAGGGTCCTCGCGTACGGCGTCGGCGGTGAGGAACAGCGTCACCGGCACGTGGGCGGCGGCGAGCAGGGCCGGGGCCTCCGGATGCTTGAGGTAGCCGTCGTCGATGGTGATGAAGGCGACCTTCTGCGCGGTCGGCACCCGGGACAGGTACGGCGCCGAGCCGTCGGTGCCGGGCAGGATGACGCGTTCCGGCACGGGGGCGGGGGCGAAGACCGGGATGTCGGCCTCGGACCAGCCGTGGTGGGCTTTCGGCCCACCGGCACCCGCGACCGCCGACGGCGCGATCCCCGGCCCGGCCGGCCCGCTAGACGTGGCCGGCCCGCTCGACGTGGCCGGCCCGGACGAGGAGGCCGGCCCGGACGAGGCAGTCGAGGAGATGGCCGTGGGCGGGATGCTGGGCTCGGCGAGACCGCCCACCGGACCCGCCGCGCAGCCGGCCAGCAGCGCCGTCCCGGCCAGCAGCGCCGCCGCGGACCGCAGCGCCATCATGGACCGCAGCGCCATCGTGGACCGGGTGGCCGGACATCGCAAGATCGACATGAGGCGACATTCTCGTCCGTACGGTGTCAGGCCGGTGTGAAGTGGCCTCAGAAACGGATGACGATGCCGATGAGGGGTTTGCGCGGCAGCCGCAGCACCGTGCTGAACCAGTTGCCGAGCCGCGACGTGATGTAGCGGCGGGCCAGCAGCGCCCGCGCCTTCTCGGTGCCCGGCCCGTCGAGCAGCGTGGCCGTGCCCTCGGCGGTGGGCGCCCCGGGCTCGACCTTGCCCCGGATGTCGCACGCGGTCACCGTGACCCGGCCGTCGCGCCGGATCCGCTTGACCTTCCACGCCTCGGCCTGCGACACCAGGTACATCTCGGCGCCCTCGGTCACCTGCCAGATCGGGGTGGCGACCGGGGTGCCGTCCTTCTTGAACGTGGTCAGGCTGACCTGCTTGCTCCGGGCGAGCTCCGCGGCGATTGTCATGAACGACATCTTCCACCCTTGCCGGCGGCGGTCACCGCGCGGCGCGAGCGCCAGGACATGACCGACAGGATCGAGACCGCGGACAGCGCCGAGCCCACGCAGAACGCGGAGCCCACCGACAGCACGGACGCGAACGAGCCGGCCGAGCCGACCGAGAGCGCCGACCCGACCGAGCCGATGGACAGCACGGAATCTTTCGAGCCGATGCTGAGCAGGGAATTCTCCGAGCGGATGGACCACCGTGAGGTCATCCGTGCATTCTGCCGCATCCCGGTCCGCGACGGGTGGTGAAGGGGCACGCCGTGGCGTGCCCCTTCACGGCGTCAGCTGCTGAAGACCTGGAACTCCGCGGCGGCCGCGTTCTGGGCCGCGGCGGAGGCCGTGGCGCAGTCGGAGGCGCTGCGGGGGTCGTTCTCCTGCTCGCCGGCGTACAGCGGGTTGCCGACGCACTGGTTGCTCAGGACCCGGAGCTTGACGTGGGTCGCCAGGCCGGGCCGGACCGGGAAGGACTTGAGGATCAGGTTGGGGACCTTCGGGCGGTACTGGGCGGTGTCGAACGCGTTGGCCGCGCTGGTGTACGCGACCTTGTAGCCGGCGTCGCTCGCGCAGTCGGCGCCCGTCGTGGCGTTGCAGGTGAGCACCTCGAACGAGCGGACCGTGCTGTACATCAGCGAGGTGGCCGCCGCCGCGCCCGGGAACGCGCTGACCTGCACGCGGGAGACGAGCTTGGCGGTGTCGCCGGGCAGGTCGACGGTGACCTGCTTGCCGGCCGCTCCCCCGCCGTTGGCAGTCCAGATGGTGCCCTCGGCGTCGTCGATGAGGCGGGCGGCGTTGGTGCCGTCGCCGGTGACGGTGGCACCCGCGGTCGCGGACGCCAGGTTGGTGGGCATGACGACGCCGACCTGCGAGGTGACGCCGGGGTACACGGTCTGGGTGAAGCGCTTGTGACCGAAGCCCGCGCCGATGGCCAGGAACTTGTACGTCCCGGGGGCCAGTGTCACGGTCGCCGGCAGCGTGGTGGCCGGGTCGGTGTCGGCGACCGGGACGGCGCCGAAGTCGTAGTCACCGACGTAGAGCCGGACCGGTTTGCCGGCCGCCTCGCCGAGGGCCCGGAACGTGACCTCGGCGTTCTCCACGTACGGCGACGCGAAGCTGGGCACCGGGTCGGCGTCGGAGACACCGCTGGACGCGCCGGCGCCCATGCCGCGGGCGGCGAACGCGTTCCAGATCAGGTCGGCGTTGACACCGTCGAAGCGCAGCGCGTCCGCGGTCAGCATGTTGTCGCGCATGTCGAGCATGCTGATCGCGCCGGTCGCGGTGAGCAGGAACGAGTCGAAGACCAGCTGCGCCCAGCGCCGGTTGCCCGGGCACTCGGCGGCCGGGGTGGTGCCGGCCGCGCAGGATTCCTGCTGGGCCCGGGTGCCGGAGCCGTACTTCGTGAGGAACGCGCGGCGTACGTCGAAGTTCGTGGCGCTCCAGATCTCGCCGTCGGAGTGCACGGCCGAGCCGCGGTCGTAGCCGTAGCTGGAGTAGTTGAGCGGGCTGTTGCTCATGTCGTAGTTGCGGATGCCGGTGGCGAGGTCGCCGGTCACGTAGGCACCGGTGACGTACGGCGTGTTGCCGCGCGGGGTGTAGCCGCTCTCGAACAGGTACTCCATGGCCATGAGGTCGGACCAGCTCTCGCCCATCGCCCCGCCCTGGGTGGAGCTGATGTTGGCGTCCGGGCCGCCGACCATCCGGTTGCTGATCGCGTGGGTGTACTCGTGACCGATGACCGTCATGTCGAAGTCACCGTCGACGCACGGCGGGTAAACGCTGCCCGCGAACGGCTGCCACATGTACATGTTGGTGACCGGCTGGACCCCGTCCGGGCCGGTCGACTGGTTGGCGTTGTTGCGGGTGGTCGTGGTCGCCGCACCCTGCTGGGCGTTGCCCCGTTCGGCGTCGTTGCCCTTGCCGTACGGCAGCGTGTTGGTCTTCTGCAGGTTCCACGTGGCCTCGGTGAAGCCGAGCTCGTACGACCAGTCGTGCATCCGGTTGTGCATCGCGAACAGGTTCGCGGTGGCCGCGTCGACGTCGGCGTGCTGCTCGGACGCCAGCGTGGTGGGGTCGCACTTGCTGGTGTTCCACTGGTTGGTGAACGGGTACACGTACTCCCGGTCGGTCTTCGCGGTGGCGGGGGTGGCCGGCGAGCCGTCGCCCCACAGCCGCACCGACTCGGCGGAGTTGCCGGTCGTGGTGAACGTGGGCGTGCCGGTGGCCGCGTCGATGTCCCAGGCCTTGCCGGTGGCCGGGTCGAGGACCTGCCGGGAGCAGCCGGTGGCCGCGACGGCGCACCAGGTCTGGCGGGTGTCGGTGCCGGCCGCGGCCGGGGTGGCCGGGAAGACCTTCCAGTGCGGGTCGTCCTCGGCGAAGTTGACCAGGTTCTCGCGGACGAGGACCTTGCCGTCGACGGCGTCCACATAGGTGGTGTAGCCGAGCGGGTGCTCGCTGTCGGTGGACTGCATCACCACCTCGTACGCGGCGCGGGGTGCGGCGCCGGGCATCGGGACGGCGACGAGGCGGACCCGCTGGGTGGCGAGGTCCGCGCGGGCGATCTTGGCGTCGGTGAGGGCACCGGCGAGGGCCTCGGCCGCGGGCAGGGTCGCGGCGGCCGGGGTGTCGGTGCGCGGGCTCAGCGACGAGGTGACCCGCAGGACCTCGCCGTCCTTGACCGCGACGGCGACGAGGCCGTCGTGCGCGGCGGGCAGCCCGCCGAACCGCTGGCGCAGCAGGACCACCGCGCCCTCGCCGATCGTGGAGACCGCGACGGTCTCCAGCTCGTCGACGGCGGCCGGGCGCAGGGCGAACAGCCCGGTCTGACCCTTGAGATAGGTACGGGCGACCGTCTCGGCGTCACCCGTGAACCCGGCGGCGAGCGGGCCGTCGAGCGGGGTGACCGAGGCGGGGGTGCCCAGTTTGTTCCAGCGGGCTACAACGTTGTCATCGGCGGCGACCTTCGACCGCTGGGCCGTGGTCGGGGCGGCGGCACCGCGGTTGTCGACGAACTCGTATTCCTCGTCGAGGTGGTCACCGGCGTGCGGTGACGTCGCGAGGGGTTGCGGATCGGCCGGTGGTGCCGCGTTCGCACCCAGCGGCGCGACGGCGACGAGAGTGGTAGCGGCGAGGATTCCCGCGAGGGCGGACCGTCTGCGTAGACGCACGCAAGCCTCCTGTGAAGGGCTGGAGGATCTCTCCAGCAGGAGACACTACGGAAGCATAGACGCATGTAAATAGCCCTGTACGGAGCGAAACAAGAGCGTTACGTTGAGGCAATGACGTCGCTGACGACGATCGCTGCCGCACTCCGCGCCGAGCTGGGCGCGGACCGGGTCGTCACGGACCGGCAGGAGCGCCGGACCTACGAGTGCGACGGGCTCGCCCACCACCGCGTCGTCCCCGGCCTGGTGGTGCTGCCCCGCGACACGGGCGAGGTGGCCCGTACCGTGCGGGCCTGTGTCGCGGCGGGCGTGCCGTTCGTGGCCCGCGGATCCGGGACCGGCCTGTCCGGCGGCGCCCTGCCGCACGCCGAGGGCGTGCTGATCGTGATGTCGCGGATGCGCGACATCATCGCGGTCCGGCCCGCCGACGAACGGGCCGTCGTGCAGCCCGGCGTGATCAACCTGGACGTCAGCAAGGCCGTCGCCGCGCACGGCTACTACTACGCGCCGGACCCGTCCAGCCAGCAGATCTGCTCGATCGGCGGCAACGTGGCGGAGAACTCCGGCGGCGCCCACTGTCTCAAGTACGGCTTCACCACCAACCACGTGCTCGGCGCGCGGGTCGTCACCCCGGACGGCGCGGTGGTCGAGCTGGGCGGCCCGGCACCGGACCCGCCCGGGTACGACCTGCTGGGCGCGTTCGTCGGCGCGGAGGGCACGCTCGGGGTCGCCACCGAGATCACGGTACGGCTGACGCGGCTGCCGGAGTCCGTCCGTACCCTGCTCGCCGCTTTTGCCTCGATGTCGCAGGCCGGCGCCGCGACCTCGGCGATCATCGCCGCCGGGGTGGTCCCGGCCGCCGTGGAGATGATGGACGCGCTCGCCGTCGAGGCCGCGGAGGCGGCCGTGGCCTGCGGTTATCCCGAGGGCGCGGGCGCGGTGCTGATCGTCGAGCTGGACGGCCCGGCCGCCGAGGTCGACGCCCAGTTCGCCGAGGTCACCACGCTGTGCCGGGCGGCCGGCGCGACCGAGCTGCGGGTCGCCGCCGACGCCGCCGAGCGGGCCCTGTTCTGGAAGGGGCGCAAGTCGGCGTTCGCGGCGGTCGGCCGGATCAGCCCGGACTACATCGTGCAGGACGGCGTGATCCCGCGGACCGCGCTGCCCGAGGTGCTGCGGCGCATCGGCGAGGTCGCTGCCGCGCACGGGGTCCGGGTGGCGAACGTGTTCCACGCCGGCGACGGCAACCTGCACCCGCTGGTGCTGTTCGACGCGTCCGTGCCCGGCGAGGACGAGCGGGCCGGGACGGTCTCCGGGGCGATCATCGACCTGTGCGTCGAGTACGGCGGCTCGATCACCGGCGAGCACGGCGTCGGCACCGACAAGGCGAAGTACATGCCGCGGATGTTCAGCGCCGACGACCTGGTCACGATGCAGCTGCTGCGCTGTGCGTTCGACCCGGCGGGCCTGGCCAACCCGGGCAAGATCTTCCCGACGCCCCGGCTGTGCGGCGAGGTCCCCGGCCGCCATCGGGCCCGCGCGTTCCCCGGCGTGGACGTGTTCTGATGGCGCTCTGGGCCCCGGCCACCGACGCCGACACCGTCCAGGGCGTACCCGCGCGTTTCGTCGCGTCCCCCGCCTCGACCGAGGAGGCCGCCGCGGTCGTCACCGCCGCCCGGGACCTCACGATCGTGGTCCGCGGCGGCGCGACCAAGCTCGACTGGGGCCTGCCACCGCGGCACGTCGACCTGATCATCGACACCCGGCGTCTCACCGGTGTCGTCGAGCACGCGGCCGGCGACCTGATCACCGTCGTGCGCGCCGGGACCCCGCTGTCCACCCTCGACTTCGGCACCCAGCAGCTCGCGCTCGACGACCCGCTGCCCGGCGCCACCGTCGGCGGCACGGTCGCGGCCGACACCAGCGGGCCGCGCCGGATGCTGTACGGCACCGCCCGCGACCTGCTCATCGGCATCACCGTGGTGCGGCCCGACGGCACGGTCACCCGGGCCGGTGGCAAGGTCGTCAAGAACGTCGCCGGGTACGACCTGGGCAAGCTGTACACCGGTTCGTACGGAACGCTCGGCCTCATCACCGAGTGCGTGTTCCGCCTGCACCCCGTCCCCCGGGCGCGGGCGTTCGTCACGGTGCCGGTGTCCGGCCTCGACGCCCAGCTCGCCGCGGTCCGGGCGGAACAGGTGGTCCCGTCGGCGGTGGAGTTCGACGGCTATTCGGCCACGCTGGCCGTACTCGTGGAAGGCACTCCCGACGGCGTCCGGGACCGGGCCGCCCGGTTGGAGAAGGTCCTCGGCGGCAGCTGCTCCCCCGAACCGCCGCCGTGGTTCGGCCGGTACCCGTGGGAGCCCGGCGGCACCGGCGTCAAGATCGGCGTGCCGCTGTCCGCGATCGCGTCGCTGCCCGGACCGGTACGCGGCTCGGCCGGCACCGGGGTCCTCTACTCGCACCTGCCCGGCCTGCGCGAGGCCGCGCACCGGGCCGGCGGCCACGCCGTGGTGCTGACCGCCCCGGCCGCGGTCCGGCAGCGCGTGGACATGTGGGGGCCGGTGCCCGGGCTGGAGCTCATGCGCCGGGTCAAGGACCAGTTCGACCCCGGGCACCGCTTCGCACCCGGCCGCTTCGTGGGAGGCATCTGATGACCGAGGTTCCCCGCGACGTCCTCAGCACGCTCGCCGACGACTGCGTGCACTGCGGTTTCTGCCTGCCCACCTGTCCGACGTACACCCTGTGGGGCGAGGAGCCGGACTCCCCGCGCGGCCGGATCCACCTCATGAAGCTCACGCTCGAGGGCGAGCCGATGGCCGGCTCGACCGTCCGGCACATCGACAACTGCCTCGGCTGCATGGCGTGCGTGACCGCGTGCCCGTCCGGTGTGCAGTACCACCGGCTCATCGAGGACGCCCGGGCCCGGGTGCCGTCGCGGGGCCTGCTCGACCGGGCCCGGCGGGCGGCGATCTTCGCGCTGTTCCCCCATCCCCGGCGGCTGCGGCTGCTGCGCGGGCCGATCCGGGCGTACCAGCGCACTGGCCTGCGGTTCCGCCCCGGCCTGCTCGGCCCGACGCTGAGCACCCTGGAGTCGTTGATCCCCACGCTGCGCCGGGTGCCCCCGCCACCACGGCTGGTGCCCGCGCGCGGCCGGCGCCGGGCCGTCGTCGGGATGCTGACCGGGTGCGTGCAGAGCGCGTTCTTCCCCGACGTCAACGCCGCGACGATCCGGGTGCTCGCCGCCGAGGGCTGCGACGTGATCATCCCGCCGGCCCAGGGCTGCTGCGGCGCGCTGAGCGCGCACAACGGGCGCACCGACGAAGCGGCGGTCTTCGCCCGGCGCACGATCGACACGTTCGCCCGGGCCGGGGTCGACCGTGTCGTGGTCAACGCGGCGGGCTGCGGTTCCACGATGAAGGAGTACGACAGCGCGCTCGAGGTCCGGGACCTCTCCGAGTTCCTCGTGGAGCTCGGCCCGGTCGCGCGACGTCACCCGATCGAGCGCACGGTCGCGTACCACGACGCCTGTCATCTCGCCCACGCCCAGGGCATCCGGGCCCAGCCCCGCGCCCTGCTCGCCGCGATCCCCGGGCTGACGGTCACCGAGGTGGCCGACCCGGAGATCTGCTGCGGCTCGGCCGGCGTCTGGAACATCCTGCACCCGGAACCCGCCGCTGACCTGGGCGAACGCAAGGCCCGGGCGGTCCTCGCCACCGGCGCCTCGCTGCTGGTGACCGCCAACCCGGGCTGCCTCATGCAGATCCGCGCCGCGGCCCGCAAGCTCGGCCACGAGCTGCCCGTCGCCCACACCGCCACCGTGCTCGACGCCTCGATCCGCGGGCTCCACTACAGTTGATCCCTCATACCTTCTGTTTCGAGGAGTTGAGGATCCGCCGTGGGCGGTTACGGGTGGCAGATCGTCCTGGTCGTGGTGCTGGTCCTGCTCAACGCCGTGTTCGCCGGCAGTGAGATGGCCCTGGTGTCGTTGCGGGAGAGCCAGCTGCAGCGGCTGGAACGCGAGACCCGCTCCGGGCGGACCCTGGCGAAACTCGCCCGGGACCCCAACCGGTTCCTGGCCACGATCCAGATCGGGATCACCCTCGCCGGGTTCCTGGCCTCGGCGGCCGCGGCGGTGTCGCTGGCCCAGCCGCTGATCGGCCCGCTCGGCTTCCTCGGCACCGCCGCCGAACCCGCGGCGATCGTCGTGGTCACCATCGTGCTGACGTTCTTCACGCTGGTGGTCGGCGAGCTCGCCCCGAAACGCGTCGCCATGCAGCGCGCCGAGGGCTGGGCGCTGCTGGTCGCCCGCCCGCTCGACATCCTCTCCACGGTGTCGCGCCCGGCGATCTGGCTGCTCGGCAAGTCCACCGACCTGGTCGTACGGATCCTCGGCGGCGACCCGAACGCCGGCCGCGAGGAGGTCAGCACCGAGGAGATCCGCGACATGGTCGCCGCCCAGCAGGACTTCTCGGCCGAGCAGCGCACCATCATCTCCGGCGCGTTCGAGATCGCCGACCGCATCCTGCGCGAGATCCTGGTGCCCCGCCGCGACGTCATGGTGCTGCCCGCCGACCTCGCCGCCACCGAGGCGCTCACCCGGATGGTCGCCGGCGGTCACTCCCGGGCCCCGGTGGTCGGCCCGGTCGGCCTCGACGACGTGCTCGGCGTGGTGCACCTGCGCGACCTGATCGGCGCGGACGGCCTGGTCAGCGACCACAAGTTCGACGCGCTGTTCCTCCCCGAGACGCTCAAGGTCTCCGACGCGATGCTGCAGATGCGCACCCAGCGCCAGCAGCTCGCCCTGGTCGTCGACGAACGCGGCGCGATCGACGGCATCGTCACCATGGAAGACCTGGTCGAGGAGGTCGTCGGCGAGATCTACGACGAGACCGACCGCGACGTCCAGTCGGTCGTGCACGAGGACGACGGCGCGATGGTGCTGCCCGGCACGTTCCCGATCCACGACCTGCCCGACATCGGCGTCGACATCGAGCACCTCGAGGACGGCGACTACACCACGGTGGCCGGGCTGGTGCTGGCCCGCCTCGGCCACATCCCGACCGCCCCCGGCGAGATCGTCGACATCGACGGCCACACCGCGGAGATCACCGAGGTCAAGGGCCACGCGATCACCCAGCTCCGGCTGCGCAGGCTCGACGCGGCGGCCCCCGCCGAGGAGTGACAAGACATCGGGTTTCATCGATGTTAACGTAACGGACATGAGGACCGTCCGCACCTTCGCGATGATGTCCGCCTGCGCCGGCCTGGTGGCCGCGACCCTCGCCGCCCCGGCCCCGGCAAGCGCGGCCACCTGGGAGACCCTGCTCGACGGGAGCTCGTTCCAGGACCGCACCGCGCTGATCGCCGAATGGAACTTCCGCTACCCCTGGGGCTCCGACCACAACGGCAGCGCCCGCATGTACGCCGGCGCCACCGACAACAGCCAGGTCTACCTGCCCAGCCCCGGCGTGCTGACCATCAAGGCGAGCCGGATCAGCGGCAGCGAGGGAACCAGCTCCAGCACCCCCTACCTGCCGATCCACTACCACTCCGGCGCGATCCACGCCAAGGACCAGATCACGGTCAACGACCAGTTCCCGAGCTATGAGGTACGCGGTGAGTTCCAGGCGCCGTCCGCCCCGGGAACATGGCCGGCGTTCTGGCTCACCGGGGCGACCAGCTGGCCCCCGGAGAGCGACATCCTCGAGTTCAAGGGCGACACCCGGAACTGGTTCAACACGTACAAGAACGCGTCCGGCGGCTGGTCGAGCACCCCGGTGACGGTCTCCTCCCCCGGCGGCTGGCACCAGTACCGGGTCTGGATCTCCAAGGTCAACGCCACCGACGTCGACATCCACTACTACCTCGACGGCGTGTGGAAGGCCCAGCACCGCGGCGCGAACTTCGTCGGCAAGCCCATGTGGCTGATCCTCAACCTCCAGATGGAAGGCTCCTCCGGCGGCACCGGCCCGGCCGGCGACACGTTCTACAGCGCGCGCAACATCTCCATCGGCCGTAACCGGGCATTCTGAGTCCGGCTCAGCACGGCACGCGGACCGCGACGGCGAAGAAGCGGTGATCCTGGTCGTCGTACGTGGTGAGGTGCCAGCCCGTACGGCCGGCGCTCGCCCGCAGCACGGACTCGGCGAGGGGTTCGTCCGGGCGCAACCGGCGGCCGTGGCGGGCGGCGAGCGCGGCCCGGCCGGACGGGTGGAAGATCAGCAGCCGGCCGCCCGGGCGGGTGATCCGGGCCAGTTCGGCCAGGCCGACCTCATGGTCGGGCAGGTGCTGGATCAGCCCGGCGGCGAAGACGGCGTCGGCCGTGCGGTCCGCGAGCGGGAGGTTGCGGGCGTCGGCCAGCAGCAGCACGGCGTCGCAGGCCCGGGCGCGGGCGGCGGCCGCGGCCAGCATCTGCGGGGTGTGGTCCACCCCGACGACCGTCGCGGCCGGCCCCAGCGCCGCCCGCAGCGCGGGCAGCGCCCGGCCGGTCCCACAGCCGACATCGACCGCCACCCCGCCGCTCGCCAGGCCGGCTTCGGCTATCGCCGCGGCGTAGGCGGGCAGGTCGTCGCCGAACTTGGTGTCCCAGGTGGCGGCCCGGGCGGCGAAGAAGGCCCGGGACTCGGTGCGGTACCACCGGTCGGGTCCGGCGAGCACCGGATCGAGGTGGCGCAGCACCGGCCACGTGATGTCGTGCAGGTCGACCACCGCCTGCGCGTCGTCGCCGCGGTACTCGCCATTCCCGGCGGGGGTGCGCACCCACACGGTGAAGGCCGCGCCACCGGCGGGCACCCGGTCCCGGCCCGTCACGACCAGCACCTGCGAGCGGTGCTCCAGCCGGACGGCCAGCCGCTCGGCGAGCAGCCGCTCGGCGACCAGACCGGAACGACTGCCGGCCGCCTCGACCAGGACGGTGCGGCAGCGCTCGGGCAGCGCGCCGGCCAGATGGTCCAGGACCGTCGTCCAGCGTTCCCGTTGCTGTTCGGTGAGGCCGGCGATATCCATGTCTTCATCATGCAGTTGCGAGCTTTTCAGCGCCACTGTCATCGCAGAAGCGGCACTCTCACCACCCCGTCCCTCGCAAGTAAATATTCTCGATAATCAATGCCCGCACCGGCTAGGGTTTCCCGATGACCACTACTCCCCTGATCGTCCGGGCCGACACGGCCGAGACCCTCAGTGACGGGCCGACGAGCCTGATCACCCTGCTCGCCGACGCCGCCGGCGGGGCGCTGACCGTCAACCGGTCGACGCTGCGACAGGGTTCGCCGGGCGCCCCGGTCCATTTCCACAAGGAGATGATCGAGAGCTTCTTCGTGCTCGACGGCAGCCTGCGGGTGCTCGCCGGGGAGCAGGTGCTGACGCTGGGCAAGGGCGACTTCGTCTCGATCCCCAAGCTGCTCCCGCACGCGTTCGACCCGGCGCCCGGTGCGGAGGTCGACGTGCTGGTGATGTTCACGCCCGGGCTGGCCCGCTTCGACTACTACCGGCTGCTCGAACGGGTCTTCCGGGGCGAGGCCGACCCGTCGGAGTTCGCCGCGGCGGCGGAGAAGTTCGACAACCACTACTCGCGCCGCGCGGCCTGGGAGGCCAGAGACGCTGGATGAGGGCCACCCAGGCCAGCACCACCACGGCCGTCATCCGGGTGGCCCGGCTGCCCGACGACCTGTGCCGGGAATGCGGTGGCCGGACCGTAGGATCTCGGGGTTGAATACCGGGGCCGGTTGCCGGCAGTCGAGCCAGAGGGGGCGGCCATGACCAGGGAGACCGGCCACAAGCTCGTCGCGTCGAACAAGAAGGCGCGCCACGACTACACCGTGCTGAAGACGTACGAGGCCGGGCTGGTGCTGGCCGGCACCGAGGTGAAGTCGCTGCGGGCCGGGTACGCCTCGCTCGTGGACGCCTTCGCCGGTGAGCACGAGGGTGAGCTGCTGCTCTACAACCTGCACATCGCGGAGTACGGCTTCGGGTCGTGGACCAACCATGCCCCGCGGCGGACCCGGAAACTGCTGCTGCACAAGATCGAGATCGACCGGATCCTGGACAAGTTGCGCGACCCCGGCAACACGCTGGTCCCGCTGTCGCTGTATTTCCAGGACGGGTGGGCGAAGGTCGAGCTGGCGCTGGCCCGGGGCAACCGGGAGTACGACAAACGCCAGGTGATGGCGAAGCGCGACGCCGAGCGGGAGATCTCGCGGGAGCTCGGCCGCCACCTCAAGGGTCACCGCCGACAGTGAACACGAGGTCACCCGCCGGAGTGATTTTGTGAGATCCTGGTTGACGTGTCGGCTGTGGATCTCTGGGAGAAAGCGTCCGCGGCCGGGGCGCCTCTGGTGTCCCCGGTCACCGCGCAGGGCCTGGTCGAGGTCACCTTCGTGTGGCGGGGCGAGGCGGCGAGCACGTCGGTCGGGTGGGGGCAGCAGCATCCCCTGCGGCGCTCCCCCGGCACCGACGTGTGGCACGCGACGCTGCGCCTGCCCGCGACCATGCGCACGATCTACTACCTCTCGCACCTGCCGCCGGACGCCTACCAGGCGCCCCGGGACGACAGCGGCGTCTCACCGGAGTCGCATGTCGACCCGCTCAACCCGCAACGGCTGCTGTTCCCCGGGGATCCCGGCGACCCGAGCGACAAGGACGCCTGGGCGTCGATGCTGACGTTGCCGCTGGCCAAGCCGGAACGCTGGTCGCTGCCGGAGCCCGGGGTGCCCGCCGGGACCCTGGAGCAGGTGAACCTCGACGGCGGGCGGCGCGCCGGGGTGTACCGGCCCCCGGGTGAGCACCGGGCCGGGCGGCCCGTGGTCGTGGTCTTCGACGGGTATCTCGGCCGGACCATGATGCGGATGCCCACGACGATCGACAACCTGATCGCCGCCGGGCGGATCCCGCCGCTGGTCGCGATCTTCGTGGACGGCCACGACGCCACCCGCAACGAGGATCTCGCGCCCACCTCGGAGGCCACCGCCCATTTCGTGACGCACGAACTGATGCCGTGGGCGCGCAAGGAACTCGGCGTCAGTCCGTACCCGGCGGATGTCGCTCTTGCCGGGATGTCCCTGGGTGGTCTCGCCGCCGCTCATCTGGCGCTGCGCGAACCGTCGGTCTTCGGCGGCGTGATCAGCCATTCCGGGAGTTTCTGGTGGCCGTGGGCGCAGCACGGCGAACCGGAGCTGCTGACCCGGGAGGTCGCCCGGCGGCCCCGCAGCGACGTGCGGTTCTATCTGGACGTGGGCGACCGGGAGACGTTCGTCGTGACGCCCGGCAATCCGCAGCAGGTCGAGGTCAACCGGCGGTTCCGCGACGCGCTGCGGGCCAGGGGTTACGAGGTGACGTACGCGGAATACCCCGGCGAACACGATTACGTCAATTGGCGCAACACGTTCGCCGACGGGCTGATCGCGATATTCGGCAAGGGCTAGCGGAACACGTACGAGCGCAGCACCTCACCGGTTTCCATGAAGTAGATCCGGCCGTCCCAGACCACCGGATGGGTGTACGAACCCTCCCCGGGAACGGTCGCGTACGGCGCCCCGGTGCGGGCGTCGAAGATCCAGTTCCACTGGTGGATCAGGCCCCCGGCGAGGATCGGCTGCCCGTACTTCGCGGGGAACGTGCGGCGCAACCGCCCGGTCGACAGGTCGTACACCGCCATCATGGGTTCCCGGTCCACGAACATCTCGCTGCCACTGACCGTGAACGCGTTGTAGACCAGACCGCTCCACACCACCTTCCCGGACGCGGCGTGCACGGCGGTGAGTTTCCCCTCGCGGCGGATGATGAACAGCCCCGGGGTCGCGGCGAGCGCCCACACGGCCCGCCCGGAGATGCTCCAGAGCGTCCGCCCGGTCGCGATGTCGATCACGTATCCGCCGGCCAGGTTCGCGCGCCCCATGAACACCCGGCCCAGGCTCGACACCTGGCCGGAGACCCCCTTGCGGGTGCGCCAGCGCTGCCTGCCGTCGGACACCCGGAACGCGGTCGTGCTGACACCGGTGCCCCACCCCGCCGACACGACCGCCACGCCCTTGTCCACCACCAGGTCGTTGGCGCCGGGGTCCAGCCGGCGGCGCCACAGCCGCTTCCCGGAGCGCTCGTCCATGGCGGTCAGATAGGACGGATCGTCCGCGTCGTCCTGACAGGGTGTGCTCACCATCAGCACGCGACCACCGGCCACCGCGAGCTGACCGGCGCGTTCCCGGTCGGTGACCCCCGGGCCCCAGTGGCTGAACCGGGCGCGCCACAGCAGCTTGCCGGTCGACGGCGCGTACGCGTCGATGCTGTGCCCGGTCCGCACGACGACCCGCCCACCGGCGACCAGCGGGCCGCCCACCCCGCCGCCGAGGCACTCCCCCTGACCGGTGGGGAGCTGGGCCGACCAGTCGAGCACCACGGACGTCCCGGTGGGCCGGGAGTCGGTCGGGTTGTAGAAGTTGCCGTACGGGCTGCCGGCGTCGTGGTTCCAGTCGGCCCGGGCGGGCGTGGGGACGGCGGTCACCAGCAGGGCGGCCAGAACCACCGCGACGATTCTCACACCCTGGTCAACGACGCTCCCCGGTTTCCGGCACGCCGGGCAGCGGCAGCTCGGTGGCCTCCCCGCCGGCCGGGGCGACGGAGTGCTCGGGCGCGGCGAGGGTGCTGCGCGAATACCGGCCCTGCTGGCGGTCCACGGCGAGGGTGACCAGGTGGATCGGGGGCGGCGGCTCGGCGAACGGGCCCGGGCCCCACCGGACCCAGAACGGCAGCCGGCCCTCCTCGGCCTCGGCGAGCAGCTTGTCGATGGTCCGCTGCCGGTGCGTGTGGTCCACCTCGATGACGATCGGCGGGCCGTCCGGGCGGGCCAGCGCGATGTCGAGCACCGAGTGCTGCCTGTCCATCGGCGGGGGCAGCCGCACGACGCTCGGCGCCCGCCGGTAGACCCGCCAGCCCTGGGCCTCACCCCAGGCCGCGACGGTGTCGATGACCAGCGCGGTCACCTGGCCCTGACCCAGGCCGGTGAACGTCAGCGCGGCCAGCCTCGGTGCCAGGTCCTCCATCCCGGAAATCGTAGTGGCCCGCTCCGGCGCACGGCAGCCGGGCCGTCAGCGGTCCGCGCCCATGTGCAGGCGGGCACCGGCGAGGCGGCGGGGCAGGGCGGCTCCGGCGGCGGCGCTGAGGGCGAGCGCCAGGACCAGCAGCAGCCCGGCCGTGCCGAGCGCGGCCCACCAGTCGACCACCAGGGACGCCGGCGGGACCGGGCGGGCCGCCAGCGGGGTGAGCACGAGCGGCGGCGCCATCGCCGCGGTCACCGCGACGCCGGCGGCCAGGCCGGTGAGCACGCCGACACCGGCCAGGAAGGCCTGTTCGGTGAGCAGCGCCCGGGCCAGGACGCCGGGGCCCGCGCCGAGGGTGTGCAGCACGGCGAGTTCCCCGATCCGGCGCCGGGTGGTGGTGCGGACGTCGACCAGGACGCCCGCGGCGGCGAGCAGGAGGGCGCCGAGGGCCGCGACGGTCAGGGCGGTGCGGCCGCCCAGGCCGTACGCCTCGGTGACGGACCGGGCCGCGACGTCCCGGCGGTCGAGCACCCGCAGGCCGCCGAGCCGGGCCGCGGCGTCCGCCGCCCGGACGTGCGCGCCGTCGCCCACCGTCATCCACCATTCCCGCGCCGGGCGGGTCCGGCCCTCCTGCTGCCACAGGTACGCGCGCAGCGTCGGCAGGTCCACCAGGGCCGCCGCCGGGTCGTCGGTGCCGGGCACCGCGACGATCGACCCCACCGGGTGTACGGGCACCCGGGCCCCGCCGATCCGCAGCGTGACCGGAGCGTCCCCAGTGATCCGCAGCGCCCGCCGTGCCCGCGGGGTCAGCACCACGGGCACGGCGGCGACCCGGGCCGGGCGCACCACCGCGAACCGGGTGGGCCCGGTGTGCGCGCCCAGGACGGTGACCCGCACGACGCCGGAGGCACCGTCGGTGGTGCCGGTGTTCGCCGTCGGCCCGGCCGTGCCCCAGGCGCCGTCGGTCCGTACGGGCACCCCGTCCACGGCGAGGCCGGACAGCTCCCAGCCGACCGTGGCGCCGAACGCGGCGTCACCGGACACCTGGAACCCGGCGAGGCGCAGCGGCCCGCCGCCGGCCGGCAGCACACCGGTGAACGCACCGGTGGACAGCGCGACGTATTCCTCGGAGCCGGCCGGGTCGAACAGCACCGCGGTCACCGTGACCGGCCCGTCGACGCCGGTCGTGGTGATCCGGCCGGTCAGCCGGGCCCCGGCCGGCAGGCCGACGAGCGGCTCCGGCACCCGCCCGGAGGTCAGCGCCCGGGCGAGACCGGTGGCGCCCCCGGCGTACAGGTCGTCGCGGACCCGGACGGTGTCCCCGGCGGCGGTGCCGTCCAGCGCGACGAGCTCCACCGACGCGGCCGCCGCCTCGGTCTGCACGCTGTCCCGCCGGACCGGGACGACCGGGCCGGCCCCGGGCAGCCCGGCGAGGTCCCGGGCCCGCCCGGGCGGGGCGGTGCCGCCGGCCTCCGTGAGCCGCAGGTCGGCGCCGACGGTGTGGTCCACCTGATCGGTGACCGAGCGCCGCCCGGTCGCGGCGACGCTCCACGCGACCGTGCCGGCGGCGACCGCGAGCGCGAGCAGCAGCACCGGCCCGGCGTGCGGGCGACGGCCGGCCTGCCACAGGCCCAGCATCGACGGGAACCGGGTCCCGCGGCCGAGCACCCGGGCGGTCAGCCGGACGGTGGGAGCCAGCAACCGGGCGGCGAGCGCGGCACCGGCCACGATGCCCAGACAGGGGGCGGCGGCCAGCAACGGGTCGACGCCGAGCCCACCGGCGCCGTCGACCAGCGGCGACGAGAACCGCCGCAGCTGCACGCAGGCCAGTACCGCGAGCACGATCAGCAGCAGGTCCACCCCGGCGCGCTGGACGAGGGGCCGCCGGTCCGGGCGCGACACCACGGCCATCTCGCTCACGTAGGTGCCACCGCGCAGCACCGGCAGCACGACCGCGAGCGCGCACCCGGCGGCCGCGAGCCCGGCGACCAGCCACAGCAGCGGGCCGGGCGCGAGGCCACCGGCTGCGAGGCCACCGGTTGCGAGGCCATCGGGGGCGCCCAGCCCGGCCCACCCGCGCGTGGCGGCCGCGCGGAGCGCCCAGGCCACGGCCGGGGGTGCCAGCACCGCGCCCGGCAGGACCAGCGCGACGGCCTCCACCGCGGCGAGCGCGGCGAGCTGACCGGCGGTGGCACCGCGGGCGCGCAGCAGGGCGGACTCGGCGCGCCGGTGCTCGGTGAGCAGCACGGCCACGAGCAGCAGCGCCAGGCCGCCGAGCACGCCGACGATCAGCACCGGGGTGACCAGTGTGGACCGCCCGACCAGGTCGGCCCGGTCGAGCACACCGGCGAGCTGTTCGACGCCGCTGTCCACGTCACCGGAGCGGCCCAGCCCGGTCGCGGCCGGCAGCGCGGCGCGCTCGGCGGCGACGGCGGCGGCCGCCCGCCGTAGCCCGGCCAGGTCCGCGCCGCGCAGGTCGAGAGCGGCGAGCCAGGCGGCGGACGCGCGCGCCGAGAAGTCGCGGGTGAAGTCGGCGCGGTCCACGACCAGCGGCCCGTACGTGGCCGAGCCCGCCGCGACACCGGTGGTGACGTCCGGGACGAGCCGCCAGTACGGGTCGGCGACGTCGCGGGGCCGCCACACCCCGCTCACCTCGAGCTCGGTGCCCCGGCCGGACACCCGGTCGGTGAGCGGGACCCGGTCGCCGGTGGACAGGCCCAGCACCCCGGCGGCACCGGCGGCCACCGCGGTGCGCACCGGTGCCGCGCCCGGGCGCGGCCAGGCCCCGGAGACCAGGTCGGCGTGCGCGGGCAGGTCGTCGAGCAGGGCCACGGACGCGTACACCAGGCCACCCTGGTCCGGTACGGCGTCCCCGGTGTCACCGGCCAGCGACCGGCCCGACGCGTACGCGGCACCGGACACCGCCACCGGCACACCGCCCAGCCCGCCGTCGAACCGGGCCCGGACCGCGTCGTCGCGGCTCGCGAAACCCGGAGGGTCGTCCCCGGCCGGACCGCGCACCAGCACCGACGTGCGCTCCGGCGCGGCCGCGGCCAGGGTCGCGGCGGCGCCCGCCGCCACGACCTGCCGGCTGTACCCGGCGAGCCCGGTCAGCAGCAGGGTGGCCAGCAGCGCCAGCGCGCCGGCCGCGGCCAGCAGGGCACGTGCCGCGGACGCCCGCCGGAGCACCAGTCTCATGCCCGGCAGGCTACCGCCGCTCAGCCACCGACTCAGCCACATGCGAGGCCACCGGCTCAGCCACAGGCGAGGCGCGCCGCCGCCCAGTCCGCGTGGTCGTTGCCGTTGCCGTCGCCCGCGTCGGTGACCCGCAGCTCGAGCGTGCCGGCGCCGGTGACGTCCACGTCGAGGCGCTGGGCCGGATCCGCGCCGGTGAGCCGGCCGGTGGCGGTGACCCGGGTGCCGTCGAGCCGGACCTCGAACGTGACCGAGCCGCCGCCGCCCGTCTCGTCGTCGACGCCGACGTCGGCCCGCAGCCGCGTGCAGGCGCCGTCGAGCGGCACCTCGACGGTGGACGCGGCGTGCACCCCGAGGCCCTTCGGGTACGTGACGTCGCCGATCGTCAGCGGGTTGCCGTCGGTGGCGCCCTGTTCACCGTTGCTGCGGTCCTTCTCCGCCGGGCCCCACCCGTTGGCGCGATCGGTGTACGGACGGTCGCTCAGCCACCCGTACCCGTCGGGCAGGGGTGCACCGGTGGTGGCCGTCGCGGTGGTCGTGGTGCCGAACCCGGCGGGGGTCGTGGTGACGGCGGTGGCCGTGAACGGGTACGTGCCGATGTCGGTGTCCGCGGGTGCCGTCACCGTGAACGTGGCGGTCTCCGTGCCGGCGACCGCCCCGAGGTCGGCCGTGGCCGGTTCGATCGTCCAGCCCTGGGGCCCCTGCAGACGTACCGAAGCGGCGGTCAGACCCTGCGCACAGCGCGACCGGACCGCGACCTCGACCGGCTCCGGGCTGCCGGGTTCGATCCGGCCGTCGGTCACGACGGTGACCTCCGGCGGGCAGGGCGCCGGGACGTCGGCGTCGGGTACGCCACCGCGGGCCGCCTCCGCCCGGGTCAGCGGCCGCAGCACCAGCTCCTGCCGGTGGGGCGTGGTCGGCGACACGCGGAACGGAGCGAGCACGGAGTTCGGCGTCTCGCCCATCCCGGTCTCCCCCGCCTCGGCGTGCAGCGTCACCCAGTCCTTGTTGCGCACCAGCGGCAGCTGATGGTCGTACTCGGCGCGGTCGAGGTTGTCGTACGCGGTGACGCTGACGTCGTTCATGCCCCCGACCAGCAGCCCGGCCCGGCCGTCGGTGAGCGCGGCCCAGCGCGTGTCGGTGTGGTTGCCGTTGGCCTGCGGGCGGGAGTAGCGCACGTACTGCTGGTCGACGGTGCTCGTGTAGACGCCCATCGGCGCGCCGCTCCTGCGGTCGTTGTAGGACTCGTTCGGCCCCCGGCCGTAGTAGGCGAAGCGCCGCAGCTCGGCGGGCACCCGCAGCGAGACACCGAGCCGGGGCAGGTAGGGCAGCGGGGCCGCCCGGGGCACGACGTCCTGGACCAGGGTGACCGTGCCCCGGCGGTCGACCCGGTAGGTGATCGTCTGCTGGAACGAGATGCCCTTGCCGGTGGCGGTGGTGTCGGCGGCCACCACGACCGCGTCGGCCTCGGTACGGGTGCGCACCCCGGTGACGGTGGTGGTGAGGGCGTCGAGGCCGGTCTCGTGCCAGATCCGCCGGTCGTCGGTCCCCCAGTCGTACGTCTCGTTGCTGGTCGGCGGGCGGTACACGTCGAGCTGGGGGCCGCCGCGCAGCAGCTCGCGCCCGCCGGAGCGCATCGACGCGAGGGTGCCGTTGTCGAAGCGGTAGGTGAAGTCCTGGCCGGACACCGTGACGGTGTCCCCGCTCGTGGTGAGCCGGGGCGCCCCGGTCGTGGGCAGCGGCAGCACGCCCGGCACGGCCCGGCCGCCGACCGGGAACTGGTCGTAGCCGACCACCCGACCGGTCCGGTCGACCGCCTCCACGTTCAGGAAGCGCTCGCGGTCATCCGGGTTGTCCGGCTGCCGGGCGATCCGCACCGCCTGCGTGGCGCCGGGCCGCAACCTGACCTTGCCGTCACCGGTACGCAGCGTCCGGCCCTGCTCCTTGATCGACCACCGCAGCGTCACGTCGAACGTGCCGGCCTGCTGCTCGTTGGTGGCCCGGACGACGTCGTCGTCGTAGGTGAACCGGACCGGGGCCTGCGCCCACGCCATCTCCGCGGTCTCCGGCTGCACGTAGCGGTCCGAGCCGACCAGGCCGTCGGTGCCGGACAGGCTGATGCCGAGGCTGAGGAAGTCGCCCGCGCGCGCTGTCGTGTCGAAGTCCAGCGCCAGCACCGGCTCGGCCCCGCTGAGGATCCGGACGTCGTCGACCAGGCCCCGGCCCAGCCGGACGTTGCCCAGGTCGTTGTCCTGCTGGGTGTCGGCGTTGCGCCCCACGTTGACCTCGAACAGCCCGGCGTCGACCGGTCCGCTGCGTGCGGTGGTGGCGACCTCGGTGCCGTCGATGCTCAGCCGCAGCGCACCACCGTCGTAGACGCCGGTGACGCGGTGCCAGGTGCCGTACCAGTCGGCGGGGACGTCCGCCGCGGCCGTGACCCAGCCGCCGATGCCGGCACCGAACTCCAGGGTGTCCCGGTCGCGCATCTGCAGCGCGTACCCGCGGCCCTTGGTGACGATCGGGAAGCTGCCGGCCCACTCCCCCGGGCGTACCCACGCGTCGAGCGTGAACGGCCCGGTCAGGTCCAGGCGCGGATCACGGAACACGTCGACGAAATCGTCGAGGCTGGACAGCTTCACCGCTCGGCCGCGACGGCCCGCCACCAGCTCCGGCTTCCCGACGAAGAACGCCTGGATGCCGTTCGCCGTGTCGGGCGTGGTGATCAGCGGCTGGCGCAGGTTCTGCTCCGCCCAGTCCCAGATGAAACCGCCCTGCATCTGCGGATACCTGCGGGCCAGGGCCCAGAACTGGGCGAAATTGCCCAGGCCGTTGCCCATCGCGTGCGCATACTCACCCATGACGATGGGCTTGCCGCTGCTCAGCGTACGGGCTTCCAGCCGCGCCGGCGTCGGATAGCGCGGCCCGTCCACGTCGGCGAACGGCGCGTCCCCGTCCGGGCTGTTCGACTGGTGATACAGCAGCCGGGTCGGTTCGTTCGCGTCGGCCCACGCGGCCATCGCGTAGTGCGCGGCACCGAGCCCGGCCTCGTTGCCGGTGTCCCAGAAGATGACGCTCGGATGGTTCTTGTCCCGCTCGACCATCGCCCGGAACCGGTCGGCGAACGCGGCCTGCCACTCCGGACGGTCGGCCAGGCAGTTCGACGGGCAGCTCTCGTGACTGTGCGTCTCGATGTCCACCTCGTCGTCGACCCACAGGCCGTACCGGTCGGCGAGGTCGTAGAAGTACGGGTCCGACGGGTAGTGCGCGGTCCGTACGGCGTTGAGGTGCAGTTTCTTCATGAGCTGGACGTCGCGCCGCTGCGCCGCCCGGGTCACGTGCCGGCCGGTGTCCGGATCGGTCTCGGCGCGGTTCGTGCCCTTGATGAGGATCCGTTTCCCGTCGACGAGGATCTGCCGGTCCCGCACCTCGACATCACGGAACCCGACCGGCTGCGACGTGGTGTGCACCGCCCGCCCGCGCTTGTCGAGCAGCTCCAGCACGAGCGTGTACAGGTTGGGTTCCTCGGCGCTCCACCGGGCGGGCTCCGCCACCGCCACGGTGAGGTCCGGCGTGCCGGAGCCGGTCGCCTTCACCTGGCGGTTCCGGTCCAGCAGGGTGCCGCGCACGGTGAAGTCACCGGGCGCGCCGGCGATGTCCACCGTGGCGTTCAGGGTGTCGCCGTGCGTCGTGACGGCGACGTCGCGCAGCCGGGTCTGCCCGGTGCGATAGAGCCGGACGTCGCGGAAGATGCCGCTGTAGCGCCACTGGTCGACGTCCTCGAGGTAGGCGCCGCTGCCCCACCGGTGCACCTGCACGGCGATCCGGTTGCGGCCGGGCCGCAGCCGCGCGGTGACGTCGAACTCGGCCGGGGTGTAACCGCCCTGGTCGTACCCGACGTAGGCGCCGTTGACCCACACCAGGTAGTTGCTGGTCACGCCCTCGAAGCGCAGGAAGACCCGGTCGCCGGTCCAGTCCCGCGGCAGGTCGAGGTCCTTGAGGTACGCGCCGGTCGGGTTGACGTCGCGGGGCACCCGCGGCGGGTCGTCCGGCGAGATGTCCGACGGGATGTTGCGGAACATCGGGTGGTCCACGAAGTCCGACTGCCAGGTGTGCGGCACGGTCGCCGCCGGCCACCGCGACGCGTCGAACCCGTCGCCGTGGAACGCGGCGGGCACGTCGTCCGGCCGGTCGAAGATCTTCAGCCGCCACCGCCCGTTCAGCGAGCGCACGTTCGGGTTGGGCGCGTCGTGAGCGGTCACATCGGCCGCGGCGGCCCGGACGCTGTCGTACGGCCACAGATCGGCGTGCGGTTCCTCCTGCCCCTCGCCGGTCAGTTGCGGATCCTCCAGGTAGCGGTACACATCGGCCACCGACTGCGGCCCCGCCTCCTGGGCCCGGGCCCGGGCCGGTACCGGACCGGGCACCACGAGGAGCAGGGCGAGCGCAACCACGGCGAGACGCATGTATCGAACACAATCAATGCGGATGTCTTCTGTCAACCCGGCGTGATCGAGTAACGTCGGTGCGTGCGCCTACGCTTGATCGTCTCGCTCGCCGCCGTGCTGACCCTCGTCTCGCCGACCGTCGCGCACGCCGCGGCGGACGAGCTGGCCGAACAGCTCGCCGCGATCCCCGGGCTGAGCATCGTCTCCGAGACCCCCACCACCGGGGCCCGGTTCTTCGTGCTGAGCTACCGCCAGCCCGCCGACCACCGCCGGCCGGGCGGGGAGACCTTCGAGCAGCGCCTCACCCTGCTGCACCGCTCCAGCACCGCGCCGGTCGTCCTCGCCACCGGAGGGTACGGCCTCGCGGCCACGCCCCGGCCGGCGCAGACCGAACCGACCGCGCTGCTCGCCGCCAACCAGGTCTCCGTCGAACACCGCTTCTTCACCCCGTCGCGCCCGGCGCCGGCCGACTGGTCCGACCTGACCATCTGGCAGGAGGCCACCGACGAGCACCGCATCGTGCAGGCACTGAAGAGCGTCTACTCCGGGAAATGGATCCAGACCGGAGCGAGCAAGGGCGGCATGACCTCGGTCTACCACCGGCGCTTCTACCCGCGCGACGTCGACGGTGTCATCGCCTACGTGGCCCCGAACGACCCGCTCAACGCCGAGGACAGCGGCTACGACCGGTTCTTCGCCACCGTGGCCGACGCGTCCTGCCGTACGGCGCTCGAGAACGTCCAGGCCGAGGCGCTGCGCCGGCGCGACCGGCTCGTGCCCCGGCTCGAGGCCGCCGCGACCGCCGCCGGCCGCACGTTCACCCGGACGCTGGGCAGCGCGGACCGCTCGTTCGAGATGACCGTCCTGGACACCGCATGGACGTTCTGGCAGTACTCCTCGGTCGCCGACTGCGCCACCGTGCCGGCGACCACGGCCACCGACACCGAGCTCTACGACTGGATCGACGCCGTGGTGGGCTGGTCGTTCTACTCCGACCAGGGCCTCGAGTACTACTGGCCGTACTACTACGCCGCGCAGACCCAGCTCGGCTGGCCCGACCTGCGCTTCGCCCACCTGCGCGGCCTGCGCGCCTACCCGGGCCTGTACCACCCGCGCAACACGCTGCCGGCCGAGCTGCGCAGGCCCCACAACCCGGTGCCGATGCTCGACGTCGACCTGTGGGTGCGGACCCTGGCCCCCACGATGATGTTCGTCTACGGCGAGAACGACCCGTGGAGCGCCGAGAAGTTCACCCCGAGCACACTGGACTCGCACGTGTTCGTCGCCCCGGGGGCCAACCACGGCGCGAACATCGCCCGCCTCACCCCACCCGACGCCGCCGCCGCGACCGCCACCCTGCGCCGCTGGGCCGGCGTCCCCGCCGCCACCACCACGGCACGGACCGCCACCACCCTGCCCCTCGACGACATGCTCCCCGACCGTCGCCGCTAACGCCGCCGGCCCCGGGCCTTCAGGCGGCGTTCGCGCCGGTTGCCGGGCAGCAGCGTCCGGGGCTCGGCCCACCCGCTGCGGGTCGGTGTCCCGGGTGCGCAGCCGGGGCGGGACCGCGACGTCGAAGCGGTGCCAGCAGCCCACCAGCGGGATGAGCAGCACCAGCAGGACGCTGAGCAGGACCAGCGACATGCCGGTCCACCACAGCCACATCGCGTCGCTGTCCTCGATCCGCAGCACCGCCAGCAGCAGCGACGCCACGCACCCCACGATCACCGCCAGGACGGTCACCAGCCAGGCCCGGTCCCGCCAGCGGACCCGGCTGGCCCGCCACGGCCCGCGCCACCACCCCGGCAGGTGGAGCGCGAGGTGGACCAGGGTGGCCGCCAGCACGATCACCGTGCACCAGAAACCCTGATCGCTGTACGTCATGGTGCCGCCGAGGATATCGGCCCCTCGCAACGCGAAGAGCCCCCCACCGGCGGTGAGGGGCTCTTGGTGCGCTGACGGTCTACTTCACCGCTACGGGTACGAGCTGCGCCTCGTCCCTGCTGCGGTTGTCCGGGCTGACGACCAGGAAGCCCTTGGCCGGCGTCCGGGCGAACTCGGCCTTGTCCACGGTCACCTTCTGGCTCACCGTGCGGCCCGGGGCCACCTCGGTGAACAGGCCGGTGCTCAGGGCCGGGGTGAAGGCGTTGAACGAGGCCGTACCCGCGATCGTGTCGTTCTTCAGGTCCACGACGCCGAAGCTGGCCGCGTGGTAGGTGAACCGCGGGTTGTCCGCCGACAGGCAGGGCGAGCCGGGCTGGCACAGCTGCGAGATCAGCACCGGCAGCACCAGCGTGCTGCTGTCGAACGGCGCGTCGGCGAAGAACTCGAGGGTGCCCTCGCCGGTGCGCAGGTCGAAGACGGCCGTGACCAGTTCACCGGTCATGTCGCCGGTGGTGAGCAGGCCGTAGTCGATGCCCACGACGTCGTAGTCGTCGGTCCCGTCGCCGTTGACGTCGACGTAGATGTCGAACTCGTTGCGGGCCGGGTTGGACAGCCGGTTGTGGGTGCCGACGGCGAACGCGACGGCGTTGCCGGCGGGCAGGCTCTGCACCCCGACGGCGCGCAGGTCGGCCGCGTCCTTGTCGGCGTCGCGCGGGTCGCTGAGGCCCCAGGCGTAGAAGTCCGCCCCGCCGGTGACGACGCCGCCGCGGTTGGTGGTGACCGCGGTGGCGGTGCCCTTGCGCTTCAGGGCGGCCGTGTCGATCCTGGTGCTGATCTTCGACACCGACTGCGGGACGAGGTAGTACGGCACTCGCAGGGCCACGCCCGCGTTGGACTTCGCCACCGGGGTGAACGTGACCAGGCCGGAGACGTCCTGGAACGCGCTGGAGTCGCCGGCGGTCCGTGCCGGGACGCTCAGCGTCACGGCGACCTCGGTCTCGCCACGGCCCGGGACGGTCACCCGGTTCTTCTGCAGCTTCGCCCGGTGCGGGCTGCCGGCCGTGTTCGCGACCGCGACGGTGAACGTGGCGGCGCTGCGGCCCAGGTTCTTGACCTTGATGACCTTACGCTTCGTGAAGTCGCGCTCCAGCTCGGTGAAGCCGTAGTTCAGCGTTGCCGTGTTCGCGTCGCCCAGCGCGATGACCTGGGTGTCCACCGCGCCCGGGGCCTGGATCAGGCCGGCGCCGTCGAGCCGCGTGCTGTACCCGGCGATCTTGCCCGGATCGGCGGTGTTGACGATGGCCGCCTTCCAGTAGGCGGTCTTGCGCCAGTCCGGGTGCGCCTGCTTGACGAGTGCGGCCTGACCGGCGGTGTGCGGGGCGGCCATCGAGGTGCCGGACATGGCGACCGCACCGTTGCCGGAGCCGGAACCGGCCGAGAAGATGCTGACACCGGGCGCGGTGACGTCCGGCTTGAGCCAGCTGTCGCCGGTGCGCGGGCCACCGGAGGAGAAGCTCGCGGTGCCGGTGTACACCGGGTTCACCAGGGACTTGTTGGTCAGCGTCGTGGTGGAACCGTCGGCCGCGACCACCGCGGCGGCGTCGGTGGACTTCACCCCGAGGAACGGGATGGTGACGTTCGCCGGCTCGCCGGTGTCCGGGTTGCTGGTGATCGGTCCCTCGTACGGCGGGAACGACGGCGCGTTGTTGATCATCAGTACCGCGGCGGCGCCGGCCTCCTGGCCGTAGACCGCCTTCGCGACCCGGCCGCAGGTGCCCCGGGCGACGACCACGAGGGCGCCGGTCACCCCGGGCTGGGCGAACTCCGCGGTGCTGCAGCCCAGCGCGACCCCGCCGGCGCCGTTGGACAGCACCTTGACCGGCAGCGTGGTGCCGTCGGCGAACGTCGCGCCGTTGGCGTTGATGGCGTCCAGCGTGGTGCCGGTGCCGAACGCCAGGCTCGCGCCCGGGAACGACGGGGTGGGGTCGTTGGCGGCGACGCTGATGACCCCGTTGCCGGTCGACGGGCTGCCCACGATGTACGGCGCGGCACCGGAGTTGCCGGCCGAGGCGACCACGATCACGCCGGCCCTGGCCGCGTTGTCCGAGGCCACCGACTCGGGCGCGTCCTTGGTGCCGAACGGCGAACCGAGCGACATGTTGATGACGTCCATGTCGTTCGCGACGGCCCAGTCGATCGCGTCGACGGTCATGTCCGTCGAGCCCTCACAGCCGAAGACGCGTACGGCGTACAGGTCGGCCCTGGGGGCGGCGCCGGGACCGACCAGCCAGGAGTTGGCGGCGACGGTCTTGTTGTCGTACGCGCCGGTGTAGGTCTTACCGTTGGCCAGTACGCCGAAACCGGCGGTGGTGCCGGCGACGTGCGAACCGTGGCCCCCGCAGTCGAGCGGGTTGCTGTCCGGGTGCGGCACCGGCTGGTAGTCGGCGCTGGCCGGGTCGGCGTTGTAGCTGTCGCCGACCAGGTCGATGCCGCCCTTGACCTTCGGTGCACGGGCCCCGAACAGGGCCGGGTCGGCCGGCTCGGTCTCGGTGGCATGGGCCTTGGCGTAGGCCGCGGTGGTGCCCGGCCCGCCGAAGTCGGCGTGCGTGTAGTCGATGCCGGTGTCGATGACGGCGACCTTGATGCCCTCGCCGCGCACCTTGTCCGGCGCGTTCCAGACCGCCGGCGCCCCGATCATCGGCACGCCGTTGGTGTTGTCCGGCCGGACCGTCTGCACGGTGTGCACGGCGACGACGTCGGGCGCGGCCGCGAGCGTGCCGAGCTGGCGCGCGTTGATCCGCACCTTCACGCCGTTGTACGCGTGCTGGTACGTCCCGAGCACGGTGCCGCCGAGCTGCTTCGCCTTCGTGACGACCGGCGCCTGTTGTCTGCCGAGCTGGTCGCGGCGCTGGCGCTTCTGCGTGGTGGACAGCGGCTGCGCGGCGGCGGCGTCGGTCACCGCCACCGGGTCGCCACCGAGCTCGACCATCACGGTGACCGGCTCGTTCCTCATCCCGGCCGGCAGGTTGCGGATCTTCGACCCGGCCGGGACCGGCTCGAAGCCCGCCCGCGTGCCGGGCGCGGCGGCGGCACCCGAGGAGGTGCTCACCAGACCCATCGCGGTCAGAAGAATGCCGACACCGGCTATCCGGTAGGACTGTGCTGCACCCACGGGGCAAGGCCTCCTCGATGTCACCTGTCGATCTGCAAAAGGAGTCTGCACCTGATTCTGTTACCGGCGCTATCCCTTGAGGACACCATGTTTGACCACTGAAAACATGCGCAATGACGCATTAGCCTTCAGTTCCCCCCGCCCGTGTCCGGAATGATCACGGCATAGAGGGAGGTGACCTCGGAACGGTCGCCGGTGATGTCGATGTCGATCTGACCGGCGGGCAGCATGGTCAGACCGTCCACCCCGTCACGTCCCCCGTCACACGAGAAGTTCCCGCTGAGCAGAGCGTCGCCGGACGCGCCGGTCCGCGCGCTGCGTACCGCGTACTCCAGGACGACGTCCGGGTTCGTCGCGGCGCAGGCGACCTCGAGCCGGTACAGCACGCCCTCGCGGGCCTGGCCCTCGAAGCTCGTCCCGCTCTTCCCGGCCGCGTAGACCTCGCGCACCAGTTCGCCCTCCACCGTGGCCGGCGGGCTCACCTGGACCACCGGGGTGGCGGAGACGCTGGGCGCGGCGGGCGGCGTGGTCACCGCGTCCACGCTGGGCGCCGGCGCCGGGGTGGATTCGCTGGTGCAACCAGCCGTGAGCAGGGCACAGAGGAGGAGGGCCGTCCGGCCTGACCTGAGCATCCGGAGATCATCTCAGCCCACCACCGGCACCGCTGCCCCTTCGGCCAGCTCGCGACGCTCCGCGCGCTTGCGACGGGCCTCCATCGGATCGGCCACCGGGATCGCCGCCAGCAGCTGTCTCGTGTACGCGTGCCGCGGCCGCTCGTACACCGAGGACACGTCACCGAGCTCGACCACCGCGCCGGCGTGCAGCACCGCGACCCGGTCGGCGATCTGCCGCAGGACCGCCAGGTCGTGGGTCACGAACACCATGGTGAGGCCGCGCTCGCGCCGGATGTCCTCGAGCAGGGCGAGCACCTGGGCCTGGGTGGTCACGTCCAGTGACGACACCGGTTCGTCGCAGACGATCAGGCGGGGGGCCGGGGCCAGGGCCCGGGCGATGCCGACCCGCTGCCGCATGCCGCCGGACAGCTCGTGGGGGTAGCGGTCGTACAGCGTGCGGGCCAGTCCGACCCGGACCAGCAGGTCCTCGACGGTGGCCCGGGGTGCCGGGGCGCCGTGCAGGCGGAGCGGGTCCGCGATGCTCTCCCCGATCGTGCGGCGCGGGTTGAGCGACGACATCGGGTCCTGGAACACCATCTGCACCGAACGGCCGCGCCGCCGGGCGATGTCCGTGCCGTCGAACGTGATGCGGCCGGAGCTGGGCGCGATCAGGCCGACCATCATCCGGGCGAGGGTGGTCTTGCCGGTGCCGCTCTCGCCGACGATGCCGAGCGTCTCACCCTCGCGGACGTCGAGGGTGATGCCGTCGACCGCGTGCACCGGCGGGGAGCGGCGCAGGCCCCGGCGCCGCGAGGACGGGAAGTGCTTGCTCACCCCGGTGACCCGCAGCAGCGGTGCACCGTCGACGACCCGCGGTGGCGCCGGGCGCGGGACGGCCGCCAGCAGGTCCTTCGTGTACGCGGCCCGGGGCGTGACCAGAACCTCCCCGGTGGGTCCCGCCTCGACGGCGAGCCCGTGGCGCATGACCACGACGTCGTCGGTGGAGCCGGCCACCACCCCGAGGTCGTGGCTGATGAGCAGCAGCGCGGTGCCGGTGGTGGTGCGGACCTCGTCGAGCAGGTCGAGGATCTGGGCCTGGACGGTGACGTCGAGCGCGGTGGTCGGCTCGTCGGCGACGATGAGCCGGGGGCGGCACGCGAGCGCCATCGCGATCAGGGCCCGCTGGCGCATCCCGCCGGAGAACTGGTGCGGGTACGCGTCCGCGCGCCGTTGCGGGTCGGCGATGTGCACCTGAGCGAGCACCTCGACGGCCCGGGCCCGGGCGGCCCGGCGGGTGGCGCCGGTGTGCAGCCGGTAGACCTCGGCGATCTGGTCACCGACCCGGTGGTACGGGCTGAGCGCGGTCAGCGGTTCCTGGAACACCATGGCGATCCCGGCCCCGCGGACCGCCCGGAGCCGGTCCTCGGACGCGGCCACCAGGTCCGTACCGTCGAAGTCGATCTCGCCGGTGACGCTCGCCCCGGGATGCAGGCCGAGCAGGGCGAGCGCGGTGGCGCTCTTGCCCGAGCCGGACTCCCCGACGATGCCGAGCGCCCCGCCCGGCGCGAGGTCGAACGACAGGCCGTCGACCGCGCGCGTGGTGCCGAAACTGATCCGCAGGTCACGGACCGACAGGAGGCTCATCGCAATTGCACCCTCGGGTCGACGGCGGCGTACAGGAGGTCGGCGACCGCGTTGGCGACGATCACCAGGAAACCGGTGAGCAGGGTGACGCCGACGACGACCGGGAGGTCGATCTGGTTGACCGCGCCGACGAGCAGCTGACCGACGCCGGGCAGGCCGAACATCGTCTCGGTGAGCACCGCGCTGGCCATGATCGCGGCCAGGTCGATCGCGGCGAGCGTGACCAGCGGGACGAGGGCCCCGCGCAGCGCCCGGCTCCACACGATGCGCCGCTCCGGGAGGCCGTACGCGCGGGCGGTCCGGACGTGGTCCTCGCCGAGCGTCTGGCGCACGCCGGAGCGGGTGAGCCGGGCGTAGGCCGCGGACTGGATGACGGCGAGCGCGATCCAGGGCAGCAGCAGGTTCCGGGCCCAGGCGAGCGGGTCGGTGGTGAACCCGACGTACTGCGGGAACGGCAGCCATTGCAGGTGTACGCAGAACAGCAGCAGCAGGAACAGGCCGACGAGGAAGACCGGCACCGCGTACCCGGCGAGGATCAGGCCGTTGACGATCCGGTCGAGGCCCCGCAGGCGGCGCAGGCCGGACAGCAGCCCGGCGCCGATGCCGACGGCCAGCGACAGGATCTCGGCGCCGATCGCGAGTGACGCCGAGACCGGCAGGCGGTCGGCGAGCAGGGCGGTCACCGGCTGGCCGGTCTCGAACGAGTAGCCGAGACACGGCGCCGGGCAGTGCTTCACCTCGGGTCCGGCCGGGTAGTCGCGGCCGGCGACCAGGCCCCGCAGGAAGTGGGCGTACTGGACCGGGGCCGGCTCGTCGAGGCCCATCGCGGCGCGCACGTCGGCGACGCGTTCCGGGGTGCAGCCCTTGCCGCAGGTCAGCGACGCCGGGTCGTTGGGGGCGACGAAGAACAGGGCGAACACCACGACCGACAGGCCGAGCAGGACCAGCACCGCGCCGGCGATCCGGCGGGTCAGGTATCCGATCATCGCGGGACCTCGCTGCGGTGGGGGTCGACGACCCGGCGCACGCCGTCGGCGACGAGCGCGAAGGAGAGCAGGGTCAGGAACAGCAGGACGCCGGGGATGACCACGTACGTGGGATCGGCGCGGAACCACGTCGTGGCGCTGGAGAGCATCTGCCCCCAGGACGCGGTCGGCGGCCGCACGCCGACGCCGAGGAACGACAGCCCGGCCTCGGTGATCATGTTGGCCGGCAGCACCAGCGCCGCGTACGTGAGCACCGGCCCGGCCAGGCCCGGCAGGATCTCGCGGCGGGCGACCCGCAGCGGGCCGGCACCGGAGACCCGGGCGGCGGCCACGTAGTCGCGGGTCTTGAGCGACAGCGTCTCGCCGCGGGTGATCCGGGCGATGCCGCCCCAGCCGAGCACCGCGATGACGCCGGCCAGCAGCAGCTGCCGCGACCAGCTCTGCGGCACGATCGCCAGCAGCGCGATGGTGAGCACCAGCAGCGGGAACGCGAGGGCGAGGTCGGCGAGGCGGCTCAGCACGGCGTCGGCGTACCGGCCGCCGAGCCCGGCGGCGAGCCCGATCCCGACGCCGATCAGCAGCTGCAGGACCAGCGCGAAGACGGCGACGCCGAGCGAGACCCGGGCGCCGTACACGACCCGGGCGAACAGGTCCCGGCCGGTGCCGGGCTCGACGCCGAGCCAGTGCTCGGCGCTGATCCCGCCGAACCGGCCGGTCGGCACCCCGCCGCGGGCGGAGTCCAGCAGCTCGTTGTGGAACGTCGTCGGGTCCTGCCCCGCGAGCGCGGTGAGCAGCGGGGCGAACAGCGCGACGAGCACCATGACCGCCGCGATGACCGCGCCCACGAGGAAGGCGCGGTCATCGAGGAGCCGGCGGAACACCGTCACTTGACGGAGACCCGGGCCAGGTCGTAGGTGCCCCGCCAGCCGTCCGGGACGGCGTTCTTGACGTTCTTGCCGTACAGGTAGACGTCCTTCTCGTGGGTGAGCGGGATGACCAGCGCGAGCTTGCCGATCTTCTCGTCGAGCGCGCCCCAGCGCGCGGCCGCGGCGGCCGGGTCGGTGAGCGCGTTGATCGCGTCGATCTCGGCGTTGACCTCGGGGTCGTTGTACTGCGCGAGGTTGAAGCTGCCACCCGCGGTGATGATCTGCCGGCCGTCGAAGATCGGGATCAGGAACGGGCCGCCGGACGGCCAGTCGGCACCCCAGCTGGCCAGTGCCAGGCCGGGCTGGGTGGCCGGCTTGCCGGTGACGTCGCGGTAGGTGGCGCTGTCGATCGCGTTGAGCGTGACGGTGACCCCGGCCTGCTTGAACGCGTCCTGGATCGCGGCGGCGACCTTCGGGCCCTGGCCCTCGGAGTCGTCGTTCTGGTGCGACAGCTCGATCGTCAGGTTGCTCAGCCCGGCCGCGGCGAGCACCTCCTTGGCCTTGGCGGCGTCACCGCTCTCCCCGGCCGGGAAGAAGTCGTAGGGCTTGTATCCCAGTGCCTTCTGCGGCGGGAGGAACGTGGTCGACGGGCCGGCCACCGCGCTGCCACCGAGCGCGTTGACGACCGAGGTGCGGTTGATCGCGTACGAGAGGGCCTCGCGCACCTTGGGGTTGTCGAACGGGGCCTTCGTGGTGTTGAACGCGAGGTACGTGGTCGACGGGAACTCCCCGCGCGCCACCCGCTTGTCCAGCTCGGAGCCGGTGCCGAGCTGGGCGAGCTGCTCGGGGCCGACGACCGCGTCGGTGGTGACCGCGTTCGCGTCCTGGCCGGCACCGGTGGTGAGGCGCTGGTTGATGACGGCCGCGTCGAGCCCGGAGGTGACCTCGATCCGGTCCGGGCACGCGTAGCGCAGCGCGTCGGACCCCTTTTTCCAGTTCTCGTTGCGGACCAGGTTGAGGGTCTTCTTCGGGTCGTAGCTCTCCACCTTGTACGGACCGGAGGAGATCGGGTGCTTCTCGTAGTCGACGCCGGTGTCCCTGGCCTTGGGCACGGGCGCGAACTGGGTGGCGGTGGCCAGGAACGGGAAGTCGCCCTCGGGCTTGCTCAGCTTGAAGATGATCGTCTTCGCGTCCGGCGTCTCGATCGCCGTGATGCCCTCGGGCTGCTTGTACGGCCCCTGGTAGCCGGCCGCCCCGACGAGCCAGTCGCGCAGGTAGGGCGCGCCGCCGGGCAGCTCGGGGGCGAACGAGCGCTCGATGCCGTACTTCACGTCGGCGGCCGTGATCGGCGTGCCGTCCTCGAAGAAGATGTCGTCGCGCAGCGTGTACGTCCACGTCTTGGCGCCGTCGGACGGTGTGCCCAGGTCGGTGGCCAGGTCGGGGGCGGGCTTGGTGCCGGCCTCGCCCTCGAGGCGGTTGCGGGTGGTCAGCGTGCGGAACAGCAGCGACGGGATGTTGCCGCCGCCGGAGGTGTAGAGCCGGGCCGGGTCGAGGTGGTTGATACCGCCCTGGTTGAGCACCGAGAGCGTGCCGCCCTGGCAGGTCGCCGGGTCGAAGGCCGCGGACGACGACCCGGTGTCACCGCCGCCGCCCTGGCAGGCCGCGAGCGCGCCGGTGAGCAGCGTCGCGGCAAGGGTGATGGGCAGGGTTCTGCGCATGGCCGTCCTCGGGTAGATCGGTGGTGACGAATGCATACCTTATCCATAGGCAAGATAGATCGCTTCACCCACCCCCACAATCCCTATAGGTCCGGTAGGCTGTGCCATCCGCACCACCCACGCAGAGGAGCGCGGCATGATCTCGCTGACCGAACGGGCCGCCCACCTGCTCATCGCCGACGCCGCGTGCACGCCGTCGCGGCCCGGCTTCGTCGGTGCCGCCGTCGACCTGCTCCTCGCCGAACCCGCGGCGGTCCCGGCCGGGCGCGTCCCGCTGCGGCACGGATACCTGCTCGCCCACTCCCGCCGGGTCGTCGAGATCAGCGGCCCGCCGTCCCCCGGCGTCGACGCGGCGGTCGAGCGGATGACCGAGGACCTGCGACTGGTCGGCTTCGACGGCATCGCGGTGCTGTCCGAGGCGTCCGACGACGTCGACCCTGCCGCCCCCGCCGCCGGGGCCGCCGGGGCCTCCGCGGCCACCGCGGGGGTACGGGTCAGCCTCGAGGCCGGCGTCGAGGAGGACGGGCTGACCGGCCTGCGGCGGCGCTGGATGCTCGCGCACGCCCTCGCGCCGGTGCTCGCGGCGGCGTTCGCCAACTCGCCGCTGCGCCACGGCCGCCCGACCGGGTGGCGCTCCGCCCGGCAGGCCCAGCGCCGGCTGCCGGTGCCGTCGGCTGACCCGAGGGCCGACTGGGCCGCCCAGGTGCTCGACGCGCCGGTGGCGGGCGGGACCCGTACGCTGCGGGAATGGACCCGGTCCGAGGCCGGCGACCGGCCCGCGATCACCGACCTGGGCCCGCACGTCGCGGGCGTGCGGTCACCGGTCGCCGCCCGCCGCCACCTCGAGATCGACGTGGCCGACCGCCAGCCCGGCGCGGGCTGGCGGGTCCCGGTCGCGGTGATCTCGGCCCTGCTCGACGACCCCCGCGCGGCGGTCCAGGCGCTCGGCGCGACCGAGGCCCTGCGCGGACAGCCCCACCTGTGGCAGCGCGCGGCCCACGACAGCCTCGGCGACCCGGCCCTGGCGGCGGCCGCGAAGGCCTGTTTCGTCTCGGCGTACGAGGCCCTGACCCGCCAGGGCGTCAGCCGGGACCTGCGCGACGCGGTCGCGGCGTTCACCGAACGCTACGTCCTGCGCGGCCGCTGCCCCGCCGACGACGTCCTCGACCGCGCGGGCGTCTCCTAGGGCGCCAGATGCGCCCTAGTTCCTCAGCGCCTTGAGCAGGGGAAGGGCCGCGCTCAGGGCGATCGCGATGATGACCACCGCGAAGCCGACCAGGGCGGTGGCGAGGCTGACCGAGAGCGTCGCCACGCCGATGCCGACCACCGGCACGGTCAGCCCGACGTAACCGATCAGGAAGATCCCGGCGAGCACCTCGCCGCGGTTCTGCGGCGGGGCCAGCGACGCGCCGACCGCGAGCGCGGCCTTTAACAGCGTGCCCGCACCGGCGCCGCTGACCACCCCGCCCAGGACGAAGAACCCGATGCTCCCGACGGTCACCACGACGGTGGCGAGCGTGGCGATACCGGCGACCAGCAGGACCGCGCCGAGCAGCACCTGAATCCGCAGGCCCAGCGACCGCACCGCGATCTGCGACCCGGCCGCCGCGGCGAACGTCACGAAGACCACCAGGCCGGCCGTGGCCCGCGAGGTGATGTGCAGCTGGCCGGCGACGAAGACCGGCGCGAGCGAGGTGAACAGCCCGAGCACCGCGAACGCGGCGAACGCGATGCCGCCGGCCAGGAAGAACCGGCCCCGCGCGGCCGCGGGCACCCGCACCCGCTGCGGCCGGTAGGCCGGGCGGACCGCCGGGACGGCCGCGGTCTCCGGCACCAGCGCGATACCGGCGAAAGCAAGGACCAACAGCACCAGGAAGACCGCGTACGGGGTGACGAGCGGCCCGTCCACGAACCGCGCGAGCATCCCCGACAGCAGCGCGCCGGCCCCGAAGCCGCCGAGGTTGGCCGCCCCGGACACGATCTGCCCGCGCGCCGGGCCGGACCCGGGTCGCGCCTTCAGGTGCAGGTCGAGGATGTGCGCGGTGACCGTGGCGGTCAGCATGCCGATGCCGAGCCCGGAGATCACCCGCGCCACGATCAGGCCGGGCAGCGCGGGCCAGACGATGAACAGCACGGCCGAGACGATCTCGAGGCCGATGGCCGGCAGCAGGATCCGGCGCCGCCCGAGCGAGTCGCCGAGGTGCCCGGCCAGGAACAGGCTGATCACCACACCGACCGCGTACGCGGCGAAGGCGACCGTGACGGCGAACGTCGAGAACCCGTCGCGCTGCTGATAGAGCGACCAGAGCGGGGTCGGCACGGTGCTGTAGGCCATCACGATCAGGAAAGCGGCCCCGGCGATCCAGAATCCGGTGCCGTGGCTGACACCTCTGGCAGAGGTGGTGGTGGTGTCACGTTCGAGCGTCATTGTCACGGCCTCAGCCTGCCCCGCATGATCCATCGGGTCCAACGCTGAAATATGATGTGATTCATCGCCGAAGGAGATAAGTCGTGGACAGCCGCCAGCTCGAGGTGTTCGCCGCCGTGGCCCGCGAGGGCAGCTTCACCCGCGCCGCCGAGCGCCTGCACCTGGTCCAGTCCGCGGTCTCGGCGACCATCGCCGCCCTCGAGTCCGACCTGGGTGAGCGCCTGTTCGACCGGACCACCCGCCATGTCCGCCCCACCGCCGCGGGCCACGCCCTGCTCCCACACGCCGACCGGATCCGCGACGCCTTCCAGGCCGCCCGCGACGCCGTCGAAGCGGTCAGCGGCGGCCTCTCCGGCTCCATCCGCATCGGCTACATGACCAACGTCACGCTCTTCGACATCCCCGACCTGCTCGGCCGGTTCAGCCGCGAGCACCCCGACGTCACCATGCACCTCACCCCTGCCGCCACCGGCACGGCGGGCCTCGCCGAGGGCCTGCGCCGCGGCGACCTCGACCTCGCGTTCCTGTCGGCGACCCCGGCCGACTACCCCGCCCTGCGCATCGACGTCCTCGCCAGCTCACCGCTCGGCCTCACCGTGCCGGCCGGCCACCCCCTCGCCGGCCGCGACCACATCCGGCTCGCCGAGACGGCAGCGCTACGGTTCGTCTGCTACCGCGAGGGCTTCGCCACCCGCACCCTCTTCGACGCCGAGTTCCGCCGCCACGGCCTGCACCGCGACGTCCGCTTCGAGACCTCCGACACCAACGACTTCGCCGCCCTGGTGGCCAGCGGTCTGGGCGTGGGCTTCCTGCCCGAATACCTGGCCGGCCCGGACCCCCGCCTGCACTGGATCCCGGTCCAGGACGCCGACCTGCGCATGCCGGTCAGCATCGGCACGTCCCCCGCCCACACCCTCAGCGCAGCCGCCGCCCGCCTGGCCGCCCTCGCCCGCAGCGAGGCCGCCTGACCTCAGCAGGACCGTCGAGGCGAATCGCTAGGAAGCCAGCAGCCCGGTGAGCGCCGGGGCACCTTCGACCCGCCCCACGACACCACGGGCCTGCAACACAAGATTTGCCATCACCAGGGTCGGGTTCGCATCCGGGACATCGAGGTCGAGCCGGTCACGAACCCAGGGTGCGACCTCGCTCCACCGATAGAACAGCGTGCCGTCGCGGGCGGGGTTCACCGGCGGAGGGAATCCTCCCGGGCCCCGATCACCGGTGGCGTACCGGCGCACCGACTCCCGGCTCTGCCCCAGCCGGTCAGCGACGTCCGCCAGCGTCAACAGATCCTCGTCGAGGACGCGCGGAAGCGATCGCCTCCGCCAGATTGGCCGCCTCGCGGTCGAATTCCACGACGGGAACACCTCGTTCGGCCCCGAACGTCGCGTCGTCCGGACCAGCGGCGAGCAACCTGCCCAGATCCTCGTCGGTCGGCCGGCGGCTCAGCACCACGATGAAGGCATACGACCGCATCGGTCCCCCTCCCTCCACCTGATCAACGTATTCGATCCCGCCACAAGGCTCAGTCGTGGAGATGACGCGCAATGAACCGCTTGAGCTGTTTCGCGTGGACACCAGCGTTACGCGGCGTCGACCAGACATCTTGAACCGCTTCACAGGCATCACACCCCAGGCAACTGACGGCAGCCGGGGCAGGCCGGAGTGACGCATCAACCGAATAGAACTAGACTATCGACATCTAGGCATTGAGCAAGTACGAACTCATCTCGCCATGGAAACAAATTGAGGTCTGATCCAGAGCAGGATCGAGACCGGGTACGCGCCGACGGGCCGGTGGACACCAGACCGGCGGTCATCGCCGCCGGGGCGGGCGGGGTGGCTGACCAGTGGGCGCCCTGCAACGCCTCCATGGCGGACAGCATGGAGAACAGGATCCACGCGGTCGTCCGGGGCACCGGGCCGCCCGCCGGCTTCCGCTCACCGATGCGGTGCCCCGCAACCCAGGTCAGAGCCACCGCCGTCGCCACGATCGGAGCCGTGCGCACCGGCCGGGGTGCCCTCCGGCCTCCGAACACGACCCGGACGGTCACGGCAATCATGATCATCGAGCCCGATGTCTGGTTTTCCGGCTGTCGGGGTATATCGGCCGGCATGAGTGCAGGGCCGGTCGAGGTGGCGGGACGGTACCGGCTGGGCGAGTCGCTCGGGTCCGGTGGGATGGGTCAGGTGTGGCTGGCGCGTGACCAGGTGCTCGACCGTGATGTCGCCGTGAAGGAGATCCTGCTGCCTCCCGACCTCGTCGCCGGGGAGCGGGACACCGTGCACCGGCGGATGGTGCAGGAGGCACGGGCCGCCGCCCGGCTCAGTCACCCCAATGTGGCGCAGGTGTACGACGTCGTCGAGGATGACGGACGGGCCTGGATCGTCATGGAGTACGTGCCGTCGCGGTCGTTGCAGGAGGTCATCCGGGAGGACGGGCCACTGGAGCCACGGTGGGCGGCGGTGCTCGGGCTGGACCTGCTCGACGCGCTGGACGCCGCCCATCAGGCCGGGGTGCGCCACCGGGACGTGAAGCCGGCGAACGTGCTGCTCGGCGACGACGGGCGGATCGTGCTCACCGACTTCGGTATCGCCTCGATCGAGGGCGACAGCGTGATCACCACCAGCTCCGAGGTCGTGCTGGGGTCCCCGCAGTACATGTCTCCCGAGCGGGCCCGGGACGGCACCGCCGAGCCCGCGTCGGACCTGTGGTCGCTGGGGGCCACGCTCTATTACGCGGTCGAGGGCCGGTCACCGTTCCAGCGGGACTCCGCGATGGGCACCCTGACCGCCGTCGCCGCCGACGAGCCGGACCCGCCCCGGCGTGCCGGGGCGATGGCGACGGCGTTCGAGGGGTTGCTGCGCAAGGATCCCGACGAGCGGATCGACACCGTCGAGACCCGGCGCCTGCTGCGTGCCGCCGCCGAGGTCACCGAGCCCGGCGTGGCGGCGCCGGCCCGCTCCCGGCGCCCGCTGCTGGTGACGGCCGGGGTGACCGCGGTGGTGCTGCTCGCCGGCGGGACGTTCGCGTGGGTCACGACCCGCCCGGACGACCGCGAGCCGGTGCGCGGCCAGGCCGGGTCCGCGCCGTCCGTCGCGGCCACCACGACATCCCCGGTCCCGTCGTCGGCCCCGTCGACGACCCCGTCGAAAACTCCGTCACAGACCCCGTCGTCGGCTCCGGTCAGCAGCGCCCCGGCCAACGGCCTGCCGCCGATCCCCGCCGGGTGGCACGACTACCGCGACGCCACCGGCTTCTCCGTCTACGTGCCCGACGGGTGGGCCAAGTCGAGGAAGAAGACGTCCGACGAGTACTCGATGGTCTACTTCCGTGACCCCGAGGGTGGCCGGGTCATGGGCATCGACCAGACCGACTCGCCGCAGTGGGACCCGGTCGGCGACTGGGAGGGCAAGGCCGCCTACCGTTCGGGCCGGGGCGACTTCCCCGGCTACGACGAGATCAGCATCAAGGAGGTCGAGTACCTTCGCAAGGCCGCCGACTGGGAATACACGTTCACCGAGAACGGCAGCCGCCGGCACGTCGTCAACCGGGGTGTCGTGGCCTCCGAGAACAAGGCGTACGGCCTGTACTGGTCCACCCGCGCCGGTGACTGGGACGCCGCGCGGGCCGACCTCCGGCTGTTCTACGCGAGTTTCCGGCCCACGAAGGGCTGACCGGCGGGTTCAGGCGTGGTCGGCCCAGTCGGCGACCACCTGGAAGATCGGCGCCCGGTCGGCGAACTGCTGCGCCCTGTCCCGGTTGTCGTAGCTGTAGCCGTTGGTGCTGACCGCCTGCTCCACGGCGGCGACCATCCGGGGCGCGAGCCAGTAGAACCGCGCCGCCCCCGTGACCCGGATCGCCCGGCGCACCACGTCGGCGTCCACGACCCCGCGCATGCCCCGCACGTAGGAGTCGGTGACCGTCTCCAGGACCTCGTCCAGCCGGGACACGTCGATCAGGCCGTCGAAGAACGAGTCCAGCGCCATGTTCGCCGCGTCCCCGCCGATCGCCCCGGGCCCGGCGAACGTCCAGTCCAGCAGCACCGGCCCCCGCTGCGCACCGATCAGGTTCATCGCCCACAGGTCGTGATGGCACATGGTTCGCGGCAGTGCCCGGGCCGCGTCCAGCACCTCGAAACGCCGCTGCCACGTACGCCGCAACCCCGCCCGTAGCCGAGGGGACCAGGCCGCCGCGACGACCGGATGATCCCAGTCCACCTCGTCCGGCACCGGCTGCGCCAGGGTGGCGTCGGCCAGGAAGTCGCGGGGCAGCCAGGCCGCCCGGGACGGTTCCCGGCCGATCCACCCGGCCTGCGCGACACCGAGCCGTCCGCGCGTTCCCGCACGGACAGGCACTCCGGGGCGGACAGGCCACCCTCGGCGAACACCGACCCCGGGAACCCTTCCTCGTACGCGCAGGGCTCCCGCCGCCAGTAGTTGAAGTGCCCGGGATCCGCACTCGCCGCCATGTGCGCTGCCGCCCCGGCACGCCGCGGTGTCGCCACTTTCAGCACGGCCGGGGGGCGCGGCCCGGTCACTGGACTCGCGGGTCCAGTTCGGGCTGACTACCGTTTCTCGCATGCCCGCCAACGTTGCCAGCACCGACCGGGGTCGCCGGACCCGGGCCCGGATCCTCACCGGCGCCGCGGAGGTGCTGCGGGAACGTGGCGTCGCGGGGGTCATCCTCGACGATGTCATGGCGCGCACGGGCACCAGCAAGAGCCAGCTCTTCCACTATTTTCCCGGCGGCAAGGACGAGCTGCTGCTCGCGGTCCTGCACCAGCACGCCGAGGTCCTGCTGACCGAGCAGCACGCGCTGCTCACCGACCTCGCCGCGCTGCGGACCGAGGCGGCGTGGCAGGCCTGGCGCGACGCGGTGGTCGGCTACTTCCACGTCAACGGTACGGGCTGCGCGCTGCAGACCCTCGCCCAGCACGTGGGGCGTACCGATCCCGCCGCACACACCGTCGTCGCGTCGTTGTTCGACCGCTGGCGTTCGGCCATCGCCGGGGCCATGCGGGCAGCCGCACCCGGGCTCGACGCGCAACGGGCGTCGGCGGCCCTGGTCGCGGGGATCCAGGGCGGCGCGACGCTGATGCTCTCCACCGGCACCTCCACCTACCTCGAGGCCGCCCTCGACAGCGGCATCGACCAGATGCGGAACCAGGTATCACGATGACGAACGCACTCGTACTCGCCGGTGGCGGCGTGGCCGGCCTCGCCTGGGAGCTGGGGGTGCTGCGCGGCATCGCCGACGCGGATCCCGGCCTGGCGGACCGGATCGTCGCGGCCGATCTCGTCGTCGGCACCTCCGCCGGCTCGGCGGTGGCGGCCCAGATCACCAGCGGCACCCCGCTCGACGTGCTGTACCAGGCCCAGCTGGCCGAGGAGACCGGCGAGCTCGAGCCCGACGTCGACTTCCCGGCCCTGATCCAGCAGCTCGGCGCCGCACTGACCGGCGGCGGCGACCAGGACGAGCTGCGCCGCCGGGTCGGTGCGCTGGCGCTCGCGGCGAGCACGGTCGCGCCGGGGCTCCGGCGGGCCGCGATCGCCGCCCGGCTGCCCCGCGACACGTGGCCGGAGCAGCGGATCCAGCTGCCGGCGGTGGACGTGGGGACCGGGCGGAGCGTGGTGTTCGACCGGGAGTCCGGGGTGTCGCTGGCCGACGCGGTCGCGGCCAGCTGCGCGGTCCCCGGCGTCTGGCCGCCGGTGGAGATCGACGGGCGGCGCTACATGGACGGCGGCCTGCGCTCCGGTACGAACGGTGACCTGGCCGCGGGCGCCGCGCGGATCCTGGTGATCCAGCCGGCCCTGGCGGACGCACCGGCGTTGTGGGGGCCCACCCTGGCCGAGGAGATCGACGCCCTGAAGCCGGCCGAGGTCCACGCGATCAACGCCGACCAGGCGTCGATCGACGCGTTCGGGCCGAACCCGCTCTCCCCCGCCACCCGCGCCGCGTCGGCCCGGGCCGGTTTCGCGATCGGCCGCGCGCAGGCCGCGGAGGTGGCCGCCTTCTGGATCTAGCGGTCAGGCGCGGGCGATGGTGAGGACCTCGGCGGCGCCCTGCTGGACCGGTGCCCGGCCGATGACGGTCAGTCCGTGGGCGGTCAGGGCGGGTTCGAGCGTGGCGGCCGTCCACAGGCGTTCGCGGACCGCGGTCACGTGGCCGCGCAGGCTGCCGTCGGTGGCCGGGGTGTCCTGGGTGAACAGCGTCCGCAGGAAGTACGGCCCGTCCGGGTCGTAGCGCATGACCAGCCACATCAGCCGCTGCACACCGTCGTCGCCCGAGTAGGGCACCGCGGTCATGCCGCGCATCGCCGCGTAGCCGGCCGGGCTGCCCGCGGCGAGGACCGGCAGGCTCAGCACCCCGCGCCCGGCGCCAGCAGCCGGTCCACCGCGCCGAACAGAACCCCCAGTTCCTCCCGCCCGGCGAACATGTTGACGCTCAGATCACCCACCACCACGGTCGCGTACGCGTGATCGGGCAGCGTCCCCGGTCGCAGCGCGTCCCCCTCGACGACGGTGAGCCCCGGGGCCGGCCGCAGATGCCGCAGCGAGGCCGCGGCGGTGTCCACGGCGGTCACCTCGTGCCCGGCCGCGACCAGTGCGGTGGCCAGCCGCCCGCGCCCGCAGCCCAGGTCGAGCACCGGCCCGGGCCGCCCGGCGGCCACCGCCAGGGTCGCGTCGACGTCCCACGTCTGCGCCCCGGTGGCCAGGAAGTGGTACGCCTCGAACGGCCCGTGGTAGGGATCAGGATGGACGGTCAGGCCCGGGCAGCGGCTCAGCAACGGCCGGATCGGCGGCAGGATCAGGTCCGCCACGAGAGCCGCCCCCACGAAACCGCTCCGTCCTGTTAGTTTCGGCCCCATCGCATGTCATGACCGGGGGACGAGATCACCGTCGTGGCGCACGGGAGCTTCTGGCACCTGGCCGCCGCGGAGGACGGGATCGTCGCGGTGGCGCACGGGAACATCGACACCTACTGACCACCGCCCCCGGACGGGGTGCGGAAGGTGCGCAGGGCCGGGGTGGTCGCGGCGATCACCCCGGTCGCGACCAGGGCCGCCGCTCCACCGAGGACCAGCGACGCCGCGCCGGAGGTGGCCGCGGCGACCAGGCCGGCGCGCAGGTTGCCGAGCTCGGGGCCGGCCACCCCGGCGATGTTCTCCAGGACCGCCAGCCTGCCCTGGTAGGGCTGCGGGGTCGTGGTCTGCACCACGGTGCCGCGCGACACCACGGCCCAGGTGTCGGCCGCGCCGGCGAGCGCGATGAGGCCGAGGATCACCGGCAGCGCCGTCGCCAGGCCCGTCAGGCCCAGTGCGGCCGCCCAGACCGCGCCGCAGACCAGCATCACCAGGCCCGCGTGGGGGCGGCGGGTGACCGTGCCGGATAGCACGGACGCGGCGACGCCGCCGACGGCCAGCGCGGTGGTGAACAGCCCCAGGATCTCCGGGCGGTCGCCGAACTTCTCCGCGTTCAGCACCGGGAACAACGCTACCGGCATGGACAGCAGCGTGGCGGCGAGGTCGGCCAGCAGGGCTCCGCGGACGGCGGGGGTGCTCACCGCGTACCGGAGACCGGCCTGGACCGCCCCGAGACCGGGACGGCCGTCCGCCGGGGTGACCCCGCGCGGGAGGCCGGCGATCCCGGCGAGGGCGGCGAGGAACGTGGCCGTGTCGATCACCAGGCACCAGCCGATGCCGACGGCCGCGGTGAGCAGGCCGGCCACGGCCGGGCCGAGCAGCATGGCCAGCTGGAACGACAGGTGGTTGAGCGCCAGGCCGGCGGCGAGCCGGTCGCCGGTGAGCAGGCGCGGGACGAACGTGCGCTTGGCGGGTGAGCCGAGGGCGCCGCAGCACGAGCCCAGCGCGACGAGCACCAGCATGGCGGGCACGCCACCGAGGTCGGTGAACACGACCAGCGTCATCAGGACGCCGACGAGGACGCGGACCAGGTTGCAGCGCATCGCGAGCAGGCGCCGGTCGACGTGATCGAGGAACGCGCTGCCGGCCAGACCGAGAATGATCTGCGGCAGGGCGGCGGCGAGGCCGACCAGGCCGACCACGGCGGCGTTGTGGGTCCGGTCCCAGACGTAGTAGACGACCGCGAAGGTGCCCATCTGGCTGCCGAGACCGCTGGCGGTGTCGCCCAGCCACAGCCGCCGGAACGCCGCGTTCTCGCGCAGCGGGCGCACATCGACCAGGGATTTCACGGCAGGTTGTCCTTGAGCCGGTCCGGGAAGGATCGGCGGGCCAGTGCGGCCCGGATGTCTTCGACGACCTTGACCAGTGGGTACGGGAGTTCGGCGTCCAGTGCGCGGGTGGTCGCCTCGGTGGCGCGCCATTCCGCCATCATGAACGGGACGAGGTGCTCGGCGCGGGCGGTCAGGCGCACGCTGCGGGTCCGGCCGTCGGGGCCGGGGGTGCTCTCGACGAGGCCCTCCTTGCGCATCGCGGCCACCGTCTGGCTCATCGCCGAGTGGGTGACCTGGCGCCGGTCGGCGAGTTCCTGGACGGTGTGCGGGCCGAAGCGGCCGAGCGCGATGAGCGGGCCGACGAAGCGGGTCCGGACGCCGTCGATGCCCCGCTCGGTATACAGCGCGGCGATGTCGCGGTCGAGCTCGCCCAGGAGTTGATGTACGGACGACCAGTAGTTGCTGTCGATCAGGTCCATGCCCGATAAAGTAACAGCGCTTATACAAATTGTCCGACCGGTTATCCTTCGCGGCGTGGATGACCTCGCCTACGCCCGGGACCGGGTCGCCGACCTCGGCGCAACGTTCAGCCTCACGTTCGTCAAAGCCGTCGGCGAGCGGGAGGCCCTGCTGCGGCTCGGGGCGTGTCCCGACACCGTCGCGGTGCGCGGGCCCGGCGCTCTGGACGGGCACGCGGCCGTGCTCACGCTGGGAAAATGGGCGCTGGTGATCGAGCCGGGTGGCGATTCCGGCGGCGACCATGTGCTGCTGGAGGCGGCTTCGCGCGGGACCGAGGCCATGTCGGTGCTGCGTGACGACCAGGCGACACCCCGGTTCACGTACGCGCTGGACGGCGCGACGGCGGTGGCGTTCGACCCCGCGTACCCGTCGGCGGAGCTCACCTGGGGCACCCAGCCCGACCTGCTGTCGCACGTGATGCGCGCGATCGGGCTGCGCGAGCCGGACGGCGAGCACGACGAGACCTGGCGCGACGCCGAGGCCAAGGCGCTGGTCCTGGCCCAGCGGCTGACCAACGCCCCGGTCCCGGCGGACCCGCTGGGCGTCCCCCGGCTCTCGGCCCACCTGGAACCCTGGTTCATCGGCGGCGTCCGGCCCGGTGACCTGCTGCGCCCCGACCGCACGGTTCGGGCGGTCCTCGCCTCGGTCCCGGCCGAGCGCAAGCGCGCGATCGCGGTCGCCCAGGTGCGCGCCCTGGCCGCCCGGCTCGGCATCGCCGGCACCCCCGGCCTGGGCGCCGCACTGGAACGGGCCGGGGACAGCGGTGGACCGGGGGCGGTGGCGGTGGACTCCGAGCTCGGCCGCGCGGTCCGCGGATGGCTCGCGGACCGCGCGACCTACGGTGCGTTCACCAGCGCGTTGCGCGGCGTCCTCGACCCGGACCCGGACGTGGCGGTGCGGGCCGCCCTGCGTCCGCTGTCCGGGGCCGAGGTCGCCGCGGTGGTGGCCGGGCTCAGCTGATCTTCCCGGCCGACTCGGCGATGATCTCGCGGTCCTCGTCGCGGTGGCCTCGGTACTGCGCGATCGAGTAGGCCAGCGCCGCCGCCCAGATCACGTAGATCACCGCGTAGACGCCGTAGCGCACCGCGTCCGGGGCGTCGATCCAGTCGCTGCGCAGCAGGGTACGGACGTTGGTCAGGATGATGACCCCGCCGACCGCCGAGCCCAGCACCCGCGGCGGGATGTGGCGCACCAGCCACGCCGCGATCGGGGCCGCGATCACGCCGCCGAGCAGCAGCGCCAGCACCCACGTGACGTTGATCTGCTCCGAGCCGATGCCGACGAAGAAGCCGATGCTCGCCGCGATCGCGACCAGGAACTCGCTGGTGTCGATCGAGCCGATCGTCTTGCGGGGTTCGAGGCGGCCGCTGGCCAGGATCGCCGGGGTGCCGACCGGGCCCCATCCGCCGCCGCCGGTCGCGTCGACGAAACCGGCGACCACGCCGAGCGGGGCCAGGAACCGTTTGCGCAGCGGCTTGCCGAGGTTGCCCCTGGGCAGGCCGAGCGTGGTGAACCGGATGAAGACGTACAGGCCCAGCACCAGCAGGATGATCGACATCAGCGGGGCCGCGGTCGCCGTGTCGAGCCCGGACAGGAACGTGGCGCCGGCGAACGCGCCCACCGCGCCCGGGACGCCGATCTTGACCACGACGCGCCAGTCGACGTTGCCGAAGCGCCAGTGCGAGACGCCGGAGACCAGCGTGGTGCCGATCTCGGCGAGGTGCACGGTCGCCGACGCCGCGGCCGGGTTGGTGCCGATGGCGAGCAGCAGGGTGGTGGAGGTGACGCCGTACGCCATGCCGAGGCTGCCGTCGACCAGTTGCGCACCGAGCCCGACGAGGGCGAGCAGCAGGAGCCTACGCATCGGCCGGGCCGGCCGGGACGTCACCGCGCAGGGTGATCCGGTGCATGACGCGACGCTCCGTACCGTAGTCGCGGTTGGCGTAGTGCGAGGTGCTGCGGTTGTCCCACATGACCACGTCGCCGAGGCGCCAGCGGTGCCGCACGATGTGCTCGGGCTTGGTGAGGTGGGCGTAGAGCAGGTCCAGGATCGAGCGGCTCTCGAACTCGGAGACGCCGACGATGTGCGAGGTGAAGCCCGGGTTGACGAAGATGCCCTTGCGGCCGGTCTCCGGGTGCACGCGGATCACCGGGTGCTCGACCGGGTCGAGGCGGGTGACGATCTCACCGTCCCACTCGTTGCCCTGGCCGCCGCGGCGCTGGGCCAGGTAGTAGCCGAACTCGCGGGTGCCGTCGTGCACGGCGGTCAGCCCGTCGACGAGCTGCCGCACGCGCGGGTGCAGCGACTCGTACGCGAGCTGGGAGTCCGCCCAGTTCGTGTCGCCCCCGGTGGGCGGCAGGATCACCGGGCGCAGGATCGAGCCGAGCGGGGGACGCCGCATGAACGTCACGTCGGTGTGCCACACGTCGGCGAAGCCGTTGTCGGTGCTGTCCAGCGCGTACACCTCGGGGTGGGCCGCGTCGACGCCGCCGACCACCGGGTGCGACGCGGTGAGCTCGCCGATCCGGCGGCCGAGGCCGACCTGGCCGTCGTCGTCAAGCGGCTGGTCGTGGAAGAACAGGACCTTCTTCTCGACCAGGGCGGCCCGCACGGCGACGATCTCCTCGTCGCTCGCGGTGGCCAGGTCGACGCCGTGCACCACGGCGCCGAAGTGCGGGCCGAGCGCCTCGAGCCGCAGGTCGGTGGCAACAGTACTCATGCGGGGATTCCTTCCGATGTCGTCGCCGCCGAGCGGACGGCGTGGCCGATCTGGGACCGCAGCGCGGCGTACTCGGGCAGGCCGCGCAGTTCGTCCGGGGCGAGTCCGGTCCGCGGCAGGCCGACGGGGAGATCCAGCGCGACCCGGCCGGGCCGGGCGGTGAGCACCACCACCCGGCTGCCGAGGAACACCGCCTCGTCGACACTGTGGGTGACGAAGACACAGGTACGCCCGGTGCTCGCGCTGACCCGGCGCAGGTCCTCCTGCAGTCTCTCCCGGGTGAGCGCGTCCAGGGCGGCGAACGGCTCGTCGAGCAGCAGCAAGGGGTTCTCCACGGCGAGCGCCCGGGCGATGGCGACCCGTTGCTGCTGGCCGCCGGAGATCTGCCAGGTGCGCCGGTGCGCGACGTCGTGCAGGCCGACGCCGGCGAGCAGTTCGTCGACCCGGTCGGTGGGCAGGCCGGCGTACTTGAGGGCGAGCGCGACGTTGCCCCCGACGGTCTTCCACGGGAACAGCCGCGGCTGCTGGAACACCAGGCCGGCGCCACGGCCGGGGCGCGGTGCCCGGCCGCCGGTCAGCACCGTACCCCGGGTGGGTTCCTCGAAGCCGGCGATGAGCCGCAGCAGGGTGCTCTTGCCGCAGCCGGACGCGCCGACGAGGACGAGGAACTCCCCCGCCGGCACGTGCAGGCTCACCGGCCCCACGGCGGTGACGTCGCCGTAGGAGTGCTCGACGCCGTCCAGAACGATGTCAGCCGAGGACATCGGGCAGCCCCTTGACGTAGATGGCCTTCTGCACGGTCGCGAGATCCGGGACGGCGTCGATCTTCTGCTGGTCCTTGAGGAACTGCGCGGCGCTGAGCAGGTTGTCGGCGAGACCGCCCACCTTGGCCTCGGTGCCCAGCCACTCGTCGCTCGCGATGTCCGCCGGCGTGAGGAACACGCCCTGGCTGAGCTGGTGCTGGGCGTCCTCGGGAGTCAGGTTGAGCTCCTGGGCCACCGATGTCGCGGCCGCCGCCGGGTCACTGGCGATCAGGTCCAGGGCCTGCGCCTGCGCCTTGCGCCAGGCGTCGACGGCGTCCGGGTGCGCCCCGGCGAACGCGGTGGAGACCACGCCCAGGTCGAGCGTGGGCTTGCCCGCGGTGGCCAGTTGCTTGCTGCTGATCAGGACCTTGCCGGTCTTCTTCAACTCGTCGAGAGACGGCAGCCACGAGTACGCGGCATCGATGTCCCCACGCGTCCACGCCGCCAGGATGTCCTGCGGCTCGAGGTCCACGATGGTCAGCTCGGACTCCTTGACCCCGGCCTGGTCGAGCGCGGCGAGCAGGCTGTAGTGCGACGTCGACGCGAACGGGGTGGCGACCTTCTTGCCGCGCAGCCCGGCCACGTCGGTGACCCCGGAGCCGTTCCGGGCGACCAGCGCCTCGTTGTCGCCGGCCACGTCGAGCACGAACGCGACCTGGTAGGGGATGTTCAGCGGCGCCGACAACCCGCGGGCGACCGGGCTGGATCCGATGGCCGCGAAGTCGATGCTCTTGGCCACGTACGCGGTGTTGATGCTCGCGCCGGAGTCGAACTTCGTCCAGGTGATCTCGTAGTCCGGCAGGGCCTTCTCCAGCAGCCCCTGGTTCTTGACGATCAGGTCGCCGCTGGGGAACGCCTGGTAGGCGAGCCGGATCGTCTTCTTGTCCGAGCCGCCGCCACCGCTGGCGGCCCCGTTGCCGCAGGCCGCCGTGACAGCCACCAGAAGTGCGGCGGTAAGGACGGGCAGAAGTCTTCTCATGGGGATTCTTATCCTTAGCTTCGGCCCCGCCACGGGATCAGCCGTGTCTCGGCCGTCCGCAGCAGGGCGTCGATCAGCAGGCCGGAGAGCCCGATGGCGAACAGGCCGAGCACCACCACATCGGTCTGCGAGTAGCGCTGGGCGTCGCGGATCATGCCGCCGATGCCCGGCACGCCGTTGATGGTCTCGGCGGCGACCACCGACGAGTAGGCGACGCCGACCGCGAGCCGGATCCCGGTGAAGATCTCCGGCAGCGCGCTGGGCAGCACCACGTCACGGACGGTCTCCCAGCGCCCGGCGCCGAGCGCCTTGGCGGCCTCGACCAGCCCGGTCGGTGCGGAATAGACGGCCGCGGCGGTGGCGACGGCGACCGGGGGCAGCGCGGCGATGGACAGCAGCCACAGCTTGGGGGTCTCGTCGATGCCGAACCAGATGATGAACAGGCTGAAGTACGCGAGCGGGGGCAGCGCCCGCACGAACGTGACCACCGGCTCGGCGACCACCCGGACCCAGGTCACCGTGCCCATGACCACGCCGATCACGAGTCCGGCGCCGACGCCGATCGCGGAGCCGATGAGGATCCGGCGCAGGCTCACCCCGAGGTGCTCGATCAGCAGGTGGCCGCTGTAGCCGCGGACACCGTCGTGGGTGGAGGACGTGACGACCAGCTGGTGCCACACCGCGCCGGGGGACGGGATGAACGCCGGGTTGCGGGTGACCCGGGCGGTGATCTCCCACAGCGCGTACAGCACCACCAGCGAGACGATCCGCAGCACGGCCCGCCGGCGCCGGGAACCGCCGGCGCGGCGCGCGGTCACCCCACCGGCGACGGGCTGCGCCGCGGGACGCACGGGCGCGGAAATACTCACAGGTCACTCCAGGGACGCTCGGGGATGCCGTCCTAAATTCCTACCCCGCCTATATATATTTAGGCAATGCCCGATCCCGGTCGTCCCGCCAGGTGGTCCCCGCGGCGGTGCCGCCGGACGTCGCACCGGCCACACCTGGCGCTCGGGGATGCACGCTGAAAACCTTGGATGGTTAGACTGCCCGCTCTGTTCGGTTCCCCGCGATCGTGATCCCCGGAGTGCAATGTCTGTCTACGGCGCCCAGCATCTGCAGCACCTTCGCATGATCGTGACCGGTGGCGGCACCGGCGGGCACACCTATCCGGCGCTGACCACGATCAACGCGCTGCGGGACCGGCTGTCCAAGGCCGGGGTCGCTCCCGAGCTGCTGTGGGTCGGTGTGCACGGCGGCCTGGAGGAGACCATCGCCGAGCGGGCCGGGGTGCCGTTCAAGGCGATCACCACCGGCAAGCTGCGCCGCACCCCGACGCCCAGGGAACTGCTGCGCAACGTCGTCGACGCGTTCCGGATCCCGATCGGGATCGGTCAGGCGGTGCTGACCGTGGCGCTCAAGCGGCCCTCGGTCGTGCTGTCCACCGGAGGCTACGTCTCGGTGCCGATCGGGCTGGCCGCGTGGATCTTCCGGGTGCCGTACCTGATGCACGAGCAGACCCTGGCCCTCGGGCTGGCCAACCGGATCCTGGCCCGGTTCGCCACCCGGGTCCTGCTCAGCCAGGAGCCGTCGCTGCGGCACCTCACGCCGAGCGCCCGGGAGCGCGCCGCGGTGACCGGCAACCCGATCCGGCCGGAGCTGCTGGCCGGCGACCGGGGCAAGGGTGCCGCCGCGTTCGGGCTCGACCCGCGTGAGCCGATCCTGGTGGTGACCGGCGGCGCGGCCGGGGCGCAGCAGATCAACCGGCTCGTCGCCGCGGTGCTGCCGGATGTGCTGCCGCACTGCCAGGTCATCCACCAGTGCGGCAGCCTCAGCTACGCCGAGATGCAGGAGGTCGCCGCCGGGCTCCCGCCGCACCTCGCGGCCCGCTACCGGGTGCTGGACTTCATCCACGAGCAGATGCCCGACGTGCTCGCCGCGGCCGACATCGTGCTCGCGCGCAGCGGGGCCGGGACCGTCGCCGAGCTCACCGCGCTGGGCAAGCCGTCGATCCTGATCCCGTACGGCGCGTCGGCCGGCGGGGAGCAGCGCAGCACCGCACAGCACCTGGCGGGCAAGGGCGCGGCGATCATGCTCGACGGCCCCACCGCCACGCCCGAGCACCTGCGGTCCGAGCTGATGTCGCTGGTGAGCGACCCGGCCCGGCGCGCGGCGATGGCCGGCAACGCGGCGGCCCAGGGTCACCCCGATGCCGCGGACCGGGTCGTCGACGAGATCCTGGCCGTGGTGTCGCGCGCCGCGTAAGAATCGCGGCATGACTCTTCCCGAGGACGAGGTCGTCACGCTGGCGAGCGAGCTCATCGCCATCGACACCACCAACCCCGGGACGTACGGCGGCCCCGGCCCCGAACGGGCCGGGGCCGAATACGTCGCCGCGAAGCTCGCCGAGGCCGGGTTCGACCCGGAGTACGTCGAGTCCGGCGCGCCCGGGCGGGGCAATGTCGTCGTCCGGCTGCCCGGGGCCGATCCGGGACGCGGGGCGCTGCTCGTGCACGGCCACCTGGACGTCGTCGCGGCGGATCCGGCGGACTGGTCGGTGCACCCGTTCTCCGGCGAGGTGCGCGACGGCTACGTGTGGGGGCGCGGCGCGGTCGACATGAAGGGCATGCTGGCCATGACGCTGGCCGTCGCCCGGCACTTCAAACGCACCGGTGTGGTCCCGCCGCGGGATCTGATCTTCGCCTACCTGGCCGACGAGGAGGCCGGCGGCGTGGTCGGCGCGCAGTGGCTCGTCGAGCACCGCCCGGACCTGTTCGCCGGGGCCACCGAGGCGATCAGCGAGGTCGGCGGCTTCTCGGTGCAGCTCGGTGACGGCCCCCGGGCCTACCTGGTGGAGACCGCCGAGAAGGGCTCGATGTGGCTGCGGCTGGCCGCCCGGGGCACCGCCGGGCACGGGTCGCTGCTGCACACCGACAACCCGATCGCGAAGCTCGCCGCGGCCCTGGACCGCCTCGACCGGCACCGTTTCCCGATGATCCTCACCGACCCGGTCCGGGAGCTGCTCGAGGGCTCCGGGCTGCCGTTCGACCCGGCCGACCCGGAGGCGACGGTGGCGAAGCTGGGTCACCTGTCCCGGCTGATCGAGGCGACGCTGCGCGACACCGCGACGGTCACCATCGTCGATGCCGGCTACAAGTCCAACGTGGTGCCGTCGATCGCCCGGGCCGAGGTCGACGGGCGGACGCTGCCGGGCCGCGACGAGGCGTTCCGGGCCGAGCTGGGCGCGGTGCTGGGCCCGGACATCGAGGTCGAGTGGTCGAGCCTGCCGGCGGTGCGCACGACGTTCGACGGTGACCTGGTCGCGGCCATGGCTGCCGCGACCGCGGCCGAGGACCCCGGGTCCCGGCTGCTGCCCTACATGCTCCCGGCGGGTACGGACGCCAAGTCCTTCGCCCGCCTCGGGATCCGCCATTTCGGGTTCGCCCCGTTGCGGCTGCCGCCCGAGCTCGATTTCACCGCCCTGTTCCACGGGGTCGACGAGCGGGTGCCGGTCGACGCGCTGCGCTTCGGTGTCCGCGTGCTGGACCGGTTACTGCGGTCCTGCTGATCATCTGCTAACTTCGAAAGCGGTCATGAGTGCCAGCGACAAGCCCCGGCTCGCTGGCCGGCAACCCTTCCGTCCGCGATGGGGTGCCCCGGGTGAGGACCAGGCCTGTGCCGCCACGGCACGGGCAAGAGCGGACCCCGTGGGGTCCCGACCTCGCGGAGGATTCTGTGACTCTGTCCCTGCAGCGCGACCTCGACATCGTCGGCGGCGACCTCACCGCGGACCTGCCGGACGGCTCGACGGTCCGCTTCGCGCATCTCGACTACGCCGCCTCGGCCCCGGCGGTGCGCGCGGCCGCCGACGCGGTGACGGCCCTGCTGCCGTACGCGGGCAGCGTGCACCGGGGCACCGGCCTGCGGGCGCAGACCTCGACGCTGGAGTACGAACGCGCCCGTGACCTGGTCGCCGAGTTCGTCGGCTGCCGAGCGGGCGACGAGGTCGTGTTCACCCGCAACACCACCGACGCGCTGAACCTGCTGGCCCGCGCGCTGCCGGCCGGCACGACGACGGTGGTGTTCGAGAGCGAGCACCACGCGAACCTGCTGCCCTGGCCGGGGCAGGTGCGCCTGCCGGTCCCCAGCAGCCCGGACGCCGCCGTGGCCGCGGTCGCCGCTGCCGTGCGTACCCTCCGGGGTCCGGTCCTGGTCGCGGTGACCGGCGCGAGCAACGTGACCGGCGAGGTGTGGCCGGTGCGCCGCATCGCCGACGTGGCGCACGCGCACGGGGCCCGGGTGCTGGTGGACGCCGCCCAGCTCGCGCCGCACTCCCCGATCGACCTGGACGAGCTCGGCGCCGACTACCTGGCCTTCTCCGGGCACAAGCTGTACGCGCCGTTCGGCGCCGGGGTCCTCGCCGGGCGCGCCGACTGGCTGGACGCCGCCGAGCCGTATCTCGCCGGTGGTGGCGCCAGCGCCGCGGTGGGCGCCGAGCCCGGCGACGTGACGTGGGCGACCGGTCCGGCCCGGCACGAGGCCGGCACCCCGAACCTGCTCGGCGCGGTCACGCTGGCCGCGGTCTGCTCGGTGCTGCTGCGCGCCGACCGGGACGCGCTGCACGAGCGTGAGCAGGAACTCCTGGCCCGCCTCAGGGACGGCCTGGCGTCGTGTCCGGGCGTGACCGAGGTCAGCGTCTTCGGGCCCGGGCACCCCCGGGTGGGCATCGTCTCGCTGGCCCTGCCGGGTCGTGACGCGGCCGTGGTGGCCGCCGAGCTGGCCGACCGCCACGGCATCGGGGTGCGCGCGGGCCAGTTCTGCGCCCACCCGCTGACCCGCGGCCTGATCGGGTCCGCCGACGTCGCGGACTGCGGCACCGCCGCGAGCCTGCTGCGGATCAGCTTCGGCCTGGGCACCACCGACGGTGACATCGACCGCCTCGTGCTCGCGCTGGCCGGGCTCACCCGACCCTGATCGCGTTGGTGATCCGGATCGGCTGACCGTTCGCGCCGGTGCCGCGGACGGTCAGCGTGCCGGCCCTCGCCGACTGCACCGGGGTGACCATCCGGCTGGCGACGCCGGCCTTGCTCACCCGGGCGGTGCCCAGCGCCACGGTCTTGCTGATGAACACGTTCTTGCGCGGGTAGCGGTACGTCTCGGTGACGGTGACCCGGCTGCCCGGCTCGAACGCCACCACCCGCACGGTGATCCGCTGGCGCCTGGTGACCGTGAGGCTGGACACCGTCACGGTCGGGACCTCGTTCGACACCAGCGCGTACGGGTCGACCACGCCCGCGCCGTACGCGGCCGCGTCACCGGCCGCGTCGGCGGTGGCGGCGAGCGCCTGCCGGACCTGGACGACGGTGCTGTCCGGGTGGGTGGCGCGGTACAGCGCGACCGACGCGGCGACCGCCGGGGCGGCCATGGAGGTGCCGGACTTGGCGACGTAGCGGCCGGTCTTCGCGTCCAGGCCGTAGATGTCGGTGCCGGGCGCGGCGATGTCCGCGACCCCGCTGGTGTTGGAGTAGGAGGCGACGGTGCCGTCCCGGTCCAGGGCGGCCACCGCGATCGCGCCCGGCGACGAGGCCGGCCACAGCGCCTGGTTGCCGGTCGCGCCGTTGTTGCCGGCGGCCACGACCACCGGCACGTCGTGCGCGCTCGCGTAGGCCACGGCGGAGTCGTACGCGCCCGAGTACTCCCCCGACACCGAGACGTTGATCACCGTGGCACCGTGGTCGACCGCGTACACGATCCCGTCGGAGACCGCGGTGGAGGTGCCGGCGCCCTGCGCGTCCATGGCCCGGATCGGCAGGATCGGCGTGCCGGAGGCGATGCTCGCGACGCCCTTGCCGTTGTTGCTGACCGCGGCCGCGATCCCGGCGACGTGCGTGCCGTGCCCCTGCGGGTCGAGACACCCGTCGCGGGCCGGGTCGAGCCGGTCGCCGACCAGGTCGGTGCCCAGGTCGCAGCGCACCTGACCGGCGGCGAAGTCCTCGTGGGCGGCGTCGACACCGGTGTCGATCACGGCGATGAGCTGCTTCGACACGTCGAGGCCGGGCAGGTCGTCGGCGCGCAGCCGGTCCAGGGCCCACTGCAGCGGGCGGCCCGGGTCGTCCGGGGTCGCGGCGATGCGTACCGGCTGTTCGGTGACGTGCCCGACGCTGCCGGGCAACGCGTCGGCGCGGCGCTGCTCCTCGGCCACCGTGCGCGCCTCGACCTCGACGAACGCCGGGCGCCCGGACGCGTCCACCAGGTGCGCCAGCGTGGTGACCGAGCCGCCGTCACCGGGCGCGGCCAGCGCGGGGGTCCCGGCGGCGAGGCCGGTCGCGGCCAGCAGCGGCACGAACAACCACGAGGGGGTACGGATTCTCACGGCTGCCCTATCGGCCGCGGCGCGGGTGCGGTCAAGAAGTCGCGGAGCAGTCGTTCGCCGTACGCGCCCCGGGTGGATCACCTGCCACACTGGTCGCCATGAGTGACACCGCGATCCGTCCCGACGTGCCGCCCTCGGGGACCGGCTGCGAAGAATGCCTGGCCGCCGGCGGCTGGTGGTTCCACCTGCGGCGCTGCGCCGCGTGCGGGCACATCGGCTGCTGCGACACGTCGCCGTCGCAGCACGCGACCGCCCACTGGAAGCAGACCGGGCACCCGGTCATCCGCTCGTTCGAGCCGGGTGAGAGCTGGTTCTACAACTTCGAGACCGAGGACGGGGTGCCCGGCGTGCACCTCGCACCGCCCCAGCACCGGCCCGGCGAGCAGCCCGTTCCCGGTCCCGAGGGCGCGGTGCCGGCCGACTGGCGTCAGCACCTGCACACCTGAGGGTCGCTTCTCAGGGGTGGGTCAGGGTCGGGTCCCGATGTTTCTGGGGCCCGGCCGGGCCGATCCTTGGAGCATGACTTCGACGACCTCGACCGCGACCTCGTTCTCCGACTCGATGACCCGCCAGGGCCTGGTCCGTCCCCGCGAGGGACGCCTGCTCGGCGGCGTGTGCGCGGGGCTCGCCCGCCGTTTCGGCCTCGACCCCTGGCTCGCCCGGACGCTGTTCGTGCTGATCCTGTTCCTGATCCCGGGCAGCCAGTTCCTGGTCTACCCGCTGCTCTGGATCCTGATGCCGTCCGCGTCCTGACCCGCCCGCCGGAGCGGCCGCTTGCCTTGATCACCCTGAGTGTGTTCTCTCTGACAGCATGTGCACAGAGAATTGCTCCAGGATCTCCCGCCGGGCCGCGCTCGCCGGGGTCGCGGCGGCCGCCGGCAGCCTCGCGCTGACCCGGCCCGCGCCCGCCGCCCCCCTCGCGTCCGCCGCCCCCCTCGCGCCCGCCGCCCCCTCGCCGTCGCTGAGCGGCTCCCGGCGCGGGCTGCGCGACCTCACCTACCCGGTCACCACCGCGTTCCCGGCCTACGCCGACGGTGAACAGGCCCGGCGCAGCACGTATGTGACGATCGAGGACGACGGTTACTACATGCAGCAGTGGACCCTCGTCGAACACACCGGCACCCACGTGGACGCGCCGGGGCACTTCATCCCCGGCGGGCGCCTGTCCACCGACCTCACCCTCGACGAGCTGATCCGCCCCGCCGTGGTCGTCGACATCGCCGCCCGGGCCGCCCATCACCCCGACGCCCAGGTCACGGTCGGCGACCTCAGGGCTTTCGAGCGACGGTACGCAAGGATCCCGCGCGACGCCGCCGTCCTCATGCACTCCGGCTGGAGTGCGAAAGTGGGCTCGCCGGACGCGTACCGCGGTACCGACGCACAAGGCACGCTGCACTTCCCCGGATTCAGCGCGGACGCCTGCGAGTGGCTGCTGGAGAAACGGGCGGTCCGCAGCCTCGGCGTGGACACGCTGAGCATCGACCCCGGCGAGTCCGAGGACTTCCCGGTCCACCTGACGCTGCTCGGCGCCGACCGGTACGGCCTGGAGAACCTCGCGAACCTGCACCGGATCCCCGCGCACGGGGCGACGATCGTGGTCGGGCTGCTCCCGTTCGAGGGGGGCTCCGGCGGTCAGGCCCGCATCTTCGCGACCTGGTGACGGCGGCACCGTTATCAGACTGTCGCACCCACGTGTTAGAACTACCGATTGTGAGCATCCACCCCTATCGCATCGCCGCCGAGCCGGCGCAGGACGGCGTCCTGCGGGTGTTCCTGGCCGGCCAGTTCGACATGAGCGTCGGCACCGGGATCGTCGACACCCTCACGACGGCGGCGAGCGGGCCCGGCGTCACCCACCTGGTCGTGGACATGGACGGGGTGGAGTTCTTCGACTCGCACGGCGTCGCCGGGCTGGTGGCCGGCTACGAGGCCGCCCACGCCGCCGGCCGCCGCTTCTCGGTCGTCAACACCCGCGGCATGGTCACCCACATCCTCGACGTCACCGGCCTGTCCGAGGTCTTCCGCCCGGACGAACACGCCGCCGACGCCCACTGAGGCACATCCGGCGGATGTGCCTCAGTGGGTTCAGCTCAGACGCCGGAGCCAGAATCCGCCCGCGCTGCTGGAATAGGACACCACCCGGCCGTTACCGCTGATCGCGGCGTACCCGGCGTCGGAGCTGCCGGCCAGGTCGACCAGGGCGCCGTTGAACCAGACCTCGGTGTGGGTCCTGGTCGGCGTCGTGGAGACGTCGAATACTCTCACGACGGCGACCCGGCCGTCGTCGCTGAACTCGATCGCGTCGGCGCCCACCCCCGACCCGGAGACGTTGGTGAAGATCATGTCGGACGCGGACACCGTTGCGGTGAGTCCGCGCTTGACGAACGCGCCGGTGACGCCGTTGCCGAGGCGGTTGGTACCGCCGATGGTCGAGACGTCGCCCGAAACGGCCGACACGAGTTCACTCGGCAGGGTGAAACTGAACGGCGGCGGCTGAGGATGCAGTTCGGTGGTCGTGCCGGTGGCCGAGTCGTACAGCATGCCGCCGATGTACCCGCCGGAGGCACGGGGCACCTCCTCCTCGAGGAAGATGTACCGGCCGTCCGTGGAGGCGGTGGGTGGATTGCTGGTGCCGGCACCTCCGCTGCAGGTGTACTCAGCGGTGCATTTGCCGACCTTGGTGACCGTGCCACCGGCAATGACGACCCGGTAGGCGGTGTTCAGACTCCCGGTCTCGGGCACCGCCGCCACCGCCAGGGTGCTGCCGTCGGCGCTGAGCCGGGCGGTGAAGCTCCGGCCGGGGATCTTGCCGGTGGTGACGTCCCGTACGGTGCCGGCGGCCAGGTCGGCGACGAGGACCCGGGCCGGCGAACCACTGGTGGTGTAGGCGACGACGGTGCCCGATCCGTCGATGTCGTAACTGGACCCGACGCGGATCGGTGTCCCGTCGGTCGCCTTGCCGGCCAGCACGATCCGGCCGGTGAGCAGGTCCCGGCGGATCAGGTAGAGGCCGTAAGGCGCGGCGGCCAGTTCGGGCGGCGCGAACGGACTGTAATTGGTGATCTCGTAGACGATCCAGCGGCCGTTGCGGGACAGGCGAACCACTCCGCCGGCCGTCGGGTCGCCGGCGAAGATGTTCCCGGCCGGGGCGCCGAGCGGAAGGAAACTCCCGTCCAGCGGCTGGAGGAACCCGACGGCCACCCCGGGCGGGCTGGTGCCGACCGTGTTGACGGCGTGCACCTCGATCCGGTACTCCACGCCGACCTTCAACCCGGTGATGGTGGCCTTGCGGGCGGCGGCGTCTGTGTAGACGGTCGTCGTCGGCGGCGACGTGGTGAGGACGTAGCTGGTGACCGGCGAGCCGTTGTCGGTGTTCGGTGGTTGCCAGGTGACCTCGGCCGCGTTGTCGTCCGGTGTCGCGGTCACCTGCATCGGGATTCCCGGCCGGCCGGGCCCCACCAGGACGGTGGTGGTCGTGGTGAGCAAGGGGTGGCCGTCGACCACCGCCGGGCTCTCCGCCTTGATCACCGCCGTGCCGACCGCGGCCGGCGCGTAGGTACCGGTCTGGTCGATGGTGCCGGGCCCGGTCACCACGCTCCATACGATCGGGATGCCGGCCGGGTATCCGACGATCTTCACGCCGAGGCGCAGCAGTGAGGTGAGTGGTGTCCGAGGATCGTCCGGTGTGATCTGCAGGCCGGTGAACGGCCCTGGGGCCTGGGCCAACGAGTCGAAGACGTCGACGAGTTTGCCGCTCTCGAAGGTGAACGCCTCCCCGAGATAGGCGTCCGACTTCAACGCGGTGGTGACGGTGATACCGCCACGGAGTTCCCACCACGGGTCCTGCGTGGTGTCGGCGAAGAACTGGAGATACAGCCGCACGTTCACCGTCGGGCCGGCCGCGCCGTAGAAGAAGAAGCCGATCGTGTTGACGACGCCGGCCTCGAAGGTCGACTGGCCGAACACCGACGCCGTCGGGGTGATCGGTGAGGCCTTCCGGGAGCTGGCCGCGGTCGAGGTCACGGACCCGTTGGTGACAGTGACGCCGGCGGTGACCGACCGGGCGTACTCGACCGAGACGAAGAGACCGCCGCCGGCGTCGGCGGAGAGCTGGCCATACACGATGTAGCGGGGGCAGACCACCACGGGCAGATAGCCGACGGTCTTGACGACGCATCTGCCGTTGACCCGGCCCAGTTCCTTCTGCTTCGACTCCCATTTGCGGACGTAGCCGATCTTGCCCAGCGCCTGGAGTTCGATGTCGGTCGTGAGGGTGAGGGTGCTGCTGACCTTGCCCGCCGTCACCGTCTGAGTGTGCTTGTAGCCGGGGGTGAGCTGCATCTGGAGCTCGATCGCACTCGGCTGGTGGGTGTCGTCGGCGAACGGCGTGACCTCCCATTCCACCACCAGCGAGCCGTCGCGCAGACCGACCGAGGGCACATCGGCGGCCGCACTCGCGGCCCCGGTGCGCGCGGTCTTCCCGGCAATGGTGGGTTCGGCCAGGCGTACGCCCGGGATCGACGGGGTGAACGAGGCGACGTCGTCGGTGGTGAGCGTGCCTTGCAGGGTCATCCCGCCGTCGGTGACCGCCTCGTTGATCGCGGCCGGGACGGTGTTCACCACCAGGGTGCCGGCACCGGTGCCCAGGCTGGTGACCCTGCCGTAGAAGCCCTGCGGGGCGAGCGGACCAGGGGTCAGCACGACCAGTGCGCCGGCGGTCAGCCCGGTGACCTGGGCCGGGGGCGAGACGAACTCCAGCGAGCCGTTCTGCCGGACGGCGCGCAGCGTGGCCAGGGACGCGGCCGAGAGCACGACCGGGGCGAGCTTGCCGGTGAAAACAGGGGTCAGGGCCCCGGTGGTCGCGCTCGCCGCGCTGCTGCCGGCAGTGCTGGTGGCACGCACCGTCAGGGTGTACGCCGTCGTGGTACCCAACCCGGTCAGGGTGGCTGTGGTGGCGCCCGCGCCGACCGACACGGTGGCCCCACCCGGTGCCGCGGTCACCGTGTAGCCGGTGATCGCCGCGGTGCCGGTGTCGGCGGGCGGCTGCCAGGACGCGGTGAGCTGCCCACCGGCCGGGACCGCGACCTGGATGTCGGTCGGTGCCGCCGGCACCCGGGCGGCCACCGGCGTACTGGTCACGGTGGTGGCCGGCCCGGTACCGGCAATGTTGACCGCGGCCACCCTGAACGTCCGGGCGGTGCCGTTGGTCAGGCCGGTCACGGAGGCGACCGTGGTGCCGGCCGGGATGGTCAGGACCTGCTCGCCGGGGCTGACGGTGACCCGGTAGCCGCTGATGGCGGCCCCGCCGTCCGGCGGCGCGACCCATTGCAGGTCGACCCGCTGATCGAGGGCGATCACCGCGGTGACGACCGGCCGCAGGGGGAGCTGGGCCGAGGCGGGCAGCACCGGCCGGGACGGCGCGGAGGCCACCCCGGTGCCGTTGGCGTTGGTCGCGGCCACGGTCAGCCGGTACGTGGTGCCGTTGGTCAGGCCGGTCAGTGTCGCGCTCGTCGTGGCACCGCCGCTGACCGCCAGGCTGGCGGTGCCGGGCGTTGCCCTGACCAGGTAACCGGTGGCCGGGTCGGCACCGCCCGGGGGTGGGCTCCAGCTCACCAGGACCGCGCCGTGGCGGCCCACGACATCGGTGATGAACGGCCGGCCCGGCGGCCCGGGCACCGCCGGGGTCACCGCGGGTGAGGCTACGGAGGACACTGAGGTGCCGGCCGCGTTGGTAGCGGTCACCGAGAACGTGTACGCCGTCCCGTTGGTCAACCCGCCGACGCGCACACCGGTGCCGGCGGTCACGACCGTGGTCGCCCCGCCCGGGGACGCGGTGACGGTGTACTTGCTGACCGAGGCGCCGCCGTCGTACGGGGCGGTCCACGACACGGTCGCACCGCCGTTGTCCGGCACCGCGGTCACGCCCGTCGGCGTGCCCGGCGTCTCCGCCGAGCGGTAATAGCCGAACACGTCGACGTACAGCTTCACGGCCGCGGTGCCGCTGTTGTAGATCTGGAACTTGCCGTCCGGGCTGAGCTTGGTCACCTGGAAGGTCGCCGTGGTGGCGCCGGTGCGGTACGACAACTGCCGGGCGACGGGCCGGGTGACACCGGAGGCCCAGACGGTGAGCGCACCGGTCGCGGTGGGTCCGCTGGCCGTGAGATTGAATGCCGCCGCCGACACCCCCGAGGCGGGAATTCCCCCCAGACCGGCCAGCGTGGCGGTGGCGATCGTGCCGGGATCGACGGTCACGGTGAGCACCCGGGACGGGGGCAGCCCGACGAACGAGCCGCCGGCCGCGGTACCCGCCGGGGTCTGGTAGTAGCCGATGACGTCCACCACGAGTGTGATGTCCTGGGTGGTGTAGACCCGGAACTGTCCGTTGCTGCCCAGGGTGGCCGTCACCTGGTTGGTGTACGCCGGATCGTCCCGGTAGTTGACGGTGGAGGTCCCGGGCGGGTCGATCCCGTCGGGATAGACGCTCATCCAGCCGGGTGTCCCGGAACTCGCGGTGACGTGGGCCAGGACGGCCGAGACATTGGCCGACGGGACTCCGCCCTGACCCAGCGGCGCGATCGCGGCACTCGACCCGGCCTTGATCGTCTGCGTGGCGATCCGGGCCGGTGTCAGCGGCACGTACACGGACCCGGCCGCCGAGGAGCCGGCGGCACGGAAGTACCCGGTGACGTCGACGTGGGTCCGGGCCGCGACGTCCACATTGCTGTTGTAGATCGACACCTGGTTACCGGTGCCGAGCGCCACCACCGCCGCGTTGGCGACGGTGAGGCCGGCCCGGTAGTTGAGGGTGGACGAGCCGGGCCGGGTGGCCGAGGCAGGGTAGACGGAGAGAAATCCGACCGCGGTGCTGGTGACCGTGATGTTCAGCGCCACCGCGGAGACCCCGGCGGCAGGCACGCCACCGCGTCCGAGCGGGCTGAACGAGAGGAAGTCGTCGGCCGGAACCAGCTCCGAGGTGAGGATCCGGGCCGGCGTCAGCGGCACGTACTGCCCGGCCGAGGGCTGGACGGCGGCCAGCGCCGGAACCGGTCGCGCGGCCACGAACAGACCGGCCAGAAGCAGGATCGAAGCGAGAACGACCAGCCAACGGCGCCGGCTCAACATTGTTGTGTCCATCGACGTCACGTCCACGGCTCCTTCGCGGCGTGCCCGGCCCCGGACCGGGCACTTCGGACCGCACGCTAGAGCAGGGCCGTACATTCCCCGCACATTCGCGGCCCGGCAGTGGTCACGGTCCGACTCAGCGGCGGCGGGCGAGTTCCGCGTCGACGGCCGCGTGGGTCAGGCCGGCCAGGTCGCCGACCTGCAGCACGCCCAGCAGCAGGTGCCCGGTGCCGACCAGGGGATCACCCAGCCGTTGCGCCTCCCGGGCCGCGCCGGACAGGGCCCGCTCGGCGGCGGGGGTGAACGGCAGGTGGGACGGCGACGGCGCTCTGCCGCGTACGGGAAATGGGCTCTTCGCCCCCAGCGCGACCGCCACCGGCCCGCCCAGGCCGTGGCGCACCCGCAGCAGGGCGATCATCAGATGGTCGCGGTCGACGGCCGGGCTGCGCAGCCGCACGGCCGCGGTCCGGGCGAGCGTGAGCACCCGGTGCGAACCGATGTCGAACGAAGCGAACGGTGCCGAGGGCTGGACGGTCATGACGAACCTCCGACCGTCACGCTAACCAACGCGGCCGGGGGCCGGAAGCCCCGCTCCGCGTCGAAGGCCCCGGCCACGATCTGGCAGGCTGCGGGTGACACAGTGGACACGGACAGAGGAGACGGTGTGCCCGTCGCGAGAACCAACGGGGTCGAGCTGGCCTACGAGACCGCGGGCGATCCGGACGCGCCGGCGTTGCTGCTGGTCATGGGCCTGGGGGCGCAGCTGACCGACTGGCCGCAGGAGTTCACCACGCTGCTGGCCGGCCACGGCTTCCACGTGATCAGCTTCGACAACCGTGACGCGGGGCTCTCCAGCGCCCTCGACGACCACCGCGTACCCGACATCCCGGCCCTGCTGGCCGGTGACCGCTCGTCGGCGCCGTACCTGATCGCCGATCTCGCCGCGGACGCCGCCGGTCTGCTCGACACGCTCGGCGTCCAGCGGGCGCACGTCGTCGGCGCGTCGCTGGGCGGCATGATCGCCCAGCAGATCGCCGTCGACTACCCGGACCGGGTCGCCAGCCTCTGCTCGATCATGTCCACCACCGGCGACCGCACCGTGGGCCGGGCGACCCCCGAGGCCGCGGCGGAGATGGGCCGGCGCCCGGCGGCCGGCCGCGAGGAGGTGATCGCGGGCAGCGTCGCGAGGGCCCGGATCATCGGCTCACCCGGGTTCCCGGCCACCGAGGAGGAGCTGCGGCAGCGTGCGGGGGCCAAGTACGACCGGGCCTACCGCCCGGCGGGGACGCATCGGCAGTACGCCGCGATCCTCGCGTCGCCGGACCGCACCCAGGCCCTGCGGCGGGTGACGGCCCCCACGCTCGTGATCCACGGCGAGGACGACGCCCTGATCGGCGTGAGCGGCGGCCGGGCCACCGCGGCGGCGATCCCGGGAGCCGAGCTGCTCACCATCCCCGGCATGGGCCACGACCTGCCCCGCGAGCTCTGGCCCCGGATCACCGGGGCCATCGCCCGCAACGCTAGTCGCTGACCGGCAGTCCGAAGACGTCCGCGAGGCCGGTGACCTGCACGGCCTTGCGGACCGGCCCGGACGGGTTGATCAGGGTCAGGGTCACCCCGATCGCGGCGGCGCTGTTGCGCGCGCTCACCAGCGCACCGAGCGCGTAGGAGTCGATGAACCCCAGCCCGCCGACATCGACGTGCAGGAACCTGCACCCGGTCCCCTGGGCCGCGGACGCGAGACTGTCACGCACCTCGTCCGCACTGTCGAGGTCAAGGTCACCGTCGAGCGCCGCGACCAACAGCCCATCGGTGGTGACGGGCTCGTACGCGACCAACGTGTTACTGGACATCTGCCCGAGGATAGCCCCGATCGCCAACCCCGGCCTCCCGGACGGGTGCCCGGGCATCCTCGGCGTGGTGGAGAAGCCGGTGGCCGGGCCGGCCTGAGCGGTCAGGCCCGGCCTGAGCGGGTCGCGGCGAGGGCCCAGGCGACCAGGGCCGGCTGGCCGAGCAGGCGCAGCGCGCGTTTGCGGTCGGTGTCCAGGCCGAAGCCGTCGCGGTGTTCGGCGAGCTGGGCGATGTTGCCGGGGAAGACCGCGACGAAGAAGCCCGCCGCGGCCGCACCGACGAGCCGGCGGGCGGGCTGCTTCCAGGTCGCGAGCAGGGCGGCACCGAGGCCCAGCTCGACGAGCCCGGACGCGACCACCACGAGGTCCGGGTCGAGCGGGATCCAGGACGGCACCTGCGCCTGGAATTCCTCGCGCTGGCTGGTGAGGTGGCCGGTGCCGGCGGTGAGCAGCAGCAGGCCGAGGGCACCCTGGCCCAGGTTTCGCAGATTCATGCCTCAGAAATGTCCACCCAGGGCGGGTTTCAACCCCAGGCAGCGCTCGACCCGGTCGGCGACCTCGAGCAGGTACGGACCGCGCAGGTGGTCGACCCGGGCGTTGAGGGAGCCGGGGCCGTGCCGGCGCAGCATCTCCTCGTGGCGCGCGGCCGGGGACACCCGGTCGCCGGTCGGGCCGACGGTCTGGTCGGCGTAGGTCAGCGCGTCGGAGAGCAGGCCCTCCTCGTACGGGTACGCCGCGAGCCGCTCCCCCAGGCCCCGGGCCACCGCGACGAACCGGGCCCCGGAGTGGTGGGCGACCCGGGCCGCGACCGCGAGCGGCCAGCCCCGCCCGGCGAGGTGGTCGGCGCCGTCGAGCGGGTGGAAGCCGGAGACGAGGACCGGCTTCGCGTACCCGATGTCGTGCAGCCAGGCGGTCGCGACCAGGGTGTCGTAGTCGAGCTCGAGCGCGTCGGCGAGCTCGCCGGCGCGGGCCGCGACGCCGGCGCTGTGCCGCCACCGGTCGCCCAGCGGGGCGAGCAGGTCGTGGGCGATCTCCCGGGCTGCGGTGACGAAGGACGACCGGGTCTGCACGCTCATTGCCGGATCGTGATCCGCCCAGATGAACAACGGCTGAACACGATCTTGCATCGCCCTGAATCCCGTCAGCGCCGGGGCCGGCGGCGCACGAACAGCAGCGCCGCACCGACCCCGACCAGCAGCAATCCGGCCGCGGCGACCAGGGCGACGTTCGCACCGGTCGTGGGCATCCCGAGCGGTCCGTCGTCATCGCCGTCGTCCGTCGGCGCCGTCGTCGGCGAGGTGACCGGCGACGGGGAGGTGGACGGCGACGGCGACACGGCGGCGGCCACCGTCACCGACAGCGTCCGGGTCAGCACGTTGCCGTCCGGGTCGACACCGGTGGCGAGGAACGTGTGCTCGCCGGCCGGCAGGTCCGCCGGGACCTCGACCAGCTTGCGGAACGTGCCGTCCGCCCCGGCGATCACGGTGCCGAGCGGGCGCGGCGTGGAGTAGATGACCAGCGTGACGGTCGAGTACGGCGCGAAGCCGGTGCCCACCAGCTCGAAGCGTTCGCCCGGTTCCGCCGTGGTGATGTCACCGAGGTTCGTGGTGAGGCTGGGCGCCGACGCGGGCGGGGACGTGGGCACCACCGGGGCCAGCGGGGTGACCGGTGAGGACGCCGCGGAGCTGGCCGAGCGGTCCCCGGCGGCGAGCGCGACGACCCGTACCGTGTAGCTGATCCCGGCGGTCGCGCCGAGCCGGCAGCTGGTCACGGCCGGCCCGACGGTGCAGGTGGCCGGGCCGGGGTCGGCCACGACGCGGTATCCGGTGACCGGCACCGCGGAACCGGTGGGCGGGGCCCAGGTGACCAGGATCGACGAGGTGCCGGCGGTCACCGTGACGGAGCGGGGCGCGGCCGGGTCGAGCGGGCTCGAGGTGACGGCCACGCTGGACCGGCCGGGACCGGCGGCGTTGACGGCCCGGACCCGGACCACGTACGTGCGGGTGGCGTCCAGCCCGGTGAGTGCCCCACCGGTGGGCAGGGTGGCCCAGGTGACGCCGTCGTCGAGCGACACTTCGTAGCCGGTGACGGTGTCGTCGTCGGGCGGGGTGAACGTCACCGTCGCGGTGGTGCCGGTGCGCGAGACGGCCACGCCGGTCGGGGCGGACGGGACACCGATGGAGTATTCCTCGCTGGCCGGGCCCGGTCCCGCCGCGTTACGGGCGCGGAGCAGGACGGCGTACGTGGTGCCGGCGGTCAGCCCGGTGAGCGTGGCGGTGAACGGGCCGGTACCGGTGATCGTGACCGCGGTCCAGGTGGCGCCGCCGTCGACCGACGCGTCGTAGCCGGTGATCGCGGCACCGCCGTCGGCCGCCGGGGCGGTGAACGTCACCGTCGCGGTGGTGCCGGAGAACACCACGTTCTGCACGACCGGGGCCTGCGGGGTGGTCGCCGGGGTCACGGTGACCACCCCGGTGGCCGGTCCGGAGCCCGCGGTGTTCACCGCGCGGACGGCGACGCGGTACTCCGTACCGTTGATCAGGCCGGTGACGACGCCGCCGGCGGGCAGGACGCTCCAGGTGGTGCCGCCGTCGAGGGTGATCTCGTATCCGCTCGGGTCCCCGGCGCCGGCCGTGAACGTCGCGGTGATCGAGCCGTTGCCCCGCACGACGGTGAGGCCGGTCGGCGCGGCGGGCAGCCCGGCGCGGGGCGTGACCGTGGTGGCCGCGCTCGCCGCTCCGGCGCCGGCGGCGTTGCGGGCCCGGACCCTGATCCGGTACGCCGTCCCGTTCGCCAAGCCGGTCACGACGCGGCCGGCGGCCAGCGCCGTCCAGGTCGCGCCGTCGTCGGCCGACACCTCGTAGGACGTGATCGCCGCGCCGCCGTCGGGCCCCGGTGTCACGGTCAGCGTCGCCGAGGCGTTGCCGGCCTCGGCGCTCACCACGGGGGCGCCCGGGGTCGTCCGCGGGGTCACCGTGGTGGCCGCGCTCGCCGCCCCGGTGCCGACGGCGTTCAGGGCACGGACCCTGATCCGGTACACCGTCCCGTTGACGAGCCCGGTGACCACCCGGTCCGCGGCGAGCACCGCCCAGGTCACGCCGTCGTCGGCCGACACCTCGTAACCCGTGATCGGCGAGCCGCCGGTGTCACCCGGGGTCACCGTCAGCGTCGCCGAGGCGTTGCCGGGGACGGCGGTCACCTGCGCGGGAGCACCGGGCACCGTCGCCGGGACCACGGTTGTGCTCCGAGCCGGACCCGTACCGACCGCGTTCACCGCACGCACGGAAACGGTATAGGTGGTCCCGTTGTCCAGCCCCGTGACGACCCGGTCGGCCGGCAGTTCCCGCCACGTCGCACCGTTGTCGGTCGACACCTCGTAGCCCGTGATCGCCGACCCGCCGTCGTCACCCGCAGTGAGCGTCAGCGTGGCCCGGCGGTCGCCGCGGACCGCGCTGAGCGCCGCCGGCCGGGCCGGGGTGGTCGCCGGGGTCACGGTGACCGCGGCGCTCGCCGGGCCGGGGCCGGTGGCGTTGACGGCCCGGACCCGCACGGCGTAGCTGACGCCGTTGGTCAGCCCGGTGACGGTGCCGTCCGCGGGCAGGGCCGCCCAGGTCGTGCCGCCGTCGGTGGTCACCTCGTAGCCGGTGACCGGCCCGCTCACCGGGGTGAACCGGACCGTGACCGAGGAGTCGCCGCGGGTGACCGACACGTCGCCCGGGATCGGCGGCAGCCCGTCGACCGGGGTCACCGTGGAGCTCGCGCTGGTCGCGCCGGTGCCGACGCCGTTGAGCGCGCGGACCCGCACGGTGTACGCGGTGCCGTTGCTCAGCCCCCGCACGACCCGGTCGCCGGGCAGTGCCGCCCAGGTCACGCCGTCGTCGGTGCTGACCTGGTAGCCGGTGATCGGGTCGCCCCCGCTGTCCGGAGCGGTGAACGAGACCGCGACCAGCGCGTCCCCGGGCGTGGCGCTCAGGTCGGCGGGCGCGGCGGGCACGGTCGCGGGCGTGACGTCGGCCCGTAGGCTGCCCGGACCGGCGCCGACGGCGTTGCGGGCGCGGACCCGGACCGCGTACGTGGTGCCGTTCGCGAGCCCCGCCACGGTGCGGTTGGCGGCGAGTTCGGCCCAGGTCGCGCCGTTGTCGAGAGAGACGTCGTAGCCCAGGACCGGGCTGCCGCCGTCGCCCGCCGGGGCGGTGAACGCCACCGTGGCCGAGCGGTCGCCGCGCGTGACGGTCACGGCGGTCGGCGCACCGGGCACCGCCGCCGGGGTGACCTGCACGGATCCGCTCGCGGCACCGGCGCCGACACCGTTGCGGGCCCGGACCCGCACGGTGTACGTGGTGCCGTTGCTCAGCCCGGTCACCGTCCGGTCGGCGGCGAGCGTGGTCCAGGTCGCGCCGTCGTTGACGGAGGCTTCGAAGAGGGTGATCGCGGCGCCGCCGTTGTCCGCCGGGTCGGTGAACGTCAGGGTCGCGGAGCGGTCGCCGCGCTCGGCGGTCAGCGCGGTCGGCGCACCCGGCAGCGTCGCCGGGGTCACCGTCACCGCGGTGCTCGCCGGTCCGGTTCCGGCGCTGGTACGGGCCCGGACCCGGATCGGGTACGGGGTCCCGTTGGTCAGCCCGGTCACGATCCGGTCGGCGGCCAGCGCCGTCCAGGTGGTGCCGTTGTCGGTGGAGACCTCGTAGCCGGTGATCGCGGTGCCGCCGTCGCTGCCCGGGGCGGTGAACGTCAGCGTCGCGGAGCGGTCCCCCCGCTCGGCGCTCAGCGCGGTCGGCGCGCCCGGCACCGCGGCCGGGGTCGCCGTCACCGCGGCGCTGGCCGCGCCGGCGCCGACGGCGTTGCGGGCCCGAACCCGGATCGGGTACGCGGTCCCGTTGCTCAACCCGGTCACCACACGGTCAGCCGCGAGGGCGGCCCAGGTGGTGCCGTTGTCGGTGGACACGTCGTAGGACGTGACCGGGGCGCCGCCGTCGCTCGCCGGCGCGGTGAACGCCACCGTCACGCGGCGGTCCCCGGGTGTCGCGCTCAGCCCGGCCGGGGCCGTGGCGGTGGTGGCCGGGGTGACCGTGACCCCGGCGGTCGGCGGGGAGACGCCCGCGTTGTTGACGGCGCGGACCCGGATCACGTACGAGGTGCCGTTGGTCAGCCCGCGGACCACCCGGTCGGCGGGCAGCGCGGCGTAGTTCACGCCGTCGTCGGTGGACACCTGGTAGCCGGTGACCGGGCCGGAGCCGGCGTCGAAGCTGATCGCCGCGGAGGCGTCGCCACGGGTCACGACCAGGCCGGACGGTGCGCCCGGCAGGCCGCTGACCGGCGACGCCGTGGCACTCGCGCTCGCCGGGCCGGTGCCGGCGGCGTTGCGGGCCCGGACCCGTACGACGTACGCCGTGCCGTTCGACAACCCGGTGACCGTCCGGTTCGCGGCCAGCGTGGCCCAGGTCGCGCCGTCGTCCGTGGACACCTCGTAGGACGTGATCGCCGACCCGCCGTCGCCCGGGGCGGTGAACGACACGACGATCGACGCGTCGCCGGGTGCCGCGGTGAGACCGGCCGGTGCCCCCGGGACGGTCCGCGGCGTGACCGGCACGGACGTGCTCGCCGGCCCGGCGCCGACGCTATTGCGGGCCCGGACCCGCACGGTGTAGGTGTCGCCGTTGGCCAGCCCGGTCACGATCCGGTTCCCGGCCAGCGTGGCCCAGGTCGTGCCGTCGTCCACCGACACCTCGTACGACGTGATCGCCGCACCGCCGTTGCCCGGCGCGGTGAACGTGAGCGCCGCCGAGGCGTCGCCCGGCGTGGCCGTGAGGTTCGTGGGAGCACCTGCGGTCCGGGCCGGGGTGACCGGCACGGCGTCCGAGGCCGGTCCCGGGCCGGCGTCGTTCAGCGCGCGGACCCGGACCCGGTACGTCGTGCCGTTCGTCAGCCCGGTCACCACCCCGTTCGTGGGCAACGTGGCCCAGGTCGCGCCGTCGTCGGTGGAGACCTCGTACGACCTGATCGGCGCCCCGCCGTCACCCGGCGCGGTGTACGTGACCGTGACCGACGCGTCGCCCGCCACCACGGCGACGTTCGTGGGCGCACCCGCGGTCGTCGCCGGGGTGACCGGCACGGCGGCCGACGCCGGGCCGGCCCCGACGTCGTTGACCGCGCGGACCCGCACCGGGTACGCCGTGCCGTTCGTCAGCCCGGTCACCACCCGGTCCGCGGCCAGCGCGGCCCAGGTGGCGCCGTCGTCGGTGGACACGTCGTAGGAGCTGATCGGCGAGCCGCCGTCGGCCGCCGGTGCGGTGAACGACAGGGTCGCGGTGGTGTCCCCGGCGGCCGCGGCAAGACCCCGCGGGCTGCCCGGCAGGCCGGCCGGGGTCACCGTGGTGCTCGCGCCGGCCGGGCCGGAACCGCGGTTGTTGACGGCCCGGACCCGCACCACGTACGTGGTGCCGTTGGTCAGTGCCACGATCCGCCGGTCGGCGGCGAGCGGTGCCCAGTTCCAGCCGTCGTCGCCGGAGAACTCGTACCCGGTGACCGGGCCGGCGGCAGGCGGGGTGAACGTGAGTGTCGCGGAGGAGTCACCGCGGACGGCGCTCAGCGCGGTGGGGGCGCCGGGCAGGCCGTCGGTCGGGGTGACCGTGGCGCTGTCGCCGGCCGCGCCCGGGCCGGCGGCGTTCACCGCGCGGACCCGTACCCGGTACGTCGTCCCGTTCGTCAGGCCGGTCACCGTGCGGTCGGCGGCCAGGGTGGCCCACGTCGCCCCGTCGTCGGTCGAGACCTGGTACCCGGTGATCGGGTCGCCGCCGTCGGACGCGGGTGCGGTGAACACCAGCACGGCCTCGCCGTCACCGGCGGAGGCGTTGAGGGCGGTCGGTGCCCCGGGTACGCCCGCGGGGGTCACCGTGACGCCGCCGGTCGCCGCGCCGCCCCCGGCCGCGTTGACCGCCCGGACCCGGATCACGTACGCGGTGCCGTTGCTGAGCCCGGTCACCATGCCGCTGAGGATGCTCGTGCCGGAGACGGTGAGCGCCGCCCAGGTCGTACCGTCGTCGGTCGAGACCTGGTAGCCGGTCACGGTGCTGCCGCCGTTGTCGGACGGCGGGGTGAACGCGAGCGTGGCGCAGGAGTCCCCGGCCATCGCGCTGACCGGTCCGGGTGCGCCGGGCGCCGCCGCCGGGACCACGGTCGCGCCGGCGCTCGCCGGGCCGGGGCCGGCATTGTTGCGCGCCCGCACCCGGATCGTGTACGCGGTGCCGTTGCTGAGCCCGGTCACCGTCCGGTCCGCGGCCAGCGGCGCCCAGGTCGCCCCGTCGTCGGTGGACACGTCGTAGGAGCTGATCGCGCCGGCGCCCGCGTCGGCCGGCGCCGTGAACGTCAACCTGGCCCCGCGGTCGGCCCGGTCGGCGACCAGTCCGGTCGGCGCCCCGGGCAGCCCGGACACCGGCGTGACCGGCACCGCCGCACCGGCCGCGCCGAGGCCGGCCCCGTTCACCGCGCGGACCCGGACCCGGTACGTCGTCCCGTTCACCAGACCGGTGACCCGGCCGTCCGCGGCCAGGGTGTCCCAGGTGGCGCCGTCGTCGGTGGACACCTCGAACCCGGTGACCGGGTCGCCGCCCTCGTCGGCCGGCGGGTTGAACGTCACCGTCGCCGACCGGTCGCCGGCCTGCGCCGCGAGCCCGCTGACCGGGCCGGGCACGGTCGCCGGGGTGGCGGTCGCCGAGCCGCTGGCCGGGCCGGGACCGGCGTCGTTGCGGGCCCGGACCCAGAAGGTGTACGCGGTCCCGTTCGTCAGCCCGCCCACGACCCGGTCGGGGCCGAGCGCGGTCCACGTGGCGCCGCCGTCGACGGACACGTCGTAGGAGGTGACCGGGCTGCCGCCCTCGTCGGCGGGCGGCGACCAGCTCAGCGTGACCGACCGGTCGCCACGGGTCGCGGCCAGCCCGGTCGGGGCGCCGGGCAGCCCGGACACCGGAGTGACCGGCACCGACGCGCTCGCGGGCCCGGGGCCGACGCTGTTGCGGGCCCGGACCCGCACGGTGTACGTGGTCCCGTCGTCCAGCCCGCTCACCGTGCCGGTCAGTGCCGTCCCGGACCCGGTGACCGCCAGCGCCGACCAGGTCGCGCCGTCGTCGGTGGAGACCTGGTAGGACGTGATCGCGTCACCGCCGTCGCCGGGTGCGGTGAACATCAGCACCGCCTGCGCGTCCCCGGCGGACGCCGACAGCGCGGTGGGCGCACCCGGGGTGGTCGCCGGGGTGACCAGTGCGCTCGCGCTGGCCGCACCGGGGCCGGCGGAGTTCACCGCGCGGACCCGCACGGTGTAGGTGACGCCGTTGGCCAGCCCGGTCACGACCCGGTTCCCGGCCAGCGCGGCCCAGGTCAGGCCGTCGTCGGTGGACACGTCGTAGCCGGTGACCAGGTCGCCGCCGTCGGACGCGGGTGCGGTGAAGGCGAGCGTGGCACTGGCGTCGCCCCGCGCGGCGGTGAGCCCGGTGGGCGCACCCGCCGTGGTGGCCGGGGTCGCGTCGACCCGGGCGGTGGGCGCACCGGCGCCGACGGTGTTGACCGCGCGGACCCGGAACCGGTACGTGGTGCCGTTGGTCAGACCGGTCACCGTCCGGTCCGCGGCCAGGACGGCCCAGGTGGCACCGTCGTCGGCCGACACGTCGTAACCGGTGACCGGGTCTCCCCCGTCGTCGGCGGGCGCCACGAACGTCAGGGTCGCCCTCGCGTCCCCGCGGGTGACCACGAGACCGGTGGGGGTGCCCGGCACGGTCGCCGGGGTCACCGCCACGGACGCGGTCGCCGGGCCGGCCCCGGTGCCGTTGACCGCCCGGACCTGCACCGCGTAGGTCGTGCCGTTGGTCAGACCGGTCACCGACCGGTCACCGGCGAGCGGGGCCCAGCTCGCGCCGCCGTCGGTGGACACCTGGTACCCGGTGATCGCGCTGCTGCCCGGCCTGGCCGGTGCGGTGAACGTCAGGTGCGTGCCGCGGTCGGCGCGGGTGGCGGACAGGCCGGTCGGGGCGCCGGGCAGGCCGTCGTCCGGGGTCACCGGCACCGCCGCGCTCGCCGGGCCGGACCCGGTGCGGTTGACGGCACGGACCCGTACCGCGTACGTGGTCGCGTTGGTCAGCCCGGTGACCGTCCGGTCCGGGGCGAGCGTGGTCCACGTGGTGCCGTCGTCGGTGGACACCTCGTAGCGGGTGATCGGGGCGCCGCCGTCGGCGGGTGCGGTGAACGACACCACGGCCCGGGCGTCACCGGGGGTGGCCGTCACATCGGTGGGGACGCCGGGCAGGGTCGCCGGGGTCGCGTCCACGCCCGCGGTCGCCGGCCCGGTGCCGATCCCGTTGACCGCGCGGACCCGGAACCGGTACGTCGTCCCGTTCGTCAGCCCGGTCACCGTCCGGTCCGGGGCGAGCGCGGTCCACGTGGTGCCGTCGTCCGTGGAGACCTCGTAGCCGGTGACCGGGTCGCCGCCGGTGCCCGCGGGAGCGGCGAACGTCAGGACGGCCCGGCTGTCCCCGGCCGCCACGCTCAGCGGGCCGGGCACCCCGGGCACGGTCGCCGGGGTCACCGGCACGGACGCGGTCGCCGGGCCGGGTCCGGAGGCGTTCACGGCCCGGACCCGCACGGCGTACGTGGTGCCGTTCGTGAGTCCGGTGACCACCCCGTCCCCGGCGAGCGGCCGCCAGGTCAGGCCGTCGTCGGTGGAGACCTCGTACCCGCTGATCGGGCTGGTGCCGGTCATGACCGGCGGGGTGAACGTCAGGGTCGCCGACCGGTCGCCGCGCACGGCGCTCAGGTCCGTCGGCGGGTCGGGTGTCGCCGGGATCGGGGTGACCGTGGTGGACGCGCCGGCCGCACCGGCGCCGATCGCGTTCAGGGCCCGGACCCGCACGGTGTACGTGGTGCCGTTGGTCAGCCCGGTCACGATGCCGTTCGCCGCCAGCGCGGCCCAGGTGGCGCCGTCGTCGGTGGACACCTGGTAACCGGTGACCGGGGAACCGCCGGTGCTCGCCGGCGGCGTGAACGTGACCGTCGCCTGGGTGTTGCCGGCGGTGGCCGAGACCGCGGTCGGCGCGCCCGGCACGGTCGCCGGGGTCACCGCGACGGCCGCGGTCGCGACGCCGTTCCCGGCGACGTTCACCGCGCGGACCCGTACGGCGTAGGCGGTCCCGTTCGTCAGCCCGGTGACCGTGCCGTTGTTGGACGTCCCGGTCGTGCTGACGGTCAGCGCCGCCCAGGTGGCGCCGTTGTCGGTGGAGGCCTGGTAGCCGAGGATCGGGTAGCCGCCGTCGCCCGGGGTGGTGAACGTCAGCACCGCCTGCCCGTTGCCCGGCACCACGGTCAGCCCGGCCGGCGCGTTGGGCGCACCCCGCGGTGTCGCGGACGCGGGGGCGGACGCCGCACCGGCCCCGACGGCGGTGACCGCCCGGACCCGGATCGGGTACGTGACGCCGTTGGTGAGCCCGGTGACCGTGGCGGTGCGCACGAACGCGTTGCCACCGACGGTGATCGGCGCCCATGTGGAGCCGTCGTCGAGCGACACGTCGTACGACGTGATCGGGGAACCCCCGGTGCTGGCCGGGTCGGCGAAGCTCAGCGCGGCGGTGGTGTCGCCGGCCAGCGCCATCAGCCCGGTCGGCGCGCCCGGGGCCAGGGCCGGCAGCGTCGCGGTGGCGGACGCGCTGGACGTGCCGGCTCCGGCGAGGTTGAGCGCCCGGACCCGCACCACGTACGCCGTCGCGTTGGCCAGCCCGGTCACCGTGCCGGTGTTCGTGGTGCCCGACGTGGTGACGCTCAGCCCGGTCCACGTGGTGCCGTTGTCGATCGACGCCTGGTAGCCCAGGATCGGGTAGCCGCCGTCGCCGGGTGTGGTGAACGTGAGGGTCGCCTGCCGGTCCCCGCCCGTGGCGGTCAGGTTCGCCGGCGCGTACGGGGCCGCCCGTGGGGTCGCGGCGACGCTGCCGGTGGCCGCACCCTTGCCGGCGTCGTTGACCGCGCGGACCCGGACCGCGTACGTGGAGCCGTTCGTCAGCCCGGTGACCGTGCCGCTGCGCACCAGCGTGCCGGTGACGGCGATCGACGACCAGGTCGTACCGTCGTCGGTGGACACCTCGTAGCCGGTGATGGGCGACCCGCCGGTGGCGAGCGGGTCGGCGAAGTTGACCGTCGCGGTGGCGTCGCCGGTGGTCACGACCAGGCCGGTCGGCGCGTCCGGGGGCAGCGACGGCAGCGTCACCACGACGGACGGACTGGCCGCGCCGGTGCCCGCCAGGTTGGCGGCCCGCACCCGTACGGTGTACGCGTTGCCGTTGACCAGTCCGGTGACCGTCGCGGTGTTCGTCGTCCCGGACGTCATGACCCCGAGCAGCGCCCAGGTCGCCCCGTTGTCGGTCGACACCTGGTAGCCCAGCAGCGCGTTACCACCGTCGTTCGGCGTCGTGAACGTGAGCGTCGCCTGCCGGTCCCCCGCCACCGCCGACAACCCGGTCGGCGCGTAGGGCACGCCCCGCGGGGTCACGGAGACCGAGGTGGACGCCGCGCCCGGCCCGGCCGCGTTGAGGGCGCGCACCCGGATCGCGTACGTGGTGCCGTTCGTCAGCCCGGTGACCGTCGCGGTCCGGCCCAGCAGGTTCCCGCCGACGGTGAGCCCGGCCCACGTGACACCGTCGTCCGTGGACACCTGGTAGCCGAGGATCGGCGGGCCACCGGTGTTCGCCGGGTCGGCGAAGCCCAGCGCGGCGGTGGTGCTCCCGGCGATCGCGACCAGCCCGGTCGGCGCGTCCGGGACCATCGCCGGCAGTGCCACCGACGCCGGGGTGCTGGCCGCGCCGGTGCCGGCCAGGTTCGCCGCACGCACCCGCACCACGTACGTCGTGCCGTTGACCAGCCCGGTCACCGTGCCGGTGTTCGTCGTCCCGGACGTGGTCACCGCGAGCAGCGCCCAGCTCGCGCCGTTGTCGGTCGACACCTGGTAGCCCAGCAGCGCGTTGCCACCGTCGTTCGGCGTCGTGAACGTGAGCGTCGCCTGCCGGTCCCCGGGCACGGCGGACAACCCGGTCGGCGCGTACGGCACCCCGCGCGGGGTGGCGGACACGGCGGCCGCCGCGGCACCGGGACCGGCGGCGTTGAGGACCCGGACCCTGATCGCGTAGGTGGTGCCGTTGACCAGCCCGGTGACCGTGGCCGCGCGGGCCAGCAGATTGTTCGTGACGGTCAGCGGGGACCACGTCGAGCCGTTGTCGGTGGACACCTCGTAGCCGGTGACCGGGCCACCGGTGTTCGCCGGGTCCGCGAAGCTCAGCGCGACGGTCGTGCTGCCGGCCACCGCGACCAGGCCGGTCGGGGCGTCCGCGGGCACGACCGGTGGGGTCACGGTGGTCGCCGCGCTGGCGGCACCGTTGCCGCCGAGGTTCAGCGCCCGCACCCGTACGGGATAGGCGGTGCCGTTGTCGAGCCCGGTCACCGTCGCCGTGTTGGTGGTGCCCGACGTGGTGGTCGTCAGCGCCGCCCAGGTGGTGCCGTCGTCGGTGGAGACCTGGTAGCCCAGGATCGGGTAGCCGCCGTCGTCCGGGGTGGTGAACGTCAGCGTCGCCTGGCGGTTGCCGGCGGCCGCGGACAACCCGGCCGGCGCGGTCGGCGCACCCCGGGGCGTGGCGGTGGTCCCGGCCGCGGCGGGTCCCGGGCCGACCGCGTTGACCGCCCTGATCAGTACGGTGTAAGCGGTCCCGTTGGTGAGCCCGGTGATCGTGCCGTTCGCCGCCAGGGTGGACCAGGTCGCGCCGGCGTCGATCGACGTCTGGTATGCGGTGACCGCGCTGCCGCCGTTGTTCAGCGGCGCGACGTAGGCCATGGTGATCGACGCGTCCCCACCCGTGGCCACGGCCAGCGTCGGCGCTCCCGGCACGGTCGCCGGGGTCACCGTGGTGCCGGTGCTCGCCGCGCTGGTGCCGACCGCGTTCACCGCCCGGACCCGCACGGTGTACTCGACGCCGTTGAGCAGCCCGGAGACCGTACCCGTCCTCGTGGTCGTGCCGGTGGTCGCCAGGGTGGACCAGGTGAGCCCGTCGGTGGAGACCTGGTACCCGGTGATCGCACTGCCGCCGTCCGCGGGCGCCGTGAACGTCAGCGTCGCGGCCGTGTTCGCGGGTGTCGCGGACAGCCCGGCGGGCGCGTCCGGCACGGTGGGCGCGGCGATCCGCAGCAGGTAGTTGCCGGTCCTGTCACCGACGAGCAGGCTGTCGGCGGCCGGGGCGGCCAGTGCCAGCGTCGCACCCAGCGGCGACGCCGTGGCGGCGCCCGCGACCGGGGTGCCCGTACCCCCGGTGCCGGCGACCAGCGTGGGTGCCCCGCCTGCCGTGGTGAACGACAGGATCTGGTGGCTGGTGGTCTCGCTCACGAACACGGTGCCGGCGCTGTCGATCGCCATCGCGCTCGGGGTGGGCACCGGTGAGGTCGCGCTGCCCGGCACCGGGGTGCCGCTGGTCCCGTTCCCGGCGAAGCTCGCGATGGTCAGGCCGAGCACGGCGATCCGGTAGATCCGCCGGTTGCCGGCGTCGCCGATGTACACGTTGCCGCTCGCGTCGACGGCGACGCTGACCGGCTGGTTCAGCGCGGTGAGCCCGGTCAGCAGGCCGGTGGTCGTGGCCCCGGCGGTGCCGGTGCCGGCGAAGACCGCCAGGGTGCCGCCGGCGGTGATCCGCAGGACGTAGGCGCGGGCGACCCAGCTGACGTACACGTTGCCGGTGCCGTCGATGGCCATGCTGTCGGCCTGGATCGGCGACGAGAGGGCCGGCCCGGCGACCGGCGCACCCGTGCCGCCGGTGCCGGCGAACACCGAGAGCGTGCCGCCCGGGGTCACCTTGAGGACCCGCGCGGCGCCGTTGTCGCCGATGTACAGGTTGCCGCCGCTGTCCACGGCGAGCGACTTCACGCTGCTCGACAGCGGTGACGAGGTCGCCGGGCCGGCGGCGTAGCTCCCGCAGGTCCCGGTGCCGGCGACGACCGACAGGGTCCCGGAGGTGACCTTGACGACCCGGCAGCCCGTGCCGAGGAAGATCCAGGTGGTGCCGGCGCCGTCGGTGGCCATCGCGGAGGGCTGCCCGAGCGGGCTGGTGGTCACCGGGCCGGCCACCGGGCTGCCGGCCGAGCCAGTGCCGCCGGCGATCGACAGCAGGTAGCCGCCCGCGGCGACCGCGTCGGTCGCCAGGCCCATGACACACGTGAGCAGGATCAGCAGAGCGACAAGGGGTTTCGCCACGATCCTGCGCAGGCGCCGGTCTTCCACTTACGGAGGGTAACCAGACACCCCCTCAAAGCGGAGCAAATCTCGCTTTCAGGAAAGGATGATCAGCGGCCACAACCGGCCGATCATTCGTTTCTGCCCACCGTTGTGCATATGCACGTGCATGAGCCCTTGCATGCACGCGGCGCCCGGGGAAACCTGGTTCCGGAGCAACGACGACCCGCAGGAGTGTGGATGGACCGCCCGGTGACCTGTTTCGCCGAACCGGACTACCGTTTCGGCGCCGGACCGCTGTGGATGCGGGTCGAACGCGTCGACTGGAACCGGCCGGTGCGCTACGACGAGGACAACTGGTACGAGGTCGACGGCGTCGAGACCACCTCCGACGGGCGCGCCATCGGCAACCGGCACGCGCTGGTACGGGGCCGCAGCCTCACCGCCCTGCGCCGCCCCCGGTGACCGTCAGCACCCTCTCGGGGGCCCGCGCCGGGTCGGCGGCGTGCCGGGCCCGGGGCACCGGCCACGGGCGCAGCCGCGGCGGGCGCTTCGCGGCCAGGTCCTCCACCCAGCCCAGCGCCAGCACCGCGGCGGCCAGCAGCGACAACGCGATGGCCGAGAACGTCACATAGATCAGCGCGCCCTGGTGCAGGTCCCACAGCTCGAGCCGGTCCCCGACCAGGATCGCCACGGTGATCACCACGTTGTGCCACAGATAGATGGTCACGGCCCGGTTGTTCAGCGCCCCGACCACCCGCTTCGCCAGCGGGACCTTCTCCAGCCAGCCCATCGGCGGGCTCAGCCGCAGCAGCACCAGCACGAAACCGACCTGGTACAGCGCGTGCGCCAGCGGGAACGGCACCAGGTCCAGCCCGCCCGGCCCCGGATGCGAGAGAAGCCAGCCGAGACTGACCGCCACGCACGCCGCGGCGAGCGCGCCGATCCACAGCGGGCGCAGTTTGCGCAGGTCACCGTCGCGGTGGGCGAACCCCAGCAGCCAGCACGGCAGGTACGTCAGCACCTCGCCGACCGTCCGTACGGCATTGTTGCCGGTGGCCAGCGGCATGGTGTGCAGCAGCGCCAGGGCGACCAGCGGCACGGCGATGCTCAGCAGGCGCTGCCGGCGATAGAGCCGCAACAACAACGGCGAGAGCAGGACCAGCCACAGGTACGTCGCCAGGTACCACAGCACGCCGGCACCCTCGGCACCCACGTCGCCGAGCCCGTGGCTGGCCGGCGGTGTCGCCAGCGGCACCACCCAGAGCAGCATCCCCGGCCACCACGGCCGGTGCCAGCCGGCGAGCAGCATCAGCGGCACGAGCACGATCCCCATGACCCACAGCGCGGGAAGCAGCCGGCGCACCCGGCCCCGGATCACCGTGGCGCCGTCCGAGCGGTCCAGCGACCCGGCCATGAGCGAACCGCCCAGCGCGAACATCACGCCCATCGAGGGGAACACCAGCGCGAGAACGGCATAGTGGAAAGAGTGGTACGCGACCACCCGAACGATGGCAACAGCACGCAGCGTATCGAAATAGCTGTCCCGAGCCTTCGCGTTGGTAACGCTTCCCACCTGCGGCTCCCGCCAGATTCAGCCCGTAGTCAACTCACCGAACGTAGCCGATCTTGGCGATCCCCCGGTGAGCCGAACGGACGAAGACCGCCTCCGTACGGCCGGTCAGTTCCTGACCGTGAGCAGGGCCGACACCCGGCGCAGGAGCTCGCTCGGGCTGAACGGTTTGGTCAGGTAGTCGTCGGCGCCGATCGCGAACCCCAGATCGATGTCGTACGGCCGGGCGCGCGCGCTGAGCATCATCACCGAGATCCCCGAGGTGGCCTTCGCCGACTGGATCGTGTGACAGACGGTGAGCCCGTCCATCCCCGGCATCGACACGTCCAGGATCATCAACCGGGGCCGCTCGGCCGTGGCCAGATCCAGCGCCCGCACCCCGTCGGCCGCGGTGACGGCCCGGTACCCGGCCCCCCGCAACTTCAGGGCGACCAGGTCCCGGATGTCCTCGTCATCGTCCGCGACCACGATCGACGGCGGCGCCGGCCGCGGCACCCAAGCAGAATTCCAAGCCATCCCTGCTCCTCTCGAATGGCCGCCCCATCGACGTCCCGGGCCGCCATCCGAGCAGATCCCCCGTTGCATCCCGGGAGCGTGTCGCCGCCCCCGCTCACCCCAGGCGCGGGGCTCAACAGGCCTCAGGGCTCAGTCCAGGCGCGGGGCTCAACAGGCCTCAGGGCTCAGTCCAGGTGCGGCGCCAGCAGGGTGAGGTCGGCCGGGGAGAGCCGGTCGCTCGCGGTCCGGGCCTGGTGCCAGTACGGGTAGAGCAGCGGCGGCGCGCTGACCTTGTCGAGCCGGGCACGGTCGTCGGCGCTGAGCCTCAGCTCGGCCGCGGCGAGGTTGTCGGCGAGCTGCTCGGCGGTGCGGGCACCGATCACCAGGGACGTGACCGCGGGCCGGTCCAGCAGGTAGGCGAGCGCGACCTGAGCGGCCGACACGTCGTGGGCCGCGCCGATGGCGACCAGTTCCTCGACGGTGTCGTAGAGGCGCTCCTGGTCGTACACCGGCGGCTCGTTCCACTCGGAGAGCTGGCGTGACCCGGCGGGCGGCTGCTGACCCCGGCGGTACTTGCCGGAGAGCAGCCCCCCGGCCAGCGGGCTCCACACGAGCACGCCGAGGCCCTGGTCGACGGCGGCCGGGATCAGTTCGTACTCGGCGTCGCGGGCCTGCAGCGAGTAGTAGATCTGCTCGCTGACGAAGCGGGGCGTGCCGGTCCGGTCGGCGGTCCCGAGGGCCTTCATGAGCTGCCAGCCGGCGAAGTTGGAGGCACCCACGTAGCGGACCTTGCCCTGTTGCACGAGCAGGTCGAGGGCCTCGAGGGTCTCCTCGAGCGGCGTCTGCCCATCCCACTCGTGCACCTGGTAGAGGTCGATGTGGTCGGTGCGCAGCCGGCGCAGGCTGGCCTCGCAGCCGGCGACGATGTGGTGCCGGGAGAGCCCGGCGTCGTTGGGGCCGGGGCCCATCGGCATGCGTACCTTGGTGGCCAGCAGGACGTCGTCGCGGCGGCCCTCCAGCACCTCCCCGATGATCTCCTCGGAGAGGCCGTCGGAATACACGTCGGCGGTGTCGACGAGGTTGATCCCGGCGTCGAGGCACTGGTCCACCTGCCGCCGGGCCTCGGCGACATCGGTGGACCCGACCATGGCGAAGTCGCCCTTGCCGCCGAAGGTCATGGTGCCCATGGTGAGGACGGAGACTCTGAGGCCGGACCGGCCGAGTTGACGATATTCCATGTCCTCCAACCTAGTACGCCCCGCCGCAACAGCCTGGGCACAGCAGGACCAGGCTCGCGCCCGGACCGCCTCCTACAGTTGACGCACGACACCAGAGGAGGAGGGTCCGGATGACACGGGATCGAGCGGCGCTGGGTGCTTTCCTGCGCTCACGGCGGGACCATCTCACTCCCGCCCGGGTGGGGATCATCCCGTTCCCCGGGACGCGCCGGGTGCCGGGCCTGCGGCGCGAGGAGCTCGCCGCCCTGGCCGGGCTCAGTCCCGACTACTACAGCCGGCTCGAGCAGGGCCGGCAGTCGAGCATCTCGCCCGAGGTCCTCGACGCGCTGTCCCGGGCGCTGCGGCTCGACCCGGTGGAACACGCCCACCTGTACGACCTGGCCGCACCTCGCAGGCCGGCGACCGGGCTCCCCCAGCGGGCGGATCCGGGCCTGCTGCGGATCATGACGGCGCTCGACCACCTGCCGGTGCTGCTGCTCGGCGTCAACTCGACCGTGCTCGCTCGCAACGCCCTGCTGCGGGCGGTGCTCGGCGAGCCGATGGAGCCCGGCAGCGTGTTCGCCCGCTGGATGCTGCTCGACCCGGCGGCCCGCGAGCGCATCGTCAACTGGGCGGATTTCGGCCGGTCGAGCGTGGCCACGCTACGACGCGAGGCCGGCCGCCGGCCCTACGACAAAGCCCTGACCGCGTTGATCCGCGAGGTGCGCGAGGCCGACGCCGACGTGGCGCGCTGGTGGGACGACCACGAGGTGCTGGACACCGTCTCAGTGGTCAAACGCGTGCGGCACCCGGCGGCGGGTGAGCTGAGGTTCGACATCGAGACCGTCGGCACACCGCAGGATCCCGACCAGCGGCTGGTGATCTACACCGCCGAGCCGGATTCGGCCACCGCGCGGCTGCTGCCGCTGGTCGCGAGCTGGGACGTCGCGCCCGCCGCGGCGGCCTGACCGGCGGCGGGTGGGTCGTGGCGCAACGTGTGCAGCACGCGCAGCAGCAACTGGACGGCCGGGGTCGTCTCGGCCGAGGTCTGGACCAGGGCGAAGATCGAGCGCACCGGGGTCGGCGAGGTCAGCGGCACCGCGGTGACCCCGGCCGGCAGCCGGACGGCACCGATGCGCGGCAGGACGGTGATGCCGATGCCCGCGTCGACGAACGCGATCGCGGTCGGGTAATCGTGGGCCTCCACCCGGAAGGACGGGCTGAAGCCGGCGGACTGGCACGCGTCGAGCAGGTTCTGCCGGCACCAGCCGCGGGCGAAGTCGTTGTCGATCCAGGTCTCGCCGGCGAGGCGGGCCAGCTCCACCGGGTGCCCACCGGCGCCGGCGAGCGGGTGCCCGCGCGGGACGACCGCCAGATAGGGATCGTCGAGCAGGTGATGGGCACGGGCCTCCCGGGTGCCGGTGAAATCCCGGGGCTGCACCATCAGCTGGACGTCCGGGCGCGGGCCCGGCCCGGTGCTGGAGTCGTCGCGCAGTTCGAGGGCGAGGCGCAGATCGGGGAAACCGCGCAGCAGCTCCCGGGCGACCGTCGGCATCCACGCGGAGCCCACCGACGCGAAATAGGCGATCGAGAGCGACCCGGTGCGGCCCTCGCGCAGGTCCGTGACCAGGGCCTCGACGTCGCCGAGCTGGGCCAGCACCCCGTCGATGCGACGGGCCAGCGCGAGGCCGACCGCGGTGGGGCGCACGCCCCGGCCGCTGCGGGCGAGCAGGGCCAGGCCGGTCTCGCGTTGCAGCGCCGCGACGTGCTGGCTGACCGCGGAGGGGGTGTATCCGAGGTTGAGCGCGGCGGCGTTGACCGAGCCGCCGGCGACCACGGCACGGAACACGCGCAGGCGATGAACGTCCAGCATGCGGCCCACCGTACAGTCCGGCTTAACGATCCGGTAGCAAGATTTGCTGGTGCTGAAGTGGCCCGGCATCGCAGGGTATGGCCATGACCACGACGACCACCGTCCCGGCCCGGACGACCGCCCTGCTCCCGCTGCTCGCGGCCGGCACCACCATGATCCTCTGGGCGTCCGCGTTCATCGCGATCCGCTCGGTCGGCGCCGACTACAGCCCGGGATCGCTCGCGCTCGGCCGGCTGCTCACCGGCTCGGTGGCCCTGACCGCCGTCGCGCTGCTGCGACCCCGGACCATCCCCCGCGGCCGGCCGCTCGCCCTGGTCATCGCGTACGGCGTCCTGTGGTTCGGCATCTACGCGGTGCTGATCAACGCGGCCGAGCACCACCTCGACGCCGGCACCACCGCGCTCGTGGTCAACGTGGGGCCGATCCTGATCGCCGTCCTCGCCGGGATCTACCTCAAGGAGGGCTTCCCGCGCGGCCTGGTCGCCGGCCTGGCCATCGCGTTCTGCGGGGTGGCGACCATCGCGGTGGCCACCTCGACCGGGCAGCGCGACACCGCCGGGGTGCTGCTCGCACTCGGGGCCGCCGCCCTGTACGCCGTCGGGGTGCTGCTGCAGAAGCAGGCCCTGGACACCGTCGACCCGTTCACCGCGACCTGGCTGGGCTGCCTCGCCGGGGCCGCGGTCTGCCTGCCGTGGGCCGGCACCCTGATCCACGAGGTGGGCACCGCCCCGGCGTCCGCGACCCTGGGCCTGCTGTACCTCGGCGTGTTCCCCACCGCGGTGGCGTTCGCGACCTGGGCCTACGCCCTGCGCCGGATGACCGCCGGCAAGCTCAGCTCATCGTCCTACCTGGTCCCCGCACTGGCCGTCCTGCTGTCCTGGGCCGTCCTCGGCGAGGTCCCGACCGCCCTCGCCCTGGCCGGCGGCGCACTGTGCCTGGCCGGCGTCGCGGTGACCCGGGCCTGGCCCCGGAAAAACGCCGAGCGTGAGCAGCAGTGACGAGCGGCCCGCCATTGCTGGAACCGGTCGTCGCCGGTGGACCCGGCTGCCGATGCCGGGCGGACGTCCGCCGGGGCGCCCGCGGCAGCCCGGCGGGCCACCCGGTGACGTCGGGTTCACGTCGCTCAGCCCACCCCGGCGCACCCGCGCCACCGATGCAGACTTTCGCCGCACGGCCCACCACAAAGGCCCCGACCGACCTCGGCGCGCAACCCCGTCAGATGTGCCCTAGGCAGTGTCGTCAAAGGGTCATAGCCATTGCAGAAGGGCGGCGATGGTGACGGTGGCCTGGAACGAGGTGCTGGTCTTGTCGTAGCGGGTGGCTACGGAGCGGCATTGCTTGAGCTGGTTGAAGCAGCGTTCCACGACGTTTCGGTGCCGGTAGATCAGCTTGTTGAAGGTCGGTGGCCGGCCGCCGCGTGGACCACGGTTGCGGCGGTGTTTCTGCTGGTCTGAACGTTCTGGGATGGTGTGGGCGATGCCGCGGCGGCGTAGGTAGCGGCGGATCGCGCGGGTGCTGTAGCCCTTGTCAGCGATGAGGTGATCGGGTCGGGTGCGGGGCCGTCCGGGGCCGGGCCGGTTGACGCTGATGGCGTGCATGACGTGGGTGAAGCGGCTGCAGTCGTTGACGTTGCCGCCGGTCAGCACGAACGCCAGCAGTCGGCCGGCGCCGTCGCACGCGGCGTGAATCTTGGTGGTCAGTCCGCCACGGGATCGTCCGATGGTGTGATCCGATTCGCCCGTTTCCGGGTGCCCCCTTTTGCGCCGGCGGCGTGCTGGTGGGCGCGCACGATCGTGGAGTCGACCGAGACCAGCCAGTCGATGTCGGCGTTCGCGTCGGCTTGTGCGTGGGCGGCGGCGAGCATCTTGGTGAACGTTGCGTTCAATGCCCACCTACGGAAACGGGTGTAGATCGACTTCCAGGAGCCGTACCGGGCGGGCACGTCACGCCAGGGGGCACCCGAGCGGATCTTCCAGACGATGCCGTTGAGGACCCGGCGGTCGTCCTCACGTGGACGACCGCCGGTGATCACTGATGGCAGGTGTGGTGCCAGAGATTCCCACTCGGCGTCGGTCAGCTCGTAGCGGCGGATCACGCGGTACATCATCCACGGTCATGATCCTTTGAGGACACGCCCTAGGCTCTCTCGCCGGTGATGTAACCGGTCAGCGCGTTCGCCTCGACCTCGAGCTCGGTGATCCGTTTCTTGACCACGTCGCCGATGCTGACGATCCCGGTCAGCCGGCCGTCCGTCACGACCGGGACGTGCCGGAAGCGGTGCTCGGTCATCAGGCGTTCCACCTCGGCGATGTCCGCGTCGGCGCCGATCGTGAAGACCCGGGTCGTGGCGATCGCCGACACCGGCTCGGCCAGCACCGCGGCGCCCCGCACGGCGAGTGCCCGCACGATGTCGCGCTCGCTGACGATGCCGTCCACGGCGGTCCCGTCGCCGGAGACCACCGCCGCGCCGATCCGCTGCTCGGCCAGCTCGGTGAGCAGATCCTGCACCGGCAGGTCCGGGGCGACGGTGACCACCCGGCCGCCCTTGTCACGAAGCACGTCACTGATGCGCATGGACCCTCCCCTTTGAAGGCTGTCCTCCACCGTAGAACGGACCCGTCCGAACAAGCGTGTTGCGTCGGATCACGAACAGAACGATGGCGCGGGCCGTGATCTGCAGTACTCTGCGCCGCCTACAGTGGCTTCGACGAAAGACTCCACGAGGAGGCCGGATGAGCGCGGGCAACGGGGCCAGGACAGTGACGACGCGCTATGCCTGGATGCCCCACGGCAGCACCGGCGGATGGCTCCTCGTGCACCGCAGCATCGTCCCCGGGGGCACCCACGACTTCTGGATCACCGGGGAGATCTCCCCCGAGGACGCCACCGACGTGCTCAAGGACACCGCCGAGGGCTGGGAGCCCCTGGTGCTCGGCGAACCGGTCAGTTTCCTGCTCTGGCCGTTCGTGCTCACCGCAGCGACCGGCAAGCAGCTGCGCCGCATCCGCGAGCAGCTGCTGGTGACCCGGGTCCGCCCGCTGGCCGACATCCGGGTCACCGTCGCCGACACCCCCGCCGGACGGGTCGTGTCGCAGCCGGCGGTGATCCTGGCCGACGACCCGTTCGCTCCCGGGCACGCCGACCTGGACCTCGGCGACGACTGGGAGACCGGCCCGCTCGACGCGGAGGCCCGCCGGGTGGACCTGCTGGCCGCGGTCGAGAGCAAACTGGAGCCGGCCGCGGCGGGGGTCCGTCACCGCGTACCCGTCAATCGTTTCGTGGCCCTGGACGATCATGCCCGGCCCGCCCTCGACGACATCCTCGCCCGCCGGGCGATCCGGGCCGCGCTCGCCGCCCTGCTGGCCGACCCCGCCGACGACGACCTGCGGGAACGCCTCGTCGACGAGCTGCGCGGGCACGGTTGGCACTTCGACAGCTCACCGCTGCCGATCACCGGCGAACCGAAGCCCGGCTTCCTGGAACGCCTCGTGTTCATCCTCGCGAGCGACGGCCCCGACCAGCCGGCGACGTACCGGGTGGCGACCCTGCCCGGCCCGGCCGCGGCCCTGGACCCCGCGCTGCTGACCGTCCTGGCCGGGTATCTCTGCCCGCTCGACCCGGCCCTGCGGTCCACCCCGGAGGACTTCCGGGCCGCGCTCACCACGCTCGGCCGGGAATGGGACACCCCGCGCGAACGCGGCCTGCATCTCGCGCCGCCGGCCGGCGAGGAGATCGTCACGGTACGCGGTCCCGGGCCCGTTCCGGTAGGCACGCCCCCGCGCGAGGAGCAGCCGTTGTCCCAGATCGCCGAGATCCACCACGTGGAGCTGTTCGACAGCCAGGGCCTGCCCCGCGGCACGTTCGACCTGTCGGCGGCCCCGGTCCCGGCCCAGCCCGCCGACGGCGACGAGCTGCCGACCAGGATGCGGCAGCGCTGAGGTCCTGGAGTGGGCCGATGAACACCGAGGTGTCGCCGCAGCCCCCGGAACGGCGGATCCCCACCGCGGACCGGGACCGGGCGGCCGCACGTCTGCGGACCGCCCTCGCCCAGGCGGTGATCGGCCACCACACCGTCGGTATCGAGGGTGTCGCAGGCCAGCCGGCCGGTCAGCCCGCGGACCAGTAGAGCGCGCGGGCGAACTGGGCGTACAGGCCCTTGGGGTGGGTCCGGAACAGCGGTTCGGTGCCGAACAGCACGGCCCGCCCGCCCCGGGCCGTCGTGCCGGAGACGACCGCCGCCTGGCCCGCGGCCTGGGCCTGGCCGCCGACGCCCGGGCCGGTGGGCAGCCAGTGGCCGGCGACCAGCGGCCTGGTCGCCGCATAGCGCTGCTCGACGGTGAAGCCCGTGCCGGTGAACCAGAGCGGGGAGTACACGAACGAGTTCGGCAGCGAGCCCGCGCCGACCACCGGGCCGGTGTTGGTCACGTTCACCACGCCGTTCGCGTCGCCGCGCCCGGCCACCGCGGTCGCCGGGAGCAGGTTCGCCGCCGTGTTGAACGCTGCGCCCGTCGAACCCCGGGTGACCACGCCGGCGTGGGTGAGGACCGCGTCCAGTGTGGCCTTCGCGGTGGTGTTGAGCTGGGAGTACGACAGGCCGGACGACACCACGAGGGTGTCCACGCCGGTCAGGTCGGCGGTTCCCGCGTTCAGCAGTGCCGTCGAGACCGGGCGGACCTCGAAGCCCATCTCGCGCAGGGCGAACAGTTCGTCGGCGGCGGCGGCCGCGGCGACGACCGGCCTGGTGACCACGGTTCCGGTCGCCTTGCGATCGGCCGCGGTGAACCGTACGCCGAACCGCGAAGCGGCATCCTGGGCCGCGCGGCGCGCCGCGGCCGGGACCACGACGGTGCTCGCGTCCGTACGCCGCACCGTGATTCCTTGATCCAGAAGGCTGTTGAGCGCTCGGACGTCGGCGGCGTCGCGCAGGGTCAGGGACAGATTCCGGCCCGGCGTGGCGGTCACCGCGCCGGTCGGCGACGCGATCGTGACCGGCTTCGTGCGCGTGCGGGGCGCGGCGGTCCGGCTGATGTCGACCGAGGCACCCCAGAGCAGGCGGTGCGACCAGCCGCTGATGTCGTACATCTGCGGGACCAGGTCGGAGATGTCGCGACCGGCTTCGAGCAGCACGTTGGCGAGGCCTCGCTTGGGCTGGTGCATGTCGACCACGTACGAGCCGGCCGGGTATTTCTTGCCGTTCAGCGCGAACGGGACCTTTGCCTGGGTGACCCGCACGTCGTGGGCGACGAGGTGGTCGACGAGACGGGCCGCGGCGGCCGGGGAACGCTGGGCGGTGCCGGCCGGGATGACGTACGCGCGGGGGAACGTCGTCGAGTAGTGGTCCTCGGGGCCGAAACCGTCGACGTAGCCGTCCGGGATCACCGGCGAGGGCGCACCGGCCCAGCCCCGGCGGAACTGCTCGATCTGGTCGGCGAGCAGCTGCGCGCGGTGCGTGTCGGCGTACGTGATGGCGGCCCCGATGGTCGACGCGGCGACCGCGGTGTTGATGCCCGACCGGCGGCGCAGCTCGGCGACCGGCAGCGAGTCGTAGAGCCCGCCGTTGACCTGCAGCGGCACCTCGACGGTGTGACCGACCGCGCCCTGGTAGATCGCGTACATGGGGGTGAAGATCGGCGGCCAGTCGTCCCAGTCGCCCGGGGCGTAGTCACGGAACGGGATGTCGGCGCGGGCGGTCTCGGCGTACCCCAGCTTCTGGATGGCCGCTTCCATGCCGAGCGCGTTCGGCAGCGCGTGCTTGATGTAGAGATCGTATTCGTAGTTCTGCCCGTGCGGCGGCGTGGCCGGCTCGATCAGCGTGGTGCCGGTGTAGCCGTGCTCGTCGAGCATGACGACCGGCTGGGTCGCGATGACCACGTCGCGCACGGCCCGCGACTCCGGCTGCGAGCTGGTCGCATGGTCGCGGTTGATGTCGAAACCCGCGCCGTTGGCCCGGGTCCCGGCGATGCGCCCGTCCGGGTTGTTGGTCACGGTGACATAGATCCGGGTACGGGAGAGCAGCCGCGCCGTGGCGGTGTCGGTGGCCGTGGCGAGCCGCTCGATCACGCGCAGCGCACCGTCGGTGCCCTCCCACTCGTTGCCGTGGATGTTCGCGTTGATCCACACCGGGGTCTTGTAGTCGCGGGCCAGCGCCCGGTCGCGTCGGGCGGCGGCCGGGTCGTTCTCGATCAGCGCCCGCCAGCGGTCCTGGCGGGTGGCCTCGGCGGCGGTCTCGGGCGCGGTCACGGTGACGAGGTACAGGTCGCGGCCGAGCGCGGAATGCCCGGCGATCTCGGCGGACACCCGGTCGGAGGCCCGCTGCAGCGCGTTCAGGTGCGGCGCGATCGCGTGGTACGGCACGAGCCCCAGCTTGATCGACTTGTCGGCCGGGTTCTCGGGGTAGACGCGCAGACCGGTCCGCCGCGGGTAGCCCCGGTGTTTCGCAGCGGCCGGCGTCGCGGCCCGCGCCGCGGCGGTGAGCGGCAGCGAGGTGGTCAGCGCGGCGATGTCGTTGCGCTCGGGGCCGTTGGCGAAGTCCCTCGTGGACGGCGCGCTCCGGCCGGCGGCCGATACGGGAACGGGAACGGTGAGAGATCCGGCGGCCAGTATTCCTGCCGCCAGTATTCCGGTCAGCTTTCGAGACAGATCCACAGGGTGACGGTACCGGTTCTGACATTCACATGTGTCGACATCAATACGAAACAATTCCGGCCCACGATGATGATCGTGAGTGATCGATCAGTGAGTCGCCGCAGGTTCCTGCAGTCGGTCGGCGTCAGCGGTGGCGCCGGCGCCCTGTTCGCCACGATGGGCGCGCTCGGCCTCGCCCCGGCCGCCGCGTCCCCCGCGCCGCCGTTCAGCCCGCCGAGACCGTCGGACTTCCACCTCACCGGCCGCAAGCCCCGCCGCGTCGTCGTGCTCGGCGGCGGCATCGCCGGCCTGACGGCCGCCTACGAGCTGGGAAAAGCCGGCTACGACTGTACGGTTCTGGAAGCGCGCGGCGTCGCCGGAGGACGCAATCTCACCGTGCGGGGCGGCACCACCGAGACCGATCTCGACGGTCACACCCAGCGGGCCCGGTTCTCCCCCGGCGTCTACATGAACGCCGGACCGGCCCGGCTCGCCCAGTGGATGGTGACCCTCGACTACTGCCGCGAACTCGGCGTGCCCATCGAGGTGTTCACGAACCAGAACGCCGACGCCTTCGTGCACACCGAGGCGGCCGGCGCGCCGATCCGCTACCGCACAGCGAAAGCCGACGTGTACGGATACGTGTCGGAACTGCTCGCCAAAGCCACCGATCAGGGCGCACTCGACGGTTCCCTCACCGCCCAGGACAAAGAAAGACTGCTCACGTTTCTGCAGAGTTTCGGCGCGATCGGTGGTCGTACCGCGGATTGGGACTATGCCGGGACCAGCCGCCGCGGTTTCGCCGCCTATCCCGGCGCGGGCACCGACGCGGGCACGCCGTTGCCCGGCCCGCCGGAGCTGTCGGAGGTGTTCGCGGCGAACGTGGGCCGGTACTTCAGCTTCGAGTTCGGCTACGACCAGGCGATGCTCATGTTCCAGCCGGTCGGCGGCATGGACCGGATCCCGGCCGCGCTGACCCGGGCGATCGGTGCGTCGCGCGTCCACCTCGGCGCCCAGGTGACCTCGGTGACCGACCGCGCCGGCGACGTCGAGGTCGTCTACACCCGCGACGGCCGCACCCGCACGATCATCGCCGACTTCTGCGTCGCCGCGCTGCCCCCGCACCTGATGGCCCGCGTCCCGCACAACCTGGGCGCCGGCGTGCAGAGCGCGCTGGGCACGTTCCCGGTCACCCCGTCGGGCAAGATCGGCCTCGAGTACCGGCGCCGCTGGTGGGAGCAGGACCTGCGGATCTACGGCGGCATCACCGAGACCGACATGGACCTGTCGCACATCTGGTACCCGTCCCACAGCTTCCACAGCGACCGCGGCCTGGTCATCGGCTACTACAACACGGGCACGAACGCCCGCACGTACGGCGCGCTCACCCCACCCGGACGCGAGGCCCGCGCGATCGCTCAGGGCAGCAAGATCCACGGCGACGTCTACCGTACGGAGCTGGCCTCCTCGTTCTCGATCGCCTGGCACCGCACCCGCCACCTCGAAGGCGCCTGGACCAGCCCACCGACCGGCACCCCGGGCTACCACCTGCTCCTGCAGCCGGCCGGCCACGTCTACTTCGCCGGCGACTGGCTCAGCCACGAGGTCGCCTGGCAGCACGGCGCGTTCGTCTCCGCGCGGGCCGCGGTCACCGCCCTGCACCACCGCGTCATGTCCCACTAGATTCCTGGATGTGGAGTATGTGTCCAGAGTGCCGCGACCGCCGCTGAACGGGCTGATCGACGACCTCTACTACCTGGAGGGCACGCCGCCGTACGCCCGGCTGACGCTGCCGCCCGCGCCGACGGCGTTGCTCGTCGTCAACCTCGGAGCGCCGTTCCGGATCCGCGCCGGCACCGGGATCGGGACGGCCGAGTACGCCGACGGCTGCGTGGTCACCATGGCCACCCGCGCGTGGGAGTTCGGCTACCCGCACCGGACCCGGTCCGTCGGCGCGCACGTCAAGCCGTGGGGGCTGGCGCCGTTCCTGCCGATGCCGGCGGCCGAGCTGTGCGACCGGCCGGTGCCGGTGGAGCAGGTCTGGGGCCGGGCCGCCGTCGCCGAGCTGCGCGACAGGCTGGCCGCGGCGGACGGACCGCACGACATGCTGACGCTGTTCGAGCAGGAGCTGATGCGGCGGCTGAGCGGGACCACCGGCCTGGACCTGGTCCGTCACACGAGCAGCGTCATCTCGGCGACCGGCGGGGCGGTGGCGATCGGCGACCTGAGCGTGGCGGCCGGGGTCAGCAGCACCCATCTGACCCGCCGGTTCAGGGAACTCGTCGGCGTCACACCGAAGCGGCTGGCCCGCACCCAGCGCTTCACCGCCACGGTGTTCGCACTCGACCCCGACGGGCCGGTCGACTGGGCCGAGCTCGCCCATGACGCCGGCTACTTCGACCAGGCCCATTTCGGCCACGAGTTCCGGGCGTTCACCGGGCTCACGCCGACCCGGTACCTCGACGTCCGGCGGCAGTTCCGGCGCGACCATCCCGGCCACGCGATGGACGGCTGGCCGCTGCCGGCAGATTGATTTCTTACAAGATCGGCAGCTCTCGGCACGCTACTTTGGGGGCAACCCCGAACAGAGGAGAGCCCGTGGGCAAGGTGGTCATGTACGCGTCGGTGTCGGTGGACGGCTTCGTCGCGGACGGCAGCGACCGGCCGGGACCGCTGTTCGACTGGTTGACCAGCGGTGACGTCCCGCTGGACGACAGCGGCGTGCTGACCGTGTCGAAGACGTCCTACGACTACGTCCGGCCGTACTGGGACGAGATCGGCGTGACGATCGCCGGGCGCCACGTCTTCGACATGACCGACGGCTGGGACGGAAAGCCGCCGAGCGGAATCGACCACGTGGTCGTCGTGACCCACCGGCCGGCACCCGAGGGCTGGGACCCCACGGCACCGTTCCACTTCGTCGGCGGCGTCGAGGCGGCCGTGGCCCGGGCGCGGGAGCTCGCCGGTGACCGCACGATCGAGGTCGCCGCCGGTGACGTCGGTGGCCAGGTGCTCGCCGCGGGCCTGGTCGACGAGGTGCGGATGGACGTCGTACCCGTCGTGTTCGGGTCCGGCAAACGCTATTTCGGGTCGGTCGGCGCGCAGCACCCGCTGGCGGACCCCGACGTGGTGATCCAGGGCAACGGGGTGCTCCACCTGCGCTACCAGGTGCGCCGCTGACCGGCCGGGGCGCCCGGTTTCGCGGTCCCCCCACCGCCGGGGGCACGCGGTGCGATCATCGGGGGGTGGGTGCTGCGCTGCCGGCGGTCGCCGGGGAACTCCTGGGTGTCACGCCCACCGGGATGCTGGTCACCGACCCGGCCGGCCTGATCGTCATGGCCAACCCGGCGCTGCTCGCCGCGTTCGGCGCGCCCGCCGGCACCGAGCTGGCCGGGCTTCCCGTCGCGGAACTGGGCACCACCGATCCGTTCCACCGGGCCGAGCCGCTGTGGTCGGCATGGCCGGACGAACGGCCGCACCGGTGCCCGCTCCCCCACGATCGCCTGGTCGAGGGCCGCTGGCACCACGTCCACGACCTGCGGGTCATGACCGTGACCGACCTCAGCGCCGGCGCCCGGGTCCGCCGCCGGCTGCGTCAGCACAACCGGGCCCTGGCCGAGCTGGTGGCGACGAAGACGGAGCTGGTCAGCGCGCTGCTGCACGAGCTGCGCACCCCACTGGCGGCGGCCGGGTCGATGGCCCAGCTGCTGGCGGAGGACACCGGTGGGGACGATGATCCGATGGTCGGCGACGCGCTGCGGGCCGTCGCCCGTAACCTCGACCGGCTGACCGCGGTCACCGACCAGATCGCCCTGATCGGCGGCATCGAGAACGGCACGATCGAGCTCACCCGTACGCCCGTGCCGGTGCGCGACCTGCTGGACGGGGTCGCCCGGGCGCTGCCGGAGGTCCCCGTCACGGTGACGGCCGGCGAGGGCACTGTCCTGGCCGACCCGGTCCGGCTCCCGGAGGCCCTGGAACGGCTGACCGCGGCCGTCCACGCGATCAGCGGGGGCTGCTCCCCGGTGGAGCTGTCCGCCGCCGAGACGGACGGCCAGTGGCGGATCCGGCTGCCGCTGCCCCCGGACACCGCGGCGGACCAGCTCTTCACCACCACCGGCGACCGCGGCAACGCCACCGCCCTGATCCTGGCCCGGGCGATCGTCGGCCGCCACGACGGCACGGTGGGCATCGACGACAACGCCCTGACCGTACGGATTCCCGCCGGCCCCGGCACTTGACCTGTACCCCGGGGTACGGGTTTACGGTCCTCGCATGATCACGACAGCGGGCGGGGACGTCGACTACGAGAGCACCGGCGACGGGTACGCGGTCCGGCGCCGGCCGGACCCGAGGATCGCCGCGATGATCCACACGGCTCTGGGCACCGCCCGGACCGTCCTCAACGTCGGCGCGGGCGCCGGATCCTACGAGCCCGGTGACCGCTATGTCGCCGCCGTCGAGCCGTCCGCGAGCATGCGCGCCCAGCGCCCCGCCGGGGCGGTGCCGGCGATCGACGCGACCGCGGAGGCCCTGCCGTTCGACGACGACGCGTTCGACGCGGTGCTGGCGACCGTCACCGTGCACCAGTGGGCCGACACCGCGAAGGGCCTCGCCGAGCTGCGCCGGGTGGCACGCGGGCCGGTGATCGTGCTGACCTTCGACGGCGACGCGCTCGACCTGCTCTGGCTCGCCGAGTACGTCCCCGAGCTGATGGCCGCGGAACGCCGTCGCTACCCGGCGATCGACATGATCGCCGCCGCGATCGGCCCCGACACACAGGTGCTGCCGGTGCCGGTCCCGGCCGACTGCACCGACGGGTTCACCGAGGCCTACTACGCGCGCCCAGAGATGTTCCTCGACCCCCGGGTCCGGGCGGCCCAGTCGGCATGGGGTTTCGTCGACGAGGCCGCGATCACCAGCGGCATCGAAAAGCTGCGCGCCGACCTGGCCTCCGGCGCCTGGGACGACACGTACGGCGCCCTGCGCACCCAGCCCGATTTCGTCGGCTCGCTGCGCCTGATCGTGGGCCGCCCGTGAGCGTCCAGCTGTTCTCCCACGGCACATTGCAGCAGGTCGGTGCCCCGATGTCGTGGTTCGGCCGGGAACTCGTCGGCGACCGTGACCGGTTGCCCCGCTACCGGCTCAGCACGCTGGCGATCACCGACCCGGACCAGCCTGGGTCGATGCAGCCACCCACCTGCCGGCGGCCTCCCGATGACAAGCCCGCGGGCCTGTTCGCGGTGCACGCGGCGAGCCCCAAGGCCAGGACCTGATCCGGCACCCGGCCGCGCGGCCCTGACCTGCTACTGGCCCGGCCCTCGCCCGCCAGGTCCGCGTCCGTGGCCGCGTCACCACGGAGCCTGCCGACCGCGCCGCCGGCATGTACCTCGTCGGGGTGCCGTCACTGCCCGACCCCACCCTCACCGTGTGGGCGACCGCCGCCCACACGCCGGCCGGGTAAGTCAGCGGGGTCACCGCGCGGCGCGTGATCGCTGCCCGTCCACCGATGAGATCCCGGCGGCCTACTGTTCGATGTGGCCGAAGAAGAGGCTGCCGGGCGAGTCGAGCTCGGGTGAGGTGAAGAAGTCCCGGATGGCACCGATGAACTCGCCGCGGCTGATCCGCCCGTCGTCATCGGTGTCCAGTTCCATGAAGACGTTCAGCGCCTCGAGGTCCGACACTTCCCAGGCTTGCAGGAACACCTTGTACTCCACCTTGCTGATGGTGTCGTCAGCGTCGGTGTCCATCACGTCGAAGATCGCCTGCGGCACAGCCTCGACCATGGTGAACCGGCTGCTGTCGACGCCCGCGGCCTGATTCGCGAGCACGAACTGCTCCTTCGACAGCCGATCGACGCCATTCACGTGCCGCAGCAGCTCCGACCAGTACATCTGATAGGCGGCACGCAACGCATACGCCCGGCGATCGTCCGCCACGATGCCGTACCCGTCCAGGTAGCGACCGATCAGGCGCTCATAATCGCTCCAGTCGACCGAACCGTCCCGGTCGGTGTCGCTCGCCTCGAACAGATACCCCAGCTTCACGGCGATCGGATCAACAGCGCCATCGGTCATGTGCCCCAGCCCCCTGACTGCACGGTTCCCCGCAACCTACCCCAGAAGCGTTGACCCCGCCGGGAGGCTGTTCGTGCGACGGAGCCGTTCCGGGGCGCGATGGAACGAGCCGGTGGCCTTGTGGACTCGTGGCGAGTTCTGTGCCGTCCTGCCACAGGTCCAGTCGTACCACTCTGTCGAGGCTGGGCTCGAACCCGAGCACGGGATGACCCCAATCGCCCTCGGTGTTCATGACCACCGGCTTGCCGAGCGCGCGACCGATCGTGGCCAAGAAACCGCACAGCACGTCCACACCCTCCTGGCCCTGCAGCTCACGAAGATCGACGTCGAAGTCGATCTCGTCGGCGGACATCGGGCGGAAGATGACCAGTACCGAGGGTGTGGGCCATACCCGCAGATCCACCGTCTCGGCATCAGCAGGACGAGGCACCAACGCCGCAGCCGCCGATGGCAGCGGCCTGATGGCAAGGCCTTCTGAGTACTCCCATCGCCATCCGCTCGACCGGACGAGGTCGAAGACGGTCTGCCAGTCCTCGACCGACGTACCCGGCACGCACACATCAGGCAGGGCACCCATCAGCGCAGGATCGAAGAAGTCGCGGACCTCGTCCCACAACAGATCAGACATCCCGTCATGCTGCCGGGTAACTCCACCCGGCCGCACCCCGATTACCTCAACATCAGGTCGCTGTGCGTTTGTCAGGGCTACGCTGCCGCACCGCTGACCGGGAACAGCGACCCGCACGTGCCCGGGTGGTTGTCTCCGTGGGTCCGGACACCGTTTCAACGGTAGTACCTCCTGCGGGCACCCCAAGGTGAAGGAGAGAGCTCAACACCCGGCCGGTGGTGGTGCAGTCAAGCATCGAGCGGGTCATCGACCCCATCATTGCCGTCACAGCGGTGGACGCCGCGCCGAGTAACGCCTGGCCGCCTACGTCGACCGATTCGAACAAGCGGCACTGTTCGCCGGTGACGCGCCTTCTCGGCGACCGGGCATGCCTGGTCGACTGGGGCTGGGCCACCTGTAGAACCGCCTGGCTGGACGCCGGCTACCGGGTGATCTGGCTCATCGCCGCAGGTCATGAACGCAGTCCGCGGATCCCGCCGCGATCACCGCGTTCGCCACCGCCGACGCCCGCGTCTGGGCCGAGGCCGGCGGGGCCGGCCCGGACGCCTGGACCGCGTGCCTGCTCGAAGCCGCACCACGCGGGGAGAGGCACCGGGCCCGTGGGTAAGTGCGGGCGGTGATTGCCCGGAGTACGCCGCCGTAGGCCCGCAAGGACGGGGGCACCGCGCGGCGCGTGATTGCCGCCTGGTCGTGGACGGTCCAGCGTGGGACGCAGGACCGATCCGGCTGCGGAGGAGTGTCATGGACACCGAGCTCGAGGAACTGGCCGAGGCGCACGGCGTCGCCACCTGGTACGAGGACTGGCGCAAGTCGCGCAAGGACGTGTCCGCCGAGTCCGTGGTCGGCGTGCTCGGGCTGCTCGGGGTGGACGCTACCTCGCCCGCCGCGGTCGGGCGGGAGCTGGCCGCCGTCCGGAAGGCCCGGGCCGGGCAGCGGCTGCCCGGGACGGTCGTCGTGCTGGAGGGCAGGGGGCGGGAGCTGGCCGCGCCGGGGACCATCACCCTGGAGGACGGCTCGGTGCTGGAGGTCGCGGCGGTGCCGGACGACCTGCCGCTGGGCTGGCACCGGCTGGCCAGCGCCGGGCAGGAGGTCACGCTCGTGGTGGTGCCGGCCGAGTTGCCCGAGCCACCGAAGATCTGGGGCTGGATGCTGCAGTTGTACTCGCTGCACTCGGCCGCGTCGTGGGGCATGGGCGACCTCGGTGACCTGCGTACGTTCGTCGAGCACAGCCAGGGGGCGGGCCTGATCCTGCTGAATCCGTTGCACGCGGTCACCCCGGCGCTGCCGATCCCGTCGTCGCCGTACTCCCCCTCCAGCCGGCGTTTCGCGAACCCGTTGTACCTGCGGGTGGCCGACACCGCCGCCTACCGGCGGGCCGATCCGGCGGTCCGGGCGCGGGTGGACGCGCTGAAGCCGGCGCCGGCCGCGGACGGGCTGGTCGACTACGGGGCGGTGTGGCAGGCCAAGCGGGCCGCGCTGGAGCTGCTGTGGCCGTTCGCCGGCGCGATCGACCTGGACGCGGATCCGGGGCTGACCGATTTCGCGGTCTTCTGCGCGCTGGCCGAGGAGCACGGGGCCGACTGGCGCACGTGGCCGGAGGAGCTGCGCCGGCCCGATGCGCCGGCCGTACGCGCGTACAGCAGTGATCGGGTGGCTTTTCATGTCTGGTTGCAGAGCCTGCTCGAGGAGCAGCTGGCGGCGGCCAACGCGGCCGGGCGCGCGCTGGGTATGCCGGTCGGTGTGGTGCACGACCTCGCGGTGGGCATCGACCCGGGCGGGGCGGACGGCTGGCTGTTGCAGGACGTGCTCGCCCAGGGGGTGCACGCGGGGGCGCCGCCGGACGCGTTCAACCAGCTCGGGCAGGACTGGGGGCTGGCCGCGTGGCGGCCGGACCGGCTGATCGAGACGGGTTACGCGGCGTACCGGGACATGCTGGTGCGGATCTTCCGGCGGGCCGGTGGGCTTCGGGTGGACCACGTGGCCGGGTTGTGGCGGCTGTGGTGGGTGCCGCCGGGCCTGGGCGCCGACGGTGGCACCTATGTGCACTACGACCCGGAGGCGATGCTCGGGATCCTGGCGCTGGAGGCGCGCCGGGCCGGTGCCGCGGTGGTCGGTGAGGACCTGGGCACCGTGCTGCCGGTGGTGACCGAGGGCCTGGAACGGATGAACATGCTCGGTTCGGCGGTGCTGTGGTTCACCCGCGACGACGAGGACCCGGAGCAGGGTTACGCGGCGCCGCAGGGGTACCCGCGCAACGCGATGGCCACCGTCTCCACGCACGACCTGCCGACCGCGGCCGGCTTCCTGGCCGGTGAGCAGGTCCGGGTCCGGGCCGAGCTCGGGCTGCTGGCCGACAGCGTGGACGACGAGGTCGCGGCCGCCGACAGGGACCGGGCGCAGCTGCTCGCCCGGCTGAGCGCCGAGGGGCTGATCACGCCGGACAGTACGACCGAGGACGTGATCGTGGCGATGCACGAGTTCCTGGCCCGTACGCCGTGCCGGTTCGTGCTCGCGTCGCTGTACGACGTGCTCGGGGAGCTGCGGCAGCCGAACCTGCCGGGCACCAGCGACCAGTACCCGAACTGGCGAATGCCGCTGGCCGCGGGCCTGGAGCAGCTGCTCGAGGATCCCCGGTTCAAGCGGATCGCGGCGGCGCTGGCCGTGACACCCGGGATGTCATGAGCGACCCGCTGCCGGGTCTGGCCCCGCACGTCCTGCTCGTCTTCCTGCTCCAGGTCAGCCTGTTGCTGCTGGTCGCGCTGGTGCTGGGCCGGCTCGCCGGGCGGCTCGGGCTGCCCGCGCTGGTCGGTGAGCTGCTCACCGGGTTGCTGCTGGGGCCGTCGCTGCTCGGCGCGCTGGCCCCGGGCGTCGTCGCCTGGGTGCTGCCGCCCGACGCCGGGCAGCTGCACCTGATCGACGCGGTCGGGCAGCTCGGCGTCCTGCTCCTGGTCGGGGTCACCGGCGCGCAGCTCGACACCGCGATGCTGCGCCGGCGCGGGGCGGCCGGCGCCCGGGTCAGCCTGGCCGGGTTGCTGCTGCCACTGGCGCTGGGTGTCGGGGCCGGGTTCGTGGTGCCGGGCCGGTTGCTGCCCGAGGGATCGGACCGGGCGACGTTCGCGCTGTTCGTCGGCGTGGCCATGTGCGTCACCGCGATCCCGGTGATCGCGAAGATCCTCGCCGACATGAATCTGCTGCACCGCGACGTCGGCCAGCTGACCCTGGCCGCCGGGGCGGTGGACGACGCCGTCGGCTGGTTCTTGTTGTCGGTGGTCTCGGCCGCGGCGACCACGGGGGTACGGGCGACCGGTGTCGCGCGGTCCGGTGGGTACCTGCTGCTGTTCCTGACCGTGGCGCTGGTCGCCGGCCGCCCCCTGGTGCGCCGGGTCCTGGCGCTGGCCGGGCGGGCGGGCGACGGCACGCCACGGGTCGCGGCGGCCGTGCTGATCGTGCTGCTGGGCGCTGCGGCGACCCAGTCGATGGGCATGGAGGCCCTGTTCGGCGCGTTCGTCGCCGGGACGCTGATCGGGCACGCCCGCTCCGGGGAGCCACCGGATCCACGGCCCGGCCGGTCGTTGTGGCTGGATCTCGCCCCGTTGCGGACGGTGGTGCTGGCCGTGCTCGCGCCGATCTTCCTGGCCACCGCCGGCCTACGGGTGGACCTGACCGCGCTCGCGGATCCGGAGGTGCTGGTCACCGCGCTCGCTCTGCTCGCCGTGGCGGTGGCCGGCAAGTTCGCCGGCGCCTACCTGGGTGCGCGGGGCAGCCGGTTGTCGCACTGGGAGGCGATCGCGCTCGGGGCCGGGATGAACGCCCGGGGCGTGGTGGAGATCGTGGTCGCGACCGCCGGGCTGCGGCTCGGTGTGCTGTCGGTGGCGCTGTACACGGTCGTGGTGCTGATCGCGGTCGTCACGTCGGTGATGGGACCGCCGGTGCTGCGGTACGCGATGGCCCGGGTCGACGCCACCGACGCCGAGATCGAGCGCGGGAGACAGCTGGCGGCCACCCGGCCGGGGTAGCGACTGCACGAAGTATTTGTGACCGGGACCACATCGGAGCCCGGGGCGAAATGCTCCCGGGCTCCGGTCGTTGGGGCCAGGCATGACAACTGTTGGATTCATCGGAAGTGGACACATCGGTGGGACCGTGGCCCGGCTGGCGGTCGCGGCGGGTTATGACGTGGTGCTGAGCAACTCCCGCGGCCCCGCCTCGCTGGCCGGGCTCGTCGCCGAGCTGGGCCCGGGCGCGCGCGCCGCGACCACCGCGGAGGCCGCCGCGGCGGGCGAGTTCGTTGTCCTCAGCGTGCCGTTCAAGGCGCACGCGGACCTGTCGGCCGCAGAGCTCACCGGCAAGCTCGTGCTGGACACGAGCAACTACTACCCGCAGCGCGACGGGCACGTCGCCGAGCTGCACGAGGACGTGCTCACCAGCTCGGAGATCACCCAGCGCCAGCTGCCCGGCTCGACGGTGGTGAAGGTGTTCAACACCATCACGTTCATGCACCTGGCCGAGCTGCACCGCCCGGCCGGCGACCCGGACCGGACCGCGCTGACCATCGCCGGTGACGACGCCGATGCCAAGCAGACCGTGACGGCCTTCCTCGACGCGATCGGTTACGACGCGGTGGACGTCGGGCCGCTGGCGCAGAGCTGGCGGGTGGAGCCCGGCCAGCCCGCGTACGCGGCACCGTTCGGGGTGTACGGCAAGCCCGGCACCCCGGCCGGCGTGGACGCCCTGATGGCCGCGGTGGCGCAGGCGAAGCGCTGAGCCCTGGGGAACGCTGGGCCGGGGAGAGATCGACCTGACTTGACGGAGACGGATCGCAAAGTTGCCCGGACCTCCACGAAGGACGCCGGCACGACTCGGAGTCGACAACCGCTCACCTAGCGTCGCTACACACAGTCTTCATCCGAGCATGTGCCTGATGTGGGGGTCCGGGAATGCGCATCTCCTTGTCCGTGAACGAACGAGTGGTGGAGTCCGAGGTCGAACCTCGGACCCTGCTCGTCGACCATCTCCGCGAGGGCCTCGGTCTGACCGGGGCGAAGGTCGGGTGCGACACCGGCCAGTGCGGCAGTTGCACCGTCCTGATGAACGGCCGGGCGATCAAGTCCTGCGCGCTGCTGGCGGTGCAGGCCGACGGCGCCGAGGTCACCACGATCGAGGGTGCCAACCCGGCGACCGGGCTCACCGACCTGCAGCAGGCGATGTGGGACGAGCACGGCGTGCAGTGCGGCTTCTGCACCCCGGGCATGGTGCTGTCGCTGCAGCAGCTGCTCGACGACGAGAAGGTGCTCACCGAGGAGAAGGTCCGGTGCGGTCTGGCCGGCAACCTCTGCCGCTGCACCGGATACCAGAGCGTGGTCCGGGCCGTCCTGTCGGTCGCGGGCCAGGACGGGGCGCCGGCGCATGAGTGAGCACGTCTTCGGGGCCTCGGTGAAGCCCCGCGAGGATCCCGCGCTGCTGCGCGGCGAACGCGACTACACGGCGGACCTGGTCCGGCCCGGCATGGTCCACATGGAGCTGTTGCGCAGCGAGCACGGGCACGCGCGGATCAACGCCATCGACACCACCGCCGCGCTGGCCATGCCCGGCGTCCTGAAGATCATCACCGGTGCGGACCTCGAGGGCCACATGATGCCGCTGCCGTGCATCTGGGTGCCGGGCGGCGTGGAGAGCCACTTCCCCCCGCACCCGTACGGCCTGCCCGGCGCCGGCACCGCGCTGGCCACCGACCGGGTGCGTTTCGTCGGGGACCCGGTCGCCGCGATCGTCGCCGAGACCAAGGCGCAGGCGGCCGAGGCGGCCCGTGCGATCCGGGTCGACTACGAGGTCCTGACCGCCGTGGTCACCCCCGAGACGGCGCTCGCCGAGGGGGCACCCCAGCTGCACGACGCCGTACCCGGGAACCTGAACGCGCTCTGGACCTGCGGTGACGCCACCGGGACCGACAAGGCCATCGCCGACGCCCCGGTCCGGGTCGAGCTGGAGCTGCACAACCGGCGGACCATCAACAGCCCGCTGGAGCCGCGCGGGGCGCTCGGCGAGTACGACGCGAGGACCGGTGACTACACGCTGACGGCGACCAGCCAGTCCCCGCACAACCACCGCTTCCTGCTCGCCAACCTGGTGCTCGGCATCCCGTTCACCAAACTGCGGATCATCTCCCCGGAGATCGGCGGGAGCTTCGGCACGAAGGGTTACCTGTACCCCGACATGCCGCTGGTGCTCTTCCTGGCCAAGGAGGTCGGCCGGCCGGTCAAGTGGACCGACGACCGTTACGGGCTGATGCGCTCGACGGTCCAGGGCCGCGACCACCGCCAGTACGCGACCATCGCCGGCACCCCGGACGGGAAGATCACGGCGCTGCGCTGCACGAGCTACGCGAACCTGGGCGCGTACCCGTCGACGATCGGTCCCGGTGTGGCCACCGCCCTGATGGGCCGCAGCATCACCGGCACCTACGACATCGCGCACGCGTTCTGCGAGGTCTACGCGACGTTCACCAACACGGTGCCGCTCGGCGCCCAGCGCGGTTCCGGCCGGGCCGAGGCCACGTTCCTCATCGAACGGCTCGTCGACCGGTTCGCCGCGACCGTCGGGATGGACCCGGCCGACGTGCGGCGGCTCAACATGATCAAGCCGGAGCAGCAGCCGTTCGACAACAAGATGGGCTGGCTCTACGACTCCGGCGACTACCGCGAGGTCCTCGAGATGGCCCTCGACAAGGCCGGCTACGCCGATCGCGAGTCGGTCAAGGCGGCGGCCCGCGAGCGCGGCAAACTGCTCGGGTACGGCATCGCGTCCTTCGTCGCCATCTGCGGGGTCGGCCCGTCGCCCCGGATCGCCAAGGAGGGCATGCTCGGCGGTTCGTGGGAGAGCGCGAACGTGCGGGTGCACCCGGACGGCGAGACCACCCTCACCATCGGCGTCACCACCACCGGGCAGAGTCACGAGACCACGTTCGGCCAGATCGTCGCGGACGAGTTCGGCGTCGACCTGGGCACCGTGCAGGTGCTGCACTCGGACACGTTCCGGGCGCCGTACGGGCAGGGCACGTACGGCAGCCGCAGTTTCAGCGTCGGCGGCCCGGCGGTCCGGCTCGCCGCCCGCAAGGTCACCGACAAGATGCGCGCCGTCACCGCCCACCTGCTGAAGGTGCCGGTCGAGGACGTGATCTGGGAGGGCGGCAAGGCGTTCGTGCCGGGCGACGAGGCCAACGCCAAGACGTTCGCCGACCTCTCGATGGCCATCTGGTACGGCTGGGACCTGCCCAAGGGCATGGAACCCGCGATCGACGAGACGTCGGTGTTCGACCCGGACGACTTCAACTATCCGTACGGCGCCCACGTCGCGATCGTCGAGGTGGACGAGATCACCGGGGCGGTGGACCTGGTCCGCTACATCGCGGTGAACGACGTCGGCAACGTCGGCAACCCGCTCGTGGTGGACGGTCAGATCGAGGGCAGCATCGTGCACGGCGTGGGCCAGGCGCTGATGGAGGTCGCCCGCTACGACGAGACGGGTGCGCTGCTCACCGACAACCTGCACAAGTACGCGATCCCCCGGGCGTACGACGTCCCGTTCTTCGAGCTGGACCGCACCGAGACGCCCACCCAGCACAACCCGCTCGGCGCGAAGGGCGCCGGCGAGGCCGCCACCGTCCCGGTCGCGGCGGCCGTCACGAACGCGGTCTGCGACGCGCTGGCCGGTTTCGGCATCACCCACCTCGACATGCCGCTGACCCCGGAGACGGTGTGGCGCGCGATGACCGGGGCGGCCACCACCGAGGGGGCACAGCGATGATCCTGACCGAGTTCGCCTACCAGGTCCCGGCCACGGTCGAGGACGCCGTGGCCGCGCTCGCCCCGGCCGGCGCCCGCGCCCTCGCCGGTGGCCAGGGGGTCCTCACCGCGATGAAGCTCGGCCGCATCGCCCCGGCCGCGCTGGTCGATCTGGGCCGCATCCCGGAGCTGGGCGGGATCCGCCCGGTGGGCGACGGCGGCCTGCGCATCGGTGCCGCGGCGACGCTGACCGAGCTGGCCCTGTTCCTGGCCGATCCGGCGCCGGCGTACCGGGCGCTGTTCGCGGCGGCCACCGCCATCGCGGACACCCAGATCCGCAACCGGGCCACGGTGGGCGGCTCGCTGGCCGACCGGTACTCGGCGTCGGATCTCGCCGCCGTGCTGCTGGTGCTCGGTGGCCGGTTGCAGGTGGCCGGCCGGACCGGGCGGCGCACGGTGAGCCTGGCCGACTTCTACACCCCGGACGGTCCGCTGCTCACCGAGGCGGAGATCATCGTGGCGGTCGAGGTGCCGGCGCCCGAGGCGGGACTGCGCACGGCGTACGAGCGCACCACCGACCGCGCGACGCTGAGCCCGGTCGCCGGGGTGGCGGTGGCCCTGGCCGGTGACCGGGCCCGGGTCGCGGTGACCGGGGCGACCCCGTGGCCCCGGCGCCTGCTCGAGGCCGAGACCGCCCCGGCGGCCCCCGGCAGCACGGTCGACGACGTCGGCCCGGACGCGCGGTTCCGTGACGACGACGTGGCCTCGGCCGCGTACCGGGCGCATCTGACCCGGGTGCTGGCCGGCCGGGCGCTCGCGCGTGCCGGGGCCCGTGATGCGTGAGGTCCTCGACGACCTGCTCGGCTGGTGGCGCGGCGGCGACGGTGCCGCCGCGCTGGCCACGGTGGTCCGGACCAGCGGTGGCTCGCCGCGCCCGATCGGGTCGGCGATGGCGGTGGGCCCGGACGCGTCGGCGGTCGGCGGCATCTCCGGCGGGTGCGTGGAGTCGGCCGTGTACGACCTGGCCCGCGAGACCGCCGCGGACGGGCGGCCCCGGACGGGCACGTTCGACGCGAACCCCGACGACGTGTTCGCGGTGTCGCGTCCCTGCGGCGGGCGCCTCGACGTGTTCGTGGAACGCGTCAACAGCACGACCTTCCCGGAGCTGCCGCTGCTGGCCGCCACCGTCGCGGAGCGGGTACCCGTGTCGGTCGTGACCTGTGTCGGCGCGCCCGACGAGCTGCTGGGCCGGCACCTGCTGGTCACCGCGGACGGCGTCGTCGGGGGGCGGATCCCCGGGGCGCTGCGGATCGCGCTGGCCCGGCGGGCGGGTGAACTGCTGCGCACGGAGACCTCCGCGACGGTGACGGTCGACGGGCGGGACTTCTTCATCGCGTCGTGGGCACCGAGCCCGCGGCTCGTGGTCCTGGGCAGCGCGCACGGCGCGGCGGCGCTGGCCGAGCTGGGCCGGTTCATGGGCCGCCACGTGACGGTCTGCGACCCGCGCCCGTTGTTCGCCACCGCGAAACGCTTCCCCGGCGCGCACGAGGTGGTGGTCGGCTGGCCCGACGACTACCTGCGCGCCGAGGCGGACGCCGGCCGGCTGGGGCCCCGCGACGCGGTCTGCGTCCTCACCCACGAGGCGCGTACGGCGGTGCCGGCCCTGCTCGTCGCGCTGCACCTGCCGCTGGCCTACCTGGGGGTGATGGGCTCGCGGCGGTCGCAGGAGCAGCTGCGCCGCGACCTGCTCGCCGAGGGCGCCGATCCGGCGGTGCTGGACCGGATGGCCGCCCCGATCGGGCTCGACCTGGGCGCGACGGACTCGGCCGAGACCGCGGTGAGCATCGGGGCGGAGCTGATCGCGGCGGTCCGGGGTGGCAGTGCCCAGCCGCTGCACACGGTGCGCGGGGCGATCCACCGGACGGTCCCGGACGGTCCGGTGCGGACCGTGACGCAGCCCACGCCGGGTATCGGACGGGTGATCTCCGGGCGATCCTGAACAGCGCGATCCCACTGGCCTCCGGACCGTCCGGCGGAGGCCGGGATTGTCGTGTTCCCGACACCTGGAAAGAGCACGGCCATTTCCTCGCGGCGTCGTTCGCACGACGTCGCCATTCTCCGGCAATCTGCTAGTGTCGCGGTGCTATTCGATCCACAGAAGACATTTTTGCTGCGTGCCCCCGCAACCCGCGGGGACCATCTCCACCTACGGGGGATGACAATGACCGGGGACACCGTGGAACGGGATCTGAGCGAGGTCGCCAAAGCGTCGCTGACCTGCTGGACCGCTGCCGCCATGCTGCGCAGCACCACAGCCGGGACCAGCCTCACCACCGGGCAGCTGAGCGTGGTGCGGGGGTGGAAGGCCCAGCTGCGGGCCGCCGCGGTGCAGCACATGGTGAACTATTACCGGCGGCTCTCGGCATCCACCGGCACCATTGTGTCGGACGCGTTAATTTTCTGGGAACCGCCGGCCGACGAGTTCACCGTCGCATTACTCGATAACCTGCTCGCGGGCGAGTCCGAAGTCGATCTTGAAAAGGCGGGGGAAAAGGATTCCGGCGCATTCGGGCTCCTCGCCGGCCCGGACAGCACCGACTCGCCGGTCTCCATCGTCGACGGGGAGTTCCACGCCGTCCTGTCCAGCCCGGACGGCACCGCCTTCGACCCGGCCCGGGCGCCCCGCCCACCCGCGCGACCGGACACCGCGCTGGGCCACCTGGCCACCGACACCTGGGAGCTCACCCAGGTGCTGCTGAGCCGGCTCGCCTACGCCGACCCGGCCGCGGACGGCACCGCCGAGCTCGCCGCCGTGACGGATCGCATGATCCACTCCGTGCTGCGCCCGCTCAGCGAGGTGCTCGCGCTGCCGGAGCCGCCGACCGGGAACAGCACCCACCGCTACCGGCGCGCCGAGGCCCCGCTCACCGAGACGCCCGTCGACGAGACGCTGTGGCACCTGGCCGTGCTCGCCACCGGCATGCGGCCGGAGCCGGGCGGCCCGGCCGAGATGATCGAGGTGATCGCCGGGCTGCAGGCGCTGGCCTGCCGGCTCGCGCCGGAGAACGGCCCGCTCACCCGCGCCGACCGGATCCGCGAGCTGCGCCGGATGCAGTCCGGTGCGCCCACCGCCATCGAACCCTCCGCCAACGGCCCCTACCTGGTCACCAACGTGGACGAGCTGACCGACTGGCTCGGCGTGGACGAGCCGGAGCCACCGCAGCTCGCGCTCTGCCGCTGCGGCGCGTCGGGGTCGAAGCCGTTCTGCGACGGCGCGCACGCGCGCACCGGCTTCACCGACGGCAAGGAGCCGTCCCGGGTGCCGGACCACCGCGAGTCGTACCCGGGGCTGCAGGTCACCATCCTCGACAACCGCGGCACCTGCGCGCACTCGGGCTTCTGCACCGACCGGCTGTCCAGCGTCTTCCGGCTCGGCGAGGAACCGTTCGTGCTGCCCAGCGGCGGGCGCCTCGACGAGATCACCAACGCGGTCCGGGCCTGCCCGTCCGGGGCGCTGAGCATGGCGCTGAACAACGACGAGGAGAGCCGCGACGTCGTCGACCAGGTGCGCCCGCCGAACATCGAGGTCTCCCAGGACGGGCCCTACCGGGTGACCGGCGCGATCCCGCTCACCGAGCGCGACGGCACACCGGTCGCCCGCAACGAGGGCGCGTCCTTCGAGCACTACAGCCTCTGCCGGTGCGGTAAGTCGCAGAACAAGCCGTTCTGCAGCGGCATGCACTGGTACGCCGACTTCCACGACCCGGTGCTGTCCAAGGACGAGGACCCGACGCTGTTCGAGTGGGCCGGCGGCCTGCCCGCGCTGCGCCGGATGACCCGGATCTTCTACGGCAAGTACGTCCCGCAGGACGAGTTGCTGACCCGGTTGTTCGCCGACATGCGGCCGGACCACCCGGAGCGGGTGGCGACCTGGCTGGCGGAGGTCTTCGGCGGCCCGTCGCACTACACCGAGAGGTACGGCGGCTACACCCACATGATCTCCGAGCACATCGGCAAGCGGCTGAGCGAGCCGCAGCGCCGGCGGTGGGCGGCGCTGATGGGGCAGGCCGCCGATGACGCGGGGCTGCCCAACGACGCCGAGTTCCGGGCGGCGTTCACCGCGTACCTCGAGTGGGGCACCCGCATCGCGGTCGAGAACAGCCAGGCCGACGCCCGCCCGCCGGAGGGCATGAAGGTGCCCCGCTGGTGGTGGGTGTGCGACGCGACCCCGTCGGCCCGGATCTCGGCACTGGCCCCGGTCGTCGAGGAGGAGGACGCCGTCGTGCTGCCGGGGCCGGGCGAGCCGCTCTCCTTCGACCGGCACATCAAGCAGCTGTTCCGCGCCCAGGACCGCAACTCGATGAAGTGGGCGTTCGACCTCTGGCAGCACGCGGACGTCAGCACCCACGCCGAGGCGATCCTGCATCGCGTCAACGAGGGCACCATGCCGTGCGACTCCACCTGGCCGGCCACCCGGGTGGCCGTGTTCAGCCGCTGGATCGACGAGGGAAAACCACTGTGACCACCACATCTGCAAGGAGAAGACCACGGTGAGCGAAAAAGGGCGTCTGGAGGCGTTCACCGATGCGATCCTGGCGATCGCCATCACCCTGCTGGCGCTGGACCTCAAGCTGCCGGCGAGCGAGGCCGGCAAGCCGCTCGGCGAGGCCCTGCTGCACCACTGGCCGTCCTACCTGGCCTACGTGGTCAGTTTCCTGACGATCGGCATCATGTGGGTCAACCACCACGCGATGTTCTCGCTCATCGCCCGGGTCGACCGCGGGGTGCTGTTCCTCAACCTGCTGCTCATGCTCGTCGTGGCGGCGATCCCGTTCCCGACCGCGCTGTTCGCCGAGCACCTGACCGAGGAGGACAGCTCGCACATCGCCGCGGCGCTGTACAGCGGGCTGATGGTGGCGATGTCGCTGTGCTACATCGCGTTGTGGCGCTGGGTGATCAGCCGCCCCAACCTGCTGCACGACCACGTCGACCTCGAGGCCGCCCGCGGCACGTCGCGGCGGTTCGGCCTCGGCATCCTCATCTATCTCGCCACGGTGGGCCTGTCGTTCGTCAGCGGCCTGGCGACGCTGCTGGCCCACCTGGTGATCGCGCTCTACTACTGCTTCGACCAGCTGTCGATGCGCGGCGCCAAGGCCGCCGGCGGCGAGATCCCCGCCCAGGCCACCGGCGAGAAGGCAACAGACCCGGTCTGAGCGTACGCGTGACGAAGCCCCCGGCCTGCGAGAGGCCGGGGGCTTCGCCGTCTGCTCAGGAGGCCGCGCGGACGGTCTGCACCTCGTAGTGGCGCATCTCCTCGATCGCCTGCACGAACGGGCGGACCAGCGCGAAGAACGCCGGGAACTCCGGGCCCTTGCGGAAGCCCTCGAGGTGCCCCTGGGCGGAGTCCCACTCGATCCGCACGACCAGCACCGCCGGCTCCTCCACGCACCTGCTCACCTCGTAGGACAGGCAGTGTCCCGAGGCCAGCAACGGTTCCGCGGCCTTTTCATAGGCCTCGATCAGGTTGTCGCCGTCGGTGCCGGAGGTGCGGTAACGGATGTACTCGACGATCATGGAAAACTCCGATCCGGTAATCGCCGGCGCTGGAGGCGCAACGAAGCGGGTAGCCATGTTCTGGCTACCCGCCGGACCCTCGCGGATCAGCTGAGCCGGGTGAGGAACCTCTCCGCCAGCGCCGTCGACGAGTAGGGATTCTGTCCGGTGATGAGTTTACGGTCCTCGACCACGCAGGAGCCCCAGATGTCGGGTGACTTCTCATACTTCGAACCCAGCCGCTCCAGCTCCACCTGCAGCACGAAAGGCAGTTTCCCGGCCATGTCGGTGACCATTTCCTCGTCGTGCGAGAACGCGGTCATCCGGTATCCCTCGAGCGGCCAGCGGCTGTGCCCGTCGCGCAGCCCGAGCAGTGCGGACTGGCCGTGACAGACCACCGCGAGCGGCTTGTCGAGCTCGAGGACCCAGCTCACCACCCGGGTGACGTGCGGGTCGTTGGGCAGGTCGTCCATCGCGCCGTGGCCGCCGCTGATGTAGACGCCGTCGTAACCGGCGATGTCGTCGCGTTCCAGCTCGTCGAGGTTCGCCGGCTTGCGCAGCAGCTCGAGCGTGTCGATCACTTCCTTGTAGTGCGCCGCGTTCGCCTCGTCGTGGTCGGGTGAGCCGACCGGCCGGGTGTAGCCGATCGTCCTCGGGGTCAGGCTGCCCTGGTCGGGGGTGGGCGCCGTGCCACCGATCGTCGCGAGGTCCACGGTGTGCCCCGCCGCGACGAACTTCTCGTAGGGAACGACGAACTCCTCGGCCCAGAAGCCTGACGGGTGGTCCTGCCCGTCCAGCAGCCCGAGTTTGGCCGACTTTGTCAGCAGGATGAGGATCCTTGCCATTTCGCACGTCCTTTCGCCGCATTCAGCGGCCAGGAAGAATAGCTTTCCGACCCGTCGGCCGGTCGCCTAGTGGCTTACCAGAAGCATATTCCCGTCACCGTCTCCTGCGTCAAGTCGCAAACCCACGTAGTACCGGCGCATAGTTCAGGTAATTGACCATGCATCGAATCACCGAAATGACCTGCGGTTTTCCGGGCAGACCGGGCCGGTACCTGACGATATGCGGTCCGATCGCGGTCGGCAGCAGTCAACCGGCGGCATCGCGCCGTTATCGTTGAAACATTGGCTGATGCGGTTCCATGCGCATTTCTTTCACCCCAGGAACAGGAGCCCGGAAATGACCACTGACAACGGCACCGCCATCGCGGCGGACTTCCTCAGCACCCAGGTGCAGCTGCTCGAGGCCGGCGACACCGCGACACTGTCGCTGCGCTACGCGGAGGACGCCGTCTTCGTGCGTTTCGACTTCGTCGCGTACGGCCGGCAGGCGATCAAGGAGATGTTCGACGGGTACCTGAAGGAGAACCCCGAGGTCGGCGACGTCGCCGGGGTGAAGATCACCGACGACGTGCTGATGTACCAGGCCAGTGAGCGGCTGGGCGGCAAGCTGGTCTGGGCCGTGGGGACGATCTACTTCGAGGACGGCCTGGTCAAGCGCCAGACCGCCGCGTTCGTCGACCGGCCGTACGAGTCCTGACCCGGCCCTGACAGGGGCGGTGCCGCCACGGCGGCACCGCCCCTTCTCGCGTCTGCCCCTTCTCGCGTCTGCGGACCCGGGCACACGGCAAGGCCCGGCCCCCGGGGGAAGGGGCCGGGCCGCCGCGGTCAGACCGGGAGCGACTCGTCGTCGCGGAACCCCTGGCTGACCTCCACGACCACGCCGTCCGGATCGGTGAACCAGACGCTGCGCCAGCCGGGCAGGAAGTCGTCGAAACTCAGCGGTCCCAGCGACACCGGCAACGCCGCCGCCCGGTCCAGGAAGCTGTCCAGGTCGTCGGTCTGGAACGCCAGGTGCCGTACGGTGCCGGGTTCTTTCGGGCCGTCCGCGGTGCCGGTGGCCTCGGCCCCGTCCCCGGCCCCGAACAGCTCCAGGTAGGCGTCGCCGCGGCGCAGGAACACGATCTCGGCGTCCCCCAGCGCCACCGAGCGGGCCCGGTGGAAGCCGAACCACTCCTGGTAGAACTTCTCCGTCGTGGTCACGTCGCGGCAGTTGAGCGCCACGTGCGACCAGCGCATCCCGGCGCTCACGCCGGCACCCGGCGGTCCGCCAGCAGGTCGATGATCTGCCGGGCGAACAGGTGGGCGTGCATGCCGGTGCGCCCGGTCACCAGGTCGGCGCCGTCGACGACCACGTCGGCGTCGACGTACTCGGCGCCCATGTTGCGCACGTCGCCGACGAGGTTGTTGTGGCAGACCACCTTGCGGCCGCGGATCGTCTCCGGGATCGAGGCGAGCAGCCAGAACCCGTGGCAGATGACGCCCTTGAGGATGCCGGGCTCGGCGAACGCGCGGCGCATGAAGTCGGCCGCCGGCGCGAGCTGGTTGACGTCCTCGGTGAAGCGCAACCGGTCGGAGACCATGCCGGAGGGCACGATCACCGCGGCGTACGAACGCAACTGTTCGTCGCTGACGTTCTCCAGGCTCTCGTGCGCGGCGAACGGCGCCCGCCACTCGTGCCCGAGGAACGTGATCTCGTTCTGCCCCCAGAGGCGGGTGAGGAAGTGGACCTCCGCGCCCTCCTCGGCGAACCGGCGCTGGTAGTAGTGGATCTCGGGCTCGAAGAAGTCGCTCTCCACCAGGACGGCGATCTTCGTGCCGGAGAGCGGGCCCTCGCGCAGCGTGACGTCAGCCATGTCGTGCCTCCGTGATCAGCTCGGCCGCCTTCTCCGCGATCGCCACGATGGCGGTGTGGCAGTTGCCCGAGGGCACCGCGGGCATGACGCTCGCGTCCACCACCCGGACCCCGCGCACGCCGCGGACCCGCAGCTGGGGGTCGACCACGGCGAGGTCGTCGATCCCCATCCGGCAGGAGCCCGCCTGGTGGTGGTAGCAGTCGGCCTTGGCGCGCACGAAGTCCTCGATCTCGCGGTCCGTGCGCACGTCCTTGCCCGGCGAGAGCTCGCCGCGCAGGTGTTCCTTGAACGCCGACGACGCGAAGATGTCGCGCGCCATCTTGAATCCCTCGACCATCCGGTCGACGTCGGAGCGGTCCCCGAGGTAGTTCGGGTCGATCAGCGGTGCGGTCAGCGGGTCGGTGCTCGCGAGCTTGATCGTGCCGCGCGAGTTCGGCCGGACCACGCCGGGCAGGATCGAGACCGCGTTGGGGTGCTGCTGGCCGACGATGATGTCGAACGGCACGTGCACGAACGCGAGCTGCAGGTCCGGGGCGATCATGCCGGGCTGCGACAGCGCGAACAGCGCCGACTCGGACAGGTTCTGGGTGCCGGCCACCACCGGGTCGGCGGTCTCGGCGATGAGGCCGGTGAGCACGTGGTTGTGGAAGTTCTCCCCCACGCCCGGCAGATCGGCCACCACCGGCACCCGGAAGCGGCGCAGGTCGTCGCCGTGCCCGAGCCCGGAGAGCAGCAGCAGCTTCGGTGACTCGATGGCACCGAGGCAGACGACGGTCTCCGCGCTCGCGCGCACGGTGTGCACGCCGGGTTCGGCCCGCGAGACGCCCGGCAGCCGCCGGCCGGGCCCCGGGATCTCCGCCGGGGCCTGCTGCAGGTATCGCACGCCGGTGCAGCGGTCACCCTCGAACACCAGGTTCAGCGCGCGGGCGTCGGTGCGCAGCGTCAGGTTGGGCCGGGACAGGGCGGGTTCCAGGTACGACTGCAGGGCGCCCTGCCGCTTGCCGTTCTCGACGTCGATGTGGTGCCAGCCCGTACCGATCATCTCCGGGCCGTTGAAGTCGGGCACCCGGGCGTGCCCGAGCTCCTCGCAGGCCTCGATGAACACCCGCGACAGCGGGTTGGGGTCGTGCTCGCCGGCGTCGGTGACCGTCTGTGCCGTCTCCAGCTTGGCGAAGTACGGCGCGAGGTCGGCGTACGACCAGCCCGCCGCACCCTGGTAGGCCCAGTTGTCGAAGTCGGACCGGTGCCCCTGGATGTGCATCATGATGTAGAGGTTGCTGCTGCCGCCGGGCAGCTTGCCCCGCGGCTCGTAGACCTTGCGGCCGTTGAGCCCGGGCTGCGGCACCGTCTCGTAGCCCCAGTCGACCTGGCTGCCGAGCAATGTGAACCACAGCGGGGCCTGGTCCACGGCGGCGGGCACGAAGTCGCCCCCGGCCTCGAGCACCAGGACCCGTACCGCGGGGTCCTCGCTCAGCCGGCGGGCGAGCACCGATCCCGCGGTGCCACCGCCGACGATCACGTAGTCGAATTCCTCGTCGCTCATCGCGGGCCGCCCTACGACCCGGCCGGCAGGACGGCGCGGAACGGCTGGGTGTCGTGGAAGTTGGCCATGTAGATGATCTCGCCGTCGACGACGTGGAAGTAGTTCATGACGGCGGCCTCGATCTCGCCGCCGTCGGGCACCACGGCACTGATGTGCGAGACGACGCCGGCCTTCTCGCCGTCGACGATGATCTCGCGCGGGCTGTTGCGGAACGAGGCGTACATGGCGGGGAAGCCGGCCATCATGGCGCGCAGCGTCTCCCGGCCCTCGACGTGCCCGGCGAGTTGTTCGTCCATCACCTGGTCCGCGGCGAACAGGTCGCACCAGGCGTCCCATTTACCGGCGTTGGCCAGTTCGTAGTAGCGGTTCACTATGGTCGCGGTGTCCATGCGGGCTCTCCTTCGCGGGTGGCGGGTGCCTCAGAGCGAGCCGGAGCCGGGCATCGGCTCCATGCTGTCGACGACGTAGGTCTTGAGCCGGGTCTCCCCCTCGGGCGTGACCACGAGCTCCCACGTCTGGTACGCGTCGAAGCCCAGGAACTCGCTGGTCGCGGCCGGCGGGTTCCAGATCTTGCACTGCCAGTTGACGACCACCTTCAGGTCGGCGCCGGTGGCGTCGAGCCGGGTGATGTCGACGGTCTTCACGGTGTGCGCCTCGTCGAAGAACCGGTTGGTGACCGCCTTGTACCAGTCGCCGAAGCCGCTGTAGCCCCGCGCGGTGGCCTCGGGGAACCGCATCTCCAGGCCCTCGTCGATCAGGTACGGCAGCACGTCGTCGAGCTCGTCGTGCCGGTCCAGGGCCCGGTACCACTCGACGACCATGGTGCGGATGGCCTCTTCGGTAATCGCCATGGTGATCCACTTCTTTCCGCGGGGATCAGTCCCGCAGCGTGTCGTCGGTCTGCAGGTCGATGAGCAGCGGGCGGCGGGTGGTGAGCATCCGCTCGACCGTGGCGGCGATCTGCGACGGCTTGTCCAGGCGGATGCCGTCGGCACCCAGCGACTGGGCGAGCGCCACGAAGTCGATCGCCGGGTGGCTCAGGTCGAAGGAGTGCGGGTGGGTCCGGCCGTCGATGCCCTGTTCTTTCCAGTACTCGTCGATGTTGGCGTTGAGCAGCTGGTAGCGGTGGTTGTTGCACACCACGAAGACGGCCGGGACGTCGTGCCGGACCGCGGTCCACACGGCCTGGTACGTGTACATCGCGCCGCCGTCGCCGGTGAAGCCGACGACCGTACGGTCCGGGTGGGCGATCTTCATCCCGACCGCGCCCGGGATGCCCACGCCGAGCGAACCGCCGCGGGTGACCAGGTAGTGGCCCGGCAGTTCGGGCTTGAGGTACCGGCTGACGTACGGCGACGCGGTCAGCGCCTCGTCGAACACCATCAGGTCCCGCGGGGCCCGCTGCGCCAGCTCGGTGAGGAACGCGCCGATCAGCGTATCGTCGGGCGCCTCGTCGGCGGCCGCCTTCTCGCTCGCCCGCACGCTGATCCGGCCGGCCGCCGCGGTGTCCTGCTCCGGGGTCCGCAGCCGGTCCAGCACGTCACCGAGGGCGGCGAGCGACGGCTTCGGGTCCGCGACGAGCCCGAGCGTCACCGGGTGGTTCTTGGCGATCTCGTAGCCGTCCAGGTCGATGTGCACGATCCGGGCGTCCGGGGCGAACGGCGACTCGAGGTCCGGGAAGACCTCGGGGAACACGTACGTGCCGACGATCAGCACCGCGTCGGCGTCACGCACCGCGGCCCGGCTGACCGGGCCGAACATGTGCCCCAGCGCGCCCCGCGACAGCGGGTGGGTGGAGGGCATCGGGACGTCGGAGGAGTCCGCGTACCAGACGTCCGCGCCCAGCTTCTCCGCGACGCGGACCAGTTCGGCCTCCGCGCCCGAGGTGGTCACGCCGTCGCCGACCACGAGCAGCGGCCGTTGCGCGCCGGCCAGCAGCGCGGCCGCCTCGGCGACCAGGTCGGGCGTGGGCAGCACCCGGGTCACCGGGTGGACCGTCGGCACGATCAGCTCGTCGTTCAGCTCGTCCAGCACGTCCATCGGCAGCGCCACGAACACCGGGCCGCGCGGCGGGGTCATCGCGATCTTGATCGCCCGGCGCAGGACCCGCAGCAGCGAGCGGGAGTCGACCACCCGGGTCGCCCACTTGGTCACCGGCCGGGCCATGGAGACCAGGTCGGCGGCCATCTGCGCGTCCATGGAGTCGTACGCGATGCCGGACTCGCCGGCGACCACGACCAGCGGTGTGTGCCCGCGCTTGGACTGGTACATCATCCCGATGCCGTTGCCCAGCCCGACCCCGCTGTGCAGTTGCAGGACCGCCGGGCCGCCGGTCGCGCGGGCGAAGCCGTCGGCGACACCCGCCGCCACGGTCTCCTGCAGGGTGAGGATGTAGTGGAAATCCGGAAAGGACTCGAGGGTGTCGAGAAATCCTTGTTCCACGGTTCCCGGATTGCCGAACATGTGCGTGATGCCGTCGGCCAGGAACTGCTCGATCATTGCCTCTTTGCCGGTTCTGGGCATCAGGGCCTACCAGCCGTATCGACGGAGATCGTGCTCCAGGACCTGAATCATCTTCTCGCCGGTGGTGAAGGAGTCCGCGGTGGACCGGCCGGTGACGAACGGGTAGTCGACGACCACGGAGATCTCCTTGCCGAAGTTCCCGTGGTAGCGCCCGTCGGGCCCGGTGGCGTCGCGCAGGATGTACTCCAGCGGGTACGGCGGCGGCCCCATGTTGAAGTCCGTGGTCAGGAAGCCGGTGCCGTCCTTGTAGTCGTACTCCTTGCAGTGCCCGGTGACGTGCTTGTTCCAGATGATGCTCTGCCGGCTCTCCCAGTCGCGGGCGAAGGCCAGGCAGGCCACGCCGTAGCACTCGGCGCCGATCACCTTGCCGGAGCGCAGGAACGACAGGATCAGGTCGTGCACCCGCCCGTTGTTGGCCAGGTCGACGATCGGGCCGCTGCCACCGACGATGAGCAACGCGTCGTAGTCGGCGATCTTCTCGTCGAGCGGGTCGCCGATCGCCCGGTTGTACGCCTCGAGGGCGCGCAGGTAACCGTCGTCGCTGGTGTAGGGCCGCTCGGGGATCCAGGAGGAGAGGTCCTCCGGGTGGTCGAGGCGGTCCGACTCCTCCAGCGCGCGGGCCACCTTGGCGACCTCCGCGGACACGACGCTGCGGCCCAGCGGCGGGTCGACCATCCCGGCGTCCAGGCTCGGCGGCAGGGCGTGCGGCCGGCCACCGCGCGGGGTGAGGAACGTGATGTCGTACCCGCGCTCGTCGAAACGCGTCAACGGCCCGACGAGCTCTTCACCCCAGTATCCGTACTCGGAGAGCACGGTGAGGATCTTTCTAGTCATGGGGACCCCTCATCAACAATGGGCTCCGAAGCGCTTTAGGGCGCCGGAACCGGTGATAGGCGAAATGTTTGTGCGCGGCGGCGGGCAAGTCAATGGACGCCAAAACCGCCGGAACGACGCACGGCAATCCCTCGGCGATATACGTCAAGTCGGACCCGGCATATCCCCGCCGGGTGCGAACACGCTCCCACGGACCGCGGACCCGGCCGGCCACCCACTGTTGCACGACCATCTAAACAAGCACGTATTACGTCAAGTTGCCCGAAAGTCTCTTCACGGAGGGTCTGGCTTGACGTAACTCCTTGAGGTTGTAACAACACGGAAACGCTTCACAGGATTGGACAATCCTGGCACAATGCCCCACCCGCTGCGGCGGTTCGTCCTATCTGGACAGAAAATAAGATCCTTTAGTGGATATACGCAGCTCACTTGACACTTAAATTTCTCCCCAGCGCTCCTTGTCATAACCGGAAAGCTTGGTTAGAAATGTCGTTGGCGCTCATCCGGTCGCAGTTCGGCCGAGCCTAAATTCGTCGCAGCGCCCGACGCGGGGGGTCAGTGTGACGCAGGATGACGAACGCCTCGAACTGGGCAGCGAAGATCTTTTCCAGGAGTTTTGCGGGGACATATTTCAGACCCTGCACCGCGCTGACCAGCGACGCGCCGGTCAAACGTACCTGAATGGCCTCATCAATTGCGACGGCCGCAAGTCGATCCGGCGGATGGCCGCGCTGTCGGCCAGCCACCACTCGGAGCAGTCGCTGCAGCAGTTCATCAACCAGAGCCCGTGGGACCACCAGCCGATCCGGGAGCGCCTGCTGGAGCGTCTGATCGACGTGGTCAAGCCGGAGGCCTGGGTGATCACCGAGGTGGCCTTCCCCAAGCACGGCCGGTACTCCGCCGCGGTGCACCGCCAGTACGTCCGGGCCGAGCAACGGGTGAGCAACTGCCAGCTGGCCACCGTGGCGGTCATGGCCACCGACGAGCACAGCGTGCCGGTCAACTGGCGGCTGGTGCTGCCCGAGCCCTGGCGCGCGGACGAGGAACGGCGCGCGCGGGCCCGGATGCCCGAGCACGAGCTCCCCCGGCCGTACTGGCAGTACCAGGTCGAGACGATCGACGACATGATCCTGGACTGGGGCATGGCCCCGGCGCCGGTGGTCGTCGACGCCGTACAGCTCACCACCGTGGAGGCGCTGCTCGTGGCGCTGTGCGAGCGCAACCTGCCCTACATGGTCCAGATCGGGCCGAACGTGCCGGTCCGCTACGCTCCCGACCGCCCCCGGCTGGCCGGGGGCCGGCCGGTGATGCAACCGGGGGTCCGGCCGCAGCCGTGGCGCGGCAGTGCCGGCGACCTGGTGCACCGGCTGCACGACCAGCCGCGGTCCACGGTCAGCTGGGAGCACGAGGGCCGTACCCACCGCTCCCAGTTCCTCACCGCCCCGATCATGCGGCCCGGCGCCGGCGACCCGGCCACCGACCGGCACGAGCCCGGCGGCGCCGAGCATCAGCTGATCGTCGACTGGCCGTTCAACAAGTCGCAGCCGCGCGGGTACTGGATCACCAACCTCAGCGACGAGCCGCTGTCCGACGTGGTCAAACTGACCCGGTTGCCGGGGCGGGTGCACACCCGGCTGGAGAGCCTGGCCAGCCGGTTCGGGTTGCGCGACTACGAGGGCCGGACGTTCTCCGGGTGGCACCACCACGTCACGCTGGTCTCGGCCGCGTACGTCTTCTCGCTGATCGAGTCACTGCGCCACTCCGGCCTGCTCTGAGCGTCCGGGGACCAGGGGCCACGCGTGACGCGTGGCCCCTGGTCCCCGGACGCTTGCGGTCGTCGGGCGGTTCAGGTCATCGGGCGGTTCTGCTCATCGGGCAGTTCTGGCCATCGCGGGGCGCCGGTGCACCGCGAGCATCGTGATGTCGTCGCTCTGGTCGGCCGCCCCGGCGTGCCGCGCGAGGGCCTGCTCGACGCAGTCGACCAGGTCGAACACGTCGACCGCCCCGTCGCACACGATGCTGGTCACCCGCTGCTCACCGAAGAAGCGCCCGTACGGGTCCCGGGCCTCGCTCACCCCGTCGGTGTAGATGAACAACAGATCCCCCATCAGCACGATCGCGCGGGCCGGCGCGAACTCCGGCTCCGCCACGAGGCCCAGGGCCGGACCGGTCGGGTGCAGCTCCACCACCACCCCGTCGGCGCGCCGCAGCAGGGGCGCGTTGTGCCCGCAGTTGACGTACACCAGCGACCCGGACGCCGGGTCGAGGATCGCGAAGAACACCGTGGCGAAGTACGCCTGCAGCATGTGGTTCTTCATCAGGTAGTCGTTGGTGGCGGTCACCGCGCGCAGCAGGACCGCCTCGTCGCGCCGCCGCTCGGCCTCCCGGGCCGCCGCGACGCCGAACACCGTCTTCGTGCCCTGCCGGGCGCCCATGTCGAGGTACACGGCGGTGTAGCGCAACAGGGTCCGGATCAGCGCCATGAACAGCGCGGCCCCGACCCCCTTGTCACAGACGTCGGCCACCACCAGCGCTATGCGCCGGCCGCCGAGCAGCTCGAAGGCGTCGTAGAAGTCCCCCGAGACCTCCCGGGCCGGCCGGTAGGACGCGGTGAGGTCCCAGCCGTCCGGCGCGGGCAGGCCATCGGGCAGGAAACCCAGCTGGATCTCCCGCCCGATGGCCAGTTCGCGCTCATAGCGCAACAGATCGGCGGCGGACCGGTCCTGCACCGCGGTGCGCACGGCCTGCCGCAGACTGGAGCTGACCAGCCGGTCGCGGACCTGGGTCGTCACGTACGGGGGCACGATGTAGTCGGTGCCGGCCAGGACGTGCCGTTCCAGATCCGCGAACTCCTCGTCGACGAACACCACCACCGCGGGTTTACGGTTGGTCAGCCGGGTCGTCCAGGTGACCAGTCGCCGCACCAGGTCGACGTCCAGGTTCGCGTTGATCAGCAGGAGGTCCGGTGCCTCGGTCCTCTGCGGCTGCTGACGGAGCACCGCCTCCGGTCGGAGGTGACGCACGGCCGTGCCGGCGGTGGCCAGCACGGCGCCGAGGCGATCCGCGTTGGCCGAACCGATGCTGATCAACCACGCCGACTGCATATTCATCAACTACTGCCTCTCACCAGGTGCAACACCGCTGTCAGGATCGGCAGCCGGCAGTGGCCCGCGATGTACGTACACGGTGACGTGGTTACGTCCGTGCCGGTAGTCGTAGGCCATTCGATCCACCGCTTGGCGGGCCAGGAAGAGTCCGAGCCCGCCGGGCGTACGTTCGCCGAGCGGTGTGTCGAGGTCTTGCGGGAGATGACTCCGGGTCGGGTCGAAGGGTGGGGCGTCCTCGCTGACGCGCAACCAGACCTCGGATTGTTCGACGCAGGCCTCCAGCGTGATCTCGTGCCAGGGCCCGCGGGAGTTCCCGTATCCGTGCATGATGGAGTTGGTCACCAGCTCCTCCACCGCCAGCCGCAACCTTCCGGCCCGGACGGCCGACAGACCACCGGCCCGGGCAAGATCATCGACGAACGTGATGACCTTGTCCAAGGAACCGGTGGTCGCCGGGAGGGTCAGCTGGAACACACCTACTCGGGAACCTGGTCGGCGAACACCACGCTGTGGTGGAAGCCGACCATCCGGATCGTGCGCTCGACCTCGTCGCTCGCCTGCACGAGCACGATGCTGACGGAGTCCTCCATCTTCTGCCGGGCGAAGACCAGGCCGCGCAGGCCCGCCGACGACAGGTAGGTCAGTTTGGCCATGTCCAGGACGAGACGCTCCACGCCGGTCTCGGCCGCGATGTCGATCTGCTTGCGGAAGTCACCCGCGGTCGACGCGTCCAGCTCGCCGTCCAGCTTGATGATGACGGTGCTGCCGCTGCGGGTCAGGGAGGTGGTGAACGACACTAGCTGCTCCTCGGTTCGGTGTGCGGTAGGAGGGAGAGGGACCCCTCGCTCAGGCGGCGAGCGGCCGGCTGCCCAGCAGGACCAGGGTCGAGCGGGGGCCGAGCGTGACGCTGTGCTGGTTGTCCAGGAGGACTTCCTGGCCGGGGACCGCGGTGTCCGCCGGGGCCGGTGCGTACGTGTCGACGAAACGGTGCCAGCGCATCCCCTCGGGCAGGTCCGGCAGGTGCATCTCGTGGGCCTCCCAGTGCGAGTTCGCCGCGATGTACACGTGGCTGTCGTCGCCCTCCAGGTTGTGCCCGTTGCGCATCACCGCGATCAGCCGGCTGGACTCCGACCAGTCCGGCTGCCAGGCCTGGGTGCCGTGCCAGCTGACGTCCGGGTACCCGCAGCCCACCGGGTCCTCGCCCCGCGGGTGGTGTGCGTCGCGCAACGACGGGTGCTTCTTGCGGAACGCGATGAGGTTGCGGACGAACGTCAGCAGCTCGGTGTTCTCGTCGACCAGCTTCCAGTCCATCCACGTCAGCTCGCTGTCGTGGCAGTAGGCGTTGTTGTTGCCCTGCTGGCTGCGCCCGACCTCGTCACCGGAGAGGATCATCGGTACGCCCTGGCTGGTGAGCAGCAGCACCATGGCGTTCTTCATCTGCCGCAGGCGCAGCGCGTTGATGCCGGCGTCGTCGGTCGGTCCCTCGGCCCCGCAGTTCCAGCTGCTGTTGTCGTTGGACCCGTCGTTGTTGTTCTCGCCGTTGGCCTCGTTGTGCTTGTCGTTGTACGAGACCATGTCGGCCAGGCTGAAGCCGTCGTGGCAGGTGATGAAGTTGATCGACGAGCAGGCACCCCGGGCCCAGTACAGGTCCGGTGAGCCGACCATCCGGGTCGCCAGGTCCCCGACGTCGCCGTCGCCCTTGAGGAAGTTGCGGACGGTGTCGCGGAACTTGCCGTTCCACTCCGACCAGCGGCGGTAGTTCGGGAAGCTGCCGACCTGGTATAGGCCGCCGGCGTCCCACGCCTCCGCGATGAGCAGGCAGTCGGTGAGCACCGGGTCGAACGCCATCGACTCGAGCAGCGGCGGGTTCTCCAGCGGGGCGCCGTCGGTGCCGCGCCCGAGGATCGCGGCGAGGTCGAAGCGGAACCCGTCGACGTGGTACTCGCTGGCCCAGAAGCGCAGGCAGGACAGCACGTAGTCGCGGACGACCGGGCTGTTGCAGTTGAGCGTGTTGCCCGTACCGCTGAAGTTGTAGTAGAAACCCTCCGGCGTGAGCATGTAGTAGGTCCGGTTGTCCATCCCGCGGAAGTGGATGGTCGGGCCGTACTCGTTGCCCTCGGCGGTGTGGTTGAAGACGACGTCGAGGACCACCTCGATGCCGGCCCGGTGGAACTCCTTGACCATGTTCTTGAACTCGTCACGCTGCATGCCGAACGCGCCGGTCGCGGCGTAACCCGCCTTCGGGGCGTAGAACCCGACGGTGGAGTAGCCCCAGAAGTTGTAGAGCCGCTCGCCGGTCGCCTCGTTGATGTGACTGTTCTCGAACTCGTCGAACTCGAAGACCGGCATCAGCTCGACGCAGTTCACGCCGAGCTCCTTCAGGTACGGGATCTTCTCCACCAGCCCGGCGTACGTGCCCGGCTGGGTGACGCCCGACGACGGGTCCCGGGTGAAGCCGCGCACGTGCAGCTCGTACACCACCAGGTCGGTGGAGGCGAGCCGCAGCGGCCGGTCGCCGTCCCAGTCGAAGTCCTCGAACGTCAGGCGCGACCGGTACGGGTACGGGTTGCTGCGGTCGGGTTCCTCGCCCCACGTGTCCCGGCCGGAGAACGCCCGGGCGTACGGGTCGGCCAGCACCTGGCTGTGGTCGAACCGGTCCCGGAAGTCCTGCTGCTCGGGGCCGTAGACCCGGTAGCCGTACTCGATGTTCTCGTAGTCCAGGCCGAACACGACGATCGACCACACCGACCCGATCCGGAACTCGGACGGGATCGGCAGCTCGACGGTGGCCTCGCGGGCGCCCTGCTCGAACAGCACGAGCGTGACCGCCCGGGCCGAGCTGGAGTAGATCGAGAAGTTGACCCCGCCACCGGGCACCACGGTCGCGCCGAACGGCTCGGTGCGTCCCGGGCGTACGTCGTAACCGTTGACCTGCTGGGTGGGGAAGGAGTCGATGCGGTCGAGCGGTGACTCGATCGCGGCGGTCACTGCGCACCGCCCCGCGGCCCGACCGGCTCGCCGAGCTGGGCGAGGCCCTGCTCGACGCTGTCCCCGACGGTGAAGAACGACAGGAACCCGGTGGCGGTCAGGATGTTGCGCAGCTGCTCGGAGAGGCCGACGAGCGCCACGGTGGCGTCCAGGGCCTGCGCCTGGCGGTAGATCTGCAGCATGGTGCGCAGGCCGGCGCTGGTGACCAGGCCCAGCTCGCCGAGGTCCAGCAGGACCCGCCGGCCGGACGGGAGCGCCTGCAGGATCTCCCGTTGCGCCTCGGGCGTGACCCGGCCGTCGAGATCCCCCGACAGACTCAGGATCAGGGTCTCCCCCGCTAGTCGCTTACGGATGTCCATCGCGGGATCAGCCTTCCTTGCGGGTCGGGACGAGCGTGACCTTGACCGACAACGACTCCGTGGTCACCGGCAGCTCGACGGTGGCGTTCTGCGCGTCGAAGACCTCGTACGGCTTGCCGTCGATCTCCACCTTCTCGAGGCGGAAACTGCCGGCCGGCAGCATGTCCGGCGCCACCCGCAGGACGCGGTGCGCGTCCGGGCGGGGCTTGAAGTACAGGTCCAGCGGCTGGCCGCTGATCAGCAGCGACGTGTACGTGGTGGCGAGGTAGCACAGCTCGGCGGAGTGGTACATGCTCATCGAGTGGCTGCCCTTGAGCCGCTCGGTGCCGAGCAGGTACGGCAGGCCGCTGGCCAGCACGTTGAAGTAGACGCCACCCTCGTCGTGGTCCAGGAAGAACGCGTTGTAGAACGCCGCCGCCTGGCGCGCCTCGGCGAGGTTGTCCTCGCCGCCGACCGTGCCGGACAGGATCAGGTAGGCGAGGATCGCCTGCTCCTGCTGCCACCAGGCCTTGCGGTCGTGCCAGGCGAAGCGGTGCCATTCCTGGCCGGGCTTGAGGGTACGGTCCACCACGTCGTACCAGCCGCCGCGCTGCTGGTCGCTGCCGACCGCCGGCATGACCTTCGCGATCTTCTCGGCGAGCTCGCGGTACTCGTCCTTCGGCGTGACCGAGTTCATCCGCATGAGGTTCCAGGCGATCTTCAGGTTGTGCCCGACCACCGCCCGGTCACCCTGCCACGAGTGCTCCAGGTCGTGCGACCAGTCCTTGAAGAACCGCTCGTTGACGAACGGGCTGTGCTCGTCGTCCGGGAAGTACTTCACGATGGTGTCGAACGTGCGCTCGAGCATCTCGCGGTACTTCTCCTCGCCGGTGGCGAGGTACGCGTTGATCAGGTACGCCGGGGCGTGGTCGCCGACCGAGTTCCAGTTCTTGCGCGAGCGGTTCGCGCCCAGCGACTCGTGGTCGGGGCTGAGCAGCACCGGGTCGATGTGCGAGAAGTACCCGCCGCCCTCGACGTCACGGAAGTGGTTCTCGAACAACCGCATCGTGTGGTCGATGTCCGAGGCGATGCGCCGGTCGCCGGTGATCCGGAACGTCTGGGTCGGACCGGCCAGCGCGTAGATCTGCTCGTACATCGGAATCGCGTCGTAATCGTCGTCGAATTCCGAGGTGAACAGCTTCTTCTCGTAGTCGCCATCGATCTTGACACCGTGGTACCAGTAGACGATGTCATTGTCCGAATCGACGAATCGCATGTGATCACGCAGGTACTGGGTGCCCCGCTCGGCGATCTCGAGATATTCGTCGCGGCCGGTCAGCATGTACGCCGACGCCATCCCGTACACCATGCGCGAGATCGTGTCGGTCTCCTGCACGTGGCTGTCACTCTTCTCGCCACCGAGCCGGATGTTGGTGCGGTACTCGCGGTAGTCGACGGGCTCGTCGCCGAATTGTGCCCGGCGGTAGAAGCCGGCCAGCGAGTCGAGCTGGTTGGTCCACCAGGTGCGGTTCTCGAAGCTGAACTCGCCGACCGCGCGGCCGTTGAACACGATCCGCTTGGCCTCGTAGGTGTACCCGTCGCCCTCCGGGTAGAAGGTTCCGTAGACGAACAGGTGGCGACCCTCGGTGAGCAGCTGCGGCAGGTGTGTGCAGGCGTCCACGTACGGCTCGTCGAGGTTGCGCAGCATCTCGGCGGAGCAGTCCGGGGTCAGGTGCACCGCGTAGGTGTCCCCCGCACTTGTCCTGAGCTCGAACACCCCACGACTCTCGTCATAGGTGGTGACGTGACCGGCGATGGTATCCATGAATGGAAAGTGCATGGCGGCGTCCTACCTTTGATTGGTGGCCGGCGGAATCGGCGCGAAACAAGGGGCCGAATACCTGAGAAATCATTACCGAGGGTGGATACCGGGTCAACGCCGCGCCGCCGGAACACCCATGGGCCAAACACTTGCGCCGTTCTCTTCGTCAAGTCGGCACAACGGTTCCCGCCGATGCCGATCAGCCCAGCTGCAACTGCTGCGGCACACCGACCCATTCCGCGCCGTCCGGGCCGTACTCCTTCTTGAAGATCGTCACTTCTTCCTTCATCAGCTCGGCGCACATCCGCGCGGCCCGGAACGCCTCGTCGCGGTGCGGTGCGGCGGCAGCGATGACCACCACCATGTCGCCGACCTCCAGCAGGCCGAGGCGGTGCGCGACCGCGACCCGTACCCCCGGGGCGATCCGTTCGCAGCGCGCGACGATGTCCGCGAAGCCGCGCTCGGCCATCGGCTGGTAGGCCTCGTACTCGAGGTGGCTCACCGGTTTGCCGCCGGTCTCGTCGCGGACGTACCCGATGAACGAACAGACGCCGCCCCGGCCCGGGCCGACCACCGCCGCGAGCACCTGCGTCAGGTCCGGCGGCCCGGTGGTGACCCGCACGTACGGGCCGGACCCACCGGCGACCGGCGGGATGACCGCGAGCACGTCGCCGTCACGCAGCGCATGCCGCGGGGACGCCATCTCCTGGTTCACGGCCAGCCGGCAGATCCCCCGGGCCGGGCCGAACCCGGGATAGGTGCTGCTGAGCGTCTCGACGACGTCCTCGACCGTCGACGCCTCGGGCACCGACATCAGTTCGTCGCGCCGGTTCGCGACCCGTTCCCTGACGAACCCGAAGTAGAGCACTCGGATCTGCATTCTCAGCCTCCACGGGTGTGCATCTCCAGATGGGGATCGCGGCGCAGACTCGCCGCGCTCACGAACACCGTGCCGGGCGATCGCGCGCCCAGCCGGTCGACCGCACCCCGGTCGGCACGCTGCCGCCAGGTCTGCGCGATCAGCTCCCGCAGGGCGTCCGGCCCGGCTCCGGCCCGCAGCGGGGTACGCAGGTCGGTGCCGGTGATCGCGTACAGGCACCGCAGCCACATGCCGTCCGCGGTGAGCCGGCTGCGGTCGCACGACGCGCAGAACGGCTGCGTCGTGCTCGAGACGATGCCGAACACGGTGCCGTCGGGCAGCGCGAACCGTTCGGCGGGAGCGCTGCCGGTGCGGTCCAGGGCGGTGATCGGCCCGTACCGGGAGGTCAGCGTCGCGAGGATCTCCGCCCGGGGAACCACCAGTGCCGGCGTCCATCCGGTGGCACCGCCGACGTCCATGTACTCGATGAAGCGGACCTCCGCGGGCACCGTGCGGCCGAACTCGAGCAGGTCACCGATCTCGTCGTCGTTGAACCCGCGCAGGACCACCGTGTCGATCTTCATGCCGCGCAGCCCGGTGGCCGCGGCGGCGGCGATCCCGGCCAGCACGTCCGGGTGGGTGGCGCGCTGCGACAGCGCCTGGAACCGCTCCGGGCGCAGCGTGTCCAGGCTGACGCTGAACCGCCGCAGGCCGGCCGCTCGCAGTTCGGCGGCGTGCCGCGCGAGCAGTACCCCGTTGGTGGTCATCGCGAGGTCGGCGACGCCGGGCAGTGCGGCAAGGCGGCGCACCAGGCCGGCCGCCCCCGCACGCAGCAACGGTTCGCCACCGGTCAGGCGTACCCGGTCCACCCCGAGCGCCACGAACGCCTCGGTGATCCGGACGATCTCGTCGAAGCTCAGCAGGTCGCGGCGCGGCAACCAGGCGTACTCCGCCTCCGGCATGCAGTACCGGCAGCGCAGGTTGCAGCGGTCGGTCAACGAGATCCGCAGCGCGCCGAGCGGCCGGCCGAGAGTGTCGAGCATCGGTCCCCCGCGCATGGCGAAATGTCGATACAGCCGGACGCGGATCAGCGTAACCAGGCAACCGGTGGCCGCCCGGCGATCCGGCCGCACTACGTGATCTCCCCGGCGGCGATCCGTTCGGTGCCACCGCACAGGTATTCCACAGCCAGGAACGGCACATGACCGGGCCGCCCCGGCCGATAGGGGCGGGCGACCGCATCACGCTCAGACCCGGGAGATATCAGCGATGGCCGCCATCAGCGCAGTCAGCTCGTCCAGCGAAGCGCAGACCGAGCTCGTCAAGTACCAGCAGAAACTGGCCGCGGACCTGGCCGCCAAGGCGGCCGAGAAGGTCATCACCGCCGACAAGGACGCCGTCGCCCGGGCCCAGCAGTCCGCGCTGCAGGCCACCCAGCAGGCCCAGCAGTCCCCCCAGGTAACCAGCTCGGCCGCGACCGCGTCGGTCGGCTCGACGTTCGACGTGACGGTCTGACGCCGGAGACCAGGTGGCTGATAATCGATTATTGATGCTATGGTCGATCACATGACCAGCAACGATCCGTTCGCCCGCCTGCCGGAGGCCGCGAGCTTCACCGTCACCAGCACCTCCCTCACCGACGGCGGCGTCCTGCCCGCCGAGCAGATGTCCGGCATGTTCGGCGTCCCCGGCGGCAAGGACGCCTCCCCCCAGCTGTCCTGGACCGGCGCCCCCGAGGGCACCAAGAGCTACGCCGTCACCGTGTACGACCCGGACGCCCCGACCGGGTCCGGCTTCTGGCACTGGGCCGTGGCCGACATCCCCGCCACGGTCACCGACCTGCCCGAGGGTGCCGGCGACGACACCGGCTCCGGCCTGCCCACCGGCGCGTTCCAGCTGCCCAACGACGCCCGCGCGGCCCGCTTCGTCGGCGGCGCCCCGCCGGCCGGGCACGGCCCGCACCGCTACGTCGTGGTCGTGCACGCGCTCGCCGTCGAGCACATCGGCGTCCCCGCCGAGGCCACGCCCGCGTACCTCGGCTTCACGATGGCCGGGCACATCCTCGGCCGGGCCGTGCTCACCGCCACCGCGGAGACCCCGGGCTGACGGTCGCTCCGGGGCCGGGCGCCATCGCCCGTCCCCGCGCCCGGCCCCGGCCCGGCGGCGGGCGCGGGGCGTCTAGACTCGCCTGCCATGCATCCAACCGGACCGATGCCGATGGCACCGCCGCCCACCATGCGGCTCTCGTCCGCCCTGCTGTTCACGGCCGGCGGGCTGACCATCCTGAAAGCCGCCTACGAACTGGTCTTCACCAACACGGACCTCAGTGTGTACCGCGACGCCTACACCGGCGGCACCGGATCCGGTTTCGCGAGCCTCGCCGGCGCTACGTTCGGCATCTTCTTCGCCGCGGGGGCGTGCATCCTGGCCATCCTCAACAGCCGCGGCCGCCACCCCGCCCGCGTCGTGACGCTGGTGCTCGGCTGGCTCTTCCTCGTCTGCGGCGGCTTCGGCTCCCTGGCGGGCCGGTTCCACCGTCCGGCCGGCTCGGCCGGTGACAGCACGTTCACAAAAATCCTGCCCGCCGCGTACGGGACGGGGGTCGGGGTCCTCGATGTGCTGATCTTCCTGGCGGTCCTGGCGGCGACCGTGCTGACCGTCCTGCCCCCGTCGAACCGCTTCTTCCAGAACCGCAAGCTGACCGCGTACGCGCAGGTGCTGATGACGCAGACCGGGATGACCTATCCGCCGCAGTACCACCCGCACACGCCCCCGCCGTTCCAGGCGCCGGCGCAGCCGCCCCAGCCGCCGCACACCACCAGCATCCCGGCGATCGACCCGTGGGCCGAGGGGACCGGCCGGCACCAGGCGTGATCAGGATCCCGGGGCCCGTTCGGGCGGGGCTCAGCCGGTCAGTGCCGACACGCGGTTGAGCAGGTCCTGCGGGTTGAACGGTTTGACCAGGTAGTCGTCGGCGCCCGCGTCGAAGCCCGACGCCACGTCGAGCCACTGGCCGCGCCCGGTGAGCAGGATGATCGGCATGTCCGTGGTCAGGACGTCGTCGCGCAGGGCACGGCACACGTCCAGGCCGGTCATGTCCGGCATGGTCACGTCCACGACCGCGCAGTCCGGTCGCCGGTCGTGGGCGTGCCGCAGCGCGTCCCGGCCGGTCGTCTCGGTCCGCACGTCGATCCCGCCGGAGCGCAGCACGGTCTCGACCACGTGCAGCATCACCGGGTCGTCGTCGACCACCAGTACGGACGTCACCCCTGCTCACCCGCTTCCCGCTACATAGAGTAGCCCTGTGACGACTGTCCGGTGGACCGTAGGACGGATGCTGGCGGCGGGATTCCTGCTGGCCCTCGCCGCCCTCGCGGTGGTCGGCACCAGCGCCTACGTCCGGATCGGCACCCTGCTGCAGGACCGCGCCCCGATCGGCGACGCCCACCGGGCCCTCGGCGAAGCCGGCAAGGTCAAGGACGCGCTCGGCACCGCGGAGCACTCCCCGCCCGGCTCCCCCGCGTACACCGACGCGGGCCGCGAGGTCGCCGGCAGCCTGCACCGCCTCGCCGAACAGGACGGCGGGCCGCGCGTGGCCGAGCTCCGCGCCCTGGCCGTGACGGTGTTCCCCGTTCCGCCGGGCGAGGCGACCGATCCGCGACAGCTGAGCACCATGCAGACTCTCGCCAACGAGCTGTGCGCGAGGAGCTCGAACTGCTGCAGCAGCGGGAGGCCGCCGGCACCCGCAGCGCCGAGAACACCCGCCGGCTCATCCTCGGCGTCTCGATCGGCACGTTCGTCCTGGTCGCGATCGCCGCCCGGGTGATCACCAGGCGGATCACCACGCCCGCCCGGCAGGTGACCGCCGCCGCCGAACGGGTCATCGCCGGCGACCCGAGCCGGCGCGCCGAGGTGTCCGGCCCCCGCGAGCTCGCCCAGATGGCCCACGCGGTGAACGCCTCGATGACCGCGATGGCCACCGCCCGCGACGAGGCCCTGGCCGCCACCGCCGCGAAGTCGGCGTTCCTGGCCACGATGAGCCACGAGATCCGTACCCCGATGAACGCCGTCATCGGCATGACCGGCCTGCTGATGGACACCGACCTCGACGCGGAGCAGCGCGACCTCGTGGAGACCGTCCGGACCGGCGGCGAGTCCCTGCTCGTGATCATCAACGACATCCTGGACTTCTCCCGGATCGAGGCGGGCGAACTCACCCTGGAACACCGCGCCTTCCGCCCCCAGGACTGCGTCCGGCACGCCATGAGCCTGGTCGCGCTCACCGCCGACGCCAAGGGGCTCACGCTGAGCAGCGAGTTCGCACCGGACTGCCCGGAGATCGTCACCGGCGACGAGACCCGCATCCGGCAGATCCTGGTCAACCTGCTCGGCAACGCGGTCAAATTCACCGACCACGGATCGGTCACCGCCGGCGTCGCGGTCCAGCCCGATCCGGTGGCCGGGGCCGTTCAACTGCGGATCTCGGTACGCGACACGGGCATCGGCATCGCCCCGGACCGCATGCGCCGCCTCTTCCGCCCGTTCAGCCAGGTCGACGCGTCCAGCACCCGCACGTACGAGGGCACCGGCCTGGGCCTGGTGATCAGCCGCCGCCTGGCCGAGGCGATGGACGGCGACATCACCGTGACCAGCACCCCGGGGTCAGGCTCGACGTTCACCGTGACGCTGACGGTCAGCTCGGACGCCACCGCCGCACCGGAAGCGGCCGCACCCACGGCGACCGTCCTGATCGTCAGCACCGACCACGGCCAGCTCGCCGACCGCCTGCACGGCTGGCGCATCCCGTTCCTGACCGCCGGCTCGGGCGAGGAGGCCCTCGACCTCCTGGCCGCCCACCCCCGCCACCTCGCCCACCCCGCCCACCCGGTCCGCCTCGTTGTCGCCGACCATGACCTGCCCGACATGACCGCCGCCGACCTCGGTCACCGCATGGGCCGCACCCCCGCCACGGCCACCATCGCCATGATCACCCTCGCCGACGGCGACCCGGCCCCAGCGCCGGCCGACCCGCTCACCGGGGCCGAGGGGGATCCGCTACGGCTCACGCTGACCCGCCCGGTGCGGCCGCGGATGCTGCACCATGCCCTGCGCAAGGCACTCGGCGACGACCCGGCACCGCACCGGGCGCTGCGGGTCCTGCTCGCCGAGGACAACCCGGTGAACCAGCGGGCCGCGCAGCTGTTGCTGACCCGCCGCGGTCACCGGGTCGACATCGTGGACAACGGTGCTGCCGCCGTCGACGCCGTCCGCGACCGGGCCTACGACCTGGTCCTGATGGACGTCCAGATGCCGATCATGGACGGCATCCAGGCCACCGGGCGGATCCACGCCGACCCGCCACCGCACGGCGTACCCCGGATCGTCGCCCTGACCGCGAACGCCATGGCCGACGACCACGCGGCCGGCCGCCGCTCCGGCATGGACGGCTTCCTCGTCAAACCCCTGCAGGAACCGCAGCTCGACGCCGTCCTGGCCGGCACCATCGCCACGGCCGGCCCCGGTCCGGACCTCGCGGGGCCAGACCTCGCGGGGCCAGACCCCGCCGCACTCGACCCCGCCGGGCCGGGCCATGCCAGGCCAGACCCCGCCGGGCCGGACGTTGCTGGGCCGGACGGTGCTGGGCCGGACGGTGCTGGGCCGGACGGTGCTGGGCCGGACGTCGCCGGGCCAGACCCCGCCGGGCCGGACGTCGCCGGGCCGGACGGGATCCGGGAGCGGGCGGCGCTGCTGGCCGGGGACTCGGCCGGGCAGCGGTTGCAGGTCGCCGGGATCCTCGACGCGTTCGCCGGGCGGCTGCCCCGGGTGCTGCACGAGATCGACGAGGCCGCGGCCGCCGGGGACAGCGGCAGCCTGGCCCGGCTCGCCCACGGTCTGAAGGGTTCCTCGGCCACACTGGGCGCCGCCTCGCTGGCCGCGACCTGCGCCGACCTCGAGCACCACGCCGCCACCCCGAGCACCGGCCTGCTGCGTGACCTGCACCGCCGCGCCAACGCCGCCGGCGAGGTCATGGCCACCGTCGCCGGCGAGTTGCTCACCGGGGAGCCGGATCAGGGCTGGAAGCGGTAGCCCATGCCCGGCTCGGTGAGCAGGTGCCGCGGGTGGGCCGGGTCCGTCTCGAGTTTGCGGCGCAGCCGGGCCATGTACTGCCGAAGGTAGTTCGTCTCCGTCGCGTACTGCGGCCCCCACACGTCGCGCAGCAGGGCGCGCTGGCCGAGCAGTTTGCCCGGGTGCCGCAGCAGGTGCTCGAGGAGTTGCCATTCGGTCGGGGTGAGCCGGGCGTCGCTGACCGAGTGGTTGCCGAGGTCGATCACGTGCCCGCCGATGGTGTGGACCGGGGCGGCCTCGCCGGGGGCCTGGGTGCGGCGGGTCACCGCCCGGATCCGGGCCAGCAGCTCGTCGATCCCGAACGGTTTGGTGATGTAGTCGTCGGCTCCCGCGTCGAGGGCGCCGACCTTGTCCTGACTGCCGGCCCGGCCGGACAGCACGATGATCGGGACGGTGGTCCAGCCCCGCAGGCCCCGGATGACCTCGTCGCCCTCCATGTCGGGCAGTCCGAGGTCGAGGACGACCAGGTCGGGAACGTGCTGCGCGGCGGCACGCAGTGCGGAGACACCGTCCGGCGCGACGTCGACGTCGTAGCGGCGCGCGCGCAGGTTGATGCGCAGCGCCCGGACGATCTGCGGCTCGTCGTCGACGACGAGGATGCGGGTCATGACTCCAGCACACCGCGCGCGGGCGGCGTTGTCAGCAGCGTTCACACCAGCCCTACGCGCACGCCCCGATTCTTAACGCGCTCTTGACGCGGCACCTCCCCCGCACGAGGGACACCGATTGCGATCGGTGGGTTCGCTCTCCATAGTCTGCTGGATGATCCGAGCCGGCCGACCGACCATGACGGTGCTCCTGCTGGCGACGCTGTCCGCCCTCGCGGCTTTGTCAGGCTGCACGGCCGAAACCCCCGAGATCGATGCCCGGGTCCGCGTCGACCAGGTCGGATACGCGACCGGTGAGTCCAAGATCGCGATGCTGCTGGCGCCCCGGGATGCCGGGAGCGCCGAGGCCACCGTGGTCGACGAGGACGGCGACGACGTGTTCACCGCCCGGATCGACGCGAGCCGGGGCACCTGGAACGCGGCCTTCCCGATGATCCACCCGGTGGACCTGAGCGGCCTGGACACGCCCGGGACCTACCGGATCCGGGTCCGGGGCGCGGTCACCGCGGAGTCGCCACCGTTCCGGATCGCCGCGGGCAGCGAGCTGTTCGCCCCGCTCGCCGCGAACGCGGTCCGCTACTTCCAGGCCCATCGGGACGGCGCCGACCAGGTCGCCGGCCCGTGGGACCGGCAACCCGCGCACCTCGACGACCGCGCCGCCGCCGTGCACGACAACCCGGGCTACGACGACGACGGCACGATGACCGACCCGATGACGCCGACCGGGGACACCGTCGACGTCGAGGGCGGCTGGTACGACGCCGGCGACTACCTCAAATTCACCCACACCACCGCGTACGCGCTGGTCCTGCTGCAGATGGTGCAGCGCGACGGCCCCGCCACGGAGGGTCTGGCCGCCGAGACCCGGCACGGTGTCGACTGGCTCGACAAGATGTGGGACGAGGATGCCGGCGTGCTGTACACCCAGGTCGGGGTCGGCAGCGGCGCCGGTTTCGCCGGTGACCACGACAAGTGGCGGCTGCCCCAGAGCGACGACGCGCTCGACGTCGGGCCCGGTGACGACCACTACTACCTTCGGTACCGGCCGGTGTTCCGGGCGAACGACCCGGGGCAGCCGCTCAGCCCGAACCTCGCGGGCCGGGTCGGCGCCGCGTTCGCCCTCGCCGCCCAGGTCGAGGCGGACACCGACCCCGCCCGGGCCCGGGCGCACCTGGACAGCGCGGCGCGGATCTTCGAGCTGGCCGCCACCGACGACGTCGGGGAGCTGGTCACCGCCGAGCCCCGCAGGTTCTACCCGGAGAACAGCTGGACCGACGACATGGCGACCGGTGCCGCCGAACTCGCCCTCGCCGCGGTGAAGCTCGGCGACGACCGCGCCGGGCAGTGGGCACAGCGGGCCGCCGGCTGGGCCGAGGCGAACGCGGACAGCGACAGCAGACCCGCGCTGAGTCTGTACAACCTCAGCGTGATCGCGGACGCCGAGCTGGGCCGGATCCCCGGCGCCGACCGCACGGTGCCGAGCGCGGACCTGCGGGCCCGCCTCGACGCGGGGATCCAGGCCGCGGCGGGCGATCCGATGGGCGCCGCCGCGGGACTGGGCGGCTCCGACTACACGTCGCGCCAGCTCGGTTACACCGCCACCGCCCTGTTGTACCGGCGGATGACCGGCGACGACACGTACGCCCGGTTCGCGACCGCCCAGCGCTCGGTCGTGCTCGGCGCGAACGGCTGGGGCACGTCGCTGATCGTCGGCGCCGGCACCACCTACCCGCGCTGCCCGCACGACCAGATCTCCAGTCTGACCGGCGACGGCGAGGTGCCGATGACCGGCGCCGCGGTCAACGGCCCGCAGCCCGCCGCCCGGTTCACCGACGACCCGGACCGGTGCGCCGACTTCGCGGAGTACGACCGGCCCGACGTGCGCTACACCGACGCCGTGCGCAGTTCGGCCAGCAGCGAGCCGGCGATCGACTTCACCGCGACGTCGTTGCTGGCGTTCGCCCTGACGGCCCAGGAGCGCTGACGGCCCAGGAGCGCTGACGGCCCAGGAGCGCTGACCGCCCGGGCAGCGTCGATGGGGCGGCGCCGGATGACCGCTTCCGGGCAGTATGGCCGATGTGGATACCCGAGGACCCGCACGATATCTGTGGTGGCTGGCGCGACAGGTGAAGGGTGGGGTGGCACTCGGCGCGATGTTCGGGTCGCTGTGGTACGTCACTCTCAGCCTCACGCCGTACACGTTGTCGCAGGCCGTCGACCGGGGTCTGGTCCCCCGCCGGCCCGGTGCGCTGATCGCCTGGGCGGGTGCCGTCCTGCTGCTCGGGCTGGCCGGCGCGGGCCTGGGCATCATGCGGCACCGGTCGATGACCAAGCTGCGGCTGACCGCGTCGCTGATCACCGCCGACTCGGTGCTGGTGCACGCGACCCGGCTCGGCGCCGCACTGCCGCGCCGGGTCACCGCCGGCGAGGTGGTCACCATCGGGATCTCCGACGTGTGGGCCATCGGACGGGCCATGAACGTGGGCGGTGTCGGGGCGGCGAGCGTCGTCGCGTACGCGGTGGTCGCGGTCCTGTTGTTCCGCACGTCTCCCCTGCTCGCGTTCGTGGTGCTGGCCGGCCTGCCGATCCTGTCGGTGGTGATCGGCCCGCTGCTGGGGCGGGTGCAGCACACCGGCTCCGGATACCGCGACCGTCAGGGCCGGCTCGCGGCGCGCCTCGTCGACGTCATCGGCGGCCTGCGCATCCTCAACGGCCTCGGCGGCAAGGACGCCCACCTCGCGCGGTACACCCGGGAGTCCGCGGCCCTGCGCGACGCCGGCTACCGGGTGGGGCGGTCGTCGAGCTGGGTCGACGCGCTCGGCGACGGGCTGCCCGGTGTCTTCCTGGCGGTGGTGGTCTGGCTCGCCGCCCGGCTCGCGGCCCGGGGCGAGATCACGGTGGGTGAACTGATCGGGGTGTACGGGTACACGGCCATGCTGGTCATCCCGGTGCGCGTGTTCATCTTCTGCGGTTTCGACATCACCCGTGGCCTGGTCGCCGCACGGCGGGTGGTGGATTTCCTGCGCCTGCCACCGGACGACCACCTCGGTGTCGCGGGTCCCCCGGGCCCGGCTGTCCTGCACGACCCCGCGTCCGGCGTGTCGGCGCACCCGGGCCGGATGACCGCCCTGGCCGGCGCCCGTCCCGGGGAGAGCGCCGCGGTGCTCGAACGGCTCGGCCGTTACGGCCCCACGGACGCGACCTGGGGTGGCATCCGTCTCGACGGCATCGCCCAGCCGCAGGTCCGTTCCCGGATCCTCGTCGCGCAGCACGAGGCCGACCTGTTCGCCGGTCCGCTGCGCGAGGTCGTCGCGGGCCGCGACGAGCCGGACGACGAGCGGGTCGGGGCGGCGATCGACGCCGCGGTGGCCCACGACGTCGGCCCGCCGGACCATCCGGTCGAGTGGGGCGGCCGCAACCTCTCCGGCGGCCAGCGGCAACGCGTCCGGCTGGCCCGCGCCCTGCACGCCGCCCCCGAGATGCTGCTCGCCGCCGAGCCCACCTCCGCGGTGGACGCGCACACCGAGGCCGCGATCGCCGAACGCCTCGGCGCGGTCCGCGACGGCCGCGGCACCGTCGTCGCCACCACGTCCCCGGTGCTGCTCGACCGCGCCGACGTCGTGCACTACCTGGTCGACGGCCGGGTGGCGGCGACCGGTGACCATCGTGCGCTGCTCGCCACCACCCCTGGTTACCGTGCTCTGGTGACCCGCGTGTTCGGGGAGGACGCATGAGCCTGCCCGGTCACCCTGCCCTCCCCGTCGCCGGCACCCGCCTCGTGGTCCGCGCGGCACTGCGCCTGGTGCGCGCGGACCGTCGCACCGTCGTGCTGATGGTGGCACTGAACTCCCTCGCCGCGATCGCCTCATTGGGCGGCCCGTGGCTGCTCGGCCGGATCATCGACGCGGTCACCACGGGCGCCGGCGGCGGGTCCGTCGACCGGCTGGCCCTCGCGCTGCTGGCCTGCGCGGTGGCCCAGATCCTGCTGGTCCGGCAGGCCACCGCGGCCGGTTACCGGTTCGGCGAACGCACCGCCGCCCGGATCCGGGAGAGCTTCCTGCGGCGTTCCCTGGCCCTGCCCGCCGCGGTGGTCGAGCGGATCCCGGCCGGTGACCTGACCACCCGGGGCACCGCCGATGTGGACGCCGTCGCCACGGCACTGCGCGACGTGATCCCGCAGGTGTTCATCTCCGCCGTGCAGATGCTGTTCATCGCCGGGGCGGTGCTCCTGCTGAACCCGCTGCTCGGTGGCGTCGGGGTGCTCGGCCTGTCCGGCATCTGGTTCATCACCCGTTGGTACCTGCGCCGGGCCCGCGACGCGTACCTCGTCGAGGGCGCCGCGAACTCGCACATGGCCGACGAACTGTCCGCGACCACCACCGGCGCCCGCACGATCGAAGCGTTCGACCTGAGCGAACGCCGGCTCGCCACCGGCCGGGCGGCGATCGCGGAGACCCGCCGCACCCGGCTGGCCACATTGCGGCTGCGCTCGGTGTTCTTCCCGATCACCGAGACTTCGTACAGCGTCCCGGTCGTGCTGGTGCTCCTGCTCGGCGGTTTCCTGTACCTGCGGGGTTCGGTGACGCTCGGTGTGGTCAGCACGGCGGTGCTGTACATGCGGCAGTTCGTCGGCCCGCTGGACAGCATCATGATCTGGATCGAGCAGTTGCAGAGCAGCAGCGCCTCGTTCGCCCGCATCGAGGGCCTGGCCGCGGTCCCGGCCCGGGCCGGGACCACCACGACCCGCCCGGACGGGGACCGCATCGAGATCACCGGCGTGCGATACGCGTACGACGGCGGGCGCGACGTCCTGCACGACGTCACCCTGACCGTCCGACCGGGCGAACGGCTCGCCATCGTCGGGCTCTCCGGCGCCGGCAAATCCACGCTCGGCCGCTTGATCGCCGGGGTCGACAGCCCCACCAGCGGCACGGTGACCGTGGGCGGCACCGCCGTCGCCGGGCTCCCGCCGGACGAACTGCGCCGCCAGGTCGTGCTGGTGACCCAGGAGCACCACGTCTTCCGCGAGTCGCTGCGCGACAACCTCATGGTCGACGCCGCGGACGAGGTGCTGCACCGGGCACTCAAGACGGTCGGCGCGGACTGGGCCACCGACCTCGACACCGACCTCGGCGAGCACCCGCCGGACGGCGCCCAGGCCCAGCAGCTGGCGCTGGCCCGGGTGGTCCTCGCCGACCCGCACACGGTCATCCTCGACGAGGCCACCGCCCTGCTCGATCCCACCGCGGCCCGCACCGCGGAACGAGCGCTCGCCGCGGTCCTGCACGACCGCACGGTCATCGCCATCGCCCACCGCCTGCAGACCGCCCACGACGCGGACCGGGTCGCGGTCATGGACGGCGGCCGCATCATCGAACTCGGCAGCCACGACGACCTGGTGGGCGCCGGCGGTCCGTACGCGTCGCTCTGGCGGTCCTGGCACGGTCATTAGCGGGTCCCCACAGGGTGCCCGGACAGGATGCCCAGCAGGTCGTCGACACCTTCCCGGCGCACCAGCGTCCGGGCGGCACCGTCCGCGACCGAGACGACCGGCGGCCGCCCGACGAAGTGGTCACGCCGGTGGTGGTAGGCGCCGGTCCCGGCGACCACCAGCAGGTCACCGGCGGTGACGTCGCCGGGGACCTGCATCGCGGGCACGAGCACATCGGTGTCACCGACCACGGCGGCGAGGCGCATCGGTGCCTGCGAGACCCGGCCGACGAGCTGCGCGGTGTGCCGGCCCGGGCACTCCCGCCGGCCGGGGGTGCGGCGGTGCGGGGCGCAGTCCGGGGCCACCCCGTCGAGGACGACCGTCAACCGGCCGTCCGAGGCGGTCCTTACCTCGGCGACGCGGTGCACGGTGACACCAGAGCGGGCCACGATCGCCCGACCCGGGGAGACCGTCAGCGCCGGGGCCGGCACCGCGTGCCGTTCGGCCGCCAGGCGCAGCATCGCCCGGATCCGGTTCGCGAACGGCTGCAGGGCGAACCCGTGATCGTGGTCGGTGTAGGCGACCGCGTGTCCACCACCCAGGTTGAGCGCGTCGACGACGACACCGGTCCGGGCGCGCACCACCGCGCAGAAGGCGACGGCCTCGCGCAGTGTGCTCTCGAACGTCTGGAACCGGCTGAGCTGGTGGCCCAGGGAGAAGTCCAGTCCCGCCAGGCGCAGGTTGCGGCTGGCCAGGACCTCCCCGACGGCCTCCAGCGCCACACCGGTGCCGAGCCGGAACCCGTACCGGCAGCGTCCCGGGCCCGCGGCCGACGGCACGACCCGAAGGTGGACGCGCTGCCCGAGCGGGGCGCGGGCGGTCAGGGCTCGCACCTCGGCGGCCGTCCCGGCGACGACGGCCGCGCCGCACGCGAACGCCGCGTCGAGATCGTGCACCGACTTGGCGGCGCCGACGAGCACCAGGCGCGCCGGCCGGAACCCGGCGAGCAGTGCGGTCCGCAGCTGCGCGCCCGATCCGGTGTAGCAGCCCAGTCCCGCCGCCGCGATCCACCGGCCCTGCCCCATGGTGAGCCCGGCCTTGGCGCTGTAGGCGACCCCGTCGGGGAACGCCGCCCGGTATCCGGCGCACCGCGCCCGCACATCGGCCTCGTCGAGGACGTGCACGGGGGTGCCGTAGGTCGGCGCGAGGACGGACACCCGCACGCCGCCGATCAGCAGGTCGCCGTGGGCACCCCAGCGGGCGGTCGACGGCCACAGCTCGGGGTCGAGGTGGGGACGCAGCGTGGACCGCAACGACGGCAACAGTTCGGCGAGAGTCATGACCCCGACGGTGCGCGGCCCCGGGCGGGGGTGGGAAGCCGTGGATACGGGGCTTTGACGGGGGTGCGGAAATCTAGACGTGTTCTTAACGCCCGGGGACGGGCGGTGCCGTCCGGCCGGTGCCACCATTCCCGGGTGGTGATGACCGATTGGCTCCTGAAGGGCCTCAACGAGCAGGCCGGGCAGCATCAGGGCCCGCACGCCGAGGGCGGGGAACGCCCGCATTCCTGGTGGAAGGTCATGTGCCTGACCGGCGTGGACTACTTCTCCACGCTGGGTTACCAGCCGGGCATCGCCGCGCTCGCCGCCGGCGTGCTGTCCCCGATCGCCACGCTGGTGCTGGTGCTGGTGACGTTGCTGGGCGCACTGCCGGTGTACCGCCGGGTCGCCGCCGACAGCCCGCACGGCGAGGGTTCGATCGCGATGCTGGTCAAGCTGCTCTCCTTCTGGAAGGGCAAGCTGTTCGTCCTGGTCCTGCTGGGTTTCGCCGCCACCGACTTCATCATCACGATCACCCTGTCCGCGGCCGACGCGACCGCTCACATCGACGAGAACCCGTTCTGGCCGTCGTCGCTGCGCGGCCACGAGGTGCTGGTCACGCTCGTGCTGGTGGCGCTGCTCGGGGCGGTGTTCCTGAAGGGCTTCACCGAGGCCATCGGCATCGCGGTCGGACTGGTCGGGGTGTACCTCGCGCTGAACGTGGTGGTCGTCGGCCAGGGCCTGTTCCAGGTCGTCACCCACCCGAGCGCGGTCGCGGACTGGGGCACGGCCCTGACCACCCAGCACGGCGACCCGCTGATGATGATCGCGATCGCCCTGCTGGTGTTCCCGAAACTCGCGCTGGGGCTGTCCGGTTTCGAGACCGGCGTCGCGGTCATGCCGCACGTCACCGGTGACCTGCCGGGCCGGATCCGGGGTACCAAGAACCTGCTCACCACCGCCGCGGTGATCATGAGCGTCTTCCTGATCACGAGCAGCGTCGTCACCACGGTGCTCATCCCGCAGGAGCAGTTCGAGCCGGGCGGGGAGGCGAACGGCCGGGCCCTCGCGTTCCTGGCCCACGAGAACCTCGGCACCGCCTTCGGCACCGTGTACGACCTGTCGACGATCGCCATCCTGTGGTTCGCCGGCGCGTCGGCGATGGCCGGGCTGCTCAACCTCGTGCCGCGCTACCTCCCCCGCTTCGGCATGGCACCGTCCTGGGCCCGGGCGGTCCGGCCGATGGTCCTGGTCTTCACCCTCACCGCGTTCCTGATCACGATCATCTTCAAGGCGGACGTCGACGCCCAGGGCGGCGCGTACGCGACGGGCGTGCTGGTCCTGATCACCTCCGCGGCGACCGCGGTCACGCTCTCCGCCCACCACCGGGGACAGCGCGGGCGCACCTGGGCTTTCGGTGCCATCGCGCTCGTGTTCGCGTACACGACGGTCGCCAACGTGGTGGAGCGCCCCGACGGCGTGAAGATCGCGGCCTGCTTCATCGCCGGTATCCTGCTGATCTCGCTGCTGTCGCGGCTGTACCGCGCGTTCGAGCTGCGCGTCACCCGCATCGGGACCGACGAGACCACCGAGGACTTCCTCCGTGAGTTCGGCCGCCGCCGCATCCGTCTCATCGCCAACGAGCCGGACCGCCGCGACGCCCACGAGTACAGCGACAAGATCGCCCAGATCATCGCGGACAACGATCTCGTCGACGACCGTGACATCCTCTTCGTCGAGGTCACCGTCACCGACGCGTCCGACTTCGAGACCGAGCTGAACGTGCGCGGCGAGCTGCTGCACCACCGGTACCGGGTGCTGACCATGGAGAGTTCCTCGGTGCCGAGCGCCCTGGCCGCGGTCCTGCTGCACATCCGCGACCGGACCGGCCGCCGCCCGCACATCTACTTCGAGTGGACCGAGGGCAACCCGGCGGCCAACTTCATCCGATACCTCATCTTCGGGCAGGGCGAGGTGGCACCGGTGACCCGCGAGATGATCCGCCAGGCCGAACCCGACCGGAACCGCCGCCCGCACATCCACGTCGGCTGACACCCGGCGCCCGGCCGGGGTTGTGGAAGTTGTGTTCCGGGGCACAATCAGGCGATGAGGGACCATGACATCGTCGTCTACGGCGCCACCGGTTTCGCCGGTGCACTCGTCGCCGGGCACCTGGCCACCCACGCCCCGGCCGGCACCCGGATCGCACTCGCCGGCCGCTCCGCCGACCGCCTCGCCGCGGTCGCGGCGAAACTCGGCGTGGACTGGCCGCTGCTCGTCGCCGACGCCGACGACACCCCCGCGCTGACCGCTCTCGCCGCGTCGGCCCGGGTGATGGTCACCACCGTCGGCCCGTACGCGAAATACGGCCGGGCCCTGGTCCACGCCTGCGCCGGGGCAGGCACCGATTACGTGGATCTCACCGGCGAAGTGCTGTTCGTGCGCCAGAGCATCGACGAGAACCATGATCTCGCCGCCACCACGGGCGCCCGGATCGTGCACTCCTGCGGCTTCGACTCCGTGCCCTCCGACCTCGGCATCCACGTCCTGCACGCCGCGGTCGCGGCGGCCGGTGCCGGTGAACTCACCGACACCACCCTGGTCGTGACCAGTATGAGCGGCGGTGTCAGCGGCGGCACCATCGACACGATGCGCCACCAGCTCGACACCGTCCGGGCCGACCGGACCCTGCGCCGCGTCGCCGCCAGCGCCTATTCCCTCACCCCGGACCGCGCCGCCGAGCCCGACCTGGGCCGCCAGTCCGACATGGTCACCGTGCCCGCCAGTCAAGTGCACCCCACCCTGCGCGGCACCCTCGCGCCGTTCTTCATGGCCTCCTACAACACCCGGGTCGTGCGCCGCTCCAACGCGCTGCGCGATTACGCCTACGGTCGGACGTTCCGGTACCGCGAGACGATGAGCACGGGCACCGGACCGCTGTCCCCCGTCATCGCGGCCGCCACCAAGTACGGGTTCGGCGCCCTCGTCGCCGGACTCGCCCTCAAACCCACCCGTGTCGTCCTCGACCGCCTCCTCCCCCGGCCCGGCGCCGGACCGTCCGAGGAGGTGCGGCGCAAAGGCCACTTCACGGTGGACATCTTCACCACCACCACGACCGGTGCCCGCTTCGCGGCGCGGTTCCGGGCCAAGGGAGACCCCGGATACGCCGCGACGGCCGTCATGCTCGGTGAATCCGCGCTCGCCCTCGCTCTGGACCACGATGCCCTGCCCCCTTCCCCCGGTGGGGTCCTGACCCCGGCCACGGGCATCGGCGATGCCCTGGTCACCCGCCTGCGAGCGGCCGGCGTCGAGATCACCGCCGCCGCCCGCCCCTGATTCCTGGAAGCAGGATGGCCCCTGCCCCAGGGGCCGAATCAAGCCGGCGAGCAAAAAAGACCGAGGGCCGCCGGCCGCGTTCAGGCGGCCGGCGGCGGTGACTGCTCCGGTGCTCGTGGGTCCGTGCTTCCCGCGGGCAGGCCGTGGCGGCTCCATCTGCGCGGGTCGAACGCGCGGTAGACGGCCGGAGTTTCCTTGAGCGCCTCGAGGCCGTGCCATTTCACCAGGATCGCGTTGAAGGTCAGCCACATGCCGAATGCCACGAGCGGGATCGAGAAGACGAATGCGATCAGCCAGTCACCCATGAAACGCGCACCTCGCTCACCCGCCTGGCCCGAGCGGCAAGCGGGAAAGAGGGTCGCGACGGACGAGGTCGTGCGGCCACGGTGGCCCGGCAGCCGGCTCGGCGGCATGTGCCTGTGTCCTGGCTGCCCGGTGGTCGCTGCGTGGTCGACTCCTGAGGGTCAGGAGCCTCATGAAACCCTCTGGTGCGGGACCAGAAGAAACATGATCATTCAGCGGTACGGCAAGCGGTCAGGACAATATCGGGAGTGTAGATGCCGCGCGGCTCGTCCTCAATGCACCGTGGTCAGCCAGGTGCAGTTGCCAATGATGCGGGACACCGTCGAGCTCGACCACGGTGACCTGGGGCTCAAGGCGCTCGGGCATTCGCACGCCGCCGAGGAATGCCGCCTGTTCGACGCGGGTCATCGGCGCGGTGGCCCGGCCGACGTCGAACGCGGCGGCCACCGAACCGGCCCATCGCCATTCCGGGGTCATGACCCTCTTTTTTGCTCCGACCGATCGCGGGACTCGGCGTTCGCCACCCGGGTCTTCTCACGGGTGGTGGCGGCACCGGTCCGGCGTGCTCCGGCCGGCCGCCCGTACCAGGCGGTGCCTTTCATCAGATCCTTGCTCACCATGACTCCTGTTGATGGTCCGCTCGTGCGTCAACATCATTCCCCGGCCGAGCATCCGGAAACACGGAACTGAACGCGCGGCGACCGCCACATGAAGTCTGTTGTGGACACTCCCGGATTCGTGCCACCACGCGTCGCCGTTCCGGCTGGGGCCGCGGGCGCCGAAATAGCGTTCCCGGCATACCTGAACAAGCGAAGGGAATCCCATGCAGCACAAACGCTTTCTCCGCCGCGGCATCCTGGCCGCCGTCCTGGCCGGGACCGCCGCCGTGACCACCACGGCCGGACCGGCGCTCGCCGGCGATCCGGCCGGCAGCCTCTCCGGCCTCGTCCGGGACACCCGGGGCTCGGCCGTCGCCGACGCCACCGTCTCGGTCCATCTCGACCCGTCCGGCGGACCGGTCCAGGAAGTCCGGTCCGACGCGCACGGCCGGTTCCGGGTGTCAGGTCTGAAGCCCGGCGGTTACCGGATCCAGATCGACATGCGGGGCTGGCGGGAATGGGCGCCCGGCCGGATCACCGACGCCGAGCAGGCCACGATCTACCGGGTGACGGCGAAGCGCACCACCGTCGCCACCAGCGTCGTCACGGCGCCGGGCTTCATCACCGGCACGTTCCTGCGCGCGGATGGCACACCGGCCGCGAACACCGAGGTCGCCGCGACGAACGTCGACAGCGCCGCCGAGCATCCCGGCCGGACGGCGGCCGACGGCACGTACCGGATCCGGGTCCAGCCGGACCGGAAATTTATCATCAGCTATGCGGTGGGCCGGTTCGCCGAGTACGTTCCGCACACGTTCACGTCGTCCGGTGCCACGGAGTTCTTCGTACGGTCCGGACAGAGCATCCGGGTCGACGACCGGGCCATCGCTCTCGCCGGGATCTCCGGACGGCTGACCGATGCCACGGGAGCGCCGGTCGCGGGGGCCGGCGTCCGCGTCAGTGAGATCGACACCGCCCGCGAGTCGGAGACCACCACCCTGGCCGACGGCAGCTACGACCTCAGCGACCAGCTCGTACCGGGCCGGTACAAGGTCCAGTTCACCGTCTCGGACCGCAGCCAGTACGCCCACCAGGCCCCCGACTACGACTCGGCCACCGTCATCACCGTGACCTCGGGCAGCACCACCGTGGTCGACGACCAGCTCCTCTGGAACCCCGCCGAGCGGTAACGCACCGCCCGGTCACCGGCGAGGAGCCGCCTTGGACAAGGCGGCTCCTCGCCGGGCTTTTGTTGGCATTCTGGGGTGATGCTGGCTGAGGTCCTGCTCGACACCGGAATGGGAGTGCACTACGGCTTCCTCACCCTGTGCAGCGCACAGACGGACGCGACTGACGACGACAGGGACGCCTGGCGCGGCCAGCGGAACGGTCTCGTCGGCGCCGCGACACCGGAAATGCTGCGGATCAGAACCGAAACCCACACCGGCCGGATCCACGTACGGATAGAGCTGCACGACACGGACCCGGAAGTGGCCGGCGAATGGCAGGAAGTCGTCGACGTCCATTACGCCAGTTGGGTCGACGACCTGACTCTCAGCGCGTTCGACGAATGGGACGGGCCTGTCTGCCTGCCACCCGGCAGCTACCACGTCCGTTACAGCGCCCGGACCGTCCCCGTCGACGAGTCCGAGGAGGCACCGGTCGCCGAGGAGTGCCTCCTGCAGTTCTGGCCGGCCACCGGCACCGACGTCATCGTCCGGCAGACCACCGCACCGGCGGCGTACCGGCACCGCACCGGCGTCGAGGCGACCTGGACCGCGGCTGAACTCTCGGCCCGGGTCGAGGAACTCCGCGACAACGAGGAAACCTTCGAGGAACCGCCGTCCGAGGAGCGCCAGCCCGGCTGGCAGTACGGCCACTTGGTGCGGAGCCTGGGACCGGCGGGAAGGTCCGTCGGTGGTGCCGATGCCGTCCTGGCCGCCCACCTGACCACCGCCGCGCCCTCGGACCTCCGCGCGATCGCCGCCTGGGCGATCGAACAGGCACTGACGGTCACCGGGACCCGCGACCTGCCGGGAATCGACGGGGCGCTGGCCGCCGTACGCCGTGGTGATGCCCTTCCCCCAGCTTTCGCCGACCGGAGCGTCCTTCCCCCGCTGCACCTCGCGGGCGAGCGGCCCGAGCAGATCGAGGCCTTCAAGCAGGCGCACCTGCGGCACCAGGCCGTCGAACAGCTCTATCAAGCAGCCGAACCGGCCTCCGTGGAGACCACCTGCGCGGTCCTGCAAGCAACGAGCGTCCTCACCGGCGGGGGCCTCGAGTGGCTCACCACCGCCGTCCGCCGTGTGTTCCCGCACCTGATCCCGGTCGGGCGGTAGCGACAGAGGCCTATGTGGTGAGTTCCTCGAGCAGGTCGCTGACCGGGCCGAAGGACAGCACGCCGCCGGCCGCGCCCGCCAGCTCTCCCCCGGCCGGCAGCAGTTCGTCGTACAGCGCGGCCATCATCTCGCGGTCGCCGAGCGCCACCGCGGCCCGGCCGGCGAGCCACAGGCGGGCCTCCCACATCAGGTCGTGCGGGGATTCGGGCAGGGCTCGCAGGGCGGCCGCCGCCTCGTCACGGTGGCCGGCGGCGAGCAGGATCCCCGGCCGGGCCCACGGTTCGTACGGGCCCAGCTCGCCGTCGGTGTGGCCCAGCTCGCCGTCGGGGTGACCCAGCTCGCCGTCGGGGTGGCCCAGGGACAACAGTGCCAGGCTCAGCAACCCGTCCGCCACCCCGGGCATCCCACCTTCCGTGAGCCGTTCGCAGGCCGACCGGTAGGCCTGCTCGGAAGGCTCCCGCAACGCCGCGTACAGCGCCGTGAACACCGCGACCATCGGCAGGTCGTACTCCGCGGCGATTCGGTCCGCCGCCGCGGCGTGCTCGTCCGCCCGGGTGACGTCGCCCACCGCGCACGCCGACTGCAGGCTGATGAGGTGGCCGAGGACCCCGAAAACCACCAGGCCGTGGCGGGACGCGAGGTCGATGAGTTCGGCGCCGATCCGGGCCCGCTCCCGGGACCGGCCGGGCCGTTCGAAGGTGTGCATGAAGCGGGCGTTGAGGGCCGCCGCCAGCAGGGCCGGGTCACCGCCGCCCCGGGCCAGGGACTCGGCTTCGAGCGCTGCGGCCCGTCCCCGCGTACCCGTGTCTCCTCGCATCTCCAGGGCCAACGTGCTCAGCAGGCGGCTGCGCAGGGCCGGCGGCGCGCCCGGCAGGGCCGTCTCGACGGCCGTGACGATGCGGCGGGAGAGTTCCTCGTCGTCGTTGCGGGGCCAGATCGCGGGGACGTCGAACGCGGTGAGGACGTGGGTGAGCAGCTCACGGTCGCCGAGCGCGACCGCGGTGCCGATGGCCTCGGCCCGCAACGCCCGGGTCTCGGCGAGGCGGCCGATGACGGCCAGCGAGCGGCCCAGGCCCATGACCGCGGTGAGACGGTCCCGGAACTCGTCGGTGGCCAGGGCCTGGCGCCAGAGACGGGCGGCCTCGTGCGGGTTGTGGCGCTGTTCGGCCCGGGTGGCGGCGACGGCGGCATACCGGGCGGCCTCCGGGTGGCCGGCCTGAGCGTGATGATGGGCCAGCGCGGCGGCGTCGTCCGGCCGCACCTTCTCCAGCGCCGCGGCGGCGCCGGCATGCCACCGGGTCCGGCGCAACGCGGACAGATCGTCGTAGAGCGTGTCACGGACCAGGACGTGCGTGAACCGCAGCGGCCCCTCGGTCAGGAAACCGGCCCGCAGCGCGGCCTCCAGGTCGTCGAGCACGTCCTCGCCGGCCAGCACGGCCAGGACCTCCGCGTCGACGTCACGGCCGAGGACGGACGCCCGCCGCAACACCCCCCGCGACGCTTGCGGCAGGAGGGTCAGACGGTGCCGGATCACATCCCGTACGCCGTCAGGTATGTCACCGAGCGCCGCCCCGGAGACGTACAACCGGGCCAGTTCCCGGGCGAAGAACGGATTCCCGCCGCTGCGCCGGTGGACGGCGCGCGCCACGCCGGCGCCGGGGTCCCGCCCCGCCACGGTACCGATCAGGTCACCGACCTCGTCCGCACTGAGCCCGTCGAGGCGTACCCGCAGCGGTTCGGCCCGCGCGAACCGGGCCAGCGCCCCGCCCAGCCCGTCGCCGACCTCGGCCGGGCGGTACGTGCCGACGACCAGTGCGGCACCGGCACCGGGATCGGTGAGCAGCGCGGTGAGCAGGTCGAGGCTGTCACCGTCGGCCCGGTGCAGGTCGTCGGCGACGACGAGGACGGGCTCCGGGCCCGTGGTCAGCTGCTGTCCCCGGCTCCACGGCCAGTCCACGGGCGCGCCCTCGTGCTCCGGGCTGCGGCCCCACACGGTCGCCCAGCCGAGCCGGTGCGAGAGCGCCTCGGCCAGCGCGCTCTTACCCGCGCCGGCCTCCCCGGCGATGAGCGCGAGCACCGGACGCCCGCGCACCATCGCCTCCCGCGCGGCATCGGCCAGCGCCGCCAGTTCGGGTCCGCGCCCCACGAACGGCCGGTCCGGCGGCCGGGCGACCATCGGCGGGGCGGCGAGCGGCCGGGCGACCATCGGCGGGGCGACCATCGGCGGGGCGGCGAGCGGCCGTTCGACCGGCGGGCCGGACAGGTGCGGGGCCTGGGCCAGGACGTCGGCCTCGAGCTGCTTCAACCTCGGGCCCGGGTCGACGCCCAGCTCCTCGGCCAGCACCGACCGGGCCCGGCGCAGCGCGGCGAGCGCCTCACCCTGTCGTCCACCGCGGTACAACGCGGTGACCAGCAGATGCCACGCGTCCTCCCGCAGCGGCTGGGCCGCCACCTGCGCCTGCAACCCTGGCACGGCCTCCTCGGCCCGGCCCAGCTCCAGCAAGGCCGACGCCCGGCGTTCCACGGCCAGCATGCGCAGCTCGTCGAGGCGGTCGATGGCGGACCGGGCCCACGCCTGCCCCGCGTACTCGGCGAAGGCCGGACCCTGCCAGAGCTCGAGCGCCTCCCCCAGCACCGCCTGCACCCCGGCCGCGGGAAGGCCCGCCGCCGAGGCGACCAGGTCCTCGAACCGCCAGGCGTCCACCGCGTCCGCCGCGACGTGCAACGCGTAGCCGGGCGGCACCGTGACCAGCAGCGACGGCGTTTGCCGGGCGGGCCGATCGGGTTCCAGGGCGCGGCGCAGACCGGCGACGAACGTCCGGATGGCCGCGACGGCACCGTCCGGCGGCACGTCCCACAGGTCCTCGACGAGCCGGTCGACCGGGACGACCCGGCCACGGGCGATCAGCAGACGGGCCAGCACGGCGCGGGGGCGGGCACCCTTGAGGTCGACGGATCCGCGGGAGGTGGCGGCGGCAATCGCACCCAGCACCCGGAACGTCGTCACGACCACCATCCTAGGCAGCGCTCATCGGATACTCATCCACCGCTCATCGCCGTGGCGCAGGCTTGCCCCCATGACCACGATCACCGGATTCGAGCAGCTCAGCGTCCCCGTCGCCGACGGGGTCACCCTCCGGGCCGCGGTGGGCGGCACCGGCAGCCCGGTCGTCCTGCTGCACGGCTTCCCGCAGACCCACCTGATGTGGCGCCACGTCGCCGCCGAGCTCGCCACCGACCACACCGTCATCTGCCCCGACCTGCGAGGATACGGCGACAGCGACAAACCTGAGGACACCGACGGTACGGCCTACGCGAAGCGAACCATGGCCGCCGACATCGTGAGTCTCGCCCGCGAACTGGGCCACGAGCGTTTCGCCCTGGCCGGACACGACCGGGGTGCCCTGGTGGCGTTCCGCGCCGGCCTCGACCACCCGGACGCGATCACCCACCTGGCCCTGCTCGACACCGTGCCGACGCTCGACATGTGGGGCGTCCTGCACGGCGTGGACGCGGCCGTGGCGTTCCACCTGTACCTGATGGCCCAGCCGCCCGGTCTGCCGGAGACGATGATCGCCGCCGCCCCGGACGCTTTCTTCGCCTCCTTCCTGGACGGTTGGACCCGCGACCCGGCCGCGATCCCGGCACCGGTGCGGGCCGAGTACCTGCGGGCGTCGCGCGAGGCGGTCCCGTCGATCGTCGCCGACTACCGGGCGTCCGCGACGATCGACATCGACCAGGACCGCGCGTCCCGCGCGGCGGGCACGACCCTGCCGATGCCGGTGACAGTGCTGGCCCAGGACTGGGGCGCGGTCCTCGGCTACGACGCGTCGGCAGTGTGGCGGGCCTGGGCGCCGGACCTGGTGCACGAGACGGTGACCTGCGGCCACTTCATGGCCGAGGAGGCACCAGCCGACATCAGCAAGGCACTCCGGTCGCTCCTGGCCCGATAACACCGCGACCCGAACGCCGGCCCTGCCTGCCCGAACGCCAGCCCTGCCTGCCCGAGCGGTCGGGTGCCGTTCCCGCGGCGGTCGGGTGCCGTTCCCGCGGCGGTCGGGTGCCGTTCCCGCGGCGGTCGGGTGCCGTTCCCGCGGCGGTCGGGCGCCGTTCCCGCGGCGGTCGGGCGCCGTTCCCGCGGCGGCCGGGCGCCGTTCCCGCGGCGGCCGGGCCTCGCTTCCGCGGCGGCCGGGCCTGCTATTCGGCGGGTAGGGCCGGTGGCTCGGGTCGGGCGGCGGCGCCGAGCAGGATCGCGTCGATCAGCGCCTCCGCGTAGCCCTCCTCGGGGACGCCCTGGACGTGCCCGAACAGGTTGAGCGACAGGTTCGGCGCCGTGAGCAGCAGGACGGTCATGTTGATGTCCAGGTCGGCGCGCAGCTCGCCGGTCTCGATGCCCCGCCGCAGCACACCGCGCATGACCTCGCGGCGGGGCTCGACGACGGCCTGGAACACGAACCGCAGCGGCGGGTTGCGCACCATCTCCGGGAACAGGCAGGCCATCGCCCGGCTGTAGTGCTCGACGTTCTTGGAGCGGGCATGGGAGATGAGCATGACGAGGTCCTCGCGGACCGACGTGCCCTCGGGGACCGGGATCGGGCCCTTCATCCGCGAGACGGCGTCGACGAGCAACGCTTCCTTGTTGGGCCAGCGCCGGTAGATCGTCGCCTTGCCCACGCCCGCCTTGGCCGCGACCGCCTCGATCGAGACCGCGTCCGCGCTCTGCCCGGAGCCGAGCAGCGCGATCACCGCCTCGATGATCGCGTCGTCAGCCCGGGCGTCCCGGGGCCGGCCGGGCGCCTTACGGCACTGGCCGGCTCCGGTGTCCGCGCTGGCCGTCGTCATGTGCTCCATTGTTACCGAGCTTTCATCCGATGGCCATGAGGGGTGTCACGCCTCGATCAACTGCTCCTCGGCCAGAGCTTCGGCGACCGTGGGGGCGGGTGCCGACGCGGGCCGCTTGCCCGGCAGCCAGATCACCGCGACCAGCGCTCCGAGCAGCGCGAACGCCGTCGTGCCGAGCGCCGAGTAGTGCATCGCGGTGATGAAGGCGTCGTTGGCACCGGACATCAGTGCCTCCCCGGCGGCCCCACCCTGCTGGGCCGCCACCCCGTACGCACCGGAAATGGACTCCTGGGCCGCCTCCCGCGCGGCGTCCGGCAGGGCCTGCGTGGCGGCGGCCACGTCGTCACGGTAGACGGAGGAGAGGATGGCTCCGAGCACGGCGACGCCGAGCGCGCCGCCGACCTGCCGCACGGTGTTGCTGACCGCGGAGCCGACGCCGGCCTTCTCGCGGGGCAGCGCGGCCATGATGGCCTCGGTGGCCGGGGGCATGACATTCGCCATGCCGGTGCCCATGAGAAAGAACGCCGCGCCGACAACCCAGATCGGGGTGGTGGCACCGATCCACACCCAGGCCACCAGGCCGACCGCGACCAGGAGCAGACCGACGGTGCTGACCGCCTTGGGGCCGTACCGCTTGACCATGGCGGCGCTGCGCGGGGCGAACACGAGCTGCCCGACCGCGAACGGCACGAACAGCGCGCCGGAGGCGAGCGGCCCGTAGCCACGGACCAGCTGCAGGTAGAACGCGCTGAAGAACATCGCGCCCATGCTGGCGAAGAACACCAGACCGACCATGCCGGTCGACGCGGAGAACTGGCGGTTCTTGAAGAGCCGCACGTCCAGCGACGGGAACGCGATCCGCCGCTCGTAGAGCACGAACGCGGTCAGCACGATCACCGCACCGAGCAGGCTGCCCCACGCCTGCGGGCGCCCGAAGCCGTCCTCGCCGCCGGTGATGACGCCGTAGGTGAGCAGCGACAGGCCCAGGATGGACAGCAGCACGCCGACGACGTCGATACGGCCGGGGCGGGGATCGCGTGACTCGGGAACGAGCACGATCAGCAGCACGATGCCGGCGATGACGACGGGCACGTTGATCAGGAAGACCGAACCCCACCAGAAGTTCTCGAGCAGCAGACCGCCGATGACCGGTCCGATGGCGACGGCCAGGCCGACGGCACCGGCCCAGATGCCGATCGCCCGGCCGCGCTCGTGCGGCTCGAAGACGTTGGCGATGATGGAGAGCGTGGCGGGCATGACGGCCGCGGCGCCGAGACCCATCAGGGCGCGGGCTCCGATCAGCTGGCCGGGGGTCTGCGCGTACGCCGAGATGAGTGATGCCAGACCGAAGACCGCGAGCCCGGCGATCAGGGTGATCCGCCGCCCGAACCGGTCGGCCAGGATGCCGGCGGTGAACAGCAGGCCGGCGAAGACGAGGGTGTAAGAGTTGATGGCCCACTCGAGCTGGCCCTGGTCGGCGCCGAGCCCGTGCTTCGGGTCGGCGATCGTGCGCAGCGCGACGTTGAGGACTGTGTTGTCCAGAACGACGACGAGCAGGCTGATGACGAGGACCCCGAGGATGGCCCAGCGCCGGGGGTGCCCGGTTGGCTGATCTTGCTTCTGGTGATCTTCCACGTGCTGCTCTCCCGAGCTCGACCTAGATTCGATACGGATGTGTTCCGTAACTCGGGGAACGCTACTCAGCGTTGATGCGATACGGAACCGTCTCGTAAACAAAGTGGTGGAGGCCACAGCGGATAAGGTGGGCCGATGATCCTGGGGGAAGGCACGGTCGACCGCGACGAGGCGGTTGATCTGTACGGGTCGGTGGGCTGGTCGGCGTACCTCAAGGACCCGGATCAGCTCGTCCGCGGCCTGGCCGGCTCCCACACCCTGCTGACTGTCCGCGAGGACGACGGCACGCTCATCGCGCTCGCCCGGACCGTCTCCGACGGCGAGACCGTGTGCTACGTCCAGGACCTTCTCGTACGCCCCGAGGCGCACCGCCGCGGCATCGGCCGGATGCTGCTGGAGGAGCTCAAAAGACGATACGCCCACTGCCGGTTCTTCGTGCTCTCCACCGACCGCGCCGACACCGAGGGCGGCGCGACGTCACATCCGTTCTACCGCTCGGCGGGCCTGATCCCGCACGAGGAACAGCAGATGGCGGCGTTCGCCCTCCCGATCTGACCGGCTACCGCAGGAGCAGCAGGCAGGCCGCGACGGTCTCGGCGATCGCGTCACGCGCGGGGGCGAGGTATCGTCGCGGGTCCGTGAGGGTCGCGTCGCGGTCCAGGGTCTCGCGCACCGCCGCGGTGAACGCCTTGTTCAACGCGGTGCCGATGTTGATCTTCACCATCCCACCCCGGACGGCGGCCACCAGCTCGTCGTCCGGAACACCCGACGACCCGTGCAGGACAAGGGGAACGGGAACGGCCGCGGCCAGCCGGGAGATCAGGTCGTGGTCCAGCTTCGCCGTCCGCGTCGCCATCGCGTGCGACGACCCGACGGCCACCGCGAGCGCATCCACCCCGGTGGCGGCAACATAGGAAGCGGCCTCCCCCGGATCGGTACGCACCCCGGGCGCATGCGCACCGTCCTTGCCGCCGATCTCCCCGAGCTCACTCTCCACCCACAACCCCCGACCATGCCCGCGACTCACGGCCGCAGCGGTGGCGGCGACATTCTGCTCGTACGGGCGCAGCGACGCGTCGTACATCACCGAGCCGAAGCCGCATGCGGCAGCCTGGTCGAAGAGTTCGTCGCTGACGACATGATCGAGGTGCAGCCCGACGGCGACCGTGGAAAGCTCGGCGATGCTCCGCGCAGCGGCGGCGATCGGAGCGAGCCGGCCATGATGGAACCGCACGGCATTCTCACTGATCTGCAGCACCGCCGGCCGGCCGGCGGCCTCGGCCCCGGTGACGACGGCCTCAGCATGCTCGACAGTGATGACATTGAAAGCGCCGACCCCACCCCCGGCAGCCCGGGCCGCGGAGACGATCTCACCGGTAGGAGTGAGCACAGCAACTTCCTTTCGAAAAGCAGAACGGTGACGGTGACGGTCAGACCGGACCGGCGACGGGACGGGGCGATCAGGCCAGACCGGTGACGGCGACGGCGACGGCGACGGCGACGGCGACGGCGACGGGGCGATTAGATCGGGCCGGTGACCACGACGGCCGGCAACAGCCGCCGATACGTATCGAGATCGACGGCACCGGCGACCGGTGAGGCCACGGCGGCAGCCGACAGCGCGACGGCATCAGCGACCAGCTCGGCCCAGGGCGTCCGATCCCGCAGCCCTCTCGCCAGAGCGGCCACGCACGCATCGCCGGCACCGGTCGGATTCCCGTCCAGCCGCTCGGAGGGAACGGCCTCCCAGGTGCCACCGGCGGTCACCGCGAGCAGCCCGAGCGGCCCCCGCGAGACGACAACAGCCCCAACCCCCGACACCAGCACGTCAGCAGCGACCCAGTCACCCGCGGTCCGGCCTCCTACCGCCTCACCCTTTGCGGCCCGGACTTCTGAAGCCGCCCTTACCTCCCGCTCGATGGCGTCGGGACCGCCTTGCGAAACGGCCACGCTGTGCGGCGATTTCGTCTCGCGCGCACCAAGCACGCCGGGGCTCGTCGCCCGGTGCGCGGCAAGGAGTTCGGCAAGTTCATGTGCGTTCGGTTTGGCCAGGTCGGGGCTCGCTGCCAGCCCCAGGCGCAGGGCGTCGCCACTGGTGTCCAGCACCGTCGCCGCTCCCGCCGCGGACGCCAGCCGGATCAGGGTGGCGTACCCGTCGACCGGAACGCCGGGCGGAAGGGAACCGCTGAACGCGACGACGTCCGTTTCGCCGACCAGTTGACCGAAACGCTCAAGGAACGTTGTCCATTCGCGCTCGCTGACCGTCGGCCCGGGCTCCCAGAAACCCGTGGCGTCGACCCCATCGGCGACCGCGACCGTGCGCCGGGTCTCGCCGGCGATGGACACGAACGAGTTCGGCACGCCGTGCACCGCGAGCAACGCGCTCACCCGGCCGCCGGTGGTGCCGCCCAGCAGACCGGTCGCGAGGACCGGTTCCCCGAGCGAGTGCAGCACAGCCGCCACGTTGAGCCCTTTGCCCCCGGGCCGCTCGGCCACCGAGGAAACCCGGTGGGTGCCATGAGGAACAAGGGCATCGACCGTGTACGTCAGGTCGAGTGCCGGATTCAGGGTCACCGTAATGATCATGGTCAGCAGGCCTCGTACTCATAGGTCGCACTGCCCACAGCGATGACGCCCAGATCCCGCCGGACCACCGCGACGGTAGCGCCGACCGCCGCGCACGCCGTGCGATGAACGCTGCCGGTGTGCTCGATTGCGCTGTTCCCGACATCCCCCGTAGCAACACTGCTCCCAGAAACGCTGGTCCCGGAAACGCTGGTCCCGGAAACGCTGGTCCCAGCCGCGTATGTGGCATCGGCGGCCGCGGATGTGGCGTGCGGATCGTTTCCGGGGGTAAATCCGCCCGCCGCGACGGCAGTGCCGGCGGCCGCGAGAGCGATGCGCGCGGCACGGGTGATCACAGCGGGTCTCCTGACGCTCGCGAATCTGCCCCGCCTCGGACCCCGCAGCTTCCCGGAAGGCCGAGCTTCCCGGAAGGCCGAGCTTCCCGGAAGGCCGAGCTTCCCGGAAGGCCGAGCTTCCCGGAAGGCCGAGCTTCCCGGAAGGCCGAGCTTCCCGGACG
>NZ_JBITDZ010000005.1:355321-357431 GCF_044454705.1 Actinoplanes sp. NPDC051494
CGGAAGGCCGAGCTTGGGTCCTGGCGACCTGAGCGCCGGGCTGGGGTACCGGCTGGGCTCGATCGTTACTGCCTGCGATTCAACTGATCGAACGAACAGGTGTCAATAGCCGTTTGTGCGCGTATGGTGCTCGGGACCCCTTGACGGCGAGCGGATAGGGGGAAACGCGCAATCTGGAATGTTCATATGGACAGGAGACGTCATGGACGTGCTGGTGGTCGGCGACGCCAACCCGGATCTGGTGCTGCGCGGCGATGTGCGACCCCGCTTCGGTCAGGTGGAACAGTTACTCACCGGCGCCGACCTGGTCCTGGGCGGTTCGGCCGCGATCACCGCCGCGGGATGCGCCCGGCTCGGTCTGAGCACCACGCTGCTCACCGCGCTCGGCAACGACATGTTCGGCGCGATCACCCGGCGGCACCTCGAGGACCGTGGCGTCCAGGTACTGCTCGCCCGGCCGGAGACGGACGTGCCCACCGGCCTCAGCGTGATCCTCGCGCCGGACGACGACGACCGCGCGATCCTGACGTTGCCGGGCACCATCCCCACGCTGCGCCCGGAGGACGTGACCGACGAGCACTTGGCGGACGCGCGTCATCTGCACGTGGCGTCGCTCTACCTCCAGCCGGGCCTCGCGGGGGGCCTGGCCGACGTATTCGCCCGTGCACGTGCCGCCGGGGTGAGCACCTCGCTCGACACGAACTGGGACCCGGCCGAACGCTGGGCGTCCATCACGGACATCCTCGCGCACACGGATGTGTTCCTTCCGAACGCCAACGAACTACGCGCGGTCACGGGTGAACAGGATCTGGACATCGCCGCGGCGAAACTGGTCGCCACCGGGACAACAGTGGTGATGAAGAACGGCGCCGCGGGAGCCCGGGCGTGGAGCGCGGACGGAGAATGGTCAGCTCCCGGCCGTACCGTCGAAGTGGTCGACACCACCGGCGCGGGTGACAGTTTCAACGCGGGTTTCCTGGCCGCAAAACTGGCGGGCCTGCCGGTTGCGGAAGCGATCGGCTGGGCCGCGGCGGCCGGCTCGCTGAGCGCCCGGGCAGCCGGCGGAACAGCGGCACAGGCCACCCGGGAGGACCTTGATCCCACCGCTTCCCGCCCCTTTTCCGAGCGGTGAGCGAAGGCCGGGCCGGGGCAGGATTCAGAAGGCTGCCGACGCGGATCCGGGAACGTCGACCCGTTCGCGTGATGAGGCGAGCGTGCATGTCGTGTTCGATGGGGCTCGCCGCTCACTGCCATCGACGGTAGCGACAATGCGTCGGCGGATTCTGGCCGGACAGCTCGCATTCGTTGGGCCTGATGCCCGGTGACCAGCAGCGCCGTACAGATCGCGATGGCAACCGAGGCGGTGGCGACGAGCAACGGGCGGCTGAGGTTACGGCGGAAACGGGGTGCCAGGAACATCTGCAGAATCAGGACAACGGCGCCGACACCGATAATGGTCAGGTGATCGGGGCTGGTCGCGCCGGCGGTGAGCATCGTGTGGTCAACGACATCCGGCGCCGGGGTGCCGCCCGCCTGCCAGGACGAGGCGGTGGGCCAGCAACAGAATGCCGCGATCGGCACCACCCACAACGGTTCATTCGGACCTACCTCGTCGCTCACGGTTGTACGATGCGCCGTTCGTTGCCGCGCGAACGGTTTGTTCACGAAGTCTCGACGGGCGCCGGTCGTTTCTTGACGTGTTCTTCACGCTGCGATCAGCTGGGAACGCGATAAGGGCACGAACGGGCAGTGCGGTTCGCCGGTACGAACAACCAGGCCATCGCGGCCGGCGTTGCAGGGTGAAGCGCGCAAGGGTCCTGCGACGGTCCGCAGACCGGCGTTCTGAGCTTCGACCACGGCCAGCCTCTCCGTCGGCGCGGTACGCGGGCAGCGTCCGGGGCGGCAGCCAGCCGGGGCGTGGTGCTCATCAGCGGTTGCCATGGGGTGACGACAGGAGCAGGCCGGCCCACCGATTAAGAGGACCGGCCCGGACCTGGCCAGGCCGGACCAGGTGCAGGCCGGACCAGGTGCAGGCCGGACCAGGTGCAGGCCGGACCAGGTGCAGGCCGGACCAGGTGCAGGCCGGACCAGGTGCAGGCCGGACCAGGTG
>NZ_JBITDZ010000005.1:357529-504796 GCF_044454705.1 Actinoplanes sp. NPDC051494
TGCGCCGACATCGAATAAAGGTCAAGTAATCGGAACAGGTCGCGCCGACGGTGAGCACCGCGTCGTCAACGGAATCCTGCGTCGGGGCGCCACGCGCCGCCGCCTCGCAGGCGGCAACACTGGGCCTTGCCTATATGCACGAGGACGGCCGCGGCCAGGCCAAATGGACAGACCCAGCCAAGCCAGGTGCACGGACCCGGCAAACCAGGTGCACGGACCCGGTCAAACCAGGTGCACGGACCCGGTCAAGCCAGGCGCACGCACCCGATCAAGCCAGGCACACGCACCCCGCCAAGCCAGGCACACGCACCCCGCCAAGCCAGGCGCACGCACCCGCCAGAGCGAGGCGGCGCCGGGGTAGGAGCAGGGCCGGCTCGGCGGCGGCAGCAGGTGACTTCCTCTGCGCGCGCTGATGAGCTGTTGCCGGGCAGTAGTGTCCGATTGTGAGCGACGACGACACCGACCGCGAGTTCCTGCGTGCCGTCTTCGGGCAGGATGCCGAGCTCTATGACCGTTCGCGCCCCGGGTACCCCGAGCGGATGTTCGCCGACCTGGCCGAGCTGGCCGGGTTGACCGCACATTCGCGCGTTCTGGAGATCGGGTGCGGGACCGGGCAGGCCACCCGGGCGCTGGCGCTGCTGGGATGCACCGTGGTCGGCGTTGAGCTGAGTTCCGCCATGGCAGCCGTTGCCCGGCGCAATCTTGCGGGCTTCCCCGGTGTCACCGTCGAGATCGGCGCGTTCGAGGACTGGACGCCACCCGTGGCGCCTTTCGATCTTGTCCTTGCCGCGACCGCCTTCCATTGGGTCGACCCGGCGGTCCGCGTGCGTAAGGCGGCTGAGGTCCTTCGCCCGGGTGGCGCTCTCGCGGTTGTTCATTCTGAACATGTGGCCGGTGGGACTGAGCGCTTCTTCGTGGACGCGCAGTCCTGTTATGAGCGTTTCGATCCGAAGACGACACCGGGTTTGCGGTTGAAGCCCGCCGCCGACATCCCCCGGGAGGCGAGCGAGATCGACCGCTCAGGCCGGTTCGATGCTGCGGTGTTCCGGCGCTACGAGTGGGAGCAGGTCTACCCGACGAGCGCCTACCTGGATCTGCTCATGACGTATTCAGGTCATCGCGCGCTTGAGCGCAAGGCGCGCAATGCCCTGTTCGCATGCCTGCAAACGCTCATCGACCGCGACCATCAGGGCCGGATCAGCAAGCGCTACCTGACACAGGTGACATTCGCCCGGCTCAGCCCTTCAACCCGGTGAACGTCATCGTCGCGACGAAGCGGCGCTGAGCCACGAGGAATGCCACGATCAGGGGCAGGGTCGCGATCACGTTCCCGGCCATGAGCTGCGACCATTCCGTACGCCGGGTGCCCTGGAAGCTCGCCAGGCCGACCTGCAGGGTGAATTTGGTGTCGTCGGAGATGGCGACCAACGGCCAGAGCAGATCGTTCCAACTGGACAACAACGTGAACACCGCGAGCGTCGCCATCGCCGGTCTGGCCAGGGGCAGCACGACGCTGATGAACGTCCGCAGCGTGCTGCAGCCGTCCAGCCTGGCCGCCTCCTCGAGTTCCACCGGCAGGCCCAGGAAGAACTGGCGCATGAGGAAAATGCCGAAAGCCGAGGCCAGCCACGGTACGAACGCAGCGGCGAGAGTGTCCACGATGCCGGCCCGGGCAAACATCAGGTAGGTGGGGATCATCAGGAGCTGCATCGGCACCATGACCGTGGCGACGATCGCGAGGAACGCGATCCCCCGGCCCGCGAATTTGAGGCGCGCGAATCCGTAGCCGGCGAGCGAACAGAGCACCAAGTGTGCAACCACGGCGATCGTGGACACCAGGACGGTGTTCGCGAACCAGCGCACGATGTGCGATTCGCTCAGAAGCGTGCGGTACCCCTCCAGGTGGAGGCTGCTCGGGATGATCTTCGGGGGGAACTGGTTGATCTCGGCGGAGGTCATGAACGACGTCAGGACCATCTGCACCAGCGGGATGACGAAGATCAGCGCGAGCGGCATGAGCAGCAGGTGCCAGGGGCTGAACGGCAGGCGCCACCTCATCAGAACGCCTCCGTTCCGTTACGCCGGTTGTACCAGAACACCAGGAGTGTGAGCAGCATGGTCACGGCGAACAAGAGATAGGCGAGCGCTGCCCCGTACCCCAGTCTCTGGGTCTGGAATGCCAGTTCGTAGATGTAGTAGACGACGGTCTGGGTGCTGTTCATCGGCCCGCCGCGGGTGGTGGTGTAGATCAGGTCGAACAGTTGCATCGCGGTGATGGTCTGCCAGATCGCCGTGAAAACGGTGACCGGGCGTAGTTCCGGCAGCGTGATGTGCAGGAACACGCGGAACCGGCTGGCTCCGTCGACCGTCGCCGCCTCGACCAGTTCCTTGGGGATGTCCTGTAGTGCCGCGAGGTACACAACCGCGCAGAAACCGACCTCTCCCCACAGCGCGATCAGACAGATGACGAGCAGTGCCTGACCAGAACTCTCCAAGAATCCCTGTGCCGGCAGCCCGAGCCGGCGCAGCACCTCGTTCGCAGCGCCGAACTGCGGATTGAACACGAAGCTGGCCAGGATGCCGGTGGCCGCTGCGGACGCCACATACGGTACGAAGATGCACGTTCGATAGAAACCGATCAGCCGGATCTTCTGGTTGAGCGCCACCGCGATGAGGATGCCGAGCAGGATCGAGCCCGGAACGAACAGAACCGTCAACGTCAGCGTGTGCTGTGCGGCGGCGCCGGCGTCCGGATCCTGCACGATGCGCTCATAGTTGCGCCAGCCGATGCCGGTCGCCGGGGCGATGCCGTTCCACTTCGTGCGGGAGATGAAGAACGCCCACACCGCCGGGAAGATCGACAGGCCGATGACCAGCAGCGTCGCGGGTCCCGCGAAACCCCACCCGGTGAGGTTGCGGCGCAGGGCCCGGCCACGCCTGCCGCGTGGCCGGGGTGGCGCGCCGTGCTGCGTACGCGGGGTCGCCGCGAACGTGAGAGCCATCAGTCCTCCAAGACCCCGGCGGACTTCTTCGCCGCCTCGTCCAGCGCCTCTTTCGGCTGCTTGGCGCCTTGCAGCACCTCGGCGACGGCGTCACCGACGGCCCGGCTCATCGACTCGTACCCGGCGACGGTCGGGCGGGCCTGCTTCGCGTTGGCCAGGTTGTCGAAGAACTTCTGCCCGCCCGGGTACTCCTTGACGTACGCGGCGAACTCGGGGGTGTCCTTCTCGGTCGTGCGCAGTGGCAGGTTGCCGACCGCGAGGTTCCACTTCGCGTCGGTCTGCGCGCTGGTCAGCCACTTGACGAAGTCGCGGCTGGCCCCGGCGCGGTTGGCGTCCTCGTGATCGAAAAGTACCCACAGGTCGGGCCCGGAGACAGTTTGGTGATCACCGTTGACACCGGGCAGCGCCGCCACGCCGTAATCGATCTTGGCGTTCTTGAGGTCCAGCAACGACCACGGCCCGTTGATGATCATGCCGATGTGGCCGCTGGCGAACAGTGGCACGTACTTCTCGTCGGTCTGGTCCAGGTACATCGACTTGTCGTCGACCGCCATCGCCCGCAGCGTCTCGAGGGCTTTGACCCCGGCGTCGGAGTTGAACGCGGGTTTCGTGCCGTCGAGGATCTGGCCGCCGTTCTGCCACAGGAGCGGCCACAGGTGCCAGGTGGTGTCCTCGCTGCCCGACACCGAGTAGGCCGTGCCGTACGTATTGGTGCTCGTGTCTGTCAGTTTCTGCGCGGCCGCGCGGAAGTCCTCCCACGACCAGTCGTCCGTCGGTGTCGCAACGCCCTTGGATTCGAACAACTTCTTGTTGTAAATGAGCGCGAGGTTGTCCACGAGCGCCGGTACGCCGATCACTTTGCCGTCCGCGGTGGCCGTCGTGCGCGCCGCCGCGGGCATCTCGTCCCAGGCGAACGACGGATCGTTGACAAATGCGGTGAGATCCTGGGTACGGCCACTGGCGCCGAGCTCGCCGGCCCAGCTCCCGAACGCGTACGAGACGTCGGGGTAGGTCCCGCCCGCGAAGCCGGCGGACAGCTTGGTGAGCAGGTCGTCAGTGGTCGCGGCACCGGCCGAGGTCTTGATCGTGACGTTCGGGTGCGCGGTGTGATAGTCGGCGGCGAGCTGCTCGGCGACCTTCTCGGCCTCCGTGGTCTGCCCGGTCCACCAGGTGATAGTGACGGCGGCGGCCGGGTCGTACCCTTCCGCCGCGTCCTTGCCGTCGTCACTCGTGCCACCGGAGCACGCCGCCAGTAGCAGCATTGTGCTCGCCACGGCCAGCAATCGGCCCGGCCGGCCGGTCCAGGATGTCATCACTGCGAACCTCGATCTCTTAAGGAAGAGGGAGTTTTCAGGCCGCGTCGGTCAGAACCACCGAGCGGGTCAGCAGTCGGGGATTGTCAGGGTCAAAACCACGGTGCGCGGCCAGCGCGATCGCGAACCGCTGGGCGAGGACGAGCTGCGCCAGCGGATCACGCTGGTCGCGATAGGTGGTCGCGCCGGCGGACCGGCCGACCTCATCGAGCGAGACGGGCACGTCACCGAACGAGAACACCAGACTGTGGGCGCCGGCGACAGCGACCGGTCCATGCCGGAAATCCATTGCCGGGTACGACTCCGAGTACGCCTGTGCCGCCTCCCGAACCTTGAGCGCCGCCTCATGAGCGAGCCCCACCGTCCATCCGGTTCCGAGGAACACAAGATGTTCGATCGTGGCCGGATCGGCGGGAAGCGACGAAACGAGCGCAGCTTTACCGTCGTCGACGAGGTGCGTCAGGTCCTCGCCGAACGCGGCGCGGGCCAGTGCCAGGACGGTCGTCGGGAACCGGGTCTGCACGACGCTGCGCTCATCGGCGAAATCGAGCAGGATCCGCGCCTCGGCGAGCGAGTCGATGGGCATCCCGTCGACCGCGGTGATCGCTACCCGATGGGTGCCCGCCGGCACCTGTCGCAGTGCGTCCAGGACCTCGGTCGAGGTGCCGGACCGGGAGATCGCGACGACCCGGTCGTAGTGGCGGCGCGGGCGGTACTCCGAGGCACAGACCGCATCGGTCTCGCCGAGCCCGGCACCTTCCCGCAGCTCGGCGATGCTCTGCGCGACGAACCAGCTCGTGCCGCACCCCAACAGCAGCACCCGCTCCCCCGGAGCGGCGAGTTCCCGCCGCGCGACGTCGGTGAGCGCAAGGGCCTGGGCCCAGACCGCAGGCTGACTGGCGATTTCCTCGGACGTGTCGTTCATGGTCGAGGATTATGCTCGTTTGTATTCGCTTCACAAGATGTGAACATGAAACGAGCACCTTGCACTGCGCGTTTCCGGGCTCTCCGGTCGCCGTTAGCGCACCTTGCGACAAGACCAACGGCCTGCTCAAGACCTGTCGCGGAGCGATATATATGACATTTCGATCATCGAACTTGCGGTCGCCGACCGCCGACATCGGGATCGGATCTGCACGCACGCAACCGGCTGCATGCACGTTTGGGGCCGTGCCCGCATCGTCCAGCCGTCAGCAATCCAGCTGTCAGCCGTCCAGCTGTCAGCCGTCAGCCGTCAGCCGTCAGCCGTCAGCCGTCAGCCGTCAGCCGTCAGCCGTCAGCCGTCAGCCGTCCAGCCGTCAGCCGTCAGCCGTCCAGCCGCGGTCATCGAGGCCGGTGGTCATTGTGACCGTCACCCAACGCTCGATCGACGGCAAGCGGGCCGGGTGTACCGCGTATCACCCGCAAACGCGCGTCCGCCCCGACGAACTGAACGTGCCGCCGGGAGATGAACCCGGCGGCACGACATGGGCAGCTACAGCGCCTTAGGCAGACGGACACGACCAGGCAGCCATGACCCCAGGGCCCGGGGCCTGCCTGGGCCCAGGCACGTCCCGGCCCCGCAGAACAGCAGCAGGCGACTCCGGAGGCGGCGGCACCACGCGCGATGACCGGACCCGCGGGCCGGCCCCGCAAAGGAACACGCCGTCGCGGACTGGACCAACGCGGGAAGCGTGGTGGACTGCGTGATGTGGTGGTGGGGGTGTCAGCGCAAGGCTTCGGGGATGAGGTTGCCGTGGGCTGCCGTCAGGTCGTCGCAGAGGGACCAGATCTGGTCGACCGTCAGGGTCGCCGCGGTGTTCGGGTCGGACATGGCCGCTTGGCGGATCATGCGTTTGTCGGCGGTCAGGGCTGCTCGGACGGTCAGTTCGCCGACGTTCACGAATGAGCGGTTGAGCGCCGCGCACTGCAACGGTAGGTCGCCCACGTGTTCGGGGCGGACGCCCAGCGCGTCGACGACGCAGGGGACCTCCACGGCGTACCCCTGGGGGAGGTTGGTGATGAGGCCGGTGTTGGCGACGTTCGCGTGGATGCGGCGGACCGTGCCGGTGGTGATGCTGTGGATGACCTGCGGCGCGTATTCGGTGGCGTCGCGGCTGACGTCGAGGGGTTCTCCCGCGAGCACGGCGCGGCGGGTCTCGTGGTATTCGGTCACGTTGTCCGCGCTGATGCGCAGGTAGTCGCTCACGGGGATACGCAAACGGGCGATCTCGTCGTCGTGGTGCAGGTACCACGGGACGTATTCGCTCGAATGTTCGCTCGTTTCCGTCGGGAAGTAACCGAGCCGGCTGTACATGTCCATCCGGACGCGGCGGCGCAGGTCCGGGTCGGCGGCGAGGAGCTCGTCCAGTCTGGGGTACAGGCTCTCGCCGCGGTGTTCCCAGCGCAGCAGCCAGGACTGGTGGTTGACGCCGGCCGCGCGGTACTCGACCTCGTCGATCGGGACGCCGACGAGGTCGCAGAGGTCGTGGACGGTCCAGAAGACCGAGTGGCACAGGCCGACCGCCTTGAGGTCCGGGGCGACCGCTGCGAGGTAGCCGATGTTCATGGCCATCGGGTTCGTATAGTTGAGCAGCCAGGCGTCGGGGCACAGTTCGCGCATGTCCGCGGCGATGTCGCTCAGCACCGGGAACGTGCGTAGCGCCCGGAAGATGCCGCCGATGCCGAGCGTGTCGGCGATGGTCTGGCGCAGGCCGTACCTCGCGGGGATCTCGAAGTCGCGGACCGTGGCCTCGTGCATGCCGACCTGGATGGCGTTGATGACGAAGTCGGCGCCGTCGAGGACCCGGCGGCGGTCCAGGCTGGTGGTGATCTCCGGCTTGGCGCCGAGCTGGTCCGCGGTACGCCGGGCGATCGCCTCGGCGGTCTCGAGACGTTCCGCGTCGATGTCGTGCAGGGCCAGGGTGACCCCGCGCAACTCGTCGAAGGTGAGGATGTCGGCGAGCAGTTCGCGGGTGAAGACCACGCTGCCGGCGCCGAGGAAGGCGATCACTGTCATGGCGGGATTGTTGGCGGTTATCCACAAGCGCGCAAGGAATCTTGGAGATTCGCTTGGAAACGAACTAAAGTGACTGCGCGTTTGATCAAACAGGGCGGAGAGAAGGAGCCATGACCCAGAGTTCGCTACGTCGCGCCGACCGGGTGTCGGAGATCCTGGAACGGGTCAGCAAGTACGGGTCGGTGGACGCCGGCCACCTAGCGGAGGAGTTCTTCGTCTCGCCCGCCACGATCCGGCGTGATCTTCAGGTGCTCGAGGATCAGCGACTTCTCGCCCGCACCCATGGTGGCGCGGTGGCCATCGACGTCGCGTATGAACTGCCTGTCCGGTATCGGACAGGTCAGCACCGCGAGGAGAAGGCTCTGGTGGCGCAGCGGGTGGCGCAACTGCTGCCCTACGGTCCGCTGACCCTAGGGCTGACCGGCGGGACGACCACGCACCTGCTGTCCCGGCTGCTGGCCGAACGGGTCGACCTGACCGTGGTCACCAACGCGCTCAACATCGCGGCGGAGCTGGCGCTGCGGCCCCGGCTCAAGTTGATCATGACCGGTGGGGTGTCGCGCACCCAGTCGTACGAGCTGGTCGGGCCGATCGCGGACCAGGCGCTCGCCGGTCTCAACATGGAGGTCGCGGTCGTCGGTGTTGACGGCATCAGTGCGCGGGGCGGTCTGACCACGCACGACGAGATCGAGGCGAACACGAACGCGCAGATGATCCGCCGGGCGGACCGGGTGATCGTGGTCGCGGACGGTTCCAAGGTCGGCAAGGTCTGCCTCGCGGGCATCTGCGCCATCACGGACGTCGCGACGCTGGTCACGGACACGAGCGCCGACCAGGCCGGCATCGACGCGATCCGCCGCACCGGCACCGAGGTGGTCGTCGCGGGCAGCACGGAGCAGATTCAGGCACAGTGAGCGACGCCACGCAGCACAGCGCCGGCTCAGGCGCGGTAAACGACGCCGCCCAGCGCGGAACCGGCTGAGGCGTGGCGAGCGACGCTGCGCAGCACCGCGCCGGCTCAGACGCGGTGAACAAAGCCACCCAGCGCGGAACCGGCTCAGGCGCGGTGAACAACGCTGCGCAGCACCGCGCCGGCTCAGACGCGGTGAACAAAGCCGCCCAGCACGAAGCCGGCTCAGACGCGGTGAACAAAGCCGCCCAGCACGAAGCCGGCTCAGACGCGGTGAACGAGGCCGCGGGAGACGACCGTGGCCAGGGCTTTCTGCGGGTCGGCGAGAACGCGGACGTCCTGGCCGGGGTCGGCGCGGCACAGCAGCAGGTCGGCGGCGGCACCCGGGGCCAGCACGCCGAGGCGGCCGGTCTCGCCGAGCAGGTCGGCGCCGACGAGGGTCGCGCTCGCCAGGACGTCCCAGGACGGCTGAACCTGGGCCCGGAGCGCGAACTCCAGGTTCTGGGCGGTGGACATGTCGCCGAGCAGGTCCGTACCGAAAGCGATCCGGACCCCGGCCTCCTGGGCCAGCCGCAGCGCCTCGACCGCATGGCCGCCGACGGCTGTCAGCTTCTGCACGCTCTGCGGTGACAGGCCCAGCTCGGGCCCGCGGGTCCCCAGCACCTCGTAGGTGGCCATGGTCGGGACGAGGAACACCCCGCGGGCGGCCAGCAGGGCCGCCGACGCCGCGGTGATCAGGTTGCCGTGCTCGATCGTACGGACGCCGAGCTCGATCGCGCGATGAACAGCCTCAGGCGTGTACGCGTGCCCGGCGCAATAGACGCCCAAGCGTGCAGCCTCGGACACCGCCGCGCGCACTTCGTCGTCGGAGAACTGCACACCGTCCATCCGGTCGGCCGGGCTCGTCACCCCGCCGGACAGCATGAGTTTCACGAACGTGGCACCGCGCCGGACCTGTTCGCGGACCGCCCGGACGATCGCGTCGGGCCCGTCGGTGATCCGGCCGATGCCGGGTACGTCCGGGTGCGGATCCCAGAGTTCGCGCCCCCGGGGCCGCAGGTCGCCGTGGCCGCCGGTCTGCGACAGGGCCTTGCCGCACGTGAAGAGCCGGGGCCCGGTGATGACCCCTTCGCCGAGCGCCCGGGCGAGTCCCGGGTCCGCCCCGCCCGCGTCGCGGACCGTCGTGAACCCGCGGCGCAGGGTCGCGGCGAGTGTCCGGGTGGCGTGCGCGGCCACGTAGCTGGCCGGGTGCCCGGAGTCGGCCCATTCGTCGGCGCTGATCGAGGTGACGTGCACGTGGCAGTCGATGAGGCCGGGCAGTGCGTACAGTCCGGCACCCTCGATGTCGCCGTCGATCAGCGCGCCGCCGTCGTCCGGTCCGACACCGACGATCTCGTCGCCACGCCATTCGATCATGTGGTCCGGCCGGGTGACCCGCGCCGCGACATCGACGAACGAGGTGTGCCGGACCCTCACGACCGCACCCACCGGTCGATGATCGTGGCGAGCGCGCCGATCGGTACGGCACCGGAGCCGAGTACGCGCTGGTGGAAGTCCTCGAGGCGGAAGCGTGGGCCGAGCGCCGCCTGGGACAGGGTGCGCAGCCGCAGGATCTCGCCGGCCCCGACGCTGTAGGCGAGGGCCTGACCCGGCCAGCCGATGTAGCGGTCCACCTCCTGCGCCACCCCCGCCGCGGACAAGGCCGTATGTGCGCGAACGAACACGCGGGCTTGTTCACGTGACCAGCCGTACGCGTGCATCCCGGTGTCCGCGACCAGCCGGCCGGCCCGCACCGCGGCGAACGACACCCGGCCGAGGCGGGCCAGCGGCGACGAGTAGAGATCGAGGTCCTCGGCGACCTGCTCGGCGTAGAGCGCCCAGCCCTCCACGTAGGCACCGAGCCGGGTGTCGACGTAACGCCGGTAGTCGGGCAGCGCCATGAGCGCCTGGGACGCGACGGCCTGCAGGTGGTGGCCGGGTACGCCCTCGTGGAAGGCGAGCGCCTCGGAGCCGAAGGTGGAGCGCTGGCCCGGGTCGGTGGTCACGACGCAGACCGTCCCGGCCCGGCTGCCGTCCGCGGCCGGTGGCAGGTAGTACGCGGGCGGTGCGGCGGGGTCGTCGACCGGTTCGACGAGGCAGCGCGCGGTGCCCGGGAACGCGGCATGGGCCCGGTCGAGTGCGGCCGCCACCGCCGTGACGATCTCGTCGCCGGTGGTGAACCGCAGCGCCGGGTCGTCGCGCAGCCGCGCCCGCACCGCGGCCGGGTCGCCGACGCCGAAGACCTGCTGTCCCAGCCGCGACCACTCCGCCTCCAGATCGGCCAGCAACCGCAGCCCGAGGTCGTGGACCTCCCGCGGCGTGAGGTCCGTGGTGGTGTGCGCCGCGACCGCCGCCCGGTAGCCGTCCTCGCCGCCACGCACGTGCAGAATGCCGACGTGCTCATCGTCGCGGGCGACCGCGGAGAGTTCGCCTCTGAGCGTTTCGACGAGGCGTTGCATCGCCGCGCGCACGTTGCCGTCGAAACGTGCATGCTGTTCGTCCAGTTGCGTGACCGCCTGCGCGATCCCGGCGCGCGTGCTGGGCCGTCCGCGCCCGGAAGCCTCCCGGTAGCGATCGGCGAGCCCGTCGAAGAACGCCGCGGCGCCGTGCAGCCGCTGAGCACTTCCGGCCATGAAGAACAGGGCCTGCGGCGACGCGTACGCGGTGGCCGACGCATTCGCCTCCCACAGGCAATGGGTGGCCTCCTCGGCGGCGGTACCGGCCATCCAGCGCAGGACGTCCCGATCGATGTCGTCGCCATCGGCAGCCCCGCCCGGGAGGAAGCCGTCGGCAACCCCGCCCGGGAGTAAGCCGTCGCCGGCCACAAGCGCATGAGCGTCACCGCCGGCGGGCGTGAGCGAACGGGCACGGGTGTCACCGCCGCCGGCCACAAACGTACGAGCAACGGCGTCACCCCCACCGGCCACAAACGCACGAGCAACGGCGTCACCCCCACCGGCCACAAACGCACGAGCAACGGCGTCACCATCGGTGGGCGTGAACGCCAGCACGGTCTCCTGGAACGACGCGGCCGCCGCCTCGTCCGCGGCGGCGCGCGGATCCGGGAGCAGGGCGTCGTAGGCGGTGAGCCCGACCAGGCTCGCGCCCAGCGGGTCGTGGCGGTTGAGCCGGTCGAAGAAGGCGTCACCGAGCGTGTGAACGTTCACCACCCCATCCTGCCAGCCGTCGTTCGCGCGTCCTTGACAGCGTGAATTGTGAACGCAATCATTTAGAAACTTCGATGCAACAGGTAGCGCTGGAGGCGGCATGCGACGACCGTTTGTGCTGTTCACGGCCCTGATCGGGCTGCTGCTGGGCGGGCTGGTCCTGCCCTCGCCCGCCTCGGCTGCGACCACCCTCGTCTACGCGACGTTCAAGGGTGATGCCGCCGCCGACGAGGAATTGTGGGTCTATCAGTCGACCAATGGTGGCACGAGTTACAACGTGCTGACCGATACGAACTTCCGCGGCCCGACCGGGGTGCTGCGCGATCCGAGCATCCTGAAGTACAACGGGCGCTATTACGCGGCCTACACCGTGCAGTCGTGGACGACGAACTCGACGTATTTCAACATTGCGTCGAGCGCCGACCTGGTGACCTGGACGAACATCGCGAGCGTGAATTCCGGGATCGCGAACACGAAATACACCTGGGCACCGGAATTCTACGTCGAGGGCAGCACCGTCCGGCTCATCACGAGCGTCGCGGCGAGCACGTGTTCGGCGTGCTTCCGGCCGTACGTCTACACCGCCCAGAACAGCGCGCTGACGTCCTGGAGCGGCCCCGCGCAGATGTGGGGTCTGGGCACCAACCACATCGACACCTTCGTCGTGAAATCCGGCAGCACGTGGCACGCGTTCACCAAGAACGAGACCACGAAATACATCGAGCACTGGACCACGACCGCGAACCTGACCGAGGGCTGGGTCAACCGCGGAAACCTGTGGACCTCCGGGTACGAAGGGCCGTCGCTGGTCCGGCTCGACAACGGCAGCTGGCGCATCTACGTCGACAAGTACACCAACGGCGGGGTGTGGACCGCGACGAGTTCGGATCTGAACACGTGGACCGGGCTCAGCGCGGTCACCTGCGCCGGCTGCCGGCACGGGACGGCGATCGCGAAATGAAGCGCCGGGGATTCCTGACCACGGTCGGTGGTGCCACCGCGGGAGCGTTGCTGCTGCCGGAGGCGGCCCGCGCGGCGACCTATTCCGGTTACGCCATGGCGTATTTCACCGAGTCGCCGACCATGAGCGCCGCCAATTACGGCCTGCACCTGGCGGTCAGCGCCGACGGGCTGCGCTGGACCCCGCTCAACCAGAACAACCCGGTCGCCACCCCGACGCTGGGCAGCAAAGGACTGCGTGACCCGTTCATCCTGCGCAAACAGGACGGCACGTTCGTCGTGCTGGCCACCGACCTCTACGGCACCGACTGGGCGTACCAGAGCCAGTACCTGCACGTCTGGGACTCCGCCGACCTGCGCACGTTCCGCAATTACCGGCTGCTGAAAGTCCATTCCCTGGCCACCCACGCCTGGGCACCGGAAGCCGTGTGGGACGCCGCCCGCAGTCAGTACCTGATCGTCTATTCCGCCGTCGTCGGGGGCCACAACGTCCTCCTGTCGAACTACACCACCGACTTCGTCACCGCGACGACCCCCCAGACGTTCTTCGACCCCGGGTACGACGCGATCGACGGCAGTTTCCTCACCGTCGGCGGCGTCAACTACATGTACTTCAAGAACAATACGAACAGCACGTTGCTCGGCACCCGGTCGAGCACCCTGAACCCGGGCAGTTTCAGCATCTTCACCGGCGCGATCACGCCGGGCCGGGGCGTGGAGGCGCCGCAGATCACCAAGTCGAACACGTCGGATGTCTGGTACATGTGGGGCGACACGTGGAGCCCGAACGGCCGGTTCTTCTGCTGGCAGACCAGCAATCCGGCCGGCGGTTCGTGGACACTGCTCAACGACCGCGCGTACACCCAGCCGTTGAATTCCAAGCACCTGGGCATCACCGCGATCACCGCCGCGGAACTGTCCGGGATGCAGAGCACGTGGGGCACGCCGGCCTGGAACAGGGTCAAGTCGTACAACTTCCCCGACCGCTACATCCGCCACGCGAGCAATGTCGGGCGGATCGACGCGTACCCGTTCGACCCGTACCAGGATCAGCTCTGGACCCTGGTCCCCGGCCTGGCCGATCCGGCCGGGGTGTCGTTCCGATCGGTGAATTTCCCGGCGATGTACCTGCGGCACTCGAATTACGCCATGGTGCTCGCCGCGAACGACGGCACCGCTTCCTTCAACGCCGACGCCACCTTCACCCGGGTCCCCGGATTCGCGGACTCCAGCTGGACGTCGTTCCGGTCCTACAACTATCCGGACCGCTACCTGCGCCACGCCAACTACGTGCTGCGGATCGATCCCGTCACGAGTTCGTCCGCCGCCGCCGACAAACAGGACGCCACGTTCAGCGTCGGCTACTGAGCCCTCTCAGGGATTTCTCGGGGTATGACCCGATGGCCTCCCGGGTACCTGCCCGGCAGGCTGAACCCGTGCTCACCGATCTGACGAACGCCACCACCGCCTTCGTGGACTACCTGTCCACTCTCGACCCGCGGCTCGTCCTGCTCGTCGCGTTCGCCTGCTCCGCGATCGAGATGACGTTCCTGCTCGGACTGCTGGTGCCGGGCGAGTCGGTGGTCATGCTGGCCGGCGGGCTGCAGGACGGGCCGGCCGGCTTCGCCGCCGTCATCGTCGCGGCCACCGCCGGAGCCCTGTGCGGCCAGCTCGTTGCCTACGCCGCCGGCCGGGCCTTCGGTACGCGGCTGCGCGGCACCTGGCTCGGCAACCGCATCGGCGCCGCCCGCTTCGACCGCGCCGAGAACTACCTGCGCGACCGTGGCGCGCCGGCCCTGGTGCTGGTGCGCTTCGTCGCGTTCGTGCACTCGGTGGTGCCGATCGCCGCCGGCGTCTCCCGCATGCCGCTCGGCCGTTTCACCCTCTGGTCCGCGCTGGGCACCACCCTGTGGGTCAGCGCGTTCGCCGGGGTCGGCGCCCTCACCGGCGGCAGCAGCACCGGTGGCCCCGGCCTGGTCCTCACCGCGATCGGCGCCACCTGCCTCGGCGCGGTCCCCCTGGCGGCCCGCCTGATCCGCCGCCCCCGCCGCCGGGACGAGACATACGCTCTCGCCGGCTAGCCACGCTCGCCCTCGAACTCCAGAAGACGATGACCGGGGATATCCCGTCGATCCTGTAACCCCCGGGTGGCCTCCGCGGACCTCGTCGATGATCGATGAGTGAATCTGCCGGTCGGCGGATGGAGGAACACCCTCGGGCGACCGTCGAGGTCGGTTGCGTCGGGACGGGCAGTGGTCAGCTTTTGGCCCCCTGGTTCATGGTGTCCGGGTTGGCCCCCGTGCGCCCTTTGTCGCCGCGGTCGAGGGCGGTGATGCTGCCCATCGCGCCGCCGTCGAGCTCGAAATCGAAGATCTCGAAGTTCTCGCGGACCCGTTCGGCCGTCTTCGACTTCGGGAAGATGATGTCGCCGCGCTGGATGTGCCAGCGCAGGACGACCTGTGCGGGGCTTTTGCCCACCTCACGAGCGATCTGGGTGATCACCGGGTCGGTGAGGACCTCGCCCTGAGCAATCGGGGAGTACGCCTCCGTCGCGATCTCGTTGTCGGTGTTGTAGGCACGCAGGGCGTCGTTCGTCAGGTACGGGTGCACTTCGATCTGATTGACCGCCGGCCGGACCTGGGTCTCGGCGCGCAGCCGGCCCAGATGGTGCGGCGTGAAGTTCGAGACGCCGATCGAGCGGGCCCGGCCCTCGCGGTAGAACTCCTCGAGGGTGTTCCAGGTCTGCACGAAGTCACCGCCGTAGCTGGCCGGCATCGGCCAGTGGATCAGGAACAGGTCGACGTAGTCGGTGCCGAGTGCCTTGAGGGTGTCGTCGAACGCGCTGCGGGCGTCGTCGGGCTCGTGGAAGCCGTTGTTGAGCTTGCTGGTGATGAAGAACTCGCTGCGGTCCAGGCCGGATGTGCTGACGGCCTCGCCCACGCCGGCCTCGTTGCCGTACATCTGGGCGGTGTCGATGTGCCGGTAGCCGATCTCGATGGCCGTCTCGACCGCCGCGCGGGTTTCTTCCGGCGGAACCTGGAAGACACCGAAGCCCAGTTGCGGGATGGTCCGGCCGTCGTTGAGCGAGATGGTCGGGATTGCGGAACTCATTGTTCTCCTTGTGCTCGTCGGTGGTGCCGTACCCGACCCATACCCGCTGGGCGGGCCGATCCACCGGCTCGGCCACGTTCATTGCCGACACGAACCCTTGTGCGCCACAGCCAGAGGCTGACGACAGGTGCACGACCGCGTCGGAGAAGCCACCTCCGCAGCCGATCGAGCACGGCCACACCATCGACCTTCCGCTGCGTACGCTGCCGGAGGCGGGCCGGTGAAACCCGGGATCGCGCCCCGGGTGACGACCGCAGACCTCGGGGCGTGGGTGCTCAAGGGCAACGCCGACCAGGCCGGACGGTTCGCCGCCGATCCCCATGTGAGCCATTGGTGCGTCCACTCTGGTTATCGCATGTGGCTCAGGCGGGCCGGCCAGCCGGTCGTGTTCTGGGCCAGCGGCAGCCGGCGAAACGACCTGGCGTACGGAATCTGGGGTCTCGGCGTTCTGACCGCCCCGGCCCGGCAGGACCCGGACGACCACCGCTGGAAGGCGCCCCTGGACCTGACCATCGCCCCGCCCACCGCCTGGATGAGCCGCCGGACGATCCGGGCCGACGCCACCCTGGCGGACCTGAAGGTGCTGCGCCAACCACAAGCGGCCAATCCCTCCTTCCTCACCGTCGCGCAGTTCACCGTCGACCGTCGGTACCTGTCCCAGCACCGGACCGGTGCCGGTGAGGGCCGGTGACAAACCGACGCGCCTACCGGGGGTTTACCGCCCCACCGGGCGGGTAGCCGCGACCGGCGGCACGGTCCGCAGCCTCAGCAGCCCCATCCCGGAGCGGAGTGAGTATGCAATCCATCGGTGATCCTGACGACGACACCGGCGACTTCGCCGAGGAGCACGAGCTGACCGAGGTCACGCGAAAGGAGACCGGCGAGGGCGAGCCGGAGAGCCCGGACCGCCGCACCGTGCCGGCGAGAAACCCGGTCACGGGAACCACGAGTGACACCGATGCGAACGAGGACGAGGTCATCGCCGGCGCGGGCAGCAGCACCGACCAGCACGTCTCCGGTGCCGCGGAGAGCGGCACCTTCACCACCGATGAGGCACCCACCGCGGACACACCCGCGAACGGCAGCTCGAACGCCGGCATCAACGCGACGGGCGCCAACCGACAGGATGACACCCAGCAGCCAGGGTAAGACCGCAAACCCGGACGCGGACCCGCATCCCCGCTCCCGGCATGTCCGACTGTTCGGGTCGTCGTCAGCCCTGATCGTCGGCTCTCGTCGATCCGGTGGCGTCACGTGCGGGTCCGACCCGCTCAGGCACCGCCCCGGCGACGCACGATCGGCTGCGATGCGCTCATCAGACCGCCGGGGCTCCACGTTCACGTACGGCTGCATCGCATCCTTGTACCGCCGACGGGCCGGCAGAACACCGATGCCGCCGCGGCGGGTACGGCAGGGTGGAGTCCTGCTACGAAGCCGGCGAGCATCGAACCGGCGAACGTGACAGCGGCGAGGTCCACCACGATCGTCTCCGGGGCCAGGGCGGTGATGCGGTCGATCGTGTCGGTGGCTGCCGAACACCCGCCGAGCGTCGCCCGGCATGTCGTTCCCGACGCCTTCGGCTGAACGGGTTGCGCGTAGCGCCATGGTGATGCCATAGTGGCGCCATGGACCTGACCACGTATGTAGCCCGGCTCCGGGAGGAGCTGGCGAACGCCGCGGAGCTCGGCGGGCCGGACGCCCGGGCTCTGGCCGACCGGCTCACCTCACCCTTGGAGTCCGCTTTCCGGCTGACCATGCTGGATGCCCTAGGCAGCGCCGCCGACGAGATCACCCGCGACCTGGCGCCGGGGCGCGTCGACGTGCAATGGCGCAGCGGCGACCCCACGTTCGTCGTCGACATGACCGCCTACGCCCACGCACACGGCAACGATGCCACGGTGATGCCGGATGACACCACGGTGGCGCCATCGATGCCGGAGCCGGACGAGGGGGCCGTCTCCCGGATCAACTTCCGCCTCTCCGAGCAGCTCAAAACGCGCATCGAGGAGGCCGCGGCCCGCGAGGGCCTGTCGGTCAACGCCTGGCTCGTACGGGCAGCCTCGGCCGCCGTCCAGCAGAGCGGCCGGCCCTCGTCGTCCACCACCGACCGGCCGCCGACCGGCCGCGCCCCGCTCACCGGTCAGCGCTACACCGGCTGGGCCCGATGAACCCGCCCTCCGCACCCGCCACGAAACCTGCCCCGAAAGGAACTACCGTGCCCGTCTTCGAGTCCCCCGCCCCCATCCACGCGATCCTCGAGCTGCAGGTCGGCGACGTCCGGATCGCCGCGAGCGACCGCACCGACACCGTCGTCGACGTGCGTCCCAGCAACCCCGGCCTCGAGCGTGACGTGCAGGCCGCCGAGGCGACCGTCGTCGAGTTCAGCGGGGACAAGCTGCTGGTGCGCGCCCCGAGGCCGCGCGGGCTGGGCGTGTTCGGCAAGCCCGGGTCGGTCGACGTCGAGGTGGCCCTGCCGTCCGGTTCGCGGTTGCACGCCACCGCCGCGCTCAGCGCCTTCCACGGCACCGGCACGCTCGGCCCGGTCTACATCAAGACGGCTACCGGGGACGTGCGCCTGGAGCGCACCGGCACGCTGGAGATCCACTCCTCGGCCGGTGCGGTCGTCGTCGACCATGCCGCCGGGGAAACCCGGATCACCACCGCCACCGGCGCCACCGACGTGGCCGTGGTCGACGGCAACCTGGTGCTCAAGAACAGCGACGGGCACAGCCGGGTCGGCCGGGTCACCGGCAACGCGAAGGTGAGCAACGCCAACGGTGACATCCTGCTCGGTTCCGCGGGTGGTGACGTCAGCGCGTCGACCGCCAGCGGCAGCATCCGGGTCGACGAGGTCAGCCACGGCAGCGTCTCGGTGAAGACCGCCTCCGGGTCGCTGCGGGTCGGTGTCGCCACCGGCTCGGCCGCCTACCTCGACCTGAACACCACGTTCGGCAAGGTACGCAGCGAGCTGGCCGCGGGCGACGCACCGGGGCAGGACGAACGCCGCGTCGAGATCAAGGCCCGCACGTCGTTCGGTGACATCGACGTGGTCCGGGCCCCGGTGGCGGCATGATCACCGCGGCCGGCGTGCGTAAGGCGTACGGGAAGACCACCGTGCTGGACGGTCTCGACCTGGACGTGCCCGCGGGGTCGATCCTCGCCCTGCTCGGCCCGAACGGGGCGGGCAAGACCACGACGGTCAACATCCTGACCACCCTGGTACGCGCGGACGCCGGCGAGGTCCGGGTCGCCGGCGCGGATCCACGCACCGATCCCGACGCGGTACGGGCCGCGATCGGGGTGACCGGGCAGGCCGCCGCGGTCGACGGGCTGCTGACCGGTGCGGAGAACCTGATCCTCATGGCCGACCTGCACCACCTCGGGCGCCGTCCCGGCCGGGTCCGGGCCGCGGAGCTGCTCGACCTGTTCGACCTGACCGGGGCGGCCCGCCGCCCGGCGGCCACGTACTCCGGTGGGATGCGGCGCCGCCTGGACATCGCGATGGGCCTGGTCGCGACGCCGCGGGTGGTGTTCCTCGACGAGCCGACCACCGGGCTCGACCCGCGGGGGCGCCGGGCCGTGTGGGACACCGTCCGTGACCTGGCCGGGCGGGGTGTGACGATCTTGCTCACCACGCAGTACCTGGAGGAGGCCGATCAGCTCGCCGACCGGATCGCGGTGCTCAACGGCGGCCGGATCGTCGCCGAGGGCACTCCGGCCGAGCTCAAGCGGCTCGTCCCCGGTGGCCACGTCACGCTCACCTTCACCGCCCCCGCCGACCTGAACGCGGCGGCCCGCGCCCTGAACCTGCCCGCCCCGCACGCCCCGCACGACCAGGCCGACCGGCTCACCCTGGATGTTTCCGGTGACGGCAGCGTGCGCTTCCTGCGGACCTTACTGTCCACATTGGATGGAACCGGGGTCGAGATCGACGGGCTCATCGTGCACACCCCCGACCTCGACGACGTGTTCCTGGCCCTGACGAAGGAGCCCACCCCGTGACGACCTTGACGTTCGCCCTGCGCGACTCGAACACGATGCTGCGTCGCAATCTGCGGCACATGCTGCGGTATCCGTCACTGACGTTCATGCTCGCCGGCCTACCGATCATCTTCATGCTGCTGTTCGTGTTCGTCTTCGGCGCCACCCTGGGCGCGGGCCTCGGCGGCGACCGCGGCGACTACCTGACGTTCGTGGTGCCCGGCGTCCTGCTGCTGACCATCGGCAGCGCCACCACCGGCACCGCCATCTCCGTCGCCTCCGACATGACCGAGGGCATCGTCGCCCGGTTCCGCACCATGGCCATCGCCCGGGTCTCGATCCTCACCGGGCACGTGCTCGGCAGCCTCATCCAGACGTTCGTGGTCCTGTCGCTCGTGCTGGGCGTCGCCGTGGCGATCGGCTACCGCCCGACCGCGAACCCGGCCGCGTGGCTCGGCGTCGCGGCCGTACTGGGCATGGTGTCGTTCGCACTGACCTGGCTCGCGGTGGCCCTGGGCCTGGTCGCGAAGACCGTCGAGGAGGCCAGCAACACCCCGATGCCGCTGACCCTGCTGCCGTTCCTCGGCAGCGGTTTCGTCCCCACCGACACGATGCCGGCCGGCCTGCGCCAGTTCGCCGAGTTCCAGCCGTTCACGCCGTTCATGGAGACCGTCCGGGCCCTGCTCGCCGGCACCTCCCCCGGCGGGCACCTGATCACCACCGTCGCCTGGTGCGCCGGGATCGCCCTGACGGGCTACTTGTGGGCCCGGCACCGGTACAACAAGCTCTGATCATGAGGCAGGATCGCAGCGCCGATCTCGCGGCCATGATCACGGCGGGCGAGCGGCTCCTCGGCACCGACCACCCCGTCCTGCTCGGGACCCGGCTGCGGCTCGCCCTCGAGCACCTCGCGGACGGACGCGACGACGACGCCCGCACCGCTCTGGAACACGTGGCCGAGGCCCGGGGGCGCACCCTCGGGCCCCGCCACCCGGACACCCTCACGGCCCGGCACGAACTGGCCCTGGCCTACCTGCACATCGGCTACAACGGCGGCGGGTACGGCCTGCCGGAGGCCATCGACGCGATGGAGACCGCCGCTGCGGGACGGGCCCGGGTGCTGGGCCCGGCCCACCCGGACACGCTGGCGAGCTGGACCGCCCTGGCCTCCTTCCACGAACAGGTCCACCAGCAGGACCGCGCCGAGGCCCTGCACGACCGGATCACCGCCGGCTGGGAACGGCAGGTGGCGATGCGGGAACAGCGGATCGGTCCCGACGAACCCGGCACGCAGGAGGCCCGGGTCCAGCTCGCCGGCGCGTACGCGAGACAGGCCCGTACGTCCGACGAGCGGGCCGTCCGCGCCCGGGTGACCGCGTCCTGGGGCCGGCTCGCAGCGGCCCGCCTGCGGCGCCTGGGGCCGGTCCACCCGGCGACGGTCGAGGCCCGTGAGCAGCACGCGGCCGCGCACCGGTGGACCGGTGACACCGCCGGCGAGGTGGCGCTCATGGCACAGCTGGCCACCGACCACGACCGGCTGCTGGGACCGGCCGATCCGCGCACTCTGCACGCCCAGGTCAGACTGGTCGCCCGGTACACCGAGGACGCCCGGGACCCGGAGAAGGCACTGGCCCTGGGCGAACGCATCCTCGGCGACGTGCGCGCCACGCTCGGCGCCGGCGACCAGGCCTCCCTGGAGAGGTCGCTGCGGGTGTCGCTCAGTTACCGTCACGCGCGATGAATCCTCACAGCATCCCCAGAACGGTAGTGGGGGCCCTCCTGGAACACGGGCACACGGACCTCGTGCGCCGGCTCGCCGAGAACGGCGACTGGCACTGCGCCGACGAACTCGCCCGGAAACGGCCGGCGGAGGCGCCCCAGCTCCTGCGCCCGTTCGCCGGCACAGGGTGGTGGCCGGCCGCCGGGACGCTGGAGCTCCTCCGCGGGCACGCGGCGGGCGGTGCATGGGGTCCGGTACGGATGCTGGCGTACCGGCTGGCCGGGCTGGGACGGTACGACGAGGCGCTCGAGCTGGTGCGGGGCCAGGTTCCCCACGTCGATCAGGTGCGGGTGCTGGCGGATCTGCTGGCTCGTGACGGGCGGGAGGAGCAGCTCCGGGAGTTCGCCGCCGGCGCGGGCGGTGAGCACGCCGTGACGCGGCTGGCCGAGATGCTGGCCGAGCTGGGGCGGATGGACGAGGCCGTCGTGCTGTGGCAGCCGGCCCTCGAGGACGGTTCACCGAACGCCGCGTACCACCTGGCCGGACTCCTGGCCCGGCATGGGCGGGCCGGCGAGGCGATCGCGATGCTGATGCCGTTCATCCGGACGATGACCGGGGACCGTGACTGGATCATCGGCCGGCTGTCGGAGACCATGATCGGCCAGGGCCGCGCCGACGAGGCGCTCGCGTTCATCGACGAGGTGGCCGCCGCCGAGGGTGGGATGTCGCTGGAGCTCTTCGTCGAACGCAGCCGGGTGCTCGGGACGACCGGTCGCACCGAGCAGGCGATCGTGGAGCTACGGGCCCATTCCGAGGGCGGCGAGCCCTACGCGGCCACGATCCTCGGCGATCTCCTCGCCCAGGCCGGGCGGCTGGACGAGGCCGAGGCGGTGCTGCCGCCGGGCGAGCTGCTGGCCACGGTGCTGATCCGGCAGGGACGCGCCGACGAGGCGGTGCGGATGCTCACGCCATGGTGAGCGCCGCTGAGCTGCCGCGGACGTGCAGGGTGGTCGGGAAGACACAACGCCAGTAGGGCGCGGTGCGGCCGTCGAGCAGGGCCCGGGTCGCGGCGGCGGCCATCTGCTCGACCGGCTGGTGCACCGAGGACAGCGGTGGGCTGGTGCAGGCCGCGATCAGGCTGTCGTCGAAACCGACGACCGCGACGTCCTGGGGGACCCGGCGGCCGAGGTCGGCCAGGGCCTGCATGACGCCGGTGGCCATCAGGTCGCTGGCGACGAAGAACGCGTCCAGGTCGGGGTGTTCGGCCAGCAGGCGCACCGTCTGGTCGTACGCCTGCTCGCGTTTGTAGGTGCCCTCGGCGGTGACCTCCGGCAGGCCGGCCTCGCGCATCGCGCGCTGATAGCCGTCGCGGCGGGCGGCGGCGTCGGTGTTGCTGCGCACCGGGCCGTGGATCGCGGCGATGCGGCGCCGGCCGGTCTGCTGCAGGTGGCGGACCGCGGCGTAGGCGCCCTCGGTGTTCTCCGGGTCGACCGACGGCACGCCCTCCGCGGAGCGGCCCAGCACCACCACGCGGTCGTAGCGGGCATACAGCTCCCCCACGAGCGCCGGCGCGACGTTGACCAGCAGCGCACCGAGGCTGGCGGAGTCGGCGATCCGCTCCAGCAGGGCCGGTGCCTCGTCGTCCTCGATCACGTGGACGCGCAGGTGGGCGTCGGTGTCGGCGGTCTCCTGCACGACGCCCGCGGTGACCCGGTTGAAGTAGGAGTTGTCCCCGAACGAACCGGCACAGCCGACGACCACGAGGTCGAGCACGTCGTTGCGCCCGGACGCGAGCGCCCGGGCCACCGGATCGGGCCGGTATCCCAGCGCGGCGATGACCTTGCGCACCCGTTCGCGGGTCTGCGGGGCCACGCCGGGCTCGTCGTTGAGCACGCGGGAAACAGCGGATTTCGACGCCCTGGCGGCTGTGGCCACGTCGCTGAGCGTCGGTTTCTTCTGCGACATATCGAGGACTGTACGCGCGTGGGAGCGCTCTCCGAGACCCCTTTTCGACGGATCAGGATCAGTCAGCGGTTACCGGGAGGCCCACCACGTGGCGTCGGTCGTGGCGCGGAAGCCGAGGGATTCGTACAGCGGGCGGCCCAGCTTCGACGCCGTCAGGGTGACCGGCAGGCCGGCCAGCGGGGCGAGCGAGCCGAGCATGATCGCGCGGCCGACGCCCCGGGACCGGAAGGCCTCCGGCGTGGCGACCCAGTAGTGGCTGGCCAGGCCGTTGTCCTCGACCGTGACGCACGCTCCGGCGACCTCGCCCTCGAGGCGGGCGAGGAACACCGCCACACCCGGCTGATCGAGCAGGGCCGTCGGGAACATCTCGCCGCGCCGGTAGGGCTCGAACCGGACAAGGCTGAAACCCGCGATCACCGTACGCTCCGCCGCGCCCAGTTCCTCGTCGTCATGCACCCCGGTGACCGGCAGGGCCGGGCCGGCGACCGGACCGGGTTCGCGCACCATCACCGGCATCTGCCAGCTGCGCAGACCAAGATGATCAAGATCGGTCGCACTGTACGGGTCCTCGGCGTTGACCGGGCCCTTCGCGCCGCGTACCAGGTCATCGATCTCGGCCAGCTCGGCGGCGTCGAGGCCGGGTTCCTGGATCAGGATGCGCAGGCCGGCTCGTTCGTCACCCACGGCGGCGAGGAATCCGGGGCGGTGGATCAGTTCGTGGCCGCGGGAGCGGGCGGTGGCGGCCCAGAACGCGGCCGAGTTGCGGGCCTGGCAGCGTGGCGCGTCGTCGAGAGGGTTCGGCATCATGCCCACAGTGGATCATCTGCGCTCAGGCCGCGGGGCGCCGGGCCCGCCGGTAGGTGAAGTAGGCGAGCGTCGCCCGGGTCTTCGTGCGCTGCGGCAGCTCGATGTCGACGTGGCAGCGGCGCAGCACGGCGGCGAAATCCGCCACGACGCGTTCGGCCTTGCCGGCCGCGCAGCGGGTGGACAGCTCGAGCAGGCGTGACCCGTCGGGATAGGTCCACTGCTCGATGGTCAGCGGGCGGTTCCAGCCGGAGGGGCGGACCTTGCCGCGGCGCACGGTGACCGGGCCGTGCACGATGAGGTCGTCGAGGGCGACACCGGCCGGGGCATACGCGGTGAACAGCTCGCGCTGCTCCGCGGAGAACAGCCCGCGCACCGGGCGGCCCTTGCGCATGGTCCGGTCGACCTCGTCCGGGTCGAGGCGGCGGCGCATCGCCCCGCTGCACACGTAGTTGCCGGGCATCGCGTCGATCTCGACCACGAAGTTCGGTGAGCGGCGCAGCCGGGCCGGCAGCTCGCCCGGGACCATCGGGCGCAGCTTGATGACCGAGTCGCTGGGGCTGCCGTCGGTGCTGCGGGCGCGCACGACCACACCGTGGCGTTCGAGGGCGAGGTCGGCGGTGTCGAGGAAGTAGACCCGGCGGGAGGTGGCCCGGGAGATGTCGACGCCCAGTCCTTTGCACGTCGAGGCGTGGGCGTCCACGGGGACGACGACCTTGAGCTCGAGGCGGTCCACCTGACCGGTCAGGTGGATCAGTCCGGCTTTTTCCTTGGGTTTCAGGTGCCAGAACTCGCGCGCCCGGCGACGCCGGCCGGCCGGGACCGCGTGCAGTGTCGTCAACGGATCAATCGGCATGGTGCCCAGTGGAATTCGCCTCCCGCGGCGGATTTTAGTGGATCGGCGGTGGGGCGCGCCCACGTAACGGCGAGGGTGTGAGCCGACGCACCGCTTGACCGGTTCCGGCATACTCCCAGACATGCAAACAACTAACGGACTAGTTGACTTGACGCGGTGATCGCCTTCCGGATCGACCGCCGGTCCGGGACCGCGGTGTACGCGCAGCTCGGCGACCAGGTGCGCCAGGCGGTCCGGACCGGCCGTCTCGTCGAGGGCGACCGGCTGCCGACCGCCCGGGAGGTCGCCGAGCGGCACGGCGTCAACCCGAACACCGTGCTGCGCGCCTACCGGGACCTGGAGACGGCCGGGGTGGTCGAGGTGCGCCAGGGCGCCGGGACATTCGTGTCCGCCGTCGCGCCCGGCGTGGACGTGACCGCGCTGCGCGACGAGGTGACCGGGTGGGCCGCCCGCGCCCACGCCGCCGGGATCGACCTGCCGACCGCCCTGGCGCTCGCGAACGACGCGCTCACCGGCGCTTTCAAGGAAACCGAGGAGATGAGCCGGCATGCCTGAGGAGAGTCCCGCCGTCGTCCTGGAGGCGGTGAGCCATCGGTACGACGTGCAGCCCGTGCTCGACGACTGCACGCTGGAGATCACGGCCGGCGCGGTCGTGGGGCTGCTCGGCCGCAACGGCGCCGGGAAGAGCACGCTGCTGCGGGTGATCGCCGGGCTGCTGCGCCCGGACACCGGCGACGTGCGGATCCTCGGCGGACCGCACGGGCCGCAGACCCTTCCCCGGCTCGGGTACGTCGGGCAGCACGCCCCGCTGTACCGGGCCCTGACCGTGGCCCAGACGCTGCGGCTCGGCGCCCGCCTCAACCCCCGCTGGGACGCCGTCCGGGCCCAGGACCTCGCCGGCACCCTGCCACCCCGCGGCCGGGTGGGGGCGCTCGCGACCGGGCAGCGGACCCGGCTGGCGCTGGCGTGCGCGCTCGGCAAACAGCCGGACCTGCTGATCCTCGACGAACCGCTCGCCGGGCTCGACCCGGTGGCCCGGGCCGAGGTGGTGGGCGCGCTCATGGCCGAGGTCGCCGAGCGGGGCATGACGGTGCTGATCTCGTCGCACTCGATCGCCGACATCCAGGACGTCTGCGACCACGTCGCGGTGCTCGGGGCGGGGCGGATCCGGCTGTCGGGACCGGTCGAGGCCGCGCTGGCCGGGCACCGGCTGGCCGTCGGCGCGCCCGGCGACCTCGCGGTGCTGGACGACCTGGACGTGGTCGACCTGCGCCATGACGACCACGGGTTCACCGCCCTCGTGCGCGATCCCGGGGAGCTGCCGGACGGCGCGGTGGTGTGGCACGAGCCGACGTGGGACGAACTCCTGGTCGGTTACCTGCGGGATCTGAGGGGGACGGCGTGACCTGGCTGACTCTGCGGCTGCTCCGGCCGTACCTGATGGTGGCGGGCCTGGTCACCGCGGCCGCGACCGGATATCTGGTCCTCGCGGCCCAGACGGTGCAGCGGCAGCTGGACGCCGCCGGCCTGCCGGACTGCCGCGACCCGAACCTGTGCTGGCCGCGGGACGGGGCAATGACCGCGATTCTCGGGATCCAGCTGGTCGCGGCGCTGGTGCCGCCGCTGATCGGCCTGGTGCTGGGCGTGGCGCTGTTCGCCCGTGAGCGGGAGGAGGACACCGTGGCGTTCGTTCTGACGCAGTCGCTCACCCGGGGACGGTGGGTGCTGGTCAAGCTCGGCTGGGCCCTCGCCGCCGGGGTGAGCTGCACGGGCATCGTCGCGGTCACGCACCGGCTGATCACCGCGCCGTACACGGTGCTCGCGAACGACTACTACGAACTGTTCGAGATCGTGCACCTGAACCACATCGGATACATGACCGCGCACACCGCCGTGCTCATCGCGATCGCCGCGGTCGTCGGTCTGCGCACCGGACGGGTCCTGCCCACCCTGGTGCTGTCCGTGGTGGCCTGGCCGGCCGCGATCATCACCGCGTTCATCGGGGTGAACCTGCTGGCCCTGCCGATCGAGGCACTGACCCGGGGCACCCCACCGGCGATCGCCACCGACGACACGTTCGCCCGCGACTACGCGTTCGCGGACACGTTCGGCTGGACCGCGACCGTGCTGCTCGCCCTCGGCGTGGCCGCACTGGTGCAGCTCGCGCGCGGTGCCGGTGCCCGGGCCGTGCGGTGAGGCGCCGGATGGGTACGGTGCGATGATGCTGCCTCCCGGATCCCAGGTGCCGTTGATCAGTGCCCCGATGGCCGGGGGTGCCGGTGGTGTGCGGCTGGCGACCGCGGTGGGCCGGGCCGGAGCGACCGGGTTCCTCGCCGGCGGGTACAAATCCGCGGACGCCCTGGCCGCCGAGATCGCTGAGATGCACCACGCTTCGGTGCCGTTCGGGGTCAACCTGTTCGCACCCCGGCCCACGCCGATCGGCGCGGACGACTTCGCCCGGTACACGAGCCGGATCGCCGGGGACCTCGAGCACCACGGCGCCGTGCCGGACGGCGGACCGGTCGAGGACGACGACGGCTGGGCCGCCAAGATCGAGGTGCTGTGCGCCATGCCGGTGCCCGTGGTCAGCTTCACGTTCGGGCTGCCGGACCGCGACGGCCTCGACCGGCTGCGGCGCTCCGGGGCGCGGCTCTGGCAGTCGGTGACCACTGTCGGCGAGGCCCGCGCGGCCGCCGAGGCCGGCATGGACGCGCTGGTCGTGCAGGCGGGCGCGGCGGGCGGGCACAGCGCCGCCTTCGACCCCTGGCGGGCGCCGTCGGCGGTCGCGCTGCCCGAGCTGGTGGCCGGGATCCGGCACGCGACGGACCTGCCGATCGCGGCCGCCGGCGGGGTGGCCGACGCCGCCGACGTGGTCGCGGCCGTGCGGGCCGGGGCGGACGCGGTGGTCGTCGGCACGGCCCTGCTGCGCAGCCCGGAGGCCGGCACCGGGGCGGTGCACCGGGCCGCGCTGGCCGACCCGGGCCGCCACGACACGGTGCTCACCCGGGCCTTCACCGGCCGGCCGGCGCGGGCGCTGGTCAACGCGTTCACCCGGCGTCATTCCGGGTACGCCCCGGTCGGCTACCCGGCGGTGCACCACCTGACGCGCGCGATGCGAGCGGCGGCCGCGGCGGCCGGCGACGTGGACCGGGTCCATCTGTGGGCCGGCACCGGCTTCCGGCACGCCACCGACGACCCGGCCGCCGAGATCATCACCCGCCTCGCCGCCCGGCTCTGAGCCCGCCCGCCGACCCTGGCCGCCCGCCGCCGAGCCCGTCCGCCGCCGAGCCCGTCCGCGCGCCGCCGGGCCCGCACCCCGCGCACCGCACCCCGCGCACCGCACGCGGCCGGGCCGCACTGAAGGCGGCCTTATGGAATGGGGCCGGGCGGTGATCCCTATAGTCTGGGGAATGCCGTTCACGTTCGTGCACCCCGCCGCGATCCTGCCGTTGACGCGTTCGCCATTTGTGTCCAGCGCGCTGGTGTTCGGGGCGATGGCGCCGGACCTGCCGTACTTCGTGTCCCTGATGTGGATCGGCGGCGACTACAATCTCACCCTGACCCACGACCCGCTGTCCCTGCTGTGGCTGGACCCGCTGATCGGGCTGGTGCTGTTCACCGCATTCCACGTGGTGTTCAAGAATCCCCTGGCCGCATTGTTCCCGCGGGTCCTGCCGGCGGTGGACCGGTTCGTGTGGCGCGGCGCGGACGTGCTGGCGTGGATCGTGCTGTCGGTCGTCGCGGGCGCCGCCACCCACCTGGCGTGGGACTACCTGTGCGACGCGTTCGGGACCGGCTGGCAGTCGCGGCTCAACCTGGCCAGTGACGTGGTGGGCGGCGTCGTGCTCCTGGTGTGGCTGTGGCGGTGGCGGCGCCGCAACCCGCTGCGGCCGATCCCGGACGACGACCGGGTTCTCGCGCGGTGGCCCCGCAACGCCGTGCTCGGCGCCGTTCTCGCGGTCACCGTGGCGGCCGGTTCCTGGGGCGCGCTCGACGGGGACGAGGGCCGGGAGGTCGCGCTGCGCGCGTTCGTGCAGGACGCCGGGACGGCGCTGGGAGTCGCCCTCGGCGTGTACGCCGTCGCCTGGCACGCCCTTCGGACGGTCGTCCGGAACCGGCATTAGGCATTCCTGGACACCATTTTGTGCATCGGCGAGATCAGATCACCGAACAATTGTCAAATAATCTCGTGAATTGCATTCCCGAAACGCACGTGAATAGAATCGCCGCGTGCTGCGACGCATTTCTTCCCCCGATGACCTGTCCGGCCCGGCCGACCTGCCCGTGACCGCGGGGCGGCCCGCGCCCGAGGCCGATCGCGCTGCGGTCGACGAGGAGCAACGGTTCCTCGACGCGGCCACCACCCGCCGCGACGACCTGATCGAGCATCTCTCGGCCGAGCTGGCCGGGCCGGTCGACGACGCCACCGAGCGGGCCCGGCACCGCGGTCTGCTGCGCCAGCGCGAGGAGCTTCGGCAGGCCGGCGAGGGGCTCGTCTTCGGACGGCTCGACGGCCTCGACGGGACCGTGCGCCACGTCGGCCGGGTCGGGTTGCGGGACGCCGACGAGCACGCCGACCCGCTGGTCGTCGACTGGCGGGCGCCGGTCGCGCGGGCCTTCTACACCGCGACCGCCGTCGACCCGCAGGGCCAGGCCCGGCGGCGGCACATCCGCACCCGGGGCGCCGCGGTGACCGGCGTCGACGACGAACCGCTGGACGGTTCCGCCGGCAGCGAGCTCGCCGGCCAGGGTGCACTGCTCGCCGCTCTGGACCAGCGACGTACCGGCCGGATGGGTACGGCCATCGCGACCCTGCAACGCGAACAGGACGACATCGTCCGGGCGGACGCCACCGGCCCGCTGATCGTGCAGGGCGGCCCGGGCACCGGCAAGACCGTCGTCGCGCTGCACCGGGTCGCCTATCTGCTGTTCACCCACCGGCACATGGCCGAGCAGGCGGTCCTGGTCCTCGGGCCGTCGCCGCGCTTCCTGGACTACATCGCCCAGGTGCTGCCGGCGCTCGGCGAGACCGCGGTCGTGTCCCGTACCTGCGACACGCTGCTGCCCGGCGTCACCGTCACCCGGGCCGAGCCGCGCGAGGTCGCCGAGCTCAAGGGCCGCGCCCTGTGGCAGGCCGTGCTCGACGAGCACGTCGCCGCGCTGCTGCCCCGGGCCCGGGAGCTGGAGCTGCGCTGGCAGGGCGAGCGCTACGTCATCGACGCCGGGCGGGTCGCGCACGCGCTGGCCGCGGCGACCTCGGGCCGCGCCTACCACCCGGCCCGGGCGGCGTTCCACCGGCAGCTCTGCGACATCCTCGCCGACGCGGTCGCCGAGGAGCGCGAAGCCATGCTCGACGCGATGGACGAGGGCTACGAGGACATCCTGGCCCGGATCGTGGCGCCGGAGCCCCGGCGGCAGGCGTCCGCCGGTGAGGTCGACGGGCTGCTGTCGGAGGAGGAGCTCGACGAGTTGCGCGAGCAGATCGCCGGGCACCCGGCCATCGCCCGGTTCGTGACCGCCTGGTGGCCGACCCGCGACCCCGGGACCGAGCTGCGCGGCCTGCTCGGCGACCCGGATCGGCTCGGCGACCGGTTGACGCCGGAGGAGATCGCCCTGCTCCGCACCGGGTCCGGCGGCTGGACCTCGGGCGACATCCCGCTGCTCGACGCGCTGGCCGAGATGCTGGGCGAATCCGAGCCCGCCGAACCGTACGGTGCATCGCTCGCCGAACGCGCCGGCCGGCAGCGGGACTGGGTGTACGGCCATGTCGTGATCGACGAGGCGCAGGAACTGTCCGAGATGCAGTGGCGGATGGTCCTGCGCCGCTGTCCCAGCCGGTCGGTCACGGCGGTCGGGGACATCGACCAGGCCGAGGCGCCGCACCACCACACCACCTGGGCGCAGGCGGTGTCGGCGGCACTGGGCGACCGCTGGACCCAGGGCCTGCTCACCGTCTGCTACCGCACCCCGAGTGAGGTCATGGAGCTCACCGGGCCGGTCCTCGCCCGGGCCGGCAGTCAGCACCGCCCACCTCGCGCCGTACGGTCCTCCGGCATCGTCCCATGGGAGCTGAACGCCACCGACCTGAGCGCCACCGACCTGGCCGCCACCGACCTGGCCGGCACCGACCTGGCCGGCACCGCCCGGCAGATCGTCGCCCACCTGGCCGGGCGCTGGTCCGGGGGCAGCGTGGGCGTGGTCGCGCCCGCCGCCCGGGTCCCGGCCCTGCGCACCGCCCTGCCCGGCGTCGCGGTCCTGAGCGCCACCGAGGCGAAGGGCCTGGAATGGGACGCGACGCTGCTCGTCGACCCGGACGGCATCAGCGCCGAGCCGCGTGGGTGGAACGGGCTGTACGTGGCGCTCACCCGCTGCACCCAGGAACTGGGCATCCTGCGACCCTGAGCAGGTGAGAGCACATGACCAGAACCACCGCGACTTCGCCAGCGACAACTACGCGGGCGCGCACCCGGAGGTGCTCGCCGCGCTCGCCGACGCCAACGGCGGACACCAGGTCTCGTACGGCGCGGACGTGTACACCGAGCGCCTGACCGAGGTGCTGCGCGCCCACTTCGGCGAGCGGACCGAGGTCTACCCGGTCTTCAACGGCACCGGCGCGAACGTCACCGCCCTGACCAGCCTGCTGCCCCGCTGGGGCGCGGTCGTCACGACCAGCAACGCGCACATCCACACCGACGAGAACGGCGCCCCCGAACGGATCAGCGGCCTGAAGCTGCTCACCGTCGACACCCCGGACGGCAAACTCACGCCGGAGCTGATCGACCGGCAGGCGTGGGGCTGGGGCGACGAGCACCGGGCCCAGCCGCTGGCCGTGAGCATCACCCAGAGCACCGAGCTCGGCACGGTGTACACCGCCGGGGAGATCCGGGCGATCGCCGACCACGCCCACGCCCGGGGCATGACCCTGCACATGGACGGCGCCCGGCTCGCCAACGCCGCCGCCGCGCTGGGGGTGCCGCTGCGCGACTTCACCACCGACGCCGGGGTCGACATCCTCAGCTTCGGCGGGACCAAGAACGGCATCCTGTACGGCGAGGCGGTGCTCGCCCTGAACCCGGCGGCCGCCACCGGGCTGGTGTACCTGCGCAAGCTGAACATGCAGCTCGCGTCCAAGATGCGGTTCGTCAGCGCACAGCTGCTCGCCCTGTTCGAGGACGACCTGTACCTGCGCTCGGCCACCCACGCCAACGCGATGGCGGCCCGGCTGCGCGCCACGCTCGAGGAGGCCGCGCTGCCCGGCCTCACGTTCAGCCGGCCGACCCAGGTGAACGCGGTCTTCGCCGTGCTGGCCGCCGAGGTGGCGGACCGGATCCGGCGGAAGGTGCGGTTCTACGACTGGGACCGGGCGGCCGGTGAGGTGCGCTGGATGACCGCGTTCGACACCACCGAGGCCGACGTCGACGCGTTCGTAGCGGTGATCCGGGCCGAACTCCTCGCCTCCTCCAACGTATAGCGGGTCAGGGGGCTTGCGGCAAGCCCCGGGTGGTGCCGCAGAATCGTCCGCCGAGGCCGTAATCTGCGGAAATGGGGCATGCCGCGATGAGCGAGCAGTACGTGGTGGATCTGCACGACGTGGACGCGACCCGGGTCGCGCTCGCCGGCGGCAAGGGCGCGCAGCTGGGCGAGCTGACGCGGATCGACGGCATCCGGGTGCCGCCCGGCTTCTGCGTGACGACCGACGCGTACCGGCGGGTCATGGCGGACACGCCGGAGATCGGCGACCTGATCGACCGGCTGTCACGCCTGGCCGCGGACGACCGGGACGCGATCCGCACCCTGAGCGCGGGGATCCGGCGGGCGATCGAGGACGCCGCCGTCCCCGCCGATGTCGCGGCGGCGATCACCGGCGCGGTCACCGAGGACGCCTACGCGGTGCGGTCCAGCGCGACGGCGGAGGACCTGCCGACCGCGTCCTTCGCCGGCCAGCAGGACTCGTTCCTGGACGTGAGCGGGCCGGCGGCGGTCCTCGAGCACGTCCGCCGGTGCTGGGCGTCGCTGTTCACCGAACGGGCCGTCACCTATCGCACACACCACGACATCGATCACCGTACGGTCCGGATGGCCGTTGTCGTGCAGCGGATGGTCCCCGCGCGGGCGTCCGGCGTGCTGTTCACCGCCGACCCGCTCACCGGCGACCGCACGGTGTCCATCGTGGACGCCGTGACCGGCCTCGGTGACGCCCTGGTCGCCGGCCTGGTGACCCCGGACGTCTACCGCGTGCGCGACGCGCAGGTCATCGCCCGGACCCTCGCCGGCCCAGCGGCGCTGACCGGCCCGCAGGTCCTGGCGCTCACCCGGCTCGGGCGGCGGATCGAGGCGCACGCCGGCCGGCCGCAGGACATCGAATGGTGCCTGGACGACGACGGCTTCCAGATCGTGCAGACCCGGCCGATCACCACGCTGTTCCCGGTCCCGGCCGCCGGTGACCACGAGAAGCACGTGTACGTCTCGGTCGGCCACCAGCAGATGATGACCGACGCGATGAAGCCGCTCGGGTTCTCCTGCTGGCAGCTGACCGCCATGGCCCCGATGCACGAGGCCGGTGGCCGGCTGTTCGTCGACGTCACCCGGGCCCTGGCCGCACCGGCGGGCCGCGCCGGGCTCCTGGAGGTCATGGGCAGGGGCGACCCGCTGGTCCGGGACGCGCTGGAGACGCTGCTCGACCGCGGCGACGTCGTCACGCCGCTCCCCGACGGCCCCGCCCGCCCGCCCGGCGCCGGGGCGGCCACCCCGATCGGGACCGACCCGGCCATCGTCGCCGGGCTGGTGGCACGCAGCCAGGAGTCGGTCGACACCCTGCGCCGCGACATCCGGGGCCGGACCGGGCCGGACCTGTTCGACGTCCTGCTGGCGGCGTTCGAGCAGCACAAACGGGAGCTCGCCGACCCGTTGAGCATCCAGGCGATCATGGCGGGCATGGACGCCACCTGGTGGCTCAACGACAAGCTCCAGGACTGGCTGGGCGAGAAGAACGCGGCCGACACGCTCACGCTGTCCGCGCCCGGCAACATCACCTCGGAGATGGGACTGGCGCTGCTCGACGTGGCTGATGCGATCCGGCCGTACCCGCAGGTGGTGACCTTGTTGCAGAAGGCCGGCCCGCTGACGGAGCTGCCGGGGCTCGAAGGCGGCGCCGAGGCCCTCAAGGCCATCGACGCCTACCTCGACAGATACGGCATGCGCTGCGCCGGCGAGATCGACATCACCCGGCCCCGCTGGCGGGAACAGCCCACCACGCTGCTGCCCATGATCCTCGACAACGTCCGGAACTTCCCGCCGGGCGCCGCCGCGGAGCGCTTCGACCAGGGCCGGCAGCGCGCCCGGGCGAAGGAACAGGACATCCTGACCCGCCTGCGGGCCCTGCCGGACGGAGAACACAAAGCGGACGAGACCCAGAAAATGATCGACCGGGTACGAACGTTCATCGGCTACCGCGAATACCCCAAGTACTGGATCATCAGCCGCTACTTCGTCTACAAACAGGCGATGCTCGCGGAGGCCGGGCGCCTCGTCGCACGGGGTGTCCTCACCGACGCGGAGGACATCTTCTTCCTCACGTTCGCCGAGCTGCACGACGTCGTGCGCACGGACCGGGTGGACCAGCGCCTCATCCAGGACCGCAAGGACACGTACCGGTGGCACCGGACCCTCACCCCGCCCCGCGTGCTCACCTCCGACGGCGAGACCCTGAACGGCGCGTACCGGCGCGACGACGCACCGGCCGGCGCCCTGGTCGGCCTGCCGGTGTCCGCCGGGACCGTCGAGGGCCGGGCCCGGGTCGTCCTGGACCTGGCCGGGGCCGACCTCGAGCCGGGCGACATCCTGGTCACCACGTACACCGACCCCAGCTGGTCACCCCTGTTCGTCGGCCTCACCGCCCTGGTGACCGAGGTCGGCGGCCTGATGACCCACGGCGCGGTCATCGCCCGCGAATACGGCCTCCCCGCGGTCGTCGGCGTCCACGACGCCACCCGCCTGATCCGCGACGGCCAGCGGATCCGCGTCCACGGCACCGACGGCTACATCGAGATCCTGCGCTGATCGCGCCCGGTCGCCGCAACCGTCGAGGCGTCGAGGCTGCGCGGGATCTCAGCGGGATCGACACCTCGTTGAGCGGGACCGACGTGTTCCCCGAGGACGTCCACGAGACCGCTGCTGACATCATCGTTCCGCTGTCGCATTCGCTGCGACAGCATGACGCCGGCCTGGGCGTTCCACCCGCGGTGCGCATCGCCGACGACGTGCGGAAGGTGGTCAGCGGCGACGGTTGCGACATCCAGCACCGCGCCACCTATGAATACGATGCCGTGCGGGTCGACCTCGGCGATACCCAGGTGCGGACACCTCCGATGCTGGTGGAGCGGGTCGCGGCGTTGCTCGGGCACGCTGATGCGCCGCCCACCGAGCTGCTGCGGAGGCCTGTCACCCGTAGCGGGCTGGATGTCACGCTGAATACCGGCCGCACCATCCTCGCGGACCACTCGGCCGTCTCCGTCGACGCCCGCGTCCACGACCATGTGGTCGACATCGCGGTCCATGACGTGGTGCCGGTCAGCGAGCACCTCGCGGACACCGTCCGAGCTGCCGCACAGGAAGGTGGGACAGGACCCCGTACCGACGAACTTGCCCGAACGCTTGGGTCCGCCATCGCGGGCATGAGCGATCGGGAGGTGGTGCGGGCAGCGGGCCCCGGTGAGCCCTCCGTGCGGGTACGGAGCTGGCCGGGCGTGCTCACCGTCACGGGAGCCGCGATGGTGGTGTTCGGAACCGGCAACACCGTGACGACAAGCACCCGGGTGGAGCGCCCGGAACTCGACCGGGCCGACATGGCGGACCAGCTCGCCCTGATCCGGCTCGATCTCGGTGCCGGTCACCCCGATCTGATCATGCTGCTCGACGGGACGGACTCCCGGGCACCGCGCCTCGGGCTCCTCCTTCAGCCCGGAGGCGGTGACCGATGACCGTACGGTCCTGGGTGCTGGCTGCCCTCTTCGGCCTTCTCACCGTGACCGCCGTGGTGTTCTTCGCGCGGAGCGGCCTCGGAGACGGGGATCACCATGACGGACAACCATGACGGACAACCATGACGGGCGTGACTGACCGCCGGCCCGTGTATCTTCTCCCCCGTGCCTTCGCCATTGTTGCCGAGCGATCCTGTCGTGCTGGGCCGGTACCGGTTGGAGGCGCGGCTCAGTCAGGGTGGGATGGGCAGTGTCTACCTCGGACGGGCGGACGGGGACGGGCGGCAGGTCGCGGTCAAGGTCATCCGGCCGGAGTTCGCGCACGACCAGGAGTTCCGGGCCCGGTTCCGCAGTGAGGTCAAGCGGGCGCGCGGGGTGCCCGCGTTCTGCACCGCGGCGGTGCTGGACGCCGATCCCGAGCACGAGACCCCGTACCTCGTCTTCGAGTTCGTCGACGGGCCGCCGCTGAACCAGGTGGTCCGGGAGCAGGGGCCGTTCGCCGGGCACGACCTGGTGAACGTCGCCGTCGGGGTGGCCACCGCGCTGACCGCGATCCATGGTGCCGGGGTCATCCACCGGGATCTGAAACCGGGCAACGTGCTGTTCGCCCGGGGCGGGATCAAGGTCATCGACTTCGGGATCGCCCGGGCGGTGGAGCTGACGAGTGCGCACACCCGTACCGATCAGATGGTCGGCACCGTCTCCTACATGGCGCCGGAACGCTTCGAGGCGGTGAAGGGGGCCGGTGTCTCGCCGGCGGCGGACGTGTTCGCCTGGGGTGTGCTGGTGGCCTACGCGGCGACCGGCCGGACCCCGTTCGAGGCCGACTCCCCCACCGCGACGGCGATGCGGATCCTGACCCAGCCGCCGGACCTCGACGGGCTGGACGGTCCGTTGCGGCACCTCGTCGACCGTGCCCTGGACAAGGACCCGGCCCGGCGGCCCAGCTCCCAGGAACTGCTGAACCTGCTGGTCAGCGACGGTACGGTCGTCGCCCCGGCGGTTGCTTCGCCGGTGCGGCCCGACCGGAAGCGGGAACGGCGGTGGGTGATCGGCGGAGCCCTGGCCGCGGTTGCCTGCGTACTCGCCGGGGTGGTCTATCTGATCCTCGACCGGCACGACCCGACGCTCCGGTTCCGGCAGGGTGCCATCAGCGCCGCGGCGGCCTCGGCCGATCCGGTCCTCAGCGAGGGACGCACGATCGTGTTGTACGCCGTCGAGCAGGACCGGAACCTGTCGATGCCGTTCGACAAGCCGGTGACGTTGTCCTCCCAGCGCACCGCCGACGAGACGGTGCAGCTGATGAACCTGGGCGACGAGGCGAACTACATGGTGCGCACCGCCGCCGAGAACGACCTGGGCACCAACAACTGCCTGACGGTCTCGGTGCTCGGCACCACCGGCGCGGACATCGAGACCCGGGTGGACGCCAACGGCAGCTGCCTGCTCCTGCCGGAATACTTCTTCCGGCTCTCCCCCACCGGAGCGACCGTCGGCGGACGCCCGTCCTACTGGCTCAGCAACGACGTGTACGGGTACATGTACTGGGACGACGAGGACGACCGGTTCACGACGACCCAGCAGGAGCATCCCCCGGCCGTCACGTCGTTCGTCCTCGCCGAGATCAGCTGAGCCCGGAGCGGTAACCGGTGACGGTCGGGGTCCAGCGGCCGGTGGAGGTCTGGCCGTACGCGTCGGTGATCCGGTAGCGGATCGCCGGGACCACCCCGGTGAAGCCACGGGCCGGCACGAAGATCAACGAGCCGGCGGCCGAGATGAGCGTGGGATCCATCGGCCGGCCCGGCACGGTGGCGAGGCCCGAGATCGCGGCCGCCGAGAATTCACCGGCCGGCCGGCTCGTCGCGCCCACGAACCCGTGACTGCCGCCGACCGGGAGCGGGAACCCGACCTCCTGCCGGGCCCGGGCCATCCCGGACGAGGTGAGGTCCGGAGCGTGCGGCGGCCGGGGACGCCGGACGGTCGCGGTGTACGTGCTGGTGCGGGTCTGCCCGCCGGGCCCGGTCACCCGGAGCGTGACCGGCGTGGCGGTGCCGAGGTACCCGACGGCCGGGGTGAACGTGACCTTCCTGCGGGAGTCCTGGGTGTAGAACCCCTCGGGCACGAGCACGGTGTCGACGTACTCCGGCGCCCGGCCGTCCAGCGTGAGCCGCCAGCCGGCCGGCACGTCCACGGTGACGGTCTGTTTCCGCAGCCCGGCCCCGGTCGATGTCAACGGCCCCCACTCCGTGACCGAGACGGCCCGGGCAGGCGCGGCCGTCGCGGGTGCGCTGACGGCCAGCGGGGAGGTGAGCACGGCGGCGAGGATCAAGAATCTCGGGATAACCACAGAGTCACGATAAGTCCGATATCACTCGTAACTGGACAATACGCGCCCGCAGGCAACGGCTAAATCCGCGGCGACGGGAGGACGCCGTTGTCATCACCCGGATTGTCGTCGTCGTCACGGCCGGGCGGTTCTCTCCGGGCGATCGAGCGGGCCCGCTCCACGATGGAGAGCGCGGCCGCGACGGCGCTGAGCAGAGCCGCACCGAACTGGATCGCGGTGCCGGGATCGGGCAGCCACATGATCGGCACTCCTTGTCGGCATCTACCTGAATGAATCCCGATGAACGAGACTCATTCATATTGATGAACCGGCAAGCGTCCGGGTGTCGGCCGGACGGATCCGGACGACCCACCTGTCGACACGGAGAGAAGTCAGCCGCTTACATAGAGGAATGAATCCTCGTCGAGACGACCCACGGGGAGCGTACGCCTCGCGGTTGCGGTTGTGGCGGCTCCAATGCGGTGAACCATCCTTTCGAGACCTCGAGCGACTGACCGGGATCCCGCGCTCGACCCTGCACGACCGGCTCGCCGACGGCCACGGCCTCGACTGGGAGTTCATCGAGAAGGTCGTCACCGCCATCCACCGGCTGGCGAAGCAACCGGGCCTGGAGCTCGACCTCGACGATTGGCGCCGGCAGTACGAACAGGTGAGCCGGGTCCGGGAGCAGGGTGAGCGCACCCCGGTCTGGATCGGGCCGATCGTGGCGCCCGCCGACCCGTACCAACCCCGGCGGACCGGTGCCGCGCTCGACGTCAGCGGTGACACCGGACGGACGTACGTGCTGCACGGGACGGGCGGGGTGGGCAAGACGCAACTCGCCGCCCACGTCGCCGACCAGGTCTGGCGCGAGCGGGCGGCGGACCTCGTGGTGTGGGTGACAGCCACCTCCCGCGACGCGATCGTCACCGCCTACGCCGAGGTGGCCGAGGCGCTGCGGGTGGATCCGGGCGCCGGCCCCGTGCGGGTGCTGGCGAAGCTGGCCGAACCCGGCGGGCCGCGGTGGCTGATCGTCCTCGACGACCTGCAGCATCCCGCCGACGCCGACCGGCTCTGGCCGCCGGCGGGGAACGGCAACGTCCTGGTGACCACGAGGCGCCAGGACGCGTCGCTGCGGGCGAACCGCCGGATCGTGGTGCCGGTGGATCTGTTCGACGCGACCGAATCGCAGCGCTTCCTGACCGAGAGGCTCGGCGCCGGGGCCGCCGCAGGGGCGGGTCCGGTCGCCGCCGCCCTGGGCCACCTGCCGCTCGCCCTGGAGCTGGCGGCCGCCTACATGATCGATCTGCACCTGGACTGCGGGCGCTTCCTCGACCGGCTGGCCGCCCGGCGGCTCCAGGAACTCGACCCGGACGACCGCTCACGGCCCGGTCTCACCACGCTGTGGACGATGTCCGTACGGACCGCGGACCAGCTCCAGCCCTCCGGTGTCGCCGAGCCCCTGCTCGACGTGGCCGCTGTCCTGGACGCCAACGGCATTCCCGTGGATCTCCTCACCAGTGCGCCGGTCCGCGCCCTGGTCGCCGAGCGGCGGGGGCGGGAGACCACGGCCGACGACGCGCTGGACGGACTGTCCTGCCTGGAACGACTCAGCCTGGCCGGGCTGGACGAACCACGCCGCACCGTCCGCGTGCACCAGCTGCTCCAGCGAGCGGTGCGCGAGTCAGCTCCCGCACGCTGTTCCGTGGCGGTACGGGCGGCGGCGGACGCCATCGTGGCGATCTGGCCCGAGGACGAGCACGACCGTTCGCTCATCCAGCGGCTCCGGGACAACGTCGGCGCCGCACGACGGGCCGGCGAGGACGCGCTGTGGGACGGGGACATGCACCAGGCGTTGTTCCGGGCGGGCAACAGTCTCAGCCGTGACCGCCTGTTCACCACGGCGATCGGTTACTGGACCGGTCTGCGTACCGAAGCGGAGCGACGCCTCGGTCCGGAACATCGCGACACCCTGTCGATCCGCAACAACCTCGCCTGGTCCCACGGGCGCGCCGGAGACCCCGCCCGGGCGGCGGCCGACCTGCTGGAGCTGCTCGGCACCCGGCAGCGGGTGCTGGGCCGCGACGCGGTGAACACCCTGGCCACGTCGCACGGCGTCGCCGTGTGGCTCAGCGCGGCGGGCGAGACGGCGAAGGCCGTCCCGGTCCTCGCCGGGCTGGTGGACGACTATCTGCGCGTCCTCGGCCCGGACCACCAGGACACCCTCAACACCCGGCTGGTGCTCGTCGGCCTGACCGGCCGGACCGCACCGGCGGACGCCGTGAGGGGCCTGAACGCCCTGCTCGACGACTACCTGAGGACGTTCGGACCCGATCATGAACGGACCTGGGAGGTGCAGACCTCGCTCATCGACCGGCTCGCGGCGACCGGGGCGGGAGATCAGGCCCTGGACCGCTACACCCGGCTCCTCGCCTCGCAGAACCGCGTCCTCGGAAGCGACCACCTCGACACTCTCGAGTCGCGATACGGCCTCGCCGACCTGGTCGGACGGCTCGGACAACGCGGTGAGGCCGCGGCGCTGATGCACGAGCTGCTCCAGGACGTCACCCGGCTCGACGGCATCATCCCGTACGGCCTGGAACGGCTCCGGCTCGACATCGAACGCTGGTCCGCGTACTGACCCCGTCCCCCCACGAACCTGTGTGCGGGGACGGGACCAGGATCAGGCGGTGGTGGCGCGCTCGGACGTGGCGGTGATGTTGCGGGCGCTGCCTCGTTCGAACTCGCTGGCGATCGGGAAGTAGTTCTCCAGGAAGACCTGGGCGACCTGGGCGCGTTCCTCGGCCGAGACGAGGCCGTGGTGGCTGTCGTTGAGGCAGAAGACGTCGTAGCCGCGCAGGGTCAGGATCTGGGTGAGGCGGGGGTGCTGGGCCGCGTCGCCGAGGTCCACGTAGGACACGCGCAGGGAGCCGCGGGTGGAGCGGCCGGTCAGGTAGCCGTAGTAGTGGTGCAGCGACGACGGGACCGAGATGTCGCCGGCCGAGCGCAGGCGGGCCTGGGAGGTCGCCGCGATCTCCTCGGGGAACGTCGCGTCGATCTCCTTGAGGACGCTGACCCGCAGCGGGTACGGGGCGTGCAGGAACGCGTGGGTGATCGTCCGGCCGAAGGTGCGCTTGATCAGCTCGCGGTTGTTCTTGCCCGCGGTGAAGTTGAAGTCGTCGTCCTCGGCGATCGGGGTGAGCGGCACCGGGGTCGGCGACTGGAAGAACAGGGCGGTGCCGTTGGCGGAGAAGAACGACTGCGGTTGCAACGGACGCCCGATGAAGAAGTCGTCGTTGAAGTACAGGAAGTGCTCGGCGAGGCCCGCGATGTGGTGCAGCTGGGCCTCGATGGCGTGCGAGTTGAAGGTCGGCAGCAGCCCGCGGTCGCCGAAGACCTCCTTGTGGCTGACCACCTGGACGCGGGGGTGCTCCTCGTCGAGCCAGTCCGGGGTCTGGTCGTCGGTGACGAGCCAGATCTTGCGGACCCAGGGCGCGAACATGGCGATGGAGCGCAGCGAGAAGCGCAGCTCGTCGCGGCTGCGGAACCGGGCGTCGCCGCCGGCCGCGTCGACCGGCGGGTGGCCGAGGCCCTCCAGCGTGGCGGACTTGCGGGCGCGCCAGGCCGGGTCGTCGCCGTCGACCCAGGTGTAGACGACGTCGATCGGGAAGTTGACGTCGGTGACCAGGGTCTCGGTGAACGCGGTGACCGTCGGGTAGTCGCGGTCGCGGACCCGCAGGGTGGTGGACTGCGCCATGACGTCGACCGGGATGGCGTCGCCGATCAGGGTGCGGCGCAGGGCCTTGACGGTCGCGGTCTCCTCGTCGCTGGTCCAGAACTCGAGGTCACAACCGTAGACCGGACCGTAGCGCAGGGTACGGGTGGACGCCGTCACCGGCTGGAAGATGCGCAGGCCGCCCGCGCTGGTGCCGAGGTCGGAGGTGGCCGCGAGGGCCGCCAGCGTGACGCCGGAGACCGCGCCGGAGTTGCTGATCAGCTCGGTGTAGACGGCCTTGGTGGCCCAGTCCTGCGCCATGGCGTCCATGGTCGCGGCGCGGTCCTGGTCGGACACCGCGAGCCGGGCCCGGACCCCGTGGTCACGGATCATCGTGTACGCGATGCCGTGCCGTTCGAGCAGGTCGGCGGTGAGCCGCAGGTTGCGGTCGGCGGCGTCGAACGGGGTCATCTCGTCGGACTGGATCGCGAGCTGGCTGGCCGAGCGCACCAACGCCGGGTCCTGCTCGGCGAGCTGTGCCTCCAGCTCACGGGCGGTGAGCTGGAACAGCGGGCGCTGCGGCGGCGGCGCGGCCGGGGCCAGCCCGGAACCGCCGGTGCCGGCGATCCACGCGGAGAGCCGGTCGGCCTTGCGGTTGAGCCGGGCCGGGTTGTCGCGCTCGGCGAGCAGCTGCTGGAAGTGCTCGACCCACTGGCCCATGATCCGGTCGAGGGCGTACGCCTCGGAGGCGCGCAGGGCGGCCTCGCCGAAGGAGTGCCGCAGTTCCTCGTCCTCGATGAGGCGCAGCAGCGCCTCGGTGAGGCCGTCGATGTCGCCGGAACCGATGATGAAGCCGTCGACGCCGTGCGTGATGATCTCGGCCGGGCCGGTCTGCACGTCGTAGGCGATGGCGGGGACACCGGCGGTGAACGCCTCGATCAGGACGAGCGGGAGTGCCTCGCCGTCCTTGGAGGTCAGCAGCGCGATGCTGCTCTTGGACCATTCCTCGGCCATGCCCTGCACCGAGCCGAGGAACTGGACGTTCTCGTTGAGCCCGAGGCTCTCGGCGAGCCGGCGGACCGCGTTGAACTGCTCGCCGGAGCCGAGCACGCGCAGCACCCAGTCCGGGTGGGTCTCGACGATCTTCGCGAACGCGCGGACCGCGTGGTCGACGCGCTTCTCGGCGTGCAGCCGGCCGGCGATGGTGACCACCCGGGTGGTCCGGGTCGACTTGGGGCGGAAGCCCGGCGGCAGCGCGTTGCCGATGATGCGCAGCTCCGGGGCGGCGTCGCGCAGGGTGTCGGCGAACCACTGCTGGGTGCGCTCGGTGAGCAGGACCAGCGAGTCGAGCCGGGGGATGAACTGGAACAGCGGGTCGCCGGTGGCGCCGCGCAGCTGCGAGGGCCGGTGCTCCTGGTGCACGGTGACCACGTTCGGCTTGCTCAGCGTGGTGGTCGCGGCCATCAGCGCCGGCGAGGACGACACCAGGACGTCGGTGTCGAGCTCGCGCATGGCGCGCTCGAGCTCGAGGTCGGCGAGCCGGTGGAAGGTCTTCTCCCAGCGCTGCTGCACGATCCGGCTCTCCGCCGCGACCAGGGCGGCGCACTGCTCGGCGGACAGGTCGTTGTCGCGTACCGGGCGCGGGGTGGAGCCGGTGTTGTCCACCAGGTAGCGGATCCGGATCCGCGGGTCGACGGAGAAGAAGCGTTCCGTGCTGGTACGGAAGACGCTGATCACCTCCACCTGGTGCTCGCGGACCAGGTATTCCGCCTGCGTGAAGATGGCGCGCTCGGTGCCACCCATCGCGTCGGCGGTGTTGAGGAGGAAGGTGATCTTCATTCCGGGGCTCCCGGTTCGGTGCTGGTACAGGTCAGGGCGAAGCTGCCCGCGGTCGTGTAGTACGGGCGGAGGTGGACCACCGCACCGCCGGGCATCAGCAGGCGGCGCTCGTAGGTCTTGAGGACCGTCCGGATGTCGCTGAGGTCGTGCAGGAACCGCCCGACCCGGATGCGGTTGCCCCCGACGCGGATCCGGATGTCCCAGACCTGCTTGCCACCGGGGTCGGAGGCCATGGCGGCCAGCGGCACCCCGAACCGGAAGATCTCGCCCTCGACGGTCACGGCCGACTGGTGCACCGTGCCGGCGTCGCGGCAGTGGAACTCGGCCACCGCGCCGGCGGTGGCCGGGACCGCCACGAAGCGCCCGATGACCTCGGCCTTGCCGAGGTCGACCACGAACCGGACCATCTCGGCGCGCGGCTGGGCGGCCTGCACGTCGATGTGGCAGACGCCGAACGCCCCGACCGCCGGACGGAACCGCATGCCGGTGTCCGCGTCCGGGGGGGCCGCGACGGTGACGCTCGCCTTGCGGATCTGCTCGGGCTCCGTCCGGCGCACGGTCAGCCGCCGCTGGTCCCCGGACTCCGTGGTTACCAGCAGGGCGAGGTCCCAGGTGCCCGGCGTCAGCGGGAGGCCGCCCGGGCGCTCACCGAACAGGGCGAGCGCCTCCGCGGTCCACCGGCCGAGGTAGTCCTGCCCGAGCCGGGCGGGGACCCGGTGCTCGGCCCGCCCGTGCGTGAAGGCGAGCTGCGCCGAGGCCGGCACCGCGCCCTCGAGATCGGGCAGGATCAGCTGGACGTTGAGGCTGTGACCGTCGAGCACGGCGAAGTACTCGGCCGCCGCGACGTTCTTGTCCGTACCGAAACGGACCATCCCCACCGTGATCTTGGTCCAGGTCCGCCGGGCCCGCGGCTGGATGGCCGTACGAACCTTGCGGCGTGCGGCCGTGAGCGTCTCCACCGGCCCCGCACGCAGGGTTTTCCCCACCTTGGCCGGTAGTGACTCCGAGCCCATGGCACTGCCCTTCTCTGGTCGAACCCGATCGAACCGTCAGCCGGAAACGGCGTTGTCGCGCACCGGGAAGGCATCCTCGGCGGCCGTCGCCTGGCGGGGGACGGAAACCCCCGCGGAGCGCCCCATGGCCGCGAGCTTGGTGGCGCTGAATCCGGCCCGCTCGGCGGCCACCTCGTCGGAGTACTCGAACGGGGAACGGAACGGGAAGTACTGCGGGAGGAAGTCGGCCATCATCGCGGCCTGTTCGCTGAGCGCCACCGCCGCGGAGTCGGTGTCGTTGAGGCAGAACACGTCGCAGTGCCGGCGGGCGAGCAGGTACGTCAGCTGGACCGGGGTCGACGGGTGGGCCAGGTCAGCGTACGTGTACTTGATGGTGCCCGGAACCGCCCGCTTGGTCAGGAACGACCAGTAGTGCTGCAGCGACGAGGGGATCGACAGGTCCCCGGGGTGCCGGAACGGGTGCTCGGAGGTCGCCTGGACCTCGGCCGGCAGCGCCTGCTCGATCTCCTGCAGCACGCTCTTCTGCAGCGGGTACGGCACGTGCTGCATCTTCTGCGTGATGCCACGGCCGAACCGCTCGGCGACGTGGCGCCGGTTGTTCTTGCCGGCCGCCGTCACCGGGGCGTCGAAGACCGTCGCCGGACCGGCCTCGAGCTGCGCGCGGGACTGGAAGAACTTGGCGATCCCGTTGGCGTGGAAGAACGCGTCGGGGGTGACCGGACGACCGAGGAACATGTCGTCGTTGAAGTAGATGAAGTGCTCGGCGAGGCCGGGGATGCGGTGCAGCCGGGACTCGATGGCGTGCGAGTTGAACGTCGGCAGCACGCCGGTGTCCCCGAAGATCTCGCGGTGGCTGACCACGGTGATCCGCGGGTCGCTGTCGTCGAGCCAGGCCGGGACCTGGTCGTCGGTCACCAGGAAGATGCGCCGGACCCAGGGGGCGTACGACACGATCGAGCGCAGCGAGTACCGGAGCTCGTCGCGGCTGACGAACCGGGACGCGTTGGTGGCGATCGTGTTGATCTGCTGCTGGCCCATGGCGGCCAGGGAGGCGTTCTTGCGCTCCACCCAGTCGGGGTCGTCGCCGTCCACCCAGGTGTACACGACGTCGATCGGGAAGCGGACGTCCTCGGCCGGCACCGTGGCGAACTCGGAGCGGGTGCGGTAGCGCGGGCGGTCGTCGGCGAGCGGCATCATCGGGCTCAGCGCGATCGGCGGCACCAGGGCGTACTCCGCCTCGGCGGGCAGCGACGTCGCGACCCAGTTGGCGCGCGGGCCGGCGATCATGTCCGGTGCGCCGTCCTCGCCCTTGACCGTCTGCCAGAACTCGATCTCGCACGCCGAGCCGCTGCCCAGCACGGTCGTCGCGTACGCGCTGGTGACCGGGAAGTAGACCTGGGCGCCGGTCTTGCCACGGCCGGCCGCGAAGCCCTTGTCGGTGATGTCCCCGACGTGGATCTGCGCACCCTTGAGGGCCGCGTCGGCGTTCAGCGCGGTCAGGGTGCGCTCGCGGTCGCTCTTGTGCACGGCGACGGCGCTGTGCAGGGTGCCGACCGGGCGGACGCAGAAGTAGTCGATGCCGGCCCGGTCGAGGACGCCGGTGACGCCGTCGAGGTTGCGCAACCACGCCGAGGCGGGGGTCATGTCGGGCACGACCTCGGCCTGGATCTCGCGACCGGCGTCACGGGCGGTCACCATCACACCGGGCTCGGACGGCGCCGGGAGGGTGCCCTGCCGGGTGAGCTTGCGGACCATCCACAGCTGGCGGTTCGGGGGAAGCATCTCGACCAGCCGAAGACGGTATTCCTTCGGCAGCAGACGGTAAGCACGCAACGCGATCACGCAGCGAACCGCCTGGTCGACCACAAATTCATGAACGGCACGTCGAAGATCCCCTGGATAGTCGGCTGCCCCCGCACGCCCCGGAGATGACGCGGACGGCTGGGCTCGTGGGCGTAGCTAGAGTAGAGAGGGTACTGACGACGAACAACCCTCTATATCCCGGTTAACACAAGATGGCCGGAACTATCGACCGATTTGCCCGGTTGCCGTACTTTCCGTCACCCGATGGTTGCGGATGTCCACTGGGGACACGGCTACCCGGTCCCCGCTACGGTGTGCCGCACGGGCACCATCACAGCTGGTAATGCCAGGCGCGAACGCGAATCCCATTCATGCCGATCACTCCCTACTTATGGTGATGTGATCTATGTCATTCATCACGGAAACATTGCGTCATCGTGGGTGAAACATCGCGAAACACCCGGCGCCCCGGCCCGCCTATTATCAGCGGGTGACTATGGCCGCGGCAGCCGAGACCGAGCTCGCACCGGAACCACCGCAGGCCGGGCCCGACGACCCGCCCGAGGTGCCCGGGATCGTCCGGCGGCGGCTGGCGACGCTGGAGAACTGGCTGGACCCGTACTCCTGGCTGGTGACCGCGGTGATCGTCGCGATGGCCGCGATCCTGCGCCTCAACGGGCTCACCAGCGCCAAGGGCTACGTCTTCGACGAGGTGTACTACCCGACCGACGCGTGGGACATGCTCCAGCACGGCGTCGAGTGGGACGAGAAGATCGACGGGGCCGCGTACGTGGTCCATCCGCCGTTGGGTAAGTGGTTGATCGCTCTCGGCGAGAAGGCGTTCGGCAACAACGAACTCGGCTGGCGCTTCCCCACCGCGATCGCCGGCATCCTGATGGTCCTGATCCTGATCCGGGTCGCCTACCGGCTGTTCCACTCGATCGTGCTGGCCGGCGCCGCCGGGATGCTGCTGACGCTCGACGGCTTCCAGCTCGTGCTGTCGCGGACCTCGCTGCTCGACATCTTCCTCGGCCTGTTCGTCCTCATGACGTTCGCCGCCCTGCTCCTCGACCGCGACCATTACCGGCGCCGCCTGCTGCGCGGCCTGGAACAGGGGCGCACCCCCCGGATCGTGCCGTGGTGGCTGCTCGTCGCCGGCGCGGTGCTCGGGCTGGCCTGCGGCGTCAAGTGGAGCGCGCTGTTCTTCCTGCCGTTCTTCGCGGCACTGAGCATCGACTGGCGGGTGCAGGCGCGCCGCTCCGCCGGCACCCCCCGCCCGCTGCTCGCCGGGCTCGCCCGCGACCTGGGCTGGGGGCTGCTCAGCGTCGTCCTGACCCTTGTCTTCTACCTGGCCACGTGGGCCGGCTGGTTCATGACCGGCACCGGATACTTCCGGCACTACCGCGAGGCCAACGGGATGAGCGAACCCCCGGTGCTGGGCGCCCTGCTCAACCTCATGCACTACCACCACGAGGCCTATTCGTTCCACAGTGGCCTGACCTCGAGGCACCCGTACCAGTCGTGGCCGTGGCAGTGGCTGCTGCTGGGCCGCCCGGTCAACCTGTACTGGCCCGCCGCGAGCGGCTGCGGGGCGCCCAGCTGCGTACGCCAGATCCTGCTGCTGGGCACTCCCCTGCTGTGGTGGTCGTTCCTGCCGGCCCTGGCCGCACTGGTCTGGTTCGGCATCGCCCGGCGCGACTGGCGGGCGGGCGCGATCGGCACCGGCGTGGCGGCGGGCCTGCTGCCCTGGTTCTACTACGCCGTCGCCGACGGCCGCACCATGTTCGCGTTCTACGCGCTGCCCGCGCTGCCGTTCCTGGTGCTGGCCGTCGTCTACGTGCTCGGCGCGATCATGACCCCGCCGGAGGGCATCGCCGAGGGCGCGGCGCGAACCGACCGGCAGCTGATCGGCACGGTCGTCGCCGGCGCGTACGTGCTGCTGGTCGCCCTCTGCTTCGCCTGGTTCCACCCGGTCTTCGTGGGCCAGCTCATCCCGTACGAGGACTGGTCGTCACGTATGTGGCTCGGCAGCCGCTGGATCTAGATCGACCGCAGGAACCGGCGCATCAGGGCCGCCACCTCGGCGGCCGCGGTCTCGAGCAGGAAGTGACCCCCGTCGAGCAGGTGGATCTCGGCGTCCGGCAGGTCGGCGGCGAAGGCGCGGGCGCCGGCCGGGCCGAAGATCTCGTCACCGCGGCCCCAGACCGCGAGCAGCGGCACCCGCGAGGTGCGGAAGTACTCGTGCAGCCGGGGGTACAGCGGTGGGTTGCTCGCGTAGTCGGCGAACAGTTTCAGCTGCACCAGGTCGTTGCCGGGGCGTGAGACCAGGGCGAAGTCGTGCCACCAGACCGTGGGGTCGATCAGCGTCTCGTCGCTCACCCCGGTGAGGTACTGCCAGCGGATCGCGTCGAGGGACAGGGCCTGGCGCATGCCGGCCTCGGTCTGCGCGTTCCACTCCCGGTGGAACGCCCACACGCTGTCCCAGAAGCCGGGTACGAAGCCCGCGTCGTACCCGTTGCCGTTCTGCGTGACGATCGCGGTGATCGCGGCGGGCTCACGCAGGGCCAGCCGCCAGCCGATCGGGGCCCCGTAGTCCTGCACGTAGATGGCGTACCGCTCGACGCCGAGCTGCCCGAGCAGACCCGCGGTCAGCGCGGCGAGCGCTGCTGAAGAGCACGCAGGTGGTGGCCGGGGAGAGCGCCCACGCGCTGACCCCGCTGCTGGCCGGCGTCGTCTCACGGCCGTCGGTCGGCGACGACGGGCTGACCTGGACGGTGGACGCCGGGGGCGCTCAGGCCGTACTTCTCGATGCCGTCACCGCCTGGAGCGAACTGCGGCGCTCGCGCCCCGGCCGGCTGCGGCCCTGCGCCAACGACGAGTGCGCGCTGTTCCTGCTGGACCGCAGCAAGGCCGGCAACGGCCGGTGGTGCTCGATGGCGACGTGCGGCAACAAGCTCAAGGCCCGCCGGCACCATCAGCGGGCCCGCGCCGAAAAAATGTGCGGCCGGGTGTCGGATCGGGGCAGCGACGTACGTTGCCAGGGTGAACGTCCACCCACACCGCAGGAGATGATCTCGAGATGCAGTATCTGTTCACCGTGATCGACCACCGGACCAACTCCGGCACCGAGCAGGAGCAGGCCGCCATCGACGTGTTCAACGAGCGGCTGCGGACGGACGGGAACTGGGTCTTCGCCGGCGGGCTGGCGTCACCCGGCGCGGCCACCGTCGTCGACAACCGCGACGGCCGGGGGCTGATCACCGACGGGCCGTTCGTGGAGACGAAGGAGCACATGGCCGGCTTCTGGGTCGTCGAGGCCGCCGACCTCGACGTGGCGCTCGAACTCGCCGGCGCGGCGTCCCTGGCCTGTCACCGCAGGGTCGAGGTCCGGCCGTTCCTGTGAGCGGGCCCGACGCCGGCGCGGCGGTCACCGCGGCCCACCGCGAGCAGTGGGCCCGGGTGGTCGCCGGCCTGGCCCGGCGCTTCGGGGACCTGGACATCGCCGAGGAGGCCGCCGCCGAGGCGTTCGCGATCGCCGTCGAGCGGTGGCCGGCCGACGGCGTGCCCCCGAACCCGGGCGCCTGGCTGACCACCACCGCCGCCCGCCGGGCCATCGACCGGATCCGGCGCGAGGGCAAACGGGACGACAAGCACAGAGAGGCCCGGATGGTGTACGCCGACAGCGCGCCCGAGCCGGCCGGGGTCATCGACGACGAGCGGCTCCGGCTGATCTTCACCTGTTGCCATCCGGCCCTCGCCCCGGAGAGCCGGGTGGCGCTGACCCTGCGGATGGTCGGCGGGCTGACCGTGCCCGAGATCGCCCGCGCCTTCCTGGTCCGGGAGAGCGCCATGGGACAGCGGATCACCCGGGCCAAGGCCAAGATCCACGCGGCGCGGATCCCGTACCGGGTACCGGACGCCGAGGATCTCCCGGCCCGCGTGTCCGGCGTGCTCGCCGTGCTCTTCCTCGTCTGCAACGAGGGCTACCTGGCGACCGGCCCCGGCACCGAACCGGTCCGCCACGAGCTGACCGCCGAGGCGATCCGGCTCACCCGGGTGCTGCGCGAGCTGCTGCCGGACGACGGTGAGGTCACCGGGCTGCTCGCGCTGATGCTGCTCACCGAGGCCCGCCGCGCCGCCCGGGTCTCGGCCGGCGGGGAACTGGTGACGCTCGCCGAGCAGGACCGCGGGGCCTGGGACACCGCCCTGATCGCCGAGGGGCACCGGCTGGTGCGCGAGCGCCTGGCCGCCGGGGAGGCGCCGGGCCGCTACCAGATCCTCGCCGCGGTCAACGCGGTGCACACCAGCGCCCGCGACATCCGCGACACCGACTGGTCGCAGGTCGTCGCGCTGTACGACCAGCTCGTCCGGGTCGACCCCGCGCCGGTCACCGCGCTCAACCGGGCCGTCGCGGTCGCCGAGCTCGACGGCCCGCAGGTGGCGCTCGCCGAGACCGACCGGCTCGGCGAGGCGCTGGCCGGCTACCACGCCTACCACGCGACCCGGGCCGAGCTGCTGCGCCGGCTGGGTCACGGCCGGGCCGCGCGCGAGGCCTACGACCGGGCCATCGAGCTGGCCGGCAACACCGCCGAGACCGCCTACCTGACCCGCCGCCGCGACCAGCTGGGATAAACGCTTCGTCCGGCGCCACGACGGCCGAACAGAAGGGTGTGCCGCCCTGGAAGTGGTTCCTCGGGTTCAGTGGGTCGGTCATGGCCGGTTACTGCCTGTTCCCGTGGCCGCGGGCACAGGCGGTGCTCACCACGCTGCTCGGGCTGAGCTGCGCGGTCGTCACGGTGGCCGGGGTCCGGGGCCGGACGACCCCGATGTGGCCGTGGTACCTGCTGGCCCTCGCGCGGATCATGTTCACGCTGGGTGACGTCGCGTACTGGTGGCAGAGTTTCACGCTCGGCCACGACGTGTTCCCCTCCGTCTCCGACGTCTTCTACCTGGGCTTCTACGTGCCCCTGGTGGCGGCGTTGTACGGCCTGGTCCGCGCCCGGCAGCCCGGGCAGGACCGGGCCGGGCTGCTGGACGCGCTCATCCTGTCCACCGGTGCCGCGATGCTGGCCTGGGTGTACCTGATCGTGCCGAACCTGCACAACGGCGACATGAGCGTGTTCGCACGGGGCGTGTCGGTCGCTTACCCGGTGGCCGACCTCGTCGTCATCGGGGTGCTGATCCGGCTGGGCATGGGCCGCGGTGAGCGCTCGCCCGCGTTCCTGCTCATGGTCACCGGCATGGCGATCACCATGGCCGGGGACATCGTGTACGCCCTGCAACAGGTGACCGGCACCTACTCGGCGGGCGACTACCTCGACCTGTCCTGGCTGGGCGGGTGCGCACTGATGGGCGCGGCGGCGCTGCACCCGTCGGTCACCTCGGTGGGCCGGCCCGGCCGCGGCGGGAACGACGGCACCATCGGGCTCGCCCGGATCGTCGCGCTGTCCACCGCCGGGCTCATGGCACCGGGCGTGCTGGCGGTGCAGTGGCTGCGCGGCGTCCCGCTCGACGTACCGATCGTCGTGGCCGGCAGCATCACCCTGTTCCTGCTGGTCATCGCCCGCCTGCACGGCGTGGTGACGGTGCTGACCGTGACCCTGCGGCACGCCGAGCAGCAGGCCAACCACGACCAGCTGACCGGGCTGGCGAACCGGCGGCAGTTCCACGACCGCTGGCAGCGGCAGCTGGGCCACGCCGGCACCCCCACCGCCCTGCTCTACGTCGACCTCGACGACTTCAAACCGGTCAACGACCGGTACGGCCACCAGGCCGGCGACGAGGTCCTGATCCAGGCCGGGGCGCGGCTACGGTCCGTGGTGCGCGCCGGGGACGTGGTCGCGCGCCTCGGCGGCGACGAGTTCGCGGTCATCCTCCCGGACACCACCGACGCCGTGGCCGCGGTGGTGGCCCGGCGGCTGGTCGAGGAGATCCGGCGCCCGTTCCCGGTCGCCGGGGCCGAGATCATCATCGGCGCCAGCGTGGGCGTGGTGACCGCACCACCCGGCGCCGACGCCGAGGACATGCTGCGGCAGGCCGACGAGGCCATGTACGCCCGCAAGACCGGCCGGCCCGCCCGCTGACGCCGCCCCGGCCGGCCCGCCCGCAGCAGGCCACCCGTCACCGGGTCGCGGCGTCCAGCCGGGCGACGCGGCGCGGGCCCGCGGTGCGCCGGTAGCTCGCGTCGAGCAGCTCGGCGATCTCGGCCCAGTCGGTGCCGGCGTCCAGGTCGACACCGAGCCAGCCGGCGGGGCCGAGGTAGGCCGGGACGTAGCAGCGCCCGTCGTCCAGCAGCGCCGCGCGCTCGTCGTCGTCGAGCAGCACCATCACCGAGCTCTCGTGCTGCTGATACTCGCCGTCGACCTTGACCGAGCCGCCGTAGTAGGCGAACACCTTCACGGTGAAGAACGCCGGGCGCCCGTGCGAGACCTTCTCGGCCGCGTCCGGGAGGGCCAGGGCGAGGTCGCGTACGCGCGCGAGCACCGGATCTGCGTCGTCGAACATCAGCGGATGCGCCATAGGTGCGACCGTAACGTGTCAGCCCACCTCGTACGCCCGCAGAACGGTGATCGTGGCGGTGTCGCCGGTGGCACCCGTGCCGGTCACCCGCAGCGACACGAAGCCGGTGGCCGGGTTGACGACCCGCAGGGCGCGGCGGTCACCGGTGCCGGTCACCGGGGCGCGCCGCCAGGTCCGGCCGTCGTCCACGGAGTACGCACCGGTCACCGTCGCGCCGGGGCCGGCCGTGACCGGCACGGTGCAGCGTCCCGGCCGGCAGCGGCGCGACGGCGACGAGCAGCACAGCCGTCGCGAACAGTCTTCCCAGGCGCACAACGACCCCCCGTGGCATAGAAGAGCTTCACTCTTCCACCCGGCGTCCGATGAGCACAGTTTCCGGTGGGGGACGCGGACGCCTCAGGTCCAGTCCGGCGGCTCGGCCGGGCGCAGGCCGGGATCGGTGACCGCGAACGTCCGGACCGGACCCGGGGCGGTGCCCGGGCCCTCGAAGCGAACGGTGACCCGGCCGAGGCCGCTGCCCCACACCCAGCCCGGGCCGTACCCGTCGTGGTGGACGTCCTGGCCGGGACGCCATCCGGTGGGTGCGGCCACGGGCTGCGGCTCCGGCTCCACCGGCTGCTCGGCGGGGCCGAGGGCGAACAGCTCGTCCTGGGCGAAGGCCGTCAGCGTGGTGACCGCGACGCCGAGCAGCCGGACGCCGCCGGACGTGTCCACCTCGGTCAGCAACCGGCGGGCCAGCTGGGCCACCAGGCGCGGGTCGTCGGTGGGCTGGTCGCGGGTGACCGAGCGGGTGATCGTGGCGAAGTCGTGGTGGCGCACCTTGATGCTGACCGTCCGCCCGGACACCCCGCCGGTGCGCAGCCGGCCGGCCACCCGGGCGGCGAGCAGATCGACCTCCCGGCCGATCCGGGCGGTGTCGTTCAGGTCGACGTCGTAGGTCTCCTCCGCCGACACCGACTTGGCCTCGCGCTCGCTGACGACCGGCCGGGTGTCGTCGGCCCGGGCCAGCCGGTGCAGGCCGGCCCCGTGCGCCTGACCGAACCAGTCGACCAGATCGTCCAGGGCCACCGTCGCCAGATCGCCGACGGTACGCACGCCGGAGCGGTGCAGCCGTTGCTCGGTGGCCGGGCCGACCCCGCCGAGCCGGTTGACCGGCAGCGGGTGCAGCACGCTGAGTTCGTCGCCGGGCGCGATGACCGTGAGCCCGTCCGGTTTGCGCAGCTCGGAGCCGATCTTCGCCATCAGCTTCGACGTCGCGACCCCGACCGAGCCGGTGACCCCGCCGGTGGCCCGGGCGATGTCCCGCTTGAGCCGCCGCCCGACCGCGGTCACCCCGGCCACCGACAGGTCGTGACCGCCGGCGGCGAGATCGAGGTACGCCTCGTCGATCGACACCTGCTCGACCACCGGGGTCACCTCGGCCAGCAGCGCCATCACCACCTCGCTGGTCCGCCGGTACGCGGCGAACCGGGGTGCCAGGTACGCGGTACCGGCCGGGCTGCGGCGGCGGGCCTGCGCCATCGGCATCGCGGAGTGCACGCCGTAGGCCCGGGCCTCGTACGACGCGGTCGAGACCACGCCCCGGCCGGCGACCCCGCCGACCACCACCGGGCGGCCCCGCAGCGAGACCTTGTCACGCTGCTCGACGGCCGCGAACATCGCGTCGAGGTCGACGTGCAGCACGCTCGGGGATCGGCGGCCGCTCATGACCACCATTATCGCGCGGGCCCGAGATCGCGCGGGGCGGGCTTGACCGGCGCGGCACCGGGTGACGTTCGACGTCGAGGTCGGCGAGGGCGGCTGGCAGGACCTCGGCGAACCGGGCATCTGACACGCATCCGGGGTTCACCGGCCGGCGAACCCCGGATCATGACGCGGGGCGATGACTCAGAGCAGCGGCTCGGTGACCGCGTCCGGGGAGACGGGGACCGGCTTGCGGCGCGCGGGCCGCGGCACCACGGGGTCGGTCCGCACCGGCTCGGTGCTGCCCAGGGTGGTGCTGCCCAGGGTGGTGCTGTCCACGGCGGTGTCGTCCAGCGCGGTGTTGTTCACCGTGGAGTCGGCCAGGCTGGTGTCGGCCGGCGTGGTGTCCTCCCGCGTGGACCGGGGCGTGGTGTCCTCCCGCGCGGCCCGCACCGACGCCAGCTTCGCGGTGGCCTTGTCGGTGCCGGTGCTGACCAGGCTCTTCGCCTTGGCCTGGGCCTGGACCACGCTCGGCTGGTTGCCCGCCTTGCGGACGCTCTCCCGGATCTGCTCGTACTTCTCCCGGCCGGCCCGGGTGCCGAGCACGTAACCGACCGCGAGGCCCGCCGCCAATGTCACAACCCTCATCGCAAACTCCTTCGTCATCGGTTCCGGATACGCACACCGCGATGCCCCACCAGAACCGGACGAAACCCCGGACCCACGATCAACAGGGTGTACGGGGGCCACGGCGCTGGTAGTGCGCGGCGATGACCATCTACGGGAAGAGCCGGCGCGCCACCGCCGAGACGATGCACGACACCGCCGTGGAGATCGAACGCAGCGAGGCGATCCTGCACGAGTGCGCCGAGCGGTCCCCCGACGAGGCGACCGCCCGCCGCCTGCACTCCCTCGGTGACCAGGTCACCGGCGAGGCCAAGCGGATCGACGCCCGCGCCCACGACCTGCCGCCGGCGTAGAGTCGGGTCGGCCCCGGAGGAGTTGAGGACATGCCCGGTATCTCGAGCACGCGCTGACACCGTAGACCGTCATCGCGTGCTGCCCCGGAAGGTGTGGCACAGCAACCCAAGGGGATCACTGTGCCCTCCGCTTCCTCCTCCGCGCCCAGCCTGTGGCGCGAATCCGACTTCCGTCGCCTCTGGTCCGGTCAGACCGCTTCCCAGCTGGGCGAACACACGAGTCTGGTGGTCCTCTCGCTGACCGCCGTCCTGACCCTGCACGTCGGCGCCGACGAGCTGGGCGTCCTGCGCGCGGTGGGACAGGCCCCGCAGCTGCTGCTCGCGCTGCTCGCCGGTGTGTGGGTGGACAGGTGGCGTACCCGTACGGTCATGGTGTTGTCGGATGCCGGACGGGCGACGGCCCTGGGCCTGGTCGCGGTGGTCGCGGCCATCGGTGGGCTCGGTCTGCCGGCGCTGCTGGCGGTGGCCGTCGCCGTCGGCGCGATGTCGGTGTTCTTCGACGTGGCCTACCAGACCTCGCTGGTCCGCATGGTGCGCCGCGACCAGCTGTTGCAGGGCAACAGCGCGATCGAGGCGAGCCGGTCCGCCGCTCAGATGGGCGGCCCCGCGCTGGCCGGGACGATGATGTCGCTGCTGGTGGCGCCCCTGGCAATCGCCGCCAATGCGGTGCTGTTCGTGGGTTCGTTCCTGGCCATCGCCCGCATCCGGCACCGCGAGGTGCTGCCGCGGCGGGTCAAGGGCGCCCGGCGGATGCGGGAGGGCCTGCGTTTCGTCGCCGGTGACCCGCTGTTGCGCGCGGTCTGTCTCGCCTCGGCGGCGTTCCAGTTGTCGTTCGCCGCGCTGATGACCTCCTACCTGCTGTTCCTGCCCCGCGAACTCCACCTCTCCGGTGCCGTCGTCGGCCTGGCCCTCGCCGCGACCGGCCCGGGAGCGCTGGTGGGCGCACTGCTCGCCGGGCAGCTGCCGAGGCGCCTCGGGCACGGCCCGGTGCTCGTGACGGCGGCGCTGATCGGCGACGGAGTGCTGCTCTGCGTGCCCGCGCTGCACGGGAACTCCGCGGTCACCGTCGTGGCCCTGATCGGGGTCAACGTCGTGTTCGGCGCGTTCGGCCAGCTGGTCAACGTCACGGTCATGGCCGTCCGGCAGGCGGTCACCCCGGACGCCATGCAGGGCCGGGTCGCCGCGACGATCACGTTCGCCGGCATGGGCACGACCCCGATCGGCGCCCTGTTCGGCGGTGTCCTCGCCGGTCACGTGGGCCTGCGCACCGCCCTGCTGATCACCGCCGCGACCATGCTGCTGTCCCCGCTGATCATGATCGTGTCCCCCCTCAGCCGCCTGGGCCGCACCCTCCCCGACCGGCCGACCGTGCCATAGTCCCCGGCGTGACCCCTGTCGTGGAGCTGGCGGCGGCCGTGACGGCCCGGGCCGCGACCTGGCGCCGGCTCGGCCTCGAATGGCGGACCGGGCCGGTCTCCCCGGCCGCGATCGTCGATTTCTGGCCGCGCCCGCGGAGGACCCAGCCAGCAGAAGGCCGGCCCAGCGCAGAAGATCGGCCCAGCCCGGGAAGGGTGGGTGGGTCAGCGGGAGGGTAGGCCGAGGCGTTCGAGGATGGCCCGCAGGTGGTGGCGGCCGGCCATGGAGGCGGGGCCGTGCAGGCGGGCCAGGACGCGGTCGGACCAGTTGCCGGGCAGGCCGAAGCGGGTGTTGTAGGCGGTCAGGCGCTCGTCGTACGTGGCGATGTGGGCGTCCGCGGCCGGCGCGTCGTACTGCTCGTGGTGCAGGACCGCCGCCTGTGGGAGGCGGGGTTTGACGTCCGCCTGTTCGGTGGGGTCCGGGGTGCCGACCGCCAGGCCGAATGCTGCCACCGTGTGCGGGGGCAGGCCCAGCTCGGCGGCGATCTGTTCGGGGTGGTTGCGGACCGCTCCGACGAACACCGAGCCGAGGCCCAGCGAGGTCGCCGCCACCACCGCGTTCTGGGCGGCCAGGGCGGTGTCGACGAAGCCGATGACCGTGGTCTCCAGGTAGTCCGTGGCGTCGACCCGGGTACCGGCGCGGGCGGCCAGGCGGCGGGCCCGGCCGAGGTCGGCGACCCAGATCAGGAACAGCGGGGCCCGGGCGACGAAGTCCTGGTCGCCGGCCAGCACCGCGAGGCGGGCCTTGCGGGCCGGATCGCGGACCGCGATCACGCTCCACGGTTGCAGGTTGGACGAGGTGGGCGCGGACTGGGCGGCCGCGATCAGCGCGGTCAGTTCGGCGTCGGTGACCGGGCGGTCGGTGAACGCGCGGACCGAGCGGCGGCCCAGCTGCGACCGCAGGACGTCGTTGAGGCCCTCCAGTTGCAGCGACGGGTCTCCGTAGCGGGCGGCGGCGGGCATCAGCGGGTCACCGCCGGCAGACCGAGGCGGCCACGCAGCGTGGGATCGTCGTAGTCCTTCTGGAACAAGCCGTACTCCTGCAAGATCGGCACCACCAGTTCAGCGAAGTTCCGCAGGTCGACGGCGGTGTCGGCCGGCATGATCGTGAAGCCGTCCGCGGTACCGGCCTCGAACCACGAGCGTAGATCGTCGGCGACCTCGCGGGCCGAGCCGACGAGCAGGCGGTGACCGGAGCCACCGGCGCCGCGCCGGATCAGCTCGCGGGGTGTGCGCGGGCCCTGCGCGATCAGGGCCCGGGTGGAGGCGCTGAAACCGGCCGGGAACGCGCCGTCCGGCACCGCGGCGGGCAGGTCGGTGACGCTGATCGGATCGTCCGGGCCGAAGGTGGCGGGCAGGCCGAGTCCGTGCACGAGCTCCCGGGTCAGCCGTTCGATCGGCAGCGTGGCGTACAACTCCTGTTCCCGGCGGCGGGCTTCCGCCGGGGTGGCCGCGACGAGCACCACCACGCCGAGGGAGATCTTGACGTCGTCCGGTGACCGGCCGGCGGCGGCCGCCCGGGCGCGGATGTCGTCGCGGAACGCGACCGCCTTGTCCCGGGTCTGCGCGACGGTGAACACGACGTCGGCGAACCGGCCGGCCAGCGCGAGACCGCCCTCGGAGCCACCCGCCTGCACGACGACGGGCCGGCCCTGGGGCCCGGGACGAACCGGGAGCGGCCCGGCCACCGAGAAGAACTCGCCCTCGTGGTCGAGGCGGTGGATCAGCGCCGGGTCGGCGTAGCGGCCGGTCTCCCGGTCCGCGACGATCGCGCCCGGCTGCCAGCCGTCCCAGAGCCGGGTCACCACGTCGAGGAACTCGTGGGCGCGGCGGTACCGGGTGTCCTTGTCGGGATGCGCGGGCAGACCGAAGTTCGCGGCCGCGGCCGGCGTACCCGTGGTGACGATGTTGACCGCGGCTCTGCCCTTGGTGACGTGGTCGAGGGACTGGAAGCGGCGGGCCAGGTTGTAGGGCGAGTTGTAGGTCGTCGAGCTGGTGATGATCACGCCCAGGTGCGTGGTGGCCGCCGCCACCGCGCCGAGCAGGACCAGCGGGTCGAGCCCGGTGCCCGGCGCCTGTTCGATCTCGCCGCGCAGTGCGGGTCCGTCGCCGAGGAACACCGCGTCGATCTTCGCGTCCTCGGCGATCCGGGCCAGCGCCTGGAAATGGTCGATGTCCAGGTAGGCCAGCGGGTCCACGTGCGGCAGCCGCCAGGCGTACCGGAAGTGGCCGGGTGTCATCAGGGACAGGTTGAGGTGCAGGCCGGTCATGCGGCGGGTCTCCAGCCGAGCAGCGGCGCGATCTCGTGGGCGCCGGCGGTGAGCAGCCGCCGGTGCTCGGCGAAGTCGGGGACGCCGGGGACGAAGCTGAGCAGCAGATCGGTGGTCTGCCGCAGCGCGGGGTCGGCGGCCAGCTCGGCCGCGATGGCCTCGGACGGGCCGAGCAGGGCATGGTCGGCGGTCAGGTATTCCTCGACGCCGAGGTCGGCGACGTCGCGGCGGGCCGACTGCCAGCTCTGCCAGCGTTCGACGCCCGGGGTGACGAGCCGGACCGCCTCCGCCCGGCTGGGGTGCGGGTACACCGCCCGGGAGAGCTGGACCCGTGGCGCGGCGGGCGAGGTCCAGGCGTCGCGGTAGGCGGCGATCCACCCGGCCTGCTGCCGCTGGGCCTCGCGCACGGTGGTGCCGCGCCAGCCGGTCGCCCGGGACAGTTGCAGGCCGTCACCGGCGAGACCCGCGGCCGCGGCCGCCTTGTGGGCCAGCCGCGGGTCACCGGTGGTCGCCTGCCAGAGCCTTTCCCGTACGCCGGGGGCGGGCGGATGCAGCACCTCCCCGAGACTGTTGAGGGCCTTGCCGTCGAGGACGTCGTGCAGCCGGGACACCGACGCGTCGTACAGCCGGTGCCGGTCGGTGATGTCCCTGCCGAACGCCTCCCAGGCGCCGGGGAACGGGCCCGACCCGACGCCGAGCTCCAGGCGGCCCCCGCTGAGCGCGTCGAGGGTGGCCGCGTCCTCGGCGACCTTGAGCGGGTCCTCGAGCGGCAGCACGAGCACGCCGGTGCCGAGCCGGATCCGGGTGGTGTGCTGGGCGATCGCGGCGAGCAGGACCAGCGGCGCCGAGACGTGTTCCTTGCCCTGCCGGAAGTGCCGCTGGATGACCCAGCCGGAGTCGTAGCCCAGGTTCTCGGCGATCACGAACAGGTCGACGGCTTCGCGGTACGCGTGGGCGGGCGGCAGGTCGCTGTCGAGGTGCAGCAGGAAGCCGAGCCGTAGCGGGTCACTCATCGGACGCGTCGATGATCGCGAGCTCGTCGCCGGTGAGCGCCGGGAAGTCGAGCGCCCTGACGTTGTGGTCCAGTTGCGCGGCCGAGCTGGCCCCGATGATCGCCGACGTCACCTCCGGGCGGCGCAGCACCCACTGCAGGGCCAGCTGGGCTAGGGACTGGCCGCGCTGGGCGGCGAGCTTGTTCAGCGTGGTGACCCGCTTCCTGTACGCGTCGTCGATCGCGTCCGGCTTCAGGAACGCGCTGTTCTGCGCCCGGGCACCGGCCGGGATCCCGTCGAGGTACTTGTCGGTGAGCAGCCCCTGGGCGAGCGGCGAGTAGACGACCACGCCGAAGCCCTCGTCCCCGGCGAGCTCCAGCAGCCCGGTCGTCTCCGGCCGGCGGTCCAGGATGGAGTACCGGGGCTGATGGACCAGCAGCGGCACCCCGGCCCGGCGCAGCAGCCGGGCGGTCTCCCGGGCCCGGTCGGTCGGGTAGTTGGAGATGCCGATGTACAGCGCCTTGCCCTGTTGCACGGCGCTGACCAGCGCGCCGACGGTCTCGTCGAGCGGGGTGCCCGGGTCCGGGCTGTGGCTGTAGAAGATGTCGACGTAGTCGGTGCCCAGGTCGCGCAGGCTGTGGTCGAGCGAGCCGAGCAGCGACTTGCGGGAGCCGCCCCTCAGGTAGGGGCTGGCGCCGATCGGGTTCCCGGCCTTGGTCGACAGGATCAGCTCGTCACGGTGTGCGGCGAGGTCGTTCCTGAGGACCTGACCGAAGAACTGTTGTGCGGCGCGATGCGGTGGGCCGTACCGGTCGGCGTTGTCGAAGTGGGTGATGCCCAGCTCGAACGCGTGCAGCACGATCTCGCGCTGGGTGTCGTAGGGGTAGTCGGTGCCGAACTTCTGCCACAGCCCGAACGAGAACGCCGACAGGTCGAGGCCGGAACGTCCGGCACGGCGGTAGGGCAGGGAGCTCATCGGGGGAGTCCTTTCGATCGCAGGGCGGTGGGCTGCAGGGACGGGGTGTCCCGGCCGGTGTCGCGTTCGAGGAAGTGGGTGCCGGGGTCGACGATCTCGTCGATCCGGTCCAGGACGTCAGCGCCGAGGGACACCGGCGAGGCCTTCAGGTACGCGTCCAGATGTTCAGCCGTGCGCGGGCCGATGATCACACTGCTGATCGCCGGGTGGTTCAGCGCGAACGCCACCGCGAGTTCCACCAGCGTGAGTCCGTGGTCGGCGGCGAGCGTGGCCAGGGCGTCCGCGGCGGCGAGTTTGCGCTGGTTGCGGTCCAGTGTGACGTCGAAGCGGCCGGGGATCAGCTCGGCGCGCGCCGACTCGGGCTGTGCGCCGCCGATCCGGTAGCCGCCGGAGAGCCACCCGGCGGCGAGCGGGCCGTAACCGAGCACGCCGACGCCGTACTCGCGGACCACCGGGAAGACCTCGCGTTCGGCGCTGCGCACGAGCAGCGAGTAGGGCACCTGCTCGGTGTGCGGGGCGGTCAGGCCGTGCTTCTCGGCCAGCCACTGGGCCTTGTCGAGCTGGTGGGCGGGGAAGACCGACGTACCGTAATAGCGGATCTTGCCCTGCCGGATCAGATCGTCGAGCGTGCGCAGTGTCTCCAGCAGGTCGGTGTGCGGGTCCGGCCGGTGCGCCTGGTACAGGTCCAGGTGGTCGGTGCCGAGCCGGCGCAGGCTGTCCTCCACCGCGCGCACGATCCAGCGCCGCGAGTTGCCGGCGTGCCGCGGGTCGTCGCCGGCCTGCCCGTGGAACTTGGTGGCCAGGAAGACGTCGTCGCGGCGGCCCGCGAGCGCCTTGCCGACGATCTGTTCCGACACACCGTGCGCGTACACGTCGGCGGTGTCCACGGCCGTGACGCCGGCGTCGAGGGCGGCGTGGATGATCCGGATGCTCTCGTCCTCGTCCTGCCACCGCCCGAAATTCATGGTCCCGAGCGTGAGCGGACCGATCAGGACGCCGGTGCGACCCAGAAATCTGTTCTCCGACATGACTGCCTCTCAGAAGAGTCCGGTGGTGGGCGGTTCCTCGGCGGTCAGGTGATAGGCACCCGCCACCGCGGCCTTCCACTGCCGGGGGTTGTGGTTGGCGACCGTGCGCGCGTTGCGCCAGTGCCGGTCGAAGCCGATGTCCCGGCCGGTCGCGGAGCCGCCGCCGACGTCGAAGAGCAGTTCCGCGGCGGTCAGCGCGGAGGCGATCGCGGTCACCCCGCTCTGGGCGGCGGTCACCGCCGCTCGGGCGCCGGCTGCGCGGGCGGCGGTCCCGGATGCTTCGCGTACGGCCTGCAGCTCCTCCCCCGCCAGCAGCACCACAGAGCGGGCCGCCTGGGCGTGCGCGGCGATCCGGCCCACGGTCTCGCGCACGTACGGGTCCTGCACGCTCGTGGCCGCCGTACTGTGCTTGATCGGCCGGGCCTTCTCCCGGGCGAAGCGGACCGCGTCGTCGAGGGCCGCCGCGGCGATCCCGGCCTGGATCGCCGCCAGGTACAGCTGCGCGAACGTGCCCAGCCACGGGTTGTCGAGCCGGGCGTTGTCGCGCGCGGTGAGCTCGTCGGCGCTCACCCGCACGCCGACCAGCCGGGTGGTGCCGCTGGCGGTCAGCCGCTGCCCGACCGCGTCGAAGTCGTCGAGGCGGTGCACGCCGTCCCGGTCGACCGGCACGGTGAAGCCGACGACCGTGCCGTCGGCGGTGGTGGCGGTGCCCGAGAACCACGACGCGTACAGGCCGCCGGTGGAGTAATACTTCTCGCCGTCGATGACGTACCCGTCGCCGTCGGGCCGGATCGTGGTGTGCACGGATCCGCTGGCCCCGCCGGAGCGTTCGTTGCCGGTGCCGGCGAACAGGTCCCCGGCGAGCAGCCGCCGCAGGGTCCGTTCCCGGTGCGGCAGGCCGGGCCGCGACGCGACCTGGTTGGCGGTCAGGAAGCTGCTGCGCAACGCCTGGGCCACGTTGGAGTCGGCCCGGGCGATGGCGACGACCAGGTCCAGCACGTCGCGTACGGATCCGCCGGCCCCGCCGTCGCGCCCGGCGATGCCCACCAGCGTGATCCGGTGCTCCGCGAGCGCCCGTACGTCCTCGAACGCGTAGGTCCGGGTCCGTTCCCGCTCGCCGGCCGCGGCGCCCAGCCGCCGCAGGACCGGGGCGATCGCCGCCCGGATCCCCTCGACCGTGCGAGTGGTCCCGGGGGCGATCACCTCGGCGGTCACGCCACCACCGCCGCGGTCCCGGGGAGCCCGAACGCGTCCCGCAGCGTGCCCCGGGGCGGGCCGCCGGGCTCGGCGAGCCGGGGCACCAGCTCGCGGACCACCGCCTCCGGGTCACCGCGCGGCACCAGCTCGAAGCCGTCGAGCCGCTGCCCGGCCGCCCAGGCGAGCAGTCCGAGGGCGAACGTCGCGGCGTCGGCGAGCTCGGCCGGCCCGACCTCGGCCCGGCCCAGCAGTGCCACCTCGGCCCGCGACCGGCCCACCCGGTGCAGCGCCGCGGTCAGCGCGGGACCGGCGTCGACGTCCCGGCCGGTCACCACGACGTCGAGGTAGCCCGCCGCGGTGACCAGGCCGGGGTCGCCCGGCCAGAGGTCGCTCAGGTCGGCGACGACGACCGGGCGGCCCTGCGGCGACGACGGGCCGTCGAGCGGGCCGGCCACCCGGTAGAACGCGCCGTCGTGGTCGATCGGCCGGATCAGCGTGTCGTCGACGACGAGACCGGCGTCCTGGTCGCCGAGCAGTGCCTCCCGGGGGAACGACCCCCACAGCCGGGTCAGCACCCGGGCGTACTCGCTCCAGCGGGCGGTGCTGCCGGTGGCGGACGGATCCGGGGCAGTGACGTCGCTGACCTCGTCGCCGGTGCCGGCGCGCAGGACGATGCCGGTCCGGCCGCCGGACGCCCGGTCGAGCGACAGGATCCGGCGGGCGGTGTTGTAGGGCGCGTGGTGGGTGGTCGGCACCTCGGCGACGAACCCGATGCCGCGGTGCCGCCCGGCGAGGTATCCGGCGGTGACGGTCGGGTCGAGCGCGCCGGTGTCGGTGAGCCGGATCGCGGTGACCCCGGCCCGCTCGGCCAGTGCGACGAGCGCGTCGGTGGCGGACAGCGGCTGCCCGGTGGTCAGGGCGAGTTGGACGATGGTGCTCATGCGGTCCTGCCTCTCAGCGGGAGACCCAGGTGCTCGCGCAGGGTCGTGCCCTCGTACTCGGTGCGGAACAGGCCGCGTCGTTGCAGCTCGGGGATGACGTGGTCGGCGAAGTCGTCGAAGCCCGACGGCAGCACGTCCGGCATGACGTTGAAACCGTCGGCGGCGCCGGCCCGGAACCACGTCTCGATGTCGTCGGCGATCTGCTCGGGCGTGCCGGCCACGATCCGGTGCCCGCCGCCGCCGGACAGCTTCTTGAGCAGCTGCCCGAGCGTCGGGTTCTCCCGGTCGATGATCGCCTTGACGACCCGGTAGAACGTCTGGGAGCCACCGGCCTCGTCGGGGTCGGTGAGCAGCCCGGCGGGGATCGGCTCGTCGTCGGACAACCCGTCGAGCGTGATGCCGAGCTGGCCGGCGAGCCGGGCCCGGGCGTACGCATCGGGCAGCAGGTCGTCGAGCAGCTCGCGGCGGGCCCTGGCCTCGGCCTCGGTGCTGCCCACCACCGTGGACAGGCCGGGCAGCACGACGATCTCGGACGGGTCGCGGCCGTACTCGGCGGCACCGGCGCGGATCTCGGCGCGGAACGCCCGGGCGTGGTCGAGGTCCTGGTCGGCCGAGAAGATCACCTCGCCCACCCGCGACGCCAGCCAGCGGCCGTCGCGGGAGCCGCCGGCCTGGACCACGACCGGCCGGCCCTGCGGGGACACGAACCGGGTGCGTCCCGACCAGGCGTCGACGACCCGCGCGGTGACGTCCGCGGCGCGTTCGTAGCGGCGGGCGTGGTCGATCTCGCCGGTGCGGCCGAAGTTGCGGGCCGCGACCGGGCCGGCGGTGGTGACCACGTTCCAGCCGACACGGCCGCCGCTGACCACGTCGAGGTCGCCGAGGCGCCGGGCGATCTCGGCCGGGTCGTTGTAGGACGACGACAGGGTGCCGATCAGGCCCACGTGCGAGGTCTGCGCGGCGATCGTGGCCAGGACCGCGGTGGGTTCCAGATTGTTGGCGGTGCGGTGCTTGACGCCCGGGTCCAGTGACGGCCCGTCGGCCAGGAACACCGCGTCGAGCTTGGCCCGCTCGGCCCTGCGGGCGATCGCCGTGTAGTGCTCGACGGTGTAACTGGCCGTGCCGTCGGTGCCCGGGAAGCGCCAGGAGCCCCCGAACACCCCGGCGTTCAGGATGTTGACGTTGATGTGCAGCTGCCGTGTCATGGCGTACTCCTCACTTCCCGGCCGGGGATCGCCTCGAGCAACCGCCGGGTGTAGTCGTGCCGGGGATCGCGGAACACCGCCGCCACCGGTCCGGACTCGACGACGGCACCGTCCTTCATGACCGTGACGTCGTCGGCGATCAGCCGCACCACGCCCAGGTCGTGGGTCACGAAGACGTAGCTGAGCCCGAACCGCTCCTGCAGATCGACGAGCAGTCGCAGGATCTGGGCCTGCACCGACACGTCGAGCGCGCTGACCGCCTCGTCGAGCACCAGGATCCGGGGGTTGAGCGCGATCGCCCGGGCGATCGCCACGCGCTGGCGCTGACCACCGGAGAGCTGGCCCGGCAACCGGCTCAGGTAGCTGTCGTCCAGGGCCACCGCGGCCAGCAGCTCGCTCACCCGGCCGGGGGTCAGCACACCGAACGCCCGCAGCGGCTCCTCGATGATCCGGCGCACGGTGAACCGCGGGTCGAGCGACGTGTAGGGGTTCTGGAACACGAACTGCAGGTCGCGGCGGCTCTCCCGGCGGCGGCTCTCCCGGCGGCGGGGCCCGGTCAGCTCGGTGTCGCCGAGATGGACGGTGCCGCCGTCGGCGGTGGTGAACCCGGCCAGGATCCCGGCGAGCGTCGACTTGCCGGCGCCGGACTCCCCCACGATGGCGTGGGTGCTCCCCTCGCGCACGACCAGATCGGCGGCGACCAGGGCCCGTACCCTCCGGTAGGTCTTGGTCAGTGCGCGGGCCCGGAGCACGACGGTCCCGGAGGGCTCCCGGGAGATGAGGGGTTCGAGGCGGGCGGGCGACGCGGCGAGCAGCCGGCGGGTGTAGTCGTCGCTCGCGTGCCGCACGATGTGCTCGACCGGGCCCTGCTCGACGATCTCACCGGCGCGCATGACCAGGATCCGGTCGGAGCGCTCGACGGCGACACCGAGGTCGTGGGTGACCAGCAGGATCCCGATGCCGAGCCGTTCGCGCAGCGACACCAGGTGGTCCAGGATGACCTTCTGCACGGTGACGTCGAGGGCGCTGGTGGGCTCGTCCGCCACGATGATCCTCGGCCGCCCGGCCAGCGCGATCGCGATCAGCGCCCGCTGTTTCATGCCGCCGCTGAGCTCGTGCGGGTACTGGTGGAACACCCGTTCGGCGTCCGGCAGCCCGGCGGTGCGCAGGCTGTCCAGGGCCGCCTCCCGGTGCTCGGCGGCGGTGCGCCGGGCCGGCTCGTTGAAGCGGACCGCCTCGATCACCTGGTGGCCGACGCGGCGCACCGGGTTCAGCGACGTGTTCGGGTCCTGGGGGATGAAACCGACGTAGTTGCCGCGTACCCGGGCCATCCGTTTGTCGTTCCAGCCGGTCACGTCGACACCGGAATAGGCGATCGAGCCCCCGGTGCGGCGGGCCGCGGGCGGCAGCAGCCCGAGCGCGCCCTGGACGAGCGTGGTCTTGCCCGAGCCGGACTCCCCCACCAGCGAGACGAACTCGCCCTCCGCCACGTGCAGGCCGGCGCCGCGCACCGCGGGAGTGCCGTGCCGCCGTCCGGTCCTGTAGTCGATGTGCAGGTTCGTGATCCGCAGCAAAGGCTCGGTCATCGGCTGTGCTCCTTGCGGAACGAGGTGCTGATCCGGTGGGTGGCGACGACCACGGTCGCCAGGGCGAGCCCGGGCAGAATGGAGGCCCAGGGGTGTACGGCCACGTAGTCGCGTCCCTCGGCCACGAGCAGTCCCCATTCGGGCTCCGGGGGTGGTGCGCCGTATCCGAGGAAGCCCAGCGAAGCGACGGCCAGGACCGCCGTGCCCACCTCCAGCGCGGCGAGGGCGACGACCGGGCTCAGGGAGTTCGGTACGACGTGGCGCAGCATCACGCCGAGCCGGCCGGCACCGAGGCCGTACGCGGCCCGGACGTAGTCCTGGGTGACGACCTTGAGCACCTGCGAGCGCATCACCCGGGCGAACGACGCGATGGACGAGATGCCGACGGCCAGCGCGATGTTGTTCGTGGAGTAGCCCAGCACCGAGACCACCACCATCGCCAGCAGCAGGCTGGGGATCGCCAGGAACACGTCGACGAACCGCATGATCACGGTGTCGGTGGCGCCCCCGGTGAAGCCGGCGACCAGGCCGACGGCCGTACCGATGGCGAACGCGACGACCACGGCCAGCAGCGTCGCGGTGAGGGTGGTGTGCGCGCCGTACACGCTGCGGGCGAACAGGTCGCGGCCCAGCCGGTCGGTGCCGAACCAGTGCTCGGCGCTCGGCGGCGAGAAGCTCGCGGTGGTGTCCCCGGCGTACGGGTCGTAGGACGTGAACAGCTGCGGCAGCACCGCCCAGCCGATCACGACCAGCACGACGAACCAGGACACGATCAGGGTCGGCCGGACCGTGGCGGTCATCCGGCCGCGCCCTGGGCCGCGATCGTGGCCCGCAGCCGCGGGTCGAGCAGCGGGTACACCAGGTCCACGCTCAGGTTGATGAGCGCGAAGCTGACCGCGACGAACACGACGATCCCCTGCACCAGCGGCACGTCGAGGGTGTTGATGGCACTCTGCGCCAGCCGGCCGACCCCCTTGCGGGCGAACACCGTCTCGGTGATCACCGACCCGGCGATCAGGTTGCCGAACGTGATGCCCGCGATGGTCAGCGCCGGCAGGCCGGCGTTGCGGAACACGTCGCGCAGGATGATGCCGCCCCGGGTCGCGCCCTTCGCCCAGCTCGTCGTGACGTACCCGGAGTGGAACTCGGTCGCGAAGCTGCGCACGAGCAGCTGCGCGATCGGCCCGGTCACCGGGATCGCGAGGGTGATCAGCGGCAGCACGATGCCGGCCGCCCCGTCGTCGCCGAACGCCGGGAACCAGCCCAGCTGGAACGAGAACACCTGCAGCATCAGGATGCCGGACAGGAACACCGGCACCGACACCGCGCCGGACGGCAGCGCCTCCACCAGGTTGCGCACCCACTCGTGCCGGGTCGACGTGGCGACCAGCGCGATCGCGAGCGACGCGAGCACCGCCAGCACCAGCGCGCCGGCCGACAGCACCAGGGTCGCCGGCAGCACGTCGAGGATCGCGGTGGTGACCGTCTTGCCGGACTGCACCGAGGAGCCAAAATCGCCGGTCAGCGCATGCCCGAGCCGGTGCAGGTACTGCATGAGCACCGGTTCGTCGAAGCCGTAGTTGGCGGCGACCCGCTCGCGTACCTCCGGGGTCACGGTGTTCAGCTCGGCCGGGTCGAACAGCAGGTCCACCGGGTCGGCGGGCAGCACGAACAGCAGCACGAAGGTGACGGTGAACGCGGCCCAGACCACGAACGCGGCGCGGCCGGCCTTCAGCGCGATGTAGCGGGCCATGTCGTCACTTCCCGTCGCTCTTCCACGCGTCCACGAAGTGGTTGCGGGACTGGGCGTCGAAGATGATGCCGTGCACGTCCGGCGCGTGGGCGATCACCTGTGACGGGTTGTAGATCGGGCTGACCAGCGCGTACTTGTCGAGCAGCAGGTCCTGGGCGGCCTTGGCGTAACCCTTGCGGGTGGCCGGGTCCAGTGTGGTCTCCAGCTTGCCGAGCGTGGTGGTGACCTCGTTCAGGTCGACGCCGGTGGAGTCGGCGGTCAGGTAGGAGCCGTTGCCGAGCGCGGGACTGTAGGTCAGGTTCAGCGCGGACGCGTCGTTGCGGGACCGGTTGGCGGCGGTGACGTTCCAGTCGGTCCTGGCCTTGGCCACCTGGGCGGCGTAGTCCGGGATCGGCAGCACGGACAGCTGCAGGTCGATGCCGATCTTCTTGAGGTCCTGCTGCACCGACTCGTACGCGGGCTTGTTCGCCACCAGGTTGCTGATGCCCAGCAGCTTCACGACCAGCTTGCGGCCGTCCTTCACCCGTACGCCGTCCGGGCCCGGCTGCCAGCCGGCGGCGTCGAGCAGAGCGCTTGCCCGGGTGGGGTCGTACCTCAGGGTCGTGCCGCTGTGGTCCGCGTAGCCGATGACCGACGGCGCGAGCACCGAGGTCGCCACCGAGTAGGAGTCGGTGAGGACGGTCTTGGCGATCGCGTCACGGTCCCAGCCGAGCTGGATCGCCCTGCGGACGGCGATGTCGTCGGTGGGGAACAGCTGCGAGTTGAAGTTGAAGTAGATCGCGGTGCCGGAGACGCCCCGGCTGATGATCGAGAAACCCTGGTCGGCGAGCGGCTTCTCGTCGGTGGTGCCGACGTCGAGCGTCGCGTCGATCGTGCCGGACACCAGCGAACCGGTGCGGACGCTCGCTTCCGGGATGGTGTTGAACACGACCTTGTCCAGGTAGGCCGCACCCTCGTGCTTGATCGCGGCGGGCGCCCAGTGGTAGTCGGCCCGTTTCACGATCACGGTCTTGACCTGCTGCTCCCAGGATTCGTACACGAACGGTCCGGTCCCGATGATCTTCTTGGGGTCGGCGCGCTCCTGCGCGCTCAGCTTCAGCGTCGCCGGGGCCAGGAAACCCGGCTGCGCGTTGGCGGTGAACGACGAGGCCTGCAGGAAACTGGCGAGGGGCTTCGAGAAACGGACCACCGCGGTGTACGGGTCAGGGGTGGCCGTCGCGACGTAGCCGGGCAGCAGGGTGGCGCCGTTCGGGTTGATGCCCAGCTTCTCGTCACCGTGTACGTACTGGTCGAAGTTGGCCTTGACCGCGGCCGCGTCGAACGGCGTGCCGTCGCTGAACGTCACGTCCTTGCGCAGGTGGAACGTGAACTCGGTCAGGTCCGTGTTGTACTGCCAGGACTCGGCCAGCCACGGGGTGATCGCGCCGGTGTCCGGGTCCTGCCAGGTCAGCTTGTCGGTGATGTTGTTGCCGATCAGCGACTCGGCATAGTTGGTGCCCCACTGCGGATCGGGGCTGCGCTGGTAGTCGATGAGCGCGAACTGCAGCGTGCCGCCCGTGACCGGCCGGCCGTCACCGCCGGCCTCGGCGCTGTCGCCGCCGCGGGTGACCGCGACACCGATCCCGGCGGCGAGCAGGACGAGCACGACGGCGGCAGCGGCCCAGGGCCATTTGCGGCGGCCGGGAGCGGCCTGCTCGATGGTGGAACGAACGTCTGACATGGGGGGTCACTCACTTTTCTGGCGTATCCGGGGTCCTGCTGGTATCTATACAATAGCTATATGCCCGATAGGATTTGAGGATTACATGAGTGACAGTGCTGCCAACGAATTCCTGTGGTACATCCCCAACCAGGCCGAACCCGGCCACCGCGGTGACGACGTCGTCACCGGCCACAACACGCTGGACACCCTCACCGGCCATGCCCTCGCCCTGGAACGCCACGGGTGGGGCGGCGCCCTGCTCGGCACCGGCTGGGGCCGCCCCGACACGTTCACCGTCGCCGCCGCGCTGGCCGCCCGCACCACCACGTTCCAGCCACTCGTCGCGGTGCGCCCGGGCTACTGGCGGCCGGCCAACTTCGCGTCGGCGGCCGCCACCCTCGACCACCTCAGCGGCGGCCGGCTCCTGATCAACATCGTCTCGGGCCAGGACAACCTCGCGGCGTACGGCGACAGCGAGGGCGACCAGACCCACCGTTACGCGCGGACCAGGGAGTTCATCCAGCTCGTCCGCCGGCTCTGGACCGAGGAGAACGTGACATTCTCCGGCGACCACTTCCAGGTCACCGGCTCCACCGTGGTCCCGCGCCTCGCGCGCCCGCCCCGGCTCTACTTCGGCGGCGCCTCCCCGGCCGCCGAGCGGGTCTCCGCCACCGAGGCCGACGTCCAGCTCTTCTGGGGCGAACCGCTCGACGGGGTCGCGGAACGCATCGCCCGGCTCAAGGACCTCGGCGCCGCCCTCGGCCGCGAGCACGCCCCGCTGGAGTTCGGCCTGCGCATCACCACGCTCGTGCGCGACACCTCCGACCAGGCCTGGGCCGACGCCGAGGCCAAGGTCGCGGGCATGGCGAAAGGGATCGGGACCACCCCGCAAGACCAGGCCCGGCGTACGGCCGTGGGCCAGCAGCGCCTGCTCGACCTGACCGCCCGCGGGGAGGTCCTCGACGACAACCTGTACACCACGCCCGGAAAATTCGGCGGCGGTGGCGCCGGCACGACCTGGCTGGTCGGCTCCGCGAAGGAGGTGGCGAATTCGCTACGCCGCTACCAGGACCTGGGCATCACGCACTTCATCCTCTCCGACACGCCGTACCTCCCGGAGATCAGGCGCCAGGGCGACCAGCTGCTCCCGCTGCTGCGCGACTGACCGCCCGGCGCTCGCGGACGGCGAGGACGTTGTCCACCAGCCGTTCCGCCTCCGCGAGCCCGTTCCACGCCGCGACCGGCAGCATCGCCCGCAGATACATCGGGGCGAGGATCAGCTCCACGATGTCCACCGGTGACAGCTCGTGCGCCCCGGCCGCGTCGAGCATGGCCTGGAACTGCTCCACCCGGGGCAGCGCGAGCTCCTCCACCGAGTCGTTCGCCGCCGCGATCAGCGCCCGCAGGAAGTCGAGCGCACCGGGGCCGGTCATGCCGGTCGCCAGCCGGGTCGCGTACGCGCTGAGATCCGCCCGCAGATCCCCGGTCGCGGGCACCGGGGACCGGTCGTTGATCTCCCCGACCGCAATGTCGAGCAGCAGCCCGCTGGGCGAACGCCACCGCCGGTAGATCGTCGCCTGGTGCACGCCGGAACGCGCCGCGACCTCCGCGATCGTGAAGACGCCACCCGGGTTCTCCCCCAGCAGCTCCCGCACGGCCGCGTGCACGGCCTCCTGCGTCCGCGCGGTCCGGCCACCAGGCCGCGCCCTGCCCGTCTCCTGCACCACAGGGCCTAGCCTATCGTCACCTAACGCGACTACTCTCGCGTTAACGACGTCGTCCCTCTCGGAGGTGCCCCATGGCACGTACTCTCATCGTCGGCGCCGGCATCGCCGGCGACGCCCTGGCCGTCCTCCTCGGCCGCGCCGCTACGGGCCTCCCCGGCGCGGGCGGTTCCGGCACGGGTTGGGACGTGACCGTCGTCGAGCTCGCGCCGGCGCTGCGGACCGGGGGCCAGACCGTCGACCTGCGCGGCGACTCCCGTGCCACCGTCGACCGGATGGGCCTGCTCGGCGCCTGCCGGCAACGGCTCGTCCCGCAACGCGGCGCCGCCTGGATCGACGCCACCGGCCGCCCCCTGGCCGCGATGCCGGTCGAGGCGTTCGGCGGGCGCGGCCTCGTCTCGTCGCACGAACTGCTGCGCAGCGACCTGTCCCGCATCCTGCACGACGCGGCCGGCCCGCGCGTCACGCACCGCTTCGGCGACACGGTCACCCACCTGGAGCCTCGCCCCGGCGGCGTGCGGGCCACGTTCCGCAACGACGGCGCGACCGAGGACTTCGACCTGGTCGTCGGCGCCGACGGCACCCACTCCCGGGTGCGCGAGCTGGCCTTCGGCCCCGAGACCGCGTACCGCCGCCCGCTCGGCCTGGCGCACGCCTGGTTCACCCTCACCGAGCAGCCCGGCACCCCCGCCCTCGACGGCTGGTTCCTCATGCACCAGGCCCCCGGCTCCCGGGTCGTCGAGGCCCGCCCGGGCCGGCCCGGCGAACAGGAGATCGGCTTCACCTTCCCGGCCACCGGCCTGCCACCCCGGGCCGAACGGTTCGCCCTGCTCGACGCGACCTTCGCCGGGGTGGGCTGGCGCACCCCCAAACTCCTCGCCGCCGCCCGGGTCGCCCCGGACTTCGCGTTCGACACCTACGACCAGATAGACCTGGAGGGCTACCACCGCAGCCGGGTCGTCCTGCTCGGCGACAGCGCCTGGTGCGCCAGCCCGCTGAGCGGCCTCGGCACGGCGCTGGCGCTGCGGGGCGCGGAAGCCCTGGCCGGCGCGCTCACCACCGCCCCCACCGTCGAGGACGCCCTGACCCGCTACGAGGCGACCATGCGGCCGCGGGTCACCGCCGCCCAGCGGATGTTCCCCGGCCGGGTCAGCGCGGCCGCACCCCGTACGGTGTGGGGCATCCGGGCCAACGCCCTGGCCATGCGTCTCGTGCAGAGCCGCCCGGTCGCCGCCGCCCTCAGCCGCCTGATGCCGGGTCCGGAGACTGCAACCCTTTCGCGCCCGGTCTGATCGCCCGGTTCACCGCTTGCCTGCCGAACGTGAGGACGACCACGACGACAGGAGAGCCCGATGCGAGAGTTGCTGTCCCGGCCCGCCCTCGCCCTGCTGGCGGTCGCCACCATCGGCGGCGTCACCACGGTGAACGGCAGCGCCGCGTACGCCTCCGACGGGCTCCTGCCCGCCGAGGTCTCCGGGCGGCAGCCGGCCCGGGTGGTCAGCACCACCCTCGACGCCACCGGCCGGCCGGTGATCAGCACCCGGACCGCGACCGACCGGACGACCGCGGCGCGTTACCTGCGGGACGCGCGGCGGGCACCCCGTACGGTCGCGGTCGAGCTCGACACCCGCGCGCACGCCGCCGCCGTCCCGGCCGGGACGGACCCGTACCGCGCGGATCAGTGGGACTTCGCCACGATCGGCGTGACGCGGGCGTGGGAGCACTCCACCGGCGCCGGGGTGATCGTGGCGGTGATCGACACCGGGGTGGACGCCACCCACCCCGACCTCGCCGGCGCCATCCTGCCCGGCATCGACTACCTCACCGGTACCACCGGCACCAGTAGTGACCCCAACGGTCACGGCACCCACGTGGCCGGCACCATCGCCGCGCTCACCGGCAACGACGTCGGCATCTCGGCGATCGCACCGGACACGAAGATCCTGCCGATCCGCGCCCTGGACGCCAAGGGCAGCGGCAACATGGCCGACGTCGCGAACGGCATCGTGTATGCCGCCGACCACGGCGCCGACGTCATCAACATGTCGCTCGGCGCCACCACCGAGATCGCCGCGATGACCAACGCGATCGCGTACGCCCGCGACAAGGGCGTCACCGTCGTGGCCGCCGCCGGCAACGACGGCGAGAAGGGCAGCCCGGTCGCCTACCCCGCCGCCGACCCGGGCGTCATCGCCGTGGCCGCCACCGACACGGCCGACCGGGTCGCGTCGTTCTCCAACCGCGGCGACTACATCGACATCGCCGCACCCGGCTACCAGACCCTCAGCACGTACCCGACCGACAACGGCAGCTACGCCATCGACAGCGGCACCTCCATGGCATCCCCGCACGTCGCCGCCGTCGCCGCGCTGATCAAGGCGTACCGGCCGGCCGCCACGCCCGACCAGATCGAGACGATCCTCGAGGACAGCGCGGTGGACCTCGGAGCCACCGGCAAGGACACCGGTTACGGCTGGGGCCGCGTGGACGCCGCCGCGGCGCTGGATCTCACCGCCGACGGCAGCACCGCCCCCAGCACCACCGCGATCACCGTGGGGGCCGGCGCGCTCACCGTCCTGTACGGCACCCGGATCACCACCCGCTATGCCGTGACCATCGACGGCAGCCCGGCCGCGGACCGGGCCGCCCAGGTCTGCACGGCCACCGCCACCTCGGCCTTCACCTGCACCGCGGCCACCACCACCGCGGACGGCACCGTCACGGTCGCCGCCACCGCGACCGGCGCCCGGCGGATCCGCCTCACCGTGCCCGCCACCGCCACGGCCTCATCGGCGGTCTCCCCCGTCACCACGTACACGGTGCGCACCCAGGTCGCCGCCACCCGCGGCACCGCCCGCACCCTGAAGGTCACCCTGACCGGGGCCGCGGGCCAGCTCGTCCGGGTCCAGCGGTGGACCACCGGCGGCTGGCGCCAGGTCACCAGCTACCGGGCCACCCGCAGCCACACCGTGACCGGCCTGGTCACCGGCGCCCGCTACCGCGTCGTCGTACCCGCCACCACCACCCTGACCGGCGCGACCAGCCCGACCGTCACGGCGTGACCGCCGTTACGGATGAGCCCAGCCGGCGGCGGTGGAGTCGGGGGTGGTGAGGTCCTCGGCCATGCGGACGATGAGCTGGCTGACCCGGGTGTCGCGGTCGTGGGCACTGTGGGTGAGGGTCGCCGTCCGGGCCGCGGCCGCGTCGCCGGCCCGGATCGCGGCGAGGATGGTGGCGTGTTCGGCGTAGCTGGGGCCGAATTCCCGGGGGCCGCCCGGGGTGGTCCACGGGGCCGACACCTTGACCTGGGCCTCGATCGTGGTGAGCAGCGTGGTGATCGTGCGGTTGTGGGCGGCGTTGCGCAGCGCGTCGTGGAAGTGGTTGAAGATGCGCCGGACCTCGGCCGGGTCGCTGGTCGCCTGGGAGCGGTCGTGCAGGTCCCGCAGGCGGGCCAGGTCGATCGGGGTGGCCCGGGTCGCGGCCGCGTAGGCGGCGGAGGATTCCAGGATGGCCCGGGTCTCGAAGATCTCCAGGATCTCCTCGTCGTCACGGCGGCGGATCTCGAAGCCGCGGCGCCCGGACACCAGCAGCCCGTCCTGTTCGAGCAGGGCGAGCGCTTCGCGGACCGGGGTACGGGAGACCTCGAACTCCTCGCTCAGAGCTTGCGGGATCAGCGGGTCGCCGGCGCGGTAGTGCCCGTGCGTGAGGCGTTCCAGCAACGTCCGGTAGACGGTGTCCCGCGCGTTCATCCGTGCCCCTCCAGCGGCCGGGCCGGGTCGCTCCGCCACTCGTTGAGCGACCCGTCGTACAGCCGCGGTGCCGGCAGCCCGGCCGCGGTGAACGCGAGGACGAGACCGGCCGCGTTGATCCCGCCGCCACAGTAGACGACGGCGTCGCCGAGGTCGATGTCCGCCGCGGACGACCGTACCCGGTCGAGGTCGAGCGTGCCGTCCGGCCGCAGCAGCCCGGCGTAGGGCACGCTCACACTGCCGGGGATGTGGCCGGCGTCGTACTGCTCCCGGCGGATCCCGCACACCATCGGCACCCCGCCCCGGGACACCTCGTCGAGGTCCGCGGTGGCATCCCGCGGCGGGTGGAGCGTCAGCGGCGCCGGGCCGGTGACCGGCGGCGGGCAGCCGGTCTCGACGGGGAGGCCGTGGGCGGTCCACGCGCCCAGGCCGCCGTCGAGCACGCTCACCCGTGGGTGGCCGTGCACGCGCAGCAGCCACCACACCCGGGCCGCCCACGCGCCGCCGAGCCGGTCGTACACGACCACGTGGGCACAGTCGTGGACGCCCGCTTCCCGTGCCGCCTCGCACAGGGTGCCGACCGGGGGCAGCGTGAACGGCAGCGGCGCGTCCGGGTCGGAGAAACCGCCGAACAGGTCCGCGAAGCGGGCGCCGGGCAGGTGCGTCCCGGCGAACGCGGCACGACCGGGACCGTACGTGTCACCGGTGCGCTCGATGGACGCGTCGAGCACCACCACCTCGTCGAGGTGGTCCCGCAGCCAGGTGACGTCGACCAGGTTCACGCCCGCCGGGCCTTCCACTCGCCGCGTTCCGGGCGGTTCAGGCCGAGGTTCTCGCGCAGCGTGGCGCCTTCGTACTCGGTGCGGAACAGGCCGCGGCGCTGCAGTTCGGGGACGACCTCGGCGACGAACTCGTCGAACGAGCCCGGCACGTGGGTCGCCTGGATGACGAAACCGTCGGCGGCACCCGCGTCCACCCACCGCTCGATGGTGTCGGCGATGTCGGCCGCGGAACCGAGCAGGCTGCCCTCGGTGCGGGCGCCGTACCAGCGGCCGATCTGCCCGACGGTGAGTCCCTCGCGCTCGGCGAACTCCACGACCTCGCGGTAGTGGCCCTCGACGCCGACCTCTTCGAGCGTCGGCAGCGGCCCGTCGACGTCGTACGCGGTCAGGTCGACATTGACGTGGTAGGCGAGCCGGGACAGGCCGGCTTCCACCGAGACGAGGTCGGCGAACGCCTCGTGCTTGGCGAGCGCGTCCTTCGCGTCCCGGCCGATCACCGGGGTGGCGGCGGGCAGGATCAGCAGCTGATCGGGGTCACGGCCGTGGGCCGCCGCGCGGGCCTTCACGTCGGCGTAGAAAGCGACCGCCGACTCGAGGGACTCGTGGCTGCAGAAGATGACGTCGGCCCAGCGGGCGGCGACGTCACGGCCCGACTCGCTGGCACCGGCCTGGATGATCACCGGGTAGCCCTGCGGCGGCCGGGGCACGCTGAGCGGCCCCCGGACCCGGAAGTGCTCGCCGTCGTGGTCGATCGCCTCGACCGCCTCGGGGCGGCCGAGAACGCCGGACTCCCGGTCGGCGACGATCGCGTCGTCCGCCCAGCTGTCCCAGAGTCGCGTGGTGACCTCCAGGAACTCCTCCGCGCGGGCATACCGCGCGGCGCGTGGAGGCAGCTTGTGCTGGCCGAAGTTCTGCGCCTCGGCGTCCTGGAAGCTGGTCACCACGTTCCAGCCGGACCGGCCGCCGGTGAGGTGGTCGAGCGTGGCGAACTCGCGGGCCACGTGGTAGGGCTCGTGGTAGCCGGTGGACACGGTCGCGGTCACACCGAGGTGGGTCGTCACCGCGGACATGAGCGTGATGACCGGCACCGGGTCCAGCCGCGGGGTGCCCGACCCCCACGTCACCGCCGGGGCGAACGAGTCGCCGAGGCTGCGCGGGACGCTGAGCGCGTCGGGCACGAACGCGAAGTCGAACCGGCCCTGCTCCAGGACCCGGGCGATCCGCGTGTAGTGCGCGGCGGTGAGGAACTCCGGCGAGGCGTCCGGGTGCCGCCACCCGGCCGTGCCCTGCACGCCCGCGTTGAGGAACGCCCCGAGGTGGATCCGCCGCCGGCCGGCCGTCATTGGGCGGCCTGGCCGAGCAGCGCTTCCGGGCTGGTGTGCCCGGCCTCGTCGGAGACGAGCAGCGACAGCTCGTCGACGAGCGCGACGGCGAACGATCCGGTGCCCCGGGTGCGCGCCCCGGCCCGCTCGGCGGCAACCGCGTAGGCCGCGTGCGCGACGACAGCGCCCTGGAACGCGTCCCCGGTGGCGAACACCGCGGCGGCCGTCAGCGCGCCGAGCGCGCACCCGGCGCCGGTCACCTGGGTGAGCCGCAAGTCACCGCCGGGGACCTCCACGGTCCGCGACCCGTCCGAGATGTAGTCGACCGGACCGCTGACCGCGACGACCGCGCCGATCTCGGCGGCGAACGCGCCGACCACGGCAACGGCCGAGGACGAGTCGACGGTGGTCTCGACGCCCTTACCGGTGGCTTCCCCGCCGGCGAGCGCGATGAGCTCGCTGGCGTTGCCCCGGATCACCGAGGGCCGGAATTCCAGCAGCGACCGGACGAAGGCGTCGTACTCCGGCGCGCCGGCTCCCACGGCGACCGGGTCGAGCACCCACGGCGTGCCGGCCTCGTGCGCGGTCCGGGCCACCGCCCGCAGCGACTCCTCGTCACTGCTCATGAGCGAGGCGGTGTTGATCCACACCGCGCTCGCCCCGGCCGGGAACGTGGTCACCCAGTCCGACGCCGCCCCGATCGCGGGACCGGCCCCGGCGGCCAGCAACACGTTGGCGCTCAGGTTGGCCGCGATGTAGTTCGTCAGCCCGTACACAAAAGGTCCGGTCCGGCCGATCGTCGCGTAACCCTCGCGAACCGCCACGTCATCCCAGGAAGCCATGCCGCCACCAATCTGTATATCGCTGCATACAATGCACCCCAGGCTACGCCACCAGCCGCTTCGCTCCAGCGTGACCTACATCTCCGGTAGGACTAGAAGCGGTAACGCGCGGCAGGGTGGTCGTCGCGCACCCGGGTCACCCCGGCCCCGTGGAAGTGCTCCCGCAACGTGGCGGACCCGTAGTCGCGCCAGACCCGGCCCCGTCGCTGCAGCTCGGGGACGACCAGGTCGGCGAAGTCGCGGAACGTCACCGGTGGCACCGGGTCGGCGATGTTGAAACCGTCGATGTCCGCCTCGTCCATCCAGCGTTCCAGCTCGTCGGCGACCGTCGACGGGCTGCCGACGATGACCGGTCCCCCGCCGCCGACCCCGACGAACCCGGCGATCGCGCGGGGTGTCCAGCGGCGGTCCGGGTCGAGGGTGGTGAACAGCTCGACCATGCCGCGGATGCCGTCGGTCTCGACGTACTCCAGCGGCTCGTCGAGGTCGAGCGTGGACAGATCGATGTGCATGAGCGCGCTCCAGCGGGCCAGTGCGCCCTCGACACTCGCGTACGACTGGTAGTCGGCGAGCTTGGCCCGCGCCTCGGCATCGGTCTCGGCGACGATCACCGTGGCGATCGCGAAGAACTTCACCGACCGCGGGTCCCGGCCCTCGGCCCGCGCACGCTGCCGGACGTCGGACACCAGCCCCCGGGCCATGGACGGCAGGTAGGTGGAGAGGAACACGCCTTCCGCGTGCCTGGCGGCGAACGCCCGGCCGACCGGCGAGGTGCCGGCCTGGTAGATCACCGGGGTCCGCTGCACCCCCGGCTCGGACAGCGCGATGCCGGGCACCGTGAAGTAGGTCCCGTCGTGGGCGACGGGACGGACCCGTGCCGGGTCGGCGAACACGTCCGACCTGACCACGGCGTCGTCGGCCCAGCTGGATTCCCACAGCTTGTAGACGACGTCCATGAACTCCTCGGCGACCGCGTAGCGCTGGTCGTGCGGCAGCTGGGTGGTCAGGCCGAGGTTGCGGGCCGCGCTGTCCAGCGCGGAGGTCACCACGTTCCAGCCGATCCGGCCGCCGGTCAGGTGGTCCAGCGTGGTCATCTTGCGGGCGAACGCGTACGGCTGCTCGTAGGTCGACGACACCGTGACCGAGAAGCCGAGGTGCTCGGTGACCGCCGCCATCGCGCTGATCGCCAGCAGCGGGTCGTCGGTCGGGGTCTGGATCCCGTCGCGCAGCGCCGCGTCGACGCTGCCCTGCCACACGTCGAGCGGCCCGAGCGCGTCCGCGATGAACAGCGCGTCGAAACGCCCCCGTTCCAGGATCCGTGCCGTGTCCGTCCAGTAGCTCAGGTCCCGGTACCGGTGGGCCTGGCTGTCGGGGTGGCGCCACAGACCGATCGCCGTGTGCCCGACCGTGGACTGCCGCAGCCCGTTCAACCGGATCCGCTCACTCATGGGTTCTCCCTGTCGTTCTCGATGATCAGATCCGCCCGCCCGCGCACGTCGTTCGCGCGGTAGAACGCCTCCTCCTGCCGCGCCCAGCGCCGCCAGTGCGGGGCATAGGTGTCGCCGTCGCGGGCCATCGCCCGCCGGTGCCGCACGGCCTCCGGAGCCTCGATCCAGACCAGACCGCTGGTGTACGGCCGAAGCGCGCGAGCGCCACATCCCACGCCCTCGACGACGAGGTTGTCCGTGGCCGGCACCTCGTGCCACTGCCCCGGCCCGTCGTTCGCCCAGTCCCAGAGCCGCCACCGGGCCGGGCGTCCGGCGGCCAGCGGCACGAGCACCCGGTCGTGCACCGTGGTGACGGCGGCGAGCAGGCCGTCCCAGCCCGGGTAGATCTCGTCCATCCGGATCAGGGACGCGCCGAGCGCCGCCGCGAGGGTGTCCGCGAACCCCGACTTGCCGGCCCCGGACCGCCCCTCGACCGCCACCACCCGCAGGCGTCCGGTGGCGGGGCCCAGCGCCGCCGCCCATTCGGCGACCGCCGTCACGACCGCTCGTACACCCGGGTCGGGGTGATCCGGACGACGACCCGGCCGGCTTCCTGCTCCACGGTCCCGCGCACATGGTCGGCGCCGGTGTAGCTCACCGCGAGAGCGTCGACGAGCTGGTCGGCGTCCTCCCCGGTGACGCGGGCGGTGCCGCGGATCTCGACGTAGCGGGTGGGTCGGCTCCGGTCGTGGACGAGCACGGTGACGCGGGGGTCGCGGCGGATGTTGGCGACCTTGCGCCGGCCGCCCTTCGTGGCCATCACGAGGCTGTCGCCGTCGCGGGCCAGCCACATCACCGACAGCTGCGCCACCCCGTCCGGCTCGGCGGTGGCGAGCACCGCGAACTCGGGCCGGTCGAGCAGCTCCCGCACGGCCGGGCTGAACGGCACGAGCCCCAGGCTCAGCGGCAGGGCCGGGTCGGCGGACCACTCCTCGAGGGAGCCGTCGTACAGCGCCACGTCGTCGCGGCCGAGCACGGCCAGAGCCAGCGCCACCCCGGCCGCCGAGATGCCGCCGCCGCAGTACAGCCACACCGGGCGGGGGTCGGCGAGCAGCCCGGCGAGCGCCTCGCGCAGCGCGGGCTCGGGCAGCAGCCGCCCGTCCGGGCCGGACAGCGACCGGGCCGGCAGGTTGCCGCTGCCCGGGATGTGCCCGCGCCGGGTGTACCGGGTGGGGACCTCCCCGCTGTACGCCTCCGCGTTGAGCGCACACAGCACGGTCGCCTCGACGCCCCCGGCCAGCCACGCCTCGAGATCACCCCGCTCGGCCCACCGCCCGGGCCGCACCCGCGGCGTCAGCCCGCCCGCGCCCCCGGCCACGGCCGGATCCAGGGCCGTGGCCGGGACCGGCACGGAGGACGAGGCTGGGCCGGACTCGACCGGGAGGCCGGCTTCGCGCCAGGCCCGGAGGCCGCCGTCGAGGACCGTTGCCTCGACGCCGATCCAGGTGAGCAGCCACCAGAGGCGGGCCGCCCAGATGCCGCCGGCGCGGTCGTAGACGACGACCGGGACGCCATCGGTGACGCCGAGGCGGGCCAGTGCGGCGGCGAGCGCTTCCGGGGAAGGATGGGCGAAGTGGTACCCGGCGGCCGGGTCGCTCAGGTCGTGCAGGAGGTCCGCGTGGCGCGAGCCGGGGATGTGCTCCGCCAGCCAGCCGCCGGCACCCGGGGCCGCTCGGTGGTCGCCGTCGTGGGACGGGGACGGGAGGTCCACCGTGGCGTCGAGGATCACCGGGGCGCGACCGGCACGGCGTACCGAGACGGGGTCTGTCAACGGGCCGGTCATCGCGGCACCGCCGTGCGCCAGTCGAAGTCCGCGGGCAGGATGCCGGCGCCGGCCAGCCAGGCGGTGTAGGGGTCCATCAGCTCGGGGCGGATCTCGCCCCAGCGGCCGTCGTGCCACCAGGTGGGCGCGATGAGTTCGAGGGACCGGGCCAGCACCGCGCGGGGGAAGTACGGGATGGCCCGGTCGAGGATCTCCAGGGTGCGGGCCGGGTCGTCGGTCGCCGCCCGGAAACCGCGCTCGGTGACCTCCAGGAACGTCGCCACCAGGTCGGGGCGACCGGCCAGCGCGGGCCCGGTGCCGAGCAGATAGCTGTGGTACGCGGGGGCGCCGATCTCGTCGACCGGCCAGATGACCCGCTCGTCGCAGGGCAGGCCGGCGAAGAGCGCGTCCCAGGCCCAGTAACCGCCGAACGTGGCGTCGACCTCGCCGGCCGCGATGTCGTCGACGCTGAGCTCGCGGGCGCCGCTGTCGACGAGGACGACCGCGTCCGGGTCACCGCCGTCCGCCGCGACCAGGTGCCGGACCATGGCGACGCCGCGCGGGGTGGGGTTGAGCGCGAGGCGCCGCCCGGCGAGCTCCCGGGGGCGGGTGATGCCGAGCTTGGCCACGGTCTGGATGGTCTCCATGCCGCGGTGGTTGATGGACGCGACCGCTTGCAGGCTCTGGCCGGCCGCCCGGCGCACGAGCAGCCGGTTGGTGGGGAACACGCCGAGATGGGCTTCGCCGCGCAGCAGGTGTTCGAGGGTGTCGCCGCGCTGCGGGTCGAAGACGGTGAGCTCGACGTCGAGGCCCGCGTCGGTGTACCAGCCCTCGCGGGAGGCGACGTAGAAGCCCGCCGAGTTCGGCCACGGGTGGAAATATTCGAGCATCACGCGTACGTGGGTGGTGGTCATGACGGGCTCGCAGTCAGCAGGTCGGTCAGCCGGCGGCGCAGGCGGACGAAGGCGGGGTCGTCGACGACGTCGTCGCGGCGGGGGCGGTCGAACGGCACCTCGACGCGTTCCAGGACGGTCGCCGGGCGGCGGGTGAAGACGTACACGGTGTCGGAGAGCAGCAGGGCCTCTTCGATGTTGTGCGTGACGAACAGGATCGAGCGGCGGTTCTGCTCCCAGATGCCGAGCAGCCAGCGGTGCATCTCGGCGCGCAGCATCGCGTCGAGCGCGCTGAACGGCTCGTCGAGGCAGATCAGGTCGCGGTCGGCGAGCAGCGCGCGCAGGAACGCGACGCGCTGCTGCATCCCGCCGGAGAGCTCGTGCGGGTACGACCGGGCGAACCCGTCGAGGCCGACCTTGGCCAGCCAGTCGCGGGCCTGGGCGCGGGTGGCGCGTCTCGAGGCGCCGCCGATCTCCTTGGCCAGCACGACGTTGTCCTCGATCGTGCGCCAGGGCAGCAGCGCGGGCGCCTGCGGCATGTAGCCGATCAGCCCCCGCCTGCCGGTGGCGTCCTGCCCGCCGACGCTGATCCGCCCGGTGGCCGGGGTGAGCAGGCCGCCGATGAGGTGGAACAACGTGCTCTTGCCGCTGCCGGACGGGCCGAGGATGGAGACGAACTCGCCCTTGTCCACCCGCAGCGTGATGTCCCGCAGGACGTGCAGGTCGCCGTAGGAGTGGGCGAGGCCGGTGATGTCGAGGGCGGTGATGTCGAGGGCGGTGTCAGCCACGGGCCCTCCTTCCCTTGACGGTCAGTTTCTCGGCGAGCAGCACCAGGCCGAAGACCGCCAGCGCGAGGACGACGACGACGGCGATGGCGACGAACATCCGGTCGGCCCGGAACGCCGACTTCTGGATGATCATGTAGCGGCCGATGCCGACGTCGCTGCCCAGCCATTCGGAGATGATCGCGCCGAAGACGCTGTAGGTCGCGGCGATCTTCAGGCCGGAGAACATCGTCGGCAGCGCGTGGGGCCACTGCAGTTTCGTGAACAGCTGCCGCCGGTTCGCACCGCTCATCAGCAGGTAGTCGGCGATCAGCGCGTCGCTGCGGCCGAGCCCGTCGAGGGTGGCGACCGCGACCGGGAAGAAGCAGACCAGCACGATCACCACGACCTTCGGGGCCAGGCCGAAGCCGAGCCACACCACCAGCAGCGGCGCGATCGCGATGGTCGGGATGTTCTGGCTGATCACCAGCAGCGGGTACACCGCGGCCCGCAGCAGCGGGACCAGGTGCAGCACCACGGCGACTGCGAGGCCGATGGCCACGCCCGCGGAGAAGCCGAGCAGCGTCAGCTTCGTGGTCGCGAGCGTGTGGGTGGCCAGGGCGGACCACTGGTCGGCGGCGGCGGCGACCAGGTCGGTGGGGCTGGGCAGCAGCCAGGAGTCGATCCCCGAGATCGCGGTGTAGGCCTGCCAGCCGGCGAGGATGGCCAGCACCGCGACCACGGGGGCGAGCTTGCGGATCACGGCAGGTAGTCGTTGGTGTAGGCCTTGGCCGCGTCGACCTGGGTGGACAGGACCTTATTGTCGAACAGCCACTGGGAGAAGGTCGTCCACACCTCGGGCTTCTGCTCGCCCCAGCGCGCGGCGTCGTCCTGGTAGCGCGGGCTCAGCCACTCCTGGCTCCTGGTGACGAGGTCCTTGTCGAGGTCCGGGGCGGCGGCGAGCAGGATCGACGCGGCGTCGGCCGGGTTCTTCGCGGCGTAGCCGTAGCCCTCGGACGCGGCCGCGACGAACGCCTTGACCAGCTCCGGGTCCTGCGAGATGCGCTTCTCGTTGGTGATCAGGATCGGGGTGTAGAAGTCCAGCGCCGGGTTGTAGTCCTTGACGTACTGGATGTTGACCGGCTCGTCACGCAGCTCGGCCTCGATGCCGGTCCAGCCGTAGAAGATCCACTCGACGTCGATGCCTTTCTTCGTGGCGGCGAAGAAGTCGGCGTCCCCCACGTTGACCGTCTTGATCGTCGACGCGTCGCCGCCGTCGGCCTGCACGATCGACTTGAGCAGCGGCTCCTCGATCGCACCGCCGTAGCCGCCGTACGTCTTGCCCGCGTACTGCGCCGGCCTGGTCAGGTTCCGGTCCTTCGGCGAGGCGAAGCCGGAGGTGTTGTGCTGGATGACCGCCGCGACCGACACCAGCGGGGCGCCCTCGGCCCGGGCCTGGGTCAGCGCCTCCTGGGCACTGATCGCGAACGGGATCTTGTCGGCGGCCACCAGGGCGCCGGGGTCGGCGTCACCGGGCTGCACGATCTCGACCTCGAGGCCGTGGGCCTTGAAGAAGCCCTTGGACTGCGCCACGTACAGGCCGGTGTGGTTGGTGTTGGGGGTCCAGTCCAGGGCGACCTGGATCTTGCGAAGGCCGTCGGCGCCCGCCTTCTCGTCGTCGGCGCCGCCGCAGGCGGACAGCGCGAGCACAGCGGAAGCGGTCGCGAAGGCGACGAGAACATGGCGTCGTTTCAGGAAAGTGCTGGTCACGACCGGCAAGCTACGCGACTTGATCATCAAAAGTCTAGCTATCCCACATGTCAGACTGACCAAGTAGGAATTAATGAGCCTCAACTCCATCGTTGACCGTCTATCAATCATTGGCTTCTAGCGTCTTTCTCAGGCGCCACACCGACGCCGCAGAAGCAGGAGGAACGATGCGAACCGCCCGCGCTCTCGCCGCACTCGCCGGCACCGCCCTCGCCCTGACCGCCACCGCGCCCGCGGTGGCCTCGGAACCCACCGGCACGATCCAGCACGCCGACAGCGCTTCCGCGATCAGCGGCTCCTACCTGGTGCTGCTGAAGGACGGCATCCAGGCCGACGGCGCCGTCGCCGGGCGGCTCGCCCAGCGCCACGGCGGCTCGGTCACCCGGGTCTTCGGCAACGCCGTCGAGGGGTACGCCGCCCGCCTCACCGCCCGCCAGGCGGCCCGGCTCGCGGCCGACCCGTCCGTCGCCTCGGTCGAGGCCGACCAGACCGTACGGTTCAGCGACACCCAGACCTCCGCACCCTGGGGACTGGACCGCTCCGACCAGCGCGCCCTGCCGCTGAACACCACCTACACGTACGGGCCCAGCTCCGGTGTCACGGTGTACGTCATCGACACCGGCATCACCATCGGCCATCAGCAGTTCGGCGGGCGGGCCTCGTACGGTTACGACGCCGTGGACGGCGACAACGTCGCGCAGGACGGCAACGGGCACGGCACGTTCGTGGCCGGGGTCGCGGTGGGCAGCACGTACGGGATCGCCAAGAGCGCGAACGTGGTCGGCGTGCGGGTGCTGGACAACAACGGTTCCGGCACCACCGCCGGGGTCATCGCCGGCATCGACTGGGTCACCGCGAACGCGGCCCGGGGCACCTCGGTGGCGAACCTCAGCCTCGGCGGCGGCACCAGCACGACCCTGGACGCCGCGGTCCGGCGCTCGATCGCGGCGGGGATCCCGTACGCGATCGCGGCCGGCAATTCCGGTGTCAACGCGAGCAACACCTCCCCCGCCCGGGTGACGGAGGCGCTGACCGTGGGCGCCACCGGCCGTACCGACGCCAAGGCCTCCTGGTCCAACTACGGATCGGTGCTGGACCTGTTCGCCCCCGGCGTCGACATCACCTCAGCGTGGCGCACCAGCAACACCGCCACGTACACCGGTAGCGGCACGTCGTTCTCGTCGCCGCACGTGGCCGGCGCGGCCGCGTTGTACCTGGCCGCCCACCCGGGCTCCTCGGTGGCGACCGTCAACGCGGCGATCGTCGCCGCCGCCACCACCGGCGTGGTGACCAGCCCGGGCAGCGGCTCACCGAACCGCCTGCTCTACACGCCGAGCCTGTCCAGCTGACCGTCCGACCGCCGTCGGCGGCCCGGCACCGGTGATCCCGGGCCGGGCCGCCGCGTCACGGCGTCCGGGGGCTGATCCCGGCCATGACCAGCACGAGCAACCGGTGCGCCTCGGCGGCGGCGCCCGGCCGGCCCTCGGTCGCGAGCGCGATGCCGGTGACCAGGCTGAGCACGTCGGTGACGGTCACGCCCGGCGTCAGCACCCCGGCCGCCGCGGCCCGGCGCACCAGCGGGTCGCCCGCCTGGGTGAGCCGCCCGGTGGAGCAGTGCGCCTCCGGCGGGCTGTGGTCCTGGATCAACGCGAACGCCAGCCCCCGGAACGTCGCGGCGGACGCGGTGACCGCTCCCGCCCACTCCAGCAGCGCGGCCCGCGGGTCGGCGGCCCCGGCCAGGTCACGGGCCTGATCGCAGAGCGCCTCGACCTTCTCCTGGAAGACCGCCTCCAGCAGGGCCCGGCGGGTCGGGAAATGCCGGCGCACCGTGCCGGACCCCACCCCCGCTGTACGGCCGATCTGCTCCAGAGAGACGTCGGCCCCCTGCACGGCAACGGCCTCCGCCGCCACCTCGAGAAGGCGCGCGTAGTTGCGCCGGGCGTCCGCGCGCATGATCACCTCGGGGTTTGCTAAGTGGCGGGGTCCGCCGTATCTTAGCGAACGAGAAGCGGCGGCCCCCGCCGTTTAATCCTGGAGGTTCACCATGACCGCACCCGTCCTCGTCACCGGCGCCACCGGGCAGCAGGGTGGCGCCACCGCCCGCGCCCTGCTCGCGGCCGGCGTACCCGTCCGCGCCCTGGTCCGCGACCCCGCCACCGCGAAAGCGAAGGCCGTCGAAGCGCTCGGCGCCGAGCTCGTCACCGGCGACCTGGAGGACCGCGACTCGGTGACCCGGGCCGCGCTCGGCGCCCGGGCGGTCTTCTCCGTGCAGATGGCCCCGTTCCGCGACGGTACGTTCGACTTCCCCGGCGAGCTGGCCCAGGCCGTCAACCTCATCGAGGGGGCGCTGGCCGCGGGTGTGCCGCAGTTCGTGCACACGTCGGTCTCCGGCGCCGGGCGGCTCACCCTCGACGGGCGCTTCGCGGCGCTGGAGCCGTACTACGCCGCCAAGGCCGGGATCCAGGACCGGGTCCGCGCAGCCGGTTTCGCGCACTGGACCATCCTCAAGCCCGGGTTCTTCATGGAGAACCTGCTGCCCGCCGCCGCGTACCTGCTGCCCCGGGGTGTCGAAGGTGGCCTCGCGACCGTGCTGAAGCCGCAGACCCGGCTGTCGCTCGTCGCGGTCCAGGACATCGGCGCGGCAGCCGCCGCGGCCATCGCCGACCCGGAACGCTTCGACACCGTCGAGCTGGAGCTGGCCAGTGACTATCTGTCGCTGACCGAGATCGCCGCGATCATGTCCGGCGCGCTGGGCACCGAGCTGGCCGCGCCGGACATGACCGAACAAGAGGCGCTGGCCGCCGGCATGCCGGAGTACGGCGCGATCTCGCACGAGCTCATGAACGTCGCCGGCCAGCCCGCCCGGCCCGAGTTCGCGCGGGCGCTGGGCATCCCGGTCACGTCGTTCGCGACGTGGGCAGCCGGCGCTCTGCGACGCTGAGCAGCGTGTCGCTGAGCTTGCCGAGCGCCGCGAGCAGCACGATGGCCAGCAGCATCACGTCGGTGCGGCCGGTGTTCTGACTGTCGATCAGCAGGAAACCCAGGCCCATCGACGAGGCGATCAGCTCGGCGGCGACCAGGAACAGCCAGCCCTGCGCCAGCCCGAGGCGCAGCCCGGACAGGATCGCCGGGGTCGCGGCCGGGAACAGGATCGTGACGATCAGCCGCACCCCGGAGCGCCCGTAGGCCCGGCCCACCTCGACCAGGTGCGGATCGATGTGGGCCAGGGCCGCGGACACCGTCGACCAAACCGGGAAGAACGCGCCGATCGCCACCAGCACGATCTTCGGCGTCTCCCCGATGCCGAGCCAGAGCAGCAGCAACGGCACCCAGGCCAGCGACGGCACCGCGCGGACCGCCTGGATCGTGGGCGACAGCGCGGCCGCCGCGGTCCGGGACAGGCCGACCAGTGCGCCGAGCGCCAGACCGAGCCCGGCCCCCGCGGCGAAGCCGATCAGCACCCGCTGTGTGCTGATCGCCAGGTGGTGCCACAACTCCCCGCGCCCGGCGAGGTCCCCGAACGCGGCCACCACCTCGGCCGGCGGCGGCAGCTGGGCCGCGGAGTAGACCCCCGCGGACGCCAGCAGCTGCCAGATCCCCACCAGCAGCACCGGGACGACGATGCCGAGCGCGCGCCTCATCGAGCGGTGGCGTACTTCGGTTCCAGCAGCGTGTCGAGAGCGGCCCGGGCGGCCTGTTCGCTCTTGACGGTGCCGTCGGCGATCAGGACCGGCAGGATCTTCTCGAACACGGCACGTTGCGCGGCGCCCGGAACGGGATCGACATCCAGATGGGTACGCGTCGTGAGCACCGTTCTCGCGACCGGTTCGGAGATCTTGGCCTCCCGGGCGTACAACCGCACCGCCTCGTCCGGATTGGCCTGGATCCACGCGCGGGCGCGCTCGTAGGCGCCGACCACCACCTGGGCGAGATCGGCGTGCGCGGCCAGGAACGACTCCCGCGCGTTCAGCACGCCGTAGGAGTTGAACGCCACGTTGCGGTAGACCAGTCGCGAGCCGGCGTCGGTCTCGCTCTGCGCCATCAGCGGGTCGAGTCCCGCCCAGGCGTCCACCTGCCCGCGTTCCAGCGCCGTCCGGCCGTCGGCGTGCTGCAGGTTGACGACCGTCACGTCAACCGGTCTCAACCCGGCCTCGTCCAGCGCGCGCAACAGGAAGAAGTACGGGTCCGTACCCTTCGTCGCCGCGATCTTCCGGCCCCGCAGGCCGGCCACCGAGGTGATCGGCGAACCCTTCGGCACCACGACGGCCGCCCATTCCGGCTGGCTGAACACGCTGATCGACTTGATCGGGGTGCCGTTCGCGCGGGCCACCAGCGCCGCCGCACCCGCGGTCGACCCGACGTCGAGCACGTCGGCGCGCAGAGCCTCGTTGGCCTTGTTGCTGCCGGCGGAGAGCTGCCACGTCACGGTCACGCCGCGCGCGGCCAGGTCGGTCTCCAGCCACTTCTGCTCCCGCAGGACCAGGCTGGCCGGGTTGTAATACGCGTAGTCCAGGCGCAGCGTCGTCGCCGTGTCCGTGGCGGGCTCCTCCTCCCCCCGCACACACCCGGTGATCAGGCTCAGGGACAACACCGCGACCAGTGCGGAGCGTACGGATCTCATGCCGGATTCCTTCCGTGAACGTGTCGGCTTCCTACTCCGAGCTCGGCCAGCAGCGACACGCGCAGCTCGGCCAGCACCGGGTCACCGCGGTCGCGGGGCCGCGCGCCGGGCACGTGCAGCACGAGCCGGACCGTGGACGCGTCCGTGTCGCCGGGCCCCAGCAGGACGACGCGGTCGGCCAGGTGCAGGGCCTCGTCGACGTCGTGGGTGACCAGCAGCACCGTGGCGCCGGTCTCGCCGTGGACCTGGACCAGCAGGTCCTGCATGCGCAGCCGGGTCAGCGCGTCGAGCGCCGCGAACGGCTCGTCCAGCAGCAGCACGCCCGGCCGGCGGGCCAGCGCCCGGGCCAGCGCGGCCCGCTGGGCCATCCCGCCGGAGAGCTGCCGGGGACGATGCCCGGCGAACCCGTCGAGCCCGACCACCGTGAGCCAGTGCGCGACCTCCGCGCGGGCCCGTTCACCGCTCACCCCGCGCGGTAGTCCATAGGCGACGTTGCGCTGCAGCGTGCGCCAGGGCAGCAGCCGCGGCTCCTGGAACACGACCGCGCACCGGGGCTCGATGCCGGTCACCGGCCGCCCGCCGACCGACACCGTCCCCGACGTGGCCGTGTCCAGCCCGCCCGCCAGCCGCAGCATCGTGGACTTGCCGCACCCGGACGGCCCGAGCAGCGCGATCACCTCGCCCGGGGCGACACTCAGGCCGATGCCGCGCAGCACGTCCCGGCTCCGGCCGCCGGCCGCGAAAGCCTTGCCGACGCCGGCGAACTCCAGACCTACCGGCTCGCGCACTCAGCGCTCCAGGGCGAGCACCGTGCGGATGATCCGGCCGGGGGCGGTGTGCGAGGTCCAGTCGGCGTGCACGTCGGCGAAGCGCACGATCCCGGTACGGTCGGCGACGACGACCGTGGCGAACGGCAGCACCGCGCGGCCGGCACCGAGCACCTGCTCGGCGCCGGGGCTGGAGAAGCCGATGTTGAACGCGTCGATCAGATTGTGCCGGGGGTCGGACGCGACGAGGAAGGTCAGGCCCTGCTGTCGCTTGAGGACCTCGAGCCGGTCCGGCGCCTGCGGGCTGACCGCGACCAGGTGCGCGTCCACCCCGGCCAGGACCGGAGCGAGGACATGGCGGTACGCCTTCAGCGCCGCGGCACACTCCGGCGAGCTCGCGTGCCGGACGAAGACGAGCACGACCGGGCCGGTGTCGCACAACCGGCGCAGATGGATCGGGCCGAGATCGACCTCGAGCAGCGGCAGGTCCGGGACCCGGTCGCCGGCGGCCACCATCCGGTCCCAGATCGCGTCGCGTTCGAACTGGAGCCGGAACGCCGCGTCGTCGGCACCCTGGCGCCGCATCCTCCGGGTGTCCCGGATACGAGTCGTCATCCCGCCATATTACCTACTGGGCAGATAGGATTACTAGGCCTTGTTCTCCCGGCCGGTCGCCGCCAGCGAGTCACCCAGAGCCGTTCGCCAGTACAGGACCTCGCGGCCGGCGCGGCGGCTGAGCACCAGGCCGGCATCGAGCATCACTCTGAGGTGGTTGCCGACCGAGCCCAGGGGCAGGCCCGACAGGGCGGCGAGCTGGGTGGTCGAACGCGGGTCGTCCAGCGTGCGCAGCAGCCCGGCCCGGTTGGCGCCGATCAGCCGGTCCAGGCCCCGTACGTCCGCCGCGGCCGTCGTGGCGAGCGCGCCGGCGACCGGGTAGATGAGGGCGTACCGGGTGGGCTCGTCCCACATGACCCACGAGCCGTTGCTGTGGGCCGGCACGAACAGCAACGTCCGGGCCGCCGAGAGGTCACGCTCGGGCAGCTCGAAATGGTTGATCCGCAGCAGCCCGTCACCGAGCCACCGCGTCCGCGCACCCAGCGTGGGGATCAGGCCGGACCAGCCGTGCGCGGCCAGCGTGGTGGTGCGGGACACGATGTCGGCCTGCAGCACCCGCCGCCGCCGGGGCCAGTCGGCCTCGACGGTGGCCGTCCAGATCCATTGCAGCAGCCCGAGCAACTCCGCGCGCAGACCCGGTCGCAGCAGTGTCGCGGCGAGCCGGCCCGGCCGGACCGTGTAGAGCTCCGAACGGATGCGGTCGTCGTCCCACTCCGCGGCGAGCTGGTCGAGCTCCTCGGCGAACGACATGCCCGGGGTCACCGGGACAGTGCCCAGGAAATCGGCCATCCAGCCGGGCAGATCGCCGCGGCGGGACCGCCACGCGCGGCGCACGAGGTCACGGCGGACCGGATGGCCGGCCAGCATCTCGGCGAACGCATCGCGGTTCGCGGCGTGGAATGCCTGCTGCCAGGGGCCCCGTGGCGCCTCGAGCAGGGTCAGCGCGGACACCGTCTCGGCCATCGGGGACAGCACGAACCGGCTCGATGCGAGCAGGTCGGCGGACACTCGCCAGGAGCCCATGATGTTTCGCCTCTCCGCGAATCATTGGAGACCACGGGGACCACTGTCCCAGACTCGCCGTGTGCATACCTACCGAGAGGTCTTCGCCCTGCCCGAATTCCGGGTGCTGTTCCTCGTCCGCTGCCTGACGATGGCGGCGGTGTCGATCGGCAGCCTCGCCCTCGGCGCGATCACCTACGCCGGCACCGGTTCGCCCGTGCTCACCGCGCTGGCGATGTTCGGCGGGCCGCTGATCACGGTGCTCGGTTCGGCCACCGTGCTCGGCGCGTCGGACGCCCTGGGCCCGCGTCGCGCTTCGACGATCATGCCGATCGCCTACGCGGTCGCGTTCCTGGTGCAGTCGCTGCCGAACCTGCCCTGGGGCCTGCGGTTCGCGATCCTCGCCATCCCCTTCCTCGCCGGCTCGGCGACCAGCGGTTCCTTCATGCGTCTGCTGCACGACGTCCTTCCGCCGGACGGCTTCGTGCTCGGCCGGGCGACCCTGAACATCGCGGTCGGCGTCATGCAGGTCGCCGGATACGGGCTCGGCGGCCTCCTGCTCGCCTGGTTCCCGGCCTCGTCGCTCTTCCTCGTCGCCGGCGCGATCATGGCGGCAGCGGTGCCGGCCCTGCGGTTCGGGCTCCGGGAACGTCCGGGCGTGGTGTCGGACAAGGGCCTGCTGACCCGCACCAGGGAGGCGAACCGGGCCCTGCTCGGCTCGCCGGTGACCCGGCCGATCTACCTCGCGATGTGGGTGCCGAACGGGCTCATCGTCGGCTGCGAGGCCCTGTTCGTCCCGTACGCGGGTCAGGCCGGCGCCGGATATCTGTACGCCGCCACCGCGGCCGGCATGCTGGTCGGCGACGTCGCCGTGGGCCGCTTCCTGGCGCCCCGGCTTCGCGATCGGTTCGTCGAGCCGTTGCGGGTGCTGCTGGCGTTGCCGTACCTCGGATTCCTGCTCACGCCACCGCCGGGCGTCGCTCTCGCGCTCGGGTTCGTCGCGGCGATCGGTTTCGCCGCCTCGCTGGCCCTGCAGGAACGGCTGGTCCGGGCCACCGGGCCGGACACCCGCGGGCAGGCGTTCGGCCTCTACTCGACCGGGCTGATGGTGGGACAGGCGGTCGGTGCGACCATCGGCGGCCTGCTCGCCACCCGGCTCGGGCCCGCGTACGCGATGGGGGTGCTCGCGGTCGCTTCGCTGAGCGTCACGGTGGCCCTGACACCGGGCCTGAGGCGGTCGGCGCAGCACCGCGATCGCGCGGGGGTCACGTGACCGACCGCCCGGCCGAGGTGCGGGCCGGGCGGTCGACGGGTTCCTGGGCGGCGGTCAGAAGGCCGCCAGCACCGAGCCCTGGTACTTGTCCTCGATGAACTTCTTGACCTCGGCGGAGTGCAGGAGCTTCTCGAGCTTGACGATCCGGGGGTCGTTCTCGTCACCGGTGCGGACCACGACGAGGTTGGCGTAGGGGTTGTCGACGCCGTCCTCGAGGGCGAGCGAGTCCGTGGCCGGCTTGAGGCCGGTCTCGATGGCGTAGTTGCCGTTGATGACCGAGATGGCGGTGTCCTCGAGGCTCCGGGGCAGCTGGGCCGCCTCGAGCAACGAGATCTTGAGGTTCTTGGGGTTGGTGGCGATGTCCTTCTCGGTGGCCTTGACCCCGACGCCGTCCTTGAGGGTGATCAGACCGTTCTTGGCCAGCAGGTTCAGGGCGCGGCCCGAGTTGGACGGGTCGTTGGGGATGGCCACGACGCCGCCGGCCGGGACCTCGGCCAGGGTCTTGACCGTCTTGGAGTAGATGCCGAGCGGTTCGATGTGGACCGGCTTGAGGGCGGTGAACTTGTAGCCCTTGGCCGCCACCTCTTCCTCGAGGTACGGGATGTGCTGGAAGTAGTTGGCGTCGAGCTGCTTCTCCTGCAGGGCGACGTTGGGCTGGATGTAGTCGTTGAACTCGACGATGTCGAGCTTGAGGCCCTCGGCGGCGGCGAGGTTGTCCTTGACGTACTGCAGGATCTCGCCGTGCGGGATCGGGCTGACGCCGACCTTGAGGGTGTCGTCACCCGAGGCGCCGGCGTCGTCGGAGGACGATCCGCACGCGGCGAGGCTGAGGGCGAGGCCGGCGGCGGCTACGAAGGTGACCAGGGAACGGCGGCGCATGAGAGGGGTGGTGCCTTTCTATCGGTGGGAGAGGCGCCGGACGAGGAGGTCGCCCAGCATCTGGATGAGTTGTACGAAGACCACCAGCACGACCACCGTGGCGATCATGACCTCGGTCTCGAAGCGCTGGTAGCCGTAGCGGATGGCGAGGTCGCCCAGGCCACCGCCGCCGACCACGCCCGCCATGGCGGAGTAGCCGATCAGCGCGATGACCGTGATGGTGAGGCCGGCGACGAGGCCGGGGCGGGCCTCACGGAGCAGGACCTTGCCGACGATCTGGCGGCGGGAGGCGCCCATGGCCACCGCGGCCGCGACGACGTCGGTGGGGACCTCGCGGATCGCGGTCTCGACGATGCGGGCGTAGAACGGGATCGCGCCGATGGTCAGCGGGACGATCGCCGCCGTGGTGCCGATGGTGGTGCCGACGATCGCCCGGGTGAACGGGATCACCGCGACCAGCAGGATGATGAACGGCAGCGACCGGCCGATGTTGACGACCAGGCCGAGCAGCGCGTTGACCGGACGCAGCGGGAACAGGCCGCCACGGTCGGTGAGCAGCAGCGCGACGCCGACGAGCAGGCCGCCGAGCGCGGTCAGGACGGCGGAGAAGCCGACCATCCAGGCGGTCTCCTTGAGGCCCTCCCAGAGCAGTTCAGAGATCTCGGTCCAGGTCATCGGGCTACCTCCGCCACGATCACGCCGCGCTCGCGCAGCCAGGTCACGACGGGGGCGGGCGGCACGGTCAGGGCGATGCGCAGCCGGCCGGCCCGGGTGGCGGCCAGGTCCTGCACGGACCCGGCGATGATGCGCACGTCGGTGCCGAACGTCCGGGCGAGCTCCGAGACGACCGGCTCGTCCGCGACCGCGCCGCTGAGCGTGAGGTCGAGGAGAGCGCCTTCGGGGTGCGTGCCGGCCAGGGGGAACAGGCCGCGGGCGAGTTCGGAGCCGGGCTCGCGCAGCAGGTCGGCGATCGGCCCGGACTCGGTGAAGCGGCCGTCGCGCATCAGGGCCGCGGAGTGGCAGATGCGCCGGACCACGTCCATCTCGTGGGTGATCAGCAGGATGGTGAGCCCGAGGCGGCGGTTCAGGTCGCGCAGCAGGTCGAGGATCGAGCCGGTGGTCTCCGGGTCGAGGGCCGAGGTCGCCTCGTCGGAGAGCAGCACCTGCGGGTCGCCGGCGAGGGCCCGGGCGATGCCGACGCGCTGCTTCTGGCCGCCGGAGAGCTGAGCCGGGTACGCGGAGGCCCGGTCACCGAGCCCGACGAGCTCGAGCAGTTCGGCCACCCGGCGGGCGCGGCCGGCCCGGGAGACGCCGGTGACCTCCAGCGGGAACGCCACGTTGCCGGCCACGGTCCGCGAGGACAGCAGCGCGAAGTGCTGGTGCACCATGCCGATCCGCCGGCGGGCCGTACGCAGCCGCTTGCCCGGCAGCGCGGTCAGCTCGGTGCCGCCCACCGTCACCGTCCCCGCGTCGGGGCGTTCGAGCAGGTTCACGCAGCGCAGCAGGGTGCTCTTGCCGGCGCCGCTCTGCCCGAGCACGCCGAAGATCTCGCCGGCGCGCACGGTGAGGTCGACCCCGTCGACCGCGACGACCTCCCGGCCCCGTGCTCGGTAGGCCTTGCGCAGGCCCTCGATCTGGATCAACTCGCCCCGCTCATTCCGTCGATCGGTTTTCCTACAAAGTCGATATGCTTTGCGAGGCACGACGGTAGCCCGCCCCGACCCTCCAGGGAAACTCCGTGTTACTACCGTCACGCGCCGTTAACGGGTCGGCAATACATATATAGCCGATAGGATTGATAGCCATGAGCGACATCCCGCTGCACCTCTCCGTCGCGCTCGACGGCGCCGGCTGGCACCCCGCCGCCTGGCGAGAGCCCCGGGCACGCCCGGCCGACCTGCTGACCGCCGGCTACTGGACCGACCTGGTCCAGGAGGCCGAGCGCGGCACACTCGACTTCGTCACCTTCGAGGACTCCCTCGGTCTGCAGGCGACCGGCCTCGACCCGGTCGGCGAGCGCACCGATCAGGTCCGTGGACGCCTCGACGCGGTCCTGATCGCCGCCCGGGTGGCGCCCCTGACGTCACGGATCGGCCTGGTGCCGACCGCGACGGTCACGCACACCGAGCCGTTCCACATCGCGAAGGCGATCGCGACCCTCGACTACGTCAGCGGCGGCCGGGCCGGCTGGCGGGTCCAGGTCTCCGCCCGCCCGGACGAGGCCGCGCACTTCGGCCGCCGCACGATCCCGGCCTGGCAGCTCGACAACCTCGACGCCCGCGAGGTGCGGGAGCTGTTCGACGAGGCCGCCGATTTCGTCGAGGTGGCCCGCCGGCTGTGGGACAGCTGGGAGGACGACGCCGAGATCCGCGACGCCGCGACCGGCCGGTTCATCGACCGGGCCAAGCTGCACTACATCGACTTCAAGGGTTCCCGGTTCAGCGTCAAGGGCCCGTCGATCACCCCCCGGCCGCCGCAGGGCCAGCCGCTGGTCACCGCGCTCGCGCACGCCACGATCCCCTACCGGCTGGGCGCCGGCTCGGCCGACGTGGTCTACGTGACGCCGCATGACGAGGCGCAGGCACAGCGCATCGTCGGCGAGGTCCGCGGTGCGCAGTCCGCCGCGAAACGCGACGCGGAGACCGTACACATCTTCGGTGATCTGGTGGTTTTCCTCGCCGCCACGGACCGGGAGGCGCGGGACCGCCGGGCGCGGCTCGACGGGCGTGCGGAGTTCTCGTCCGACGCCGAGATCTTCACGGGCACGCCGTCCGCGCTCGCCGATCTGCTGGTGCGGTGGCAGCGCGCGGGGCTGACCGGGTTCCGGCTGCGGCCCGGTGTCGTCCCGGACGACCTGGAGGCGATCACCCGCGCGCTGGTGCCCGAGCTGCGGGCCCGGGGCGCCTTCCGGCACGAGTACGAGGCCACGACCCTGCGCGGGCTGCTCGGCCTGCCCCGACCCGAGAACCGCTACGCGACCACCCGGAGCCCCCGATGAGCAAGCCGTTGAAGCAGATCCACCTCGCCGCCCACTTCCCCGGAGTCAACAACACCACCGTGTGGAGCGATCCGCGGGCCGGCAGCCACATCGAGTTCAGCTCGTTCGTGCGGCTCGCGCAGACCGCGGAACGCGCCAAGTTCGACTTCTTCTTCCTCGCCGAGGGACTGCGGCTGCGTGAGCAGGCCGGGCAGATCTACGACCTGGACGTGGTCGGGCGCCCGGACACGTTCACCGTGCTGGCGGCGCTGGCCGCGGTCACCGAGCGGCTGGGCCTGGCCGGCACGATCAATTCCACGTTCAACGAGCCGTACGAGGTGGCCCGGCAGTTCGCCAGCCTCGACCACCTGTCCGCGGGCCGGGCCGCGTGGAACGTCGTCACGTCCTGGGACGCGTTCACCGGTGAGAATTTCCGGCGCGGCGGTTTCCTCGCCGAGCCGGACCGTTACAGCCGCGCCGAGCAGTTCCTGCGGACCGCCACCGAGCTGTTCGACTCGTGGCCCGCCGGCGCGATCGTGGCCGACCAGGACCGCGGGGTGTACGTCGAGGACGGCCGGGTCGGCGCGTTCACGCACCACGACCAGCACTTCGACATCGAGGGCCGGTTCAACGTGCCGCGCAGCCCGCAGGGCCGGCCGGTGATCCTGCAGGCCGGTGACTCCGACGCGGGCCGCGAGTTCGCCGCGGCGAGCGCCGACGCGATCTTCAGTCGCTACGGCACCCTGGAGGAGGGCCAGAAGTTCCACTCCGACGTCAAGCGCCGGCTCGCGGCGTACGGCCGGGAGCGCGACGATCTGCTGGTGCTGCCCGCCGCGACGTTCGTGCTCGGCGACACCGACGCCGACGCCCGCGAACAGGCCGCGATCATCCGCCGTCAGCAGGTCAGCGGGCAGACCGCGATCCGCTTCCTGGAGCAGCTCTGGAACCGTGACCTCAGCGGTTACGACCCGGACGGCCCGCTGCCGGAGATCGACCCGGACCTCGGCGAGAACCACATCGCGCGGGGCCGGGCCAGCGTGCGGATGCACCGCGACCCGCTGGCCACCGCCCGCGAGTGGCGCGAGCGCGCCGAGGCCGGCCACCTGTCCATCCGGGACCTCATCATCGAGGTCACCGGCCGGCAGAACTTCATCGGTACGCCCGCCGCGGTGGCCGGGAGCATCAACGATCTCGTGCAGCACGACGCGGCCGACGGCTTCATCCTCGTCCCGCACGTGACCCCGGACGGCCTGGACGGTTTCGCCGACACGGTGGTCCCGCTGCTGCAGGAACGGGGGGTCTTCCGCACCGAGTACACCGGCACCACCCTGCGCGACCACCTGGGCCTGGGCGTCCCGGCCCGGGCGGCGGCACCGGTCACACGCTGAGCGCGGTGGCGTACTGGTCGGCGACCGCGGCCAGATCGGCCATCTCGGTCTCGATCGCGGTCAGTCCGAAGTCGACGACGTCGGCGCCGAGCTCGCTCAGCAGCCGGGCGAGGAACGCCTCGGTCGCGTCGGCCTGCGGCTGGAACGTGGCGGTGACCACCGGCACCGCCACGATCCCGGCCAGGGCGTTGGCCGGGAGTTGATCCAGGAAGACCTTCAACGCCCCCGCGTACGACCCCTGGTAGGTCGGCGTGGCCACGACGAGCACGGTCGCGTCCTGCACCCGGGTCAGCGCCCGCCCGGTGGCGTCGTCACCGGGGACGAGCAGGGCGGGGCCGAGCTCGGCGAGGTCGACGGTGACCACCGCACGGGTCTCGGCAAGGCGTTCTCCCACGGTCCGGGCGAGCCGGAGCGTTCGTGATCCCGGGTTCGGGTGTCCGCATATTACGACGACGTCCGTCATCAGGGCCTCCTCACCGACTCCCCATATCATGCGTCCATAGCACCGGTTTGACTATGAGCATGTTCAGCAATACGCAAAGTCACCACTATCTCCTATCGCATAAGTAGGGATAGGCTCGGGTCATGGATGAGAAGCAGTGGGCGCTCTGGCACGCCGAGCACGAGCGGCAGCTCGCCGACCCGCACGGGTTCCTGGCCATCACCAGCCTGAACTTCCTGGACGCCACCCCACGCCGGCTGAACGACGCCCCCGGTTCGTGGTCCACCGGCCCGGACGGGGTGACCGTCGAGCTGGCCGACGGCGAGAGCCTGACCGTGGACGGCACCGTCGTCACCGGTCTGCATCGCTTCGGCGTGCTCGCCGAGCGCACCGGGATCAATGCCATCGCTGGTGACGCCGTCATCGAGGTCGCCCGGCGCGGCGGCTTCGACATCGTCCGGCCCCGGCACCCCGAGAACCCCCTGCGCCTGGGGTTCCACGGCGTCCCCGCCTACGAGCCGACCGAGAAATGGGCGCTGACCGGCCGCTACGTACCGTTCGACCAGCCCCGCGACGTGACGGTCGGCGCCGCGGTCGAGGGTCTGGAACACGTCTACGCGTCACCGGGCCGCGTCGAGTTCGAGGCCGGTGGCACCCCGCTCGCCCTGACCGTGTTCAACGGCCGCACCCCCGGGTCACTGTTCGCGCTGTTCACCGACGAGACGTCCGGCGTCACCACGTACGCGGCGAACCGCAGCCTGGCCATCGACGCGCCCGCCGCCGACGGCACCGTCGTGCTCGACTTCAACCGGGCCACGAACCTGGTCTGCGCGTACACCGACTTCGCGACCTGCCCGCTGCCCCCGGCCGAGAACCGGCTCCCGGTCGCGGTCGAGGCCGGCGAGAAGATCCCGTACGAGCGGTCCTGATGCGGATCGGGGTGATCTTCCCAACGGGTACGATCGGCTTCGAGGGCCGGGTGTCGGTGCTGGAGCTGGAGAGGCCCGGATCATGACGATGCGGTCGGCACTCGACCCGGTGCGGCTGCGGCGGGTCTTCGGCTCGTTCCCCACCGGGGTGACGGTCGTCGCGGCCCTGGTCGACGACGTGCCGACCGGTCTGGCCGCGAACTCGTTCGTCTCGGTGTCGCTGGAGCCGGCCATGGTCTCGATCTGCGTGGCGCACACGTCGACGACCTGGCCGGTGCTGCGCCGGGCCGCCCGGCTGGGCGTGAGCGTGCTCGGCGCGCACCAGGAGCACGCCGGGCGGCTGCTCAGCGCGCGGGGCGCCGACCGGTTCGCCGGGCTGGGCTGGCGGTCGAGTGCGGACGGCGCGATCGTGCTCGACGGGTCCAGCGCCTGGCTGGACTGCTCCGTGGCGGATCAGATCCGCGCCGGCGACCATGACATCGTGCTGCTCCGGGTGCACGACCTCGACGCCGACCCGGAGGTGGCGCCGCTGGTGTTCCACGGCAGCCGCTATCGCCGCCTGCACGACGGCAACCCGTGACGGTCCGGGCCCCCGGCCCGACCTGACCGGATGTCCGCGTCCACCCACTGGCTGGTGCGGTCGACGCCTGGTTGCTGCTGTTGCGCGACCACGGCACCTGGGAGCCGGCCGACACGCTCGGCTACGCGATCCACCACGCCGAGAAAGGTCACCGGTTGCTGCCCGGCGCGGCGGCGACCATCGCGACGGTGGCCGGGCCGCCCGGATCGACGCGGTCCGCGCGGCCTGGTCCACCGGCTTCGTGGCCCGGGCCGTGGACGCGTTCGTCCGCGACACCCCGCACCGGCATTCGTCCGGCACGGTCCACCGGGGCCTGCTGACCGCCGCCGACCCGGCCGCGTTCCGGGCCGGCTACGAGACCCCGGTCAGCGGCACGTTCCGCGGCACCACCGCGCTCAAGGCCGGCGCCTGGTCGCAGGGGCCGGTGCTGCTGCAGACCCTCGCGATCCTGGACGGCTTCACCAACGCCGAACTCGACCTGGGCACGGCCGCCGGCGTGCACCGGGTCCTGGAGGCGCTGAAACTCGCGCTCGCCGACCGCAAGGCGTACTACGGCGAGGAGCTGGACCCCACGGCACAGCTCTCCGCGGGCTATGCCGACCGGCGGCGCGGGTTGATCACCGGCCCGGTCCTGCCCCCGCTGCGCGGCGGCGGCGGTTCCCTGGACGGCGGCCTCGGCGAGCCCACCGTGGCGGTCGGTGGGACGACCCTTGGGGACACCTGTCATCTCGACGTGGTGGACCGCTGGGGCACCATGATCTCGGCGACGCCGTCGGGTGGCTGGCCGCAGTCGTCACCGGTGATCCCCGAGGTCGGCTTCAGCCTCGGCACCCGCCTGCAGATGACCTGGCTCACCGGGGGCCTGAGCCCGCAGGCGGCGATCGAGGCACCGGTGTTCCACACCACGAGCTTCCCGGGCAGCTTCCGGCCCCGCACCGGCACCCCCGCGCGCGGGCGTCGAGGACCGGCTCGGCGACGAGGTCATCGCCGACCTGGCCGGGTGCGGCCACGTGATCACCCGGGCCGGCGACTGGACCCTGGGCCGCCTCTCCGCGGTGGGCCGCGACCCGGCGACCGGCCGGCTCTCCGCCGCCGCCGACCCGCGCGGCGCCCAGGGCTACGCCACCGGCCGCTGACAGCGAAGCGCCCGCGGCGGACGGTTGTGACGCCGCTGACCTTGCGTAGCTTTAAAACCCATCGGGATTGTATGTTTGGCCTGGCCCTCTTCAAGATCAACTGAAGGACAGCAGCGGTGGACAAGCATGATGTGTGGCGTGAGGCACGCCGGCGCGCCGTGACCGGGCCCACCGGCAACCTCGCCCTGATCGAGACCCGCTGGGGAGCCGACGACCCGGACGCCGCGCTCGACGGACAGCCCGCGACCGTCACGGCCACCCGGCTGCGCCGCCACGACCCGCTGACCGGCACCGAGCAGCACGGCATCCGGCTCTGGGACGCCGCCTCCCCCGCGATCCGCGCCTTCACCGGCATCGACACCTACGCATACGACCCGGCCTGGGTGCTCGAGGCCCGCTACACCGAGGGCGACCGCCGGGTCCCGTTCGAGCACGCGCAGGACGCCGGCTTCACGCGTGACCTGCCGGTCCCCGGTGACCTGCACCTCACCCTGGACGGCCGCGACTACACGCTGCACGCGTTCGACGACGACGGCCCGCTGCTGCTGGTCTTCGGCGACCCCACGAACGGCAAGCAGACGTACGGTTCCGGCCGGTTCCTGTTCGTCGAACGTGTCGCCGGCACCGATCGGGCGATCCTCGACTTCAACCGCGCGTTCGTGCCGCCGTGCGGGTTCTCGGAGCACTACAACTGTCCGCTCCCGCCCCCGCAGAACCGCCTCGCCGTGCCCGTCGAGGCCGGCGAGAAGCTTCCCCTCTTCACCACGGAGTCGCACTCATGAAAAGACGTTTGCTGGTCGCTGTCGGTCTCACCGCGCTGCTGGCCGCCTGTGGCGGCGGGGGCGGCGCGACGACGGCCGGGGGCGGCGACGCCGCGATCATCCAGGTCGGGTCGGTCTACGAACCGCAGAACCTGGACAACACCGCCGGCGGCGGGCAGGGCGTGACCGAGGCGCTCAACGGCAACGTGTACGAAGGCCTGTTCAAGCTCACCGACACGGGTACGGTCGAACCGCTGCTCGCCAAGGAGCAGAAGGTCAGCGACGACGGTCTGACCTACACGTTCACGCTCCAGCCGAACGTGACGTTCCACTCCGGCAAGGCGCTGACCTCGGCCGACGTCAAGTCGAGCATCGAGCGGGTGACGGCGGAGAACTCCAAGTCGGCCCGCAAGAGCAACCTCGCGGCGATCAAGACGATCACCACGCCGGACGACGCGACCGTGGTCGTGCAGCTCTCCACCCGGTCGATCTCGTTCGTCTACAACCTGAGCTACATCTGGGTGACCAACGCCGCCGCGACCGACCTGACCACCACGGCGGACGGCACCGGGCCGTACAAGCTCGGCGAATGGAAGCGCGGTTCGACGCTCAGCCTGACCCGTTTCGACGGCTACTGGGGCACCAAGGCGAAGAACGCCGGTGTCGTGTTCCACTACTTCACCGACGCCACCGCCCTGAACAACGCGCTGCTCACCAACGCCGTGGACGTGGTCACCAGCGAGCAGAGCCCGGACGCGCTCGCGCAGTTCACGAGCAACGCCGCGTACAAGGTGAACGACGGCAAGGGCACCACCAAGCTGCTGCTGGCGTTCAACGACAAGGTCGCGCCGTTCGACAAGCCGGCCGTGCGGCAGGCGATCAGCTCGGCGATCGACGACAAGAAGCTGCTCACCTCGATCTGGGGCGACTACGGCACCGCGATCGGCTCGATGGTCCCACCCAGCGACCCGTGGTACGAGGACCTGACCTCGGTCAACGCGTACGACCCGGCGGTCGCCAAGCAGAAGCTGGCCGAGGCGGGCTTCCCGGACGGGTTCGCGTTCACGCTCGACACCCCGAGTTACGACCCGCACCCGACCGCCGCCACGTTCATCAAGTCGGAGCTGGCCAAGGTCGGCGTCACCGTCACGATCAACACGATCACCGCCGACGAGTGGTACACGAAGGTGTACCAGAAGCGGGACTTCCAGGCGACGATGCAGGAGCACGTCAACGACCGCGACGTGGTCTGGTACGGCGACCCCGACTTCTACTGGGGTTACCGCAACCCGCAGGTCACCGAGTGGATCAAGCAGGCCGAGCAGGCCAAGACGACCGACGAGCAGACCTCGTTGCTCAAGCAGGCCAACCGGCAGATCGCCGAGGACGCCGCGAGTGACTGGCTCTACCTGTACCCGCAGATCGTGGTCGCCTCGGCCAAGCTGTCCGGCTACCCGGTCAACGGCCTCAACGCCCAGTTCTTCGCGTACGGCATCGTCAAGAACTGATGGTCTCCTACCTGCTGCGAAGGACAGCGATCCTCATCGGGTCGCTGTTGTTCGCCGCGGTGGTGCTGTTCGTGCTGCTCCGGCTCCTGCCGGGCGACCCGGCCAACGCCCTGCTCCCGGTCGGTGCGACCCCGGAGCAGATCGAGGCCGCGCGGCGGGAGCTGGGCACGGACGCGGCACTGCCGGCCCAGTTCCTCACCTGGCTGCGTGACGTCGCCACGCTCGATCTCGGTACGTCGCTGATCAGCACGCTGCCGGTCGGCCCGGAGATCACCGCCCGGCTGCCGGTCACCGTCCCGCTCACCCTCGCCGCGTTCCTGCTCGCCGTGCTCATCGCGGTCCCGGTCGGGGTGCTCGCCGCGACCCGCGCCGACCGCTGGTACGGCCCCGCGATCAACGCGGTGGCCCAGCTCGGCATCGCGGTCCCGGCGTTCTGGGTGGGCCTGCTGCTCATCACGCTGTTCGCGCTGCGGCTGCGGGTGCTGCCGGCCGGTGGCTTCCCGCCCGGCGGCTGGGCCGAGCCCGGCACCGCGATCCAGGCCCTGGTCCTGCCGGTCGTGACGGTCGCGCTGGTCATGTCCGCCTCGCTCATCCGGTACGTCCGCGGCGCCACCCTTGACGTCCTCGGCGCCGACTACCTGCGCACGGCCCGGGCGCTCGGGTCCTCGCCGGGTCAGGCGCTACGGCGCCACGGCCTGCGCAACGCGGCCGTACCCGTCATCGCGGTCCTGGCCATGGAACTGGCCACCACGTTCCTCGGCGCGGTCGTCGTGGAGAGCGTGTTCGCCCTGCCCGGGCTCGGCGGCCTGCTCGTGCGCGGGATCAGCCAGCACGACTACCCGGTCGTGCAGGGCGTCATGCTGGTCAGCACCGCCACCGTGCTCGTCGTCGGATTCCTCGGTGACCTCGCCCAGCGGCTGGTGGACCCCCGGCTGCGGTCCGGCGGGGCGTCATGAACCGCCGGTCGCTGCATCTCGCGCTCGGGCTCACGCTGGTCCTCGTCGTCACGGGCGCGGTGCTCATCTCGTACCTGTGGCTGCCCTTCGCCCCGGACGACACCTCCGGGAGCCGGCTCGCACCGCCCGGCGGCGACCACCTGCTCGGCACCGACAAACTCGGCCGCGACCTGCTCACCCAGCTGTTGATCGGCGGGCGGATCGCGCTCGGCACCGCGCTCGGCGCGGTCGCCGTCGGCGGGATGCTCGGGGTGAGCGCCGGCCTGCTCGCCGGGTTCGCCACCCGCTGGCTCGACGACGCGGCCGCGGTGGTGCTCGACATCCTGATCGCGTTCCCCACCCTGCTGCTGGCGATGCTCATCGTGGCCGGCACCGGCGCGTCGCTGGGCACCGCGATCCTCGCGATCGGGCTGGCCATGGCCGCGATCGTGGCCCGGCTGACCCGCGTGCTGGTCAAGCAGGTCCTCGAGCGCGACTACATCACCGCGGCCCGGGTCGCCGGGATCACCTGGCCGCGGATCGTGCTCAGCCACGTGCTGCCCAACATCGCCCCGGTGCTGCTGGTCAACCTGGCGCTGCAGGCCGGGCTCGCGGTGCTGGCCGAGGCGAGCCTGTCGTACCTCGGCCTGGGCACCCCGCCACCGAACGCGTCCTGGGGCCGCATGCTGTTCGAGGCCCAGGCGACGGTGCTGACCTCGCCGGCCGCCGCCATCGCCCCCGGCCTCGCCCTGGTCACGCTCGTCATCGGCATCAACCTCACCGCCGACGGCCTGCGCGACCTGACCGACCCCACCCGCCGTCGCACCCCCGGGAGGTCGTCATGAGTCTGCTCACCGTGACGGGTCTGAGCATCACCGGCCAGGGCGGCACCGGCCTGGTCGACGACGTCTCGTTCGAGGTCGGGCCCGGGGACCGCACCGGGCTCATCGGCGAGTCCGGGTCGGGCAAGTCGCTGACCTCGCTCGCCGTCATGGGCCTGCTGCCGGCGGGGCTGACCGCCACCGGCGACGTGCGGCTCGGCGGCGTCGACATGATCGGAGCGCCGGAACGCCGGCGGACCGGCGTACGCGGGAAGGTCGCCGCCACCGTCTTCCAGGAACCGCTCACCGCGCTGGACCCGCTGATGACCGCCGGCCGGCAGATCGCCGAGCCGGTGCGCCGCTTCCGGGGCCTGCGCGGCACCGCGCTGCGCGACGCCGTGCACGCGGCCCTCGACGAGGTCCGGCTCACCGACACCGAGCGGATCGCCGGGTCCTACCCGCACGAGCTCTCCGGCGGGCAGCGCCAGCGGGTCGCGATCGCGATGGCCCTGGCCTGCCGCCCCCGGCTGCTGATCGCCGACGAGCCCACCACCGCGCTCGACGTCACCGTCCAGGCCGAGATCCTCGACCTGCTCGACCGGCTCGTCACCACGCACGGCACCGCGCTGCTGTTCATCACGCACGACCTCGCGGTCGCCGCCCGCGTCACCCGGCAGACCCACGTGCTCCGGCAGGGGCGGATCGTCGAGTCGGCGCCGATCACCGAGCTGATCGACCGGCCCGCTCACGAGTACACCCGCACGCTCGTCGACAGCGCCCGCCGCTTCGACACCGCACTGGGACGGCACCTCTCATGATCCTCGAAGCCGACCGGGCCGGATTCACCTACCGAGGTGGCACGCGGGCGCTCACCGACGTGTCGCTGGCCGTGCACCCCGGCCGCAACGTGGCCCTGGTCGGCGAGTCCGGCTCCGGCAAGACCACGCTGCTGCGCCTGCTGCTCGGCCTGACCAGACCCACCACCGGCACCATCCGGTACGAGGGCAGCCCGCTCACCCGCGCCCGGATGCGCGACTACCGGCGGTCGGTGCAGGCGGTGTTCCAGGACCCGTACTCCTCCCTGGACCCCCGGCACCGGATCGGGCGCATCGTCGCCGAACCCCTGCGCGGCCTCGGCCTCGGCGCCGACCCCGCCCGCGTCGCCGAGGCCCTGGACGCGGTCGGCCTGCCCGCCGACACCGCGAGCAGGTATCCGCACGAGTTCTCCGGCGGCCAGCGGCAGCGCATCGCCATCGCCCGGGCCATCGTCTGCCACCCCCGGGTGCTGCTCGCCGACGAACCGGTCAGCGCCCTCGACCTGACCACCCGGGTCCGGATCGTCGACCTGCTGGCCACCCTGCGCACCGAACGCGACCTGACGATCCTGCTCGTCTCGCACGATCTCGGGGTGGTCGCCGAGCTGTGCGAGCACACCGCGGTCCTCGAACGCGGCCGGATCGTCGAGCAGGGCGACACCCGCGAGGTCCTGGGCGCGCCGTCGCACGCGTACACCCGCCGGTTGCTGGCCAGCGTGCCCCGCCTGCCGTCCTGAGAGCTGCTGCTCACCCGACCGTCGTGCAGTGATCGCCCGGGCCGACCGATAAGCGATCGCGATCGGCATCGATCGCGAAAAGACGTTGGACTCCGCGCCGGATTACCTACATGATTGGTAGGCATTATAGGGAATCAGAGGGGAACCCCGCATGAGCGACGACCAGAGCATCCCGCCGACCGCGTCACCGGACGTCGAGTTCATCAGCCTCTCGCACCTCAACCCGTCGACCGAGCTCGAGCCGATCCCGACCCGCGGCATCGACGTGCCGTACTTCCGCAAGTACGTGCACGCGCTCGAGGAGGGCGGCTACGACTACACGCTGCTGCCCTACGGCGCCGGCAGCGCCGACTCGTTCGTCACGGCGGCCGCGGTCGGGCAGCTGACCGAGCGGATCAAGCCGATCGTCGCGCTGCGGCCGAACACCACGTTCCCGACCGTCGGGGCGCAGAAGCTCGCCACGCTCGACCAGCTGACCGAGGGCCGCGCGGTCGTGCACCTCATCTCCGGCGGCAACGACGCCGAGCAGGCCCGCCAGGGCGACTACCTGCCCAAGGACCGGCGGTACGCGCGCACGTCGGAATACATCGACCTGCTGCGCCGCTCGTGGACCGAACCGGCCCCGTTCGACCACGACGGCGAGTTCTACACGTTCGACGGCTTCGGGCCGGGCTTCGCACCGTACGACGGCCCCATCCCGATCTCGATCGGCGGCCAGTCGGACGAGGCGTTCGCGGTCGGCGGCGCCAAGGCCGACATCTTCAGCTTCTGGGGCGAGCCGCTCGACGACCTGCGCACCGAGATCGACCGGGTGCACGACATCGCCCGCGCCGCCGGGCGCACCACGCTGCCCCGGATCTGGGTCACGTTCCGCCCGATCATCGCCCGCACCGATGAGCTGGCCTGGAAGAAGGCCCACGAGTACGTCGACCGGATCGCCGAGACGCACCGCAAGGCACCGCGCTGGGGCGGCGCCACCCCGCAGAACGTGGGTTCGCAGCGGTCGCTGAGCTTCGCCGACCGTTCCGAGCTGTACGACCGGGCGCTGTGGACCAAGACCGCCGCGGTCACCGGTGGGGCCGGGGCGTCGACAGCGCTGGTCGGCTCCCCCGAGACGGTCGCCGCCGCGATCCTCGACTACGTCGACCGGGGCGCGTCGCTGGTGTCGATCCGCGGTTACGACACACTGGCCGACGCGGTCGACTACGGCCGGTTCGTGCTGCCGCTGGTCCGCGAGGAGATCGCGCACCGCAAGGCCACCGGGCGCCGCAGCGGTCTGCAGGCCGAGCACCCGGGCAACTACGGCCCCGAGTACGCCCGGTTCGCGACGGCGACCCGGTCGTGACCGCCACCATCACGTTCACCGCCCCCGACCTGTCCGACGCCGCGCTCGCGGACGTCACCGCCGAGATCGCGTCCACCGCCACCGAGTACGACCGCAGCGGTGCCCTGCCCTGGAAGGGTCTCGAGGCGGCGCATCGCGCGGGCCTGCTCACCGCGACGGTCGGCACCCGGTACGGCGGCCCGGGGCTGGGGCCGCGCGAGACGGCCCGGATCCTCACCGCGATCGGTGAGGGGGACGCCTCGGTGGGCCTGCTCGCCGCCAACCTGCTGATCACCCACGCCGGCCAGGCGGCCCGGGCGAGCTGGCCGGCGGCGGCCTACGACGACCTGCTGCACCGGTCGCTGACCGGGCCCGCGCTGGCCAACGCGCTGCGGGCCGAGCCGGAGCTGGGCGCCCCCGCCCGCGGCGGCCTGCCGAGGACCACCGTCACCCGCACCGCCGACGGCTGGGTGCTCAACGGCCACAAGGCCTACGGCACCGGGGGTACGGGCCTGGCGTACCACGTCGTGTGGGCGGTCGCGATCGAACCAAACGGTGACCCGGACAAGCCGAGGGTCGGGCACGTGATCGTGCCCGGGGACCTGCCGGGGATCAGCTGGAGCGACACCTGGGACCACCTCGGGCTGCGCGCGTCGAACACCCACGACGTGCACTACGAGGACGTGCGGCTGAGCGCCGACGCGTTCTCCGAGATCCCGCGCGGCGCGGACGGGGTCTACCGGGATCCCGCCGCGGCGGCCGGGCCGGGCAGCTTCGGTCACCCGGCGCTGTACATCGGGGTCGCGCGCGCCGCCCGCTCGGCGTTCGCCGCGTTCGCGCGTACCCGGGTCCCGTCCGCCCTCGGCAAGCCGATCGCGCAGACCGAGCGGATCCAGGCGGTGGCCGGCGAGATCGACCTGCAGATCGCCCAGGCCGAGACCCTGCTGTACGGCGCACTGCTGCGCGTGGAGGCCGGCGAGACCGCGTTCCTGCCGCAGTTGTCGGCCGTGAAGGTGGCCATCGCCCGCTCGGTGATCGCCGCGACCCAGACCGCGGTCGCCGCGCTCGGCAACCCGGGCCTGTCGCGGCACCTGTCCCTCGAACGGCACCTGCGTGACGCCCTCTGCATCCGCGTGCACCCGCCGCAGGAGGACACCGTCCTGCTCGCCGGCGGTCGCCGCGTCCTCACCCCTCAATAGTCAAGGAACCCCCTCATGAAACTGCTCAGACCCTTGGCCGTCGGCTTGATCCTCGCGCTCGCCGCCTGCGGTGGTGGCAACGGTGGCGGCTCCGGCAGCGGCGCGCCGAAGGCCGGTGGGACACTCAAGGTCTCGTTCTGGCCGGACAACGCGAACTTCTCCTGCGTGGACCCGTTCCAGGTGTACTGGATCGAGCACCGGACCATCGCGCGCAACTTCGCCGACTCGCTCACCGACCAGGACCCGGAGACCGGGAAGATCGTGCCGTGGCTGGCCGAGAAGTGGGAGATCAGCCCGGACGGCCTGGCGTACACGTTCCACCTGCGCGACGGGGTCACGTTCAGCAACGGCAAGAAGCTCGACGCCCAGGCCGTCGCCGACAACGCGGCCGGGTGGATCGCCACCGTCAAGGCCACCAACGGAGCCGCGTACGGCGCGTCGTACATCCAGGGCCTCAGCGGCGCGACGGTCGTCGACCCGCTGACGGTGACATTCCAGCTCAGCAAGCCGAACTCGTCGTTCCTGCAGGCGACCTCCACCACGAACCTGGCGATCACCGACCCGGCGGAGTTCCAGCTGACCCCGCCGGAACGCTGCACCGGCAAGGGGGTCGTCGGCTCGGGCCTGTTCCTGCTCGACCACTACACCCCCAAGGTCGAGACGGTGCTGACCAAGCGCGCCGGCTACCGGTGGGGCTCGGAGCTGTCGCAGAACCGCGCCGAGGCCCGCCTCGACAAGGTCGTCTTCAACTACGTCGCCGAGGACAGCGTGCGCACCGGCAACCTGGTCAGCGGCGCCATCGACATCGCCTGGCCGCGCAACCCGTTCACCCCGCAGGACCAGAAGCTGATCGAGAAGTCCGGCGACACGATCGAGAAGCGCGCGCTTCCGGGGGTGGCGTACACCCTGTTCGCGAACACCACCGCGGGCCGGCCGCTGAGCGACCCGCAGGTCCGTAAGGCGTTCTACAAGGCGATCGACGTCAAGACGTACGCGTCGACGATCTTCGGCGCCGACTACCCGGTCGTGCAGAGCGTCTTCAACTCCACGACGCCGTTCTTCACGTCCGAGTCCGCCAAGATCGCGTTCGACCCGGCCGCCGCGAAGCAGCTCCTGGACGCCGCCGGGTGGACCGTCGGCCCGGACGGCTACCGGGTCAAGGACGGCAAGGTCCTCGCGATCGACTACCCGAGTGCGCTGCCCATCCCCGGCGGGGAGCTGCTGCAGTCGCAGGCCAAGGACGCCGGGATCAAGCTCGACCTGCGCCCGCTCACCACGGCCCAGTCGGCGACGTATCTGACCGAGGGCGCGTACGACCTGACCTCGACGTACTTCACCCGGGCCGACCCGGGCGCGCTGCAGTTCATCATCAACCCCGACGTGGCGAACTCGAAGGCGCTGGCCCAGCGCGTCGCGTCACCGGCCGAGACCACCGCGATCCAGGCGCTGTTCGCCAAGGCGATCCAGACCACCGACGGGAAGCAGACCACCCAGGCGTACGCCGACCTGCAGGACTACCTCATCGACAACGCCATCACGTTCCCGCTGTTCGAGCGGCTGCAGACCGCCGGGGTCAGCGACAAGGTCCACGGCTTCGCCTTCACCTCCGAGAGCTTCCTCAAGCTCAACGACACCTGGAAGGAGTAGTGGCTCCGCCGACTGATAGTCCAGGCTTGGGTAGCGGCACAGCCAGGTATGTCGTGGGTCGCATCGCCCAGGCGGCCGTGGTCCTCTGGGCGGCGTATTCCCTGACGTTCGCCATCCTCTACCTGCTGCCCAGCGACCCGATGCAGCTCCAGCTGGCCGCCGCGGGCATCCAGGAGGACAGCCTGACCGGCGAGCAGGTCGCCGCGATGAAGGCCGAGTTCGGGCTCGACCGCTCGATCGGGGCGCAGTACTGGCACCACCTGGCCGGGGTGCTGCACGGCGACTTCGGCGTCTCGCTCACCCAGCGGGTGCCGGTCACCGAGCTGATCGCCCAGCGCATCGGACCGACCCTGGTGCTCAGCGCCGCCGCCGCGGTGGTGGCGCTGATCGCCGGGTCCGGGCTGGCCTGTCTCGCGACGTTCGTGCGGTGGAACCCGCTGCGGGTGCTGCTCACCAGGCTCCCGGCGGTGGGTGCCTCGTTCCCGCAGTTCTTCGTGGCGCTGTTCCTGATCCAGTTCTTCTCGTTCCAGCTGGGGTGGTTCCCGGCGACCGGTTCGCAAGGCGCGTCCTCGCTGGTGATGCCAGTGCTGACGATCTCGGTGCTGGCCTCGTCCGTGCTGGCGCAGGTGCTCATCAAGAGCTTCGACGAGACGCTGCGGCAGCCGTACATCGCCACCGCCCGGGCCAAGGGCCTGTCGCGCTCGGCGGTGCACCTGCGGCACGCGTTCCGCAACGCCGCGCTGCCGGCGATGACCATCCTCGGCGTCATCGTCGGCGTCACGGTGACCAGCTCGATCGTCACCGAGACGGTCTTCACCCGCGAGGGGGTCGGCCGGCTGGCGCAGGAGGCGGTGCTGGCGCAGGACGTCCCGGTGGTCCTCGCCGTCGTCACCATCGCGGCGACCGTGTTCGTCCTGGTCAACCTGATCGTGGACCTGATCTACCCGTTGCTGGACCCGCGGATCTCGCACACCCGTGCCACCGCGGCGCCGACCCTGGAAGGGGCACCGCTGTGACCACCACGGACGTCGCCGCGCCGATCGAGGTCGACGCCCCGCTCCCGGCCGCCGAACCCGGCGGCCGCTGGGTCAACGCCCGGGCCGGCCTGGCCCAGCTGGCCCGCAAGCCGCTGTTCCTGCTCGCCGGGCTCTACGTGGTGTTCGTACTGGTGTCGGCGTTCTGGCCGAGACTGTTCACCGCCCGCGACCCGTACGGCACGGACCCCGCGTCGGCGATGCTGGCACCCGGGCCGGAGCACCTGTTCGGCACCGACATCTACGGCCGGGACCTGTGGGCGCGGGTGCTGTACGGCTCGCCGCTGACCATCAAGGCGACGCTCATCGCGCTCGGCATCGCGCTCGTCGCCGGTCTCACGCTCGGTGTGGTCTCCGGTTTCTTCGCCGGGGTCACCGACGCGGTGCTGATGCGCGGCGTCGACGTGCTGCTCGCCATCCCCGGCCTGCTGCTGGCGCTGTCCATCGTCACCGCGCTCGGTTACGGCACCATCCCGGTGGCGGTGGCCGTCGGGGTCGGTATCGTGCCCGGTTTCGCCAGGACCACCCGGGCCGAGGTGCTCCGGGTCAAGACCCTGCCGTACGTGGAGGCGGCGCGGGCCGGCGGCGCGTCCTGGGGCCGGGTCCTGGTGCGCCACATCCTGCCGAACTCCTGGGGCCCGGTCGCGGTGCTGGCCGTCCTCGACGCCGGCGTGGCCATCATCGCGATCGCGTCGCTGAGCTTCCTCGGTTTCGGCGCCGCTCCCCCGGCCGCCGAGTGGGGCACGCTGATCGCCGACGGCCGCAACTATCTCGTCACGTCGTGGTGGCTGAGCCTGATGCCCGGCCTGTTCGTCGCCCTCCTCGTCCTGAGCCTCAACCACATCTCCAAGACCTTCCAGGAGCTCTCTCGATGATCTTGCATCGATTTTCCGCCGCGGGTGGGCCCAGATGACGCTTGTGGACATCAAAGGGCTCGACGTCGGCTACGTCCGGCACCGCACGGTCCGGCCGGCCGTCGTCGGGCTCGACCTGACGGTGGGCGCCGCGGAGGTCGTCGCCATCGTCGGCGAGTCCGGTTCGGGCAAGACCACCACCGCCAACGCGATCATCGGCCTGCTCCCGCCGAACGGCCGGATCACCGCCGGCTCCGCGGTCGTCGACGGCGTGCAGACCGCCGGCGCCAAGGAGAGCACGCTGCGCCGGCTGCGCGGCTCGGTCGTCGGGCTCATCCCGCAGGACCCGATGGTCGGGCTCAACCCCACCCAGCGGGTCGGCGCCCAGATCGCCGAGGTCGTCAAACTGCGCGGGATCAGCGGGCCGTCGGTGCACACCGAGGTCGTCGAGTACCTCGACCAGGCCGGGGTGCCGGATCCCGAACGGCGCGCCCGGCAGTACCCGCACGAGCTCTCCGGCGGCCTGCGCCAGCGCGCGCTCATCGCGATCGCCCTCGCCGGGCGCCCGAAACTGATCATCGCCGACGAGCCCACCAGCGCGCTCGACGTCACCGTGCAGAAGCGCATCCTCGACCACCTCGGCGGGCTCGTGCGCGAGCAGGGCATCTCGCTGCTGATCATCACCCACGACCTGGCCGTCGCCGCCGACCGGGCCGACCGGGTGGTGGTCATGCAGCACGGCCGCACGACCGAGCAGGGCGACCCGCGGGTCATCCTGTCCCGCCCGGAGCAGCCGTACACCCGCCGGCTGATCGCCGCCGCCCCGCGGCTCGCGCACGGTGGGCGGATCGTGGCCCGGTTCGACGTCCGCGACCAGAAGCGCCCGGAACCGGTGCTCACCCTCAGCAAGGTCGGCAAGACGTTCCCGCGGGGCTTCGCCGCGCTCGACGACGTCAGCCTGTCGGTGCCCCGCGGGCAGACCCACGCGCTGGTCGGGGAATCGGGGTGCGGGAAGACCACGACCCTGCGCATCGCGCTCGGCCTGGAGACCGCGACCCGGGGATCCGTACGCCTCAACGGCACCGAGATCACCGGCCTGTCCTGGAACAAGCTGCGCCCGTTGCGCCGCCAGGCCCAGCTCGTGCACCAGGACCCGTTCGCCACCCTCGACCCGAAATTCACCGTCGGCCAGTCGATCACCGAGCCGCTGGTGTCGTTCCGGGTCGGCGACCGGCGCACCCGCCGGGCCCGGGCCCTGGAACTGCTCGACCAGGTCGCGCTGCCCGCCGCGTACCTGGACCGGCTCCCGCAGGAGCTGTCCGGCGGCCAGCGCCAGCGCGTCGCTATCGCCCGGGCCCTCGCCCTGCGACCGGATCTGATCATGCTCGACGAGCCGGTGTCCGCGCTGGACGTGCTGGTGCAGGAGCAGATCCTGCACCTGCTCGCCGACCTGCAGGAAGCACTGCAGCTGTCCTACCTGCTCGTGTCGCACGACCTGGCCGTGGTCGCCGAGGTCGCGCACACCGTCTCGGTGATGAGCGCCGGCCGGGTCGTGGAGGAAGGCCCGGTCGCCGAGGTCTTCACCAACCCGGCCAGCCCGCTCACCCAGGAACTCATCGACGCCATCCCCGGCCGGAAGCACCTTGGAGAAGCACGTGTCTGACAAGCGTTACGTCATCATCGGGGCCGGCGCGGTCGGCGGCGCGCTGGCCGCCCAGCTCGTGCCCGCGGGACATCAGGTGGTGCTGGTGGCCCGCGGTGAGCACGGCGACCGGATCGCCGCCGAGGGCCTCACCGTGCGGCGGCCCACCGGCGACGAGGTCGTCAAGGTCCCGGTGGTGTCCGGCCCGGACGAGCTCGACCTGCACGTCGACGACGTGCTGCTGCTGACCGTCAAGGCCCAGGACGCCGAGGCCGCGCTCGCGGCGTGGGCGTGGCGGGCCGTCGCCGACGACACGGGTACGCCCTCCGGGGCCGCCGCCACGGTCCTGCCCATCGTGACGTTCCAGAACGGCATCGCCACCGAGGACCTCGCCCTGCGCCGCTTCGAGCGGGTGTACGGCGCCACGATCGCGGTCGCCGCCAGTTACCTCAGCGCCGGGGAGATCGTGTCGCCGTCGCTGGACCCCGCCGCGGTCGTGTGGCTCGGCCGGTACCCCGCCGGATCGGACGCGCTGCAGACCGCGATCGTCGCGGACCTCGGCGCCAGTGGCATCGCCGCGTTCTCCGTCGACGACATCCGCGCGCCGAAAGCCGCCAAGCTGCTCGGCAACCTGGCGGCGAACGGCACCGGACTGCTCGAGGGCCCGGACGACCTGCGCGAGCAGGCCCGCACCCGGCTGCGCGACGAGGCGATCACCGTCCTCACCGCGGCCGGGGTGCCGCTGCCGCCGGGCCACGCGCTCGACTTCCACGGCACCGCGTTCAGCGTCCAGCCGGTCGAGGGTCACGTCGCCGGGCGGCTGTCCACGTGGCAGAGCTTCGCGCGCGGCGCGTCCAGCGAGATCGACTACCTCAACGGGGAGATCGTGCTGCTCGCCCGGCGCCACGGGCTCACCGCGCCACTGAACCGGCGGCTGCAGGAGCTGCTCGGGGGCGCGTACCCGGATCGCGAGCGCACCCTGACCGCCCTGCTGTCGGCCGTCGATGCCCGCTGAGCCGCGGCGCCGTTCGGCGCTCGCGACCCAGCTCGCCGGCGCCCGGGCGCACCCGGGCCCGGCCTGGATCGCCACCGTCAGCGGCCTGCTCAACGGCGCCACCATGGTCGCCGGGGCCTGGGCCATCGGCTGGTCCACCGATCACCTCGTGATCCCGGCCCTGGCCGGGCACCCGGTCGCGACCCGGACCTGGTGGATCAGCGCGCTGTTGATCCTCGGCATCTCCGCGGTGCGGTGGAGCACCATCTTCGTCCGCGGCGTCGCCACCGGGCACGTGCAGTACCGGGCCCAGGCCGAGACCCGGCGTGCCGTGGTGCGCCGCTACCTCGACCTCGACCTGGGGTGGCACCGCCGCCGCTCCCCCGGCCAGCTGCTGGCCCACGCGGTGTCCGACGTGGACGCGCTCTGGTCGCCCATGCAGTTCGCGTACTTCGCGGTCGGCATGGTGTTCATGCTGCTGCTCGCGCTGACCGAGCTGTTCTTCCGCGCGGTGGTGCTGGGCCTGGCCGGGCTCGCGCTGGTCGTCCTGGTCCTCGTTCTCAACGTCGTCTACCAGCGGCTGCTCGCCCCGCGGGCCAGGGACGCCCAGGAGGCCCGTGGGCTCGTCGGCGGCGTCGCGCACGAGTCGATCGAGGCAGGCCCGGTGATCCGTGGCCTCGGCCGCGGGGACGTCGAGGACGCCCGCTTCGCCCCGGTCGTCGAGCGGCTGCGCACCGCCGACCTGCGGATGGCGGCGGTCAGCTCGGTGTTCGACCCGCTGCTGGAACTGCTGCCCACCGCCGCCGTGCTGGTGGTGCTGGCCGCGGCGGCGCCCCGGGTCGCCGACGGCACCCTGAGCGTCGGTGACCTGGTCGGGGTCGTCTACCTGCTGATCACCATCTCCATCCCGCTCAACGTGATCAGCCGGTTCCTGTCCATGCTGCCGGTCGCCGGCGCCGGCCAGGAACGGGTCCAGTCCGTGCTGAGCAGCCCGAACGTGGTGCGGTTCGGCCGGCGCCGGCTCCCCACCCCGGTCCCGTTACGGGTGGAGCTGCGCGACGTGGCGGCCGTACGGGTCAGCGGGGTGAACCTGGTCCTGGAACCGGGCACCATCACCGTGGTCGTCGGGCCGGTCGGCTCCGGCAAGACGACGCTGCTCGACCTGGCCGCCGGGCAGCACCACCCGGAGCGGGGCACCGTGCTGTTCGACGGGGTCGACGTGCGTGACCTGGCCCGCGGTGCCGTGCCGGAGTACGTGGCGGTCGTGTCGCAGAGCCCGTTCCTGTTCGCCGAGTCGATCCGCGACAACCTGGACCTCGCCGGCGGGCACGACGAGCGCGACCTCTGGCGGGCGCTGCGGGTGGCGGCCGCCGACGACATCGTGCGCGGCCTGCCCGACGGCCTGGACACCATCGTCGGGGAGCGGGGCGCGACCCTGTCCGGCGGTCAGCGCCAGCGGATCTGCCTGGCCCGCGCCCTCGTGCGGGAGCCCCGGCTGCTGGTGCTCGACGACGCCACGTCCGCGCTCGACCCCCGGGTGGAACGGCAGGTCATGGACGCGCTCGCGGCCCTGGTCGCGGCCGGTGGCCCGACCGTGCTGATCACCACCAACCGGCCCGGCACGATCGCGCTCGCGGACCGCGTGGTGCTGCTGCGCGCCGGCCGGGCCGTCGCCGAGGGCACCCAGCACGACCTGCTCGAACTCGAGGAGTACCGCCGCATCGTGACTGCCTATGAGCGTTCCCGTGCTTCCTGAGACCGGGCCCTTCCTGCGCACCGCGGTGCGCGTCTCCCCCGTGCTGCGCCAGGGCCTGCCGCTCACCGGCGCCCTCGCGCTGCTCGCCGGCGCGGGGCGGATCATCGCGCCGCTGACCATCCAGCGGGCGATCGACAGCGGGCTCGGGGTCCGTACCGTGCTGCCCGCGGTCCTGATCGGATCCGCCGCCGTGCTGATGGCCGGCGCCGCGTCCGTCGTGCTGAACCGGCGGCTGCAGGACCGCGTCGAGAACGCCCTCGCCGGGCTGCGCCGGGCCGGACTGCGCCGGGTGCACGACATGGCGGCGAGCACCGTCGACCGGGTGCCGAGCGCCGATCTGGTGGCCCGGCTGACCAGCGACGTCGACCAGGTCACCACGTTCCTGCAGGGCGGCGGCGTCCAGTTCCTCACCAACGCCGCCCAGCTGCTCATCGCCACCGTGCTGATGTTCGCCTACAACTGGCGGCTCGCCCTGCCGGTGCTCCTGATCACGTCACTGCTGCTGATGGCCATGCGGATCATGCAGAAATTGATCGCCCATCGGTACGACCGTGCGCGCCGCGACCTGTCCCGCATGCAGAGCGCCGTGGCGGAGTCCGTCCTCGGCGCGGCGGTGATCAGGTCCACCGGCACCGGCGACCGGACCCGCGCCAAACTCGACGAGGCCGTCGACCGCGCCCGCGACAGCCTCGTGCGCACCCTGCCCCCACTGCACGGCAACACCTCGCTGGGTGAGCTCGCCATCTCGACCATGACCGTGGCCGTGCTCCTGGGCGGGGTCCGGTGGGGCGGGCACAGCGCCGGACAGGTCGTCGCGATGGTCCTGCTCGTCACGTTCTTCGTGCGCCCGCTGCAGTTCCTGGTGCAGAGCCTCGGTGAGGCCCAGAACGCGCTCAGCGGCTGGCGGCGCGCCCTGGCCCTGGTCACCACGCCCAGCGCCGCGGCCGCCGACGGCACCGACCTGCCACCCGGCCCGGTCGGCGTCCACGTCGACGGCGTCTCGGCCCGGTACGCCGGCGGCCCGCTCGTGCTGCGCGACGTGACGGTCCACATCGGGGCGGGCGAACACGTCGCGGTCGTCGGGCGCACCGGCTCGGGCAAGTCCACGTTCGCGAAACTGCTCACCCGCGGCCTCGAACCGGCGGCCGGCACCGTGTCGCTGAACGGCGTGCCGCTCGACCGGATCACCGCCGGCTCCCTGGCCGGCCGGGTCGTCATCGTCCCCCAGGAACCGTTCCTGTTCACCGGCACGATCGGCGAGAACATCCGGCTCGGCGCGGTGGGTGCCACCGACGAGCAGGTGCTGCGCATCGTGGACCGGCTCGGCCTGCACGAATGGTTCGCCACCCTGACCGACGGCCTGCACACCCCGACCGGCATGCGCGGCGAACGTCTCTCGGTCGGCGAACGGCAGCTGGTCGCGCTGGCCCGCACCGCCCTGGCCGACCCCGACCTGGTGATCTTCGATGAGGCCACCTCCGGCGTCGACCCGGCCACCGACGTCGCGGTCCAGCGCGCCCTGTCCGTCCTGACCCGCGGCCGCACCACGATCTCCATCGCGCACCGCATGATCACCGCTGAGACCGCCGACCGGGTCATCGTCTTCGACGGCGGCCGGGTGGTGCAGTCCGGCCACCACCGCACACTGCTGCGCGAACCGGGCCCGTACGCCGCTCTCGCCACCGCCTGGACCCGGCTGATCGGGCCCGCCCGCTGATCAGGCCCTCATCGATCGGCCGGGCTGTGCGGGCGTGATCGACCAATGGTCGTCCACGATCAGACGCGCCAGACGCAAACGTGCGCGTGGGGTCGAAGCAGCATCACGGTGGAGCGACCTGCCTGAACAGCACAACTAGATCTTGCCCCACAGGACCTGCTGGTTCGTGTCCGAGCAGTTGGACGTGTAGACGACGTGCGTGCCGGTCAGGTTGGAGCCGGTGAGGCACTTCCCGGTCTGGATGTTGATCCACTGCCCGTAGGCCTGCCCGGAACCCGGGTAGACCCGCCGCCACCGCTGGTTGGTGCCGCCGTTGCAGGAAAGCGTGTAGGCCTTGTTCGCGGAGTTGGCGTCGAGACACTTACCGGTCGCCTTGTTCTTCAGGTAATACGACGTCCCGCTGATGAACTGCAGGGTCCACTTCTGGTTGTTACCGCCGTTGCACCCCTGCGTGTAGGCACTGCCGGCGCTGTTGCTGTCAAGACAGCCGAAGGTGCGACGGTTCTCGTAGGTGCCGACGCTGTCGGCGGCCGAGGCCGGCGACGAGATGCCGATGGTGGCGGCCACCATCAAGGCGACCATGACAGCAATGTTCTTGACAGACTTACGCAATTCCGGTCTCCCCGTGTCGAACGTTTCCGAACGCCGTCGTGAATCGGCGGCCCGGACGCTACTACACGCGGCGACCTGCAGAAACCCCACGCGTGCAAAATGGCGACATGGCCGTTTGGCCGGTTCCCGGCCAGGTCCGCCGCCTGTGGGCGATACGCGAAAGGCGCAATCTCTCGGCACGGTCCGGAAATGGGTCGAGCAGATATCGCAGGCCGGTCCGGGCCCGGACCGGGTCGTCCCCGCCCTGGAACGCCCCCTCGGCACAGTCCTGCCGGGCCTCAGGGCGTCAGAGGGGCCGCGCCCGCTTGTAGTCGAACTCCTTGCGGAACGCGTAGTCGAGCTGGGCGGCGGGCCACCGCAGCCACGACTCGTCCGCCGCCTCGATCACCCGGCCGTCCGCGTGCGCGACGGTCGACACCAGCACGTGCTCATGGGTGACGCTCGCGACCCGCAGGGAGGTGTCGCCGGCCGGCCGTCATGATCACCGCATCCTCGTCGGCGTTGTCGGCGAACGCGAAGATGCCGCCGAGGACGAGGGTGGTGCTGACGGCCATGGCCGGCACGATCCCGGATCCCGAATACGCCCGGTTGATCAGCATGCCGAGCCCCAGCAGCACCGCGCTCACCACCACGGTGCCGACGCCCCACAGCATCCCGTCCCCGAGGGCGTGCGCGCCGGCACCGCTCATCCGCTCCCGCGGATCAGGCACCATCAGGAACGCGTACGTGAACGTCAGGGTGCCCAGCACCAGCAGAACGATCCGCCCGAGGCGGCCACAACGGGGAAACAGGAACCAGGCGGCCGGCACGAACAGCACCGCGCCCAGGGTCAGCGCCCAGCCGCTCAGCGCCATGCCACCACCGGAGCAGCCGGTCATCCAGCAGACGGTCGCCGCCGAGGCGTCACCGACAGCACCGGACGCCGGCGAGTACGCCATGGCGACACCGGCGAGGCCCGCCAGCACCAGGCAGGCGAACCCCGCGACCTACCAGTGGAGCCCGTCACCGTGCCACGTGCGTCGCTTCATCGCCGTAGACATAGGCTCCCGATGATACGGACGGGAAGGACGCCGGTGGCGGTGAGCGCGGTTGGAACGGCGAGCACATGGAGCTGGACGAGATGGCCGAGCAGGGAGACATGACCACACGGGAGTTCATCCCGGTCGATCTGGACCGGATCAGCGACATCACGTACACCTGCGCGGTGTTCCGTGCCCGCAAGCGCGGCTACCTCGGCGGTGTCATCTCGTTCTCCGGCGACTACCGGCCCGGGTCGTCCGGTTCCGGTGACGCGGCGTTCATCAAGTGGAAGATCGACGAGTTCCTCGACATCGACGATCCGGGCACCGTCCACGGTCTGGTGGTCGACCTCCGGGGGCTGCGCTACGAGTGGGGCGAGGACCTCGGGGTCGCGGCCTCGCGTCTGCGTCGCGGCCGGTTGCCGCTGCTGACGGTCGTGGATCCGCGGGCCCGGGCGGCCTTGGCGCACTGCATCGCCGACGACGAGATGCGGGAGGACTTCGATGCGGCGGTGGACGAGGTCGCCGAGGCCCTGGCTCGGTTGACGTAGCGGTGGGGTGATCGGGTCGACGGTGGAGGGCTTCGCGCGGGTCGCCTGCGCCGGACAGCGGGCCGGGCCCGGACGCGAGGGCGTCCGGGCCGGTGCCGGTCAGCCGAGGGTGGGGTAGTCCGTGTAGCCCTCGTGGTCGCCGCCGAACGCCTTGGTGAAGTCCGGGGTGTTGAACGGGCCGCCGGCCGCGAGGCGCGCCGGGAGGTCCGGGTTGGCCAGGAACAGCGCGCCGTACGCGATGACGTCCGCGGTGCCGTCCTCGATCAGGGTGAGCTCGTCCGGGCCGGTAACCGCGGGGGCGGTGAACGGGTTGAGGATGAACGTGGTGGGCCATTCCTTGCGCAGCCGCAGCGTGAAGTCGCGGTGGTCGCTCTCCATCACGTGCAGGTAGGCCAGGTTCAGCGGGGCGAGCGCGGCGACGAGGGCGGTGTACATCTGCTCGACGTCCTGCTCGGCGATGTCGTTGTAGGTGTTGTGCGGGGAGATGCGGAAGCCGACCCGGTCCGCGCCGATCGCGGCGGCCACGGCGGTGGCGACCTCGACGCCGAAGCGGATCCGGCCCTCGACCGAGCCACCCCATTCATCGGTACGCAGGTTCGCGTTGCTGGAGAGGAACTGCTGGACGAGGTAGCCGTTGGCGCCGTGGATCTCGACGCCGTCGAAGCCGGCCGCGATCGCGTTGCGGGCCGCGTCGGCGAACTCGCGGATCGTCTCGGTGATTTCTTGTCCGGACAACTCCCGCGGCGTGGTCATGTCCTTCGGGCCCTCGTCGGTGAACACCTGGCCGGCCGGGGCGACCGCGGACGGGCCGACCGGGGTGAGGTCGTCGGGCAGCAGGCTCGGGTGGCCGATCCGCCCGCTGTGCATGAGCTGCGCGAAGATCACACCACCGGCCGCGTGCACGGCGTCGGTGACCGGTCGCCAGGCCGCGATCTGCTCGTCGGTGTGCAGGCCGGGGGTGCTGGTGTAGCCCTGGCCGACCACGGACGGCTGGATGCCCTCGGTGATGATGAGGCCGGCGCCGGCGCGCTGCGCGTAGTAGGTGGCGGTCAGCTCGGTCGGAGTGGCGCCCGGGCCGTACGCGCGGCTGCGGGTCATCGGGGCCATCGCGATGCGGTTCGCCAGTCGCTTGCCGCCGAGGTCGTGTGCGTCGAATGCTGTGGTCATCGGTGCGCTCCCCATCTGATTGCCTGTCTGGACAAGTAAAGCAGCGCGATGCCAGCGTTAATCCCGTTGGTTAGCCACGTCACAGCGCGGGATAAACTCGCGACGAGCCCGGGTTACTGTTCGGACAATGGTTTGGGGAGGTCAGCGTGTCCGAGGACGAAGCCGAGATCTGTCAGCCGGTCGGCGTTCCGGTGCCGGTCTCCGCGCGCACCGGCCCGGTCAGCCACGCGATCTTCCGGGTCGCCCGGCTGCACCGGCTGCACGTCGGCAATCTGCTGCGCCGCGTCGGGCTGCACTCCGGTCAGGAGCTGGTGATGATGCAGCTGTGGGACGGCGGGCCACAACGGCAGACCGACCTCGCCCGGCTGCTCGGCTCGGACGCCGCCACCATGACCCGTACCCTGCAGCGCCTGGAGATCGCGGGTTTTGTGCGCCGCGCCCCGAGCCCCACGGACAAGCGCGTCACCATCGTCGCCCCGACCGCGGCCAGCCTCGCGCTGCGTGAGCAGGTCGAGGGCATCTGGGCGGAGCTTGAGAGCCGGACGGTCGGCGAGCAGTCGCCCGCCGACCGTGCCGCGACGCTCAGGACGCTGGAGCTCCTGGAGGAGAACCTGGCCCGGGCGGTGTCAGCGAACTGCTGAGGCCGGCCAGGTCCACTCGGTGACGCGCGGGTCGTCGACGCCGTGCTCGCGGGTGTGCTCGCGGCATTCCTCGCGGTCGTCGACCATGCGCTGGCGCAGGTGGGCCGCCGTGGTCGCGAGGCCCGGCACCCGGTCGATCACGTCGATGACCAGCTTGAAGCGGTCCAGGTCGTTGAGCATCACCATGTCGAACGGGGTCGTGGTGGTGCCCTCCTCCTTGTATCCGCGCACGTGCACGTTGGCGTGGTTGGTGCGTTTGTACGTCAGCCGGTGGATCAGCGCCGGGTAGCCGTGGAACGCGAACACCACCGGCTTGTCCGGCGTGAAGATCGTGTCGAACTCGCGGTCGGTCATGCCGTGCGGGTGCTCGGTGTCCGGCTGCAGGCGCATCAGGTCGACCACGTTGACGAAACGGACCTTGAGCTCGGGCAGGTGCCGGCGCAGCAGGTCGGCGGCGGCGAGCGCTTCCATGGTCGGCACGTCCCCGGCGGCGGCCAGCACCACGTCCGGCTCGGTTGCCTCGTCGGTGCTGGCCCAGTCCCAGATGCCCAGGCCGCGGCGGCAGTGCAGATCCGCCTCGGCCATGGTCAGCCAGCTCGGGGCGGGCTGCTTCCCGGCGACCACCACGTTGATGTAGTGCCGGCTGCGCAGACAGTGGTCCATCGTGGACAGCAACGTGTTCGCGTCCGGCGGCAGATAGATCCGTACCACCTCGGCCTTCTTGTTGACCATGTGGTCCATGAAGCCGGGGTCCTGGTGGCTGAAGCCGTTGTGGTCCTGGCGCCAGACGTGGCTGGACAGCAGGTAGTTCAGCGACGCGATCGGGCGCCGCCAGCCGATCCCGCGGGTCGTCTTGAGCCACTTCGCGTGCTGGTTGACCATCGAGTCCACCACGTGGATGAACGCCTCGTAGCTGGTGAACAGCCCGTGCCGGCCGGTCAGCAGGTATCCCTCGAGCCAGCCCTCGCACAGGTGCTCGCTGAGCGCCTCCATGACGCGCCCGGTGGGTGCCTCGTGGTCGTCGAGGTCGGTGGTCCGCGCGGTCCAGGCCCGGTCGGTCACCTCGAACGCGGACTGCAGCCGGTTGGAGGCCACCTCGTCCGGCCCGAACAGCCGGAACCGGTCCGGATTCGCCCTGATCACGTCGCGGATCCAGGTGCCGAGCACGTGCGCGGCCTCCGCGGGCGGCGTGCCGGGGCTCTCCACCTCGACCGCGTACTCCCGGAAGTCCGGCAGCACCAGGTCACGCAGCAGCACCCCGCCGTTGGCGTGCGGGTTGGCACTCATCCGCCGGGTCCCGGTGGGCGGCAGCTCCAGCAGCTCACCGATGGGCGCGCCGGCGTCGTCGAACAGCTCTTCCGGACGGTACGACCGCAGCCACGTCTCCAGCTGTTCCAGGTGCTCGGCGTTCCCGCGCGGGTCGGACAGCGGCACCTGGTGGGCCCGGAACGTCCCCTCGACCGGCTTGCCGTCGACCTCCTCGGGGCCGGTCCAGCCCTTCGGGGTGCGCATGATGATCATCGGCCAGCGCGGCCGGGTGCCGTCCCGGTTGTCCCGGGCGTGCGCCTGGATCGACGCGACGGTGTCCAGGCACCGGTCCAGCGCCGCGGCCATCGCCTGGTGCACGAGCGCGGGGTCGGCACCCTCGACCAGGATCGGCTCGTAGCCGGCGCCGCGCAGGTACGAGTCGAGGTCGCCGGCCGGGATCCGGTCCAGGATCGTCGGGTTGGCGATCTTCCACCCGTTGAGGTGCAGGATCGGCACCACGGCACCGTCGCGGGCCGGGTTGAGGAACGCGTTGGAGAGCCAGCTGGCGGCGAGCGGCCCGGTCTCGGCCTCCCCGTCGCCGATGACGCAGAAAACGGTGAGGTCCGGGTTGTCGAACGCCGCGCCGTACGCGTGCATGAGCGAATAGCCCAGCTCGCCGCCCTCGTGGATCGACCCGGGCACCTCGGGCGCGACGTGGCTGGGGATCCCGCCGGGGAACGAGAACTGCCGGAACAGTCGCTGCATGCCGGCCTCGTCGCGGCTGACCGACGGGTACAGCTCGCTGTAGGTGCCCTCGAGCCAGGTGTTGGCGACGATCGCGGGCCCGCCGTGGCCGGGGCCGATGACGTAGATCGCGTTCAGGTCGCGTTTGACGATCTGCCGGTTGACGTGCGCGTACACCAGGTTCAGGCCGGGGCTGGTGCCCCAGTGCCCGAGCAGTCGCGGCTTGACGTTCTCGGGGACGAGTTTCTCCCGCAGCAGCGGGTTGTCCATGAGGTAGATCTGGCCGACGGTCAGGTAGTTCGCGGCGCGCCAGTAGGCGTCGAGCCGGTCGAGGTCCGTGGTGCTGAGCGCTTCCATACCCGTGGGATACCCCCTGCTGCGGATCTCACCGGGAACCTTTCGTCATCCATGACTTGCTCGGGCGACTGTGACCTGCATGTTTCCGGCCAACGCCTGGTCACAGCGTTATGGATCTAGTGGGTTTGCTGGGGTTGGCAGGGCCTTGCGGGGGTGAAACTTCCCCATGGGGAAGAGCCTCTGTTTATCGTTCCTGCCCATGGCTTCGAAACCGGAAGTACGCGGCAATGCGATCCGCACCACCTGGCTACTCGGCGGCAATGGCCCCAAACAGTCCGTCACCTTCAGTGATGGAGATCCGGCCGAACGGATGAATCTCGTCCTTGCCGCGAAAGCCCTCGCCGAAGCGAAGAACCACTGCATCACCCGCGACGAGATGTACGCCGCGCTGGCCGTCACCGGCGAGGAAGAAAAGCCGTCCCGGGTGCCGACCCTGAAAGAGTGGCTCCCGATATGGCGTGAACAACGCCTCGAAGCCGGCGACGTTCAGGCAACCACCGTAGACAGCAACATCCTGACCTTGACCGTGCATGCGCTGCCAATGCTGGGGCATCTACGGCTGACCGACATCGACCGCGACGAGCTCAAGCGGTGGGTGTCGTGGCTGAAGAGGCGTCCCGCCTGGAGCGGCAGGAAGACCCGGCGACAGCACTTGCCACTTCAGGGAACCTCCGTTCGCGCGTACTACACCACCCTGGCGACGTGCCTGGCCGGCGCGGTGCCGAAGTGGCTGGCGTCGAACCCGGCGGCGGCATTGCCTGGAGGGCGCAGGAACTATGTGGGCCTGCCGCCGAACAGCGACTTCGATGGCATGTTCTTGCGGGCGTGGGAGTGCGACTTGATCCTGAGCCACTGTGCTCCTGCCCTGCGTGACGTGGTTTTCGTGGCCCTGCGCACCGGTATGCGACTCGGTGAACTGGTCGCACTGGAGTGCCGTGATGTTCTGTTTCCGCGCGAGGGCGGGGCGACCGTCCGAGTGCGGCGCACGATTAAGCAAGATGGCACCATCGGTGCTCCGAAGACCCCGAGGAGTTCCCGGGACATCACCGTCAATCGGGAAACGGCGGCGGTGCTTGCCAGGCTGGTTCGGGGGCGCCGCCCCTCGGCGCGGGTGTTCCTGACGGCGAAGGGCATGCCGTGGCACCCGGGCTCGTTGCGGGCTTCGCACTGGCTCAGGGCAGTCGGCGCCGCTCGGCGTTGCCCCGATCACATGCCGCCGCCCCCGGTCAAGCCCAAGCAGGGGCGGATGCCTCAGTACCACCCAGATGAGGTATCCACCTGCCGTTGCCCGGGGGTGTTGCAGCGGCGGCCTCGTCTGCATGACCTCAGGCACACGCATGCCAGTGGGTGCTTGGAGTTGGGAATGTCGCCAAAGAAGGTACAGCTGCGTCTCGGGCACGCGTCGTACCAGACCACAATGAAGATTTACGCGCATGTGCTGGACTTGGGAGGGGCGGACGAGTTGGACGCCCTGGAGCGACTGCTGACCGAGGGCGGCCGACGCAAGGTCGCCCGGGTGAGCGGCGGTAACCGCCGCCGCGGTGCCGGGCTGGTGCGTCGTGGGCATGTTCGGCGGCGTGTCTCGGTGCGCGCGGGGGCGTAAGCCGGCCGCCGTGTCAGTCAGGGCGGCGGGCCAGGTCGATGAGCTGTTGGGCGTGGGCTGCCCTGGCATCCTCGGCCCGCCGTTTCTCAGCGATGAGGATTTCCACGATGCGAGCTTTGTCCTCGTCGCTGATGTCGGTGCTGCGCATGACCTGGATTAGGAGCGGGTCACTGCCGGTGCTGTGGTCGCCGGGTTCCGATGCGAGCTTGGCCTGGGCCGGTTCGCCGCCGGCCAATGTCTCGCGCACGCTGCCGGGCTGCCATTGCAGGGCCTGATCGAGGGCGGCGATGGTGCTGGCGCTGGGTACGCGTAGCCCGTTTTCGATGTCGCTGAGGGTGCGCAGGCTGACTCCGGCGGCCTCGGCGAAGGCGGGGCGGTGGCGGTAGCCGAGTTGGATTCGCCGGGCAACCAGGTAGGTGGCGAGGCGTTGGGTGTCTGCCATGCCGCCATCTAAGCAGGCAAGAACAGGCAATGCGGTGACGGGCTCGACGGCAGGCATCACGGATCACTCCCCAGAGTTGACGCGCTCATGTCGACGATAGTCGATGCCTTACACCCGCACCGCGTCGACTCATTGCATCTTGCAGCTCTTAGTTGCCTGTTTTTGCTTGCCATAATTGCTTTTTCTTGCTTATCATCGCTGCATGCCAACCAAGGTCGACGGGACAGCCATCCGGCGCCTGCGTGAGAGCCGGGGTCTCAGCTGCCCGCAGCTCGCCCAGGAACTCGGCTACAACCCCGCCTTCATCTGGAAAATCGAGAACGAGGCACAGGGCGGCGGTGGCTCCCCCGCCAGCCGCAAGAAGATCGCCGACTACTTCGGCGTCCCCGTCGAGCGCATCAGCCGCTTCGTGCCGGTCAAGCCGCGGACCACGCACCGCGAAACCGCCGGACAGGCCGCCTGATGCCCGAGAGCCCTACCCTCGAACAGCTCTCCGCCACCCTCAACGACGTGGTCCGGCTCCTTAACGGCGTTGTCGCCACGGCAAGCCTGGCTGAGGACCCGCGCCGGATCTACTCCCTCGAGGAAGTCGCCGAGATCACCGGCTGGGCGCTCGACACCCTGCGCAAGGACTGCCGTGAAGGGCGCCTCACGTACGTCCGTAAGGGCAAGGCGTTCGGGCTGACGAGGAAAATGCTCGACGCCGCGATCGCGCGACACACCGAGGGTCCCGCAGCTGAACGACACCTCGGCGCGGTGACAACCGCAAGCCGCAGCATCCCTCGACCCGGCAACCAACGTGGTCGGCGAGCCGCATGACCGCGGTCATCACCCCACTGCCGTCCGGTGAGGCCCTGCTCGAGCTAGGCGACAACCCAGCAAGGTTCCCGAGTTGGCAGGCCGCCGCCGACCAGGCCGACATCCTGCACGTCCCGTGGCACCTGAAGCCGTTCCCGCCGCTGAGCGTGGACCCGCCAGTGCCGGCCCCCTGAAACAGCGAGGGCCCCGGGTGTCGGAAGCACCCAGGGCCCGCGTCGCTCTGATCCAACGATCGACCTAGCCAGGAGGACGTTGTGACAACACATAGTACAACCTCGATCTCTACCGGGCCTATCGATGGTGCCGACATTGGCACGCTCGACTCGGCCTCGTCGCGCTGGGACGACCCCGCCACCGTGTACGACCTCGCCGGTGTCCAGACCCACGACTGCTGCGGCCTGCCGCGGGAGGTCGAATGCGGTTGTGACCCGACCGAGGTCGCACGGGCCAACGCCAGCGCTAGCCGCCTGTTCGCCAACCCGATCATGTGCCGCCCCGCCAGCAAGTGGAGCACCCGGTGACCATCACCATCAGCGACTACTTCTGCGGTGGTGGCGGCAGCACCAGCGGCTTCCACGAGCTCGCTGAGCGTCTCGCCCACCTGATCAGTTGCAAGGTCGTCATGGCGGCGAACCACTGGAACCTCGCCATCGAGACCCACAACGCGAACTTCCCCGACACCGACCACGACATGGCCGACATTGCCTCCATCGACCCGCGCCGGCACCCCACCACCGACATCGCCTGGTTCTCCCCGGAGTGCACGAACTGGTCCATCGCCAAGGGCGTGAAGCAGACCTACGACGGTAAGCCGCAGCAGCTGATGCTCGGTGAGGAGTACGAGGAGCCTCTGCCAGACGAGGCTGCCCAGCGCTCCCGGATGCTGATGCAGGACGTACCCCGGTTCACCGAGGTCCACCACTACCGTGCGGTCATCGTCGAGAACGTCACCGACGTACTCAAGTGGGACCACCTGGACACGTGGCTGGCCCGGATGACGTCCATGGGCTACCGGCACCGGATCGTGGTGCTGAATTCGGCGTTCGCCTCCGCCCTGGGTGGGGGTGCCCCACAGTTACGCGACCGGGTGTACTTCGTGTTCTGGCGCGCCGAGTACAAGGAGCCGAACTTCCAGAAGTGGACCCGGCCGCTGGCGTACTGCCCGACCTGCGACATCGACGTCCGGGCCATGTATGTCGCGAAGCCGGGCCCGCGCCGGGCGATGCGGTACGGGGCCCAGTACCACTATCGGTGCCCGTCGGTGTCGTGCCGGGGCCAGGTCGTCGAGCCGTACGCTCTGCCGGCGGCCGCCGCGATCGACTGGTCGCTGCCAGGTGTGCGTATCGGGGACCGTGCCCGGCCGTTGCAGCCGAAGACGCTTGCCCGGATCAGGGCAGGCCTGGACCGGTACGCGCAGCCCATCACCCTTGAGGCTGCGGGGCACACCTTCGAGCGTCGTCCAGGGGTTCGGTCGTGGCCGGTGAGCGCGCCGTTGAAGGCACTGCATGCCACGGCGTCGAAGGCTCTGGCATGCCCGCCGCTGCTGGTGCCGTCCGGTGGGACGTGGAACGACGTGGCCCAGCCGGTGACGATGCCGATGCGCGCCCGTACGACCCGGGAGACCGAGGGTGTTGTGGTGCCGATGCTGGTTCCGGTCGAGGGCCGCGACGGCAAACAGGCCCGGTCAGCGTCGCTGCCGATGCGGTCGCAGACGGCCCGCCTGCAGGATGCCCTGGTGGTGCCGCTGCGCAACAACGGCGTGGCGCGCCCGTCGCAGGACGCCCCGCTGCCGACGTTCGCCGCGAACGGGACCCATCACGGGCTGCTGAACCTGCCGGAGGTGGATGCGCATGCGCTGCTGCCCTACGACGGGCGGACGCTGCGCTCGCTGGGGGTGCCGATGCCGTCGCAGACCACCATCCAGGGTGATGCCCTGGTCGGGACGTCGTTCGAGGTGGATGACTGCACCTTCCGGATGCTGGAGGTCGATGAGATCCGGGAGGGCATGGACTTCCCGGCCGGCTACATCCTGCTGGGCACCAAGCGCGAGCGCGTTCGCCTCCTGGGCAACGCCGTCACCCCGTGCGCGGCCCGGGACCTGGGCGCGGCGGTCATCGAGGCGATCACTGGCATCGAGCTGGAGCTGGCGGCATGAGCGCCGTCTACCTGACCGTCAAGGGTTCGATGTACCACCTGGACTCCGACAAGCACGGCTGGGAGATCGTCTATTCGACGACGGGCCGGGAGTTCAAGGACCGGCAGGCCGCGATCGATGACGGCCTGGTCACGTATCGCAGCGACGACTTCAACATCGCCACCGTGGTCGACGGGGCGCTGGTCGCGTTCGGCTGGCAGCACCAGGACTTCAGCACTGACGGTGCGAATCTGCCTGACGTCGCGGCGAAGCTCGGTCTGCAGGTGGCGTCGTGACGCCGTACCTGATCGCCCTCACCGTGGTGGCGCTGAGCTCCGCCGTCGGCGGCCTGATCGCATTCGTCGTCATCCAGCGATCCAAGTCCCGGTGGGTGCTGGCCGGCCAGCACCAGGCCGAGCTGGCCCACGGCACCTGGTCCCCCGCCGTATCCGGTGACGGCTGGAACTCGGCGGACGTCCCGGACCGGCGCCGGTCCCCGAACCGGCAGCTCGTCACCCGGGCCACCCCGGACCGCACACCCCGGCTTGCCGCACCCCGCTGACCCCCTTCCTCAGGGGCGCCGGCCACCGTCGGCGCCCCCGCGTTCAGCCCGCACAACCACCACATTGAGGTTCATGTGAGTCCCTTGGATACCAGCACCCGCATCCACCGTCCCGCCGAGGTCGTCGAACGGCTCGCCGCCCGCAACACCGGGATGACCCGCTACCCGACTGACCTGTGGCCCGGCGCCGCACCGGTCGAGCAGACCGAGTACCGGGCCCGGCACCGCCTGGAGAACACCCAGCCGCGAAACTCGTCCCGGCACCACGTCCCGTCGCATGAGCGAACCCAGCTGATCCGTCCCCTGCCGCCGCTGCCCGCGACCGCTCCCCCGCTGGGTGAGACCCGCCGCATCATGGTCCCGGCCGCCCAGGCGAAGATTCCCATGCCGTTGACCCGGGCCCCGCTCACCGGCCCTGAGGCGGAGACGGCCATCGGGTCCGACGCGACGACTGTCAACGTGCTCGAGCGGATCCTGCGCAAGTTGCGGGTGACGCGCTGATGAGCGACGTGTTGATGTTCCTCGCCGACGCGGCGGTGTTCCTCGGCCCGATCGGCGCGGTCACGCTCGTGGTCGGCCTGGCTGGGATCGTTCGGGCCCGGTGGTTCTCGTGCTGACCCCGGCAGAGTTCGACCTGGTCGTCCAGACGGTCATCATCACCGTCGCGGTGATCGCTGAGGTCCTGCTGGTCAAGAATTTGATCAGCCGGTTCCGGGCCCGGTACGGGCAGCTCTCCGACGACGTGTTCGCCCTGTGCGACGCCACTGCGGATCTGGGCCCGGACATGGAGCGGATCCCGTGAGGGCCCGGGCATGGCTGCTGACGGTGGCCGGGACAGTCCTGCACGCCGTATGCGTCCAGCGTGTCCTCGACGGTGTGCGCGCGTTCCGGGCGGACACGTGAACGCCCCGATGAACCGCGGCCGGTACAACCGCTGTTTCCCACTGCCATCGGACCGGCCGTCGAACGCCCCGACTGCGTGGCTGATCGATGCGGAAACCCGGCGGCGGGTTCAGGAACTCAACGCGTGGCTCGACGAGCAGGCCGAGACCGCGGTGGTTCGCGGTGCGGAATCCCTGCTCGACGCTGAGGCGCAGCGCCGCGGCTGGGTCAGGCCCGGTGATCCAGGTGAGTGATCCCGTGAGCCGGCGGACTGCCGGGCAGATCATCACCACGATCGAAGCCCTGCGCGCGGAGGTTGCCGTCATGGTGGTCGAAGCCGGCCGGGCGGGCCGCCAGCATGCTGCCGGTGAGCTCGAGTACGTCCAGGACCGGCTCCGGAACCTGGGCCGGGACTTCGCCCAGGTTCTCGGGGTGGTGCCGCCGGGACCGGGATCCCCTGCGGAGCCAGGCCTGAGCACGCGTGGTCGGCAGATCCGGGCGAACACCGGTGCGCACCGGAGCAGGCCATGAGTGCGGTCTGGGATCTGCTGCAGGGCTGGGCTGCGATCTTGGTGGTCCTGGCCGTGGTCGTCGGCGCGTACCGGCTGGGTCACCGTGAAGGACGCGTCGCCCACGGCCGGGACCTGGTGAGGGCGGCCGTGGAGCTGGAGACCGCGAAGACCGTGCCGATCCTGGTGCCCCGGCAGCGGAGGGGCGAGCCGTGAGGTCAGGCGTCCTTGGGCTTGCTGGCGCGCATGTTTGCGGGCTTCGGCATGACGACTTTGAGGCTGGAATCGCCCTTGCTTTTGACTCCGCGCTTTGCGGGGGCGATGCCGTTCTCTCTGGCGATCTTCCGGACGTAGGCCGCGGTGAACGGGCTGGCGTCGGCCACTTTGGTGGGTTCGGCGCCGGCTTGGAGGGCGGCGACAACAGCGACGAGGGCGTCGGTGCGGGCGCGTTCGTGGGCTGCTCCGGTGGACTCGTACTGCTCGGTGGCAGCGGTTAGGCGCTCCAGTGCCTCGGTCGGGTTGCCGGTCTCATTCATGGCGTCAAGGTACCGCAACAGTCTTGCGATTTGTAGACGCGGTGCGATAGGTTATTGCGTAAGCACAAATCGTTTTCTGCTTGCGCATTTAGTAATCGATTTCAAGAGGAGTTCGCCTTGACGCAGATCGCCACCCAGCCCACGACGGGCGACAGCCTGTTCGATGCGATTCGTCGCACCGACGGGGCCGGAGAGTTCTGGTCCGCCCGCGAGCTGATGGGCCCGCTCGGCTACACCAAATAGGAACGCTTCGCCGACGCCGTTGAGCGCGCCATCATCTCCATCGAGAACACTCTCGGCGCCGACAACGGAACCGCAGCTCAGCACGCTTCCCGGCTCCGGGAAGCAGTCGCGGGCAGCGCCCCGGGAACGACCCGGATCGACTACCGCCTCACACGCTACGGCGCCTACATGACCGTCATGAACGGCGACGTGCGTAAGCCGGAAATTGCGGAGGCTCAGTCCTACTTCGCCATCCGTACCCGCGAAGCCGAGATCGCCGCCCCGTCACTTCCACAGACCTTCGCCCAGGCATTGCGTCTCGCTGCCGAGCAGCAAGAGCTGATCGAGCAACAGGCCGGGCAGATCGAAGCCGACGCCCCGAAGGTCGCCTACGTCGACAACTTCCTGCGTAGCGACGATGCCTGCCTGATGCGTCAGCTCGCCAAGCGCATCGGACTCACCGAGCGTGAACTGCGCGAGGAGCTGCTGAGCCGCCGGGTCATCTTCCGCACCCCGATCGGCCGCTTCTCCGAGTCGAAGCAGCGCGACGTCGTCGAGTACCGGTACGAGGCGACCACGAAGTACATGGGCTGGTTCCGCGAACGCGACCAGCCGAACGCGCCCCGACACCACAACGACCAGCTCCGCACCACCTTGTACGTCACCCCGGCCGGGAAGGTCGGCATCGCCAGCATGCTCGGGCGCCTCGACGCCGGCCAGAACCAGATCGAGAGCGAGGCCGCATGATTTCCCAGGTCATCGATGGCGTGCTGATGCCGCTCACCGACGAGGAATACATCGCGCAGATCCTCGCCGACGCCCGCGCGAATGGCGTCGACGACCTGTGCCCCCGCTGCTTCGCCTTCCCCCGCCTCGACGGCGCGTGCCGGCCCTGCGCACGCGACGACGTGTTCGCCGCCGACCCGGACTACCGGGCATGGTCCGACGCGCAGGCCCGGCTCGACGAGGGCGGTTGGGCCCCGGAGTCCATCCGCCCGTACACGTACGAGGACGCGAAGGCGGACGAGGTGCTCGCCGGGCAGCTCAGCGCCAAGTTCAACCGGGCTGAACGCCGGGCCACCATGGACCCGGGTGGTTGCGCGGTGTGCGGTGACCCGGCACGCGGCCACCACGAGCGCTGGCACGGGCGCCGCGACAACGGCGCGAAGACTCCCCCGACCGGCTTCGTCCCGCCGTCGGACGAGCTGCGCAAGGCGCGGATTGTTGCACGCCGAAACGTGCGTGCCGGCCGTCCGGCGTGGGCTGCGCTGAGCCTCGGCGGTGTGGCATGACCGTCGCGATTCCGTCTCGTGGGGACTTCACCTCACCGACAGAGACCATCGTGTATCCCAAGGCCGGTTCGAGGGCCGACGAGCGTGGCCGGAGCCAGTTCACCGCGTTCTGGCTGGACGACTACCTACCGCCGGACGGGGTCCGCGGCCAGGTGTTCCACACCAGCCTCATTGACTTCATCGCCCGCCACGAGGCGCAGGGCAAGACGGTGCGCGTGGTCGGTGAGCGCCCGTGATCGGCGAGGGCGCCGAGCAGATGATCCGCCGGGACCTGCCGTTTCACTCCGTTGAGGAGTCCGACGACGGCCGCTGGTACATCATCGACGGCGTCCGCTTCATGTCCGTCACCACCGCACTCAACGCCCTCGACAAACGAGGCCTGGTCCCGTGGGCCGGCGGCCTCGCCGCAGAGCTGTCGTTCCTGGAGCTGCCAACCCTGGTCGCGGCGTCGCGGAAGAAGCCGTGCGAGCGGACCTGGAACCGGTGCAAGCACGACGATAACGAAACGTGCGAGCGATGCCCGTGCCGGGTGTGCCGGCTGTGCGTGCAGAAGTGGGTCGGCGACCGGCACAAGCGGGAGACCGCCCGCCGCTCCGACGAGGGTGTCCGCGTTCACGACGTGGCCGAATGGTGGTCGTACCACGGCGAGATCAAGGACCACGACGCCGACATCGCCTTGTACATCAAGTCGTTCGGGCAGTTCGTCGACGACTACGGCATCACCCCCGAGGATGTCCTGCTCGCTGAGGCGATCCTCGTCAACCGTGAGGTCGGGGCGGCGGGTCAGACCGACGGCATCATCCGCTTCCACGCGGAGCGTTCCGAGGCCGCCGCGAAGCTGATCTCCCGGATCCTCGCGGCGCGGGGAGAGCGGGTGTCGTGGCGTAAGGCCCAGAAGCTGAAACTCACCGTCGACCTGATCATCGACTACAAGTCGCGGGAGAACGACGAGGCGAAGTTCTACCCGGAGAACGCCTTGCAGCTGGCCGGGTACCGGCACTTCCCGGTGATCCGGGTCAAGAACTCCGACGTCGAGATTCCGATGCTGCCCGTCGACGGTGGCCTGGTCATCCAGTTGCGGCCCGACGGATACAGCACCCGCCTGGTCGTGTGTGACCGGTTCACGTACGAGCACGGGTTCCTGCCCGCGCTGCGCACCTACCAGTGGGTCACCGAGCACGGTGCCGCTGCGGTGTCGTCCCACACGTTCGTGCTCCCCGAAACCCTCGCCGCTCGCGAACGCCAGGCCGCGAAAGACCGCGCCGGCGCCGAGCAGTCCCCCGCCGAAGCAGCGTGAAAGGAACCACCATGTCGATCAGCCCGAAAGTACTGCAGCAGCGCCTCACCCTGGTCGGAGCGATCCGGCTCGGGCAGAAGGTGCCCACCTCCAACGGCAACATGCGGCCCGGGAAGCTGGAGACCCTGCGGTTCACGTCCCCGTCCCGGCAGATCGTCGATGCGATCGCCGACCTGTACGGCGGTCAAGTGAAGCCGTGGCAGGCGAACACCGGCCCGCAGTGGGAGGTCGTCAGCACCGTCAAAGAGGTCGCGGTGCTGGTGCCGCCGCAGCGCATCGACCCGAACCTTGAGCACTGGGGCAACGGCTACCGGGACCGCATGTGCGACGGCGAGGTCGAAAGAATCCGCAACGCGGCGTGCCTGTGCGAGCAAATGCAGGCCAACGGCCGGCGCGTCGACGCGCGGGAGTTGTGCAAGCCGACGACCCGGATGGCGCTGATGCTGGCCAAGGTGCCCGGCATGGGCGTCTTCAAGCTCGAATCGCACGGCTGGAACTCGGCGGCCGAGCTGCCCACCTTGGCCGCATCGATCGAGTCGGCGCCGCAGCCGATCCCGGCCCGCCTTGAGGTGCAGGTGCGGGAGAAAAAGACGTTCGACCCGGCCGCCCGTGACGGCAAGCAGGTTGAATCGCGAGTGTTCATGGTGCCGGTGCTGCACTTCGACTGGATCACCCCGGCGCAGGCGTTCGGTGGCGAGCTGGGTGCCGCTTCCCGGGCGGCACTCGGCGCGGCGACGACCGAGCGGCACGCGATCGAAGCGGCGAAGAATGAGGCGCAGCGGCCCAAGCTGCCGCTCGCCGTGTACCTGGCCGCCGTCGAGGACGCCGCCACCGTGCAGGACGTGCGCGACCTCTGGACGGCAGCGGCACAGGACGGGGCGCTCACCGATGAGGTGAAGGCCGCCCTGAATGCCAAGGTCGCGAAACTGCCCCAGCCGCAAGACAAGCCCGCCGCACCGGCCCGGGCCACCCCGCAGCCGCCTGTCGACGTGGTGGTCGACGCCGAAATCGTGAAGGACCTCAACGCCCTGTGGACCGAGGCTCAGGCCGCTGCCGGGGAGCGGGGCTGGTCCTCCGACGACCTGGAGCAGCGGATCCGCGAGCACCTGAACAAGGTGTCCGACGACGTGACCGAGCCCGAGCTGACCCGGTTCCTGACCGCGGTCAAGGCCGGTGAGGTCACGTGACCGCCGCACCGCACTGACTTTCCTCTCGGGCCCGGCCGGCATGCGGTCCGGCCGGGCCCCCCATTCCATTGCCGAGGAGGCATCCATGATCGAGAACACCAGCAAGCGTGGCCCTCTCCTACACCTCGCCGGGTCGCTGGGCGGCCCCGGGCGCTACATCGAAGAAATGGAGTCCTCCGGTCAGACCCAGCTCGTCAACTCCGACCGGCTTCCCACCCGAATCAACCACGGCGCTCAGGCTGACTTCGAGGCTGTCGGGTTCGTGTTCGGCGACATCGACAAGCGTGACCCGCTGTTCCGGCAGGTGACCCTCCCTGCCGGGTGGAAGCGCCAGGGCTCCGACCACGCGATGTGGTCGTACATCGTCGATAAGCAGGGCAGCAAGCGAGTCGCAATCTTCTACAAGGCCGCGTTCTACGACCGGGATGCCTTCATGTCACTGCGCGAGGTGGCTTGATGACCACGATCGCGTTCATCGACACCGAGACGACCTCGCTGCACTACAACCGGCGCGCCTGGGAGATCGCCGTGATCCTCCGGCGGCCGAACCAGCCGGACCACGAACAGTCCTGGCTCATCGAGCACCAGGACCTGGACCTCGGCAACGCCGACCTGCAGTCGCTGCGGTTCGGCGGCTTCTACGACCGGCACCCGCAGATCTTCCCCGCAGAGGGCATGGAGCGCCTGCACCGTGAGGGCGATGCCCTGTTCGCCGTGGAGCAGCTGACCAGGGGCTCCATCGTGATGGGCTCGAACCCGTCGTTCGACGCCGAGGTGCTCGGCGCCCGGATGCGCGCGCACGGGATCTGCCCGTCCTGGCACTATCACCTCGAAGACGTGCCCACCCTGGCCCTGGGCTGGTTGTACGGGTCCGGGAAGCCGCTGCCCGAGGTCCGTAAGTCGGAGCAGATCTCTCTGGCCTGCGGCGTTGACCCGGCCCAGTATGCGCGGCACACCGCGCTGGGTGACTGCCGCTGGACTCGGGACCTGTACGACGCCGTGACGGGCGGAGGGCTGCCGTCGTGATCACGATCCCGACCGGTGACCTCACCGGTGTACTCGGCGACGTCATCCCGTTCGTCTTCCCCGACGACGACCTGCCCGACCTGCACTGTGTGCGCCTCGAATGGGACGGCACCATGCTGCACGCCCTGTCCACCGACCGGTTCCGGATGGCGGTGTCGTCGTGGCATCCCGACGACGAGCCGGACGCCGACGTTCAGGACGACATGTTCGTCAGGTGGGGTGGCGCCGACGATCCGTGGACCGCGACCCTGACGCTGGAGGACGCGAAGGAACTCGTCAAGGTCTTCAAGCTGCCCCCGAAGAAGCAGCGGGTTCCGTTGACGCTGGACTTCGCCAACGAGCAGGTCACCGTGCGACGGGACCGCGACACCGGCTACACCGCCGTCCGCCTCGACGTCCCTGACCAACTGGCCCAGTTCCCCGACATCCGCAAGCTGCTCGCGGACTCGGACCGGTTGAAGCCGATCACGGGGCTGATGTTCAACGCGAAGTTCCTCGCGGACTTCGGCAAGGTCCGGCCGCGCGCGCCGATGCAGTTGTCGTTCACCGGGTCGACGGCGATCACGCACGTCGGTATCGGCAAACGGTTCCTCGGCGCAATCATGCCCCTGCGTGAGGGTGAAACGTCATGAGCCTGGACCTGTGGCCCGATCTCGGAACCGAGGCGGACGAGGATTTCTACATCACGTCCCGCCTCGACGGCGACGAAGCCGGCACCTTCACCGCTGACGATGTCCGCGCGGTCGAGGACCCGGACGACGACTATCGGGACGAGTCGTGACCGACGTGATCACTCAAACCGTGCTCGACCTCGTCATCGAGATCCGTGTGGCCGGCTCCCCCGCCCCGCAGGGTTCGAAGTCGTTCAAGGGCTTCCGGGGCGGCAAGGCCATCATGGTCGAGTCGTCGAAGCACCTGCGCCCGTGGCGTGACGCCGTCCGCGCTGACGCCCTGCTCGAGCGATACCGGCACGACAGCTGGGTGCCGCTGGATGAGCCGCTGACGGTGGCGATGGTGTTCACCATGCCGAAGCCCGCGTCAGCGCCGAAGCGCCGGCGGACGTGGCCGATGCGGATGCCGGACCTGTCGAAGTTGTGCAGGTCGACGGAGGACTCCCTCACCGACGCCGGGATCTGGAAGGACGACGCCCGGGTCTGGGAGTACCAGCGCCTCGCGAAGGTCTACCCGGGTGAGGACCGGGACGCTCTCACGGCGCCCGGTGCGCTGATCCGGATCTACCGGATGGTCGAGGTGGCGTCATGACCTCACCCACCCATACCCTGCGAGTTGTCTGGCCCATCCACGACGACGGCATGTTCGATCGTGAAGCCGTCGAACAAGCGTCCCGTGAATGGCCGACGTACGCCGAGGCCCAGCAGGTCACCATCGTCGGCCCGGCCTGCATCCGGGTCGTGCAACTCGACGCCCACCAACAAGAAGGCTTGCAGGCTGCCCGGGCAGTGATCTGCGAGGCACCCGTCGCTCGCCGACTGGCGGTGGCCTCATGACCCGGCCGCTGCCCAGTCGCCCCACGCAGGCAGGGCACCGGCGCCGGGTCGACCTGGGCCGCCTCAACCCGGACTGCACCGCCGACTTTCACGGCACGTACACCGCCTACCGGCGAGGCTGCCGCTGCCCCCACGCCCGCGAAGATCACCGCCTCTATCAGAAACGGCTGAGGCAAGGCCGCAACCAGCCGCGGGTCGTTGACGTCACCGGGGCGGCCCGCCGCATCCAAGCCCTGTGGGCCATCGGGCACACCTCCGACGACATCGTTGCCGCGGCCAGCGGGGTACTGAACGCCTCCTACGTCGCGAACCTGTGGCGCCGTCAGATGGTCACTGTCTTCACGTGGCAGGCAGTCGCCCGGGTGTACCGGGAGCTGTCCGCAGTCCCGGGACGCTCGGAGCGGACCCGGCGGCGTGCGGCGGCCGCAGGCTATCCGTCTCCGATGCGGTGGGGTGCCGACATCGACGACCCCGCCGCCGTGCCGGATCCGGTCGCAGCAGAGGTCGAGCCGGGTGACCTGGACATGGTCGTCGTCGAGGCCGTCCTCGCCGGTGACTCTGCCGGTCGTGACCTGTCTCCCGCTGAGCAGGTCGAGGTGCTGCACCGGGGTATGGCCCGGGGTCGGTCCCTGACGTCGCTGGCTGAGTTGTTGCACGTCAACAACTACATCGCCCGCACGCTGCTCGCCGGGCGGATGCCGACGCAGATGGCGAAACGCCAAGCCGTCGAGACGGAGCTGCTCCGTACCGGCGGTGGGGAGAGCAATTTCCTCGTGGCACGCCGTCTGGGCGTGAACCGGCAGACCGTGGCCCGGGCCCGGGCCCGTCTCACCGACCGGCTTCAGCTCGCATCCTGATCCGTCCTCTGCCCGGGCGTGGCTTCCCTGTCGCGCCCGGGCCCCTGATTGGAGCTACCCATGAGCGATTCGTCCAGCATGGCGACGGTGCACCCGGACCCGGCCGTGATCCTGGCGTCGGCCTACCACGAATCCGAGTGCGTCCCGAGGGCCCGAACCGGTTTCCGGTGGCCGGCCGACCACATGCGAGGCCACCGGCGCAGTGCGGGAAAGGCTGTGACGGCTCTGCGTTCGGCCGGGCTGCTGGCGCCGCGCGAGACCAGCGTCATCGCGGTGTCCGCCGACTACCTCGCCGACGGCCTCTACGGGGCACAGCAGTGACCGCCGCAGTGGTGCCGCTGCTCACGTTGAGGCAGCGCCGCATCCTTGACTTCATCCGGTCGTACTTCGCCGAGCACCAGTACCCGCCGTCGCAGCGGGACATCGCCGTTGCCGTCGGTTTCGCGTCTCAGTCCGCGGTCGCGTACCAACTGGGTGAGCTGCAGCGGATGGGCTGGATCCGTCGGACGCCCGGTGTGTCCCGGGGCCTGGTCGTGCTCGACCCGGCTACGGGTGGGCCGTGATGGCGGTCCCGTTCGTGTACGCCGAGGGTGTCGATCACGAATGCTGCATCGCGTCAAACACGAACAGGGCCCGCGCGTTGTGCCACCGGAGGATCTCCTACCGGCCGGTTGTCCCCCCGGTGTTACCGCCCGCCGTGCATGACGTGTGCCTGGAGCGGTGGGAGCAGCGCGGCCGGTACGAGACGTTCGAGGCCGCCGAGTATGGCACCTGCCCTGGGTGCGGCGGTGACATCCCTCTCGACGAGGGCTTGGTCGCGGGGCACAAGGCGTGGACGGTCGGCCGGCACGGCAAGACCCGCTCGGATCAGGTCTGCGTCGGGGCGGGCGATCAGCCGATGGTGGATGAGTCATGACGGGCCAGGACGAGCGCCCGATGTTGAACCCGAACCTGCTGACGCCGCCGGTGACCGAGAGGTTTGAGCCGAACGGGGCGATCACCTTGATCGTGGACGGCCGGGTCCTAGGGCAGATCTTCCCCGAGGTAATCAGCGAGCCGGACGGCTGGTGGTTCGGGCGCCGGTACGGCAATGCCAGGGTGGCGTTCCGCAGCCGCGCGTCGGCGCACCGGCACGTGCTCGGGGAGCTGGGATGAGCGAACCGGGGTCAGGCCGACTGCTTCGTTTTGGGCTCCCGAATGATTCGGAAATCCGGGTTCTCGCCGCTCTGCCACTTCACGTACGACTCGCAGATCCGGCGTACGTGCTCGCGGGTGAATCCGAGCTGCTTCACGACCTCACCCTGCCGGACCCGGCCGCTCAGCACGGCCTCGCCGATGGTCTTGAACAGCTCGACCCGTTTGGTCTCCAACGACTTCTCGGCGCGCTTGTGAGCTGCGAAGGCGGCGGCAAGTTCGGGGTCGGTCACCTGACCAGTGTTGCAGATGCGGAGGTGGCCTACGCCTGGTGGCACGAACAGCTGACTTGTCATGCCACCGAGTGTAGGCCTACGGTTGGTTGCATTCAACACCACCTGAACCCAGAGGAGATCGCTCGATGACCCTCGACCTGCCGTACGCCCTCGGCTGCCCGTCCTGCACCTTCTACGTCGAGGTGTCCGAGGAAGACGCGGACTCCAGCCTTTCGTTCCTCGCCGATCACCTCTTCAGTAAGCACGCCGGTTACGACCGCACGAAGGTTGGGCCGCCGCTCGCGAAGGCCGTCGAGCTCACCGAGGACGAGGCGGCGGCGCGATGAGTACCAGCAGTTCCATTGAGTGGACCGAGAAGACCTGGAACCCGACCACCGGATGCGACCGCATCTCCGCCGGCTGCGACCACTGCTACGCCCTGACCATGGCGAAACGCCTCAAGGGCATGGGCTCGGCGAAGTACCAGACCGATGGCGACCCGCGTACCTCCGGGCCCGGCTTCGGTGTCGCCAACCACCCGGACGCGCTGACCGAGCCGCTGAGCTGGCGTAAGCCGACCACCGTGTTCGTCAACTCGATGTCCGACCTGTTCCACGCCGGGATTCCCCGCGACTTCATGGCCCGGGTGTTCGGTGTCATGGCGGCCACCACGCAGCACACCTATCAGGTGCTCACGAAGCGTCCCGAGCGCATGGCCCGGATGCTGAACGACGCCGCGTGGCGCTCGTCGGTGTTCGTCCGGGAGAGCGTCACGCGCGGCGCCGAGGACCGGCCGCTGCCGACCTGGCCGTTGACCAACGTGTGGCTCGGGACCTCGATCGAGTCCGACGAGCACGTCAACCGCGCCGATGCCCTGCGCAACACCCCGGCAGCCGTCCGGTTCATCTTCGCCAAACCGCTTCTCGGCCCGCTGCCGTCGCTCGACCTGACCGACATCGACTGGCTCATCGCGGGCGGGGAGTCTGGCGCCGGGGCGCGGCCGATGGAGCTGTCCTGGGTGGGTGACCTCATCGACCGGTGCCGCGAGGCCGGCACCGCGCCGTTCGTGAAGCTTCTCTGCACCAAGCTGGTCGGCTCTGCTTCCCTGTCAGATCTCGGCGGGGTTCCGCGGCATCGGAGACAGCCCCAGCTCCCGTCGAACGACGATCAAGAACTCCTGTTCAGCCGCCCACAGTTTTTGAAAAGCGTCCGATGGAAGTTCCGCTTCGGACAGCGTTGCCCGTGCGGCTGCGATCTGTCGAGCAGCTGTGACGACTCCGATGACGGTACTTACCGTTTCGGGCAGTTCAGACACGAGGCGGACTGCCGTGAACCCAGCTTCGAGCCGCTCCTTGTAGGGTCTGCCGATCTCGTCGAAGAACGGCATGAGTTCGCCCAGCTTTCGCGGATGCGGAACTGCAGTGATGTTCGCCGCCGGCTCAAGAGTGAAGGCAACGTACTGGCGGTACGCGGCCAGAAATTCGTTGTAGGCGGACAGCCTAATGTCGCGCCATTGTCGCGCGTGGTCACGCGCCCAGAGCCGATCTTGATTGCGAAGAGACAGGTAACCGCCGAGCAGCACCCCAAGCAGTGCCACTGCCGCCGTGATCGCGCTGTTCATCAACGTCATCTAGGCCCTCCTTCTGTAGCCGCAAGTGTGAGGCTTCGACGCTCGTTCCGATGCGGAACGGTCGGCGCGTCCGCTCGAGCTGTCGAACGAGTGCCCTCGACGGCTCGGAGCTCGGCGGTATGGCGCCGGATCCGGTTCGTGGTGGCGTTGCCCCGCATGTTCGGGCCGACAGCGGCATCAACCACCGAACACCGCCGCGACGTCGCCGGCCGCGCGCGCCGCAAGGAGATCGGCTTCCGCCGCCCTAATGACTCGATTATCCATTACGCCGTCCGGGCGTACGACCGCGAGAAGTACGGCACCGAGGCGCTCGCGCTCCCCGACTGGCTCGTAGACCTGATCTACGCCGCTTCGACCGCCGCCAAGGAGATCGCCTGCGATCACGCTCATCCCGACTGGGAGAACGGCGACGACGATCCGGAAGTTGGGCCGACCGCCGATGACTACGCCAGCAGGTACGTGCGTTGCTCGTGGAGCGCGCTGGTCCACGCGATCCCGGGCCGCACGAAGACACTTACCGAGCAGGCGCTGGCGCTGCGGGTCACGCCTACCTGTCCGAACCCGGTGTGTGTCAAATGCGAGCACAGCGGGGACGATCACTCGGTCTCCCCGTTCTTCTCCGCCGACGTCGACGGCAAAAAGTGCGGGTGCGCGATCTTCACGTGGCCGGTCCAGCATGCCTCGGCTTCCGCGCCGGAGGCCGACGACCGGCAGCGGTGCTCGCGCTGTGGCGACGATGTCTACACGCTCTCCACCGATGACCTGTGTGACGGCTGCGTCCACGAGGACGTCCAGGGTGGTGGAGCCGATGTCTAGGGCGATCAGTACCTACCCAGAGCCCTGCTGGACGCTCGTGCGCGCCGACGGGCGCCCGGTCGGACCCGACGACGCCGAGCCGCACTTCGACACCGAGGCCCAGGCGCTCGCCGCCGTCGCCAGCTGGCACGACGAGGACCGGCCGGACCCGACCCCGAAGCGGCTCACCGGGCTCTGCTCGATCGCGACCGCCGCGTGCGGCTACATCTACGACGAGGACGATAACGGCCAGCAGCACTGGCAGGACGCCCAGGAGCTGCACGCACACCTGCTCACCGTCGACTGGTCCGACCTGCCCAACGGCGAGATGCGCTGCTCCGCCGACTCGGGCGCTTGCGAGGAGTGCGACGGCCTGATCCCGCCGCTGGCCAATGCGGTCATCCCGGGCCAGCTCGACCTGCTCGCCGTGGGTTCCGCGCCGAAGGCGGCCGAGCCCGATCACGACTGCGGACCGACCTGCCCGTCGCCGTGCCCGCAGGACGACGACGACCCGCGGGGGTGGCAGGGATGATCAGCCCCACCGACCCCGACAAGGCGTTCACCATCAACGGAGTCTCGGTCACCGGGCGTCAGCTCGCCGAGGCCCGGCAAGAGCTGTCACACCGCGGCGTCCACAACCCGCACTGGGCCGAGCTGAGCCAGCACGATCAGGACATCGCCGCGCTCGCGGCCGGCAACTGGCTTCGGGCGCTGGCCGACCTGGTGCCGACCGCCGACGCTGCCGAGCGCACCAGCAGGCCACGGACAATGCGCCGAATCTGGTTGAGGGCGGCGAAAGCCGTGGGTGAGCCGGAGCGGTTCGAGATCGGCGATGAGGTCAACATCCACTTCGATGCGTCGATTGTTACAGGGGTCCGTCGGTGGAAGGGCGGATGCGCGATTACCGTGCAGACCGCGTATGAACTGCCGCGCAGCCCAAACCAGCCGCGCACGTGTAGAGGTTCGTCACCGTCGGAGTCGGCGTCATGACCGACCAGCTCAACGCCGTCGCCACCGACGCCCTCACCGTCCACGAGCTCGCGGACATCCGCGCCCACGAGGCCCGAGCGGACAACAAGGCGTTCCAGGCCCTCGGCGCCACGACCGCACTGATCGCCGCGTCCGTCGGTGCCATCATCGCCACGAAACCGTCCGGGCCGGCCGTCGCCGCGTCGGTGGCCTGCGTGCTCGTCCAGGCCGCCGGCGGGGTGCTGGCCGGGACCGCGTTCATCCCCCGCCTCGCCGGTAACCACGGCCCGGTGCGGTGGGCGCGCGAGAACCCGGCACTCATCCACGAGCAGCTGCTCGAGTGGGCGGAGCGACCCGACCTCCTCGCGGCCGCCCGGACCCGCCAGATCCACCACCTGTCCCGGGCGGTCACCCGCCGCTACCGCGCCGTCCGCCGGGCACTGCTTGTCCTCGCCGCCGCGGTGCCGCTCGCCGCTGTTGCCACAGCTCTGACCCGCTGACATCCCACCCCATGCGAGGAGGTTCCGTGCCTGACATCTGGGCGCTCATGCGAGCGATCCGCCGATCCGGTCTCCCGGCACCAGAACGGCACACCCTCTTGACCCTGACGTCTCTCGTCGAGCCGGAGACCGGGCTCATTCCGGAACGCTTTCAGCCGAGCCTGACCGAGCTGGCTCGCTTTACCGGGCTGGGCCGATCAACCATTGTTCGTGCATTGAATGCGGTCGAGGAGAAGGGGTGGGTGAAACGTACGGTGCCGACGAAGCAGGCGTCGCAGAAGAGGAAGGAGCGGACTTCGTACCTGTTGACGATTCCGGCTGCGGTGGCCGCTGAGGACGCCAATGAGGTCGACGGGGCTAGTGCCAGAGCGGGACTAGTGCCAGAGCGGGACCAGCTTGAGGGTTGGTCCCAGAGCGGGACTAGTGCCACAGCGGGACTAGGGCTAGGGCGTGTTTCAAAAGTCGCGGTTAGAGCCACTCCCCGATGACTGCGATGGTCAGGACGGTGTGGTACCGGACGGCGAGTTTGTCGTAGCGGGTGGCGATACCGCGG
>NZ_JBITDZ010000006.1:0-56396 GCF_044454705.1 Actinoplanes sp. NPDC051494
CGGTCTCATTCCGAACCCGGAAGCTAAGCCCTCCAGCGCCGATGGTACTGCACTCGGGAGGGTGTGGGAGAGTAGGACGCCGCCGGACTCAACGTGACGGAACGCCCGTCCGAACCTTTAACCAGGTTCGGACGGGCGTTTCTGCGTTTGTACCTAGGACTGCTTACGCGCTACGGCTCCGTAGGCGTCGATATGCACGGCATCCGGATCTGCCACGCGCCATTTGGTGATCTGTGCCAGGCCCGGCTCGACGAGTGTCAGACCCTTGAAACAGCTTTCGATCTCCTCGGGGGAACGCAGGATGTACGGCACGCCGCCGCTCTGGGCGAGGCGTTCCGCTCCCTCGACCACGGCCGGCGTGGTGTTCGTGCCGTCCCAGAAAACCAGGTAGCTGCCCGGGACCGTCCGGCTCATCATGGTTTCCACGATGGACCGGACCACCTGGAGGTCGGGTTCGTAGCCCATGACACCCATGAACATCACCGCCACCGGCTGGTTGAAGTCGAGCGTTTTCGCTGCCTCGGTGAGGATGTGGACCGGGTCGTGGTAGTCGGCATGGACGTAGGTGGTCGCGTCGTCGGTCAGCAGGGCCCGGGCGTAGGCGAGGACCAGCGGGTCGTTGTCCACGTACACGATGCGGGCCTCGGGGGTGATCTCCCGGGCGACCTCGTGGGTGTTCTGCATGGTGGGCAGGCCGGTGCCGATGTCGAGGAACTGGCGGATGCCGGCCTCGGCGGTCAGGTGGCGCACCGTACGGATGAGGAAGCCGCGTGATTCGCGGGCCATGTCGACGATCTCGGGATAGACCGTGGCGACCGCGTCACCCGCGGCCCGGTCAGCGGCGAAGTTGTCCTTGCCGCCCATCCAGTAGTTCCAGATACGTGCCGCGTGCGGCACCTCGGGCTGCAGGTTCGGGGCCTCGCCGTCAGTCATGCGGATGTTGTATGCCCGGACCGGTCCGTTCGCAAGGGACAAAGTGGATGGTCAGGGAGCGGGATCGCCGAAGGCCAGATTGAGTACGGCATGCGCGACCCAGATGGCGTGCTCCTTGGTGTCGTACGGCCCGACCCGCAGCTCGACCGCCTTGTCACCGAACAGGGCGCGCACCGTCCAGCTGTTGGGGGTGGCGGTCGTCCTCGCGGCTGTGGTTGACGATCACCTGGGTGGACGCGCGGACGTTGACCACCGACCATTTTTCGTCACCGGTCGGCCAGGCCCGGAACCAGCCGGGGGCCACCGCCATGGCTTCCTTCTTGGCCTCGGTGAGCGCCCACTTCAGCTCGTCCGGCAGCGCGGCCGGCATGTCGTTTGTCACCCGTACTACCCCCGTAGTCCCTATGCCCTGAATGTCAGGATAAGGGACCGGTGGTCAGTACACCCAGACCTTGGTATCGAGCGGGATCTTGTCGTTGCTCCAGAGGTAGTTCATCGCCGAGATCGACAGGCGGGCACAACCGTGCGAGGCGGGGTACGGGGGGACGCTGTTGGCGCCGTGCACCGCGATCCCGCCGTTGAAGTATTTCGGGCGCCACAGCATCCCGAGCGGCGCGTTGCGCCAGCCGTCGATCTGGCGGGACACGGCGAACCTGCCGCTCGGGGTCGCCGCGGTGTGCGTCGCGCCATCCTGCTGATACTGCTGGTAGGAGCCCGTGGACGTGTTGAACGTCTGGGTCACTTCGCCGTCCTTGACCAGCATCAGCAGTTGGCGCTTCTTGCTGATCTCGATCACATAGCCGGTGTCGCTCTCGGCTTTCGGGCGTACCCCCTGGTCGAGAGCTTTTTGGGTCTTGGTGCCGACGACCCCGTCGCGGGTCAGGCCGGCCGCCTTCTGCAGGGCGAAGACCGCCTGCTGGGTCTGGCCGCCGAACGAGCCGTCCGCCTTGCCGTTCCAGTAGCCGAGTTCGGTCAGACGCTCCTGCAACGCGGTGACCCGGTCGCCCTCCGCGCCGCGGCGAAGCTTGTCCGGTGTGGGGTCCGCGGTGGGGGTCGCGGACGGCTCCGGGGAAGCCGAGGTGGACGGCGTGCCTGTGGACGGAGCTGTGGATGGAGCTGTGGAAACGGGCGCCGGCGTCGCGGCCCGGTCGGCGTCGTCCGAGTCGCAGCCGGCTGCCAGGGTCGCCACCGCGGCGACCGCCACGACGAAAGTCAGAGCTTTGCGCACCGCTGATCCCCTCCCCGCTCGATCATCACACGCGAGAAACTTTTCAGTGTGCCAATGATGCGTCAAGCCCCGGAACCCCGCCCCGACCTGCGGCTGAGGAAGTGAAAAAGAATCAAGTACCCTTCGCCTATGTCATGGAAGGCGAGTGCGCGGCACGGCGTACGTGAGGCACCGGCCGGACTCGCCCTGCTGCAGGACCTCCTCAACACCCGTGGGTCCATGTCGTACGCGCCTGACCTGCTCGCCAACCCGGACGATGCCCAGCGGTGGCTGGGTGACGCGCTGGCCACCTGGTCCCGGGTCGCCGCCCTTCCGGCCCCCGTCCTGCTGCTCTCGTCGACCGACATGCGGTCGCTGCGCCGGCTGCGTACCACGTTCGAAGGGGTGATTCTGGCCGCCGGTGGCCGGGACCCCGGGCAGGACGGTGCGCTGCCGCCCGCCGATGTGCCGGTGACCCTGGTGCCGGAGGCCGACGGCTGGGTGCGGATCGTGCCGGCCGGTCGTGGCACCCGCTGGCTGGCCTCGGCGCTGTGGGCGGAGGCGCTGCTCGCGCAGCAGGCGGGGCTCTGGTCGCGGCTCAAGCTCTGCAACAACGTCGAGTGCCGGGCGGCGTTCTTCGACACGTCCCGCAACAACAGCGGGGTCTGGCACGACGTGAGCACCTGCGGCAACACGGCCAATCTGCGCGCCTTCCGCGAGCGGCGGCGACTGATGGGCGGTACGGGTGGCTCGGCCGTCCAGCCGCCCGAAATGTCCTGATCTGTCGATCGGGTGGAGTGATGACCCCGGTCCGGGTGGGAACTACCGGCGCGCCGCGCGCGACTATGGGGATATGGCGTGTGAGCAGTGGCGCGAAATGCTGTCCGCGCAGTTGGACGGCGAGGACGATCCGGCCGATCGGGTACGGGTCGACGAGCACCTGTCCGGCTGTGCCGGTTGCCGGGAGTGGCTGGACCGGGCGGCCACGGTCAACCGGCTGACCCGGACGGGTCTGGTCGCCGAGGTCCCGGACCTCAGCGCCGCGATCATGGCCGCCCTGACCGGCGGCCCCGCCGCGGTGCCGTCCCCCGCCGCGATGCCGGCTGGGCGTGCGTGGAGGCTGGGGGAGCGGTTCTGGCGGGGGCGGGAGGCCCGGGCCGCGGCGGTGCTCTATGTGGCGCTGGCCGTGGTGGGCGCGGTGCAGCTCATCCTGGGGCTCGCTCAGGTCGGTGGCGGGGCCAGCAGCCTGCATGTGCACACCGGGCTGGACGCGACGCCCGGGCATCTCTGGCACGAGTCGGCCGCGTGGAACGTCGCCGTGGGCGCCGGGTACCTGTTCATCGCGCTGCGGCGGAGCCGGCCTACCGGGCTGGTGCCGATGCTGACCGCGTTCGTGGGGATGCTCCTGCTGCTGTCGGTCAACGATCTGTCGGCCGCCCGGGTCGACGGGGCGCGGCTGATCAGCCACGGGTTCGTGATCATGGGGTATCTGATCGTGGTGGCGCTGTCGCGGGTCGCCGGCGGATTCGCCCAGCCGCCGGGGGATCGGGTGTCCGGTGGCATCGGGTGGCACCTGGTGCAGGACGACGAGGCCGGGGAGGCGCCACGTCAGACTCGGCTACGGCTGGTGCCCCGCGGGCCGCTGACCGCGCAGTACGACGGCGACCGGGAGCGTCAGGAGGCCGCCTGAGGCCTCGGGAGGGGTCGTCAGCGGGGCCGAGGGCGGACGGAGAGCTCACGCCAGGGGTCGGGGCCGGTCAGCAGGGCCCGGACCATGTCCGTCGCGGTGTCCTCGGAGTCGTACTCGAAGAAATGGGACACCCCGTCGGTGCCGCCCGCTCGCTGTTCCACGTACCACTGGTCGCCGCTGGTGCGAAGGTAGACGTCCTTGCGGGCGACGTGTCCCCATTTGCCGTTCCACCAGTGCTTACGCTGCTCCATCCCGGCACTGTATCGAACATTTGTTCGAACAGTGCCGGGTGGGTTGATCTTTTGGTCAGCGGGGCGGCTGCTGCTCGTGCCGGCCGAGGATGTCGTTGACCGCGCCGGGGGCCACCTGCTGGCGGACCAGGGCGTCGCGGATCTCGGTCAGGAGCTTGACTTCCTCGCTGGGGGCCTCCGGCGGCGGCTCCTCGCCACGCTTGCGGCGCTCGGCGAGCCGGTTGAGCGGGAAGACCACCAGGAAGTAGAGGACCGCGGCGGTGAGCAGGAACGTGATGACCGCGTTGATGAACACGGCCCACTCGAACCGGACGTCGCCGACCGTCCAAGCGCCGGCGTTCACTCCGGTGTCGCCACCCAGAAGCTGGATCAGCGGCTTGAGGAACGCGTTGGTGAACGCGGTGACGACCGAGGTGAAGGCGGCGCCGATGACGACACCGACCGCCAGGTCGACGACGTTGCCGCGCATGATGAAGTCTTTGAAACCTTTGAGCATGGAACTCACGAGCACTCCTGCGTTACGGGGGGTCGAGGGTGTCGACGGCGCAGTTGCCCGCGACCGACCAGCGACAAACTACGCTGATCGGCCACTTCATGGAACGTCTGTCTCAGTCGAGGGCCGGTTCCTCGGCGGTTACTGCCTCATCGACCGTCGGGTATGTGTGCAACACCTCGACGAGGCCGCTGACCTCGAGGATGCGCAGGACGCCGCGTTGCGGGGCGGCCAGGCGCACGACGCCACCCGCGTCGTCCGTGCTGTTCTTGGCGCGGACGAAGACCGACAGCCCGGTGGAGTCACAGAACGACACCTCGGCCAGGTCGAAGACCAGACGGGTGCGGCCCTTCTCCAACAGATCACTGATCTGGTCCTGCAGCTGCGGGGCAGTGGCCATGTCGAGCTCACCGCCGACAGACACGACGACGACGTCGCCCCGCTGTTCCGTTTGTACCGTCAGGGACATTCAGGACCTCCCGGTTATGCGCTGAACGTTACTCCACGCGGCGGGAAGACCGCAGAACGGGGAGACGCGGCTGAGCATGGAATATTAATTGGTCTAAGGCAAGTAAAGAACAGCCCGATGGTAAAGTCCGCCGCGGCTGCCCGCGACCTGCGGCAGGCTCAACCCGGCGAAGGTTACGGGAGGCAGCGGTGGCGCTGAGTTCGCATGAGGGAAGTCGCTTCGCCGACCTGCTCAAGGAGCACGAGGAAACCCTCGTCAAGTCCTGGGCGGAAGAGGCGTCGAGGTCGTTGCGCGGCCGGCTGAGTCACGCCGAGCTGCAACGACAGGTAGGGGAGTTGCAGAAGGGCTTCCTGGGAGCACTCGAGGGCGGCGCGCGGGAACTCACCGACGACGCGGCCGCCGAGCTGCGGGCGCAGCTCAGCGAGCTGTCCAGCACCCGGGCGCGGCAGGGCTTCACCGCCAACGAGACCGCGGTGAGCGTGTTCGCGCTCAAGGACGCGGTGCTCAAGGTGGTCGACAGCGAGGGCGGCGCGGACGCGCAGACGCTGCGTGACTACGTGAGCTTCTCCACGTTCGTGGACCGGGCCGCGCTGTTCACCTTCGACAGCTACGTGCGGATCCGCGAGGAGCTGATCTCCGACCAGGCCGAGCAGCTTCTCGAGCTCTCCACCCCCGTGGTGAAGCTGTGGGACGGCGTGGTCGCGGTGCCACTGGTCGGCACGCTGGATTCGGCGCGGGCCCAGGTGGTCATGGAACGGCTGCTGCAGACGCTGGTCGACACCGGGTCCCCGTACGCGATCATCGACATCACCGGTGTGCAGGCGGTGGACACCCAGGTCGCCCAGCACATCCTCAAGACCGTCGTCGCCGCCCGGCTGATGGGTGCGGACTGCATCATCTCCGGCATCCGGCCGCAGATCGCCCAGACGATCGTCGCGCTCGGCATCGAATTCGGTGACATCGCGACCAAGGCCACGCTCGCGGACGCGCTGCGGCACGTCCTCAAGCTGACCGGGACCAGGAAGCAGGAGCGCTAGTGGAGCGCGTACCGGTTCTGAAGATCGGCGGCATCCTGCTGGTGTCGATCCAGATCGACATGGAGGACCAGGTCGCCCTGCAGCTGCAGGAGGACCTGGCCGACAAGATCGTGGCGACCGGCTGTCACGGTGTGATCATCGACATCAGCGCGCTGGACATCGTCGACTCGTTCGTCGGGCGGACGCTGGCCACCATCGCCTCGGTCTCGAAGGTGCTGGACGCCGACACCGTGGTGGTCGGGATGCGCCCCGCGGTCGCGATCACCCTGGTCGAGCTGGGGCTGTCGCTGCCGGGCATCCGGACAGCGCTCAACGTCGAGCTCGGCATGGCGCTGCTGGCCCGCGAACGCGTCACGATCGACCTGGACGACCTGGACGACGACGAGCCGGTGGTCACCAACCCATGACGACCGGCGAGCAGCTCGCGATCGGTTCCGACCAGGATGTCGTCCGGGTCCGGCAGCTCGTACGCACCCTCGCCGTGGCGGTGAAGCTGTCGCTGGTCGACCAGACGAAGATCGTTACAGCGGCGAGCGAGCTGGCCCGTAACACCCTGGTCTACGGTGGCGGTGGGACGGCGGAGGTGTCACGGGTCGACAACGGCCGCCGGCCCGGGATCCGGATCGTGTTCGCGGACGAGGGGCCCGGCATCCCGGACCTCGACCTGGCGCTCACCGACGGCTACACCACCGGCGGTGGCATGGGTCTGGGCCTGAGCGGTGCACGGCGGCTCGTTGACGAGTTCGAGATCGACACCGAGGTCGGGCGGGGTACGACCATCATTGTTACCAAGTGGTGCCGATGAGCGGAGGCGCAGTGGCGTCAATCCCCGAGGGCCTGCTCGACGAGGGCGTGTGGTTCCGGGTGGAAGCCGCGAGCACCGCCGCCGCCGTCCGGCGCGCCGCCGAGCGCCTCGCCACCGAGCTGGGCATCCCCGAGAAGGACATCGCCGACCTTTCGATCGTCGTCGCCGAGGCGGCCGGCAACCTGGTCAAGCATGCCGATGAGGGGATTATCCTGGTCCGGCCGGTCCGCGCCCGGGAACGGGCCGGGGCGGAGATCATCGTGATCGACAAGGGCCCCGGCATGGCCGACGTGCGGCACTCCGCCGACGACGGGTATTCCACGGCCGGCACGCTGGGCATCGGGCTCGGTGCCATCACGCGTCAGGCCAGCTGGTCCGACATCCACTCCGTCCCGGGCCGGGGCACCGTGCTGGCCGCGCAGATCTGGCCCGGCGGCGAGCCCGAGCAGGCGTGGGCGGCGGGGATCACCCGGCCGCTGACCGGCGAGCAGGTGAGCGGGGACGCGTACGCGATCCGGGAGGTCGACGGCCGACACCAGGTGCTGGTAGTCGACGGGCTCGGGCACGGGCCGCTGGCGAACGTGGCCGCGCTGGAGGCGGTGCGGGTGTTCCGGGCCGCACCGGCGGTGCCGCCGGCCGCGCTGGTGGAGACGTTGCACCGTGCCCTCAACCACACCCGCGGGGCCGCGCTCGCCGTCGCGGAGCTGGACCTCGGCCGGGGTGTGGTCCGGTATGCGGGCCTGGGGAACATCTCCGGCACGATCTTCGCACCCGACGGATCCCGCAAGGGCCTGGTCTCGCTGCCCGGTATCGCCGGGCACCAGAAGCGCCAGATCCGGGAGTTCGACTACCCACTGGCCGCGGAATCGGTGCTGCTCATGCACTCCGACGGGATCGTCGACCGGTGGAACGCCGGCGACTACCCGGGGCTGCTCACGCACTCCCCGCAGGTCATCGCCGGCACCGTGCTGCGCGACGCCGGCGTGCGGCGCGACGACGCGGGCGTACTCGTGGCGAGGCTGTCATGACCGTCGAGTTGCTGATCCGGATCCGGGTGCGGGTGGAGCAGGACGTCTTCACCGCCCGGCAGCTCGGCCGGGAGGTGGCGCGGGAGGTCGGCCTCGAGGCGCAGGACCAGACCCGCCTCGCCACAGCGCTGAGCGAAGTGGGCCGGCTGATGGTGGCCGCGGGCCGCGAGGCCGAGGTGGTGTTCGTGGCGACCGCCGACGGGGTACCTACGCTCTCGGTGGAGATGGCACATCCGGTGCCGGGCGACGCGGAGCTCCTGGGGCCGCAGCTCGCCCAGATAGGCCGTCTGGTCGACGTGATGGAGGTAACCGATGGCGATCCCGGCACTGTCGTACGGATGTCCCGGCGGCTCCCGGCGAGCGCGCCGCCCCTGAGCGGCGACCGGATGGACGAGATACGCGAACGCCTGGCCGGGCACGTCCCGGGCACCCCGTTCGACGAGCTGACGGTGCAGAACCAGCAGCTGATCGCGGCCCTCGACGAGGTGCGCGCGCAGCGGGACGACCTGGCCCGCCTCAACGAGGAGCTCGAGGAGACCAACCGCGGCGTGATGGCGCTCTACCACCAGCTCTCCGACGAGCTGGAGGAGACGAACCGCGGCGTGGTGGCGCTCTATGCCGAGCTGGACGAGAAGTCGGTGCAGCTGCGCGCGGCCAGCGAGGCGAAGAGCCGGTTCCTGGCCAACGTCAGCCATGAGCTGCGCGCCCCGGTCACCGCGATCATCGGGCTGGGCCGGCTGCTCACCGACGAGTCCTCCGACCGGCTGACCGACGAGCAGGGCCGCCAGGTCGAGCTGATCCGCGGCTCCGCCGGAGACCTGCTCACCCTGGTCAACGAGCTGCTCGACCTGGCCAAGGCGGAGGCCGGCCGGATGGACCCGAACTGGTCCGATGTCGATCTCAAGGCGGTCTTCGGGCAGCTCCGGGGCACGCTGCGGCCGCTCGCCACGCGTCCCGAGGTGGACTTCGTCGTCGAGGAGCCCGCGGTGCCGCGGCTGCGCTCCGACGAGGTGCTGCTCGCCCAGGTGCTGCGCAACCTGCTGACCAATGCGATCAAGTTCACCGCGCGGGGCGAGGTGCGGCTCAGCGTCGCACCGGCCGGCGCCGACGTCCGGTTCACGGTCGCGGACACCGGCGTCGGCATCGCTCCCGAGCTGCACGAGCGCGTCTTCGAGGAGTTCTACCAGGTGCCCGGCAGCCATGCGCTGAGCGGCACGGGGACGGGTCTGGGTCTGCCGTACGCCCGCCGGCTGGTCGGCATCCTCGGCGGCGCCCTGCACGTCGTCTCGGAGCCCGGAAAGGGCAGTACGTTCACCGTGTCGTTGCCGGTGGCGCCATGATCGAGGCGACCGTGCTCGTCGTCGACGACAGCGCGACCAAGCGGTACCTGCTGGTGAGCTGGCTGTCGCGGGCGGGCTTCACCGTGGTCGAGGCGGAGACCGGCACCGCGGCCCTCGAGATGCTGGCCGGCGGCGACACCGGCATCGAGCTGGTCGTGCTGGACGTGAAGCTGCCGGACATGAGCGGCTTCGAGGTCTGCGAACGGATCAAGACCGATCCCGGGTACGGTGTCCTGCCGGTCATCCACGTGTCGGCGCACGCGGTCGACGTGGTGGACCGGACCCAGGGACTCAACCGGGGAGCGGACGCGTACCTCGTCGAGCCGATCGAGCCGGATGAGCTCATCGCGACGTCGCAGGCCGTGCTGCGGTACTACCGGGCCCGGCAGCGCGCCGAGTCGCTCGCCGCGCGGATGGTCCGGCTCGCCGAGACCACGCTCGCGATCAACTCGGCGCCGACCCTGGCCGCCCTGCTGCAGGCGGCGGCGGACGGGGCTCACGGGATCTTCGGTGGCCCGGCGGTGGTGGTCACCGAGACCGCGGAGGGTGACAGCCTGGCCGCCGTCGCGACCGGAGGACCGGCGTCGGTGCGGCCCTGGACGGTCGAATACCACGAGACCGCGGTCGGATCGACCGTACGCACCGAGGCGCCGGAGGACTGGAACGTCGTCGACTGGCCCGCGGGGGAGTCGGTCGCGGTCGCGGCGGCCCGGCTGCGCGACGACCGTACCCCGGTCTACGTCGCGGTGCCGGCCAGCTCGCAGAGCGCCGGTTTCCCGGTGCTGCGTCAGCTGTCCCAGGCCGTGGCCGCGGCGGTGGAGGCGCAGCGCTCCTTCGACGAGGAGCACCGGATCGCCGTCACCCTGCAACGCAGCCTGCTGCAGTCCCGCCTGCCCGACGTGCCCGGCCTGGAACTCGCCGTGCGCTACGAGCCGGCCGGAGCGCAGACCGAGGTGGGCGGCGACTTCTACGAGCTGACCATGTTGGACGGACGGCTCCTGGTCGCGATCGGGGACGTGGCCGGCCACTCGCTGCACGCGGCCACGGTCATGGCCGAGGTGCGGCACGCCGTGCGCGCGTACGCGGTGGAGGGTCATCCGCCGGGTGCGGTGCTGGAGCTGGTCAACCGTTTCATGCGGACGGTGCTGCCGGCCGAGTCGGCGACGTTGTGCCTGCTGACCCTCGAACCGGACACCGGCCGGATCCGGCTGGCCAGCGCCGGCCACCTCCCGCCGCTGCTGCACGTGGCCGGCGAGGGCGCCCACTTCCTGGCGCCGCGCGGCCCGTTGCTGGGCATCAACGCGCCCCGCCCGGTGGATCTCGAGTTCGTCCTGCCCCCGGGCGGCACCCTGGTGCTGTACACCGATGGCCTGATCGAGCGCCGGGACGCGGACATCGACGTCGGGCTGGCCGCGCTGGCCGAGTGCTCGGCCCGGGTGGAGCCGAGCCTGGACGCGTTCTGTCAGCGGCTGCTGGGCACCCTGGCGACGGCCGAGGATCAGGCGGACGACATCGCGGTGGTTGCGCTGCGCCGTACCGCCGTCTAGGTAGAACGAACGTTCTTTCTCTCACATCTTCTTGTGGTGCCTGCTCCGCCGTGGTTCTCTGTGTCCGAGGGAGAACGAACGTTCTTTCTCCCAGGATCAACCGGGAGGCCCGCCATGTCCACCACCCCCGTTCTCTTCGTCCACGGCCTGTGGATCCACGCCACCGCCTGGCAGCCCTGGATCGACCTGTTCGGCGCCGCCGGCTACGAGTCGCAGGCTCCCGGCTGGCCCGGCGACGACAGCACCGCGGCGCTGACCCGCCAGGCCCCGGCCCGCGTCGCCGGCATCGGCATCCAGGACGTCGTCGACCATTACACCCGCCACATCGCCGGGATGCCAGCGAAGCCGATCGTGATCGGCCACTCGTTCGGCGGCCTCATCGCGCAGAAGCTGCTCGCGAACGGCCAGGCCGCGGCCGCGGTCGCCATCGACCCGGCGCCGATCAAGGGCGTCAAGGCGCTGCCGTTCTCGCAGATCCGTGCGGCGCTGCCGGTGCTCTCCCGCAGGGCCAACCGGGACCGGGCGATCATGCTGACCCGCCGCCAGTTCCGCTACGGGTTCGGCAACGCGCTGAGCAGCCAGGAGTCCGACGAGCTCTACAACCGGTGGGTCATCCCCGGCCCGGGCCGGCCGATCTTCGAGCTGACCGGTGCCAAGAAGGACCCGGCGTCCCCCGCCGCCGTCGACCTCGACGACAGCCGTCGCGGCCCGCTGCTCGTCATCGGCGGCGAGCGCGACCACACCGCGCCGGAGATCGTCGCGCGGCAGACCGCCGAGCTCTACCGGCCCGGCACCAACACCGAATACCGCAAGCTCGACGGCAAGGGTCACTCCCTGGTGTTCGACAGCGGCTGGCGCGAGGTCGCGGCGCCGGTCCTGGAATGGGTACGCCGTCAGGACCGCGCCGCGACGAAGCGCTGAAGGCCGAAAAACGGTCGCGACTGGAGACACGGGTTTGCGCGGGACAATAAGGTGTCACCGTGAGCGCGGCGACCGTTGATCAGTTGGCTGTGGTGGCCGATCGGGTGGGGCTGTTGATCTCCGGCATCAAGCCGGACCAGTGGGACGATCCGACACCGTGCCCCGAGTGGGACGTGCGGGCCCTGGTCCGGCATCTGGTGCTGGGCAACGTCATGGACACCTCCGGCCTGCTGACCAGGCCACCCGCGCACCGGGAGCTGCTCGCCGGCTTCGACGAGACCGCGGTCGCGTTGCTGGCCGCCTTCCGGGTGCCGGGCGTCGCCGACCGGATCCTCGAGGTGCCGTTCGGCCGGGTCTCCGGGCTGATGGCGCTGCATCTGCGGCTGACCGAGCTGCTCGTGCACGGGTGGGACATCGCCCGGGCGACCGGTCAGGAGACCGCGTTCCCGGACGACGTGATCGAGCAGGAGCTGGGCTTCACGGCCCGGGCGCTGGCCTCGATGCCGTCGCCCCGCCGCCCGTTCGCCCCGGCGATCGCGTCACCCGCGACCGCACCCGTCCTCGACCAGCTCGTCTGCTCCCTGGGCCGCGTCGCCTAAAGATCCCCGTCGCGGTAGGGGAGGCCTTCCATCCAGCCGGGGGCGAGCCTGATCCGCGCCTTGTCCGCCTCCGGGTCGTCCGGGTAGTGCGGGCCGAACTGCGCCCAGAAGCTCGCGAAGACCCAGGGATTGTCCACGCCGGAGCGATCCTCCGGGAAGGCCTTGCCGTGATCGACGAACTCGCCGTCGTGGTCCAGGTCCGCATGCACCAGGTACGGCGCGAGCTGCGCCGTCGTGCAGCCGACGGCCGCGGCCACGACCGCCGGGTGCCCGGCGAACCTCGCGCGTAGCCGGGCCACCTCGCCCGGGTCGTCGGTGAAGTACTCGGGCATGCTCGCGAACCTGTCCAGCACGTCGCCGTCGCGCAGCAGGACATGGCGCCAGTAGTCGCCGTCGTGGACCCGGACGGAGCTGGCAAGGACGCCGAGGCCGCGCGACATGAACCGGGCCGCCGCCTCCTCGATGAACGAGGGCGGCCACAGGACCACCGTCCAGCCGTTCTCCGGAGCGAAGACGCGGATGTCGTCGGCTGTCGCCGCGCCGTTGCCGGTTATCTGCTCGGTGGGCCAGGAGTTCGTGCGGAAGAAGATGGGCACGGCGTCGAGCACCGCGTCGAGGTCCTCGGTCCGGAACGCGGATGTTGCCAGGAAGAGGCCCATGAACGCGAGAGTATCTTGACGGCAGCTATTCACTCAGTGAATAGTAACGGCCATGTCGACCTCGCACGTGCTGCTCGGGCTGCTGGCCGCCGGGCCCCGGCACGGCTACGAGCTCAAACGAGCCCACGACGAACGGTTGCCGCAGGCCAAGCCGCTCGCCTTCGGCCAGGTCTACGCCACGCTCGGCCGCCTCGAACGCGACGGCCTGGTCGAGCAGAGCGGCCAGGATCGCGACGGTGGTCCGGACCGCACGTCGTACGTGCTGACCGCGGCCGGGCGGGCGCACCTGGACGCCTGGCTGTCCGCCGTCGAACCGCCCGCACCGTATGTGACCAGCGCACTCTTCGCCAAGGTGGTGGTCAGCCTGCTCGCTTCCGGCGAGCGGACGACCACCGGGTACCTCGTCGCCCAGCGGGCCGCGCACACCGCCCGGTTGCGCGAGCTGACCGCGATCAAGACCGACCGTGACGCCGGCGTCGGGGACGTCGTCGCCGCCGACTACGCCATCGCCCACCTGGACGCGGACCTGCGCTGGTTGCAGACCACGCTGCTGCGCGTCGCCGACCTCCACCACGAGGTGAATCAATGACCACTCTGCTGCAAGGAACCGGCCTGCACCGCGCGTACGGGAACACGCCCGCCCTGCGCGGCATCGACATCGAGATCGCCGAGGGCGAGACGGTCGCCGTCACCGGGCCGAGCGGCTGCGGCAAGTCGACGCTGCTGCACTGCCTCGCCGGGATCATGCGGGTCGACTCCGGCGAGGTCCGCTACCGCAACGAGGACATCGGCCGGTGGTCGGAGGCGGAACGGTCGCGCTTACGGCGTACCGAATTCGGGGTGTTGTTCCAGTTCGGCCAGCTGGTGCCCGAGCTGACCGCGGGGGAGAACGTCGCCTTGCCACTGCTGCTCGCCGGTGCGAAACGGCGCGAGGCGAAGGTGGTCGCCCAGCGGTGGCTCGACCGGTTCGGGGTCGGTGAGCTGGCCGGCAAGCTGCCCGGGGCCATGTCCGGGGGTGAGCAGCAGCGCTGCGCGGTGGCACGGGCGCTGGTCACCGAGCCGCGGGTGCTGTTCGCCGATGAACCGACGGGTGCCCTCGACGTGCTGACCGGCGAGCAGGTGCTGACCGGGATCGTGCGGGTCGCCCGGGAAGAGGGGATGGCGGTGGTGCTGGTCACGCACGAGGCGCAGATCGCCGCGTACGCGGATCGGGAGATCTCCCTGCGCGACGGTGCCCTCGATCCCACCGGTCTCGGCCTGCGGACCGGCGCATGAGGCCGGCGACGCTGTGCCGGCTCGCGGTGGCCGGGAACCGGACCGATCATCTGCGGACGGCCCTGACCGCCGCGAGTTCCGCGACCGCGGTGGTCGCGTTGCTCGCCGCGGCGACCGTGCTCGCGATCGAACGCGCCCCGGATGTGATCCTTCCGGGCGGCGGGATCGAGGCCGGGCCGAACGCGCACTACTCGACGACACTGCTCGCCGAGGCGGGGCTGCGGGTCGGGGTGGTCATCGCCCTGGTGCTGCTGACGCTGCCGGTGCTGGCGCTGGCCGGGCAGGCCGTCCGGCTCGGCGCCCCGGCCCGGGACCGCCGGCTCGCCGCGATCCGGTTGGCCGGTGCCACACCCGGCGAGGCGATGCTGATCGCCGGGGCCGAGACGGTGGTGGCCGCCCTGCTCGGGTCGGTCGCCGGTCTCGGCGTCTTCCTGCTGCTGCGGGTGGTGCTCGAGCGCCGCGACGCCAACGGAGACCTGCTGCTGCCGACGGACGTGCTGCCGTCGCCGCTGTGGATCGTGGTCCTGACGCTCCTGATCCCGGTCGTGGCGGGGGTGGTGGGCGCGGTGCTGCTGCGGCGGGTCGCGATCGGCCCGCTCGGCGTGGTGCGGCGGACCCGATCGCGTGGTCCCCGGCCGTGGCCCGGGATCCTGATCATCGCCGGGCTGCTGATGTTCGAGCTGCCGAGAGTGGTGACGGGGCTCGTGGCCGGCACCCGGAGCTGGGCGGTGGCCCTCGGCAGCGGTGCCGTGCTGACCGTCGTCGGGGTGGTGCTGGGCACCGGCTGGATCTCGTACACGACGGGCCGGTTGTTGCAGCGCTCCGGGCGCCGTCCGGCGATGCTGCTGGCCGGGCGCCGGCTCATGGCCGACCCGTGGAGTGGCAGCCGGACGCTCGGCGCCCTGCTCGCCACCGTGATCGTCGGGGCCGTCGCGCTGCGCTACCGCAGCTACCTGCTCACCGAGTTCGAGGCCTACGACCGGTATTACGCGGTGCACCCCGCGGAGCGGGCCGGGTCCGGCGCGGACGAGGGCTTCTACACCGGGGCGATCGACCTGATCATGGTCGCCGTGGGGATCGGGGTGGTCATCGCGGCGGCCGGGATGCTGATCTCACTGGCCGAGGGGATCGTGGCGCGGCGGCGGTCGTACGCGGCGCTCACCGCGGTGGGGGTGCCGGGCCGGACGCTCACCGAGTCGGTGCTCTGGCAGACGATGCTGCCGTTGGTGCCGGCCCTGCTGCTCGCGCTGACGTCGGGGAGCGTCTTGATGCGCTCCACCCGCGAGATCAGAGCCGGGGACATCCGGCTCCAGGTGCCCGTACCGCTGGAGTCTTTGGCTCTGCTCGGGGGTGGGGCTTTCCTCATCATGCTGATCATGACCGGGGTGGGCCTGCTGGTGCTGCGGTCCAGCACCGATCTCGAGGAACTGCGGGTGGGCTGACGCGGAAGGGGGCCGCCGGGCCCCCTTCCGAAGGTCAGGCCAGGCCGACCGTGTCCAGGGTCCAGGCGAGCACGAACGCCTCTTCCTTCCAGGCGTCGTAGCGCCCGCTCGGCCCACCGTGGCCGGCACCCATCTCGATCTTGAGAAGGTACGACCCCTCGGGCGCCGTGGACCGCAGCCGCGCGACCCACTTGGCCGGCTCGTGATACAGCACCCGGGTGTCGTTGATGCTGGTCACGGCCAGGATCGCGGGGTAGTTCTGCTTGGTGACGTTCTCGTACGGGCTGTACGACTTCATGTACGCGTAGACGTCCGCGCTCTCCAGCGGGTTGCCCCACTCCTCCCACTCGGTGACCGTCAGCGGCAGCTCCGGGTCGAGGATCGAGGTCAGCGGGTCCACGAACGGCACCTGGGCGACGATGCCGGCGAACGCGTCCGGAGCGAGGTTGGCGACCGCGCCCATCAGCAGGCCACCCGCGGAACCGCCACGCGCCACGATCTTGTCAGCGCTGGTCCAGGACGACCGGGCCAGGGTGCGCGCGGCCGCGATGAAGTCGGTGAACGTGTTGCGCTTGGTCAGCATCTTGCCGTCCTCGTACCAGCGGCGGCCCATCTCACCACCGCCACGGACGTGCGCAATCGCGTAGACCATGCCGCGGTCCAGCAGCGACAGCCGGGCGACCGAGAAATACGGATCCATGCTGATCTCGTACGAGCCGTAGCCGTACAGCAGCAGCGGCGCCGAACCGTCCCGGGGGACATCCTTGCGCGCCACGATCGAGATCGGCACCTGGGTGCCGTCGTCCGCGTGCGCCCACTCCCGGAACTGCTCGTACTCCTGCGGGTCGTAACCGCCCAGCACCGGCTTGCGCTTGCGCAGCTCCATGCCGCGGGTGATCAGGTCCACGTCGTACACCGAGTCAGGGGTGATCATCGACGTGTAGCTGATGCGGACGAGATTGGTGTCGTACTCGGGGTTGTTGCCGAGCCCGACGCTGTAGAGCGGCTCGTCGAACGCCATGTCGTAGCTGTCGGTGCTGCCGTCGGCGAGCACCCGCAGCCCGGTCAGGCCGTCGCGGCGCAACGAGACCACGATGTGCCGCTGGAACGCGTCGACGGACTCCAGGCGGGTGCCGGGGGTGTGCGGGATCAGCTCCACCCAGTCGCCCGGGGCGTCCGCCGAGGTGTACGCGAGAGCGAAGTCCTCGGCGTTCTCGTTGTGCAGCACCAGGAAGCGGTGACCGTGGTGGTCGATCGAATACTCGACGCCCTGCACGCGCTCGCGGATCACGGCCGGCTCGGCGGTCGGCTGATCGGCCGCGATGACGCGTACCTCCGAGGTGACCTTGCTGCCGGCCTCGATGACGATGAACTTCTCGCTGCGGGTGAGCTCGACACCCACCCAGAAGCGCTCGTCCGGCTCCTCGAAGACCACCACGTCGTCGGCCGCGTCCTGCCCGACGGTGTGCCGCGACACCCGGTAGGGCCGCCACGCCGCGTCGACGGTGATGTAGAACAGCGTCGAGCCGTCCGCCGACCAGGCGCTGCCGTAGAACGTGTCCGGCACCTCGTCGGCCAGCGTCTCGCCGGTGACCAGGTCCTTGACCTTGAGGACGAAGCGTTCGTCGCCGTCGAAGTCCACCGAGTAGGCCAGGCGGTTGCCGTCCGGCGTCACGTCGAACGTGCCGAGCGCGAGGAAGTCCTTGCCCTCGGCCAGCTCGTTGCCGTCGAGCAGCACCTCCTCGCCGGGCAGCGGGGCGCCGTCGCCGGTGGCCGGCGGGTTCACGTCGTCCGGTGCGGCCGCGACCCGGCACTGGATGCCGTATTGCTTGCCCTCGACCGTGCGCGTGTAATACCAGAAGGCGCCCTTGCGCTGCGGCACCGAGAGATCGGTCTCCTGGGTGCGGCCCTTGATCTCCTCGAAGATCGTCTTCTGCAGGCCGTCCAGGTGCTCGGTCGCCTTCTTGGTCCACGCGTTCTCCGCGTCGAGATAGGCGACGGTCTCGGGGCTCTCCTTGTCGGCGAGCCAGGCGAACTCATCCGTGACGGTGTCGCCGTGGAAGGTGCGCTCGGACGGCACCTGGCGCACCGCGGGCGGTGTGGTGGGGATGTCAGTCGTCACGCTTCACCACGTTACCGGTCGGCCGGGGCCGGTGCGGCGTCGTACGCCGGTCGGGTCTCCCCGCTTCATTCGAACATGTGTACGATGTGCAGAGTGGACGAACGCATACCGCGGGGGGAGGGGTCATGGGCCCGATACGACCGGGACTTCCTGCCCGTGAGCCGCTCTTCCGGGCCCTCGTGGACATCTGTGGTCCCGACTTCGCCCGCCCGGCCACCAGCGCCGACGCGGTCGCCGGAAATCACGCGAGTTTCGTGGCCGTCCCGGCGACGACGAGCGCCGTGGTGGCCACCATGCGGCTCGCCGCGCAGCGTGGTCTGGGCGTCGTCCCGCGCGGTTCCGGGTCCAAAATCGACTGGGGCAAACCACCTCCGGGCGTGGACCTGCTGCTCGACACCGGCCGGCTCGACGGCATCTGGCACTCGCCCTCCACCGCCACGGGGGCGGTGGAGATCGGGGCCGGCACGTCGATCCGGTCGGTGCAGGCGGCGCTGGCGCTGCGAGGACTGCGGCTGGCGGTCGATCCACCGTCGGTCACGGCCACGCTCGGCGGCATGCTCGCCCTGAACGAGTCGGGTCCGCTGCGGCATCGCTTCGGCACCCCCGCGGCCCAGGTCGCGAGCGTCAGCTATGTGACCCGGGCCGGCGTCCAGGAGGAGTCCGACGGGGAGAACGGCCGTCCCGGCATCGGGGAGATCGACGGGGTCCTGCTGTCGGCGACGGTCCGGGTCCGGCCGCTGCCGGCCGCCCGGCGCTGGGTGACCGTGCCGGTGGTCGCGTCCCGCGAGATCCCCGAGCGGATCCGGCTCGCCGCCACCGCGGAGCCGAGCGCCGTCGAGGTCGACCTGCCCACCCCGGCCGGGCCGCGGCAGCCCGGCACGCTCGCCGTCCTCGTCGAGGGCGATCCGGCCGGCGTCGCCCAGCGCGCCAAGGACCTGGCCGTCGCGCTGGGCGACGGCTCGGCGGTCGCATCGACCGCGCCGCGCTGGTGGGGGCGCTACCCGTTCGAGGACGGCGACATCGGGCTGCGGCTGACCGTGCCGGTCGGGGAGCTCCAGGCGGCGGTGTACGCCCTGGCCGACGCGACCGGTATCCCGGTGCCGATCCGGGGCTCGGCGGGTCGTGGTGCCCTGCACGCCATGCTGCCGGGCACGCTCACCGCCCGCCGGGTGGAGGGCATCCTGGACGCGGTCCGCGGCGTGCTGCTGGCCCGCGACGGCCGGTGCGTGGCGGTCGCCGCCCCGCCCGCGATCAGCGCGGAGATCGACATGGCCCAGCCTCGCGACCTGTTCTGAAACTCGATCGACGGCGACGTATTTCCCGGCGAGGGTGGCGGGATGAGCCAGATCTGGGACACCGACGCGGCGCAGGCGTATGACACCCCGGGCACCGGGATGTTCGCGCCGGACCTGCTCGACGCCACGGCCGGCCGGCTGGCCGCGCTGGCCGGCGACGGGGAAGCCCTCGAGTTCGCCATCGGCACCGGGCGGGTGGCGGTGCCGCTGACCGAACGCGGGGTGCGGGTCACCGGGATCGAGCTCTCCCAGCCGATGATCGATCAACTGCGGACCAAGGTCGACGAGGCGACGATCCCGGTGCTCAGGGGCGACATGGCGAGCACGGTGGCCGACGGGCGGTTCTCGCTGGTCTACCTGGTCTTCAACACGATCTCCAACCTGCTCACCCAGGCTGAACAGGTGGCCTGCTTCCGCAACGCGGCCCGGCACCTCGGCCCCGGCGGCCGGTTCGTGATCGAGCTGTGGGTGCCGGCCCACAAGGCCGAGATCTTCGCCATCGAGTCGGGTTACCTCGGCCTCGACACGTACGACACGCTCAACCAGCGGGTGGTGTCGCACCACTTCCGCTTCGACCCCGAAGGCGGCACGCAGGCGCGGCTGTTCCGCTCGCCGCACCGCTACATCTGGCCGTCCGAACTGGACCTGATGGCCCAGCTGGCCGGCTTCTTCCTCGAGTCCAGGCACGCGGACTGGTCCGGGAGCGAGTTCACCGGGGAATCCCGGTCGCACGTCTCCGTCTATCGGCTCGCCTAGGTTCGGCCGGGCCCGTTCAGGAGAAAGCGGCGGTCGGGGTGGTGCGGCTCAGGGCGTCCGCGGCCAGGTGACGGCCCAGGTTTGCCAGGTTGCCGACCGCGTACGTGAGATATGCGAACTGGCCCATCTGGGCGACGTGGGTCAGGGCGAGCTGGTGCGAGGCGAGGTACCGGGGCAGCAGCGGAGTGCCCGCGCCCAGCGTCACCGGCGCCATGGCCAGGATGATCTCGTCCAGCAGGCCCGCGTCGGCGAACTCGGCCACCAGGTCGCCACCGCCGGCGAGCCACACGTTGCGGCCCTGGGCGGCGACCGTCATCGCCTGGTGGACCCGGCGGACGTCGCCGCTGACCATGAAGATGTTGGCGTCCGGGACCAGCGGCAGCTCCCGGTGGGTGAAGACCCAGCAGGGCACGTCGCCGTACATCTCGTGCCAGTTCTCGGGCTCCTCGAGGAGGTTGTCGTTCTTGAGGACCCACTCGTACGTCGTCGCGCCCATGGCGAAGGCGCCGACGTTCGAGAAGAAGGCGCCGAACGGATTGTCCGTGCCCTCGTCGACCTCGAAGAGCCATTCGAGCGAATTGTCCAGATCCGCGGTGAAGCCGTCGATGCTGGACGCCGTGTAGTACTGAGTCGTCGCCACGAGAAACACGATGCCATGACCTGGCCGACAAAAGGTGCGGATCGGTCAGGTATCCGGATCATCGGCGGGCGGTGATGCCGGCCAGGAAGATGTCCACCCCGGCCAGGAACTGTTCGCGGTCGTCGTGTTCGAAGGACGGGGTGGGATCCAGGTCGTCCGGCGCCCACTCCGCGGCGATCGTCTCCAGGTATACCTGCCGGGCGGCCTCATCGGGGGCGCGGCGGGCGCCCGCCGCATATTGCGCGGCCGCGCCGAGGACGTAGTTGACCAGTGCCGAGCCGGCGTCGGACCGTGCCGATCCGGTGATGCCGAGGCGGGTGAGCTGAGCCCCGACGCCCTTCCAGATCTGGACGACGGCGGGTTGCCAGGGCTCGCGGGCGAGCTGCCTCCCGGCCCAGGGGTGCGCGTCGATCACGTTGAAGATGCCGAGCGAGAGCGCGCGGATGGCGCGCTCCGGATCCTCGTCTGCGGCGATCTGCGTCAGCATCCGGCCGATGACGCCGTCGGTGGCCGCGGACAGCAGGTCGTCCTTGCTGGTGACGTGGTGGTAGATCGCGCCGCGACCGGTCGACAGGTGGGCGGTCAGCGCCCGGACCGTCAGGTCGGTCTCGCCCGCGGTGTCGAGGAGCTCGATGGTCGCCTCGACGATGCGCTCCCGGGAGAGCGCCTCGGTACGCCTCGGACTTCGCGGTGCCGGACCTGTCATGGACACCATCTTGACACAGATGGACCAGCGGTCCAACCTAGCTATGGACCAACGGTCCAATCGTCTCGTGGAGGTTCACCATGACTGTCATCAGCATCATCGGCGCGGGCCTCGGTGGGCTCACCCTCGCCCGGGTCCTGCACCTGCACGGCATCCCGGTCACCGTCTACGACGCGGAGACCTCCGCTGCCGACCGCACCCAGGGCGGCCAGCTCGACCTGCACGAACACAACGGCCAGCGGGCCCTCGCCATGGCCGGCCTCACCGCTGAGTTCCGCTCGATCATCCATCTGGGCGGGGCATCACAGCGGGTTCTCGACCCTCGGGGCGCGGTGCTCGCCGAACTGCCCGACGACGGTTCGATGACCCATCCCGAGGCCCTGCGCGGCGACATCCGGCGCATCCTGCTGGATTCACTGCCGGCCGGCACCGTGCGGTGGGGCCGGAAGTTCCGGTCAGCCACCGCGCTCGGCCGGGGCCGCCACGAACTGAGCTTCGCCGACGGCTCGACGGTCACCACCGACGTCCTCGTGGGCGCCGACGGCACCTGGTCCCGAGTGCGGGCGCTGCTCTCGGACCAGACGCCGGCCTACGCCGGCATGAGCTATGTCGACACCTATCTGCACGACGTCGACAACCGCCACCCCGCCTCGGCCAAAGCGGTCGGCGACGGCGCGATGTACGCCTTCGTCCCGGGCAAGGGCTTCCTCGCCCACCGGGAAGCGGGAAACGTCATCCACACGTACGTCGTGCTGAGCCGCCCGGTCGCATGGTTCGCCGACGCCGGTGCCATCGCGGCCGAGTTCGAGGGGTGGGCGCCCGAGCTCGTCTCCCTGATCGCCGACAGCGACCGCCCACCGGTGGTCCGCAGCATCTATCAGCTCCCCGACGCGCACCGCTGGGACCGCGTGCCCGGTGTGACCCTGCTCGGCGACGCCGCACACGTGACCGTCCCGGGCGGGGAGGGTGCCAACATCGCGATGCTCGACGGTGCCGAGCTCGGTCAGGCGATCGCCGCGCATCCCGGTGACATCGAGGCCGCGTTCGCCGCCTTCGAGGAGGTGATGTTCCGCCGCGCCGAGGCCGAGGCGACCGCCGCCCGGGAGACCGTCGACATGATCTTCGGCAGCGGCGCGCCCCACGGGCTCGTCACCCTGTTCAGCGGTGGCGAGGACTAGAGGGCGTCGTTGCGGAGGACCAGGATCGCGATGTCGTCGCGGGGTTCCTCGACCGAGTAGTTGATCGTGGTGGAGCGCAGGCGGGCCGCCATCACGTCCGCCGGATAGCCCGCGAGCGGGGCCGCCGCCTCGCGCAGGCGGGCGGTGCCGAACAGTTCGCGGCCGCGGCGGCGTTCGGTGACGCCGTCGGTGTAGAAGATGAGCGAGTCGCCGGGGTGCAGGGTCACCGCCGCGTCCGGGGAGGAGATGCTCTCCAGCAGGCCCAGCGCCGTGCCGCCCTCGCCGACGAACGAGGTCTTGCCGTCCGCGCGCACGAGGACCGCGCGGTCGTGGCCGGCCAGGTGGAGGCGGACGGCCAGGTCGGTGCCGTCGCGGATGACCGAGGCCATGGCCAGGGTGCAGTACCGCCCGCCGCCGCGCTGGACGAGGGTGCGGTTGACCCGGCAGAGGATCTCGGTCATCGGCTTGTGGTCGTCGACCAGGATGCGGATCACGTCCCGGACGAGGCCGGTGACGGTCGCCGCCTGGACGCCCTTGCCGGACACGTCGCCGACGACCACGATCCAGCCGTCCTCGGCGGGGACGACGTCGTAGAAGTCGCCGCCCACCTCGGAGCCGGTGGGGACGTACTCGGCGGCGAAACCGACCCCCTCGACGTGCGGCAGGGCCGGGGGCAGCAGCGACGCCTGCAGGGTCCGGGCGACCTTGCGGCGTTCGTCGTGGATGCGAGCGTTGTCGATGGCCAGGGCGGCCCGGCGGGCGACGTCCTCCAGGACCGCGACCTCGTCGGCGTCGTGGCGGTGGCGCAGGTGCCGGCCCACCGCGAGGGTGCCGAGCCGCTGGCCGCGGGCGACCAGGGGGACCGCGAAACCGTCGCTGGGGGCGCCGAGCATGACCTGCTGGCCGAGGCGCGACGCCTCCTCGAGCCGGGACAGGATCGAGTCGGGGCCGGTCTCCGACAGCGTGCCGTGCAGCTGGGTGACGGCTTCCTCGTCGGCGTGGGTGGCGGCGGCGAGCTGGAGGCGGCCCCAGGCGTCGGTGGTGTGCACGGCGCACCACTGGCCGAGGCGGGGCACCACCAGCTGGGGGATCAGCGCCATCGTGAGGTTGACGTCGAGGCTCTGGGCGAGCAGCTCGCTGGCCTCGGCGAGGAACGTCAGCCAGGTCTGGCGGCGCAGGTCGGTGCGCCGGAGCCGGTCGTTCTCGAGGTGCAGCGAGAGCCGTTCGGCGACGATCGTGGCGAGCGGCTGCGCGTACCCCTCGGGGGAGGCGTCGAGCTCCAGCTCACCGATGTAGGGCCGGTGCACGGAGAGCGGCACCCGGATCGTGGCGGCGTCGTCGCGGGGGGCGCGGCCGTGCCGGGCGAGCAGTTGCCGCCCGAAGCCCTCGCCGCGGTCGAGCCGCACCACGCCGCCGGTCGCGCCGGTGAGCCGGGCGAGGCGGGCGAGCAGTTCGGTGGCGAATTCGGCCAGGCCGTCGTCGGTGTTGCGACCCGGGTCGACGTCGAGCAGCGCGGTCAGCTCCCCGACGCTGGGGGTGGGGTCACCCTCGACGACCGGCAGCGCGGCGACGGGAGGGGCATCCGCCTTGCTCTCCAGACGGAACCACACCCCCTTGCCGGTGCCCTCGTGCACGGTGCCCCAGCGGCTGGCGAAGTGGTCGACCAGCAGCAGTCCGCGACCGCGTTCGGCCACCTCGCCGATGTCGGTCTTGTCGTTGCGCGGGCCGACCGCGAGCTCCTCGACCGGGCCCGGGGCGAAGTCGGTCACCGTGACCGTCAGCCCGGCCTGGTCGGCGGTGACCTCGATGTCGAGCTCGGTGCCGGCGTGCACCACCGCGTTCGTCGACAGCTCGGTGGTGAGCAGCAGCGCCTCGTTGATCAGGGGCTCGAGCCCGGCCTCCTCCAGCAACGAGCGCACCAGGGCACGCGCGGCCGCCGGGGTCCGCCTGTCATTGGGCAGCCGGACCCGGCGCGTCAGGGCCCCCGCTGCTTGTCCCACCTCGACCGGCACGCATGCATCCTCTCCCGGGAACGGCCCGATGCACAAAGCCACATCTCGCAATGACCCGCCCGGGCGAGGGATGATGGAGCGCCCAGCCCCGTCGGACAGCGAATGAGGACAGCATGACTACGGCCAACGAGGTCGGCGTCGGTCTGACTGACGAGACCGCCCTGCTCGGCGAGGTCGCGGACGCCCTGCGCCGGGTCCGCCAGGGCGATCTCAAGGTTCGCCTGGCCCGGCGCAACGGAACGTTCGGCGAGCTCGTCGACGCGTTCAACGAGGTCGTCTCGCTGCAGGAACAGCAGAACCTCGACGTGCGCCGGATCAGTCGCACCGTCGGACGCGAGGGCCGGCTGACCGAACGCCTCGACGACGAGGGGCTCGACGGGTCCTGGGCGGACAGCGTCCGCTCGGTCAACTCGCTCATCGACGACCTGGCCCGGCCGACCACCGAGATCTCCCGGGTCATCGTGGCGGTGGCCGACGGCGACCTCTCCCAGCACATGGCGCTGGAGATGGACGGACGACCCCTGCGGGGTGAATTCCTCCGGATCGGCCGCACGGTGAACACGATGGTGGATCAGTTGTCCTCGTTCGCCGACGAGGTGACCCGGGTGGCCCGCGAGGTGGGCACCGAGGGCGAGCTGGGCGGTCAGGCCGACGTCCGCGGGGTGGCCGGCACGTGGAAGGACCTCACCGACTCCGTCAACACCATGGCGTCGAACCTGACCCACCAGGTGCGGTCGATCTCGCAGGTGGCGACCGCGGTGGCCCGCGGCGACCTGTCCCAGAAGATCACCGTCTCGGCCCGTGGTGAGGTGGCCGAGCTGGCCGACACCATGAACGGCCTCACCGACACGCTGCGGTTGTTCGCCGAGCAGGTGACCCGGGTGGCCCGCGAGGTGGGCACCGAGGGGAAACTGGGCGGCCAGGCGGACGTACCCAATGTCGCGGGCACCTGGAAGGACCTCACCGATTCGGTGAACTCCATGGCGTCCAACCTGACCAGCCAGGTCCGCAACATCGCCCAGGTCTCCACCGCGGTCGCCAAGGGTGACCTGTCGCAGAAGATCACGGTGGCCGCCCAGGGCGAGATCCTGGAGCTCAAGGACACCGTCAACACGATGGTGGACCAGCTGTCCGGCTTCGCCGACGAGGTGACCCGGGTGGCGCGCGAGGTCGGCACCGAGGGCCGGCTGGGTGGTCAGGCCCAGGTCAGAGGCGTGTCGGGTACGTGGCGTGACCTCACCGAGAACGTGAATCAGCTCGCCGCCAACCTGACCAGCCAGGTCCGTAACATCGCGTCAGTCTCCACGGCGGTGGCCAAGGGTGACCTGTCGCAGAAGATCACGGTCGACGCCCGGGGCGAGATCCTGGAGCTGAAGTCGACCGTCAACACGATGGTGGACCAGCTGTCCTCGTTCGCCGACGAGGTGACCCGGGTGGCTCGCGAGGTCGGCTCGGAGGGCAAGCTCGGCGGTCAGGCCCAGGTCAAGGGCGTTTCGGGTACGTGGCGCGACCTCACCGACAACGTCAACTACATGGCGTCCAACCTGACCAGCCAGGTCCGTAACATCGCCTCGGTCACCACGGCGGTGGCCAAGGGTGACCTGTCGCAGAAGATCACGGTCGACGCCCGGGGCGAGATCCTGGAGCTGAAGTCGACCGTCAACACCATGGTCGACCAGCTGTCCTCGTTCGCCGACGAGGTGACCCGGGTGGCCCGCGAGGTCGGCACCGAGGGCAAGCTCGGCGGTCAGGCCCAGGTGCGTGGCGTGGCCGGCACGTGGCGTGACCTGACCGACAACGTCAACTCGATGGCGTCCAACCTGACCGCGCAGGTCCGCAACATCGCCCAGGTCTCCACCGCGGTCGCACGAGGTGACCTGTCGCAGAAGATCACGGTCGACGCCCAGGGCGAGATCCTCGAACTGAAGATGACCGTGAACACGATGGTGGACCAGTTGTCGTCGTTCGCCGACGAGGTGACCCGGGTGGCCCGCGAGGTCGGCTCGGAGGGCAAGCTCGGTGGTCAGGCCCAGGTGCGTGGCGTGGCCGGCACCTGGCGCGACCTCACCGACAACGTCAACTACATGGCGTCCAACCTCACCGCGCAGGTCCGCAACATCGCCTCGGTCACCACCGCGGTGGCCAAGGGCGACATGACGCAGAAGATCACCGTCGACGCCCGGGGCGAGATCCAGGAGCTCAAGGACACCGTCAACACCATGGTGGACCAGCTGTCGTCGTTCGCCACCGAGGTCACCCGGGTCGGCCGGGAGGTCGGCATCGAGGGCAAGCTCGGCGGTCAGGCCGAGGTCAAGGGCGTCTCGGGTACGTGGCGTGACCTCACCGACAATGTCAATCAGCTCGCGTCCACGCTGACCACCCAGCTGCGCGCGATCGCCGAGGTGTCCACCGCGGTGGCCCGGGGCGACCTGACGCAGAGCATCGCGGTCAAGGCGCAGGGCGAGGTCGCGGAGCTCAAGGACAACATCAACCAGATGATCGTGGCGCTGCGGGAGACCACCACCGCCAACGCCGAACAGGGCTGGCTCGACTCCAACCTGGCCCGGATCAGCGGTCTGCTGCAGGGCCAGCGGGATCTCGGCGAGGTCTGCCGCATGATCATGACCGAGGTGACGCCGCTGGTGTACGCGCAGCTCGGAGCGTTCTTCCTGGTCGACAACGAGGAAGCGGTGATGCGGCTGCGGCTGGCCGCGTCGTACGGCTACGTCGCCCGCAACCACGAGGTGACGTTCGGGCCGGGCGAGGGCCTGGTCGGGCAGGCCGCGGTCTCCCGCCGCACGATCCGGGTGCGGGCGACCCATGACGGCGTGCTGACCATGCGCTCGGGCCTGATGTCGATGCCACCGAACGATCTCGTGGTGCTGCCGGTGCTGTTCGAGGGCGAGATGCTCGGCGTCATCGAGTTCGCGTCGGTCGCCTCGTTCTCCGGGCTGCACCTGACGTTCCTGGAGCGCCTCGTCGCCACGATCGGGATCGCTCTCAACACCATCCAGGCCAACCGGCGTACCGAAGAACTGCTCTCGCAGTCGCAGCGCCTGGCCCGGGAGATGCAGGACCAGTCGGCGGAGCTGCAGCGCACGAACGCTGAGCTGGAGGACAAGGCCCAGCTGCTCAGCGAGCAGAAGGGCAACATCGAGACCAAGAACCGGGAGATCGAACTCGCCCGGCTCGGCCTCGAGGAGAAGGCGCAGCAGCTGTCCCGTGCCTCCGCCTACAAGACCGAGTTCCTGGCGAACATGAGCCACGAGCTGCGTACCCCGCTGAACTCGTTGTTGCTGCTCGCCCGCCTGCTCGCGGACAATTCAGACCGCAACCTGACCGAGAAGCAGATCGAATTCGCCCGTACGATCCACAGCGCCGGTTCCGACCTCCTGTCGCTGATCGACGACATCCTCGACCTCAGCAAGATCGAGGCGGGCCGGATGGACGTGGACACCGATCAGGTCGACTTCGACGGCGTGCGCAGTTACGTCGAGCAGGCGTTCCTGCCGCAGGCGAACGAGAAGAACCTCGACTTCCGGGTGGAGGTCTCGCCCGAGCTGCCCGACTCGATCGTCACCGACGAACAGCGGCTCCAGCAGATCCTGCGCAACCTGCTCTCCAACGCCGTCAAGTTCACCGACAGCGGTTCGGTGACGCTGAGCATCTACCCGGCGCCGGAGGACAGCTACTTCGACATGCCGGCGTTGTCCGCGGCCGATCAGGTGGTCGCGTTCGCGGTCACCGACACCGGCATCGGCATCTCCGACGAGAAGCTCAGCCTGATCTTCGAGGCGTTCCAGCAGGCCGACGGCACCACCAGCCGCAAGTACGGTGGCACCGGCCTGGGCCTGTCGATCAGCCGGGAGTTCGCGGCGCTGCTCGGCGGCACGATCGTGGTCTCGTCCGCACCCGGTGAGGGCTCCACCTTCACCCTGTACATGCCGGACGTCCCGGTGCCGGACATGGTCCCGGTGCCGAGCATGCCCGGCCTGCCGCAGCTGCTGCCCGCGGTGGAGGTGCCGGTGTCGCCCCGGCCGGCATCGCTGAGCTCGCTGGATCTGCCACTGTTCAGCGCGCCGCCGGAGCCGGAGCCGGTCCCGGTGAGCGCGGCCGGCCGGCAGCTCGACGGGGCCACCGTGCTCATCGTGGACGACGACGTACGCAACGTGTTCGCCCTGACCAGCGCCCTGGAGATGCACGGGCTGAACGTGCTGTACTCCGACAACGGGGTGGACGGGGTGCGCCTGCTGGCCGAGCACCCCGAGGTCGACATCGTGCTGATGGACGCGATGATGCCGGACCAGGACGGCTACGAGACGACCCGGGGGATCCGCCGTAATCAGCGCTTCCAGGATCTGCCGGTAGTGTTCCTGACGGCCAAGGCGATGCCCGGTGACCGTGAATCGGCCCTCGCGGCGGGCGCGAGTGACTACATCACCAAGCCCGTCGACCTGGACCAGCTCATCGAGCTCATGGCCCGCTGGGTCAACGCCTCCGAACGGTCGGGAACGGAGAGTGAGCGTGGCTGAGAAGGCCAAAGCTCTGCTGGTCGATGACCGGCGTGACAACCTGCTCGCACTGGAGGCGATCCTGCAGGGTCTCCCCGTGCAGGCGGTGGCCGTGGAGAGCGGCGAGGCAGCCCTGAAACAGCTGCTCACCGACGACTTCGCGGTGATCCTGCTGGACGCCCAGATGCCGAACATGGACGGTTTCGAGACGGCCGGGCACATCAAGCGCCGCGAGCGGACCCGGCACGTCCCGATCCTGTTCCTCACCGCCGCGGACCGTGACGCTCAGTTGGCGTTGCGGGGTTACGCCGTGGGTGCGGTGGACTATCTGACGAAGCCGTTCGACCCCTGGGTGCTGCGCGCCAAGGTTGCCGTCTTCGTCGAGCTCTGGACCAAGACCCAGCAGCTCAAGGCCCAGGCGGAAGCGGCCCGGGAACGCGAGAGCCAATGGCAGCGGCTGACCGACCTGGTCGACGAGGCCACCCGCACCCTGCGCGCGGGCGGCGACGAGGCCTCCGCCGAGGCCCTGGAGCTGCTGGAGAAGGCCCGCTGGGGCACCTGATCAGGGCCTGAGCAGGATCCGGCCGAGGTGCGACCTGCTCTCCAGCAGGCGATGCGCCTCGGCCGCTTCGCTCAGTGGCAGCTCGGTGGCCGCACCGCCGGTGAGCCGGCCGGCCGCGACCATCCGGGCCAGCTCGTCCATCTCGGCCCGGGCCCGGTCCGGCGCGGCGGCCCGCCAGGCCAGCAACGAGAACCCGGCCACAAAACGCAGGGCATAGAGGCTGGTCACCGGCACGTCGCTCAGGTCACCCGAGGCGGCCCCATAGGTCACCGCTTTCCCGTACGGACGGAGCAGCTCGACGCTACGCCGCAGCACATCCCCGCCGACCGCCTCGACGACCACGTGCACGCCGTCCGGAGCGGCTTCGCGTACCTGATCGGGCCAGTCCTGCGCGGTGTAGTCGACGGCGATGTCCGCCCCCTCGCGCCGGGCGGCCGCGAGCTTCTCCGAGGTGCTCGCGGTGCCGATGACCAGGCCCGCACCCGAGATCCTGGCCAGTCGCAGCGCGAGCCGGCCGATGGTGCCGGCCGCGGAGTGGACCAGCACGGTGTCGCCGTATCCGAGCCCGCCGGTGCGCAGGACCCGCAACGCCACCGGGGCGGCGGTCGGCAGCATGCTCGCGCTCACGGCGTCCATGTCGTCCGGGACGACGGTGACCCACCGCGCTTGCGTGACGGCGAAGTCGGCGAACGCGTCCTCGGCGAGGGCGGCCACCCGGCGGCCCAGCAGGGATGGATCAACCCCTTCGCCGAGTTTGTCCACCACGCCCACGACGTCGCCGGTGAGGGTGCCGGGCAGGGGGCGCCGGAAGATCGCTCCGCTGGACGGTCCACGACGGAACCTGGTGTCGACGAAATTCGCCCCGATCGCCTCCGCGCGGATCAGCACCTCGCCCGGGCCCGGGGAAGGGATGCCGGTCTCTTCGAGCGTGAGGACGTCCGGGTCGCCGTACTCGAAAAAGCGCACTCGCCGCATGATGCCGCTCCCCGGAGACTAAGTTGACTGCCGGTCAATTTAGCAGAGAGGAGGATGGCCGGGTGACGCGTGCCGACGCCCTGCGCAACCGACGCGCGATTCTGCTGGCCACCGAGGAGCTGCTGACCCGGCACCGCCCGGCGCAGATCTCGATGGACCAGGTCGCGGCCGCCGCGGGGGTGGGCAAGGGCACGATCTTTCATCGGTTCGGCTCCCGGGCCGGCCTGATGACCGCGCTCATGCAGGACCGGGCGATGGCGCTCAGCGCGTCGGTGACCAGCGGTCCGCCGCCGCTCGGGCCCGGGGCGGAACCCGCGGTGCGGCTGATCGCGTTCCTCGATGCGGTGGTCGAGGTGGTCGCCCGCAACAAGGGCCTGCTCGCCGCCCTCGGTCAAGCGACGGCCGATTCCCACCGCCAAGAATCGGATGATCGGGACGGGCATCCGGTCTATGGCTTCTGGCACGGGCACATCGCTGGGCTGCTCGCGGAGGCGTGCCCGGGGCTGGATGCCGCCGTGCATGCCGACCTGCTGCTCGCGCCGCTCTCCAGCGGGCCGGTCCTCAGGCTCCTGGAGCGGGGAGAGGCCGGACGGGTCGCCGGCGCGCTGCGAACGGCCGCATCGGCCCTGCTGGCCGTGTCATCCGCGGTCGGGCCATCCGCGGCCGGGCCGTCGGCGGCCGGGCCGTCGGTGGCCGGGTCAGCGGCGGTGTCGACGCCGACCGGAGGGTCAGGCGGTGGAGGAGATCATCAGGGCTGAGCGCAGGCCGGTGATGTCCAGGACCCGCAGCAGGAAATCGCCGACGTTGGTGAGGGCCAGCAGGGATCGGGCATGCTGGGCCTTCCGACTGAGCACCACCAGGGTGCCCAGGCCCTGGGAGTCGCAGAAGGTCACGCCGGACATGTCGAGGATGATCCGGGCCGGGGGCTCCGCGAGGATCTCGTTGACCATGGCGGAGAGCCGGGCCACCGTGAGCACGTCGATCTCCCCGGCGAGACGGAAGATCGCCTCGTCGGGAGCGCGCTCCATCGTGATGGACAGCTCCGGTCGTTCCACCCCGTCACCCTATCGCGGGCAACCGGGATCGGCCTGCCGGGCGCGGTGCGGTGCGGCTCCCGGGTGGGCATCGATCGTGACCAAGCCAACGCCCGGCGGGGCTGATCGGACGTGCGCGGACCCGCGCTGACAGAATGGGAGTCGCTGTGACCACCTCATACCGCGCCGAGGGCATTCCTTATCCGGATGATGCCCCGGTCTCCCAGGCCCTGTTCGACCGCGCCCAGGCCATCGTGCCCGGCGGGGTCAATTCACCCGTGCGTGCGTTCAAGTCCGTCGGCGGGACGCCGCGGTTCATGGCTCGCGGCACCGGACCCTGGCTCTTCGACGCCGACGGGCGACGCTATGTCGACCTGGTCTGCTCGTGGGGGCCGATGATCCACGGCCACGCGCATCCCGAGATCGTCGCCGCGGTGCAGGCCGCCGCCGCGCTCGGCACCAGCTTCGGCACACCCACCGAGGGTGAGGTCGACCTGGCCGAGGAGATCGTCCGGCGCACCCCGGTCGAGCAGGTCCGCCTGGTCAGCTCCGGCACCGAGGCGACGATGACCGCGATCCGGCTGGCCCGGGGTTACACCGGCCGCGCCAAGATCGTGAAGTTCGCCGGCTGCTACCACGGCCACGTCGACGCGCTGCTCGCCGCGGCCGGCTCCGGGGTCGCGACGCTCGGCCTGCCCGATTCGCCCGGGGTCACCGGTGCGTCGGCCAGTGAGACCATCGTGCTGCCCTACAACGACATCAGCGCGGTCGAGGCCGTGTTCGCCGAGGAGCCGGGTGAGATCGCCGCGATCATCACCGAGGCAGCGGCGGGCAATATGGGGGTCGTCGCCCCGCGCGAGGGCTTCAACCGGCGGCTGGCGGAGATCGCCCACGCCGACGGCGCGCTGCTCATCGTCGACGAGGTCATGACCGGGTTCCGGGTGTCGGCGGGCGGCTGGGCCGGGCTCGAGCCGGTGGACGCCGACCTGTTCACGTACGGGAAGGTCATGGGTGGGGGTCTGCCCGCCGCGGCCTTCGGCGGTCGCACGGAGATCATGTCCCGCCTGGCCCCGTCCGGTCCGGTCTATCAGGCCGGCACCCTCTCGGGTAACCCGCTCGCCTGCGCCGCCGGGCTGGCCAGCCTGCGCCTGGCCGACGACGCGGCCTACCAGCGCCTCGACGAGCTGTCGGGCACGGTCAGCTCGCTGGCCTCCGAGGCGCTGGCCGCCGCCGGAGTGACCCACCGGCTGTCGACCGCCGGGAACATGTTCTCGATCTTCTTCACCGACGTCGACGTGGTGGACTACGACTCGGCGAAGACGCAGGACCCGGCCGTGTTCAAGGCGTTCTTCCACGAGATGCTCCGGCGCGGTGTCTATCTGCCGCCGAGCGCGTTCGAGTCGTGGTTCGTGTCGACGGCGCTGGACGACGAGGCCTTGGAGACGATCCGAACGGCACTGCCGGCAGCCGCCGCCGCTGCCGCGGCAGCAGCGGGGAGCTGACCATGAGCGACGAGCCCACCAGGACCACCGTGCACGTGCTGCGGCACGGCGAGGTGCACAACCCGGCCAAGATTCTGTACGGCCGGCTGCCCGACTTCCACCTGTCGCAGCTGGGCCGGCAGATGGCGGTGGCCGCGTCGGAGCATCTCGCCGGGCGCGACATCACCCACGTGGTGGCCAGCCCGCTGGAACGCGCGCAGGAGACCGCCGAGCCGTTCGCCGAGCAGTTCAAGCTGGAGACCGCGACCGACGTCCGGCTGATCGAGAGCGCGAATTTCTTCGAGGGCAAGCGGGTCGCGGTCGGTGACGGCGCGTTCGGCAACCCGCGCAACTGGTGGGTGCTGCGCGACCCGATCACGCCGAGCTGGGGCGAGGCCTACCTGGTGATCGCCCAGCGGATGTTCGCCGCGATCCAGGCCGCGCGGGTCGCCGCCGAGGGTCACGAGGCGGTCTGCGTGTCACATCAGCTGCCGATCTGGACGCTGCGCCGATACATCGAGAAGAAGCGCCTCTGGCACGACCCGCGCAAGCGGCAGTGCGGGCTGGCGAGCCTCACCTCCTTCCACTTCGAGGGTTCCAAGGTGGTCGGCTTCGACTACGCGGAGCCCGCCGCCGCTCTGGTGGCTATGTCGCCCACCGCTCGGACGGCAAAGGGCGCGTGATGAAGTGCACCGAGCGCAGCGACAGCACGCACAAGGCTGGCAGAGCATGAGAGCGCGCCGGCTTGTGGCAGCTCTGCTCACCGCCTCGGTCGCGGCCGGTGCACCGGCGGGTTGCGGCAGCAAAAGCTGGGAGAAGGACTGCACGACCGGCGCGAACGACGTCATCGAGTGCACGCCCGAGCAGCGCCCCCAGGCCCGCGAGGTCACCGGGGAGCTGCTCGACGGCGGGACGTACGACGTGGCGAACGACCGTGGCAAGGTCATCGTCGTCAACTTCTGGGGCTCGTGGTGCAACCCGTGCCGGGCCGAGGCCGACGACCTCGAGCAGACCTACCAGGCCACCAAAGCCAGTGACGTCACGTTCATCGGGGTCAACTCGCGGGACGACCGGGACGCCGCCAAGCGCTTCGAGGTCGGCCGGGTGACGTACCCGAGTATTTTCGACCCGAACGGCAGCGTCGCGCTGAAGTTCGACGTGACCCAGGTCAGCACGCCCGCGACGCTGATCCTGGACCGGCAGGGCCGGATCGCCGCCGCGATCCGCCGCTCGACCACCGTCGCCGAGCTGCGCCCGCTGGTGGAGAAGTACGCCGCCGAGGGAACCGGCTGATGGGTGCCTCCTTCGCCGACGTGGCCCGCAGCGGTCCCCTGCTGCTGGCCGTCCTGGTCTCCGCACTGGCCGGCCTGGTCAGCTTCCTGTCGCCGTGCGTGCTGCCGCTGATGCCGGGATACCTGTCGTACGTGACCGGCCTGGCCGGCTCCGACCTGGACGACACCCGGGAGCCCTCGCCGGGCGGTGTCGCGGTGCTGGAACGCACCCGGGTCAAGGGCCGCATCCTGGCCGGCACCAGCCTGTTCGTGCTCGGCTTCGCAGTGGTCTTCACCCTGATCTCGACGCTGGTCGCGGGCATCGGGATGACGCTGCTGACCCACAAGCGCACCCTCGACATCGTGCTCGGCATCCTGGTGATCGGGCTGGGCCTGGCGTTCCTCGGGGTGGTACCGGGCATGCAGCGCGAGTTCCGGATCCACAAACTGCCCAACGCGGGCCTGATCGGGGCACCGGTGTTCGGCGCGCTGTTCGCGCTCTCCTGGATGCCCTGCGTCGGCCCGACCCTCGGCGCGGTGCTCGGCCTGGCCACCCGGGCCGGCGAGACCGACCGCGCGGTGGTCCTCGCGCTCGCGTACAGCCTCGGGCTCGGCATCCCGTTCGTGCTCTTCGGCCTGTTCTTCCGCCGGCTGCTCGGGGTGTTCAAGGCGATCCGGCGCAATAGCCGCTGGGTCACCCGGGTCGGTGGCGGCCTGCTCATCGTCGTCGGCGTCGCACTGATCACCGGCGGCTGGAACAGCTTCCTCATCTGGCTGCTGACCACGTTCAACTTCGACTCCGGGACCCTGCTGTGACCGCTGTCGAGCAACGCCCCGCGCCCTCCGCCGAGCCGCCGGCCCGCCGCCCCAACCGGGCCTGGGCGCTGCTGCGCAATTCCTGGCGCCAGCTCACCAGCATGCGGACCGCGCTGGTGCTGCTGTTCCTGCTGGCGATCGCCGCGATCCCCGGTTCGGTGCTGCCCCAGCGGGCGGTCTCGCCGGAGAAGGTGACCGCGTACTACGCCGCGCACCCCGATCTGGCGCCGACGGTGGAGCGCATCGGTGGGTTCGCCGTCTACGCGTCACCGTGGTTCGCCGCCATCTACCTGCTGCTGTTCACGTCGCTCGTGGGCTGCGTGTTCCCGCGGCTGATGGATCATTTTCGCGCGCTCAAGTCCGTACCCCCGGATGCTCCCCGGCGCCTGGAGCGACTGCCGCAGCATGCGAGTCCGCACGAGCGGGCCGACGACCCGGCCGATGCGGCGAAAGCCGCCGCCGAGGCGCTGCGGGCGCAGCGTTTCCGGACCAGGGTCCGTGAGCACGGCGACGGCAGCTGGACGGTCTCCGCGGAGAAGGGCTACCTGAAGGAGACCGGCAACCTCTTCTTCCACTTCGCCCTGCTCACGGTGCTGGTCGGGGTGGGTTTCGGACATTGGTACGGCTGGCACGGCAACCGGATCCTCGTCGAGGGCACCGACCAGGGCTTCTGCAACTCGGTCACGCAGTACGACGAGTCCTCCCTCGGCCCCCGGATCGACGCCGCCGACCTGCCGTTCTTCTGTCTGCGACTGACCGATTTCGCGGCGAGTTACCAGCCCAGCGGCCAGCCGAAGAGCTTCGACGCCGACGTCGAGCTGCAGACCGCGCAGGACGGCGCCTGGCGGCCGGAGCACTTCACGGTCAACGACCCGCTGCGGTTGTCGCAGGCCAACGTCTATCTGCTCGGCCACGGCTACGCGGTCGAGCTGCGCTACACCGACCGGTACGGCGTCCAGCAGACCAAGGTCGTCCCGTTCCTGCCCAAGGACGGCCTGTTCACCAGCGAGGGCGTCGCGTCGTTCCCGGACGTCAACATCGACCCGAAGACGAACAAGCGCGACGTCAACCTGCAGGTCGGGTTCGAGGGTGTGTTCCTGCCGACGGTCGACCCCAACGGCGGCGCGGCCTCGGTGTTCCCGGCCGAGAACGACCCCGTGCTCTTCCTCACGGCGTACCGCGGCGATCTCGGTGTCGAGGTCGGCAACCCGGGCTCGGTGTACGCGCTCGACCAGGGCCAGCTCGCCAACGGTGAGCTCAAGAAGGTCAGCGGCGACCGCCCGCAGCGCCTCCAGCCGGGCCAGTCGTGGACCCAGGACGACGGCACCAAGGTGGAATTCCTCGGCACCCGGCCGTTCGTGACCGTCTCGGTCCGCTCCGACCCCTCCTCGATCTACGTGCTGGGTGGCGCGGTCGTCGGGCTGATCGGGCTGATGCTGTCGCTGTCCGGGCACCGGCGCAGGATGTGGTTCCGGATCTCGCCCCGGGAGGGGTCCGGTAGTTTGGTGGAGGCCGGTGGCCTGCCTCGCACCGACTATCCGGGCTTCGGTGACGAGTTCGGACAGGTTGTGGGGGCCGCTCGCGGTCCGGATGGAGGGACGCCCTGATGGCGGATGTGTCGGATCAGTTGATGGCCTTCACTGTGCTGGCCTACCTGGCGGCGATGGTGCTCTATGCCGCCGAGTACGCGTTCGGCGACAAGAGCCACATCGGCCGCGCGGCCCAGCGGCCCGCTCGCCAGCTGGTGGGAGCGGGTGCGCCGGTCTCGGATGACGACCACGTCGCGACGGACGAACCGGTCGCCCCGAAGCGGGACCGTGGTGTCCTGGTCGGACTCATCGCGGTCGGCGTCAACTGGCTGGCGTTCGCGCTGCACCTCGGCACGGTGATCACCCGGGGTCTCGCGGCGGACCGCATGCCCTGGGGCAACATGTACGAGTTCACGCTCACCGTGACGCTGGTCGGCTCGGCGGTCTGGCTGGGTCTGCTCACCCGCAAGCCGGCCGTGCGGCACCTGGGCCTGTTCGCTTCACTGGCGCTGGTGGTGCTGCTCGGCGCCGACGCGCTCGTGGCGTACGCGCCGGTCGGGCCGCTGGTGCCCGCGCTGAACTCCTACTGGTTCATCGTGCACGTCTCGACGATCATCATCTCCAGCGGCATCTTCCTGATCGGCGCGGTCCCGGCCGCCATGTTCCTCATCCGCTCCGGCTACGACCAGGGCAAGCGCACGTTCCCGTACACCCTCGGCGCCCGGGTCGGCGACGCGACGACGCTGGAGCGGCTGACGTTCCGCCTGCACGCGTTCGCGTTCCCGCTGTTCATGTTCGGCGCGCTGATCGCCGGCCCGCTGTGGGCCGAGGCCTCCTGGGGCCGTTACTGGGGCTGGGACCCCAAGGAGGTCTGGGCCTTCATCTCCTGGGTCGTCTATGCGGCGTACCTGCACGCCCGGGCCACCCCGAGCGTGAAGCGCACCACCGCGACCTGGATCGCGCTGCTGGGGTTCGCGACGATGCTGATGAACCTGTTCGGCGTGAACCTGTTCTTCTCCGGCCTGCACTCGTACGCGAACGCCGGGGGTTAGCAGTTACCGGCCTTCCAGGTGTTCCATAGGGCCACCCACTCCAGACACAGGCCGGAGCCGTCTTTCGGGGGGTTGCTCCCGGTGACGGTGGGCACGTCCTCGTCCCACGGGACGAGATCGGGGTCGGATCCGTACAACTGGACGTAGTTCGTGCGGACCTCGGGCACGCTCACCCGGGCGGGCTTGCGCGGGTCGGCGTACACCTCGAGGTACTGCTCGACGTAGGCGCCGGCCCCGAGCGGCAGCTTCTGGGCGGTCAGCAGGTTCCAGCGGTTGTTCCACCAGAGCCACGCCTGCCAGATGTCGTTGCCGTCGGTGTGGATGTCGATCCAGGGCTTGTCACCCGGCCGGATCTGGTACTGGTCGTAGAACTGCCACTGCATCGTGTTCGTGTTGAACGTGTAGATGTGCTGCCGGCCCTGACCGGCCCAGCCGGTCTCCGCCCAGCCGGCCTCCAGCCAGGCGATGTTGCCGTTGCCCTGGCCGCGTTTGACCATGAAGCGGTTGGCGATGAAGTCGTAGGTCCAGCCCCGGACCCCGCCGTCCACGACGGAGAGCCGCCCGTTGACGCCGGTCCAGGTGCCCCCGGTGCCGGCGCCCAGGTGGGTGTAACCGCTCATGGCCTGACCGGCGCCGGCCGCCCGGCTCATCCGGCCGGTGGATCGGTGCACCGGTCCGTCCGCCCGGCAGGCTTTCGGCGCGCCCGGGCCGGGCCGGGACGTCGGCGGTCTCGTCGAGGCCGAGCCCTTCGTGCACGCCGGAAGCTTCGCGGCGGCGAACACCGGTTCCGGAACTGCCAGACCTACGGTCGTGATCAACCCCGCGAGGGCACCCCATCGTGCCAACGATCGGAAATTCACGCCGTCCACCTCGTCTTCCTCGCTGCCGAAACTGAACCGCTGACTCAACGCCGGACTCGATCATCGGGTGACGGCCGCAGGTGCAACGGCCTCGTGATCCCCGGCACGGGGCGGGTGGGAGACTGGGAGCATGGGTGCTCCGTTCCACGACCTGCAGGGCTTCATCTCAGCGCTGGAGAAGGCCGGTGAGTTGCGCCGGGTGCGCGTCCCGGTCGATCCGACGCTGGAGATCAGCGAGATCGTGACCCGGACGGTCCGGGCCGGCGGCCCCGCGCTGCTCTTCGAGCGGCCCACCCGTGGTGACATGCCGATCGTCGTCAACCTCTTCGGCACCGAGAAGCGGATGGCGATGGCGCTGGGCGTGGATTCGCTCGACGAGGTCGGCGACCGGATCGGTGACATGCTCAAGCCGGAGCTGCCGGTGGGCTGGTCCGGGATCCGTGAGGGCCTCGGCAAGGTGCTCCAGCTGAAGTCCCTGCCGCCGAAAAAGGTCAAGACGGCGCCCTGCCAGGAGGTCGTGCTCAAGGGCGACGACGTCGACCTGAACCTGCTGCCCGGGCTGCAGGTGTGGCCTGGTGACGGCGGGATCTTCCACAACTTCGGGCTGACCCACACCAAGCACCCCGAGACCGGCAAGCGCAACCTCGGGTTGTACCGCCTGCAGCAGCACTCGAAGAACACGCTCGGCATGCACTGGCAGATCCACAAGGACTCCACCGCCCACCACGCGGTCGCCGAACGGCTCGGGCAGCGGCTGCCGGTGGCCGTGGCGATCGGCTGTGACCCGGTGGTCAGCTACTCCGCGAGTGCACCGCTGCCCGGCGACATCGACGAATACATGTTCGCCGGTTTCCTGCGCGGCGAGCGGGTCGAGATGGTCGACTGCCTGACCGTGCCGCTGCAGGTGCCGGCCGAGGCGCAGATCGTGCTGGAGGGGTACCTCGAGCCGGGGGAGCGGGCGCCCGAGGGGCCGTTCGGCGACCACACCGGCTTCTACACCCCGGTCGAGCCGTTCCCGGTGCTGCACATCGAGACCATGACCATGCGCAAGAAGCCGGTCTACCACTCGATCGTCACCTCGAAGCCGCCGCAGGAGGACCACGGCCTGGGCAAGGCCACCGAGCGGATCTTCCTGCCGCTGCTCAAGATGCTGATCCCGGACATCGTCGACTACGACATGCCGGCCGCCGGCGTCTTCCACAACTGCGTCATCGTGTCGATCCGCAAGCGCTACCCGAAGCACGCGCAGAAGATCATGAACGCGATCTGGGGCGCCCACCTGATGTCGCTGTCCAAGCTGATCGTGGTGGTCGACGAGGACTGCGACGTCCATGACTACAACGAGGTCGCCTTCCGGGCGTTCGGCAATGTCGACTACGACCGCGACCTGATGGTCACCCAGGGCCCGGTGGACCATCTGGATCACGCCTCCTACCAGCAGTTCTGGGGCGGTAAGGCGGGCCTGGACGCCACCCGTAAGCTGCCGACCGAGGGCTACACGCGGGGCTGGCCGGAAGAGATGACCATGTCGCCCGAGGTGAGCGCCCTGGTGGACAAGCGCTGGAAGGAATACGGCATATGACAGCGGTGGCCTCCGCGCCCGAACAACCCGGCAAGATCAAGGCGTTCCTGCGCCTGGTGGCCATCGAGCACTCGGTCTTCGCGCTGCCGTTCGCCTACCTGTCGGCGCTGGTCGCGATGGACCGCGCGGGCACCGGCGTGCACTGGGCCGACCTGCTGCTGGTCACGATCGCGATGGTCGCCGGCCGTACCTTCGCCATGGCGGCCAACCGGATCCTGGACCGCAGGATCGACGCGCTGAACCCGCGTACCCAGAACCGGGAGCTCGTCACCGGTGCGGTGAGCGTGCGGACGGCCTGGACCGGCGCCGCGGTGTCGCTGGTGGTGCTGTTCCTCGCGGCGGGCCTGCTCAACTGGCTCTGCCTGCTGCTGTCGCCGCTCGCGGTCATCCCGCTGGTCGTCTACCCGTATGCGAAGCGGTTCACGAACTTCCCGCACTACGTGCTGGCGCTCGCGCAGGCCGTGGCCCCGGTCGGGGCGTGGCTCGCGATCACCGGCACGTTCAGCGGTTCCGGGCCCGCGTGGCTGCTCGGCGTCGCGGTCGGGCTGTGGATCGGTGGCTTCGACATCATCTACGCCTGCCAGGACGTCGACGTCGACCGCCGGATCGGCGTGCACTCCACCCCGGCCCGGTTCGGGGTGCGCACCGCGCTGCACATCTCCACGGTCACCCACGTCGTGACGTTCGCGCTGTTCGTGTGGTTCGGGCAGATCGTGGACCTGGGCTGGCTCTGGTGGATCGGGCTGGCGCTCACCGCCGTGGCGTTCGGGTACCAGCACATCGTGGTCACCCCGAACGACCTCTCCAAGGTCAACCGCGCGTTCTTCACCGCGAACGGGTTCGTCGGCATCGCGCTGTTCGTCTTCGCGCTCCTCGACCTGATTTTGTTGTAACCCCGGGGGCCGCTCCGTCCGTCTAGTAGCCGTGAGCGACAGAGACACGGAGTTCAGAGACTTCGTCACCGCGCAGATGGAGCCCCTGCGCGGTCTCGCCTATCTCACGTGCGGCGACTGGCAGGTGGCTGAGGACGCGGTCCTCACCGTGCTGTCGAGGCTGTACGTGAAATGGCGGCGCATCGGCAACCCGGCCAGTTACGCACGTACGGCCGTGGTGCGGGCTGCCATCGACGAAACCCGGCGGCCGTGGTGGCGGCGTGAGCACGCGCAGAGCGATGCCATGCCCGACCGGGCACTGCCGGGTGACGCCACCAGAGTGGTCGACGAAAAGCTCCGGGTCCGGGCCGCCCTGCAGAAGGTGCCGGCGCGGCTGCGCGCCGTCCTGACGCTGCGCTACCTGGAAGGTCTCAGCGTCCGGGAGACCGCCGAGGTCATGGGCTGCCCCGAAGGAACGGTCAAGAGCTACACCTCCCGCGGCCTCGAGGAGCTGCGCACCGTCCTCGGCGCGGAGGTATTCATCCTCAAGGAGAGTCGCCGTGAAGCACGAGCTGTCTGACATGTTGAACGATGCCAAGTCGGGTGCCCCCGCCCCGCGGTACACCGTCGACGACGCCCTGAAGGCCGGCCGGAAGCGCCAGAAGCAGCGCCGGGCGCTCTGGGCGACGACCGGATCGGCGGCCGCGGTGCTGGCCGTCGCCGGCGCGGTGGCCGTACCCCAGCTGATCCCTTCTTCCTCCCCCACCACGACGTCCGCTCCGCCCGCGGCGGCCCCGGCCGTACCGAAGGCCCCGGCTTTTGCCTATCCCAAGGGGGACTTGACCGGGAACATCAAGGGATACACGGCCGGTGGTCTGACCGTTTCGGACACCGTCTACGTGACCCCCGGCTACCAGATGGCGGTCATTGTCGGGCCGGGCAAGGGCAGCACTTTCATCGACGCCGACAACGTGCGGCACGTCGAGCCCAACTCGGTCGGCAACCTCACCACGTACGCGAAGGGTGTCTTCGACCCGGTGACTGCCAAGAAGGGCAGGAAGGTCCAGGACGGCTGGTTCACGCCGAGCATCATGACCGAGGGCTCCAGCAATATGCCCGACTACTACACCGACGCCAGTTTCAGCTGGGAATACGCCACCGATTCGTGGGCGGTCGTCACCGTCAACGGCCGGCAGGGGCCCGAGGCCGAGCAGCTGGCCGCGGTCGCGAAGGGCCTGAAGGGCGGCGTCGCGGCGCAACCGCAGACCGTCGGCTTCAAGCTGAACTACCTCCCGAAGGGCTACTCGCTCCTGGAGGCCGGTCACGCCGACAACATGTACCTGACCCCCCTCGACGGGCAGTCGTCCCTGATCCTGGCCAAGGGTGATTTCGCGTACAAGGGCCTCACCGAGCCGCTGCTGGACGACTACGTCACGAACGGCGAGCCGGTCCCGACGGTGCAACTCACGGTGTTCCCGTCCTGGTACAGCAAGCACACCGGCCCGGCCGACAAGGCGTGGTGCGTGCCGGACAACCTTTGCTACCGCTTCGTCGACGGCGGCCAGCACTACATCGAGGCCAGCGGTGGCGGCTTCGTTCCGGATGTCGAGCTGCAGAAGATCCTCGACCAGGCGACGTTCGCGGACCCGTCCGACGAGTCGAGCTGGTTCACCGTTTCCTGATTGGGCATGCTGGGGGTATGCGTACCCCGTGGATCATCGGTGTCTCAGGAGCGTCGGGCACGCCTTACGCCAAGGCTGTGCTCGGCGCGCTCCTGGACGCCGGCGAAGCGGTCGACCTGGTCATCTCCAGGGCCGCCCGGCTCACCCTGCTGGACGAGACCGGCGCGACCGTCCGGGACGCGCACTGGAAGGACGACGTCACCGCGTGGCTGGGCCGCGACGTCGCCACCGCGGACCTGACCTACTGGCCGGCCGGCGACCTCGCCGCCGGGCCCAGCTCCGGGTCGTACCCGGCGAAGGGCATGGCCGTGGTCCCGGCCAGCACCGCGTCGTGCGCGGGCATCGCGATCGGGTTGTCCAAGGACCTGCTGCAGCGCGCCGCGGAGGTCAACCTCAAAGAACGCCGCCGTACGGTCGTCGTGCCCCGGGAGACCCCGGTGACCCGCAGCCACCTGGAGCACCTGATCGCCCTGCACGACGCCGGAGCCGTGGTCCTCCCGGCGTCACCGGGTTTCTACGGCTCCGGGGCGGACGCCACGGCACAGCAGCTCATCGACTTCGTGGCGGGCAAGGTGCTCGACGCGCTCGGCGTGCCGCACGATCTCTCCGCCCGCTGGCGCGGTGAGCTGGGCCAGCGGGATCCGGGCCAGCGGGACTCGGGTCAGCGCAACCCGTTGGGCGGGCCGTAGCCCTGCCCCGGGTTCTGCGGCCCGGCGTTGCGGGGCCGGTTGTTGGCGTCGTCCTCGCGCATTTCCTCCACCACGGCGGCACCCTCGCCCTCCAGCAGGGCGCGCACCTCTGACTCCCGGAACCGGCGATGGCCACCCGGAGTCCGGATGCTGCCGATACGACCCGCGGCTGCCCATCGCGTGACAGTTTTGGGGTCCACCCGGAACAGCGCGGCAACCTCCCCGGGCGTCAGCAGTCGATCTCCTGTGTCCACGGCCCTCTCCTTGCGTCGTGTTGGAGCACCGGTGGTCACGGAAAGTGTCGGCGTGCTCGATCGGGACGTAAAGCCATTAGAGCATCGGCCAAAACAGCAAGTCGCTGAAATGCGGAAAAAGCCCCGATTGCGACGTTGGCCATTATCCTTGCCTGTCCTGGCCGTCGCTGTCCGCTACCGCCTGTGACCCCCTGGAGGGGTCACACTAATCTCTCAGCCTATGGACGCTATCGACCTGCGCCTGATCGACCTCTTGCGGGACAACGCTCGCTCCTCGTACGCGGAGCTGGCCCGTCAGGTAGGGCTCTCCGGCCCGGCCGTGCACGAGCGCGTCGGCAAAATGGAAGCAGCCGGGACCATCCGGGCATACCGTGCGGAGGTCGAGCCCGAGACGATCGGGCTCGGCGTGACCGCACTCATCGGCATCATCGAGGACTCCGGCGCCGACACCGACGACGTGCTCACCGCGCTGCGCGTCATGCCGGAGATCGAGTCGTGCTATTTCATGGCCGGCGTCGAGTCGTACCAGCTCACGGTCCGGGTCGGCACCATCGCCGAACTGGAACAGCTGATCGTGCGGATCAACCGGACCGCGGGCGTCGCATCGACCCGGACCGCCATCGCGCTGTCCACGAAATGGGAGAACAGGCCGCAGCCCGGCCGGGAGGCAGCCTGATGACCGCCCCCGACCGGGAATGGGCGCGTACCGCCATCACGCTGGTGGAAGCTGACGCCAACCGATCCGCGGACACCCACCTGCTGCCGTTCCCCCTGCCCGGCGCCTGGGGCATCGACCTCTATCTCAAGGACGAATCCTCACACCCCACCGGTTCACTCAAGCACCGGCTGGCGAGATCCCTTTTCCTGTACGCGCTCTGCAACGGCTGGATCGGGCCCGGCACCCCGATCGTCGAAGCGTCGTCGGGATCCACCGCGGTCAGCGAGGCCTATTTCGCCAGAATGCTCGGGCTCGAATTCATTGCCGTCATGCCCGCGTCCACCTCGCCGGAGAAGATCTCGCTCATCGAGTTCCAAGGCGGCAAATGTCATCTCGTCGCCGACCCGACCACGGTCGTGGCCACCGCCCGCACCCTCGCCGGTGAACTCGGCGGACACTTCATGGACCAGTTCACGTACGCGGAACGGGCCACCGACTGGCGCGGCAACAACAACATCGCCGAATCCATCTACGCCCAGCTGGGACACGAGCGGCATCCCGTACCCACCTGGATCGTGGTCGGAGCCGGCACCGGCGGCACCAGCGCGACCATCGGCCGGTACGCCCGCTACCGGCGCTTCGACACCCAGCTCTGCGTGGTCGACCCGGAAGGCTCCGCGTTCTGGCCCGCATACCAGAGCAGGGACTGGACCATCTGCACCGGCCGCGGCTCCCGCATCGAGGGCATCGGCCGCTCCCGCGTTGAACCGTCGTTCCAGCCCTCGGTCGTCGACCGGATGACCCAGGTGCCGGACGCGGCCTCCCTGGCGGCCATGCGCGCCGGTTCCGCCGTCCTCGGGCGCAAGGTGGGGGGCTCGACCGGCACGAACCTGTGGGGCGCGTTCGGCCTGATCGCGGAGATGCGGGCGGCGGGCCGCACCGGCTCGGTCGTCACCCTCATCTGCGACGGCGGCGAACGCTACGCGGACACGTACTACTCCGACGAGTGGGTCGCCGCGCAGGGCCTGGAGCTGGCTGGTCCGGCCGCGACCATCCAAGCATTTCTCTCCACCGGTATCTGGCCGGAGGGCGCCTGACAGCGTTGGTTCGTGGGAGGATCGGGACGCAAAGGGATTCACGTTGGAGGAGCCCGCCCGTGCCCGACGGCGACGACGTCACCACTCCGCCCGCCATCCCCCAGCAGCGTGCCCCCGTCTGGTATCAGGTCCCGCCCGCCGCCGAGCCTTTCCCCGCCGCCGTGCCCGCCTCGGGGCCTTTTCTTGCGTCCGTCGCGGGGCCCGAGCTGTTTCCGGCACCCGCCCGGTCGGGGCGCCGCGCTCTGACCGGCGGCATATTCGCGCTGGTGGCCGCGCTGATCCTCGCCGGCGGCGCCCTGTACGTAGCCAACCGGAACCAGCTCGCGGCCCCCGCCGAGGCCGCCGAGAATCCCCGCCCCCGCACCCCGCTCGAAGCCGCCGACGCCGCGCTGAACCTCCAGGCCGCCGCGCTCGTCCGGGGAGACGAGAAAGCCTGGCTGGCCGCCGTCGACCCCGGACAACCGAAGCTGCGCACCCGCTACCGATCGATGTTCCGATCGCTGCGCACCCTCGGCGTGAGCGCGTTCGAATACCAGACCTCCCGCGACGGCACCGCCCAGGACAGGGCCGTCAAACTCGAGGCGTACGCCGTCTACTGCCTCAAGGACAACACCTGCCCGGCCGACGCCAAACCCGCGGTACTGCAGAAACTCACCCTGAAAATCGTCAAGGACCAGTGGCTGATCACCGCCTCGACGACCCCACAGAACGACGACACCCTGCAGCCGCCCCCGTGGGAGGACGGCGGCCTCGTCACCGTCAAAGGCAAACGGGTCACCCTGGTAGCCCTGCCGAGCGAGAAAAAGTACTTCAAGAAGATCCTCCCGATCGCCGACGCCGCGGCCGCGGTCAACGACCGCTTCGCCGCCATGGTCGACAACCCGCAGAAGCGTTACCGCATCTACCTCGCCGGCAACAAACAATGGAAGAGGTGGTACGGCGGCATCACCGACGAATGGGTCGTCGGTTACGCCGTGCCCCTCAACGAGGCCGGGATGGACGTCGTGCTGCACATGAACGACCTCAAATCCGAGACCCGCCTCCTCGAGACCACCATCCAGCACGAACTCGGCCACGTCGTCACCCTCGGCGAAGCGCACCGCAAGTCCTGGGGCGAAGGCGACATGTGGCTCAAGGAGGGCATCGCCGAATACATCGGGTGGTACCCCCAGCCGGCCACGGCCAGTTGGCGCCGCCAATCGGTCCGCGACCACCTCCGCGGCAGCGACCGGCCCACCTCGATCGCGGTGACCGCCCTCAAATCGGACGCCCGGGTCGAGGACGGGGACGCTTTCTACGGCATGGGCCACTTCGCGGCCGACTGCATGGCCAAGAAGTACGGCCAGCGCGCACTCTTCACCTTCGCCCGCCTTTACCTCCGCGAAGAAAAGGACCTCGACCCGGCCGCCCGCCAGGCTTTCGGCCAGCCCTTCCGCACGGTCGACAAGACCTGCCTGGCCTGGATCCGCGACAAAGCCTGACCGACAACGGCACCGAGCCCCAACCGTCGCCCGCGCGGTGGGGCCGGCCGGCTGGCATTCCGCCTTCGTCCCGCGCGGCCTGGCGGCGGGTCAGCGGAGTTTGGCCAGGCCCGGGTAGTCGTGGACGAAACCCTCGTCGTCGACGGTCAGGTCGGTGCTGAAGGTTTCGCTGGCGAAGCGGACCCGGCCCTCGCCCAGCGCGGTGTAGATCTGGTCGGCCTGGATCACCTCGAGGCTGGGGAGCAGGACCCAGGCCACACTGATCCGGTGCGCGATCCCGGGTTCTGCCTCGAGCAGACCGAGCCGGCGGATGGGCAGCGTGTTTGTCAAGGGGGAGCCGGTCAGGTCCACGTCGTAGGCCCCGATCAGGCGGTCGGCGTCCTCGGTGCCGGGCAGACCGGCACCGGCGTGGCCGGCCGCGATCAGGGCCGCGTCGAGGTCACCCTGCTCCGAGGTGGTGGCCCGCCATCGCCCGCGGCCTTCGGCGGCTAGGCGCAGGGACCGGGCCCAGCCGGCGCCCTCGGTGCTGATCTCGAGCGATGTGGTGTTCCAGGCCGGGTCGGTGTGCAGCTCGTATCGGGCGGTGTAGGCGATCGGGTCGACGGCCAGTGCTGTGCCCCGGGCGACCAGGCCGGTCCTCGCGTCGAGCAGGACATGCTCGGCCCCGCTGGTGTCGCGGCGTTCCCAGAACAATGCTGTCATGCGATCCACCTAAGCACAGCAAGCAGGCCCCCAGCTTTCGCCGAGGGCCTGCCTGTGGATAACTCTGTGGATCAGTGGTGCGGCAGATCAGTGGGTGTGCGCCGGACGCCCCGACTGGTACGGACGGTTGCCCTGCTCACGACGGTCGTTGCGGCCGCTTTCCCGGCGGAAGCCACCGGTGGGACGGTCGCCGACGTTGCGGGCCGGACGGTCACCGAAGGAGCGGTCGCCCGCCGGACGGTCGCCGTAGCTGCGGTCGCCGGTGGGGCGGTCGCTGCTCGGACGGTCGGCGTACGAACGGTCGCCGGTCGGGCGCCCGCCGTAGGAGCGGTCACCGGCCGGACGGTCGCCCGTCGGACGGTCACCGTAGGTGCGCTCGCCGGCCGGGCGGTCACTGTAGGTGCGCTGCGGGCGGTCACCGTAGCCACCGCGGGAGCGGTCGCCACCGGCCGAACGATCACGGTCGCCGTAACCGCCGCGGGAGCGGTCGCCGAAGCCACCACGCTGCGGGCGGTCACCGAAACGACGCGGGCGGTCGCCACGCTCGCTGCGCTCCGGCTCGATCTTGACCGGGATGCCACTGGGCTCGCGGGCACCGGTGACCTTGGCGAGGGTCTCGTCGCCGAGACGCACGCGGAACTCGCCCGGGTCGACGCCGGCCTTCTGCATCATGGCCTGCGTGCTGCGGCGCTGCTTCGGGAGAACCAGCGTCACGACGGCACCTGACTCGCCCGCGCGGGCGGTGCGGCCGGCCCGGTGCAGGTAGTCCTTCGGGTCCTTCGGCGGGTCGACGTGGACGACCAGCGAGATGCCGTCGACGTGGATGCCGCGGGCGGCGACGTCGGTGGCGACCAGGACGTTCGTCCGGCCTTCCTTGAACTCGGCGAGCGTACGGGTGCGTACCCGCTGGGTCTTGCCGCCGTGCAGCGCGCCGGCGCGGACACCGACCGCCGCGAGCTGCTCGACCAGCCGGTCCACGCCCATCTGGGTGCGGGCGAAGACGATGGTCTTGCCCTCCCGGTTGGCGATCCACGACGTGATCGGGAACTTGTCGTGCGGCGGGATCAGCAGCAGGTGGTGATCCATGGTGGACACGCTGGCCTCGGCCGGGGAGGTCGAGTGCGTGATCGGGTCGGTCATGAACCGCCGGACCAGCTGGTCGACGTCGCCGTCGAGCGTGGCCGAGAAGAGCAGGCGCTGCGCGTTGGCCGGGGTCTTGGCCAGCAGCTCGGTGACCTCGGGCAGGAAGCCCATGTCGGCCATCTGGTCGGCCTCGTCCAGGACGGTGACCTCGACGCTGTCCAGGTTGCAGGCACCGCGCTCGATCAGGTCGCCGAGGCGGCCCGGGGTGGCGACGATGACCTCGACGCCGCGACGGAGCGCGTCCATCTGCCGGTCGTAGGGAACGCCACCGACCGCGGTCTTGATGAAGACGCCGACGGACCGGCCGAGCGGCATCAGCGCGTCGGCGACCTGCATCGCCAGCTCGCGGGTCGGCACCAGGATCAGGGCCTTGGGGTGGTGCGGCAGGGCGCGGCCGCCCTTGGCGACCCGCGCGAGCAGCGGGAGGCCGAAGGCCAGGGTCTTGCCGGAGCCGGTCTGGCCACGGCCGAGGACATCCCGGCCCGCGAGGGCGTCGGGCATGGTCGCGGCCTGGATCTCGAACGGGGCGGTGATGCCCTCGCGGTTGAGCACGCGGACGAGTTCAATAGGCAGGCCCAGGTCGCTGAAGCTCACGGTCGGAACCGTGGCCTCGGCCTCATCGATCGAGACCTCGTCGCTCTGGGTCTCGTCGCTCTGTGCCTCAGCGGTCCGGGTGTCCTCACCCAAGGCCTCCGCGGTCGCCGTGCTGGCCTCCGGCCCGGTGGTGGCCGGGTCGGCGGCGACGATCTCGACGTCTGCGGTCGTCGGGTCGGCGGCGGGAGCGTCGGACTGGGTGTCGAAGACGGACGGGAACGTGCTGGGATCAGCGAAAGTGGTCAAGAGAACCTCTCTACGGGGGCGCATGCTCGCGAATGGCCCGCCGCGGCTAAATGGAGCCTGCCGCTGAATTGCCCGCAAGAACGCCCGTGGCGTGCACCTTGAGGGCACGCCAGGTCAATTACTGTCATCAGTGTACGGGTCAACGTCCTGGACACCGCCCGCATTCCGCGCCGGTAGTGGGCAGACTCACCCTCGGCGCAACCTCGCCAGCTTAGGCGGAGGATTTCTCTTCGACAACCTGATCAGGAGAAAACTCCACCGATCATGTCGCTGAACGCGTCGCCGACCGTGAACAGGAACGCCAGGCTCACGCCGAGCAGCGCGACCAGGACGAGCAGCATGGCAACGATCACCTTGACGTTGCTCTTGCGCTGCGAGTCAGGGTTGTCACGCCAGCCCTGGGCCAGGATGTGGCCGGTCAGCGAGCCGGAGACGTCGGCCGGATTGACGCTCATCGGCATGGTCATGTCGGCCGGCGCGTAATCGCCCAACCCGCCGTAGACGGTCCCGTCGCCCCGCTGCTGGGGTACGCCACCGGCCTGTCCGGAACCCGACCCGTACGTCGTGGGCCCCCCGGAGGGGACGCCGCCCGGAGCGGACGGCTGACCGAACGGCTGCCGAGAGCCGCCCGATGCATTTACCCCGTAAGAAGATCCGCCGCCCTGCACCGCCCCGGCCGAGAACGGCATGGTCGCATCCGAACCGGCCGCGGACGACGGGATCGCCATCGTGCGATCACCGGCCGGTGACGGCGGCAGCACGGTGGTGCGGTCCGACTGGTCGGCATTCTTGCTGGAGGTCTGCGTGGACTTGCGCACGGCCGACTGCGCCCCGGTCAGCTGGGACCAGGCCGCGGCGGTCTGCTCGGGGGAGGGCACCGAGTTGCGGTTGGGCGGTCCCGAGATCGGGAACGCGGGCCGCGCCGGCTTCTGCGCGGGCTTGGGCGGCGCCGGCGGCGGCGAGACCGCGGAGAGAGGCATCGTGCGATCACCCTCGGCGGCCAGGCCGGTCGCCGAGAACGGCATGGTGGCATCGGCCGGGGCGCCGGACGAAGGCACCGTGTACGAAGGCAGCCCGGTCCCGGCCGACGGGAAGCCGGAGCCACCCGGGGGGAAGCCGGTCCCGGCCGACGGACGGTCGGAGCCGTTCGGCGTCGTCCCGGCGCCGGCGGGAGTCTGGTTCGAGCTGCTGGACGACATGCCGGTTCCGTTCGAGGGAAGGCCGGCACCCGCCGAGGGGCGGCCTCCGGTCGGGATGGCCGGCGGTGCCGGGAAGGGAGGCTGCGGCGTCGGGAAGGGCGGCTGCGGCGTCGGCGGGACAGGCGAAGGCCCAGGACCCGGAGGCACCGGTCCCGGAGGCACAGGACCCGGAGGCACGGGCGACGGTGCCGGAACCGGCGGGACCGGAACGGGCCCGGGCGCCGGCGGTGCCGGGGTGGGTTCGGGCCGCGAAGGAGCCGGCGCCGGCCACGGACCAGGCGGTGCCGGTGCCGGAACCGGCTTCACCGGCTCGGGGCTGACCGGAGCCGGACGTGCCGGGCCGGTCGGCTCGGGACTGATCGGGTACGGGTGCCCGGGCGCCGGGCTGCCGGGCTCGGGCCGCGTCGGCTCGGGCTTCGCGGGCGCGGGGGCAGCCGGCTCCGGAGTCGACGGCTCGGGCAGATCGGGCGCCGCCGCGGTCAGCTTGGTGGCCTCGTCGTCGATGTCGGGGGCCGGCTTGCTGCCGTAGACCGAGCCACCCGGCCGGGCCGCCGGCGAAACCGAGCCGGCAGACGCTGAGCCGGCAGACGCTGAGCCGGCAGACGCTGAGCCGGCAGACGCTGAGCTGGCAGACGCTGAGCCGGCAGACGCCGAGCCGGCGGATGACGCGGCCGGGGCGGCGGGCTTCGTGGCGGGAGGGAAGAAGTCCGAGCGGTTACTGGGTGCAGTCGTTCCCGACGAAGGGCCGGAAACCGGCGCGTTCCGGGGCGCCGAGGCGGAATGGAACACCGAAGCCGACCCGGAGACCGGAGCGTTACCCGGAACCGAGCTGGAGCCGGGCGCCGAGCCGGAGGTGGGCGGGCTCGACGGGGCCGGGGAGCCGGTGCTGGAGACCCGGGCGGAGCCGGACACCGGTGCGGCGGCTGGTGTGGGTGTGGCGCCTGAGAAGGGTGCGATGGGTGCTTCCGCCGGGGCGGGCGTGCCGAAGACCGAGCCTGCGGCCGGCTTGCCCGCTGCGGGGGTGCCTGCTGAGCCGGGGGTGGGCTCGGGAGTCGGGGCCCAGAGGGCTCCGGGGGCGGGCGGCGGCGGGAGTTCGTACCCGTGGTCGGTTTTTGGGCGCGCTGCGGCGGGTGGGTGGTGGCCGCCGCTGTCCGGGTTCGTCCGCTGCTCGTCCATGGGTCCTCCCGATCGCCGCCACTCGGGGTGCCGACGTCAAAAATCGGACGCCGGGCAAGCCGAAAGCCGGGCGCTCGCCTCTACCGTGCCATACCAGCGCCCGTTAGCGCACCCGGCGTCAACCGGTCCCCGAGTGAAGATCAGGTGCCGGTCACCCCTGACCAGCGGGCCTGTCGGCCCGCCGGATCAGCTGGATTGTTTGGCCTCGGCCGAAGCGGCGGCCGATGAGGACGGTTCGTTTGTTTCGGCTGAGGCGCTGGCCGAGGTGGAACTGGCCGGTGCCTCGGTCGTCTCCTCCGGCGTCGAGGGCTCCGGCTCCGGCTCGGCCGACGGTGTCGTGGGCGCGGGCGTCGTGGGAACCGGGGTCGACGGCTCCGGCTCGCTCGGCGGCGTCGTGGGGTTGCTCGGTTCCGGCTCGCTCGGCGGGGTCGACGGGCTGCTCGGGTCGCTCGGCTTGGTGGGCGTGCTCGGCTTCGTCGGCGTGCTCGGCTTCGTGGGTGTACCGGGCTTGGTCGGCGTCCCCGGCGTGCTCGGCTTCGTCGGCGTCTCGCCCGGCTTCGTCGGGGTGGTGCCGGGCTTCGTCGGGGTGGCGCCCGGGGACGTCGGCGAGTGGTCGCTCGGGGTCTCCGGGTCCGGCGGGCCGAGGGTCGGGCCCTCGACGATGCCGTCGACCGCGCCGTAGATGCGGGTCGCCGCGAAGAGCCGGGTCCACCGGACCGGCGTGAGGCGGACGTCCAGGCCGGTGCGCGGGGCCTCGACCATCATGCCCTCGCCGGCGTACATGGCGACGTGGTGGATGTCCGTCCAGCTGCTCGACGAGCTGAAGAAGAGCAGGTCACCGGGGAGCAGCGAGTAGCGGTCCACCGTCTTGCCACGGGTCTGGTAATACTGGTCGCGCGACACCCGGGTCAGCGGGAAGTTGCCCGCCTGGGGCGTGCGGTAGGAGTAATACATCAGCCCCGAGCAGTCGAACTGATTCGGGCCTTCCTCCGACCAGACGTACGGGTCTCCGCGTTGAGCGAGCGCGACAGTCAGCGCCGCGACCGCACGGGGATCCGCGCCGCGTCCCTGGGTCTCGCCGGCGAGGAAGTCGGCACCCGCGACGGCATCCTGAGCGGCCTGGGCGGTGTCGGAAGCGGCGATCTCGGGGGCGTTCGCGGCCTCGAACTGCTGCTGGGCCGCGTTCTTCCGGTCGAGGGTCGCCTTCTGGGTGGTCTGGTCGGCGGTGAGCGCTGCCAGCCTCGCGGCGGCGGTCTGCTGCTCGGTGACCGCGGTGGTGTGCGCCGCCTGGGCGATGCCGAGCTGGCGGGACGCGGCTTCCTGGCTCGCGGACTCGCCGCGCTGGATCCGGGCGAGGGAGTCGAGATTCTGCAGACCCGATCCGAGCGCTCCGGGCGGGAGTGCGGCGGCGTCACGTACCGATGCTTTGACCGCGGCCTCGACCTCTGCCTCGGCGCCGGTCACGGAGGTCTGGGTGGTGGTGACCTTGAGGTCAGCGGTCGCGAGCTGCTCGCGGGCGAGCCTGAGATCCTCGTCGAGCTTGGCGAGATCCTCGCCCAGCTTCTGGACCTCGACCCGGCCGGCCTCGACCTTCTGCATGACCGGACTGACCGGCAGCGGCGACGTGATCGAGGTGATGCCGGTCGTCGGAACGCCGGTGGCCTTCTGGCCGGGCAGCGTGATGGCGCCGCCGGTGGTGAACGGACGGGAGCCGGCAGCGGGAACGGCCCCGGGGATCCCGGCCGGGGACGCGGGCTCGGCGAGCGCGGGCACGGGATTGAACAACGCGGCGATCGCCGCGACGGTAGCCGCGGACAGTGCGATCGGCCGCCACCAGGGACGTACGCGTACCACTGCGCCGCGTCGGCCCTGCCACTTCATCGCCATGTGCTCCCCGCCTGAGACCCGGTGGCCGACCGGCACGCTCGACCACATAAAGGTCATACCCCAAGACCTGCACCGGTGTCGATTGATGTGAGATGAAAGGCCGCTGTGAATCCTGAGTCGGACACGTGACCTGCGCCGCCCCTTACCGTCCGGGACCGGGGTTCTGTCGGGGGTAGGACGTAGGCTCGAAGCACGCGATCGACCCGTGAGAGGAAACCGGATGGACGTCGGACTGAAGCGCGAGCTCGAGGCGAAGGTCTATGCCGGCGAGCGGCTGACCCGCGAGGACGGCATCGCCCTCTACGAGTCCGACGATCTCGCCTGGCTGGGGCGGCTCGCGCACCACAAACGCACCGACCTGAACGGTGACCGGGTGATGTTCAACGTCAACCGGCACCTGAACCTCACCAACGTCTGCTCGGCCAGCTGTGCCTACTGCTCGTTCCAGCGTAAGCCGGGCGAGAAGGATGCGTACACGATGCGCATCGAAGAGGCCGTCAGCAAGGCCAAGGAGATGGAGGACGAGCAGCTCACCGAGCTGCACATCGTCAACGGCCTGCACCCGACGCTGCCGTGGCGTTACTACCCCAAGGTGCTGCGCGAGCTCAAGGCCGCGCTGCCGAACGTCAAGCTCAAGGCGTTCACGGCCACCGAGGTGCAGTGGTTCGAGAAGATCAGCGGCCTGGGCGCCAGCGAGATCCTCGACGAGCTGATGGACGCCGGCATGGAGTCGCTCACCGGCGGCGGGGCGGAGATCTTCGACTGGGAGGTCCGCCAGCACATCGTCGACCACAACACCCACTGGGAAGACTGGTCGCGGATCCACCGCCTCGCCCACGAGAAGGGCATGAAAACCCCTTCGACCATGCTGTACGGCCACATCGAAGAGCCGCGGCACCGGGTCGATCACGTCATGCGCCTCCGTGAGCTGCAGGACGAGACGGGCGGTTTCGCGGTCTTCATCCCCCTGCGCTACCAGCACGACTTCGTCGACTCGGCGGACGGCAAGATTCGCAACCGCATCCAGGCGCAGACCACGATGGCGGCACCGGCGGAGTCGCTGAAGACGTTCGCGGTGTCCCGGCTGATGTTCGACAATGTGCCCCACGTGAAGTGCTTCTGGGTCATGCACGGCCTGTCGGTGGCCCAGCTCTCGCTGAACTTCGGCGTCGACGACCTGGACGGGTCGGTCGTGGAATACAAGATCACCCACGACGCCGATTCCTACGGCACTCCCAACACCATGCACCGCACGGACCTGCTCGACCTGATCTGGGACGCCGGCTACCAGCCGGTGGAGCGCAACACCCGCTACGAAATCGTCCGCGAATACGACAAACCGACGTCGATGGCCGAGCGTCGCAGTGAGCCGCAGAAGATCTGGGCGTAAGGACCGCGGTCCGGATTCGGGCCTGTCGGGGCTGAGCTGCGGAGACCGATGTCGTACGGCCGGTGGGGCCCCGTCGCGAGCGCACTATCTGTGCCCGTGCGGTCTGGCCGGGGGGTCCCGCCAGGCACCAAGTGTGCCCGCGGCGATCGCCCCGGCCGACCGCACAGGCAGCTCGCACCGCCCGGTCGGCAGTGCGCCGCGACCGTGTGGCGGGGTTGAGCTGCTGGGGCGTGACGGGTCGGGCGGGGCCCGGCGTACCCTGGGGTGGTCATGGCAGAAATCGAGAGTGCACGCCGTCCGCGCCGGGATGCGGACGGTCGTTTGGCGACCGTCCAGGACCTGCTCGGTGTCGCTCTCGCCGGCCTGGTCTCCGGCCTTGTCATCCTGCTGATCTTCGAGGGTGCGATGTCGCTCGTGCGAGCCTCGGAGTTCGGGGACGCCAGCGGATGGATCGCCATCGTGCTGCCGGTGTGGCTGTTCACCGAGGAGTTCCGGTCAGCGGACTACGGCGCGTATCGCATCGTGGTCGCCCTGCTGGCCGCCGGCTTCGGCGTCGCGGTCGGCATGACCCTCGCCGGCCTGGCCGCGTCGATCTTCCCCGACCTGGTCAGCGGCGGCATCGGTGCGCTCGGGTTGACTGTCGTCTACTGCGTGATCTGGTTCTACGGCCTGCGGTGGCTCAGCCACCGCATAGGCTGAACAGGAGTGGTGATGAGTCCCGCCGTCAAATACACGCTCGGCCGCCTCGGGTTGTTCATCGTGGTGTTCGCGCTGCTGTTGCCGGTGCCACTGAACTTCCTGGTCAAGGCGATGATCGCACTGATCGCCTCCGCCGGGTTCTCCTATTTCCTGCTGGCAAAATGGCGCACCGAGATGGCGGAACAGCTCGACTCCGTGGCCACCCGGCGCTCAGCCGAGAAGGAACGCCTCCGGGCCGCCCTGGCCGGCGACGAGGCCGCAGCGGCCGAAGGCGACCGGGCCGCCGAGCCCGCAAAGCCCGAACCCGCGAAGCCCGGGTCCGCCAACGCCGAACCCGCCAGCACCAAACCCGCCAACGCCAAACCCGCCAACGTCGAGCCGGCCGCCGCCGAGGCCGAGCCCGCGAAGGCTGAGCCGGTCGTTTCGGCCGGGCCGGCCGTCAAGGCGGATTCCGCCCAGGCCGAGGTCGACAGTAAGAACTGATCCCGCCCGCCGACGGTCGAGCCAGGCGCCTGCCCGGACCCCGCGTCGCCAAAGCTGAACGGCCGA
>NZ_JBITDZ010000006.1:56493-282151 GCF_044454705.1 Actinoplanes sp. NPDC051494
CGACCCGGCCCCACGGCCGACCCGGCCCCACGGCCGACCCGGCCCCACGGCCGACCCGGCCCCACGGCCGACCCGGCCCCACGGCCGACCCGGCCCCACGGCCGACCCGGCCCCAGCGGCGGACGCCGGCATCCCGGCTCAGGCCGAGCTGGTTGCTCAGGCTCAGCCGCGCGCTCTGAGCGAGCCGCGCGCTCTGAGCGAGCCGCGCGCTCTGAGCGAGCCGCGCACTCAGGCTGGCCTGCTCGCTCGGGCTGGCCTGCTCGCTCGGGCTGGCCTGCTCGCTCGGGCTGGCCTGCTCGCTCGGGCTGGCCTGCTCGCTCGGGCTGGCCTGCTCGCTCAGGCTGGCCTGCTCGCTCAGGCTGAACTGGATCGCTCGGGCCGGCCGGGCACTCTGATGGGCCCGGCTGCTCAGGCGGAGCTGGGCGCCGGGGCCGAGTTCGGCGATTCGGGAGGCGGGTTGCTCGCGTGGTGCTGACCTGGGCCGCCCTGTCGGGTTGGCGCATCTGTGCTGACCTGGGCGTCAGTCATCCGGAAGGTGGCCATCATGTCGGGGTACGGGGGCAACTGGCATATAGCCAACCATCGATATAGATGGTGATGTCAAGGGGCCAGAACCCCCTCTGACACCCACCGGAGGTCGTTCATGAGACGACGCTTCATCGGCCTGGTCGCCGCTACCGCCGGCCTGGCTCTCGTTGCCGCTGCCGCGGTGCAGCCCGCTGACGTCCAGCCCGCCAATGCGCAAGCCGCCGGGCTTCGCGACGACAGTTCGGCCGCGTACGAGATCTATGATGTCCGGACCCTTGCCCAGCGTAACCTTATCGCCGGCACCGGAGCCTCGATCGACGCCGTGGAGCATGCGGTGGTGGAGGTTACCGCTACTGCTCGTGAGGTTCGTACGCTGGAAGCGCTCGGCTTCACCGTGCGGAAGGTCGACGATGCCTCCATTTTGGACTTCCCGACCCGGGACACGTTGTATCACAACTATGCGGAGATGACCGCCGAGGTCAACGCGGCTGTCGCGCAGTATCCGAGCATTGCCAGCAAGCGGGTGCTCGGCAAGACCTACGAGGGCCGGGACATCGTCGCGGTGAAGATCTCGGACAATGTCGGCACCGATGAGGCCGAACCCGAGGTGCTGTATGACGCCAACCATCATGCTCGGGAGCACCTGACCGTCGAGATGGCGTTGTACCTGCTCAAGCTGTACACCGGCAGTTACGCGAGCGACAGCCGGGTGAAGAGCGTCGTCGACAGCCGGGAGATCTGGATCATTCCGTCGGTCAACCCGGACGGGTCCGAGTACGACATCGCCACCGGAAGTTACCGGTCGTGGCGCAAGAACAGGCAGCCCAACAGCGGTTCTTCGTACGTCGGGACCGACCTGAACCGCAACTACGGTTACCGCTGGGGCTGCTGTGGCGGCTCGTCGACCAGCCCGTCCTCGGAAACGTATCGCGGGACGGCCGCGTTCTCGGCTCCGGAGACCAAGGTCGTGCGGGACTTCGTGCTGAGCCGGGTGGTCGGGGGTGTGCAGCAGATCAAGGCCGCCATGGACTTCCACACGTACTCGGAGCTGGTGCTGTGGCCGTTCGGGTACACGAACGCGGCGACCACGACCGGGATGACCGCGGACCAGAACAGCACGTTCGCGACGCTGGGCCGGCAGATGGCCGCGACCAACAATTACACGCCGGAGCAGTCGAGCGCGCTGTACATCACCGATGGTGACCTGCTCGACTATCTGTGGGGCACGCACAAGATCTTCGCGTACACGTTCGAGATGTACCCGACCAGCTCGTCCGGGGGCGGTTTCTACCCGCCGGGCAGTGTCATCGCCCGGGAGACCGCGCGGAACCGGGAGTCGGCTCTGCTGCTGGCCGAGGCGGCGGACTGCCCGTACAAGGTGATCGGTAAGGCCGGCACCTACTGCTGATCGTTCTGGAGGACCGCGAAGGCGCCGCCTTGGGGGTCCTCCAGCACGGCGTGCCGGCCGATGGCCAGGTCGGACGGGGACTGCAGGACCCGGCCGCCGAGGGACTGGGCGTAGCCCGCGGCGTCGTCGCAGTCGGCGACCGCGAACGAGATCATCCAGTGTGGTGGGAGGTCGTGCGGCCAGGTGGCGTCCATCTGCTGCATGCCGGCGATGGTCTCGCCCGCGTACTCCCAGATGATGTACGGCAGGTCGCCCATGGAGCTTTCCCGGGCGACCCAGCCGAACACGTCGCCGTAGAACGCGGCCGAGCCCTCGATGTCGCGGGTGACCAGTTCGTTCCAGGTCAGCGCGCCGGGTACGTCGAAGATGTCGGCGCCCTTCATCGTGCCGGCCTGCCAGACGCTGAACGGGGCGCCGGCCTGGTCGAGGAACGCCGCCATCCGGCCCTGGTACATCACGTCGAACGGTGGCACGAGAACCTTGCCGCCGGCGGCCGCGACCCGGGCGGTGACCGCGTCGGCGTCGTCGGTCGCGATGTACGTGCTCCAGGCCGTCGGCTGGCCCTCGCCGAACGTGGGACCGGCACCCGCGGTGGCCCGGCCGTCGATGCGGAACGTCGTGTAACCGCCGTACTCCGCACCGGAGATCTCTGCTTCCCAGCCGAACAACTGTGTGTAGAACCGGATCGCGTCCTGAAGGTCGGACGTGCCCAGATCCACCCAGTTCGGCACCCCGGGCATCGGATGGGTCATGGATAGATCGTTGCACCACGATGCCAGCGCGTGGGCCGCACAGTCGGAAGTTCAACTGAAACGCCGACCACAGGGAAAGCGATAGGACCATACGTACACCCCAATTTACGATCTTGGGGTGAAACAACCGGTACTACGGGTAGCCGAGGCTCGTGAGCTCGACGACGTACTCATGTTCTGGCAGCGGGCCGCCGAGAACGCCAACCGGCCCGCCGACAGCCGTGTCGCGCTGGCCGCCCTGTACATACGCGACCCGGACGCGCTGATCCTGGCTGTGGACGGTGCCACGATCGTCGGGACGATCATCGCGGGCTGGGACGGATGGCGCTGTCACCTGTACCGCCTGGCGGTGGACCCGTCGCGGCGTCGGAGCGGGATCGGTCGAGCGCTGATCGCCGCCGCTGAGCGCCGCTTCGAGGCGCTGGGCGGGACCCGGGCCGACGCCATGGTCCTCGCGGACAACGAGGCGGCCCACGCGGTCTGGGCCGCCGACGGGTACCACCCCCAGCCGGAATGGTCCCGCTGGGTCAAGCCGCTTTAGAGCGGCTCGGGCAGGGGCAACGCGTGGACGACCGAGAGCCGGGACACGGCTCGGGTCAGGACCACGTACAGCCGGTTGAGGCCCTTGGGTTCGGCCGCGACGATCTCGGCCGGCTCGACCACGACGACGTGGTCGTACTCGAGGCCCTTGACGATCGTGGCCGGGACCACCGTGACGCGCGCCTCGGTGTCGACGTCGTCGGGGGTCGCGGTCTCGATGCCCGCCGCCGCCAGCTGCTTGTGCAGCCGGCCGACCGCCGTGTCCGCGGCGATGACCGCGACCGATCCCTCGTGCTCCAGCGCCGCGGTGACCTCGACCAGGACGGCCGCGTCCAGCTCCGCCGGGTCCGGCACCGCGACCAGGGCGAGGTCACCGTCGCGACGCAGGGAAACAGCCTCGGGTACGTCGACCCCGAGCGCCGGCAGCAGGCGGTTCGCGAGCGCCACAACCGATGCGGGTACGCGGAAACCGACCGTCAGTGGCACCACCGCGGCCCCGGCCTTACCGAGGTGACCGAGCGTGTCCTGCCACCGGGACGCGGCCCACGGCGCGGTGCCCTGGGCCAGGTCGCCGAGCAGCGTGATCGACCCGTGCTCGCTGCGCCGGGCGATCGCCCGGGCCTGCATGGGGGAGAGGTCCTGGGCCTCGTCGACGACCACGTGCCCGTAACTCTGCTCCCGCTCCAGCAACCCGGAGGCCTCGTCGAGCAGCAGCAGGTCCGCGGCACTGAACTTCGCCGATTTAGGGGTCTTGGGCGCCTTGGCCCATAGCAGCGTGGCCTGCTCCTCGGCGCTCAGGATGCCCTCGGCCGCGGCGGCGAGCATCCTGGCGTCGGTGAGCAACGACACCACCAGCGCGTCCGGGGTCACCGCGGGCCAGGCGGCGTCCAGGAAATCCCGTACCTGAGCGATCTTGGACATCTTCTTCAGCCAGGTCTCGCTCGGCGAATTGCCGGTACGGTACTCCGACTGCCGCTGCAGCAACCCGACCACCCGGGCCCGGACCCGCTCCCGCCCGACCGCGTAGGGCAGATCCTCCCGCCGGGCCTCGTCGACGAGGCGGCGCAGCGGTTCGATGTCGATCCGCCACCGGTACGAGCCGTCGGACACCATCATCGGGTCGGTGGGTTTCGCCAGCCGCCCCCACAACGCCCGCCGCAACACCTCGGCCATCCGGGGATCGTGCTTCAGCAGGGCGGCGGCGTCACTGTCCGAACCCTTGACGGGTACGCGGGAGATCAGCCCCTCCACGGTGGACTGCTTGACCTGGACCTCGCCCAGGGCCGGGAGCACCGCCGAGATGTAACCGAGGAACGCGTTGTTCGGGCCGACGATGAGCACGCCCGAGCGGCGCAACCGTTCGCGGTGCGCGTACAGCAGGAACGCGGCCCGGTGCAGCCCCACCGCGGTCTTACCGGTGCCGGGCGCGCCCTGCACGCAGATGGACTCCTCGAGGTCGGCCCGGACCAGCACGTCCTGCTCGGGCTGGATCGTGGCGACGATGTCACGCATCGGCCCGACCCGCGGCCGCTCGATCTCGGCGGTCAGGATCCGGCTGCCGGTGCCGAGCTCCTCACCGCGGTCGAGGTGCTCGTCCTCGAAGCTGGTCAGCTCCCCCTTGACGAACCCGAACCGGCGGCGCGTGGAAACACCCCGCGGCTCCCGCACGCTGGCCTGGTAGAACGACTGCGACAGGGGCGCCCGCCAGTCGAGCACCATCGGCTCCCCGGCATCGTCGGTGACGTGCCGGCGCCCGATGTGGTACGCCTCCGCGGCGATGTCGAGCTTGCCGAAGAACAGCGGGGTGGTGGGATCGTCGGCCAGGTCGGCGACCCGTTTCATGAGTGCGCGCCCGAGCGTCTCGGCGGCGAACGGATCCCCGGCCACGTCGGACGAGGAGGAGAACAGGTTCTCGGCCCGGTCCCGCATGCGCCCGAGAGCGGCGCGGGATTCGAGCAGGTGCCGGCGTTCGGCGAGAAGATCGTCATCGAGGTCGGAGTGGGCAGGCAGCGTCATCCGAGGAACCTTCCGGCGTCGGTGATGGTGGTTCGGCTGACCTGGGCCGCCCGGCGCTCCGTACAGGAAATCCTGGGTGCGGTTTCCCTGGGTGCGGTGTCGGCAGTGCCCGGTTGAGAAGCGCGCGTTCCCCGCGGGCGAGCCCAACAGCCTACGCCCCAACCCACCCACGAGCGATCGAATTAAACGGGGGATCATTCTGGGATGGCTGAGGAGCGTACTGCCGCGCATGTGACCGAGCCGCGGGTCATGCGGGCGATGGCCCATCCCGCTCGGATCGCGATCATCGAGCATCTGGGCAGCACCGGGGACGTGGTGACCGCTACGCAGTGTGCGGAGCTGGTCGGGTTGTCGCCGAGTGCCACCAGCTATCACCTGCGGGAGCTGGCGAAGGTGGGGCTGGTCGAGCAGGCGCCGAGCCGGGGGGACGGGCGCGAGCGGCTGTGGCGCAGCACGTACACCGGGGTGAACGTCGATGGTGATGTCGGTGAGCCGGAGGCCCGCGCCGCCGAGCAGGCGTTGATCGACGTGTGGCTGGCCGTGGGCGACGCCCGGCGTCAGCAGTGGTTCGCGACGTCGCATGACGAGCCCGAGGTGTGGCAGGCGGCTGCCTCGCTGATGATGCCGATGCTGCTGGTCACCGCGGAGGAGCTGACCGAGCTCAACACCAAGGTCAAGGAGCTGGTCGATCGGTACCGGCGGCGGGACCGGATCGGGAACGCGCCCGCGGGTGCCCGGCCGGTCGCGTTGCAGTACTCGGTGGTGCCCATCGATTGAGGGTTGCCAGGAGCAGATGTGAAGGATTATTTTCGAAGTATGTCCTTCACATCTGACGGTTCGTGCTGGCGTGACGTCCGTATCGCCGCCGCCGCGCGGGGAATCTCGGTCTGCGGCGACCTGCTCGCCGCCACCGCGCTCGCCCTCGCCCTGCAGCAGGCCGGCGCCGGAGGGCTCGTCGTCTCGGCGCTGATGCTGGCCGCGGTCGCCCCGATCGCGCTGCTCGCGCCGGTCGCCGGGCGGATCGCGGACCGGGCGGACAGCCGTACGGTGCTGGTCCTCGCGGGGGTGGCCCAGGCGGCGATCTGCGCCGTGCTCGCGTTCGTGAGCTCGCCCGCGCTGATCATCGCGTTGGTCGCCGTGCTGGCCTGCGGGCTGGCGATCACCCAGCCGACGCTCGCGGCGCTGCTGCCCTCGATGGTCCGGCGGGAGGACATGGCCCGGGCCGGCGGCATCACCCAGACCGCGACGAACATCGGGGCGCTGATCGCCCCGGCGCTGGCCGGCGTGCTGGTCGGGCAGCTGGGACCCCGGGTGCCCCTGCTCATCGACGCGCTCAGCTATCTGTCGCTGGTGGCGGCCGGGCTGCTGCTGCGTACCCGCCGGAGGTCCGTCGCCCCCGCCACCGTGCTCGTACGCTGGCGCCTGCGTGACGACAAGCTGGTCACGGCGATGGTCGTCGCGGTGGCCGGGACCGTCGCCGGGGTTGGCGCGATCAACGTGATCGAGGTTTTCTTCGTGCGGGAGACGCTGCACTCCTCGACCACGATGTTCGGCCTGATCAGCGCGACCTGGGTGGCCGGGGCGCTGGCCGGCGCGCAGCTGTTCGGGCGGCTCGGGCGGCGGTGGACCGACCCGGCCCGGCTGGTCCGGATCATCCTGCTGCTCGCCGCCGGCTGCTGCGTCGCCGTGCTGGCCGCCTCCGGGGTGCCGAACGCGCTGGTGATGGTGCCGCTGTGGTTCGCGGGCGGCGTGTGCAACGGCGGTCTCAACGTGTTCAGCGGGGTGGTGGTCGCCGAACGGGTGCCGGTGGCGGCCCGGGGGCGCGCGTTCGCCGCCATGGGCTCGATCGTCCAGGTCGGCGGGATGGCCGGCTTCCTGGCCGGCGGGCCGTTGCTCGAGCTTTTCGCCCCGCGACCCCTGGTAGCCGCCGCCGGGATCGCCGGTCTGATCGCGGTCGCCGCCTCCATTACCCCTGTCTTCAGGGCCGATAGCTCGCAACGTGAGAAAGGTCCCTCACAGGCGGCCGAGCCAGGGGTGTCGCAACCCCTCGGGGATAGCGTCGGGGCATGAGTGACGATGCAGTGCGGCGCCCCCGGGTCGGGCACATCCAGTTCCTCAACTGCCTCCCGATCTACTGGGGTCTGATGCGCTCCGGCGCACTGCTCGACGTCGATCTGTACAAGGACACCCCGGACCGCCTGAACGCCGCGCTGGTCGCCGGTGACCTGGACATCGGCCCGATCTCGCTGGTCGAATACCTCCGCAACGCCGACGACCTGCTGCTCCTGCCGAACCTCGCGGTCGGTGCCGCCGACCGGGTGCTGTCGGTCAACATCGTCTCCACCCGGCCGCTCGGCGAGCTCGACGGCCGCCCGGTCGCGCTGGGCTCGACCTCGCGCACCGGTGTGCTGCTCGGCCAGATGGTGCTCAGCGACCGCTACCACGTCGAGCCGGAATACTTCCGCTGCCCGCCCGACCTGAGCCAGATGCTGCTGGAGGCCGACGCCGGCGTGCTGATCGGCGACCCGGCGCTGCGCGCGCTCTACGAGGCGCCGGCGCTCGGCCTCGAGGTCGTGGACCTGGCCGAGGCCTGGCGCGAGTGGACCGGGCTGCCGATGGTCTTCGCGGTGTGGGCGGTGCGCAAGGACTTCGCCGCCGCGAACCCGGGCGTGGTCAAGGACGTGCACGAGGCGTTCCAGCGCTCCCGCGACCTCTGCCTGGCCGAGCTGGACACCGTCGCCGAGTCGGCCGCGCGCTGGGAGCCGTTCAGCGCCGAGACACTGGCCACCTACTTCCGGGCGCTCGACTTCTCGCTCGGCGAGGAACAGATCGCCGGGCTGCGCGAATTCGCCCGACGTGCCGCTGAGCGGGGCGAAGCGCCCGCGCTGCCGGTCGACGGCCCGTTGTTCGCCCAGGTGTAGGGGTAGCGACGGAACGGTTCCGTCCCCTACTCTCTGCGGACCTCTCACCTGATCGAAACGGTGATCATGCGTCTGCACACCCTGGGCCGCCTCGCGCTGCCTGTCCTCGCCACCGCACTGGCCACCGCCGGTGCGACCCTGCCCGCGCATGCCGAACCGTCAACGCCGGCGCCGTCCCTGTCGACCTCGCCGTCGCTGTCGGCATCGCCGTCAGCGTCACCCTCGGCATCGGCGTCACCCTCGGCGTCGGCGTCGGTCGAGCCGACGGACCCCTGGGACGACCAGGATGACGAGCAGTCGTTCGTCTCGGTCATCGTCCCGGAGCGGATCGTCGCCGTCGACGGCACGTCCAAGAGCGTCACGTTCCAGGTGGTCAACATCGGTGACCAGCCCGCGACGAACGTGCGCGTCACGTTCGGCACCGCGGCCGCGCCGATCCCGGCCACCGTCGGGTTCACCGCCCCGAAGGGCAGCGACCAGACCGGCTGCACCGTCGGTGACCTGGGGCGCGGCGTCACGAAGTCGTACACGTTCACCGTCCGGCCCACCGCCGACCTGCCGTACCTGGGGGCGACGTTCGAGGTCGGCGTCCAGGCCGACACCGGCGCCTGGACGGACGCGACGCCGATCACGGTGCTCTCCACCACGTCCGGGATCGACCTCGAGGTCGCCCCGATCAGTGACATGACGGTGGCCGCGGGCAAGTCCGCCACGGTCCCGGTGCTGGTCCGCAACGCCGGCAACAAGACCGCGAACGGCGTGGCCGTGGTGCTGGTCGGCCAGCCCTACCTCGAGTTCCCGGCCAGGTACCCGAACTGCGAAGAGGTCAAGGAGATCTTCGCCGTCGTCTGCGTCTTCGACCAGAAGGTGGAGGGCGGCGACCTGTTCACCCTCGGCGGCAGCTCGCCGCTCAAGGTCAAGGTCGCCGCGGACGCACCCGGCCCGGGCTCCTACTTCCTCGGCGTGGTCGCGCTGGCCCTGGACGACATCGACGAACTGGGCCTGCCCGGCCTCGAGCTGCCGGATGGTGACGACCCGTCCGCGCTGCGCCTGGAACCGGCCGCGAGCAGCCTCGCCGTCGACGACCGCGACATCGACGAGAACGAGCTCAACGAGTTCGACAACGTCGCGTCGTTCTTCATCAAGGTGCCCACCAACCCCGCGGACAGCGCCGCGGTCGGTGGCACGTTCGCCGGGGAGGTCGGCGACACCCGTACGGTCAAGGTCGGCGTGCGCAACAACGGCCCGGCGGCGACCCTCGGCATCCTGCAGGGCTGGCTCGACCTGATCGAGATCCGGCTGCCCACCGGCATCGAGGTGACGAAGCCCGACGCCGCCTGCGAGCGCATCGACACCGGCAGCTACCTCTGCTTCACGGTGGGCAACCTGAAGAAGGGCGAAGAAGCCTTGTTCAGCTTCACCGGCACCATCACCGACAACGCGGACGCATCGGTTGCCGGTCAGATCACGATCGACGGTGGCGAGCAGGACCCGAAGGCGTCGAACAACACCGCCCCGATCACGGTCGAGCTGTCCACCGGGGGCGAGGGCGCCGGCGCCGGCCTCCCGGTGACCGGCGCGCCCACCGGCTTCGTCCTGGTCGGCGGAGCGTTGCTGCTGCTGATGGGCTCGATCGCATTCTTCGCGGCCCGCCGCCGGCGCATCGTGACGATCGCTGACTGAGGACCGATGTCGTATCTCGGTGGGTGGTGCTGACCGTCACTCCCGTCGAGGCCGGGGCCGGGGATCCACGGAGCTGTCGCTCCGGAACGGATCCCCGGCCCCTTCATTCTGCGGAAATGGTCACCCAACAATCCCGAGCAGAACCTCATGCGTGGCCCGATCGGCGGCTACCACCAGCCCGCCGGATCCGGTGTGCATCGGCTGGCCTTGCAGGTCGGTGACCACGCATCCGGCGGCCTGGCAGAGGGCAATCCCGGCGGCGAAGTGCACGCTTTCCTCGAGCCGGCCGTCGGTGACATAGGCCGCCCGCCGGCCGGCCGCCACCCAGGCCACCGCCAGGGTGGTGGAGATGACGCGGGGCCGGAACTGCGCGCCGAAACGGGGGTCGGCGAGCAGTTCCGCGGCCCGGAACGACGGGGCGTTGGGGAACGGCGGATCGAGATTGACGTCCACCAGCCGCGATTCCGGTGACGGGGTGAGCTTTTCGTCGCGGCCGTCACGGCGTACCCAGGCTCCGGTGTCATCGCTCCAGAAGAGCTCCCCGGAGAACGGGTCGGCAACGGCCGCGACCACCGTTTCCCGGCCCGACCGCAGCGCCACATTGACCGCGACCGCCATGCCCCCGGTCGCGTAATTCAGCGTTCCGCAGAGCGGATCGACCAGCCAGCGCCGCCCCTGACGGCCGTCCCCGGTCAGGCCGCTCTCCTCGCCGACCACGTCGTCGTCCGGCCGTTCGGTGCGCAGCAGGCCGAGGATCGCCTGCTCAGCGGCGATGTCCGCGGCGGTGGCGAAGTCGCCGGCGCCCTTGTCGACCCGGTCCAGACGGTCGCCGAAAGCGCCGAGCACCACCGCCGCGCCCGCCTCGGCCGCGGCGATGGCCAGATCCGTGTCGTTACGCATTCAGGAGGCTTTCGAGGGTCGCGACGTCCTCGACCGTCAGCTCCCAGGCGCCGGCCGCCGCGTTGGCCTTGACCTGGTCGGGAGTGGTCGCGCCGGCGATGACGCTGGACACCGCCGGGCGCGCGGCGAGGCCCGCGATCGCCACGTCGAGCAGGGAGTGGCCGCGCTGCTCGCCGAACGCGGTCAGCGCCTCGATCGTGTCCCAGTCGGCGTCCTCGAGCCAGCGCTGATAGCGCTCGCCGGCCAGCCGGGTCCCCTCGGGCGCCTGCTGGTCGCGGGTGTACTTGCCGCTGAGCAGGCCGCTGTCGAGCGGGAAGAACGGCAGCAGGCCCAGCCCGAACCGTTCGCACGCGGGCACGATCTCGGTCTCCACCTCGCGGTGCAGGAGGCTGTACTGGTTCTGCGCACTGATGAACGGGGTCAGCCCGGCACCGCGCGCGGTCCAGTCGGCGTCCGCGATCTGCCACCCGGCGAAGTTGGAGTTGCCCAGGTAGCGGACCTTGCCGGCGCGTACCAGATCGTCGAGGGCGGCGAGGGTCTCCTCGATCGGGGTGGCCTCGTCGGGCTGGTGGATCTGGTAGAGGTCGAGGTAATCGGTGCCGAGCCGGCGCAGTGACGCCTCCACGGCCCGGACGATGTAGCCGCGGGCCCCACGCGCCCCGCGGTCGGCGCCGTTCAGGCCCTCCATGTCCATGCCGAACTTGGTCGCCAGCACGATCTCGTCGCGGCGGCCCTTCAATGTCTGTCCGAGCAACTCCTCCGACGCCCCGTGCGGGGTGCCGTAGATGTCGGCGGTGTCGAACAGGGTGATGCCCGCGTCGAATGCGGCGTCGACCACGGCCCGGGTCCCGTCCAGGTCCAGCTTGCGGCCGAAGTTGTTGCAGCCGATCCCGACGACGCTGACGACCAGGCCGGAATCGCCGAGGCGGCGGTAGCTCATCTCACTCATGATCCGACCCTATGCCGGTGCCGGCGCGAACGCTCCGGCACCGGCGGCACCGGGATCAGCCCTTGTGCCACTTCTGGTTCGTCGTACCGGCGCAGTCCCACAACTGCAGCCGGGCACCGTCGGTGTTGTTCCAGTCGGCGATGTCCACGCACTTGTTGGCCGAGACGTTGACCAGGTCACCGGCGCCCGACAGGGTGAACCGCTGCACCGGGTTGCCGTTGCAGGTCACGAGCTGGACCGGGGTGCCGTTGGTGAGCGCGCCGCCCGCCGGGTCCATGCACATGCCCACTCCGCGTACGGTGCCGTCGCTCTGGAATGTCCATTTCTGGGCGGCACTGCTGTTGCAGCCCCACATCTGCAGCCGGGCGCCGTCGACCGCGGTGCCGTTGGGGATGTCGATGCACCGGCCGTTCCAGTCGCTGACCAGGGCCGAACCCGAGGCGGGCGGCGGGGTCGTGCCACCCGAGCCGAACGGGGTCAGGATCAGCCCGGCGGCCCGGGGGTCGCCGTCGTGCACCAGCGACTCGAAGTTGGCCACGTCGTCGAACGCGAACGCGTACGCCTTACCGTCCGCCATGTTCTGGTGGATGATCTTCGCGTACTGATTGGTCGGGTTGTTCTGGTAGAACTGGGCCGCGTTGGACGACGGCTGCGTGTCGATGGTGCCGAGCGTGCCCCGGTTGAGCGCGGCACAGAGCGTCCGCGAGATCGGCCCGACGACCTGGTCGTTCGGCGCCGGAAGATCCCCGTCACAGCCCCACACCGACGCGGACGACGGCTTGTTGAACGACGCCACCTGCTGCCCGGCCGAGTTAGTGAAACGCATGACATTGCCCGACGTACGACCGAAGTACTTGGTGTTGGGCTGGTCCCCGAACGGCACCACGGTCAGCACCTTGCTGGTGTACGCGTTCCACGCCGACGTGATGTACGAGTCGAGGTAGGTGGAACTGAGCAGCCCGGCCCCGGCGGCCTTGCCCGGGGCGAGCACGCGCAGCACCGTACCGTCGGACCGGGTGTAGACCGTGTTCGCCCAGCCGGACTGGGCCTTGACCGCGTTGATGACATTGTTGCGCCCGTTGCTGACCGGGTCCCCGGTCCGGGTGGTGACGCCGCTCGCCCCGGTCACGGTGACCGCGTGCGGCACGGCGAACATGTCCACCTGGGAGCTGTTCAGCCACAGGCCCGCGTCGTTGTAGGTGAACTCGCTCCAGTCGAACAGGATGTTGTAGTTGGCGTCGCCGCTCGCCCACGGGGCCGGCTGGACCAGGCCGTCCGGGGTCAGGAAGAACTTGAGCTTCTCCCCGAGCGAGAAATAGACCCGTCCGGAGAAGCCCTTCGGGAACTGGACCGTGGTCGACCCGCCGTTCCCCGGGCCGCCGATCGCCACGTCGGGGGCGGGTGAGGGCGGATTGGCCCCGGCCGGCCACGGCGTGAACGTGCCGCCCTGGTTGACGTAACCGAGCCGGCCGGTGTTCAGGTTGATGCCGATGACGTACACGAAGACGGCCTCGCCACGGCCGGTGTTGTTGGTGACCGTGACCGGCAGCAGGGCCGGGCCGGCCGCTTCAGCCGGTGCGACGAGCGCGGTCACCGCGACGGGGACGGACATGGCCAGGGCGGCGAGGGCGTGCAGGAGTCTTCTTGGAGCGCGCACTGGAACTCCTCGGGGGACGAAGGGGCGACGGGCGGCGCACAGCGCTTCGCGACGGCCCGGCTCGACCGCGGCGAGGGCTTGGGGATGGTGCGTCGGTGCGTTCACCGGGGCTGGTGAGCTAGCCGGAGAGCGCTCTCACAGCATCAAATGATGAACTCGCCATGTCAATAGATAACAACCTATATAAATGACGCCGGCCGGAGCGCGCGGTGGGTCAGGGGGTGGGGTCGTTCTCGACCAGGTCGCGGTAGGCCGGGCGGAGGAGGTCCACCAGGGGGATGTGCCGGACCCGGACCGGGGGAGGGTCGAGGGCTCGCAGCAGGAGCTCCGGCGGCGTGGTCGTACGGGCCGGGCGTTCGCGGAGGCGGCTGAGCGAGATCGATGGGGTGTAGAAGTCGGAGAGGCGGGCGTCGAGGGGTTCGTCGTCAACCGCCAGCGGGTCCGGCACCTCGGTGGGCTCGGGGAGGCCGCGCAGGGCGGACAGGATGTCGTCACGGACGCGGCCCCGCCAGGCCAGCACCAGGAACGGGTCGTCGTCGAACGCCTCGGCCAGGACATAGAGCACCGCCGACGCGTGTTTGCACGGTACGCCCCAGTCCGGGCAGGTGCAGCGCATGTCCATGGTGGACGGGAACAGCGGCAGGCCGAGCTCGTCGAAGACGTCGATGATCTCGTGGGGCATCTCGCCGGCCAGGAGTGCCGCCCGGTACAGGGCCCGTGAGCTCAGCGCGGCCAGGACACGCGTCCACTGTGCTTCGTCGTACGCCGGGATGGTCAGGGTGACCACGTACGGATCCGGGCGGGAACCCTGGACGCGGCCGGTCACCAGGCCCGGGACCATCTCGAAGTCGAGCACCTGACCCTTGCGGGCGTACGCGCGGCCGCGGCCCAGGCGGCCCGGCTGGCAGATCTGTTCGAGGAGGTCGACGAAGCGCCGGGACCACCACTGGGAACCGATCTTGCCGCGCTGGGAGCGGACCGCGATGCCACCGTCGACGCGGATCGGGCCGGTGCTGTCGAACCAGCGTCCGTCGGGGTCGACCGGCATGTCAGCGCACCGCCGCCGGGTCGAGCGCGAACAGGTCGCGCAGCTGGGCGGTGTCGAGGCCGGTCACCCAGTCCTCGCCGGTGCCGACCACGGACGACGCCAGCGCCTTCTTCCGCTCGATCATGGCGTCGATCTTCTCCTCGAGGGTGCCCGTGCAGATGAACTTGCGGACCTGCACGTTGCGGGACTGGCCGATGCGGAACGCGCGGTCGGTGGCCTGGTCCTCGACCGCGGGGTTCCACCAGCGGTCGACGTGGATGACGTGGTTGGCGGCGGTGAGGTTGAGGCCGGTGCCGGCGGCCTTCAGCGAGAGCAGGAACAGCATGGGCTCGGTGTCGTTCTGGAAGCGGTCGACCAGCTCGTCCCGCTTCGCCTTGGTGAGCCCACCGTGCAGCCAGAGCACCGGCCGGTCGAGGTGGGCGGCCAGATAGGGCTGCAGCATCGTGCCGAACTCGGAGTACTGCGTGAAGATCAGCGCCTTGTCGCCGTCCGCGACGATCTCCTCGGTCAGCTCCTCGAGCCGGGCCAGCTTGCCCGAGCGGGCCGGCAGCCGGGAGCCGTCCTTGAGCAGGTGGGCCGGGTGGTTGCAGACCTGCTTGAGCTTGGTCATCGCCGCGATCACGTTGCCCCGGCGCTGGATGCCCTCGGTGCTCTCGATCGTGGCCATCATGTCCTCGACCACGGCCTGGTACAACGTCGCCTGCTCCGCGGTCAGCGAGCACCACACCTTCATCTCGTTCTTCTCCGGGAGGTCGGAGATGATCGACTTGTCGGTTTTGAGGCGGCGCAGGACGAACGGGCCGGTGGCCCGTTTGAGGGCCGCGGTCGCGTCGGCGTCACCGCGCACCTCGATCGGCTCCTGGAATCTCTTGCGGAACCGTTTCGCGGGCCCGAGCAGCCCGGGATTCGCGAACTCCATGATGGACCAGAGCTCGGCGAGGTGGTTCTCGACGGGCGTACCCGTCAGTGCCAGCCGGGTCCGTGCGGGGATGGACCGGACCGCCTGGGCCTGGCGGGTGCCGCTGTTCTTGATCGCCTGGGCCTCGTCGCAGACGACGCGCCCCCAGGCGACCTCGCGCAGGGCGATCAGGTCGCGCAGCGCGGTGCCGTATGTCGTGATGACCACATCGGACTCCGCGACGGTCTCCCGGAACTCCTCGGCCCGCTTGCGGGTGCCGCCGTGATGCACGGTGACGCGCAGCGACGGCGCGAACCGGGCCGCCTCCTTCTGCCAGTTGCTGACCAGCGACATCGGGCAGATGAGCAGCGTCGGAGCCGGCTGCCGGCCGTCGTCGCGCTCGGTCAGCAGCAGCGACAACGTCTGCGCGGTCTTCCCCAGACCCATGTCGTCGGCCAGCACCCCGCCCAGGCCGAGCTGCGCCAGGAAGTGCAGCCAGGACAAACCCCTCTGCTGGTACGGCCGGAGCACGCCCCGGAACCCGGCCGGCGTGGCCAGGGGCTCGAGTCGCTGGTCCGCGTCCCCGGACAGCAGATCGCCGAGCCGGCCGTCCGCGTCGACCTCGACCAGCGGCAGATCCTCCTCGCCACCGTCGGCGACCTGCTGCAGCACCTCGCCGACGGTCAGTTCACCCTCGCGGCGGCGCCCGACCGCCCGCAGCGCGGCCTGCAGCTGCCGGTCGTCGAGCTCGACCCACTGACCACGGACCCGGACCAGCGGCACCTTGAGCCGGGCCAGCTCGGCCAGCTCCTCGGCGCTGACCGTGGCATCGCCGATGACCAGGTCGAGCCGGAACGCGACGAGCTCCTCCAGCCCGAACCCGGAATCGGCGGCGGCCTTGCCCGACGGCGTACTGCTCTTGGTGCGGGTGGTCAGCTTGAGCCCGACCGCCTTGCGCCCGGCCCATGTCGGCAGTTGCACCCCGAACCCCGCGGCCTGCAACAACGGTGCCGTCTGCTGCAGGAAACCGTGCGCCTCGGCCGTGCTCAGCTCCATGCCCGCGGGCTCGGCCTCCAGCAGGGCCGAGTGCAGACCGGGGAAGAGCCGGAACGCCCGGCCGAGCCCGGCGAGCAGCGTCTCGTCGGACCGGGCGGCGAGGCCGGGCAGCTGAGCACCGGTCCACAGATCCTCGGCGCGCAGATAGAGGCTGGGATCATCGGCCGACTGCAGGGCGAACCCCAGCCCCCAGCTGTCCTCCTCCGGCTCGGGCTCCACCAGCCGGAAACTGAGCCGGACCGGCCCGTTCGCGTCGTGCGCCGCCCGCAACCACGCGTCGAGCGACCCGCTCAGCTCCGCGACCTCGGCCGGCTTCGCCCCGGGCAGGGCCGGATCGTCGGCGGTCAGCGCGGACACCCACCGATCGGCGAGCTCGCCCCGAGTGCCCGGCCGGGCCCCCTTCAGCAGCCGCTCCGGCAGCACCGCCCGGGCCGCCGAGTCGACCAGGGCGTCGAGCGCGTCCCGCAGCGTGGTGCCGCGGTCGCTGTCCGGCTCGAAAGCCCGGCAGACCGGCGGCAGGGCGGTGGCGAACTCCCGGAACATCCCGGCGTCGGCACCGGTCAGCACCGGCCGCCAGCGCCCGGTCGGCACGCCCGCCTCGGTGACCAGCTGCGGCAACATGCGACCCCGTCCGGCCAGGTCGAACGCCCAGCCGGCGAGCAGCGAGAGGTAGCGCAGGGAAGCGGCCGGCACCCAGGCCGCGTCGGCGTCCGCGTCCGGATCGGCGAGGGTGGCCAGCGCCGTGAGGGCCTGGTCACCGGGCAGCAGCAGGACGGGGGTGTCCCAGGCGATGAGCTTCAGCCCGCGGGCCGGCGCCTCACCACCGGCTTCGGGGGACGGCACCGGGCCCTTGGTGGTGCCGGGCAGCCGCAGGGAGAGAACGGACTCCACGGCTCCGGCTCCGGCGGAGTTGCCCAGGGCGAGGGCCAGGGTGGGGGCGGTGGTGGCGAAGGGGTGCGGGCGGCGCTGGGCGCGGGAGGTCGTGGTGCGGGGCAGGTCAGGATCCTCCGCCCAGAGGACCAGCCGTCCCGGTGCGGATCTCCCCGCGCTCCACCCGCCCTGTACGACCAGCACCCGCGACCCCGTTCCCGCTCGATCCGTCGAGGTTAACGACTTCGTGGGCGGCCGGCCCGTACGCCCCGCTGCCGGGTGACCCCTCTTGCGTATCTTTGCGGGCCGGGCGAGCGCAGGGCAGTGACCCGCGCCGCTGACCGTTGGCGGGGATGAGACGTAGGCTTCCGGGTGTGACGGTGAACGCGGAGATCGACAGCATTCTGCAGCGTGCGGCCGACGGCGGGCGGATCACGCCCGAGGAGGCGCTGCTGCTCTACACCGACGCGCCCTTCCACGGGCTGGGTGAGGCCGCTGACGCCGTACGGCGACGGCGTTATCCGGACGGCATCGTCACCTATCTGATCGATCGCAACATCAACTACACGAACGTGTGTGTCACGGCGTGCAAGTTCTGTGCGTTCTACCGCGCCCCGAAGCACAAAGAGGGCTGGTCGCACCCCATGGAGGAGATCCTCCAGCGGTGCGGCGAGGCCCTCGACCTCGGCGCCACCCAGGTCATGCTGCAGGGCGGGCACCACCCCGATTACGGCGTGGAGTACTACGAGACCCTGTTCTCGTCGGTCAAAGAGGCGTTCCCGCAGCTCGTGATCCACTCGATCGGGCCCAGCGAGATCCTGCACATGGCCAAGGTCTCCGGCGTCTCCATCGAGGAGGCGATCGTGCGGATCAAGGCGGCCGGGCTGGACTCGATCGCGGGAGCCGGCGCGGAGATGCTCCCCGAGCGCCCGCGTCAGGCGATCGCCCCGCTCAAGGAATCCGGCGCGCGCTGGCTCGAGGTCATGGCCGTGGCCCACCGCAACGGCCTGAGCAGCACCGCCACCATGATGATGGGCACCGGCGAGACCAACGCCGAGCGGATCGAGCACATCCGGATGATCCGCGACGTGCAGGACCTCGCGGTGGCGAACGGCTACGTCGACTCGCCGGTCGAGGCGGACACCGGCAAGGGCGGGTTCCGGTCCTTCATCCCGTGGACCTACCAGCCGGAGAACAACCACCTCAAGGGCCGGACCCAGGCGACGCGGATCGAATACCTGCGGTTCGTCTCGGTGTCCCGGCTGTTCTTCGACAACGTCGCGCACCTGCAGTCCTCGTGGCTGACCACGGGCAAGGACGTCGGCCAGTTGTCGCTGCACATGGGCGTGGACGATCTCGGCTCGATCATGCTCGAGGAGAACGTGATCTCCTCCGCCGGCGCCCGGCACAAGTCGAACCTCGTCGAGCTGATCTCGATGATCCGCACCGCCGACCGCATCCCGGCCCAGCGCGACACGCTCTACCGCCACCTGGCCGTGCACCGCACCGCGGCGGACGACCCCACCGACGAGCGGGTCATGTCGCACTACTCGTCGATCGCGATGCCGAACGGCGGACGCAAGAACCTTCCCCTGGTCGACGCTTCGTAGGGGCCCCGCTGGTCCGTACGACCGTACCGGCTGGCCGATCGGCCAGGTGGTGGTCGTCGGTCCGGGGAGGGGCTGGTTGCTCCTGGGTAACGACGTGTGCGTGTCCCTGGTACAGGGCGTTCACGCTGGTTACGTTGCCCTGGTAACAAGCAGCACTTGAAGCGTCGCCGAGGCATAGTGACCGCCGGCGGGGCGGGTTCGGACCCGACCGATGGCGGTCGTATATATAACGCAGCAAGGAACGGGCGGGATGGGTCACCATCCCGCCCGTTCTGTATGTGCCGGGTGGCACTATTCATGGCGTGACGCGCGCAGACCTGGACAAGCAACCGCACGAGGTCGCCGAGATGTTCGACGGCGTGGCCCAGCGGTATGACCTGACGAACACCGTCATCTCCCTCGGCCAGGACCGCGGCTGGCGGCGATCGACCCGGGCGGCACTGGGCCTGCGACCGGGCGAGCGGGTGCTGGACGTCGGGGCCGGCACCGGGGTGTCAACCGAGGAACTCGGCCGCTCGGGCGCCTACGCGGTCGGCGCCGACATCTCCACCGGCATGCTGCGGGCCGGCCGGGGCGACGGGCGAACCGTACCGCTGGTGGCTGGGGACGCGCTCAAGCTCCCGTTCGCCGACGAGGCTTTCGACGCGGTGACGATCTCCTTCGCCCTGCGCAACGTCGTCGACACCGAGGCCGCGCTGCGCGAGCTGGCCCGGGTGGTCCGGCCGGGCGGGCGCTTGGTGGTGTGCGAGTTCAGCAGCCCGACAAACTTCGCATTCCGTACGGTCTACCTCTCCTACCTCATGCGCAGCCTCCCGGCGGTGGCCCGCACCGTCTCAAGCAACCCCGACGCATACGTCTACCTGGCCGAGTCGATCCGCGCCTGGCCGAATCAGGAGGCGCTGGCCGCCCGCATCACCGCCGCCGGCCCATGGAGCCGGGTCGGCTGGCGCAATCTGACCGGCGGAGTCGTCGCCCTGCACCGAGCAACCAAGAACTGAGCGCGGCCGAGATCTGAGCGCGGCCGAGATCTGAGCGCGGCCGAGATCTGAGCGCGGCCGAGATCTGAGCGCGGCCGAGATCTGAGCGCGGCCGAGAACTGAGCGCGGCCGAGAACTGAGCGCGGCCGAGAACTGAGCGCGGCCGAGAACTGAGCGCGGCCGAGGGCTGTGCGTGGTCGAGGGTTGGGCGTGACCAAGCGCTGGGCGCGAACAGCTGCTGGGCGCGGCGGATGCTGGTCGCGACCAAGAGCTGGGCGTGACCGTCGGGCTTGGCGTGACCGAGGGGCTTGAGGGCAGCCGCAGGGCTGAGCATCGGCCACCCCGGCTCGGCGGCGGCTGAAGGCTGATCGGCGCCGGTGGGCGATCAGACTTCAGCCGGCGATCAGCCTCTGGTTGCGCCCAGTTCCCGGCCGCACCCAACCCAGCCCCGCCCGGCTTCCTCGCCGCGCGCGGCCTGAAGCAGCGCAGCCTGAAGTCGCGCTTGCCCTGTGGTCGCGCTTGCCCTGTGGTCGCGCTTGCCCTGTGGTCGCGCTTGCCCTGTGGCCGCGCTTGCCCTGTGGCCGCGCTTGCCCTGTGGCCGCGCTCGCCCTGAAGCCGGGTTCGATCCCCGGCCGGACGCTCCGCGATTAGCCCGCCGCTCAGCCCTGGTCGCGTACAGCCCTTGTCGGGCGCTCCGCCGTCAGCCGTCGCTCAGATCTCGGCTGTCGCTCGCCCCCGAGCGCGCTCTGGTCGCGCTCAGCGTCTTGGTCGAGTTCGCTTTCAGCCGCGATCAACCCTCGGCCGGGCGTTCAGCCTTCCGCGCTCGACATCCCGGTCGCACACAGCCCCCTGCGGGCGCTCAACCTTCAGCCGACGATCAGCACTCGACCGCGGCCCAGCTCCCGGCTGCATCCATCCAGCCGCCCGGAAGGGAGCGGCGCGGCTGCCAAAGGGCTGAGTGTGGTCCGGAGGCTGCATGCGGCCGGGAGCTGGCGGCGGCCGAAGGGCGGAGCGTGGCCAAGAGGCCGGTCAGCGACCAGGAGGCTGGGCGGCGGCCAAATGGCTATGCGGCGGCTAAAGGGCTGTGCGGCGGCCGAATGGCTGGGCGCGCTAGGGGATTGGGCGTAGTCACGAGGTTGGGCGGGGCCATGGGGTTAAGCGCGGCCATGGGTTTGGGAGCGGCCGGGGGCTGGGTGGCGGCCGGAGAGTTTTTGGTGGCTGGGTGCCGCGTTGGGGTTGCTCGACGTGGTTGAGGGGCTGCTGTGCCCGTTCAGGGGTGCAAGGTCCGTGTCACGCCACTAAGGGATTAAAACGAGGTTTCGCCCGTTTAGTGGTTGATTCGGGTGTTAGATCGATGCATGACGACAACCGACCTGCTTGTCGACGACGCCGACATCGATGTTCCGATCGACGACCGTGATGAGGGGGAGCGGCGGGCTCTGAAGCTTGCTGATCTTCTACGCAGAGTCGCGGTTGACAACCCTGCGTATGCGCAGCTGTTGTTGGATGAGTTGATCGAGTCGCTGGACAAGGCGACTGAGGGCAAGTTCCGCGATTACGTACGGGCAGTCAGCAGAACGCTCGCCACGCACGGAGAGTGATCCTCGCATTGCGGGCATTTCATCAGCGCGAAACAGTTAGGTCGCCCTAACCCTGATCCGCCTCGATGTCGGTTCTAGACTCCGAACTGGGCTAGCTTGTGAACTGTTTCACTAGCGACTGTTCCATCAGCGACTGCTTCGCTAGCCCACGCGATACGGAGGTGGACCGTGAACGAGATCGTCGCCGACGAGGCGGACGTCATCGTGGTCGGTGCCGGGCCGGGTGGATCCGCTGCGGCCTACCACATGGCCAGGCACGGGTTGAGAGTACTTCTCCTTGAAAAAACAGAATTTCCCAGGGAGAAGGTATGTGGCGACGGCCTCACTCCGAGGGCCGTCCGTCAGTTGGTCCGGATGGGCGTCGACACGTCTGAGAAGGCCGGCTGGCTGCACAACCGCGGTCTGCGGGTGATCGGTGGCGGGGTCCGGCTCGAGCTGGACTGGCCCGATCTCGCGACCTTCCCGAACTACGGCCTGGTGCGCACCCGGCTTGATTTCGACGACATGCTGGCCAGGCGCGCGGTCGAGGCCGGTGCGCTGCTGAAGACCGGCGTGAACGTCACCGGCCCGGTGCTGGACGCCGACGGGCGGGCCATCGGGGTCGAGGCCAGGGTCGGACCGGACAAGGAACCCGTTCAGTATCGGGCGCTCCTGGTGGTCGCGGCGGACGGCGTGTCCGGCAAGCTTCCGCTCGCGATGGGTCTCGCCAAGCGCGACGATCGTCCGCTGGGTGTGGCGGTCCGGCGTTACTACCACTCGCCCGGCTGGGACGGCGACAACTACCTCGAGTCGTGGCTGGAGCTGCGCAGCGCGTCGGATCCCGAGCGGCTGCTGCCCGGATACGGCTGGATCTTCGGTCTCGGTGACGGCCGGGTCAACGTCGGGCTCGGCATCCTCAATTCGTCGAGCGCGTTCGGCAAGACGAACTACCGGGCGCTGCTCACCGACTGGCTCGCGACCACCCCCGAGGACTGGGGGATGCGGGACGAGACGAACGCCGAGGGGCCGATCCTGGGTGCCGCCCTGCCGATGGGCTTCAACCGGGTTCCGCACTACACCCGCGGGATGCTGCTGGTCGGCGACTCGGGCGGCATGGTCAACCCGATGAACGGCGAGGGCATCGCGTACGCCATGGAGTCCGGCGAGCTGGCCGCGGAGGTCGCCGTGCAGGCGCTCGCCCGGGCCGCGGGTCCCGACCGTGAGCGCGCTCTGCACGCCTATCCGGCCGAGCTGAAGGCGCGCTTCGGCGGCTATTACCGGGTCGGCGGGATCTTCGTGAAGCTGATCGGGAACCCGCAGATCATGCGGCTGGCCACGAAGCACGGCATGCCGCACCCGACGCTGATGCGCTTCGTGCTGAAGCTGCTCGCGAACCTCACGGACCCCCGGGAAGGCGACGCCATGGACCGGGTCATCAATGCGCTCACCAAAGCGGCGCCGGCGGTGTAAGCAATTCGGGCACCCCGGTCGACAACGGGCAAAAGCGCACAAATAGTGTGAAGCGGCTAACAGTCGAGCAGGAGACGGCATGACGCTCAATCCCTACGTACCGATCGTCGGGCTGCTTGTGCTCGGCGCTCTCTTCGCACTCTTCTCGGTGTCGATCGCCCCGATCGTCGGCCCGAAGCGTTACAACCGGGCCAAGCTCGAGGCGTACGAATGCGGCATCGAGCCGGCCCCGCAACCGATCGGCGGCGGGCGTTTTCCGGTCAAGTTCTATCTGACCGCGATGCTCTTCATCATCTTCGACATCGAGACGATCTTCCTTTACCCGTGGGCCGTGAGCTTCGAGGCGCTCGGTCTGTTCGGGTTCGTCGAGATGGTCCTCTTCATCGTCACCGTGTTCATCGCCTACACGTATGTGTGGCGGCGCGGTGGACTCAACTGGGACTGAGGCCTGACCCATGGGAATCGAAGAGAAGCTCCCCAGCGGCATCCTGCTGACCTCTGTGGAGAAACTGTCGAACTGGGCCCGTAAATCGTCGTTCTGGGGAGCGACGTTCGGCCTGGCCTGCTGCGCCATCGAGATGATGGCCGCCGGCGGCCCGCACTACGACCTCGGGCGCTGGGGCATGGAGGTGTTCCGCGCCTCGCCCCGCCAGGCCGACCTGATGATCGTCGCCGGGCGGGTCAGCCAGAAGATGGCCCCGGTCGTGCGCCAGATCTACGACCAGATGCCGGAGCCGCGCTCGGTCATCTCGATGGGCGTCTGCGCCTCGTCGGGCGGCATGTTCAACAACTACGCGATCGTGCAGGGCGTCGACCACATCGTCCCGGTCGACATCTACCTGCCCGGCTGCCCGCCGCGGCCCGAGATGCTGATCGACGCGATCCTCAAGATGCGCGAGAAGGTCATGGCCACGCCGCTCGGCCCGAACGGCCGCAAGATGCTGGCGGCCCGCGTCGAGCGTGGTGACGTGCCGATCGTGGCCCCGGGGGCGATGCCCTCGTCGTACCGCGAGGACAAGGTCCGCCGGCTCGAGTGGACGCAGGCGGTCAAGGAAGGCCGCGAGGAGCAGCTGCGCATCGAGAACTGGATGAAGCTGCAGCCGCATCTGCGGGAGGGTGGCAAGTGAGCATCGAACCGGAGGGCGCCGAGATCGGCGCCCCGGCACAGACCCCGGCCAGCCCCGACAAGGGCATGTTCGGCATCCACGGCACCGGTGACGTCTCCGGCTTCGGCGGCCTGGTCCGCCGGCGGCCGGCCGTCGCCGACAGCCCGCGGCCGTTCGGCGGCTACTTCGACGAGGTGTACGACGCGCTGGAGGAGGCCTACCCCGCCTTCGCCGACGCGGTCGAGCGGGTCGTCGTGGACCGCGGCGAGCTGACCCTGCACATCGCGCCGGAGAAGATCGCCGAGGTCGCCCGGATCATGCGCGACGACGAGTCGCTGCGCTTCGAGCTGTGCTCGTCGGTCTCGGGTGCGGATTACCTCAACTCCGACTCCCGCCGGCTGCACGTCGTCTACCACCTGATGTCGATGACCTACCGCCGCCGGGTCCGCCTCGAGGTGGCGGTGGCGCTCGGCACCGAGGTCCCGAGCGTGACCCAGGTCTACCCGACCGCCGACTGGCAGGAACGGGAGGCGTACGACATGTTCGGGATCGTCTTCACCGGCCACCCCAACCTCACCCGGATCCTCATGCCGGACGACTGGGACGGCCACCCGCAGCGCAAGGACTACCCGCTCGGCGGCGTGCCCGTCGAGTACAAGGGTGCCGTGATTCCGCCTCCCGACCAGCGGAGGGTCTACCAGTGACATCTTCCGGATACGCAACCGAACGCGAGACCACCGAGGGCCGGGTCTTCACCGTCACCGGCGGTGACTGGGACACGGTCACCGGCAGCATCGATCCGCTCAGCAACGAGAAGATCGTCGTCAACATGGGCCCGCAGCACCCGTCGACGCACGGCGTGCTGCGGCTCGTGCTGGAACTCGAGGGCGAGACGGTCACCGAGGCCCGTCCGGTCGTCGGCTACCTGCACACCGGTATCGAGAAGAACCTCGAATACCGCAACTGGACCCAGGGCACGACGTTCGTGACCCGCGCCGACTACCTCGCGCCGATCTTCAACGAGGCGGCCTACTGCTTCGCGGTCGAGAAGCTGCTCGGCGTCGAGGAGCAGATCACCGAGCGGGCCAAGACGATCCGGCTGCTCTTCATGGAGCTCAACCGGATCTCGTCGCACCTGGTCTGGATCGCCACCACGGGCATGGAGCTCGGCGCGATCTCGATGATGCTGTACGGCTTCCGCGAGCGTGAGTACATCCTCGACATCTTCGAGGACACCACCGGCCTGCGGATGAACCACGCGTACATCCGTCCCGGCGGGGTCGCGCAGGACGTGCCGCAGTCGGCGATCAACAAGATCCGCGACTTCCTCGTCTACATGCCGAAGAAGCTCAAGGAGTACGAGGCGATGCTCTCCGGCCAGATCATCTGGCAGGAGCGGACCCAGGGCGTCGGCGTGCTCGACGTGACCGGCTGCCTCTCGCTGGGCGTGACCGGACCGGTGCTGCGCGCCTCCGGCCTGGCCTGGGACCTGCGCAAGACGATGCCCTACAGCGGGTACGAGAACTACGAGTTCGACGTGCCGACCGCGCAGACCGCCGACGTCTGGGGCCGTTACCTGGTCCGGATGGCGGAGATCCGGGAGTCGCTGAAGCTCGTCGAGCAGGCGCTGGACAAGCTCAAGCCGGGCCCGATCATGATCGCCGACAAGAAGATCGCGTGGCCGGCCCAGCTGGCCATCGGGGTCGACGGCATGGGCAACTCGCTCGAGCACGTCGCCAAGATCATGGGTCAGTCGATGGAGTCGCTGATCCACCACTTCAAGCTCGTGACCGAGGGTTTCCGGGTCCCCGCGGGCCAGGTTTACGTCGGCATCGAGCACCCGCGCGGCGAGCTCGGCGTGCACGCGGTCTCCGACGGTGGCACGCATCCCTACCGCGTGCACCTGCGTGATCCGAGCTTCGTGAACCTCCAGGCCATCCCCGCGATGGCCGAAGGCGCGCTGCTGGCCGACGTCATCGCCGGCGGCGCTTCCCTGGACCCCGTGATGGGTGGGTGTGACCGTTAGATGTCCGGAACCACAGTGGAATTCTCCCCGGCTGCCGCGCCGCTCGCGGGCAAACTGCTGACACAGGCGCTCGAGATCCTGGACCGCTACCCCGCGGGCCGCGAGCGTTCCGCGCTGCTCCCGCTGCTGCACCTCGTCCAGACCGAGGAGGGCTTCGTCAGCCCTTCCGGTGTCGCGTTCTGCGCCGAGATCCTGGGCATCAACAAGGCCCAGGTCGGCGCGGTGGCGACGTTCTACACCATGTACAAACGACGGCCGACCGGTGACTACCTGATCAGCGTCTGCACCAACACGCTGTGCAACGTGCTGGGTGGCCAGGACGTCTACGACGGCCTCGTCGAGCACCTCGGCGTCGGCCACGACGAGACCACGGCGGACGGCAGCATCACGCTGGAGCACGCCGAGTGCCTCGCGGCCTGTGACTACGCGCCGGTCGTGACGGTCAACTACGACTACGCGATCGACCAGGCCACCCCGGACGCCGCGGTCGCCCTGGCCGAGAGCCTGCGCAAGGGCGAACGTCCGGTGTCCGCCCGCGGCGCGCGGATCTGCACGCTCAAGGAGATGCAGGTCCAGCTCGCCGGGTTCGCCGATCCCCGCGCGGGTGCGGTCGCCGACGGTGCGGCCGGTGCCCCGTCGCTGCGCGGCGTGAGCCTCGCGCAGGAACACGGGGTCGCGGTGGCCGACTTCAACCTCGACACCCCGATCCCGACCACGAAGCCGGCCCGCGACGAGTCGGCCAAGGCCATCAAGGACCCGGCCCGCCCCGGCGCGCGGGGTGGGGCGAAGCCCGCCGAGAAGGTGGGCATCGTCCACAAGGCCGCGGACGCGGTCAAAGCAGCTGCCTCCACCGTGGCGGGCAAGGCCGAGCAGGTCGTCGGCCGCGCCGAGCAGGTTGTCGGGCAGCGCCGGGCCGGTGAGACCGTCAAGGCCGGCGACGACAAGGACCCGCAGGTCCGTACGGCCGAGGCGCGCAACCCGAACGCGGACACGCCCGCCAAGGGTGCGGCCGGCACCGGGCTCCCGGAGAGCGGTGCGGCTCCCGAGAACCCGGCCGAGGCGGCGGGGGTCAAGCAGGAAAACCCCGGCCACAGTGGCAACGAGGAGACGAAATGACTCAGCCCCGGCATGAGGTTCTCCAGAAACTGACCCCGGTCCTCACCAAGCGCTGGCTCTCGCCGGACGCCTGGAAGATCGACACGTACGAGCGGCTGGACGGCTATCTGGCCGCGAAGAAGGCGCTCCAGGTTCACCCGGACGATCTGATCCAGCTCCTGAAGGACTCCGGCCTGCGCGGCCGGGGCGGGGCCGGGTTCCCCACCGGCCTCAAGTGGGGCTTCATCCCGCAGGGTGACGGCAAGCCGCACTACCTCGTCATCAACGCCGACGAGGGCGAGCCCGGCACCTGCAAGGACGTCCCGCTGATGACGTACGACCCGCACTCGCTGGTCGAGGGCGCGATCATCGCCGCGTACGCGATCCGGGCCAGCCGGGCGTTCATCTACATCCGTGGCGAGGCGGTGCACGCGGCCCGCCGGCTACGCAACGCGGTCGACGAGGCGTACGCCAAGGGTTATCTCGGCGAGAACATCCTCGGCTCCGGGTTCGACCTGGACCTGGTCGTGCACAGCGGTGCCGGCGCGTACATCTGCGGCGAGGAGACGGCGCTGCTCGACTCGCTGGAAGGCTTCCGCGGCCAGCCCCGGCTGCGGCCGCCGTTCCCGGCGATCGCCGGCCTGTACGCGGGCCCGACGGTGGTCAACAACGTCGGCACCATCGCGTCCGTGCCGTACATCGTGCTGGGCGGCGCGGCCTGGTGGAAGAGCATGGGCACCGAGAAGTCGGCCGGCCCGATGATCTACTCGCTCTCCGGCCGGGTCAAGAACCCCGGACAGTACGAGTGCGGCCTCGGCATCACGCTGCGGGAGCTGATCGAGCTCGCGGGCGGTATGCAGGACGGTCACAACCTCAAGTTCTGGACGCCGGGTGGCTCGTCCACCCCGCTGCTGACGGCTGAGCACATCGACACCGCGATGGACTTCGAGGGGGTGGCCGCGGCCGGCTCGATCCTCGGCACCACCGCGATGCAGATCTTCTCCGACCAGGACTGCCCGGTGTACGCGACCTGGCGCTGGCTGGAGTTCTACCACCACGAGTCCTGCGGCAAGTGCACCCCGTGCCGTGAGGGCAACTACTGGATGGTGCGGACCTACCGGCGGATCCTCTCCGGCGAGGGCACGCTCCAGGACCTGGACACCCTGCAGGACACCGCGGACAACGTCTTCGGGCGTTCGTTCTGCGGCCTGGGCGACGGTGCCGCCACCCCGGTCATGTCCACGCTGAAGTTCTTCCGGGACGACTACCTCGGCTACATCGAGGGCCGGACAGCCCCGCGGCTGTCGGCGAAGACCTTGGTAGGAGCGCACTGATGACCGACGTCGCCAAGAAGACCGACACCGTCACCCTGACCATCGACGGCGTGGAGGTGACCGCCGCCAAGGGCGAGCTGGTCATCCGGGTCGCCGAGCGGATGGGCACCGCGATCCCGCGGTTCTGCGACCACCCGCTGCTGGCCCCGGCCGGCGCGTGCCGCCAGTGCCTCGTCGAGGTCGAGGGCCAGCGCAAGCCGGTCGCCTCCTGCACCCAGACGGTCGCCGAGGGCATGGTGGTCAAGACGCAGCTCAGCTCGCCGGTGGCCGCCAAGGCCCAGGGCGGCGTCATGGAGTTGCTGCTGGCCAACCACCCGCTCGACTGCCCGACCTGTGACAAGGGCGGCGAGTGCCCGCTGCAGAACCAGGCGATGAGCAGCGGCCGGCCGGAGTCGCGGTTCCACGAGAAGAAGCGCGAGTACGAGAAGCCGATCCACATCTCCAGCCAGGTGCTGCTCGACCGGGAACGCTGCATCCTCTGCCAGCGCTGCACCCGGTTCTCCGAGGAGATCGCCGGGGACAAGTTCATCGACCTGATGGACCGCTCCTCGGGCGAGCAGATCAACGTCTACCGCGACGACTTCTTCGGCGGTGACGGCACCGGCGACGGCCAGGTCGGGGAGGGCGAGGGGGACGTCCCGTTCGACTCGTACTTCTCCGGCAACACGATCCAGATCTGTCCGGTGGGCGCGCTCACCGGCGAGCAGTACCGGTTCCGGGCCCGCCCGTTCGACCTGGTCTCCAGCCCGACGGCGTGTGAGCACTGCTCGGCCGGCTGCTCGATGCGCGCCGACCACCGCCGCGGCAAGGTGCTGCGCCGGCTGGCCGGTGACGACGCGGCGGTCAACGAGGAGTGGAACTGCGACAAGGGCCGGTGGGGTTTCCGGTACGCCACCGCCTACGACCGCATCACCACCCCGCTCGTGCGCGACGCGGACACCGGTCAGCTGCGGGAGGCCTCCTGGTCCGAGGCGCTGCTCGCCGCGGCCGAGGGGCTGGCGGCGGCCAAGGGCAAGGGTGTCGGCGTGCTCACCGGCGGCCGGCTGACGGTCGAGGACGCCTACGCGTACGCGAAGTTCGCCCGGGTCGCCCTCGGCACGAACGACATCGACTTCCGGGCCCGGCCGCTGTCGGCGGAGGAGACCGACTTCCTGGCCGCCTCGGTCGCCGGGGTCACCGACGTCACGTACGACGATGTCGAGAACGCTCCGGCGGCGGTCATCGTCGGGCTCGAGCCCGAGGAGGAGTGCCCGATCCTCTTCCTGCGCCTGCGCAAGGCCCACGGGAAGAAGAAGCTCAAGGTCACGGCCGTCGCGCCGTTCCTGAGCCGGGGCTTCGAGAAGCTCGGCGCGACGCTGGTCACCGCGGTGCCCGGCGCCGAGGCCGGGCTGCTGACCAGCGACGGTACGGTCGCCGCGGCCCTCGCCGAGCCCGGCGCGCTGCTGATCGTCGGCGAGCGGCTGGCGAGCGTACCCGGTGGGCTCTCCGCCGCGGCGGCGCTGGCGGCGACGACCGGCGCCCGGCTCGCCTGGGTGCCGCGTCGTGCGGGGGACCGTGGTGCTGTCGACGCGGGCTGCCTGCCCAACCTGCTGCCCGGCGGCCGCCTCGTCACCGACGAGAGCGCCCGCGCGGAGCTCACGAACGCGTGGGATCTCGCACCCGGCGCGCTGCCCGCCACGGTGGGCCGCGACACCGACGCGATCGTCGCGTCGGCGGCGGACGGTTCGCTCGGTGGCCTGCTGGTCGCCGGCGTCGACCCGGCCGATCTCGCCGACCCGCGCCTCGCCGAGCAGGCCCTGGACGCGGTGCCGTTCCTGGTCAGCGTCGAGCTGCGGCAGAGCGCCGTGACCCGGCGCGCCGACGTGGTGCTGCCGATCGCACCGGCCGCCGAGAAGCCCGGCACGTTCATGGACTGGGAGGGGCGCCTGCGCACCTTCGAGACCGTCCTGGCGACCGGCGCGATGACCGACGGCCGGGTGCTCGAGGCCATCGCCGCGCTGCTGGACGTGTCCATCGGCACCGGTGACGTCGGCACGATCCGCCGCGAGCTGGGTGCGATGCCGGCCAGCCGGTCGGCGCGTCCGGCGCTGCCCACGGTGCCGGCGGGCAGCCCGCTGAAGCCGGGCCGCGACGAGGCGGTGCTCGCCTCGTGGCACCACCTGATCGACCTCGGTTCGCTGCTCGACGGCGACGAGGTGCTGGCTGGCACCGCCCGGCCGGTGGTGGTGCGGATCGGCAAGGCGCTCGCCGAGTCGCTCGGGGTGGCCGACGGCGACGCCGTCACGGCCGGCACCGAGCGTGGCGCGATCACCCTGCCGGTCGAGATCACGGAGCTGCCCCCGGGTGTGGTGTGGCTGCCGACGAACTCGCCGGGCTCGACGCTGCGGCGCAGTCTCGGGGTCACGTCGGGGGCCGTCGTCCGGCTGACCGCCGTGCAGCCGGGGCCGATCCTCGCTCAAGGGGCTAACTGATGAGAATTCTCGCGGCCGCGCAGGACCCGTCGCTGCAGACGTTCGAGGACGACATCTGGTGGATCACGCTGATCAAGCTGGTCGCCGTCTTCGTCATCCTGCTGCTGCTGACCCTGTTCACGATCGTCTACGAACGCAAGGTCGTGGCCCGGATGGCGGTCCGGCCGGGCCCCAACCAGGTCGGTCCGAAGGGCTGGTTGCAGAGCCTCACCGACGGCGTCAAGCTGCCGTTCAAAGAGGAGATCATCCCCAAGACCGCTGACAAGGTCGTCTACTTCATCGCCCCGGTGATCTCGGCGACCTGCGCGTTCACCGCGTTCGCGGTCATCCCGTTCGGGCCGGTGGTGTCGATCTTCGGCCATCACACGGCGCTGCAGCTCACCGACGTGCCGGTCTCGGTGCTGGTGCTGCTCGCCTGCTCCTCGATGAGCGTGTACGGCATCGTGCTCGCCGGCTGGGCCTCCGGCTCGACGTACCCGCTGCTCGGTGGTCTGCGATCAAGTGCGCAGATGATCTCGTACGAGGTCGCGATGGGTCTTTCGATCGTGGCGGTGTTCATGACCGCCGGGACGATGTCGACCTCGCAGATCGTCAAGGCGCAGGCCGGCAACGGCGAGTCGAGCTTCGACATCCTGGGCTGGAACCCGACGGCGCCCAGCTGGTACGCGGTCCTGCTGCTCCCGAGCTTCATCATCTACTGCATCGCGGCGGTCGGTGAGACCAACCGGGCCCCGTTCGACCTGCCCGAGGCGGAGTCGGAGCTGGTCGGCGGTTTCCACACCGAGTACTCCTCGTTCAAGTTCGCGCTGTTCTTCCTGGCCGAGTACATCAACATGATCACCGTCTCGGCGTTCGCGACCACGCTGTTCCTCGGCGGCTGGCGGGCCCCGGCGCCGATCACCACGTTCTGGGAGGGCGCCAACTCCGGCTGGTTCCCGCTGATCTGGTGGTTCGGCAAGATCCTGATCCTGCTGTTCGGCTTCATCTGGCTGCGCGCCACGCTGCCCCGGATGCGTTACGACCAGTTCATGCGGTTCGGCTGGAAGATCCTGATCCCGATCAACCTGGTCTGGATCCTGTTCCTGGCCGGGGTCCGGGTCACCAACACCCGGATCGACGGCGGCCAGCGCTACCTGGTCTACATCGCCGCCGCGGTGGTCGTGCTCGCGATCGCGCTGCTGTGGCCGGCCAGCAAGAAGGAACGCGAGTTCTCCATCGAGGAACAGCTCGCCGCACGGCCACCGGGCAGTTTCCCGGTGCCCCCGATGGACCTGCAGGTCCCGCCCAGCCCACGCGCCCGCCGGGCGGTCGCCGAACGTCAGCCCGCCACGGTCGGCGGCACCGCGGACTCCCCGCCCGACGCGTTGTCAGACAAGGAGGTGTGACATGGGTACATTCACCGGCTCGTTCAAGGGCTTCGGGGTGACCTTCGCGCACATGTTCCGCAAGGTCATCACCACCGACTACCCGTTCTCACCGCCGAAGCCGGCGCCGCGCTACCACGGGCGGCACATCCTCAACCGGCACCCGGACGGGCTGGAGAAGTGCATCGGCTGCGAGCTGTGCGCCTGGGCCTGCCCGGCCGACGCGATCTACGTCGAGGGCGGCACCAACACCGACGAGCAGCGGTTCTCGCCGGGCGAGCGGTACGCCAGCATCTACCAGATCAACTACGCCCGCTGCATCTTCTGCGGGCTGTGCATCGAGGCCTGCCCGACCCGTTCGCTGACCATGAGCAACGAGTACGAGCTGGCCCGGGACAACCGCCAGGATCTGATCTTCACCAAGGAACAGCTCCTGGCGCCGCTGCTGGAAGGCATGGAGCAGCCGCCGCACCCGATGCGTCTCGGTGACACCGACAAGGACTACTACCTCGGTGCGCTGACCAACCCGGGCACTTCCGCCGGCGCCGAGCGCGCTCCCTGGTCGGAGACGGATACCACTCCGCCGACTGATAGTCCAGGCTTGGGTAGGGACAGAGATGCTGCCGGGGAGGTCGCTCGATGATCTCGACGTTCGCCGCCGAGGCCGCCGGTCAGGTCTCCACCGGTGAGGCCTGGGCGTTCTGGATCCTCGCGCCGCTGGCGGTCATCGGCGGGCTGGGCATGGTGCTCTCGCGCAACGCGGTGCACTCGGCCCTGTGGCTCGTCACGACGATGCTCAGCCTCGGCTTCATCTACGTGGTCAACTCGGCGCCGTTCCTGGGCGCGGTGCAGATCATCGTGTACACCGGCGCGATCATGATGCTGTTCCTGTTCGTGCTGATGCTGGTCGGCCGGGACGCCTCCGATTCGCTGATCGAGACGCTGCGCGGCCAGCGGGTCGCGGCGCTGCTGCTCGGCGCCGGGTTCGGTGTCCTGGTCGCCACCGGGCTCGCCCGGTCGCTGGGGGACACGGCCGTGGTCGGGCTCACCGAGGCCAACGCCGCCGGGAACGTGCAGGGCATCGCCCGGTTGCTGTTCACCAAGTACGTGTTCGCCTTCGAGGTCACGTCCGCGCTGCTCATCACCGCGGCGGTCGGCGCGATGGTGCTCGCTCACGTCGAGCGGGTCAAGGCGGACGTCGCGGACCAGGTCACGCGCATGAAGCAGCGTTTCCGGCCCGGCAACTACCCCGGTCCCAAGGCGGGTCCGGGCGTGTACGCCAACACCATGTCGGTGGCCGTACCCGGCCGCCTGCCGGACGGCAACGGCTCCGAACGGACGCTGTCGCCGATCCTGCCGGTCCGCGAGCTGACGCCCGATGAGGCCGCACCGAAGAGGACAGAGAAGTGACACCTGACTACTACCTGGTCCTCGCGGCCATCCTGTTCACGATCGGCGCCGCCGGGGTGCTGGTCCGCCGCAACGCCATCGTGCTGTTCATGTGCATCGAGCTGATGCTGAACGCGGCGAACCTGGCGCTGGTGACCTTCAGCCGGATCAACGGCAGCCTCGACGGCCAGATCATCTCGTTCTTCGTGATGGTCGTCGCTGCCGCGGAGGTCGTGGTCGGACTCGCCATCATCATGTCGATCTTCCGTACCCGGCGCTCCGCGAGTGTCGACGACGCCAACCTCCTCAAGTACTAAAGGGGCCTTCACGTGGAACAGACAGTGGAGTACGCCCACGCCACGGGAATTCTGGGCGGTATCTGGCTGCTTGTCGCGATTCCGCTGGCCAGCGCGGCAGTTCTGCTGCTGCTCGGCAAGAGGGCCGACAAGTGGGGGCACTGGCTCGGCGTTCTCGCGGTCGCGGCGACCTTCGTCCTCGGCCTGACCATGTTCCTCAGCCTGCGCGGCCTCGACGCGGAAGCCCGGTCGGCCGAGCTCAGCCTGTGGGACTTCATCGCGGTCGGGAACCTGCACGTCGACTTCGGGCTGCTCTTCGACCCGCTGTCCGGCGTCTTCGTCCTGCTGATCACCGGGGTGGGCTCGCTCATCCACCTGTACGCCGTGGGTTACATGGAGCACGACCCGGGCCGGCGCAGGTTCTTCGCCTACTTCAACCTCTTCGTCGCGGCGATGCTGTTGCTGGTCCTCGGCAACAACTACGTGATGCTCTATTTCGGCTGGGAAGGCGTCGGTGTCGCGTCGTACCTGCTGATCTCGTTCTGGTACACCCGGCCGTCGGCGGCCACCGCCGGCAAGAAGGCGTTCCTGATGAACCGGGTCGGCGACGCCGGCCTGGCCATCGGCATCTTCCTGATGTTCGCCCAGCTCGGGTCCACCCAGTACGACGAGGTCTTCAACGGGGTCGCCGCACTCTCCGGCGGGACCGTGCTGGTGCTGGGCATCCTGCTGCTGCTCGGAGCCGCCGGTAAGTCCGGCCAGTTCCCGCTGCAGGCCTGGCTCCCGGACGCCATGGAGGGCCCGACCCCGGTCTCGGCCCTGATCCACGCGGCGACGATGGTCACCGCGGGCGTCTACCTGATCGCCCGCTCCAACCCGATCTTCTCGGCGAACCACACGCTGCAGACGATCGTGGTCAGCGTCGGTGCGCTCACCCTGCTGATCGGCTGCATCATCGGCGCGGCCAAGGACGACATCAAGCGGGTGCTGGCCTGGTCGACGGTCAGCCAGATCGGCTACATGTTCGTCGGTGTCGGGCTGGGCGGCGGCGCTTACGCGCTGGCGATCATCCACCTGCTGGCGCACGGCTTCTTCAAGGCCAACATGTTCCTCGGCGCCGGTTCGGTCATGCACGGCATGCACGACCAGGTGGACATCCGGCGGTTCGGCGGGCTGCGCAAGTACATGCCGTACACCTGGATCACGTTCATGATGGGCTGGCTCGCCATCATCGGCATCCCGCCGCTGTCCGGTTACTTCTCGAAGGAGCCGATCATCGCGGCCGCCTTCGAGCGCGGCGACTGGACGTCCTGGCTGTTCGGCATGGCGGCGCTGCTGGGCGCGGGCCTCACGGCCTTCTACATGACCCGGTTGTACGTCCTCACGTTCCACGGTCCGGAGCGCTACACCGAGGACAACAAGCACCCGCACGAGTCGCCGTTCATCATGACGGTGCCGCTGATGCTGCTCGCCCTCGGCTCGGTCCTCGCCGGTGGCCTGCTCGTCTGGGGCGACCTGGCGAGCTGGCTGGAGCCGGTGCTGGGCCCCGAGGGCACCGAGCACGAGCCGGTGCTGTCGCACACCCTGATCACGATCCTGTCGCTGGTCGTCACGATCGCCGGTGCGGGCCTGGCCTGGGCGATGTTCAAGGGCGGCACGGCCCGCGAGCCGGAACCCGCCGGGGTGCTGGTCACCGCGGCCCGGCGCAACCTCTACACCGACGCGTTCAACGAGGCCGTGTTCGAGCGGCCCGGGATCTACCTGACCCGCGCCCTCGTGTTCCTCGACAACAAGGGCATCGACGGCGTGGTCAACGGTCTGGCGGCCGCGGTCGGCGGCGGCTCCGGCCGGCTCCGGCGGCTGCAGACCGGCTTCGTCCGCTCGTACGCGTTGTCCATGCTCACCGGCGCCGTGCTGGTCGTCGGCGCGTTCCTCGCGATCCAGCTGGGGTGGTTGGCGTAATGAAGGACTTCCCGTTCCTGTCCATCCTGACGCTCCTGCCGCTGGTCGGCGCGGCGGTGGTGGCCTTCATCCCCAAGACCCGGGGCCAGCTCGCGAAGACGATCGCGCTGGGTTGGTCGGTGGTGGTGCTCGCACTGAGCGTCGTCATGTGGATCGCGTTCCAGGCCGGCGGCGACCGGTTCCAGTTCCGGGAGTCCTACCAGTGGATCCCCACCTGGGACGCCCGGTTCACGTTCGCCACCGACGGCATCGCCCTGGTGATGCTGCTGCTGATCGCGCTGCTCGTGCCGCTGGTGATCCTCGCCTCGTGGAACGACATCGACGAGAGCAAGCGCTCGGTCCCGGCGTACTTCGCGCTGCTGCTGACCCTGGAATGCACGATGATCGGCGTCTTCGCGGCCGCCGACGTGTTCCTGTTCTACGTGTTCTTCGAGGTCATGCTCGTGCCGATGTACTTCATCATCGGCTCGTACGGCGGCCAGCGCCGCCAGTACGCCGCGGTGAAGTTCTTCCTGTACTCCCTGGTCGGCGGCCTGTTCATGCTGGCCGCGGTGATCGGCCTGTGGGTGGTCGGCGGGCACACGTTCGACTGGAACAACCTCAAGGACGTGTCCGGCGCGTTCGAGACCGACACCGCCCGCTGGCTGTTCCTCGGCTTCTTCATCGCGTTCGCGGTCAAGGCGCCGTTCTTCCCGTTCCACACCTGGCTGCCGGACGCCGGTGTCGCGGCGCCGGCCCCGGCAGCTGCGCTGCTCGTCGGCGTGCTCGACAAGGTGGGCACGTTCGGCATCCTGCGCTACTGCCTCCCGCTGTTCCCGGAGGCGTCGCGCTGGTTCGCCCCGGCGGCCCTGATCCTCGGCGTCATCGGGATCATCTACGCGGCCCTGCTGGCGGTCGGTCAGAACGACCTCAAGCGCCTGGTGTCGTACACCTCGATCGCGCACTTCGGTTTCATCGGCATCGGCATCTTCGCCTTCACCACCCAGGCCGGCACCGGATCGGTGCTGTACATGGTCAACCACGGCCTCGCCACCGGCCTGCTGTTCCTGGTGGTGGGCATGTTCGTCGCCCGTCGCGGTTCGTCGCTGGTCAGCGACTTCGGCGGCGCCGGCAAGCTGGTCCCGGTGCTCGCCGGGGTGCTCTTCTTCGCCGGTCTCGCCTCCCTGGCGCTGCCCGGCACCGCGCCGTTCATCAGCGAGTTCCTGGTGCTGATCGGCACGTTCACCACGCACAAGGTCTACGCGGTCATCGCCACGCTCGGCATCATCCTCGCCGCGGCGTACGTGCTCTGGATGGTGCAGCGCACCACGCAGGGCACGCTGAACCCCACGCTGACCGAGGTGCCGGCCATGCGTAAGGACATCACCCTGCGCGAGAAGGTCGTCGTCGCGCCGCTGGTGCTGCTCCTGCTGCTGCTCGGCTTCTACCCGAAGCCGGTCACCGATGTGATCAACCCGGCGGTCGAACAGACCATGCAGGACGTCGGGACGACCGATCCGGCGCCTTCGGCGGTCGCTAACGGAAGGGTGGCCCGGTAGCCATGGGAGACCTGTCTCTGCCCGCAATCAACTATGCGGCCCTGGCGCCGATGCTGATTCTCTTCGGGGCCGCCTGTCTGGGCATCCTGTTCGAGGCGCTGCTGCCCAAGGAGCGACGGCACGGGATCCAGCTCGGCCTGGCGCTGCTCGCGCTGGTCGCCGCGCTGGTCACGGTCATCGTGAACCGCAACACCCGGATCGTCACCATCGGCGGCGCGGTCGCCGTGGACGGCCCGACGGTCTTCCTCTGGGGCTCGATCCTGCTGCTCGGCGTCGTGTCGATGCTGCTGATCGGCGAGCGCTCGCTCGAACCCGGCGGTGCGTTCGTCTCCCAGGCCGCGGTGACCGTCGGCTCGCAGAAGGACCTCAAGCAGGCCGGCGGCCAGCCGGGCGCCACCGAGGTCTACCCGCTGACGATCTTCGCGCTGGGCGGCATGCTGCTGTTCGTGGCCGCGAACGACCTGCTGACGATGTTCGTCGCGCTCGAGGTCTTCTCGCTGCCGCTGTACCTGCTCTGCGCGCTGGCCCGCCGGCGGCGCCTGCTGAGCCAGGAAGCGGCCCTCAAGTACTTCCTGCTGGGCTCGTACGCGTCGGCCTTCTTCCTGTTCGGGGTGGCTCTGCTGTACGGCTACAGCGGTGGTGTGGACCTCGCGTCCATCCACGCCGCGGTGGCCGACCCGGCCCGCAGTGAGGTGCTGCTCTTCGCCGGCCTCGCCCTCGTGTCGATCGGCCTGCTGTTCAAGAGCGCGGCGGTCCCGTTCCACGTCTGGACGCCGGACGTGTACCAGGGTGCGCCGACCCCGATCACCGCCCTCATGGCGGCCTGCACCAAGGTGGCGGCGTTCGGTGCCCTGCTGCGGGTGCTGTACGTGGCGTTCGACGGGGTGCGCTGGGATTTCCAGCCGGTCCTGGGCGTCATCGCGGTCCTCACCATGCTGACCGGCGCGGTCCTGGCGGTCACCCAGACCGACATGAAGCGGCTGCTGGCCTACTCGTCGATCGCCAACGCGGGCTACCTCCTGGTGGGCGTCCTGGCGCTCAACAAGGAGGGCCTGGCGAGCACGATGTTCTACCTTGTCGCGTACGGCTTCTCGGTGCTGGCCGCGTTCGGCATCGTCTCGCTGGTCCGCGACGCCGACGGCGAGGCCACCCACCTGTCCCGGTGGGCCGGCCTGGGCCGCAAGAGCCCGCTGTTCGCCGGCATCTTCTCGTTCATCCTGCTGGCATTCGCGGGCATCCCGCTGACCAGCGGTTTCACGGCGAAGTTCGCGGTCTTCGGTGCGGCGGTCGACGGCGGGCAGACCTGGCTGGTCATCGTCGGCGTGATCACCAGCATGCTGCTGGCGTTCCCGTACCTGCGGATCATCGTGCTGATGTGGCTGTCCGAACCGGGCGAAACCACCCCGGCGGTGTCGATCCCGGGCTTCCTGACCGCGGCGGCGCTGGCCATCGGCGTGATCGCCACGTTCGCCCTCGGCGTGGTCCCGGCCCCGCTGCTGGATCTGACCACGGACGCGGCCCAGTTCGTGCGTTAGCGACTCGGCCCGACGAAGTGCTCACGAAGCCCCGGCGACACCGCCGGGGCTTCGTCGTGTCAGCCGAGCTGCCGGCGAATGTCCTTGGCGGCTTTCTTGTCGCCCATCCGCTCGAGCACCTCGGCCTGATCGAGGAGCGCTCGCTGCAGATCCGGCGCGAAGACGGCCGGATCGTCGTGGTACAGGTCCGCCAGGAGTCCGATCGCCTCGTCGCAGGCGGCCAGTGCCTCCGGTAGCTCCTGGCGGGTCCGTACACAGAGATCCACGTAGCAGGAGATGGTGTCGAAGATGAGAACGCCACTCTGCAACTGATGCTCGAACGTGGCCAGGCGGGTGGTAGCGAGGCATTCGCGGGCCGCGACCAACGCCTCCGAACGCCGGTTCAGAGCCTTCAGCATCGTGCTGAGGTTGAGCAACGATGTCGTCAGGACGGGCAGGTAGCTTGCCGGTGACTCCGCGGCCAGCAGTCGTTTGATCTCTATCGCCTCTCTGGTCGGACCCAGCGCGGCGGAATGCCGGCCGACCTGGGCGAGGCTCGCGCCCAGGTTGGTCAACGACGTCGCCAGCGCCGGCCGGATCCCGGCGGGGTTCTCGGTAGCCAGTTCCCGGAGGATGTCCACAGCCGCCTGGGCCGGCTCTATCGACTTCTTCACCTTGCCCAGCTCGGTCAGGCGACTACTCAGATTGCTGAGCGACTTGGCAAGGCCGGCACGGTGCGCCGCAGGGTTCCCGGCCGCGAGTCCGGTCCGGATGCGGACGGACTCCTCGGCGGCGGCGAGGGCTTCGGCACGACGTCCGGTCCTGGCCAGGCACTCGGTGGCCGTGTTCAGGGCCACTCCCAGACCGGGTAGGTGAACGGCCGGGATCAGCTCGACCAGGCGGCGGTACGTCGCGACAGCTTCCTGGGCGATGTCGGCCGCCGGGGCCGTACGGCCGTTCTGGACCAGCAGCGAAGCAAGGTTCTGCAGCGCCCGAGCCAGGTCACCGCCGAACGCCAGGAAGTCCTCCCCGGCCATCTCCCGCCCGATCCTGACCGCGGCCTCGGCCGGTTCGACACCCTCCCGCGCCAACCCGGCTTCGATGCGGATGGCACCCAGGTTGGTCAGCGCCTTGGCGAGGTCCCTGCGGTGCACCGCGGGCCGGTAACCGGCCAGGCGTGAGTACACCGCGACCGCTTCCTCGGCGGCTTCCAGAGCCGGTTGCATCCGGCCGACGTCCTGCAGCTTGTTCGCCAGGTTCATCCGTGCCCTGGCGAGGCCGGGCAGGTAGGCGACGGGGTTCTGGTCCACGAGGTCGAGGTAGATGTCCACGGCTTCGTCGGCCGCCTGCAACGCGTCGACCGGCCGGCCCAGCGCGCCGAGGAAGCTGCCCGTGTTGGTGAGCGCGTCGGCCAGGTCGGCGAGGTACCTCGCCGGATTTGCCTTCCACAGCCGACGGTAGGCGGTGACCGCTGCCTCGGCGGACGCGAGTGCTTCGCGGGTCCGTCCCACCTCGGAGTAGAACGCCCCGAGGTTGAGCTGGGACCTGGCGAGATCCGCCGAGTAGATCCCGGGCCGGTCGTCGGCGAGCCGGCGATAGATCCCGACCGCCCGCTCGGTGGGCTCGACGGCATCTTCCTTGCGCCCCAGGTGGTTGAGGTCGTGACCGAGCCGGCACAGTGCCGCAGCGAGCGGATCGTCGATGGAGGTCGCGCCGGCCCCGGCCGATCGCTCAAGTTCGGCGATGGACTGTCGTGATCTCTCGACTGCCTCGGCATACCGCCCGACGTCGCTCAGGGCAGCACTGAGCCTGGCCTGATCGCTCGCCGACTGAACCGCAACCGGGTATGGCGCCGTGGCGCGGCGGCGTACCGCATCCTGTGCGTACCGCAGCGCGTCGTCGTGACGACCGAGGGAGGCGCACACCGTGCTCATCACCCGGGTCAGGCTCGCCTGGTCGGCGACCCATCTCGAGGTGGTCAGCTCCAACTCGGCGTAGATCGTGGCGGCCTGCAGGTAAGCGGTCAGCGCCTCCGCATACCGACCCGCTTCGTGGAGGCGGGAACCGTGCTCGGCGTGCGCCTCCGCCCGATGGGCCGGCTCCCATGTCGTCGCCAGTCGCATCTCGGTGAGCCGGTCGCTGACACTCGCGGCGGCGACGTCGAAGTCGACGTGCCCCTGCCTCGGTAGCGCTCCACCGATCAGCTCGAGGGTCGGCCGGTCCAGCGAGTCGATCTCGACCAGCCGGCTCAACGTGGCCCCGCCGGCCTGTAGCACCAGGTTCGGCCGTTCCCGGAGCAGCGGGAACAGCACCAGCTCGGCGACGTGGTGCCAGCGGCGGGCGGTCTCGACCAGCACGGTCAGTGCGGACCCGGACCATTCCTGCGGCTCCTGGGTGAGCAGCCGATCGGCGGCGGTGGCGGCCCACGTGTCATCGGGGAACTCGGCGTTGCGGGCGTGGTCCGTGGAGGCCGGGGTCAGGAGCCCGATCAGGTCCTCGCCCAGTCGATCCGGATGGAGAGCCTCGAGGAACGTGTCCTCCTTCTCCGCGGGGTAGCACTTCCAGTGGTCCTGCAGCGCGCTGTCGGGAAAGCGGGCGGCGTCCGCCGTGGTCAGTGCCGTCCGGGCTACCGCCTTCCCGCGTGCGCCGGTGAGCGTGGCGACATAGACGGTGCGACGCATGGACTCCAGCGTCGTCGCGTTGCCCCCGGAGTGATGCAACAGATACCAGTAGGCGGCCTCCCGACGGAGCAGCCGCGCGGACAAACGGTGCACCTCGACGTGGGAGCCGGATCTCGGTTCCTGGTGAATGAGGTCGTCGACGGCTACGAGGGCGGCCATGTGCACGCCGAGGACCTGGGCGAATTCGGGATCACCGAGATTCGACGGCGACGGGAGCTGATCGGCGCCGTCGACCCGCAGGGCCTCGCTGAAGGTGGACAGGGCGTCACGGAACAAGGATTCGCGTACGGCCGCCTCTTCGCCGAGCGACGTGAGCACCTGATCGGTGATCGCGTCCTCGGGGAGTTCCAGTTGGGGCTCGAGCCGGGACGACACCGCCGACAGCCAACCCCCGGTGGAACGGGAGATCAGCAGGACCCGGATCACGAGTCCGGGATCGTCCACCGCGTTGCGCAGCCGGGTGCTGTGGAGGTCTTTCAGGAGCACCATCAGATCGTTTACCGGCCACCGCTCGGCGTAATCGACGATGACGAGCACGGAACCGGAACCAGGGAGCTCGACGGCGTCCAACGGGGTGGCACGATCGTGATGGAAGGCCTGTTTCACCGCAAAGCCCGCGTTTCCCGCCTGAATCGCGAATTCCCTGGCGAGACGGGTTTTACCCTGACCCCCTGGCGCGGCGAGGAACCGTACCGCCGTGGCGTGGGTCCCCCCGAGCCATGCGTGCAGCTCAGCCAATTCTCGTTCGCGGCCGGTGAAGGGGACGACCGCGTGCTCGGGGAGCAGTAACCGGGACGGCCGGAGCCGCGCTTCATCGGGCGTCAGGTCACGCCTCGAACCATCGAGGGACATGAGCTCGTACGGCCGCCCGTTCGCGACCGTGATCTGAACACTCCCGTTTCCGGCGAACTGATTGGCGTCACCGAGGATCGTGCTGTTGCTGATCGACTGGCTCTTGTCCCGGCGACGGCCCGACCACCAGCTCATCGCTCGATCTCCACGTCGCCGCCGATGTCGTCGATCTGGTGCACCGGCCCGCCCGTCGTGCTGTCGGCGACGCGCTGACCCGCGGGAGGCGCGTCCGGAACACCTTGCTCCCGTGGCCGGCGAGCCGGGCGCGGTGCGGTGGGGCCGCCGGTTGTCCGGATGTCTCCCCGGACCCTGCTCACCTGCCGGATGTCACCGCCGATCCAGGAACTCTGCACGACCTGGCCGGGAGGAACCGGGGCCGGGCGGTCGGCCCGGGCGGCGACGACCGCGGCCCCGCCGCCCAGGACGGCGATCACCGCGCTGACGGTGCTGGCGATCTTGTCCGCGCGGTCGAGGCCGATCAGTACGAAGAACGTGATCAGCGCGGCTCCGGCTGTCCCCGCCATGGCCCATGTGATGATCCGGTTTCGCCCCGTCATCGGGGCATCCTCCGCGCCACACGCCGGGCCCGTCGAGTACGCGCCTGCGTGCTTGTCCGGCGCGGCGGCCGAACCGGCAGCTGAGCCCGGCGGCGGCGGCACGGGCGTGAGTAGGCAGGTGGTCGCTGACTGTCACGTTACTTCTGCCAGGTCGTACCCGCGGTCTGTGCTGATCTTGAAGACCCTGACCCGGTTGTGGTCGGACCGGTATGGCATCGTGAAACTGTGGTGAGCACCGGAGACACAGCGTTGGCGTCACTCGGAGTCGATATCGACCCTCAGGTCGATGCGTCGGTCTCCGCGACGCTGGCCGTGGTGGAGGAAGCGCTGCGCAACCACGTGGCCAGCGCCGACCCGTTGGTCGCCGAGGCCGCGCGGCACCTGATGGATGCCGGCGGCAAGCGGTTCCGGCCGCTCATCGTGGCGCTCTCCGCGCAGTTCGGTGACATCTCGCGGGCCGAGATCGTGCCCGCCGCGCTCGTTGTCGAGCTCACCCACCTCGCCACGCTCTATCACGACGACGTCATGGACGAGGCCGCCGTGCGGCGCGGGGCGCCGAGTGCCAACGCGCGCTGGGGCAACTCCGTGGCGATCCTGGTCGGTGACTTCCTGTTCGCCCGGGCCGCCGATCTGGCCGCCACGCTGGGACTCGAGGCCGTCCAGCTGCAGGCGCAGACGTTCTCCCGGCTGGTGCACGGGCAGATCGCCGAAACGGTCGGTGCGCGCGATTCCGATCCGATCGAGCATTACCTGCACGTGATCGCCGAGAAGACCGCTTCGCTGATCGCGACGTCGGCCCGCTACGGCGGCATGTTCTCCGGGGCCACGCCGGAGTACGTCGAGGCGCTCGCGGGTTTCGGCGAGACGATCGGCATCGCGTTCCAGCTCTCCGACGACCTGCTCGACATCGCGTCGGAGTCGGTGCAGTCGGGCAAGACCCCCGGCACCGACCTGCGGGAGGGCGTGGCGACGCTGCCGGTGCTGTACGCATTGGCCGGCGACGACACGGACGCCTCCGCTGTGCGGCTGCGCGAGTTGCTCGGGTCCGGCCCGCTGGTCGACGACGCGCTGCACGCCGAGGCGCTCGGGTTGCTGCGCGAGTCGGCGGCGATGAAGCGGGCGCGGGAAACGGTGCGCAGCTACGCCGAGGACGCCCGGGCCTGCCTCGCGCCGCTGCCGGACGGTTCGCCGCGGCAGGCGATGGAAGCGCTCTGCGACTTCATCGCCGACCGCACCAGCTAGACCTTCCGCAACATCCGGCTGCCGACGACCATCAGGGCCGCCGCGCAGAGCATCGCCGAGGCCGCGACCGTCCACATAGCTCCGTATCCGGCGGCCGAGGCGACCGCGCCGAGGCCCAGCGGGCCCAGGCATCCGCCGGCGTACACGCCGGTCTGGGTGATGGACGTGGCCGCGGCGGGGGACCGCGGGTGCAGCCGGACCACCGCGAAGTTCATGAGTCCCGGCCAGGACCAGCCGAGTCCGAATCCGAGCACGACGCCGGCCACCAGCGGTACGATGCCGTCCACCGCGAGCAGGGCCAGTCCGGCCGCGCCGACCGCGAGCAGGCCGGCGATGACCGCGACCTGCCGGGCCGGGAAGATGTCCGCCTGCCAGCCTCCGCCGATGCGGGCCGCCACGCAGATCGCGCTGCCGAGGGTGAGCGCCAGGCCGGCCGCGGAGGGAGCGATGCCGCGCGCCACCGCGGAGTCCACAAGGAACGTTCCGAGCGCGTTGGCCGAGGCGGCCGCGAGGGTCGCGGCCAGACCGATCACGATCAGCGCCGCGGTGGCTCGTTCCCCGCGTCCGGCTTGCGGCCGCCGGGACACCTTCCGATCCGCGGGTACGAGCGCCAGGGCCCCCGCCGCGGCCACAGCGGCCGCCACGAACGCCCATCGCCACCCGACGGTCAGCGCGACGACCGGCACCGCCGCGCCCGCCAGGAGCGTGCTGACCGGGATGGCGGCCTGCTTCACGCCGAACGAGAGGCCCTGCCGGCGCACCGGGACGTGCCGCGCGAGGCTCGTGTTGCTCGCCAGCTGTCCCATGGCGTTCGCGGCGGCACCCAGCACGAGGATCGCGATGAGTGTCCACAGTGATCTGGCGGCGACCGCGACGGCCGCGAGGGACACCGAGGCGAGCACGATCGCGGCCCGGGCGACGACGGTGGAGCCGTAACGCTCGACGAGCACCCCGGCCGGCACCGAGGCGAGCGCGCTCGCCCCGAAGTAGGCCGAGACGGCCAGACCGAGGCCGGCGGGCGAGAAATTCAGCTCGTCGCCGATCTGGACCGCGAGGCCCCCGACGAGAAACACCGGGACCGAACACGCGATGGTCGTGGTAAGGGCGCCGGTGACAACGCGACCTGGCCGGATCGCATCATTGCTGGTGACAGCGTTGCCGGCGGCGAAAAGGGGCGAGTCGTTCATCACCGGCGAGACTATGCCCGCGACCGTGACTCCTGGACGGTGAGTGTCAATAACCACACGTGCCGTAGAGATTGGTCATGGTCGACATGCTCTAGGCATTCCGTCCGGGGAAGATTATTCATATGGTGTAAGTCCCCGGACGCTCGGAGGTAGCTGTGCGCGACCCCCTGGCGGAGCCGTCAGATCTCATCCGGAGCGTGTCACGCGCTTTGCGTGTGCTCGAATCGGTGGGGCGGGCTCCGCGCGGACTCACCGTGAAACAGATCGCGCGACGATGCGAATTGACCGTCGCGACGACCTATCACCTTGTCCGCACCTTGGCGTACGAGGGCTACGTGATCCGTCGCGAGGACGGCACCTACATCGTCGGCCTCGAGATCGCCGACCGTTACCGGGAGCTGGTCTCGGCCTTCCGCGGGCCACCGACGGTCGGTGAGGCGCTGCGCCGGGCCGCGGTCGACACCGGATACAGCCACTTCCTCGGCCGGTTCGTCGGCGGCCGGATCGCGGTCACCGCCTCGGCCGAGGGCACCCGCTCGCCGTTCATGGACGACATGGTCCCCGGCTTCGACGAAGGTGGCCACGCGACCGCTCTCGGCAAGGCCCTGCTCGCCACGCTCACCCCCGACCAGCGGGCCCGCTACCTGCGCGACTGGGGCATGCGCGCGTTCACCCCGGCCACGCTGATCACGCCCGAGGCGCTGGAGGCCGACCTGGCCGCCGGTGAACGCCGGGGCATGCAGCTGGAGATGGGCCAGTGGCGGCAGGGGCTGGCCGGCGCGGCCGTGAACGTGATCTCCGACCGGGACATGGAACGCCGGCTCGTGCTCTCCTGCTCGCTGCCGGCCGCCGAAATGCTGACCTCCGCCCGGGTGGTACGTGCCAAGTTGACGGCAGCTGCCCGGAATGTCGCCGAAGCGCTATCGGCTGGTGACGCAGCGACAGCCTGACCGTTGAACCACTCGCGTCCCCCACCCGTAAGACAGGGTGGAACACGCGCGAGGGAGGTCGGCAGGCTTGGAAGATCAGGACGCCGAGCTGTTGCGCGCGTTGCAGGACGAACACGGCGAAGCCCTCTACGCGCATGCCGTCCGCCTCTCCGGCGGAGACCGGCAGCGCGCCGAGGACCTCGTGCAGGAAACCCTGCTGCGGGCCTGGCGCTATCCGGAAGCGCTGGACCTCGAGCGGGGCACGGTGCGGTCCTGGCTGTTCACCACCGCCCGCAATCTGGCGATCGACGCATGGCGGCGCCGATCGGTACGGGTCGGCGAGGTGGTCACGGACATGATTCCCGAACCTCCGCCCAGCGCGGACGAAGCGGACCGGGCCGTCGAGGCCTGGACCGTCGCCGAAGCGCTGGGACGGATCTCCGAGACCCACCGCGAAGTCCTGATCGAGTGCTTCTACCAGGGACGCTCGGTCGCCGAGACAGCTGCCCGGCTGGGGGTCCCGCCCGGCACGGTCAAATCACGTACGCACTACGCCCTGCGCTCCCTGCGCATGGTCCTGGACGAGATGGGGGTGACGGGATGAGGTGCGACCACGAACACGACGACGGCGCGTACGTCCTCGGCGCTCTCTCCCCGGCCGAACGCACCGCCTACGAACGGCATCTCGCGACGTGCTCCTTCTGCCGCGAGGCGGTCGCCGAGATCGCGGTCCTGCCCGGGCTGCTCGGCCGGCTCGACCCGGCCGACTTCGACCGCATCGTCGGACCGCCGCCGGCCCCGCACCGCCGCACGAGCACCCCGGACCTCGTCTCCGCCGTACAGACCACCCGGCGCCAGGAACGCAAACGGATCCGCTGGCGGGTCATGGGCACCGCGCTCGCCGCCGCGTGCCTCGCGCTGGTCGTCGGCATCGGCGCGGTGTTCTGGATGGGCCGCGGAACCCCGGTCGACGGCACCTCGGCCGGCCCGACGGTCGCGATGACCCCGGCCAACGAGCGGGTCCAGGTCTCCGCCCAGCTCAACATCGCCGGGCTGCAGGGCGGCACGAAAGTCAATCTCATCTGCGCGTACAACCGCGGTGACATCGACTCCGAGCCGTACACGATCCGCCTGATGGCATACGGCCCGGACGAGGAGAGCGAACAGCTCGGCTCCTGGACCGCATCGCCCGGCAAGGAAGTCAGCATGTCCGGCTTCACGCACTTCACCGACGGGATGCTGTCCCGCCTGGCCCTGGTGCGCAACGACGGACGGACCCTGCTGGCGTACGACGTCCCCTGAAAGGCCCCCGGGCTTTTCAGCGTGGCGGAAGGGTGGTGGCCGGCTCCGCGGTGGCGGCCGCGGGGTCGGCCGCTGTCCCTCTGGTCCGCGCCCCGGTCCTTCTGGTTCGCGCTCCGGTCAGGGCATCCACCGTGAAGATCACCAGGGCGATCCAGACCAGGCCGAACCCCGCGAGCCGGGCGGGCGGTAACGGCTCGTGGAAAATGAGCACGCCGCAGGCCAGCTGAAGAATCGGCGCGACATACTGCAAAATGCCGATCCCGACCATCGGTACGCGGTTGGCGGCGGCGGCGAACATCAGCAGCGGGACCGCGGTGGCGACCCCGGAAACCACCATCAGCGCGATATGCCCCGCGCCGTTGTGCCCGAATTCGGCTTTGTCGTTGAGATTCAGCCAGCCCAGATAGACCAGGGCGGGCACGGCAAGAACCGCGGACTCCACGAACAGGCCTTCCGCGGGAGGCAGTGCCAGCCGTTTCTTCACCAGACTGTACGAACCGAAGCTCGCGGCCAGAATGAGCGCGATGTACGGCAGGTGCCCGTAATCCACGGTGAGCACGCCGACCGCCAGCGCCCCGATCCCGACGGCGATCCACTGCCACACCCGCAGGCGCTCCCGCTGCACCGTGACACCGAGCAGAACCACGACCAGCGGGGTGATGAAATAGCCCAGGGCGGTCTCGACGACCCGGTCGGAATTGACGCCGTAGATGTAGGTCGCCCAGTTCACGCCGATCAGCACGGCGGCCAGTGACACCCCGCCGAGCAGCCGGGCATCGCGCAGCAGCCGCCCGAGGAACCGCCAGTTCCGCATGGCGGTGAGGATCAGGCTGATGAACAGCACCGACCAGACGACCCGGTGGGACAGGATCTCCAACGGGGGCGAGGGCTGCAGCATCTTGAAGTAGATGGGGAAGAAGCCCCACATCACGTACGCAGCGAGTCCGTACAGATATCCACGCCGCTCTTCGCCCATGGCATCACCGTAAGGTCCGGGCCGGGGACCGGTCCTTGCATATGTCGAACCTCACGACGCTTTCAGGTCGCAGACCATCCAGCGGGCGGCGTCCGCCGCACCATCGAGAGCCTGCTCCATGGTGGCGCGGCCCCGCCGGCCCTTCGACGGCTTGGCGCCCGGCCGGGTTGCCCGGCCAGGCTCCACGGGGGCCCGATGGGTCGTCGCTCCGGTGGGTCAGTCGTCGCTGCCGTCGGGGACCAGCATGTTGAGCACCCAGCTGACGACGCCGACGATGAGAGCGCCCAGGACCGCGCTCGGCCAGAAGTCGTCCACGTGGAACGGCAGGTCGGCCTGGCCGGCGATCCAGCTCGTGAGCATGAACAGCAGACCGTTGACGACGAGCGAGATCAGGCCCAGGGTCAGGACGTAGAGCCCGCACCCCACGGTCTTGATGATCGGCCGGAGCACCGCGTTGATGATGCCGAAGATGATGGCGACGGCCAACAGGGTCCCGGCCTTACCGGGGAGCGAGTCGGTGTCGAGACTGATGCCGCTGATGACCAGAGTGGCTATCCACAGCGAGACCGCGGTGATAACCAGTCGGATGATGATGCCCATGTCACGCGATGGTGCCACGCCCCGGCCACCGAGCACGGCGACACTCCACGATCATGATCAGGGGAATCGACGAACTCCCACCCGTCGGACTTTGTTCCCCGGCCCGGATCAGCCCCGAACCGGGGGACCGATCAGCTGGGACTCGATCGGGGTGGGGGAGAGGACGGCCCAGCGGACCGCCCGGCGGTTGATGACGCCGAGCATGTCCTGGCGGATCCGGGTCAGCCATTCCGCGGTCTCGCCCAGGCCGAGCGCGGCGCCGACGAGCGCGGCCTCCTCCGGGCGCAGCGGCTGGACCAGGAGCAGGTCGGCCCGGGACGCGACGTCGGCGTCGGCGGGGCTGAAGTCGTCGCGCACGACCATGGTGGCCTGCCAGCCCGCACCGGGGCGGTTGTCCGCGCCGACCGGGCCGATGTCGACCAGGACGAGCAACGGGTGCAGCGCGGAGCCCGGGGGGATCTCGACAGCCCGGCCCGGTGGGATGACGGCGATCGCCTCGCCGGGAACAGCGGCGCCCCGGATGAACGGCTCCCACGCCTGTGGGCGAGCGGTCTGGACCACGACGCGGGCGCCGAGAGCCATGGCGCGCAGTGCCATGAGCTGGGCGCAGCGGACGCCACCGACCAGGAGGGCGCGGGTCTGCTCGGGGCGGAACAGCCGGGCGATGACCGGATCCCGGTGCCTGTTCTGGCCGACCATCAGGCCGGCGTTGCTCACCGGCAGGTCCAGGCCGTCGAGGAGGTCCTCCCGCACGGACACGTCGTCGGCGTGACCGGGCACGGCGGTGGCCGTGGGGATGGCCAGCGGAAGCGTGGCGGTCAGGCCGTCGAGGTGCTCACCGTCGAGGCGCCGGGCGGCGGCCCGCTCGTTGGCGAGCAGCTTGCGCAGGGCCTGGGTCGCGACCGAGAGGCTGGCGGCGTCGGGCGCGGCGAGCCGGATCGTGAGGTCGATCGCGGTGGACTTACCGACGACAGCCCGCGGACCCGCACCCAGCGCGACCGTCGTAGCGGCGGCGGGCAGGCTCAGCATGCGTGCCACGAGCCGCTGAGATGTCTCGATGCGCAGGTCGGGCCAGCGGGACAACCGGAACGTGGCCTGACTCATCCCGCCGACCTGAAGACCCGGCCAGCTCTCCTGGGCGGTGCCGACGCCGTCGTCGTGGGCGAGCTCCGCGATGACCCGCAACGCGGCCGTCTCGCCGAGCGGACGGGCCGGGGTCGGCGCGAGGCGGCGCAGCAACTTGCGCACGAGACCGGACAGCGCGCGGTGCAGATCCTCGTCGGACCAGCCCTCGGCCCGCAGGACCCGGACCGCGAGGAGCGCCCTGCTGTAGCCGAGCAACCGGCCCTCGGTGAGCTGCCGGTAGGAGTTCGCCGGGGTGCCACCGCCGGCCCGCAACGACGGCGCGGGCGCGCCGGTCAACAGGACCTGGATCCGGCACGGGGGATGATCGGTGCCGGCCGGGGGCAGGAGCCCGGCCGGGGAGGGCACGGCGCTGACGTCCTCGGCGAGCATGCCGGTCGGATCGCCCAGCTCGAGGATGGCGGTGAGGCCGTGGCTGTCGACGATGATCGCGGCGGGGTCACCGGCCAGCTCGGTCTGCTCGATGTGCGACCCGGGGGCGACGAATTCCAGCAGCGCGGTCGAGGTGGTGTCGACGGAGACGACGTGGCGACGACCCGAATAGCGAGTGGCGGTGCCGATCCATTCGAAGGCCCATCGGCCACGCAGGCGAATCCAGGTGAGAGAAAGCGTGACAATCGCCACGAAAACCCCAGCGGCGAGGGCGATCGGGCCGTTGACCGCTCCGATCAGCACAGCCGCGGCGGCCACCTGGGTGTTCACCCATTGACTGGTGCGAATGCCAAAAATTCGCCCACGGCGCACACGCTGCGCACGCACCTTGGGCAGCTGCTGGCCGGCGCCACTGAGCTCCGGGAAGGTGCGATCGCTTGCCACCTGAGCCGTCACCCGGCGCCGCCCCTCGGTCGATGATTTCTTGCCTGCGAGGCTCATCGTAGGAGGTGGCGGGCGTTTTCGGGGGGCGGGCCTGTGGATAACCGGACGCAGCGGACAGGGTTATCCACAGGCTGACCGACGGAGTTACCGCGAACGTCCCCGAGCCGCTACTTTGGGCTACAGAAGCCGACAATCAGCAGGTCAGGGGCGCCCCCCATGTGGTCGAAGTAGGGGTTAACCTGATTGCTACGTCAATGCGCCAGAGGCCGGCAGGCATAGTACGGCCCGTCCATTCAGGACTCGGCGCGGGATAGACGACAGAGGAAGCGAGGTGACGTCCGGGTGTCCGGAACACAGGCAGAATCAGCGGTAATGGCGCAGACCGCCGCGAAGTTCGACCAGACCAACCAGGACTTGACGAGCATGCTCAACCGGCTTATGTCGGAGCTCTCAGTGCTCCAGTCGGCGTGGGCCGGTCGGGGCGCCAAGGCGTTCGAAACGGTCCGCGCTCAGTACCAGCAGGACCTTTCCCAGATCAACAAGGCGCTCGCCGACACGGCGGAAGCGATCAAGACGTCGGGTGTCAGCTACGACACCACCGACGAGTCGGCCGCTCAGTCGATGACCGGCGCCGGTGGCGGTGGCGGCGGCTACCTGCCGCTCGAGAACTGAAGGCGGGGGATCACGCGATGACCGATGGTCTGCTCAAGGTCAATTTCGGTGTGCTGGCTCAGGCCGGCGCCGACATCCAGAAGGCCGTCAACGAGATGGAGCAGAAGCTCAGCGATCTCGATGCCGCGGCACGCCCCCTGGTGGCAACGTGGGACGGTGAGGCGCAGCAGGCTTACGCCGAGCGCCAGCAGAAGTGGACGCAGGCGTCCACCGACCTGAAGAACATCCTGCACAGCGTCAAGATCGCCGTCGATCAGGCCGCGCAGGACTACGCGACCACCGAGAGCACGGCGGCAAAGCGCTTCTCCTGATCCAGGACAGGCACGCGTACGGCCCGGCCGGGTCACCAGCTCATGGTGGCCCGGCCGAGTTCGTTCCCAGCTCGGGTTGGTTTCCCAGCCCGAGTTCGTTTCTGAGCTGAGTTCGTTCTCGGCGCGGCGCGGCGCGGCTCCTTCCAGGCCCGCTTCGTCTTCCATCTGGATCTGGTCGCGGCCCGGCTTCGCTTCCGTCTGGTTCGTTGCAGGCCCGGTTCTGCTCCTATCTGGTTCGTTCCCGACCTGGTTTGCCCCCGCGCCGGGTCGCTCCGGTCCGGTTTGTTCCGGGCCTCGTTTACTCCCGGCCTGGTTCGCTCCTGGCCTGGTCACATTCGACCCGGTTTGTTCTCCGCCTGGTTCACGCTCAGCTCGGTTTGTGGCCGGGCTGAGGTTGTTCTTGGGTTGGGTGCGTTGCTGGGCCGGTGTCGCGTCCGATTTGGCGGGTGGTGCCTCGCCGAACTTGATCAACTACTCGGATTGGTTGGTATGCGTCTTTTGTGCAGACCTTGGCCCGGGGCGACTGGCGAGATGATCACCGCATGAGTGCGGGCCTGTCTGGGTGCTGCGATGATCAAGAGGTGATTTCGGGGCTGCGGTCCGGAATGTGGCTACCCAAAGTCACGGCGTGGTTCCTGAGCGCGACTATTGGAGTCGTTAGGGGATCGGTTTGGTGTAGGCGAGCGGCCGCCCATTGTGATCGTGGCCTGACCTTGTAGGTTGTACGCGTTGAGGTGGCCCGTTCGCCGCGAAGGGAGAGGTGGACGTGACCGAGTGGGAACCGGCTACGGACGCCGAGGGAGCCATGCGCAATGCGTTGCGCACGGATGACCAGGAGTCCTACTTCCGCATTCTCGCCGGCGTCGACCTGCTGCTACCTGTTTCCGCAGATGCCCTGGCCGGCCTTGAGCCGCTGGGCTGGGGAACATGGAGCACCGGCGGGCGTACGCACGTGCTTGCATTTACTTCACCGGCGGCCCTGCAGTCCTGTCTTGCGGACTACACAGGGTCCGCGCGGCGTGTCGCCTACCAGGAGCTGGCCGAGACCTGGCCGCACATCGAATGGTGGCTGGCGGTAAACCCCGGCCTGCCGATCGAAGGATACCTGCCGGCCTGGTTCGTGGCTCAGCTCAGTCGCGGTGACCTGCGCCTGCCGACCCGCGGCCCAGGCCGTGACGGCAGTAACGCGCCCAGCCGTATCCCGGACCTCCAGGCCGCGGCCATGGCGGCGAGCGTCGCAGCCTCCCAGGATTATGCGAACCCGGCATCCGGTGGCCCGGTCTCCGGAGAACCGTACGGAGCATCGGCCCCCGGCGCACTCGCGGCGGCGGGAGCGTCCAACGGTGCAGGTCAGGACATGAACGCGGCCGGCTATGGCGGCGCGGCGAACTACGGCGCAGCGGATGGCTACGCACCTGCGGACGGCTACGGCGCTGCCGCTGGCTATGGTGCTGCGGCTGGCTCTGGTGCCGCAGCTGGCTATGGTGCTGCGGCTGGCTCTGGTGCCGCAGCTGGTTACGGTGCTGCGGCCGGGTCTGGTGCAGCGGATGGTTACGGCTCTGGTGCCGCGGACGGTTACGGCGCCGCGGCCGGGTCTGGTGGCGCAGCTGGTTATGGCGCTGCGGCTGGATCTGGTGCCGCAAGTGGCTATGGTGCCGCGGCAGGGTTTGGTGCCGCAGCTGGTTACGGTGCTGCGCCCGGTTCTGGGGCCGCGCCTGGTTCTGGGGCCGCGCCCGGTTACGGTGCCGCCGCTGGTTATGGCGCTGCGGCCGGGTCCGGGACTGCGCCTGGGTCCGGGACTGCGCCTGGGTCCGGGACTGCGCCTGGGTCCGGGACTGCGCCTGGGGCGGGGGCTGTGGCCTCGGGCTATGACGCTCCGTCTGGGTATGACGCCGGCCGCCCGAACGATTTCGGTCAGGGCGGGGTTCCGGGTAGCGGCGCGCAAGGTGGCGTTCAGGCCGGGATCCCGCAGGTCGGTGGCGCGCAGGACCACTTCGGCGGTGCCCAGGGTGGTGGCGCGCTGGGTGGTGGCGCGCAGGGTGACTTCGGCGGCCAGGGTGTTTCTGGTGCTGATCAAGGTGTCTTCGGTGGGGCGCCGGCTGGCTTCGGTCCCGGCGTGGGTGGCGGTTCGTGGGACGGTGCCGGTCAGGGTGGGGCTCTGCCCACCAGGACCGCCGCTCAAGGTGGCGCACTGCCGAGCCGGGCCGGTCAGGGTGATGGGCTGCCGGACCGGGCTGGACAAGGTGGTGGGCTGCCCAGCCGGGCTGGTCAGGGTGGGGCGTTGCCGAGCCGAAGTGCTGGTCAGGGCGGTGCTCTGCCGAATCGGGCCGGGCAAGCTGGGCCGGGCGGCGTCGGCGGTTCCGGACTGGGTGGTCAGAGCCAGGGCGGCGCGGCTGGGTATGGTGGCGTTGGTCAAGGCGGGTTCGGTGGTTCGGGGCAGGAGTCCGGAGCTGGTGCCGGGCAGTCGGTTGGGCCCGGTGGGCTTCCGCTGCGTACGCCCGGTGGGGTTCTTCCCAGCGGTCTGCCGTCTCGGGTTCCGGCTACCCCGCCGGGGCTCGGTGGCAGCAGCACGACCTCGTTCAGTGGCTTCACGCCGGCTGGTTCCGGACAGCCGGTGAGTCAGGCTGCTCCGAGCGCCCCGGCCGCCAGTCCTCCGCAGGTCAGCAGCCCAGCCCAGGTCGGTCCGGCCCAGGTCGGTCCGGCCCAGGTCAGCCCGGCGCCGGTTGCTCAGGTCAGTCCTGGCGGGTTCGCTAGTTCCAGTCTGCCCACCGGCAGTGCGCTCGACGCTCTGGCCAGCCGGTCGGGGACCACGGCTCCGGCCAGTGGGCCCAGTGCGCTGGATGCCCTGGGCAGCCGGGGTGGGCCGGCGACTCTGCCGCCGTTGCAGGCGATGGACGCGCCGCTGCCCACGCGGACCCCGATGGCTCAGACGCCTCCGGTGCCCAGTCATATTCCTGCTCCGCTGCCGGGTGAGGAAGAGAGCGGCGGGCTTCCTCGTCGCCAGGTCACGCCGGCGGCCGAACAGCCCTCGAGCATGGCCGCGGCCGCTCAGGCGCTGGCCGCGAAGGGGGAGGCCGGTGCTTCGCCGGAGGTTCCTCCGACGTCGGCTGATCCCGCGGTCACTTCTCGCCTTACGTTGCCGGGGCCGACCACGCAGACCTCCACTCCTCGGATGGCACCTCCGGTCATTCCCGGCACCGCCGGCATGAACCGGTCGAGTGCCCCGGTGGTGCAGCCCACCGCTGTCCTGCCGACCATCGGCGCGCCTACTGCGGCCGGTCCCACCATCGGGATGGTTCCGGGGCATCCGTACGGCGGGCAGGAAGACGAGTTCGTGCCGGCCAACGAGGTCGAACGTGATCTCTACCTTGCCTCGCTCGAGCACAGCACCGACGCCTTCCTGTCGACGCTTCTGCTGGCCGGGGTCCTGGTGCCGGTCGCTGACGGGTCGTCGCCCGGCGCTGGTCCGGGGGATCCCGGGTTCGAGTTCCGGACCGAGGACCTCGACGGCGAGCGCTTCCTTGTCGTGTTCACCAGCGAGGAACGGCTGGCCGACCACTTCCTCGAGCCGGTTCGGACCGCTTCGGTACGGTTCGTGGACCTGATCGGGAACTGGCCGGATTCCGGGTGGTCGTTCTCGGTCAACCCGGGGACCGTGGTCGGGGCGAAGTATCCCGGGCAGCAGGTCATCGCGCTGGCGAGCTGGGCGGCCGAGGCCGGTCTCGGCGGCGATCCCGTGGAGGCCGGTGCGGTCGAGGCCGAGCCGGTGGCCGCGGTGGAGACCGACGCGCTGCCGACGATGATGCAGAAGGCCGTTCCGCAGGATCAGGTCGACTACTACCTGGACCGGGGTTACGACCGGATCGCCGGGTTCGTGCACCGGACCGCCGAGGTCGAGCACCTGCGCACCCCGGCCGAGTTGTTCGCCGCGCTCGGCCTGGCCTACGACGGGTCGCCGTATCACGCGGACGACAAGGAGGCCTTCCTGCTCCGGTGGGCGGCCTTCCGGCCCAGCCTGTACCGCATCCCGTACGGCGGGCAGAACGAGCAGGCGTTGCGTGCGATGGACGGCTGGGTGATCGAGCGTCCGCCGTTCCGCGGCAACGGGTTCGCGCCCGGTGAGGGCAGCGACGTGATCGCCGAGTTCAAGGTGGACAGTGTGCGGCTGCCGCACGGCGCGCAGCTGTGGCGGATCGATGCCGACGGTGACGAACGGATGCTCGCTGTTTTCGACAGCGACGCCCCGGCCTGGCGCAAGGTGGGTGAGCAGGATGCGTGACGGGTACGTGGTGACGTGGCGCGGCCGTGAGTACGACGCCTCGCCCGACGGGGAGAGCGTGCGTATCTACGCCCCCGAGGCCGGCGACGGTTTCGAGGAGGCCCGCCCGGGTCGTTTCGTGCGGGTGCTGAAGGCCGGGGAGTTCACCGACCTCACGTACGTGCGGACGACCTGCTCGTGGCGCGGGCAGCCGTTCATCGTGCTGGCCGAGGCCGACACGTGGCTGCGGGTGGAATACACCGGGGGGCGTGCGCCGGTGGCCGAGGCTCTGGGGCTCGAGGAGTTCGACTTCGGGGTGTATCAGGGCTGGGCGCCGGCCGGTGAGGTCACCGAGCTGTACGAGCACCGCGTCTAGCTCTTGAGCCAGCGCAGGATCTCGCCGGTCACCAGGTCGGGGGCTTCCTGGTGCAGGAAGTGGCCCGCGTTCTCGATGAGGCGCCACTCGTAGGGTGCGATCACGTATCGCCCTGATCCCTGCGCGGTGCGGGGCAGGACCGCGGTGTCGAGGGCGCCGTGCATCTGCAGGGTCGGGGTGATGAGCGGGCGCTGCATGAGCTTGACGAAGCGGTAACCCTGCAGGCGCAGCGCCGAGCGGAAGACCCACCGGTAGGCCTCGAGCGCGCAGAACGCCGCCTGCGGGATCTGTATCGCCTCCCGGCACCGGGCCGCGTACTCCTCGTAGTCGGCGGTCTCTGTCCATGCTGGACCGCTCCAGCGCTGGATGAGCTCGCCGACCAGCGCCGCGTCGTCGCGGGTGAGGACGTGTTCGTAGCGGGGGACCTGGAACTTGAGGATCGAGGCGGTGGCGGAGAGCTGGCCGCGGGGGTCGGCGAACAGGGCCGCTCGCAGGCGCAGCGGGTGGGCCGCACCGAGGACGACGAGCCGGCTCACCATCTTGGGGTGGAACGCGGCGGCGGCCCAGCCGACCATACCGCCCGCCCCGGCGCCGACGATCATCGCGGAACGCTCGCCGAGCGCCCGGATCAGGCCGGTGACGTCGGCGGCCATGGTGTAGCCGTCGTAGCCGCGGGGTGGTTTGTCGCTGGCGCCGTAGCCGCGCAGGTCGATCGCGACGGCCCGGAAACCGGCGTCGGCGATCCGGGGCAGGATGTCGTGCCAGGCCCACCAGAACTCGGGGAAACCGTGCAGCAGGAGCACCAGCGGACCGGTGCCCGCCTCGACGACGTGGAACCGGCTGCCGTTGGCGCCGACGAAACGGTGGGTCCAGGGACCGTCCGTCAGCACGCTTGCCTCGTCCACCTGCGAACTCATGAGTTCCAGCGTACGGGCCGGTGCCCGCAGCGGACATCACGGTTACGAGACGTGTTCGACGGCCTCCATCGTGACCGGCGTGCCTTCGCCGCAGTAGATGCGCAGCTTGGCCGGGACGACCCGGACCCGGACGTGGTCGCCCTTCTCGAGCTTGGTGCCGGCGTCGGAATACATCGCGTACGGGAAACCGTCGCTGTCGAGCAGGCCGTAGCAGGGGCCGGTGCCGCCGCGGACCACGTAACCCTCGGTCCAGCCCGGGCTTTCGATGTTGTCCGTGGGGGTCTTCGGCGGGCGACCGGGCCGCTGGGTGGGCGGGGTGGCAGCCGGCGGGGCGGCCGGGGCCGACTCGCTGGGCGGGGCTGTGGACGGCTGGGTGCTCTGGACCGACTCGCTGGGTGGGACGGGCGCGGAGACGCCGTCTGTCACGGTCGGTGATCCGCACGCCGACACCAGCACGATGATCAGGGACATGGCACAGGTCGTACTTATATGTTTCACGGTGACTGTGACTCCCGGCTTGCCCCGCAGGTTCCCTGGAAAGGGCGATGCCCGGGGCCGACAGCGGCCCCGGGCATCGTCGTCGAGCTGAGGGTCAGGAGAACTTGACCTTCAGGGAGGTGCCGGCCTGCTCGGTGACCTGGATCTTGACCCCGGCGGCGGGCAGCTTGACGCCGGCCCACGGGATCTCGGGGTACCAGTACTGCTTGGTGTCGTCGAACGTCGTCGCTGCGGCCTGGCCCCGGACGTAGCTGGGCTTGCCGTTGATGTGCAGCGTGAACGAGTCGGCCTTCTTGGTGCCGAACGGGGCGTCGTACATCTGGACGCGGTTGCGCCAGGGCAGACCCTCGAGGTTGTAGATCGGTTCCGGGTGCGCGTCGATGATCAGGTTACGACCGCTGCCCGGGTGGACGTTGATGTTGTTGTCCGCGACCGAGGTGTCCCAGTAGGAGATCAGCAGACCCTGCTGGTACGCGAAGTGCTCGACCCAGTCGGGCTTCGCCGGGTAACCGAAGTTGTACGGGCCCGTCTTGAGGTACTGGTCGTAGGACACGTAGCTGCGGTTGCCCGCGATGTAGAAGTTGTCGAACGCCTGCGTGACCGTGGAACCGACGATACTGAAGCCCTTGGCGGTCCACGCCGGGGTGCCCTCGGCACCGTCGGTGGAGATCGCGGAGCCGTTCACCGTGAGGGTGAGGTTGTCGCCGTAGAAGCCACCCTCGGAGACACCACCGTCGGTCAGGTAGTGCAGACGGACCGAGACCTTCTTGCCCGCGTACGCGTCGAGCGGCACATGGAAGTCCTGCCAGGCGCCACCGCTGGTGCCGTCGAGCGCGGGACGACCCGGCTCGCCGCCGTCGGTGCCGATGGGCGCGCCGTCGACAGTGGCGTCGACCGCGGTCCAGGTGGTGCCGTTGTCCTGCGAGACCTCGAAGTAGAGGTAGTCGTAACCCTCTTCGATGCTGTAACGGCCCTTGAGGTCGAGCGACGCCGACGTGGCGGAGGTCAGGTCGACCGCCTTGGTCAGCGAGGTGTTGAGGCCGTCGTCGTTGCCGGAGAAGTACTGCTTGGTGCCGGCGAACGGCGCACCCAGCTGGGTGGTGACGGTCTTGTCGGGCAGGACCACGACCGCGCCCTGGGCCTTGTCCGTGTTGTACTCCTGCGGACCGAGGTTCAGCGTCTTCTGCTGACCGGCGACGACCGTCTCGTAGTCGAGCCAGCCGAGCTGCAGCTTCTGCCAGGCACCGAGGTCACCCGCGCGGGTGCCGAGGGCCTCACCGGCGCCGCTGAGCCGGCTCTGGGCCATCAGGGTCCAGTGCTCGGGGTTGCTGTTGCTGCCGGTGCCGGAGACGTCGTAGTCGTCCGGGAGTCCGAGGTCGTGGCCGTACTCGTGGGCGAAGACGCTCACGCCGCCGTTCTCGGGCTGCACGGTGTAGTCGGAGATCCAGACGCCGGTGTTGCCGACCTGGGTGCCGCCGTACTGGTTGTACGAGGGGCCGTCGACCCCGACGAGGTTCAGGTAGGCGTTCCAGCGGTGCGCCCAGATGGCGTCCTCACCCTGCTGCGGGTCACCGTCGGACTGGTCGCCGCCGGCGTGGACGATCTGGAAGTGGTCGATGTAGCCGTCCGGCTCGTTGAAGTCGCCGTCGCCGTCGTAGTCGTTACGGTCCCACTGGTCGAACTGCTTGATCTCAGTGGCGATCTCGGCGTCGGTCTTGCCGGCGGCCTTGCGGTCGGCGACCCACTTCGCCACGGCGTCCTTGATCAGGGCCCAGGCGTTGGTGTCGGTGCAGAGACCGTTGATGTCGCAGTCGCGTCCGTAGCGGGCCTCGTTGTAGGGCACCTTCACCCAGTCGGACACCTCGCCCTCGACGCTGTAGCGGCCCGACGACTGCTTCTCGTAGTACGACTTCAGCGAGTCGGCGTTGCTGCCGTCACCGAAGTAGAGCTCCTCGAAGTGTTCCTTGCTGTAATCGTCCTGCCAGACCGTGCTGTTGTCCTGCGAGCGGTCGGGCTCGGGGATGCTGTTGTGCAGCGGGCCCTCGAACGTGGTCGGACCCGGGGTGGCCGGGTCGCTGTCGACGTCCGGGTAGTTCGGGTGCCGCTGGTTGCCGAACTCCGCCAGGATCACGAAGATCTTGTCGGTGCGCTCGTTGTCGAGCTCGACGTACTGGTCCTGACCGGCGTCCGCGACCGTGCGTTCGGCGAAGCCGCCGCCCTGGGTCTTGCCGACCTTCGCAACGGTGCTGCCGTTCCGCTTCTGCGTCTTGAGCTTGCCGGTCAGGACACCCTGAATGGCAGCTGAGCGCAGCTCGCGGCGCTTGTCCTCAAGGGGGCTGATGAGGTCGTCCTTCTTCGGGGCCTTACCGGCCACCGTCGAAGTCGGCTCCACCGGAGGCGCCGCCTGGGCCACGGCCGGGAGAGCGATCCCGACACCAGTCACCATGGCAGCGCTGAGTAGTCCCACGACTACTTTGCGCACTACGTACCTCCGTCGACGTGCCCGAAGCGCTGGATGCAGCGTCCTCGGCATGCAGAGGTCCCGTGTTCGGGACCCAGGTGAACGTATGTAAAAAAATGGATACGTGGAAGTGGTACAGCTAAATTAATCAAGATCTTTACAGGCATGAAAAAGGGCGGTGCCGGAATTGTGACCCGGCACCGCCCCTCCATCGTGGTGGATCAGCTGATCTTGATCTTCGCCGATGTCCCGGTCTGTGCCAGTACCTCGACCTTGACGCCGGCCGCGGGCAGCTTCACGCCCGCGCTCGGCAGCTCGTCATAGAAGTACTTCTGGGTGTCGTCGAACACCGGCTGCGCGGCCTGGCCACGGACGTAACTGGCCTTGCCGTTGATGTGCAGAGTGAACGAATCGGCCTTCTTCAGGCCGAATGGTGCGTCGTAGATCTGCACGCGGGCCCGCCACGGCAGGCCCTCCAGGTTGTACACCGGCGCCGGGCGGGAGTCGATGTACAGGTTGCGGCCCGTACCCGGGTGGGTGCTGACGTTGTTGTCGGTCACCGAGGTGTCCCAGTACGAGATCAGCACGCCGGTCTGGTACGGGAAGTGGTCCACGAGGTCCGGCTTCGACGGGTATCCGAAGAAGTACGGGCCGGTCTTGAGGTACTTGTCGTAGCCGACGTAGTTGCGGTTGCCGACGATGTAGAAGTTGTCGTACGCCGCGGTGGTCGCCGAGCCGACGATCTTGAAGCCGTTGAGCGCCCAGGTGGACGTGCCCTCGGCGCCGTCGGTCGACACGGTCGCGCCGTCCGCCGTCACCGTGAGGTTGTCACCGAAGAAGCCGCCCTCGGAGACGCCACCGTCGGTGAGGTAGTGCAGACGGAACTTGATCTTCTTGCCGGCGTACGTGGTGAGCGGCACCGCGATGTCCGCCCAGGCGCCCGCCGTGCTGCCGGTCAGCGCCGGGTTGCCGCTGCCGTCGGTCGGGAACGCCGCGCCGTTGACCGTGCCGTTGAGCTTGGTCCAGTTCGCACCGCCGTCGGTCGACGCCTCGAAGTAGAGGTAGTCGTAGTCGACCTCGATGGCGTACCGGCCCTTGAGCGTGACCGCGCCGGTGGTCTTGCCGGTGAGGTCCACGTCCTTGGTCATCGCCGTCTCGAGGTCGTCCTCGTTGCCGGAGAAGAACTGCTTGGTGCCCGCGTACGGGGCCCCCAGCGGCGTGGTGACCTGCTTGTCCGGCAGCACCACGACGGCCGCCTGGGCCTTCTCCGAGTTGTACTCCTCGGGGCCGAGCTCCAGCGTCTTCTGCTGACCCGCGACCACGACCTCGTAGTCGAGCCAGCCGAGCTGCAGCTTGTTCCACGCGCCCATGTCGCCGGCGCGGGTGCCGATGCCCTCGTCGGTCGGGGTGGTGAGACGGTTCTGGGCCATCAGGGTCCAGTACTCGTTCGCGTTGTCACCCCGGCCGGTGGTGTCGTAGTCGTCCGGCAGCCCGAGGTCGTGGGTGTACTCGTGGGCGAAGACCGACATGCCGCCGTTCTCCGGCTGCATCGTGTAGTCGCCGATCCACAGGCCGGTGCTGCCGACCTGGGTGCCACCGAGCTTGTTGTTCGCCGGGCCGGTGTTGCCCTGGTCGCCCGCGCTCACGTACGAGCGGTGGCTCCAGATCGCGTCCTCGCCCTGCTGCGGGTCACCGTCGGCCTGGTCGCCGCCGGCGTGCACGATCTGGAAGTGGTCGATGTAGCCGTCCGGCTCGTTGAAGTCGCCGTCGTTGTCGTAGTCGTAGCGGTCGTGCTGGTCGAACGAGGCCAGGTCGGCGACGATCTCGTCCTCGGTGCGCCCGGCGGTCCGCTGGTCGGCGACCCACTGGTTGGCGGCGTCGCGGACGAGCTGCTGCACGTTGCTGCAGACGTGGCTGCCGCAGAGGTCACGACCGTACCGCGCCTCGTTGTACTGGACCTTGACCCAGTCGGTGACCTCGCCGTCGACGCTGTAACGCCCCGACGACTGGGTCTGCATGTAGGTCTTCAGCGACTCGACCCCGGCACCCTCGCCGAAGTAGAGGTCGCGGTAGTAGTCGGCGCTGTAGTCGGACCGCCAGATCGTCGAGTTGTCGACGCCGCGGTCGGGCTCGGGGATCGCGTTGTGCAGCGGGCCCTCGAACGTGGCCGGGCCGGGGGTCGCCGGGTCACTGTCCACATCGGGGTAACTGGGGTGCCGCGTGTTGCCGAACTCGGCCAGGATCACGAAGATCCGGTCGGTGTTCTCGCGCTCCAGCTCGACGTACTGGTCGGTGGTGTCCTCGGCGGCGGCCAGCGACCGGTTCGCGATGCCGGAGCCCGCGGTCTCACCGACCTTGACGACGGTGCTGCCGTTGCGCTCGAACGGCTTGGACTTGCCGGTGAGCACGTCCGTGACCGCCTGCTGGCGCAGGGCACGGGCCTTGTCGGAAAGCGGGTTGGGGATGTCGTCCACTGTGGCGGCATCCGCCTGGGCGGCCGATACCGGCTCGGCAGGTGGTGCGGCGAGGGCCACGGCCGGGACGGAGATCCCGACGCTGGTCACCATCGCGGCGCCCAGCAGTCCTACGACTACCTTGCGCACTAAGTTACCTCCGTTGACAGGACCGCACGCCGTGGTTATGGCGGCGGCTGAACAGGCCCCGGATGGGGGCTGGAGAGAACGTATGCAGATGTGACGATGCGTGGCTAGGTGTTTACACGATCTTTTCGCGATCTTAATCAGATATGGAAATCCATAACATCGACGGCGGTGGAATCAGTATCACCGCCGTCGACGTATTTGCTGGTCAGTCGTCTGATTTGGACGATTGCATGCCCGATGAGATCAGGTCCATAACGGTCGAATCCTGCAATGTCGTGACGTCGCCCAGCGACCTGTTCTCTGCCACGTCCTTCAGCAACCGCCGCATGATTTTGCCGGACCGGGTCTTGGGCAACTCGGCCACGAGCATGATCTGCCGCGGCTTCGCGATCGGGCCGAGCTTCTTGGCCACGTGCGCGCGGAGCTCCTGGATCAGCTTCTCGCCCGCCTCGCCGCCGGTGTCCACGTTGCCCCGCGGGATCGTGAACGCCACGATCGCCTGCCCGGTCGTCGGATCGTTGGCGCCGACCACCGCGGCCTCGGCCACCGACGGGTGGGAGACCAGGGCCGACTCGACCTCGGTGGTCGAGATGTTGTGCCCCGAGATCAGCATGACGTCGTCGACCCGGCCGAGCAGCCAGAGCGCGCCGTCCTCGTCCCGCTTCGCGCCGTCACCGGCGAAATAGATCCAGTCGTCGCCGTTGCCGGCGCCCTTGCCGAACCGCGACCAGTACGTGTCCAGGAAGCGCTTGTCGTCGCCCCAGATCGTGCGCAGCATCGACGGCCACGGCTCACGCAGCACCAGGAACCCGCCGCCGCCGTCCGGCACCGAGCGGGCCTCGTCGTCCACCACGTCGGCCGAGATGCCGGGCAGCGGGGTCATCGCGGAACCCGGCTTGGCGCTGGTGACACCGGGCAGCGGGGAGATCATGATGCCGCCGGTCTCGGTCTGCCACCAGGTGTCCACCACCGGGCAGCGGTCGTGACCGACATTGGCCCGATACCACATCCAGGCCTCGGGGTTGATCGGCTCACCGACGCTGCCGAGTACGCGCAGCGACGACAGGTCGTACTTGGCGGGGATGTCGTCACCCCACTTCATCATCGTGCGGATGAGCGTGGGCGCGGTGTACAGGATGGACACCTTGTACTTGTCGACGACCTCCCAGAAGCGCCCGCGGTGCGGCGTGTCCGGCGTGCCCTCATACATGACCTGGGTGGCGCCGTTGGAGAGCGGACCGTAGACGATGTACGAGTGCCCGGTGACCCAGCCGATGTCGGCGGTGCACCAGTAGACGTCGGTCTCGGGCTTCAGATCGAAGACCGCATGATGGGTGTACGAGACCTGGGTCAGGTAGCCGCCGGTCGTGTGCAGGATGCCCTTCGGCTTCCCGGTGGTGCCCGACGTGTACAGGATGAACAACGGGTGCTCGGCGTCGAACGGCTTCGCCTCGTGCTCGTCGCTCGCCTGCTCGACGGTCTCGTGCCACCAGAGATCCTTGGCGCCCCAGGCGACGTCCTCACCGGTGCGGCGGACCACCAGCACGTGCTCGATGCTGGGGCACTGCGCCACCGCCTCGTCGACGGTCGGCTTGAGCGCGGACGGCTTCCCGCGGCGGTAACCGCCGTCGGCGGTGATCACCAGCTTGGCGTCCGCGTCCTGGATCCGGGTGGACAGCGCGTCGACCGAGAACCCGCCGAACACGACGCTGTGCAGCGCACCGATGCGGGCGCAGGCCAGCATGGCGACCGCGGCCTCGGGGATCATCGGGAGATAGATGGCCACCCGGTCGCCGGCGGTGATGCCCAGCTCGGTCAGCGTGTTGGCGGCCTGGCTGACGGACCTGAGCAGGTCCGCGTAGGTGATCGAGCGGCTGTCGCCCGGCTCACCCTCCCAGTGGATCGCGACCTTGTCACCGTGCCCGGCCTCGACGTGCCGGTCGACGCAGTTGTACGCGACGTTCAGCTCGCCGCCGGTGAACCACTTGGCGAACGGCGGGTTGGACCAGTCGAGAACCTGGTCCCACGGCTTGGCCCAGCTGAGCCGTTGCGCCTGCTGTTCCCAGAACCCCTGACGGTTCCCGTCGGCCTCGGCGTAGGCCTCGGCGGTGACATTGGCGTTGGCGGCAAGCTCGGCAGGCGGCGCGAACCGCCGCGTCTCCGATGACAGGTTTGCCAGCGTTTCGCTCATGAGGGCGGCTCCTCTGCTCTGTTGTCTGCACACTAGTTGCGGCCGGGCCGCCCGTGCCTGTCCCGCGCGCTGAGTGGTGCCCAGTGCGCGCCGACCGGGCAGATCCTGATCGTTACTGCGCGAATCTTGCCACTTCTGAACCCGTACGCGCATCTGATGTTTCCGGTATTTTTCGCGGCTACGGTGGTCGCGTGACGAACGATCCCCTAGCCCCGCTGCTGGCACTGACCGGTGTCGAGCCCGCGTTCGCCGAGGCCCGGGAGCGGGTCGACGCCGCGCTGCGGCACCGCTCGCTGCGCCGGCACGGCGGTCAGGTCGCCGCCGAGACCGGATTGCGCGCCGCGGTCGCCAGCGCGGCCCTGGAGGACCACCGCTACGACCTTTCCGAGGTACGCGCCGGCACGGTCACCGATCCGGTCGTGCAGGGTGCCCTGCGGGTCTCCGAGGCGCTCGACGGGCTCGTCGACCTCTGGCCGCGGGCGCCGCGTCAGGTCCTGGCCCGGCTGCACATGCTGGCGGCCCGCGGCGCGGTGCCCGAGTCCGCGCTCGGCCGGCTCACCTCCGGCGCCGAGCGGGTCGACGCCCTGGCCGGCCTGGTGGCCGGCAACGAACGGACGCCGCCACTGCTGCTGGCCGCGATCGTGCACGCCGAGCTGATCACGCTCCGGCCGTTCGCCGGCCCGGCCGGGGTGGTCGCCCGCGCCGCCGCCCGGCTCACCCTCGTCTCCCGCGGCTTCGACCTGCGCGGCCTCGTCGGCGTCGAGCGGGGGCACCTCGAACGCGAACCGGAGTATCTCGGCTCGGCCGGCGCCTATGCGACGGGCACCCCGGACGGCGTGCGGTCCTGGCTGCGCCACTACGCGGCGGCGGTCACCATCGGTGCCGACGAGATTCCCCAGATCGGCGATGAGGTTCTCGCACCTTCGGGCAGTTGACGCATCGAAGTATCAAATGTCCGTGTTGTCGAGCGGGTCGATTGCCATACTCGGCGGATGGACGACGACTGGATTCGGCCCTACTCGCCCGGCGCCGGCCGCTGGCTGGTGATCGGGTGGGAGGCGGTGGCGTTCGGCCTGCTCGGCTGGGCCAGCGTCGGCCTGTTCAACCTGACCGGCGCGGGGGTGCACGTCCTCGCCATGGTCACCGCCGCGGTGTGGGTCCTCGCCGGCTGGCGCATCCTCGAGATGGGTGTCTACGTGCGCCCGGCCGGCCTGCGGATCCGGGGCCTGCTGCGCTCCCGGACGCTGCGCTGGGAGGAGATCGCCCACGTCCGGCTGCACCGGCACACCAACAAGATCGGCCGGTGGGAGATCGAGGGCGGCCTGACGGTGCTGATCGAGCGCCGGGACGGCTCGATGGTCGACACCGAGCTGTGGGCCCAGGGGATCGACTTCCACCGCCGCCCGCACGCGTTCCGCGAGGTGTATCACGACCTGCGGAACAGGCACCTGGCCTGCAAATAAGGACGGCGCCTCGGTGTCGAGGCGCCGCCACTCGCGCGTCCCTCCGGGTTAACAAGCGTGCACCTGGGGTCTTGTTGTCGGCAGTCCCGCCGGTTTCCCGGTGGGTCCCGCCGCAACGTGCCTGCCGTGGCTGATCGCGCGTGGGTTCCCGGTGGCCGTGCGCGGATCCCGTCACCGGGTTCCGCGACTTCTTTCTACGCCTCCGCGGCCTTGATCACCAGGGAAAACGCTACTAAGCGTGATTAGTCAGACGCTTGCGGTGCTTCCCGTAGAGGGCCACCCCGATCGCGACCCCCACGCCGACCCCGAGCGCGGCGGCCGCCACCGGCACCGCGGGGCGTTCACGCAGCCTGCGGCCCAACGGGATGGGGTGGCGGAACTCCAGCACCGGCCACTGCCGCTCCTGCGCGACCCGGCGCAGCGCGCGATCCGGATTGACCACGCTCGGATGCCCGACCGCCTCCAGCAGGGGCAGGTCGCTGCTCGAATCCGAATACGCGTAACACTCCGCGAGGTCGTAGCCGCGCTGCCCGGCGAGCTCCTCGACGCCGATGACCTTGCTCGGCCCGGCGGCGTAGAACTCGACCTCGCCGCTGTAGCGGCCGTCCACGATGCCCATCCGGGTCGCGATGATGTCGGTGACGCCGAGCAGCGCACCGATCGGCCGCACCATCTCGTCGCCCGACGCGGACACCAGCACCACGTCGCGCCCGGCCGCCTGATGCTCGGCGATCAGCGCGGCGGCCTCGGCATACACGTACGGATTGATCAGCTCCTGCAGCGTCTCCCGGACGATCTGCTGGACCTGTTCGACCTTCCAGCCCTTGCAGAGCGCGGCCAGGTAGTCGCGGGTGCGGGCCATGGTCTGCTCGTCGGTGCCGCCGAGCCGGAACATCAGCTGCGCATAGGCGGACTTGACCACATCACGCCGGCTGATCAGCCCATCGCGATAGAAAGGCCGCCCGAAGGCCAGCGCGCTGGACTTGGCGATGACGGTCTTGTCGAGGTCGAAGAATGCGGCACTCGGGCCCACGGGCCGAAAGTGTAGCCGCAACGGCCGGGGAATGCCGCCGCGGTAGCGATCGTGCCATTTCTGGTGACAGTGGGTACTCGACGGTTGCCCGGTACTGAGGCATGCTGGTGATGCGACGGAGATTCACGTTACCGCTGGGCAGGGCCGTTGGTCCGGCTGTTGCCGTTTCTGATGCGTCGCATGGTTTCTCGGTGGTTGCGCCCCCCGCGATCACCGGGTCCGATTCGGCTCGCCCCCCCCGGAGCCGAATCCCAGGACGACCCCCGTCACCCCCGACGGGGGTCGTTCCCTTCCGTTTATCCAGCGCTTTCCCGGCGCGCTTACGCGCCGGTCGCCTCGCTGAGGCGGGCGTCCTCGGTCATCCCGAACAGCTCGATCATCCCGGTCACCGTCAGCACACGCCGGAAGCTGTCACTCGGATTCGTCACCACGAAACGGCACCCGGCCGTGGTCGCCGCGCGATAACCCTCGATCAGCGCGCCCAGACCGGTCGAGTCGATGAACGTCGCCCCGCTCAGATCGACCCGGATCTCCTCGGGCGACCATTGCGCGACCGCGTCCCGCAGGCCCTGCGCGACCTCGTCGGAGTTGGCGTAGTCGATCTCACCCGACAGCGACACGGCGGCCGTGCCGTTCGCGCCGCGGGTGCTGCTGACGGGGATCCCCATGCCAACTCCATCGGTCGTTCCGGCCATCAACATACCCAACCCGCGCCCGCTTGCCACATAGCAGATCCACTCGCCCCGGCGGCGGTTGTCCACAGGCCGGAGGTATCCACAGAGTGGCGCGGAACCGGTTGAACGGGACCGCCCGGCCCGGCCACGGTGGGTGCCCGACAGCCCTCCGACGCTCTGGGAGCCGAGATGCCCGCCGCCCTGCCGCTCGTCATCACGACCGATCCCGACCTGCTCGACGACCTGTTGCGGCTCGCCGCCGCGGGTGGCACCGAGGTCGACGTCGCCCCCGACCCCGCGGCCGCGCGCTCGCGCTATCCGGGTGCGCCGCTGGTGCTGATCGGTGACGACCAGGCCGCCGCCTGCGCGCTCGCGGGCTTCCCGCCGCGCCGCCGGCTGGTCGTCACCGGCCGCACCCCCATCGCCGACGCGGCCTGGGACCTGGCCGGAGAGCTCGGCGCCGAGCACGTCGCGCTGCTGCCCGAGGCGGAGCCCTGGCTGGTCGACCGCTTCACCGAGGCGGTCGCACCGCCACCCGCGGGACGGGCCGTGGCGGTGCTCGGCGGCCGGGGCGGCGCCGGTGCCAGCACCCTCGCCGGTGGCCTCGCCGTGACCGCCGTCCGGCAGGGCCTGCGCACCCTGCTGCTCGACGCCGACCCGCTCGGTGGCGGTCTCGACCTCGTGCTCGGCTGGGAACGCCAGGCCGGCCTGCGCTGGCCCGCCCTGGCCGAGGCCGGCGGCAGCATCGAGGCGCCGGCGCTGTTCGGGGCGCTGCCCCGCCGCGGCGACCTCGTCCTGCTCTCCTTCGCCCGCGACGACCTGGCCGCGGTCCCCGGCGAGGCCATGGCGGCGACCCTCGACGCGGCCCGGGCCATGCGCGACGTCACCGTGATGGACCTCCCGCGCCACCTCGACGACGCGGCGACGCTCGCCCTCAAGGCCGCCGACCAGGCGCTGATCGTGGTCCCCGCCGAGCTGCGCGCGGCGGCCGCGGCGGCCCGGGTGGCGGCGGTGGCCCGGTTGCACTGCGCGGACCTCGCGGTGGTGGTGCGCGGTCCGGCCCCCGGCAAGCTCAAAGCCCGCGAGGTGGCGAGATCGCTGCGGCTGCCGCTGGCCGGCACGCTGCGCCCGGAACAGGCCCTCCTCGACGGCCTGGAGTGCGGCAACGCGCCTGCGGAGTCCGGCCGGGGAGCGCTCGCCGAGCTGTGCCGCCGGCTGCTGACCCGGCTCAGCGCGGCGCGTACCGAGGCGGCGGCATGAGCTCGATCGCCCGGGACAGCGGCATGCGCCTGGCCGAGCGGGTCCGGCGGCACATCGCCGAGGAACGCGTCGAGGCGACACCGGGAGCCCTCATCAGCGCGGTCCGGCACGAGGCCGAGGCGTCCGTGCTCGGCGACACCGCCGTCCTGCGCATGGCCGGCCGGGTCCGCGACCAGCTGGTCGGCGCCGGCCCGCTCGCGCCCCTGCTCAGCGACCCGTCGGTGACCGACATCCTGGTGAACGGCGGCGAGGTGTGGGTCGACCGGGGCCGGGGCCTGGAACGCTCGACCGTGGACGTCGGCGGCCCCGACGACGTGCGGCGGCTGGCCCAGCGGCTCACCGCCGCCTGCGGACGGCGGCTCGACGACGGGCTGCCGTACGCCGACGCCCGCCTGCCCGACGGGACCCGGGTGCATGCGGTGCTGCCCCCGATCGCCACGTCGGGTCCATACCTGTCGCTGCGGACGTTCCGCCAGCGGCCGTACACCGTCGCTGACCTGGTCGAATGCGGCACGATCCCACCCGCCGTCGCCCCGGTGCTGGAGGCGATCGTGGCGGCCCGGCTGGCCTATCTGGTGACCGGCGGCACCGGGGCCGGCAAGACGACACTGCTGGCCACGCTGCTCGGGCTCGTGCCGCCCACCGAGCGGATCGTGCTCGTCGAGGACGCCGCCGAGTTGCGCCCGGTCCACCCGCACGTGGTCGCGCTGCAGGCCCGCACCTCCAACGTGGAGGGCGCCGGCGCGGTCACCCTCACCGACCTGGTCCGCCAGGCCCTGCGGATGCGCCCGGACCGCCTCGTGATCGGCGAATGCCGCGGCGCGGAGATCGCCGACCTGCTCACCGCGCTGAACACCGGCCACGACGGCGGCGCGGGCACCCTGCACGCGAACACCCCGGCGGACGTCCCGGCCCGCCTCGAGGCGCTGGGCATGCTCGGCGGGCTGCCCCGGGCCGCCCTGCACGCCCAGGTCAACGCCGCTCTCCAGGTAATCGTCCAGGTCCGGCGCCGCACCCAGGGGCGGGTCCTCGACTCGATCGGCGTGCTGTACCCGATGGGCGAGGACCGCCGCACCACGGTCGTCCCGGTCTGGCAGCGCGGCCGGGGCACCGGGCCGGGCACCGCCACCCTGTCCCGGCTGCTGACCGAGCGTGGGGTGCCGGTCCCGCCGATCCTGGGCGCGCGGCGATGACCGCCATTGCCTGGCCGCTGATCATCGCGGCCGTGGTGGCCGCCTGGCCGGTCTCCGGCGGTCTGCGCCGCCTCGGCCCGCGACCCGCCCGCGGCCCGGTGCGCGTTCCCGATCCACGGGAACTGGCGCTGCGGTCGCCCCGGCGGTTCGCCGCGGCCGGCGGGCTGGTGGCGGCGGTGCCGGCCGGACTGGCCGGTGGTCCGGTGGCAGCGCTGATCGGTGGTGTCTACGCCACCCTCGGGGCCCACGAGTTCGCCGGCTGGGCCGCCCGCGGCCGCACCGCCCGGCGCCGCACCGCCGACCTGGACGGCCTGACCGCGATCGCCACCGACCTCCGGGCCGGTGCGCTCCCGGGACCCGCCGCCGCTCCCGTCGGCGGCCGGCTGGGAGAGCTCGCCGGGGCCACCGAACGCCTCGCTCGGCAGACCGGCGCGCCCGTGGCCGACCTCGTCGAACGCATCGAGGCCGATGCCCGGGCGGCGGACCGGGCCCGGGCCTCCGCCGCGGCCGAGGCCGCGGGTGCTCAGACGACGGCGCTGCTGCTCGCGATCCTGCCGGTCGCCGGCATCGCGCTCGGCTACGGCATCGGGGCGGATCCGCTCGACATCATGCTGCACACCCCGCTGGGAGCGGCATGCGCGATCGCCGCCGCCCTCCTGCAGGGCATCGGCCTGCTGTGGGCCAACCGGCTCGCCCGGGGGCCGCGCCCATGACGCCGTCGCTGTGCGGTGCCGAGGCCGTCCTGCGTCCCGGCGGCCCGGTCCAGATCCCCACGCAGCCGTGCTGCATAGCCGTCCTGCTGCGCGGGACCGGCCTGCGCTGCCCGTTCCTGTGGGCGCCGGAGCAACGGGTTCTCGTCGCGTCGGAGACCGGGAGCCCGCGATGAGACTCCGCGTTCTCACGGCGCTCGGGTGCGGCATCGCGATCCTCCTGTGCTCGGGTGCGTGGTGGGGAGTGCCGGTGGCGGCCGGCGTCACCTACGGCCTCGACCGGGTCCTCAGCCGGCAACCACCCGCCGCGGTGCGGGCGCAGCGGGACCGGGCCGTCGCCGACCTCCCGCTCGGCGCCGACCTGCTGGCCTCGGCTCTGCGGGCCGGGTCACCGGTCGACCGGGCGGTGGCCGCGGTGGCCGAGGCGATCGACGGCCCGCTCGGGGAGCGGCTCGACCGGGTGGCCCGCTCGCTGCGGCTCGGTGCCGACCCACCGGAGGCCTGGGCGCACCTCGCCGACCTGCCGGGTGCGGGCCGGCTGATCGCGGCGGCGGTGCGGTCCAGCGCCAGCGGTGCCGCGCTGTCCGGGGCGTTCACCCGGCTCGCCGACGACCTGCGGGCCGACCGGGCGGTCGCCGCGGAGACCGCAGCCCGCCGGGCCGGGGTGCTGATCGTCCTGCCGCTCGGCGTCTGCTTCCTCCCGGCCTTCCTGCTGGCCGGGCTGGTCCCGGTCCTCGTCACCGTCCTCGGTGACGCCCTCTGACCCTTCGATCCCATCAACAAGCACGCCAACGAAGAAGGAGTTCCCCCATGTTCCGGCTCTTCACCCGACTGAACGGCGCCGACGACGGCATGACCACCGTGGAGTACGCGATGGGCACGGTGGCCGCGGCCGGCTTCGCACTCGTCCTGATCAAGATCGTGAACAGCCCGGGCGTCTCGCAGGCGCTGACCCGGGTCATCACCGAGGCTCTGAATTGACCGCGCGCCGGTGGCCCGGCCGGGACCGGGGCTCGTTCACCGTGGAGCTGGCGGTCGGGCTGCCGGCGCTCCTGCTGCTGCTCCACGTCGGCCTGAGCGCCGTCAACGCGGTGACCTTGCGCGGCCGCTGCGTCGACGCCGCCCGCGAAGGTGCGATCATCGCGGCCCGCGGCGGCCCAGGAGCCGAGTCCGCGGCCCGCATCGCCCCACCCGGAGCCCGCATCACCGTCCGTCTTGGGCCGGCTGATCCAGGGCCGGCTGATCCAGGGCCGGCTGGTCCTGGGCCGGCTGGTCCTGGGCCGGCTGGTCCTGGGCCGGGTGGTCCTGGGCCGGCTGATCTGGCGGACGCCAGGGTGGTGGTCGTCAGCGTCGAGGCGGACGTCCCCATCCTCGGCGGTCACCTTCCCGGCGTGACTGTGCACGCGGACGCCGTGGCAGCCGCCGAACCGGAGTGGATCCCATGACCGCCGGGTCCGACCGCGGGTCCGACACCGGAGCCAGCCGGGGGTCCGACGCCGGGTCCGACGCCGGGTCCGACGCCGGGTCTGACGCCGGGTCCGACGCCGGGTCTGACGCCGGGTCTGACCGCGGGTCTGACGCCGGGTCCGGCCGGGGGTCCGACCAGGGGTCTGGCCGCGGGTCCGACTGCGGGTCCGACCGGGGGTCCGCGTCGCTTTTCGTCGTGGCGATCGGGCTGGTGATGGTCGTGGCGGGGTCGGCGGGGGCGATGGTGGGTGCCGCCCGGGTGAGCCGGCACGAAGCTCGCACGGCGGCCGACCTCGGCGCGCTCGCCGGTGCCGCGCGGGCCGGGGAAGGGCCGGAGGTGGCCTGCGCCTGGGCCGCGGAGATGGTCCGGGCGAACGGTGCCCGGCTCGCGGGTTGCCGGCTCGACGGTCTCGACGTCGTCGTCGCGGTCGAGGTGCCGTTTCGCAGACTGGACCACGGAGCCTCGGCTACCGCTCGCGCCGGCCCCGTCGACGGGGTCACGGGAGGGCGGTGAGCACCGTGTCGAGGACGTGAACGGCTCTGGCCTTGTCGAGGGGGTTGTTGCCGTTGCCGCATTTCGGGGACTGGACGCAGGACGGGCAGCCGGTCTCGCAGGCGCAGGAGGCGATCGCCTCACGGGTGGCGCCGAGCCAGGCCGTCGCGGTCGCGTACGCCCGCTCCGCGAAGCCGGCGCCTCCCGGGTGCCCGTCGTAGACGAAGACCGTGGGGCTCTCGGTGTCCTGGTGGTTGGCTGTGGAGAGGCCGCCGATGTCCCAGCGGTCGCAGGTGGCGATGAGCGGGAGGAGACCGATGGCCGCGTGTTCCGCGGCGTGCAGGGCGCCCGGGATGTCCGGCGGGTCGACGCCCGCCGTGTGCAGCGCCTCGAGGGTGATCGTGAACCAGACCGCCACCGTACGGAGCTGGCGGGCCGGGAGGTCCAGCGGCCGGGTGTCGATCACCTCGCCGGAGCCGATGCGCCGGCGCTGGTAGGACACCACCTGGTTGGTGACGTCGACCTCGCCCAGGAACAGGCTGACCGGTCCGGCGTCCATCCGCTCGCGCACCGCGACGACCGAGACGTCGGTGATGTCGCGGGCGTGGGTGGACCAGTCCGGGTTGGCGGCGTGGACCAGGGCGACCGCGTCCTCGAGGTCCAGTTCGTCCACCACGTAGGTGACGCCCTGGTGCAGGTAGGCCGCCCCGGTGTGCAGCATGACGTGCGACGAACCCTCGTCCACCGTGCCCAGCAGGCGCCCGGTCGAGGACTCGACCACCGAGACCGGGCCGCCGCCGGTGCCGCGCAGGTCCACGTCCGGCCGGCCCGGATGGGTCCAGTACCAGCCCGACGGGCGTTTGCGCAGCGCGCCTGCGGCGGTCAGGCCCTCGACCGCCGCTCGGGCCGGGTCGCCGCCGAAGAGCTCCAGGTCGGCCGGGCGCAGGGCGGACTCGGCGGCCGCGCAGCAGAGTTGCGGGCCGAGGACGTACGGGTTCGTGGGGTCGAGGACCGTCGCCTCGACCGTGCGGCCGAAGATGGCCTCGGGGTGGTGGACCAGGTACGTGTCCAGCGGGTCGTCGCGGGCCACCAGCACCGCCAGGGCCTCGCCACCGTCCCGGCCCGCCCGCCCGGCCTGCTGCCAGAGCGACGCCCGGGTGCCGGGGTACCCGCAGATCAGCACCGCGTCCAGGCCGACCAGGTCCACGCCGAGCTCGAGGGCGTTCGTGGAGGCCAGCGCCAGCAGTTCGCCGGAGAGCAGGGCGCGCTCGATCTTCCGCCGGTCCTCCTTGAGGTAGCCCGCGCGGTAGGCCGCCACCCGATCGCCGAGCCCGGGGACCGCTTCGTCCAGGGAACGGCGGGCCATCGTCGCCACCACCTCGGCGCCCCGGCGGGAGCGGATGAACGCCAGCGTGCGGGTGCCACCCACCACCGCGTCGGTCAGCAGGTCGGCGGTCTCGCTCAGGGCGGAGCGCCGGGTCGGCGGCAGGTCGGGGTCCTCCTGGGGGAGCAGCGGCGGCTCCCAGAGGGCGAACGTGACCGCACCGCGCGGCGACGCGTCCTCGGTCACCGCGGTGACCGGCAGACCGGTCAGCCGGGACGCCGCGCCGGCCGGGTCACCCGAGGTCGCGGACGCGAGGACGAACGTCGGGTCGCCGCCGTACTGGGCCGCGAGCCGGCGCAGGCGGCGCAGCACATGGGCCACGTGGGAGCCGAACACGCCGCGGTAGGCGTGGCATTCGTCGATCACGACGTAGGCGAGACGGCGCAGGAAGACCGCCCACTTGGCGTGCCCGGGCAGCAGGGAGTGATGCAGCATGTCGGGGTTCGTCAGCACGAAACGGGAGTGCCGGCGGATCCACTCGCGTTCCTCGCGGGGAGTGTCGCCGTCGTAGGTGGCCGGGCGTACCTCGTCGAGGCCGAGCCGGGCGACCGCGCGCAACTGGTCGGCGGCCAGCGCCTTCGTGGGGGAGAGATACAGCACGGTGGCGCGGGGATCGTCGAGGAGCCGGCTGAGGGCGGGCATCTGGTAGGCGAGGGACTTGCCCGAGGCCGTTCCGGTGGCGACGACCACGTGCCGGCCGGCGTGGGCGAGCTCCGCGGCGGCCGCCTGGTGCTCCCACGGCTCGAACGAATACGCGTCGCGCAGGGCGGCCGGCACCCAGCCCGGCCAGGGGGCGGTCCGGGCGGTGCGGGCCCCGATCCGTTCCACGTGGGTGACGCCGGACGAGCGGCCGGCCTCCAGCCGGCGCAGCAGATCCGCCGCCCCGGGACCGTCCGGGCGCCCGCGCATGGCCGGGATGCCGGGGACGGTCGTGGTCACGTCCTGCACTCTGACACCGGTGTGCCCGGAACCCCAAACGGGTACGACGGTGGGTGCGACGCGCCGGGAGATGACGGCCGGTGGTTAGATTCGCGGGGGAGATCGGCTGACCCATGGCCGGTGACCCGGAGGGAGGAGGACCGATGGAGCTGTCGCTGACGACCCGTACGGTCGGCGAGCACACGGTGCTCGACGTAGGCGGTGAGGTCGACGTCTATACGGCGCCGCGCCTGCGGGAACGGCTTGTCGAGCTGGTCGACGGTGGTTCACGCCATGTGGTGGTGGACCTCGCCCGGGTCGATTTCCTCGACTCGACGGGGCTGGGGGTGCTGGTGGGCGCGCTCAAGCGGTTGCGGGCGGCCAGCGGGACGTTCGGGCTGGTCTGTGCCAAGGAGCCGCTGCTCAAGATCTTCCGGATCACCGCGCTGGACCAGGTTTTCCCGATCTATCCCTCCGTCGAGGCGGCCACCTCGACGTCATCGGGCGAACGCGACGACAACCCTCCGACGGCGTGATGGCAACGGTACGGCTGTCTTTCTCGCCCGCACCCGTGCACGTGCGCACAGCCCGGCTGGTCGGGGTGGCGGTGGCCCGGCGGGCCGGTGTCGCCGAGGAGCTGCTGGACGAGGTGCGCCTGGCGATCGGTGAGGCCTGCACCCGGGCGGTCGCGCTGCACAACCAGTACCGCATCCCCGACCTGGTCATGGTGGAGATGTCCGACTCGGACTCGTACATGGTGCGGGTCATCGACCGGGCGCCGATCGAGGCCAGTATCGGCCTGACGAAGCTGCCGCCGGACGAGCTCGCGGGTGAGGATCTCACCGATGAGGCACTGACCACCGGCGTCGGGTTCGCACTGCTGGCCGGTTTTGTCGACGACCTTCAGGTCCGCCCGGTGGATGAGGGCGCGGGCACCGAGGTCCGCATGGTGTGGCCGGTCCGTTAGCCCGTAACCGCTCGGCGCAGTTTTCCCGCCGCTCGGCGCAAGACATGGGTAAACCCTGCTCGGAGGCCGGAGCCTAGAGCCTCCGCAGCCTGGGTGCCAACCGCTAACACAGCGAAGAACATCACCACGACACGGGTCCACGATGGTGTGACCATCGACACGTTCTCCCGTTACAGTACGCCGGTACTCAGTCACTGCTCCTGGGTTCCGCGTCCCGCGGCGCCCGGTTCGTCGTATCCCCGTACGGGGATGTGCCGGGCAGTCTCGTCCGCTTGCCTGGCGCGGTCGGTGTAACAGGAGGACATTGATGTCCGGAAGCTCCACAACTCTCGCCGCGGAAAGCGGCACCGTCTCCTTGACCGGTTCCAACGTCTCCTTCGTCGTCATCGCGGTGGTGTTCGCGCTGGTCGCGCTCGCCTTTGCGGCCGTGTTCGTGCAACTGGTCCTGAAGACCGGACGCGGAACCCCGAGGATGCAGGAGATCTCGGCGGCCGTGCAGGAGGGTGCGTCCGCGTATCTCATCCGGCAGTTCAAGACGCTGGCGATCTTCGTGGTGATCGCGGTCGTGCTGCTGTTCCTGCTGCCGGTGCACGGTGACGGCGACAACGAGACCGCGGTGAAGATCGGCCGTTCGCTGTTCTTCATCGTGGGTGCCGTCTTCAGCTCGTTCATCGGGGGCGCCGGCATGGCGCTCGCCACGCGGGCGAACGTCCGGGTGGCCGCGGCGGCCGGGGAGTCCGGCGGCCGCGAGAAGGCGATGGGTATCGCCTTCCGCACCGGCGGCGTGGTCGGCTTCCTCACGGTCGGGCTGGGCCTGCTCGGCGGTGCGCTGGTCGTGCTGATCTACCGCTCCGACGCACCGACGGTGCTGGAAGGATTCGGTTTCGGTGCCGCGCTGCTCGCGATGTTCATGCGGGTCGGCGGCGGCATCTTCACCAAGGCGGCGGACGTCGGCGCCGACCTGGTCGGCAAGGTGGAGAAGGGCATCCCGGAGGACGACCCGCGCAACCCGGCGACGATCGCCGACAACGTGGGCGACAACGTCGGAGACTGCGCCGGCATGGCCGCCGACCTGTTCGAGTCGTACGCGGTGACCCTCGTCGCGGCGCTGATCCTCGGTCAGGCGGCGTTCGGTCAGGACGGCCTGATCTTCCCGCTGATCGTCTCGACGGTCGGTGTGGTCATCGCGGCCGTCGGCGTCTTCATCACCCGGCTGCGCGCCTCGGACCGCAACGGCCTGACCGCCATCAACCGGGCGTTCTACATCTCCGCGGTGCTGAGCGCGGTCATCGTGGCGGTCGTCAGCTTCCTGTACCTGCCGGACTCGTTCGCCGGGTTCGAGGACGCGACGCTGGACGCCGGGGTGCTGGCCAGTGGCCGCAACCCGCAGCTCGTGGCGATCGGCGCGGTGGTGATCGGCATCGTGCTGGCCGCCGCGATCCAGGCGCTGACCGGATACTTCACCGAGGTGCAGCGGCGCCCGGTGCAGGACATCGGCAAGTCGTCGCAGACCGGTGCCGCCACCGTGATCCTCGCCGGCATCAGCATCGGCCTCGAATCGGCCGTCTACTCGGCGCTGCTGATCGGCGCCGGTGTATACGGTGCGTTCCTGCTCGGCGGTTCGTCCATCACACTGTCGCTCTTCGCGGTCGCCCTCGCCGGCACCGGACTGCTCACCACGGTCGGCGTGATCGTGGCCATGGACACGTTCGGGCCGATCTCGGACAACGCGCAGGGCATCGCCGAGATGTCCGGCGACGTGGACGAGCGCGGGGCGCAGATCCTGACCGAGCTCGACGCGGTCGGCAACACCACGAAGGCGATCACCAAGGGCATCGCGATCGCCACGGCGGTGCTGGCCGCCACGGCACTGTTCGGCTCGTACACGAACACGCTGTCGTCGTCGCTCGCCGAGGCGGGCATCGCCCCCGACCGGATCGCCACCGAGATCCTCGGCCTGCTCAACATCTCGAACCCGCGCAACCTGGTCGGCCTGCTGATCGGCGCGGCGGTGGTGTTCCTCTTCTCCGGCCTGGCCATCAACGCCGTCTCGCGGTCCGCGGGCGCGGTCGTGATGGAGGTCCGCCGCCAGTTCCGCGAGTTCCCCGGGATCATGGACGGCACCCAGCGACCCGAGTACGGCCGGGTCGTCGACATCTGCACCCGCGACGCCCAGCGGGAGCTGCTCACGCCGGGTCTGCTCGCGGTCATGGCACCGATCGCCGTCGGGTTCGGCCTCGGCGCCGGGGCGCTGGCGTCCTATCTGGCGGGTGCGATCGGGGCGGGCACGCTCATGGCGGTCTTCCTGGCCAACTCCGGTGGGGCCTGGGACAACGCCAAGAAGCTGGTGGAGGACGGCGCGTACGGCGGCAAGGGCTCGGACGCGCACGCCGCGACGGTCATCGGCGACACGGTCGGCGACCCGTTCAAGGACACCGCCGGTCCGGCCATCAACCCGCTGCTCAAGGTGATGAACCTGGTCTCGCTGCTGATCGCCCCGGCGGTCGTGGCCTGGAGCATCGGCACGGACGCGAACACCCCGCTGCGGCTCGGTATCGCGCTGGTGGCGGCGCTGATCATCGTCGGCGCGGTGGTCTGGAGCAAGCGTAAGCCGATCTCGATGGGCGACGAGTCACCCACCGAGGCGACCCCCTCGGAACGGGTCAGCGCCTGATCCAGCGGGATCTTTGCCAGGGCACCCGGTACGCACCGGGTGCCCTCGGCCACAGGTTGCCCGTACGCTGCAATCCATGCGCACGGCCCGCACGATCCCCCTACTCCTCGCTTGCTCGCTCGTCGTGACCCTGGGTGCCTGTTCGAGTGGTCCGGCCCCCCGCGCCTGGGCCACCTCGGTATGTCAGGTGCTGGCGCCGTGGCGGACCGAGATCGGCACCCTGGCGACCCGCACCCAGCAGCAGATGACCGCCGAGACGACACCCGCCCAGGCCAAAGAGAACCTGATGCGGCTGTTCGGCGGCGCCGAGTCGGCCAGCGAGAACGCCCGCGCCGGCGTCGAGAAGGCCGGAATTCCCGATGTCGACCAGGGCGAGAAGATCGCGAAAAGTTTCGCCACGTCGCTCAGTGACATGCGGGATGCGTACGGGCGGGCCAAGACCGGCATCGAAGCACTGAGCATCGTCTCGTCGAAGGATTTCTACGCCAAGGTCGGCACGGTGGTGAACACCCTCAACACCGAGTACGCGGCGAGCGAGCTCGACACCAGCAACCTGTCATCGGTCGAGCTCAAAGAGGCCTTCGACGAAGTCCCCGATTGTCGATGACCGGGCGCCGCTGAGCATGGCCGAGCCGGGGTGGCCGCTGATACCGCGCGAGGTGCTGCCCGCGCCGGTCGAGCCCGTCCTGCCGCCGAAGCGCCGCCCGAGGCCGGTCACCACGCCCGGGGGAAAACAACTCTCCGTGTTCGGGGTGGAAGCCGTCGACCCCTCGCTGGCCGATCTCCTCGGGCTGCTGGCGGGGCCGGGGGCGTTGGGACGCATGGGGGGTACGGCCCGGGTCTCCGTCCGGGTCGATGCCGCGTGGCGGGTCCATGTGCTCGTCCAGGAGCTGGTCAGCCGGGGTCTGGTGGTCAGCTGGCACCCGGTGCCGGAGAACCCGCGCGAGGAAGCCGTGGCGGAACTCACGTCGGTGCCCGTCGACGAGGAGGTCGATGACGAGCCGTCGCCGGCCCCGGTGGCCGTACCGGTGGAAACGGAGCCTCCGGTCGCGTTCGAGGTGCGGACCGCGTACAGCAGCCGGTTGAACGGTCTTGCCCGCGCCTGGCCGCCGCCCTCCGGAAAGCTCTTTCTCAACGGCTCGCGGTTGAGACTGTGGGTCGCGGCCTCCGGGACGCCACACCCGCACGGGTACGCCCTCGGTCTGGATCCCGACGCCTCGCTTGACAAAGCCGTGGATGCCGCGCTGGGCCGGGTCGGTCTGCCAGGCGTCGTGCAGGGCGGCCGGACGTACGTGATCGCAGGTCGCAGGCGTCTGGCCCGTCTCGCCGAACTGGTCGGTGATCGGCCCGAAGCGGCACCCGCCCGGCTCTGGCCGGGTGGCGCGACCGCGTGATCTTCACCGATTGTGGGCGGCAACACGCTACGTTCCCGGTGTACGGTGTCGCCGTCGGACGCATGCTGTGGCCGGGCCGTTACCATCCGACTTCACCGTGCCTCGGGAATGCGAGCTTGTCCGGCGCGTTACGTTGGACGTCCGTGAACTGAAGTTTGGGAGTGCCGTGCCGAGTAACGCCAGGACGACCCGTCTGGTCATCGTCGAGTCCGCCTCGAAGGCCAAGACGATCGCCGGTTACCTGGGGCCCGACTATTTCGTCGAGGCCTCCCTCGGCCATGTCCGCGATCTGCCGAAGAACGCCGCCGACGTGCCCGCCAAGTACAAGGGCGAGGCGTGGGCGCGGCTCGGCGTCGACGTCGACAACGGCTTCCACGCGCTGTATGTCATCTCCCAGGACCGCAAGCAGCAGATCACCAAATTGATCAAGCTGTCCAAGGAAGTCGACGAGATCCTGCTCGCGACGGACGAGGACCGCGAGGGCGAGGCCATCGCCTGGCACCTGGTCGAGACGATCAAGCCCAAGGTCCCGGTCAAGCGGATGGTCTTCCACGAGATCACCAAGCCGGCCATCCTGGCCGCCGTCACCAACCTGCGCGACATCGACCGCGACCTGGTCGACGCCCAGGAGGCCCGGCGCATCCTCGACCGCCTCTACGGCTACGAGGTCAGCCCGGTCCTCTGGAAGAAGGTCATGCCGCGGCTCTCGGCGGGCCGGGTCCAGTCCGTCGCCACCCGCATCGTCGTCGAGCGCGAACGCCAGCGCATGGCGTTCCGGTCGGCTGAGTACTGGGACATCAACGCGCAGCTCGCCGTGCAGGGCAAGGGTGAGGACGGCGCGCGGACCTTCAGCGCGACCCTGATCGCGCTGGACGGCGACCGGATCGCCACCGGCAAGGACTTCGAGCCGACCACCGGCCAGGTCCGGGCCGGGTCCAACGTCGTGCACCTCGACGGCGACGGTGCCCGCGGCCTCGCCGCCCGCCTTGAGGACCGCCCGTTCGCGGTCACCCGCGTCGAGGAGAAGCCCTACCGGCGCAAGCCCTACGCGCCGTTCATCACCTCGACACTGCAGCAGGAAGCCGCGCGCAAGATGCGCTTCTCCGCCTCGCAGACCATGCGGACGGCCCAGAAGCTCTATGAGAACGGCTACATCACCTACATGCGTACGGACTCGGTGAACCTCTCCGAGACCGCGATCAGCGCCGCCCGTCGCCAGATCGCCGAGCTCTACGGCGAGCGCAACGTGCCGACCCAGCCGCGCAGCTACAAGAGCAAGGTCAAGAACGCCCAGGAGGCACACGAGGCGATCCGTCCGGCCGGCGACAATTTCCGTACGCCCGGGGAAGTCGCCAACGAGCTGTCCGCCGACGAGTTCAAGCTGTACGAGCTCATCTGGCGCCGGACCATCGCGTCCCAGATGACCGACGCGGTCGGCAACTCGGTGTCCGTACGCATCCGGGCCGTCTCGACCGCCGGGGAGGAAGCCGACTTCGGCGCCTCCGGCAAGACGATCACCGACCCCGGCTTCCTGCGGGCCTACGTGGAGTCCTCCGACGACGAGAACGCCGAGGCCGAGGACGCCGAGCGCCGGCTGCCGAACCTGGTCAAGGACCAGCCGCTGACCCCCGAGCAGCTCGCCGCCGTGGGCCACCACACCTCCGCCCCGGCCCGCTACACCGAGGCCTCGCTGGTCAAGGCGCTGGAAGAGCTCGGCATCGGCCGCCCGTCGACCTACGAGTCGATCATCCGGACCATTCAGGACCGCGGGTACGTCGAGAAGCGCGGCCAGGCGCTGATCCCGTCGTTCATCGCGTTCGCGGTCATCGGCCTGCTCGAGGGGCACTACCCGCGGCTGGTCGACTACAACTTCACCGCCGCCATGGAGACCCAGCTCGACGACATCGCCGGCGGTGACCACGCGGCGCTCGACTTCCTCAGCGCTTTCTACTTCGGCACCCACACGACCGGCGAGGACGACGCCATCGCCAAGGCCGGCGGCCTGAAGAAGATGGTCACCGAGAACCTCAGCGAGATCGACGCGCGCCTGGTCAACTCGATCCCGCTCTTCACCGACGAGGAAGGCCGCGGCGTCGTCGTCCGGGTCGGCCGCTACGGCCCGTACCTCCAGCGCCAGCTCCCCGACGCCACCGAGGAGTCCAAGGACGACCGCGTCTCGATCCCCGAGGGCGTCGCCCCCGACGAGCTCACCCGCGAGAAGGTCGCCGAGCTGTTCCTCGGCGGCGGCGGTGACCGCTCGCTCGGCAAGGACCCCGGCAACGACGACGAGGTGCTGGTCAAGTCCGGCCGCTACGGCCCGTACGTCCAGGCCGGCGACCGCACATCGTCGCTGTTCAAGACCCAGGCGCCGGACACGGTCACGCTCGAGGAAGCCCTCAAGCTGCTGACCCTGCCCCGGGCGGTCGGCAACGACCCCGAGGGCAAGGAGATCGTCGCGGCCAACGGTCGCTACGGCCCCTACGTCAAGCGCGGCGACGACTACCGTTCGCTCGACAGCGAGGACAAACTCTTCACGGTCACCCTCGACGAGGCGCTCGCCCTGCTGGCGGCACCGAAGACCCGCCAGCGCCGCGCGGCCGCCCCGCCGCTGCGCGAGATGGGCGAGGACCCGGCGACCAAGCTGCCGATGGTCATCAAGGAGGGCCGCTTCGGCCCCTACGTGACCGACGGCGAATACAACGCGTCGCTGCGCCGGGGCCAGACGCCCGAGGAGCTGACGGTCGAGCAGGCCTCCGAGATGCTCGCCGAGAAGCGCGCCAAGGGCCCGGCCCCGAAGAAGAAGGCCGCCGCGAAGAAGGCCCCGGCCAAGAAGGCCGCAGCCGACGGCGCGACGACCGCGAAGAAGACCGCCGCCAAGAAGACCACCGCGAAGAAGACGCCGGCCAAGAAGGTGGCCCCCCGCAAGGCCACCAACGCGGCCCCGGCGGCGAAGAAGGCCGCCCCCAAGAAGGCCGTCCCGGCCAAGGCCACCGCCTCCGCCGAGTAGGGTTGTCACGGAGCAAGGCATGAATCAGCCTCGTCCGCAGTAAGTAGGGCGCTGTCGATTCCGGCAGCCCTGGCGAACTGGGGAGATGGCGATGCTTGTCGATGCGGTACGCACGTCGGTAAGAGGTGGTCACGTGCTGAAGGCCCATGAGGTGGCCGCGGTGATCAGCGATCGGGTCGGGCGCCCCGGACTCGATCTCATGAGCCTGCAGAAGCTGCTGTATCACGTGCAGGCCTGGCACCTGGCCATCAAGGACGAGCCACTCTTCGAAGGGCACTTCGAGGCCTGGCCGGAGGGACCGGTGGTCCCCGGGGTTCAGGAAGCTTGTGGCTGCGAGGTGGAGCCGCAGCTCGACGATCAGGTCTCCGACCTCGTCGGGCTGGTGGTGCTCACCTACGGTGCTCTGTCGTCAGGCGAGCTGACCACGTTGGTCAAGACCGAGACGCCGTGGCTGGAGGCGCGGGGAGACCTCCCGGACGACGCGCCGAGCGCCACCGTCATCAGCCACGATGCGATGGCCGGGTTCGTCCGATCCCATCGCGAGCTGTACGGCTTCTCGGCGGCGGATCTCTCGTGGTCGGGCCTCTACATCGACGGCCGCCGCAACCCCGAACCCTTCAACGACGACGAGTTCCTCGCGTCACTCGGGCCCGAATACGACGAACCGGCGGGCGAGAACCCGTGGCCCACGGCGTTCGGCGACTACAAGTTATATATCCAGGACGACCGAACGGAGGAGCACGGCCCTGTCGATTCCGGAGCCTGACCGTTGAGAAGCAATGGTGAGGGACGCCGGTATGTGGTTGTTTTCGACTGCAACATCTATCTCGATGCTGCGCGAATCCTCGGCGAGCCTTTCGGCTGGGACAAGCTTTGGCGTGTCGTGGATGACTTGATGTCCGTGCCGGTGCCGCATCCCCGCGACGAAGCCTTCGACTCGCTTCGAGCCTTGCGTGCTGCGTACGCCGGGAAGCGTGGCGACGATGTCCAGGAGGTTTGGACCTCCCGGCATATCGACGACATGGTTCAGGGTGTTGCCGGTCGCCCCCTGCCTTCCGGCAAGGCGATGGGTGATTCCGGCCTTGGATGGCAGGCGGAATCGGCAGAGGATCTGATTGAGGATCTGATCCTGGATCTTGTGGATCGGACCCATGGCGGAGTTGTCGACCGGAACTATCCGGACGGTAATCCTCCACTTGACCACGAGGATGGAATGGTCTTCGGGGCTTGCCGGGCACTGGCCGGCCAGGGTGGAAAGGATCTTCGGTAGGCGTTAGCTGCCGAGGACCTGCTGGAGGTAGGGGTTGGTGAAGACCCGGTCGGGGTCCAGTTGGTCGCGGACGGCCAGGAAGTCGTCGAATTTCGGGTAGGCGCGGCGGAGGGACTCGGCGTCCCGGTAGTGCAGTTTGCCCCAGTGCGGGCGGCCGCCGAGGGGCTCGCAGACGGCTTCGAAGGCCCTGAAGTAGGGCTCGTACTCGGCTCCGGAGAACTGGTGGACGGCGATGTAGGCCGAGTCCCGGCCGTAGCCGTGGGAGAGCCAGACGTCGTCCGGGCCGGTGAAGCGGACCTCCACCGGGAACTGGACCTTGAACGGGAGCTTGTCGATGATCGTGGGGAGGGCCGCGAGCGCTTCCGGGAGGTGTTCGCGGGGGATCTCGTACTCCATCTCGACGAAACGCACCCGGCGTGCCGTGCAGAAGACCTTGTCCGACCGCTCGGTGTAGGTGCGGGCCGTCAGGGCCCGGGCCGCGACCGCGCTGATGGTCGGGACCAGGGCCGGGATGCGCCGGCCGAGGTTGCAGGCGCCCTGGAAGACGGTGTTGGAGAGGAACTCCTCGTCCAGCCAGCCGCGGAAGGCGGACAGCGGCGCGTGTGACTCGTCCACCCGGTTGTTGCGCTTGAGCTGGGCCCGGTCGGTGTACGGGTACCAGTAGAACTCGAGATGGTCGTTGGTCGCGATGCCCTCGTCGAGCAGGGCGAGGATCTCCTTGAGTGCCATCGGGCGTTCGTCGGCCAGCAGGATGAACGCCGGGACGCAGCGCAGGGTCACCTCGACCAGGATGCCCAGGGCGCCGATGCCGAGCCGGGCCGCGGGGAACAGCGGTGAGGCCTCGTCGACGTGCAGCGCCGTGCCCGCGCCGGTGACCAGGGTGACCGCCGCGACGCAGGAGGCCAGCGTGGAGTGGCTGTCGCCGGCGCCGTGGGTGCCGGTGGAGATGGCGCCGGCCACGGTCTGCTGGTCGATGTCGCCCAGGTTGGGCATGGCCAGTCCGTGCTCGGCGAGCAGGTGGTTGAGCCGGTGCAGGGGCATGCCGGCCTGGACGGTGACGAGGTTGCCGTCGACCGAGATCAGGCCGTTGAGCCGGTGCAGCAGCATGCGCTGGTCGTCGGCGACGGCGATCGCGGTGAAAGAATGTCCGCTTCCTACCGCTTTGATGCGTCGGCCGGTCGCAGCCGCATTCTTGACCAGGGACGAGACTTCGTCCACGGTGCCAGGGGTAAGGACGTCGGTGGCGTGGCTTTCCTGATTGCCACCCCAGTTCCGCCAGCGTGAGGAGGTTACGGGGGGCGCGATGTCACTGGTCATTCCGGCCTTGTCCTCCCGACGAGCGGACAGTCGCACAAAACCGGTAATGCCGGGTGTTCCCGGCGTCCCGTCGATGCGTCTCGCTCGTTGATCCGAGTAACGTTCCGATTATCACTGCTGAGAGGGAGTGGCGACGCGTGTCGACACCAACCGTCACCACCGGACCGCTGCGGCGAGTGCCGGTGCAGGGCAGAAGCGTTGCCCGGGTCCAGCGCATGCTCGACGCCTGCGCGGAGCTGGTGGATGAAGTCGGCTATGAAGGCCTGACCACCACCTTGCTGGCCGAGCGAGCCGAGGTAGCCATCGGCTCGGTCTACCAGTTCTTCCCGGACAAGCGGGCCATCGTCCAGGCCCTGGCCATGCGCAACATGGACGCGTATCTGCAGAGCCTGTCCGCGCGGTTCGCCAACGAGACCTTCGCCCACTGGTGGGACGGGGTCGACGCGGCGATCGACGCGTACATCCATATGCACCGCAGCGTCCCGGGCTTCCGGACGCTGCATTTCGGTGATGTGGTGGACCTGCACCTGCTCGATGCCGAGCGGGACAACAACGCGGTCATCGCGGACCGGCTCGCCGAGTTGCTCGTCGAGCAGTTCCAGCTGATGGACCGCGCGCGGCTGCGGTTCGCGCTGCTGATCGCGGTGGAGTCGGCGGACGCGCTGATCAAGCTCGCGTTCCGCCGTGAAGTGACCGGTGACGAGGCCGTCCTTACCGAGGCCAAGGCGCTGATCCGCGAATACCTGCACCGTCACGTCCCGGCGTGACGGGCAGCCGCTAGCCGAGGAACGCATACCCCTCTCCCCGGTACGTCGGGGTCGGCGCCGCTGTGTCGCCGTCAATCAGGTGCACCTCGTTGACGTGCTCGCACAGCTCGCCGGCCTTGGCGTGGCGGAACCACACCCGGTCGCCCGGCCGGAGCTCGTCGGCGACCGCGCCGACCAGGGGCGTCTGCACCTCGCCGGCGCCCTCGTCGGCCTTGAAGCTCAGGCCCTCGGGGAGCCAGGGGGTCGGCTGCCGGGTCGGGCCGGTCTGGCCGGACGCGATCCAGCCGCCGCCGAGCACGGTGGCGATCCGGGGTGCGGGCCGGCGCACCACCGACATCGCGAAGAAGGCGGCCGGGGTGGGCCGCCAGGCCCGGTACGCGTCGAAGAGCGTCGGCCCGAGCAATCCGGACCCCGCGGCGACCTCGGTGACCGAGGGGTCGGCCGCGGTCAGCGCCATGCTGCCGGTGCCGCCGCCGTTCACGAACTCCAGGTCGGCGTGCTCGCGTACCGCGCGTACCGCGGCCATCCGCCGTTTGAGCAGCTCAGGCAGGGCCCGGCGCTGCATCAGGCGGATCGCCCGTGCGCGCAGGGCCTGACCGGGTGGCATGTCGCCGACCCCGGCGATGTGCGCCTCGTAGGCCATCATGCCGACCAGCCGGAACCCCGGACGGGCGACCAGGCGGCGGGCGATCCCGCCGGCCTGCGCGGCGGAGTGGATCGGGGAGCGGCGCACCCCCACGTGCAGGGGCCCGGCCGGCTTCCACGAGGTGTCGAGTTCCAGACAGATCCGCACTTCGGGGCGCTGCCCGGGGGCGGTCACCGCGTCGATCAGGTCGAGGTGGGCGGTGCTGTCCACCATGAGGGTGATGGCGGCCGCGAGCTGCGGGTCGGCGGTGAGCTCGGCGATCGCGGTGCGGTCCACCGTCGGGTAGCCGATCAGCACGTCGTCGCTGACGCCGTTGCGAACCAGCCAGATCGCCTCGGGCAGCGTGTAGGCCATGATCCCGGACCAGTCCGGGCGCTGCAGCACGCGTTCCAGCAGTGCTCGTACGCGTACCGACTTGCTCGCCACCCGGATCGGTTTGCCCGCCGATCGCAGTGACAGGGCCGCCGCGTTCGCGTCGAACGCGGCGAGGTCGACCACTGCCACCGGGGTCTCGAGATCCGCGGTGGCACGATCCAGACGTTTCTGCAGTGCGCGTCGGTCAGCGGTCACGGGAGCAACTTATCGGCTTCCTCGCCAATGCGAAACACCTTCATTTATGCGCCACTCGAATGAGCGCAACGCCGGTGAGCTGCACCCGCCCGTTAGAGTGCTTCGGGCAGGACGACGGGGAGGGAAGAGTCATCGACACCGAAACGAGCTCGGCACGCCAGGACACGGGCCCGGTTGATCTCTCCGGGGTGGCGGCACTGCGCGCTGTCCTGCGGATCCGCCCGTTCCGCCGGCTCTGGCTCGTGCTCAGCGTGGCGTCATTCGGCGACTGGATCGGCATCCTCGCCACCGCGCTCTTCGCCTCGTCACTGGTCACCGGCAGCGTCGCGCAGGGCAGCGCGTTCAGCAGCACCATCGCGATCCGCCTGCTCCCCGCGCTGATCCTCGGACCCATCGCCGGCGTCATGGCCGACCGGTTCGACCGCCGCTACACCATGGTCATCTGCGACATCCTGCGCTTCATCGTGTACGGGTCGATCCCGGTCGTCGCGCTGATCGCCTCCGGCCCGGTCGCGGTCACCTGGACGGTCATCGCCACCTTCATCGGCGAGACGATCACGCTCATGTGGATCCCGGCCAAGGAGGCCGCGGTCCCCAACCTGATCCCCAAGGGCCGGCTCGAGGCCTCCAACCAACTCACCCTGATCACCACGTACGGGATCACGCCGATCCTGGCCGCCCTCGTCCTCGCGGCCCTCGACGGAGTGGTCCGCGGCCCGCTCGACGTGCTGCCGACCTGGGCCTCGCCGGTGCAGATCGCGCTGTACATCAACGCCCTCTCCCGGGCCGCCACCGCCGCGGTCGTCTTCTTCGGCATCAAGGAGATCAGCGAGGGGCGCCGCGAGCGTCAGCAGAAGAACGCGGAACAGAGCATGTCCCGCCAGTTCGTCGAGGGCTGGAAATACATCGCGGGCACTCCTTTCGTACGAGGCCTGGTGCTCGGCATCTTCGGCGCGTTCGGCGGAGCCGGTGTCGTGGTCGGCACCGCCCGCTTCTTCACCGCCTCCCTCGGCGCCGGTGACGCGGCGTTCTACCTGCTGTTCGCGACCCTGTTCATCGGCCTCGCGATCGGTATCGGGCTCGGCCCCACCATCGTCAAGGAACTGTCCCGCCGCCGCTGGTTCGGCATCAGCCTGGTGCTCGCCAGCGCGTCCGTCGCCTTCCTCTCCATCGCCTTCCACCTGTCGATGGCCCTGTTCGGCGCGCTCTTCGTCGGAGCCGGCGCGGGCATGGCGTTCCTCTCCGGCGTCACCCTGCTCGGCGGGCAGGTCAGCGACGAGGTACGCGGCCGGGTCTTCGCCGTCGTCCAGATCGGCGCCCGGCTCGTCCTGCTCCTCGCGATCTCCCTCGCCGGCCTGCTGGTCGGTCTCGGTAGCTCCCGCACGGTCGACCTCGGCAGCCTCTCGTTCGACATCTCCTCGACCCGGGTGCTCCTGCTCGTCGCCGGGCTCGGAGGCGTCTGGTCGGGCATCACCGCGTTCCGCCAGATGGACGACAAGCACGGCGTCCCGGTCCTCGCCGACCTCTGGGGCGCGATCCGGGGCCGTCCGCTGTCGCCGGCCGAGCCGTTCACCCGTACCGGAATCTTCGTGGTCTTCGAAGGTGGCGAGGGTGCCGGGAAGTCGACGCAGGTCACCCGCCTGTCCGAAGCTCTGATCGGGGCCGCCCACGACGTCGTCGTGACCCGCGAACCCGGAGCGACCGACATGGGCGCGCGGATCCGCAGCCTGGTGCTGTCCAACGGCGCCGGAGCGGATGCGCCGTCCCCACGGGCCGAGGCCCTGCTGTACGCGGCCGACCGCGCCCATCACGTCGCCACGGTGGTCCGCCCGGCACTCGCCCGCGGCGCGGTCGTGATCAGCGACCGGTACGTCGACTCGTCGCTGGCCTATCAGGGCGCCGGGCGTACCCTCCCGGTCCAGGAGATCTCCTGGCTGTCCTCCTGGGCGACCGGCGGTCTCAAGCCCGACCTCGTCGTCCTGCTCGACGTCGACCCGGCCGTGGGACTCGGGCGGGTGGAATCGCGCGGAGCCGGCACGGACCGGCTGGAGAGCGAGTCCCGGGCGTTCCACGAACGGGTCCGCTACGCGTTCCTCGACCTGGCTTCGGCCGACCCGAAACGCTACCTCGTGCTCGACGCGGCCCGCCCGGCCGACGAGATCGAACGAGCCGTGCAGGCCCGCATCGACGGACTGCTCTCGGCCGGCGACGACAGCCACCCGGACCCGGCCTCGACCGACCTGCCCCCCGGCCCCGACCTGACCGCGCCCGACCTGACCGCGCCCGACCTGGCCGCGACCCAGTTCATCCGCTCCGACGCGGCCCCGTCCGCCGACGCGACGCAGGTGCTCTCGGCTTCCCCCTCGGCTTCCGCTGACGCGACGCAGGTGGTGCGGCCTGCCACCGCCGCTCGTTCTTCTTCCTCCGACGCCACCGTGGTGGTGAGGTCGGCGGGCGGTCCGGATGAGACCTCGGTGATCCTGCCGTCGGGCACCCCTCCCACGCCCGACGCTACCCAGGTGCTCCCGTCGTCCGCACGTGACGATGCCGACCCGGGCGACGCGCCCGGACGGCTGGGCGAGCGGCGTTGAGCGAGCGAGAATCGACGCCATGAGTGTGTTCGCCGACCTGGTCGGTCAGGACGAGGCCGTCGAGACGCTGAGCCGGGCCGCCGCGTCCGCCGCCCGGGTCGTCCAGGGCGACACCACATCCGGCGGCGCGATGACCCACGCCTGGATCTTCACCGGGCCACCCGGCTCCGGCCGTTCGGTCGCCGCCCGGGCCTTCGCCGCGGCCCTGCAATGTCAGCGTGACGGCATCGGCTGCGGTGAGTGCCACGGCTGCCGTACCGCACTCGGCGGCACCCACGCCGACATCCGTTTCGTCGCACCCGAGGGCCTGTCCATCAGCGTCAACGAGATGCGCGCCCTCGTGCTCCGCGCCGCCAGCGCCCCGTCCGGCGGTCGCTGGCAGGCCGTGGTCATCGAGGACGCCGACCGCCTCACCGAAGCGGCCGGCAACGCACTGCTCAAGGCCATCGAAGAGCCCCCACCCCGGACGGTCTTCCTGCTCTGCACCCCGTCCACCCACCCGGACGACATCTCCGTGACAATCCGTTCCCGCTGTCGCGTCGTCCCCTTACGGCAGCCCCCGGCCGAGGCCGTAGCCGAATCCCTCGTACGCCGTGACGGCATCGCCCCCGACGTCGCCACCTGGGCAGCGGCAGCCGCCCAAGGTCACGTCGGCCAGGCCAGGTTGCTCGCCAAGGACTCGGACGCCCGTACCCGCCGCGACGCGGTCCTCGCCGTCCCCCGGCGCCTGACCGGCGTCGGAGCCTGCTTCGACGCCGCCGCGGCCCTCATCGCCGCCGCCGAAGCCGAAGCGGGCACCGCGGCCGCCGAGAACGATGGTTCGGAACGAGCAGCCCTGGAGCAGGCCCTGGGCGCGGGAGGAACCGGCCGCGGAGCCACCGGAGCGATGCGAGGAGCGGCGGGCCAGATCAAGGAGCTGGAGAAACGCCAGAAATCCCGCCTGACCCGAGGCCAGCGCGACGCCCTCGACCGAGCCTTGGTCGACCTCGCGGGCTTCTACCGAGACGTCCTGATCACCACATGGCGAGCCCCGGTCGGCGTAGTCCACACCGACACGGCGGCCCAGTCCGCGGCGGCCGCCCAGAAATGGTCCCCGGAAAGCACCCTGCGCCGGCTCGAGGCGGTGCTCGCGTGCCGGGTGGCGATCGAACAGAACGTCAAGCCCAAGATCGCGGTGGAAGCCATGATGCTCAACCTCTGGCGCGGCTGACCCCCACCGGCGCCGGGAGCCGGGTCGCCGCGCTCGACGCCACCCATCCCCACCCCCGGCCCGCACGTCGTTTCGGTTGGCTGCCCCGCGCGTTGTGCCGCCCGCCCTGAGCGCTGTGTCGCCCGCCCTGAGCGTTGTGCCTCCCGCTCTCCTTGCTGTGGGGTGCCGCCCGCTCTCCGGGCTGTACCGTGCCACCCGCCCTGCGCGTTTGTGTCATCCGCCCTGCGTGTCGTGCCACCTGCCCCGTGTGTTGATCCGGCCGTCCTGCGCGTTTGTGTCACCCGCCCTGCGTGTCGCGCCACCTGCCCCGTGTGTTGATCCGGCCGTCCTGCGCGTTTGTGTCATCCGCCCTGCGTGTCGTGCCACCTGCCCCGTGTGTTGATCCGGCCGTCCTGCGCGTTTGTGTCATCCGCCCTGAGCGTCGTGCCACCCGCCCCCCGTGTGTTGATCCGGCCGGGCGGCGGACGCGTCGGTCCTGCTGGCCGGCGCCCTCGCGTTCTGGTCAGTGGCCGCGTCGTCCGTCCGGGCGTGGTTCGCGGGATTGCCGGCGGCAAGGCTCTCTTGTGGAATGGCGCTGAAATTTCACGGCCTTTGCGGCTTTCGGTTACTTTGGCCCCCTGCTTCTGTCGGATTTAATCCACATCGGACTTCTGGGGGGTGAGTTGATCTCGTGGAACCCGGTACCGTTCGATGCCGTAACGCAATCAACGCGGTACGCGCGGTAAGGAGTCGAACGGATGCCCCGCGAGATCGACGAGGCGTGGATCGATGAGGCCGTCGACCGGTATCGCCGTCTTGATGCGTTGCGCGCGGATTTTGACCGGGCGGTGAAAGCGCACGTGGTCTCGGTGCACTCCCCGGACGACTCGGTGGAGGTGCTGGTCACGGCTGCGGGCGAGATCACCGATGTCCAGATCCGGGGTTCTCTGCATCATCGGAACGCGACTGAACTGGCTCGGGAGGTGCAAGCAGTGGTCACCATCGCGGCGGACGCGGCTCGCTGGGCCCGCGAGAAACTTCATGGCGAGATCTTCGGTGGCTTCCGTTCCCTGGAGGAGCCGCAATGAGCTGCCGAGGGTTGCCGTGAAAAGCATCGCCGATCGTCTGGAATCCGTTTCGGCCGCGGTGGGCGCGGTGGAGCGCTCACTGTCGTTGCAGGCGGTGTCTCCGAGCGCTTTCGGTGCGGACGACGAGGGGCGGCCGGGGCGACTGGGCCGGGAGCTGCATGATCTCTGGTCGGCCACGCTCGAGGCCCGGTCCCGCGAAGCCACCGACATTGCTCACCGGCTGAGCGACCTCGCCGACGAGGTCCGCATGGCGGCGCGTGACTACGAGGAGACCGACGACGATGTGAGTCGGCGCATCAGACGATCCGACCTGGGGATCTGATGGATCGCCTCGACCGGATCCTCGAGACCGCCTGGCCGCTGCTGCACCGGGTGGACAACGTACTGGCCGAGGGCGGGGCGCCGCCTGATCACCCCGTGTGGGACGAGCTGCGGCGGGTGCGGTTGCTGCCTGCTGACGCCGTACGCGTGGTTGTCGCGCTTCGTCCGGCCGACCTGGACGGATCGGCGATCGCGATGCGGGCGACAGCCCGGTCCTGTGCCGAGGTGGCAGAGTCACTGCCGGCTCCGGGTGAGTGGTCCGGGGCGGCTTCTGAGGAATATGACCAGGCGCGCCGGGTTGTCGCCGAGCGTTTGACCGCCTCCCCGGAAAGCTTGGACGAGCGACTGGATGCCTCGGCGGACCTGGCCGACAGCATGGCCCGCTGGATGCGGTCGGCCCGAGACTCCGTGGCCGGCGCCCTGGCGGACGTTCTGCTGTCGACGCAGGCGATGGATCTGGAGGAACCGGTATCTCGTGCGACGGGTGCGGCGGCTGACGTGGCTGCCCACATTTTGCAGGCGGTGGCCGATGCTTATGACCGGGCCGCCGAGTTGTCGCAGCGGTCGTCCGGGTTGGCCGAACCGCTCACGATCACCGGCTGAGCGGTCCACATGGCAGCGGCGTTGCCCTCGGCGAATCCGGTTTCGAGAGCAACGCCGCGACCTCCTGCACCCCCCGCAGGCCTGTCTGACACTCAACGCCTCCCGAGCGGCTTTGTCTTCGCCCGCAGGCCGGAACGGACCGCTCGGTCGAACCAGGACGGCACCTCCGGAGGTCGGACCTGATCCCTCGGTCACCGCGCCCGGCACGACGGTCGGGCCGCACCGGCCATCCCGCCGACGCTGCTGGCGGCCCATCGCTCCGGTCGCGCCCGCCATCCCACCGACGCTGCTGGCGGCCCATCGCTCCGGTCGCGCCCGCCATCCCACCGAAGCGCACCCGACGCCGGGGCCGGAACGCAGCGGTCAGGAGCGGGACCGGCCGCGTAGTCCGAGGATCAGGGCTGTCGCTCCCGCGGCGACCATGGCCAGGCCGGTGAGGACGATCCCGCCCACCGGGCGGCCGGTGATCGGGAGGCCGCCGCCCGCGCCGGCCGCGATATCGGCCTCGGCTTTGGTGTCGGCGCCGTCATCGGAGGTGGAGGCGGCGGCATCCGACGGTTCCGGTGCCACGGCGGCTGCCTCCATGACGCCCATGTCGAGTTCGATCACCTGGCTGTAGCCGGGCCTGGTTCGCGCGTCCGTCGTTCCTGGCGTGATGGTCACCGAGACCGCCGTGGCGCGGGCGGCGATGGCGTGACCGCGTGCCGCCTGCCGTAGGTCACCGAGAGACACCGCGACCTTGGTCTCGGTTCCGGGTACGGGTGCACTCTCCGTGGCCCGCTCGCTGATCTCGGGGACTTCAGGCACCTCGGGAAGTGACGCCCCGTCACCGCTCTCCAGAAGCTCCTCGGATGCCTCCGAACCGGGCGACCCGGTCTCCGGAGCTGAGGAGTCCGGGTCTGAGGAGTCCGGGTCTGAGGAGCCTGGGTCTGAGGAGCCCGGGTCGAGGGTGATCTCGACGTTGTCACCGGCCGTGCTGAGCCGGGACGTCTCGACCCCGTCGCCGGAGACCTCCACGATGGCGGGGATGTAGCGGACCTCACCCCCGTCCTTCGTGGACATGGTGACGCGTAGGGACGGCGGTTCGATGATCTTCACCCGGACCGCGCCGGCCAGCAGGTCCAGCACGCCGCCGGAGAGTCCGGCGGTCGCCACGCTTGTCACGGCCGAGCCGTTCCGGTCCAGCTGCGTTGTGCTTTCGCTCGCCACGCCCGGTACGCGGATCAGTGGCCCCTCACCGTCCGCAAGAACCCTGGCATCACGTAGTTGGGCCCCGGCGCGCGTGACTTCACCGTCAGTCGCTCCACACGCCATTCCCGCCGTCCACCGGGCGTGGGTGGTCAGCGTTCCGTCGCCGAGGCTCACCGGCCCCACCTGGGTGCCGGCGACCCGCCGGATGGCGGCCCGCTTGTTGGTGGGCGGAGCCTGCTGCACCAGGGGCTCGGTGACCACCTCGGCGGTGTCGTCGTCCGTGACGTCGATCATGCGGGCCACGGCCGCGGAGTGGACGGTGCCCTGGCCGGTCATCGCGGACTTCGCGTCCCCGACGTGCGCGAGCGGTCCGACGGTCCCGCCGCCCGCTCCGTCCGTACCCTCCGTGGGGTCCGGCTCTTCGTCGTCCGTCCCGGTATCGGCCGCGACCGGACCCAGGCTGTTGATCCGCAGGATCTGGCTGCCGGACTGTGCCGCATACCGTTCGGCCTGCTCACAGGGGGCCGGAGCGGCGCTGGCCGGCAACGGCACCGCGAGTACGCCCACCGCGCCCAGCGTCCCGACCGCCGTGAAGCTCCGCCGGCGCAGGCTCGGGCGAGCCGCACCGGCCCGTTCGTTCGCCGAGGGGGCGCTCGGCTGCGGGGGAGGTCGTCCGACGGTGAACTCGGCGCGCTGCCGGCCGCGGGAGAAATCCACGATCGCGGCGCGGTTCCCCAGGCGCATCGAGCGACTATCTTGGGCTAATTGTCCTGTTGCGTCCGCGTTGTCGATCCGTTCGGGCACGGCAGGCGTCATGAATTTTCCTCCCCCAAGGAACGCCGCGGCGAGCGACGTCTACAGGACTGCACAACGAGGTTCGATGCAGGGGGTTGCGCTGATCTATGCAGGTCTGCGCTATTTCGCACGCCCGGTGCGTCGCCGTAGGCTGTGTTCATGGGCATGCTGTGCGCGGTCAGCTTCAATCGGTACGGCCGCCTGTACTACCTCGATCCGGGCGAGTTCTCGCCACAGGTGGGCGACCGGGTGCTGGTCCCCACCGATGACGGACCCGAGGTGGCGGAGTGCGTGTGGGCGGCGCAATGGGTCAGCGAGGACACGGACGGTTTCCCCAAGGTCGCCGGCCTCGCGGACGAGCGTGACCTGCGGCGGGACGAGACGCTGAGAAAGCGCAAGGCCGAGGCGAAGGTCGCGGCCAAGAAGCTGATCAAGTCGCACGAGCTCCCGATGAAGGTCGTCGCGGTCGACCACGTCCTGGAGCAGGGAGGCACCGGAGGCGCCCGCACCACCATCTATTTCACGGCGCCGCACCGGGTCGACTTCCGCTCGCTGGTCCGTGACCTCGGCGCCACCCTGCACTGCCGCGTCGAGCTCCGCCAGCTCTCGGCCCGCGACTCGGCCCGGGTCCAGGGCGGCATCGGCTCCTGCGGCCGTGATCTGTGCTGCGCGACCTTCCTGACCGACTTCGAGCCGGTCACGATCCGCATGGCCAAGGACCAGGACCTGCCGCTCAACCCGCTGCGGATCTCCGGAGCCTGCGGCCGCCTGATGTGCTGCCTCAAATACGAACACCCGCTGTACACCAAGTTCGCGGAAACCGCGCCGTCGATCGGCTCCCGCGTGACGACACCCGAGGGCGACGGCCGGGTGGTCGGCCACAGCGTTCCCAAGGACGCGGTCGTGGTCCGGATGGACGCCGACGGTTCCCGGTGCTCCTGCAGCCGGGCATCGGTCTGCGGCCCCCGCCAGGCCCACGACGAGCAGTACAGCTGACGCCGTACCTGGATCGGGTTGTTGCACATGCCGTAGCGGCATGTGGTGGAGTCGGGGCACCACAGCACGAAAGGCTCCGTCTGCGATGTACCCCTCCCGCACGCCTCCCCGGCAGGTCAAGATCGGTGATGCCGCTGCGTTCGCCGGGACCACCCCACGCGCCATCCGCCATTACCACGAGATCGGTCTGCTGCCGGAGCCCGAGCGCGGCGGGGACGGCCGCCGGCGCTACGGCTACGACGACATGATCCGCCTGCTGTGGGTCCGCAAGATGGCTGATGCCGGTATCAGCCTGGACGACATGCGGGCCGCCTTCGGCGATGCCCGGGACGAAGCTGGAGACGAGGCCCCGGACCAAGCCCCGGGTATCGAGTCGGTCCTGAGCAGGCTGGAGGAAACCTTGGCGGCGCAGGAGACCGCCATCAAACGGCGGCGCGCGGCTGTTCAGCGCCTGCAGGCGGTGGGCAGCCCGCTGGGGCTGCTCTCCGAACTGGTCACGGACCGGCTCAGCGACCTGCCCCCGGGCGCGTTGCGCCCTTCTGATCTGGACGCCCTGCTGGTCACAGAACGGATCTTCGGTCCGCTGGGCGCCGCCATCCAGGCCGGTACGTTCATCGTGCTGGCCACCCACCCCGACCTGCGGGCCGAGGAGGACCGTCTGGAGGCGGCCGAGGCCGCCCTCGACGACGGCGTCGAACCCGACGACCCGCGCGTCGAAGAGCTCGCCGTGCAGCGGTGCGCTCACCAGATGGCCCTGAATCAGGCCATCGAGTCAGCTGGTTCCGACGCGGCCGAGGAGAAGCTTTTCGAGATCTACGACGCCGACCTGAAAGGGGCGGAGGGCATGGAGATGAGTGCCGCCACAGCGATCACCAAGATGCCTTACGACTTCTCTCCTGCCCGGATGCGCTGCGTGGAACTCGCCGGACGGCTCTTCGGCGAGGCCGTTGCCGACGCATCCCGAACTGGCGGCTGACAAACACCGATTCACCAGAGCGTGTCACGAGCTTCTAGGCGTCGTAGCGCGACCCGAGGCGGTGGTAGGTCCGTCCACGACGATGGGCGGCTCGATCAGGTGGGGCTCCAGGGGGCTCTCGGGCCGGAGCCAGGAGCTGTCCGCCGGCGCTGTGGGGTTGGGGACCCATTTGTGGCTGACGCGGGCCAGGCCGATGGCGTAGACGGTGAGCGTGCCGTCCGAGGCGATGTGGAGGCGGAGGAAGCTCTTGGCGTCTTCGATGCCCTGGCCGGCGAAGAGTTCGTTCGTGTTGACGTCGAAGTAGCCGGCCGTCAGGAGATAGAGCGCCAGGAGCTGGGTGCCGAGGATGGCGGCCACCGGGCCGTAGAGGACCGCCGCCACGACCAGCGGGCCGGGCCACTCCCAGTCGTGGAACGGCAGGCGGAGCCAGAGCCAGGTGCCGGCCGCGGCCAGGGCGATCTGGGCGAAGCCGTGCAGCAGGCCGAGGATCCAGTGGCGGGCGTGCTGGGGATGATCGGCGCTCGGGGGCTGGGCGAACAGGACCGTCCCGGTGAGGATCAGGACCAGCATCATCACCAGCGGGATGCTGAACAGGCGCTGGAGGATGCCGCCCTGGCTGGCCGCACCGGCCATCGCCAGCATGGTCAGGGTCTGGATGATGCCGATCATCGTGGTGAAGCCGGGGTTGCGGGTCGGCACGTTGCGGAAGACGCCCCAGCTCATCCGGCGTGATGCGGCCCGGTCGGGGAACGTGCTGACCAGGTCGTAGTCGCGGCTCCGGCTGGCACTGCGGGTCAGCGTCTCCCGGGGCGGCACGGTCAGCCGCTCCGGCAGGTTGTGGGTGGCGACCAGGTAGGCGCCGCCGCCGCCGCACGTGATGAGCTCGCGGTCCTCGCCCGTGTAGCGCGCGTAGTGGTGCAGGTCGCCGGAGACCAGCAATCGGACCTGCGCCCCGGTCGGCGCCAGGATCGTGCGGATGAAGTAGTCGACGGCGTCGTACGTCTCGGGCTTCTTGGCGGCCTTGACCCAGGTCGGTGACGGCGTCATGAGGATGACCCGGTCGTCCGGTCCGAGAGCGCGCGCGACCTTCTCGAAATACAGCAGCTGAGGATCGTCGATGTACGCGCCGAACTGCTCGTCGACAGCGAACAGCCACCATTTCGAGGGCAGCTCCACCGCGAAGTAGGAGCGGCGTTGCTGGGTGCGCCAGCCGCCGATGTGGCCGTCCTTGCGGCGCGCGAACAGTCGCAGGAACGCGGTGAGCCCGTCGTACCAATCGTGGTTGCCCGGCAATGCGAACAGGGTGGGCCTCGGTCCCGAGGCCGGCGCCTCCGGGAGCGCGGCACGGTAGGGGCCCTTCATGCGGTTCTCATAGCCGTCGCCGCTGGCCAGCGGATAGACCTGGTCGCCACCCATCAGCAGCACCTGGCCGCGGGGCAGTTTCCGGTCGCCGATCGTGAGCTCGGGCTGCGCCAGCAGGTAGGCGATCGAATAGGTCGCGTCGAACCCGTCGCCGAGGTCGGCCACATAGTCGAACCACAGCTCGCCGTCGGTGCCGGGCTGGGCGAACGACTCCCCGGAAAGAGCGTTCTGCAGCTCACGCTTGTCGAGATAGGCGCCGAACAGGATCGCCAGCAGGGTGCGCAGCCCGGTGTTGAGCAGCAGAAGCGGTGCCAGCCAGCCCACCGGCCGCTGCGGCGTGAAGCCCAGCTGTTGTGGATCCATGCTGCCGGGCCGCTGGGCCGTGGAAGGCTCTGCCTCGGCGGATCGCGGCCGGGGACGGCGGGGTGGCTGGTGATCGGTCACGAGAGGCACCTTAGCCGGAGGTCTGATGACGATCGTCCGGTTATCCACAGGGTCCCGACGCGCCCGGATCGGACCCGTGGCGGAAGGCCCGGGGCCCATGCCGTACACTCAATGTCCGTTGCCGCCTTAGCTCAGTCGGCTAGAGCGACGCACTCGTAATGCGTAGGTCGACGGTTCGATTCCGTCAGGCGGCTCGGAGAAAGCCCAGGTCAATGACCTGGGCTTTTCCCATTCCCGAGGATCGTCAGCCGCGCCCGCCGAAGACCCTCACCGCGGCGCGCACCCCCGGTCGCCGCAGCACGCTGGGCATCGACAGCTCCCCGCGGCAGAACGCCTGGAACGCCCGCCATCCCAGCGGCGTGGCCATCGCCGCGTGCATCACCCGCCGGTGCCGGATGAAACCCCCGAGCAGCCGCCGACCCGCTGCCATCTCCGGAGCGAGCTCGTCGTTCACCCATTTTTCGTACGCGGTGAGCCCGTCAACGGTCCCCGCCAGAGCCGCCACTTCGCCGGCCCGGGTCCCGGAGCGCAGTGCGTAGCTGATGCCCTCGCGGGTCCAGGGCTCCAGCAACCCCGCGGCGTCACCGACCACGAGGACCCGGCCCTTACGCAGCGGAGCGGACGGTGTCCTACAGCGAGTGAGGTGCCCGGAGTCACGCAGCACCGGGCGGTCATCCAGGCCGAGCTGCTTCAGGAACGTCGCGAGGTACTCCTTGGTCTCCGCACCCCGGCCCTTCTGCATGATCACGCCGACGGTCAGCTCGTCGTCCTTGGGAAAGACCCAGCCGTACGACCCCGGCACGGCACCCCAGTCGAGCAGCACCCGCCCCCGGTACGCCGCCCGGTCGGCCCCGGTCGCCGCAAGCTCGACCTCGAGCCCGAGGTCTTGCTGCTCAAAGGCAACACCGACATATCGGGAACTGATGCCGGCCGAGCCGTCAGCGCCGATGACGGTACGGGCGGTGAGCGCCGAACCGTCCGCCAAGGTCACCGTGGCAACGTCCTCGTCCTGGTCGACCGCCCTGACCTGAGCGTTCTGCCGGACCTCGGCACCCGCGGCGACCGCGGCGTCATACCAGGCCAGGTCGAACTCGTCCCGGCGGACCATGGTCAACACCGGCGGCTGCCCCGAACGCCGGGTGAAGGCGTGCTCACCCCGGTCGGTGAATGTGACAGCGGTGATCGAGTCCCGCGCCGGCACCTTGATCCGCGACTCCGAGAAAGCCAGCGAGGTGCCGAGCAAGCCTCCGCCGCAGGTCTTGTAGCGGGGATGCTCGGCCCGCTCGAGAACAATCGTCCGGGCCCCACCCGCGGCGGCCGCCAACCCGGCTGCCAGCCCGCCCGGGCCGCCCCCGACAACGGCCACGTCCCACGTCGCTACCACGACCACGAAGTCTATCCAGCAACGTCGGGGGATGCCCCGGCGGTGACCTGCCGGACGGAACCTCGGCGCGGGCAGGCGGGCAGGCGGGCAGGCGGGCAGGCGGGCAGGCGGGCAGGCGGGCAGGCGGGCAGGCGGGCAGGCGGGCAGGCGGGCAGGCGGGCGGGCCTCGGTGGGATGAGGCTGGCGACTCCGGCCAGGCCGGTGGGGATCCGGCCCGGCACGCTCAGGGCGAGGTGGTCGGCGAGCCGGCCAAGTCACCGCCACCGACCCGTGCCGGCCAGGTGAGACAGGGGTGGGTCAGGCTCGGCGGGGCCAGGGGGCCCATTGGACCGGGGCCGCGAAGCCCTCTCGGCGGGCCGCTCGGGCCTCGGCGGGGTCTACCGGGGCCTGGTGGGTGATGGTCAGTCCGGGGCCGATGAGGCGGGTTTCCAGCCAGGATTCGCCGAGGCGGCGGCGGACTCGTTCCCAGAGGCCGCCCTCAACGTGGGCGATCACCAGTTTTCGTAGCTCCGCGGCGTCGTCCTCGGCTCCGGGGAATGTCTGGACGAACCAGCGGCCGAGCCGGAGCACCACGCCGGACGAGTCCGGGAAGGCCAGGGCCAAGGGTCCCGCGGCGGGCGTGCGGGGCATGACCAGTACGGTCCGGGCCAGCTCGGCGCCTTCGCCGGGGCCGAGTGGTTCCTTGGCCTCGCGCCGGTCGGCGACGTACCGCTTGCTCAGCTCGTCGAGCAGGAGTTCGGCGGTTTCCACCAGCTCGGGGAACCGGTCGGGAGGGCCGGCCGGGGCCGGTGCGGCGGATGGATCGACTCGCGCCTTGAAGTCACCCATCAGCGCAGTATGCCTCGGCGGGCTCGTGTCTCGGCTGTTCTTCGGTGAAGCGGGCACTATTCGAACTCGCCGTCCTTCACCCCGGCGACAAACGCCCGCCATTCGTCGGCGAGGAAGGTGAGTGGCTGCTCGTCCGGGCGGCTGCTGTCCCGGATCAGGTAGCTCTCGCCGACCTTCGCCACTTCGATGCAGTTACCGTTCGCGCACTTGCTGCTCCTGCGCCACGCCGGCCTCGGCGATTGGATCATGGTGCTCCCTTCGCGTGGTTGTTACTCAACGTCAAGGGTTGCCGGTGGTGGTGGTAGATGCCCACGATGAGTAATTCGAGAACGGCTACCGGCCGCCACCGGAGACCCTGGCGAGTGTGCTCAGCGGACGTCGAATTCGCCTCGCACGACAGCGTCCCTGAAGTGACCCCATTCGTCAGCGTCGAGTCGAAGGGGTGCGATGTCAGGGCTCTTGCTGTCCCGCAGCAGGTACGCGTCGCCGGACTTCGCCACCTCTACGCAGTTCCCGGCGGTGCACTTGCTGCTGTGGTGCCAAACCAGTTCTACGGAATCATTCATGGTGCGCCTCCGTAAGGTTCCCCGAACCCACGGTAAGCGAGATGGTCTGGGTGTGGCAGGAGTGAGCGGCGAGTGATCGCCGACTAGTGGTCAAATCGCGGCAAATATGCGCTAATAAATAGATTGTTTTGTCCGTCCTGCGCATGGTTTGACGCGTCTTCCGTGCGCAGGACGGCTCAATTCCCCAACGCGTGACGGCTCGGCCCGCGCGCGGAGTGACTCTCCGGTGAGCTTCCCGGTCACCAAGCGGCCGACGGTGAACGCGGCGGCCGCGGTGAACGCGGCGACCGCGACCGCGACCGCGACCGCGACCGCGACCGCGACCGCGACCGCGACCGCGACCGCGACCGCGACCGCGACCGCGACCGCGGGGGCGGGGCGGGGCGGGGCGGGGCGGGGCGGGGCGGGGCGGGGCGGGGCGGTAGATGGTGAGTGCGGTGATCCCGGGCCGGGTGGTCGACGGGTGACGGCTGGGAGCGATCAGGTATCGGCCGTCGCGACCCCGCCGGTGAAGGGGCGAGCACTTCCGCGGGGGTGGGAAATCGATGCCGGGAATGGGTCGCGCGCTTCGATCGACTGTCGCTGATCGTGGTGTCGCGCCGAGCGTCCGCACGTACGGATCCGGCCCGGGGGCCGGAAGAACTTTGACGGCCGTTCGGTGAGTGCCGAACGGCCGGGCGATGCTAGAAGGAGAACTGGCCTTCGGCCATGCCGCGGGAGAACGCGATCCACTCATCGGTGGTGAAGCTCAACGGGGCCTGTTCGGGGTTCTTGGAATCGCGGATCAGGAACCCGTCGGCGACCTGTGCGACCTCGACGCAGGTGCCGTTGCTGCAGTATGAACTCTTACGCCACGCGGGCGTCTCGGCGGTAGCCATTTTTTCTCCGGATGTCATGCGCTGCGCCACCATTGGTGCATCGCGGTTTACTTTGTTGCTGGTGATTTTGTCTCCAGTTCCTTGATGCGCTCTTCGACACGCCCGATTGTGTCGGCTTCATTTGTCGAGAGGTTCCAAAGCTGTTCGAAGCGGATGCGGTGCCGCTTCGTGATCTCGCTGTCCTCGACGATCTCGTCGGCCATTCCGTTTTCGCGGTACAGGATCTCGCTGTCGCTCTCGTTCTCGCTGAGCGACATGAGGTCGTAGCTGCCGTTGTTCGGGATGGAGTAGTCGAAGTCGAAGGGGAGCATCCGGAGGTGGATCCGCTCCTGGGTCGCGGCCTCGCGCATCTGCCGGAGCTGTTCGGCGAAGATTGCCGGCCCACCGATCGGGCGCATGAGCACCGATTCTTCGAGCAGGACGTAGACCCGGACCTGGCCGAGCCGGGATTCGACCGTCTGCCGGCGCAGCTCACGGGCCTTGAGGATGACCTGTAGCCGATCGTCGCCCATGTCCTCGCGGAATTTGCCGGTCAGTCCCTCGGCGTATTCGGGGGTCTGGAGGAATCCGGGCATGTAGTAGATCGAGTAGGACCGGATCGCGGTGGCCTCGGCTTCGTACTCGATCAGCCGCAGGGTGGCGGGGGAGAGCCTCTCGCGGAACTCCGCCCCCTGGTACCACGCCTGGCGCTGCCGGGTACGGGCGATCTTCGCGGCGGTGAGGAGGTCGCCGACCTGGTTGCGGTCCTTGATGCCGTACAGGGTGAGCAGGGGGCGCAGGTCGTTCGGCGCGATGGTCACGTCGCCGTTCTCGATGCGGATGACCTTGCTGTGCGACCACTCCATCTCGTCGGCCACCTGCTGCTGGGTGAGGCCCCGGGATTCCCTGGCCTCGCGCAGCGCCAAGCGGACGCGGCGGCGCGCGACCGTGGGCGAGACAGCCTCAGGCATGTGTCCTTCATCGTCGGGATGGCTGGTGCGGACATCGAGCTGCGACCTCGCTGGTTGCCAACAGGCAGTCAGCGAGGTCGCGCGGACATGCTACCCACTCGTCTTACCACTCCTGCCGGGCACCCGACGGAAATTGACGGAACGGGTGGCCGGTCACGCGGCCGCCAGCCCGTAGCCCTCCGGGGCCGGCTGGTTGACCTCGACGGTGCGGATGAGAGCGCGGGTGACCTGGTTGAACACTCTCAAGTCGGCAGAGGAGTAGACCAGCACCCGGGTGCCGTGCAGGGTCGCCTCCACGTTCCACATGCGGGTCGATCCGCGGCGGGGATTGCGGGTGGCGAACGCGGCGACGACAGCGGCTGTGGCGGCCAGTGTGTAGCCCGCGAACTGTCCGATGAGGGCCCAGCTCGCACCCGCCAGAGTGACAAGGCCCGCGGTGGTGGCGGCCAGAGCGCGTACGCGGAGGTTGCCGGTCTCGTCGCGGACCAGCCCGATGTCGCGCAGCTCGGCGATCGGGAACGTCTGGGTCGTGGAGGCGTGCCACACGAAGAATTCGTCGGTGACCAACGCTTCGCGGCTCTGGTAGTAGGTGCGCATCGGGGTGAACTCCTTCCCGGGAGTGCCGAGAGAGCACAACGGCACCCGGTTGCCGCCGGGTGCCGTCCTTCCGTTCGTCTTCGACTCCGCCCTTACCGTTCGACCCAGTGAAGCACGGCCATCAGGCAGATCGCTACCAACCAACATGCCACCTTGCAGATTGCGAACAAGCCAGTTGGCGGGTGATCATTGCGCAGCGCGGCTGACCTGGTGAAAGACACGGGGGTCGGAGAAAGCGACAACGGCACCCGGTTGCCGCCGGATGCCGTTGCTGGCTACTGCCTGGTGTTCTGCCCTACTGCCTGTTCCCAGTACAGCACGCCATCCAGCAGTCCGCCACACATCAACCTGCCATATCGCAGACTGCGTACACGCCGAATGGGTGAATCAGTGTGCGAGCAGCACCAGCAGCAGGCCCACCGCGGCGGGCGCGGCCTGTACGAACAGGATCCTGCGGCTTACCGTGATGGCACCAAAGATTCCGGCGACAAGGACGCAGGCCAGGAAGAAGACCTGGAACGCGAAGCTGTCCGCGACGAGACCGTAGATCAGGCCGGCGGCGAGGAAGCCGTTGTACAGACCCTGGTTCGCCGCCATCGACGCGCTCTCCTGCGCGTACTCGGCGGTGGTACCGAACGTGGCCCGGGTGCGATCCGTCCGCCAGAGGAACATCTCGAGGACCAGGATGTAGATGTGGATGAGGGCCACGAGGCCCACCAGGATCTTTGCCGCCAATTCCATGGCCACACCCTATCCACCGAGGTCGGCGCAGAGATCATCAAGGCCGTCGTCGATGGAGGTGACCCCGGATACCCCGCGTTTCGGGGCCGGGGGGCCCGGGTAGGCCAGACCCGACATCGCGTGCACGACCGCCCGGGGAGGGTGACAACCAGTATGGAAAGCCGACTCAGAATCGCCGGACAGGCGGTGCAGCCCGTGCTGGTGATGTTCCCGCTCGGACTGTTCGCGATGGCCGTACTCTTCGATCTCGCGAATCTGCTCGGCGCGCCCGCCATTCTCGGCGCCCTTGCCTACTGGAACATCGTCGCCGGTCTGATCGGTGGTGTGCTGGCCGCTGTCGCCGGTGCGATCGACCTCATGCTGATGCGCAACGGCACCGCCGCGAAGCCCGTCGGGGTGCTGCAGAACCTGGCCAACATGGGGGTCCTGATCCTGTTCGCGGTGATTCTCATGCTGCGGATGAGCACCCCCGACCGGGTGGCCGGCGGCGGGCTGTTCGCGGTGGAGATGCTCGCGCTCGCCGGTGCCGTGTTCGGTGCCTGGTACGGCGGCGAAATCGTCAACCGGCGCCCGGCCTACGCCGCGGCCCGGTCCGACGCGAGCATTGGTAACAGCATTTTCTGAGACGCTGCGCGTTTGACGCCGGTCTTCCCGGGCACCCGAAAGGGGTACTGATGCCGAGAGGGAGGAATCGACAATGGCCGCCTCAATCAAGGGAAAGCGCGTCGCGTTCCTCGCGACCGACGGCGTCGAGGAAATTGAGTACACCGAACCGCGCAAGGCCGTCGAGGCCGCGGGCGGAACGGCGGAACTCGTGTCCATCAAGAATGGCGAGATCCAGGCCGTCAATCACATGGACAAGGCCGGCACCTACTCGGTCGAGAAGCAGGTGTCGGACGCGAACGTCGACGAATACGACGCTCTCGTCCTGCCGGGCGGGGTAGCCAACCCGGACTTCCTGCGGGCCGATCCGGACGCGGTTCGTTTCGTGCGTGACTTCTTCACCGCGGGCAAGCCGGTGGCCGCGATCTGCCATGGTCCCTGGACGCTGGTCGAGGCCGGCGTGGTGGACGGCCGCACGCTGACCAGCTGGCCGAGCCTGCGGACCGACCTCGCCAACGCCGGGGCGACCTGGGTCGACGAGCAGGTCCACGTCGACCGGGGGCTGGTGACCAGCCGCAAGCCCGACGACCTGCCGGCCTTCTGCGAGAAGATGCTCGAGGAGATCGGCGCCTGACCGCGAGCCGCATTCATACCGAGGACCGGGCCGCCCAGGCCTGGTCCTCGGCCTGCTTGCGGGCCAGCCCGTCCTTGCCGTTGTAGTCACGGAACCTGGGCAGGGCGAGCGCCAGTCCGACCGTACCGATGACGCAGAGAACGCCACCCACCCAGATGGAACCGCCGATCCCGAGCCGGGTCCGGGCCATCAGGCCCGAGCGGAGCTGGCCGAGCAACGGCCCGGTGGTGTACGAGAGCATCTCGATGCCCGCGAGCCGGCCCCGGAGATGGTCCGGGATCGTCTGGCTCCACATGATCGCGCGGAAGATGCCCGAGACCATGTCGGCGGCACCCGCGAACGCCAGGCAGGCCAGGGTCAGCCAGAGCAGGTGCGACAGGCCCGCACCGACGATGCCGACGCCCCAGAAGCCCGCCGCCACGATCACCATCAGGCCGTGCCGGTGGACCCGCCCGGTCCAGCCCGAGGTCAGCGTCGCGATGAGGGTGCCGACCGACGGGGCCGCGTAGAGCAGGCCGAGCACCCGGGGACCGCCGAGCTGCATCGCGAGGAACGGGTACAACGCCTGCGGCATGCCGAAGAACATGGCGTTGATGTCGACCAGATAGGTCCCGAGCAGCTCGGGGCGGCTCCGGGCGTAGTTCAGGCCGGTGACCACCGAGCGCAGGGACGGGCGTTCGGCGTCCGGGGGCGGCGGGACCGCCTTGACCAGGCTCAGGCACGCGACCGAGACGACGAACGTGACGAGGTCGAACGCGTACACGAGCCAGAGGTCGACCGACGCGATCAGCAGGCCGGCGACGGCCGGGCCGCCCAGCTGCGCGACCTGCACCCCCAACGAGCTCATCGCCATCGTGGCCGGCAGCTCCTCGGGACGGACCAGCCGCGGCACCATCGCGTCCAGGGCCGGGCGTTGCAGGCCGCTGACGGTGGCGGTCAGTGCCGCGATCACGAACAGCAGCCAGAGGTGCGGCTCGTCGGACAGGGCGTTGAGCAGCAGGACACCGCAGAGCGCGGCCAGGGCGATCTCGCCGCCGCGGACCAGCAGCCGGCGGTCGATGAAGTCGGCGAGCGCCCCGCCCACGAACGCCATCACCAGCAGCGGGACCAGCTCGCAGACGCCGATCAGCCCGACCATCAGCGGATCGTCGGTGATCTTGGCGACCTGGTACGGAATGGTCACGTACGTGATGAAGGAGCCGAAGCTGGAGATCGCCCCGCCGGCGAACACGAGGCGGAAATCGCGGGAGGTGCGCAGCGGACTGAGGTCGATCGCCAGCCGCCGCCGGGGTCGGTCGGTCACGCCGAGATCCTGCCGCAGCCCCCCGCCGGGCGCGACGCTATTTCAGGATGAGCTGCCCGGTCGACTCGAAGGTGGCCAGGTCGGTCAGGACCTCGTCGAGGATCGCACTCTTCGGGCCGGGCAGCGCGTCGAGCGGGAAGAAACCGGCGTCCACCGACTCGTCGGTGACCCGCAGCAGCTCGCCTTCCCAGGTGTGGATCCGGAAAGACATGAGAATCTGCTGGTACGTGTGCCCGTACTCATTGGTGTACGTCCGGTTGGTGTGGAACGAGAACGGGGTCAGCGACGTCGCCCGGAGCCCGGTCTCCTCCCAGACCTCGCGGATCGCGCACTGCTCCATGCTCTCGCCGAGCTCCATCGCGCCGGCCGGGATCGCCCAGCGATGGTTGTCGGAGCGCTGGATGAGCAGCAGGCGGTCCTGATCGTCCAGGATCACCCCGCGTGCGCCCACGAACAGCAGGGTGTCGGTGTCGCCCACGCTGCCGCGCACCCGGCCCAGATAAGACTCGTCCCACGTCAATCCCACGGGATCAAGCTAATCACGCGGATTTGCGGACCGCCTTCTCCGCCGGGGTGGTTTTCGTCGCCTTGGCCTTCGCCGCGGTGGTTGTCTTCTTGGCAGCCGTTTTCTTGGCAGCCGTCTTCTTGGCCGGGGTCGCCTTGGGCGGGGCAGCCTTGGTCGCCTTGGGCGGGGCCGTCTCGCCGCGGGCCTGTTTGGCTCGCTCGACCGAGGCCTTCAGTGCGGCCATCAGGTCGACCGCGGCGGCCGGGGCCTCCTCGTTCTCCTCCGGGGCCACCACCTCGCGGCCCTCGACCTTGGCGTCGATGACCTCCTGCAGTGCCGCCCGGTAGTTGTCGGTGAACTCGTCCGGCTGGAAACTGCCGGCCATCGAGTCGATCAGTGAGCCGGCCATCGCCAGCTCGGCCGGGCGGGTCTCGATGTCGTCGTCGAGGAAACCGAATTCGGGGGTACGGACCTCGTCGGGCCAGAGCATCGTGTTGAGCACCAGGACGTCGTCGTGCACCCGCAGCGTGGCGAGCTGTTCCCGCTGCCGGATCGCGATCTTGACCACGGCGACCCGGTCGGACTCGGTGAGGGCGTCGCGCAGCAGCACGTACGGCTTCGCGGCCTGGCCCTCCGGTTCGAGGTAATAGGCCTTGGCGAACAGCAGCGGGTCGATCTGGTCGGCGGGCACGAACTGCAGCACGTCGATCGCGCGGGACGTGGTCAGCGGCAGCTCGGCGAAGTCCTCGTCGGTCAGGATCACCATCTCGCCGCCACCGATGTCGTACCCCTTGGCGATGTCGTCGTAGCTGACCACCTCGCCGTCCACCGAGCAGGTGCGCTGATACTTGATCCGGCCGCCGTCGGTGCGATGCACCTGATGGAAGCGGATGTCCTTCTCCTCGGTGGCGGAATACAGCTTCACGGCGATCGACACCAGGCCGAACGAGACCGCACCCTTCCAGATCGCCCGCATCGGACGCCTCCTACCCGTTGTGAGCTGCGTCTCGATCAAGAATGGCACTACTGCGACCCGTACGTAAGGTTTCCCGGGACGGTCATCATCGTGGGATGTTTGTCCCTCTGGGTCGATCATCGGCCGTTTCCCGGCCCGGTCGCCCGTGGCTGCCTATGGTGATCTCGTGCCGGGAGCCCCGCTGTCGCCGATGCTCGCCACGACGGGCCCGCTGCCGCTGGGCCCGGCCTGGAGCTACGAGTTCAAATGGGACGGGGTCCGGGTCCTCTCGTCGTTCGACGGCGGCCCACCCCGGCTGTGGGCGCGTTCCGGCACGCTGGTCACCGCCGCGTACCCGGAGATCGCCGGGCTGAGCCTGCCGCCCGGTTCGCTGCTCGACGGCGAGATGGTGGTCCTCGACGCGCTCGGCCGGCCCTCGTTCACCGCGCTCGCCGAACGCATGCACGTCCGCGACACCGGCAAGGCGGCGCGGCTCGCGGTCAGCCTGCCCGCCACCTACATGATCTTCGACCTGCTCGGCCACGACGGACACTCACTGCTTGATCTCCCGTACGGCCACCGGCGCGCCCGCCTCGAGGAACTCGACCTGGGGACGGGCTGCTGGACGGTGCCGCCGGCGTTCGGCGACGGTGCCGCGACCGAGGCGGCCGCCCGGGAGCACCGGCTGGAAGGCGTGGTCGCCAAGCGGCTGGACTCGACGTACCAGCCGGGCGGCCGCTCCCCGGACTGGATCAAGGTCAAGTTCGACCGGACCGGCGACTTCGTCATCGGCGGGTGGCGCCCCGGGGCGCGCAAACTGGGCGGCCTGCTGGTCGGGGTGCCGGGACCGGACGGCCGGCTGCTCTTCCGTGGCCGGGTCGGCGGCGGCATCGGCGCGGCCGCCGAACGGGAGGTGCTCGCCGCCCTCGAATTGCTGGCCGGCCCGGAATCACCGTTCGCCGACGGCGCGGTGCCCCGTGAAGATGCGCGCGGCGCGCACTGGGTGAATCCTGGCCTGGTGGTCGAGGTGCGTTACGGCAACCGGACTCCCGACGGGCGGCTCCGGTTCCCCCGGTTCCTGCGGCTGCGCCGGGACAAGACGCCCGCCGAATGCGTGGAAGAGGACGACGATGCCTCGTGACCGTTTTCCCGTACACATCGAGGGCCGTGACCTTGAATTGTCCAACCTCGACAAGCTCATGTATCCGGCCGCCGGATTCACCAAGGGCGAGGTCATCGACTATTACACGCGGGTGGCGCCGGTGCTGCTGCCGCATCTCGAAGGGCGGGCGCTGACCCGGATCCGCTATCCCAACGGCGTCGACGGCGCGCATTTCTTCGAGAAGAACAAACCCGGAGGAACGCCATCCTGGGTACGCCTCGAGACCATGCCCGTGCCCGGCTCGACCCGGGCCCGCGAGACGCTGGACTTCGTGGTGGTCGACGAGCTGGCCACGCTGGTCTGGGTCGCCAACCTGGCCTCCCTCGAACTGCACACCCCGCAGTGGCGGATCGGGCACCATCCCGATCTGCTCGTGGTCGACCTCGATCCCGGCGCGCCGGCCGCTCTGCGGGAGTGCTGTGCCGTGGCGATGCTCATGCGCGATCGGCTGGCCGTGGACGGGCTGCGGGCGTACCCGAAGACGTCGGGCAAGAAGGGGATGCAGCTGTGCGTGCCGATCTCCGGTGAGCAGGACGCCGAGGTTGTCACCGGTTATGCCAAGCGCGTCGCCGAGGAGCTGGCGGCCCAGGTCCCGGGCTCGATCACGGCGAAAATGGCACGGGCGGTACGGCCCGGCAAGATCTTCATCGACTGGAGCCAGAACGCCGCGGCCAAGACCACGGTGGCGCCCTACTCGCTGCGCGCGCTCGGTGAGCCGACCGCGTCCACGCCGCTGACCTGGGATGAGGTGTCAGCGATGGCGCTGGGCGAGACGCCGGCCCGGCAGCTGACCGCGGCCGAGGTCCTTGACCGCGTCGCCGATCATGGGGACCTGTTGGCCGATCTGCTCACCCCCGGGCCCTCGTTGCCGCCTGCTTCGCTTGCTTCTTGAGGTACCTTGCGGCGCAAGGTACCGTGTGACGCATGGCGGATGTCGCGCAGCTTTCGACCGGCTTACGGCGCGGAACCCTCGAGTTCTGCGTCCTCGCCATGGTCGAGCACGAGGACCGGTACGGCACCGAGATCGTGCGCCGCCTCGGCGACGAGGACACCCTTGCCGCCTCGGAAGGCACGATCTACCCCCTGTTGTCCCGCCTGCGCCGAGCGGGCTGGCTGGACAGCAAGTGGAGCGAATCCCCCTCGGGTCCACCCCGGCGCTACTACACGCTGACCGACGACGGCCGGTCGGCACTGGAACACTTCCGCGTCGAATGGACCTCGTTCCGTCAGACCGTCGACCGTCTCGTAGGGACCGGTGAGTGATGAGCACCGCCAAATGCGACGACCTCGTCGCCGAATATCTGCAGGAGCTCACCCAGCACGTCCGCGACCTGCCCGTGTTGCAGCGCCGCGAACTGCTGCGCGACCTCGAGGCACACATCGCCGACGAGCGTGGCACCCACCCGGAGGCCGGTGAGACGGAGCTGCTCGAGATCCTGGAACGCCTCGGCAGCCCGGAAGCGATCGCGGCGGCGGCCTTCGAGGAGGCCGGTCTGGGCCGAACCGCCAATCAGCCGGCAATTCTGGCCCTGGCCGGAGCCGCCGTCTTCGCGGGCGCGGCAGCCCGCTTCTCCGGCCGGGCCGTAGTGATCACCGCCCCGACCTCAGCACCCCCAGCCTCGGCACCCCCAGCCCCGGCGGGTGCGGCTCCGGCTCCGGCTGCATCGGAGGCGGGAGCGAAAGCGCCGGCTTCGATCGTGTCGGGCCTGGACATTCCGGTCGCGGGCGCTGACGCGGACCTGTCTGCTGTTCCTGGCGCCTCGGCGGAGGGTGCCGGGCCCGCCACGCCCGCGTCGGCTGACGCTTTCGCGGTCAAGTTTGCTTCCGGGGTGGCCACGCCCGCGGGTGCGGGTTCGGTGACGCCGCCGGACAAGCCGGAGGTCTACATACCGCCTCCGCCCACTCCGGAGATGTATGTTCCGCCGCGGCCGGCTCCGGTTGTTCCGCCGCCCGCCGACCGGGTCGGGGCGACAACCCAGCGACCGGATGTGGGCGGGCGACCGGATGTGGGCGGGCGGCCGGATACGGGTGGGCGACCGGGTGCGGGTGACGGCCGGGCGGCCGGATCCGCCGGGCGGGGAGCGGGGCGGCCCGGGCCGTATCCGCCTGGCAGGGCGGGCGGGCAGCACCCGTTCATGGCGGGTACTCCGTTCATGGTGGACCCGCCGTTCATGGGGGGATCCTCGTTTGTCGGCGTGCACCCCGTCCGGGTGGGGGAGCCGCGGCGATCGCCGTGGATCGCGGTGCTCATCGCCGGGGCGTTCGGGCTGCTCTTCACCATTGTGCTCGCCTGTTTCGGCGGCGCGTTCCTGATCGGCGGTGAGAGTGCGCAGGAGGCTGTGCCCGCGCCCGCCCCGGTGGTGTCGATCGAGAACGGCGGACCGGTAGCTGATCCGCTGCCACCGGAGACACCCACCACCGTCGCGCCCACCGCTACGGCCGACTGAACCCGGCCACCCCACGGGGGTGGCCGGGGTGCTCTCTCAGTCGATCTGGGGGAGGGCCGGGCCGAGGATGTCGTCCGCGTCCACGATCTTGTAGGCGTAACCCTGCTCGGCGAGGAAGCGCTGGCGGTGGGCCGCGTACTCGGTGTCGATCGTGTCGCGGGAGACCACCGTGTAGAAGTGGGCCTGGCGGCCGTCGGCCTTGGGGCGCAGGACCCGGCCGAGGCGCTGGGCCTCCTCCTGGCGGGAGCCGAACGTGCCCGAGACCTGGATCGCCACCGCGGCCTCGGGCAGGTCGATGCTGAAGTTGCCGACCTTGGAGATGACCAGGGTGCGCAGCCGGCCCGAGCGGAACTCGTCGAAGAGGCGTTCGCGTTCCTTGTTGGTCGTCGAGCCCTGGACGATCGGGGCGTCCAGGTATTCGCCGAGCTGGTGGAGCTGCTCGATGTAGCCGCCGATCACCAGGGTCTGGTCGCCGGCGTGCTTCTCGACCAGCGCCCGGACCACCGGGAGCTTGGTCCGGGCGGTGGCCGCGACCCGGTAGCGCTCCTCGGCCTCGGTCACCGCGTACGTCATCCGTTCCGCGTCGGTGAGGGTGACCCTGACCTCGGTGCACTCGGCCGGCGCGATCCAGCCCTGGGACTCGATGTCCTTCCAGGGGGCGTCGTACCGTTTGGGCCCGATCAGGGAGAAGACGTCGCCTTCGCGCCCGTCCTCGCGTACCAGAGTGGCGGTCAGACCCAGTCGGCGGCGAGCTTGCAGGTCCGCGGTGAAGCGGAAGATCGGTGCCGGGAGCAGGTGGACCTCGTCGTAGATGACCAGGCCCCAGTCGCGGGCCCCGAACAGGTCGAGGTGGGTGAACGCACCGCCGCGGCGCGAGGTCAGCACCTGATAGGTGGCGATGGTGACCGGGCGGATCTCCTTGCGTTCGCCGGAGTACTCGCCGATCTCCTCCTCGGTGAGGCTGGTGCGGGCGATCAGCTCGCGTTTCCACTGCCGGCCGGCGACCGTGTTGGTGACCAGGATCAGCGTGGTGGCCTGGGCGGTCGCCATCGCGGCGGCACCGACCAGGGTCTTGCCGGCGCCGCAGGGCAGCACCACGACGCCCGAGCCACCCGCCCAGAAACCGTCAACGGCTTCCTGCTGGTACGACCGCAGCGTCCATGCTGGCACGCCGTCTCGGCCGGACTCAGCCAGCGAGATCGCGTGCGCCTCGCCATCCACGTAGCCGGCGAGGTCCTCGGCCGGCCAGCCGAGCTTGAGCAGCGCCTGCTTGAGCCGGCCCCGCTCGGAGGGGTGCACGACGATGGTCTCGTCGTCGACCCGGGCGCCGAGCATGCCGGCCAGCTTCTTGCTCTTGGCCACCTCGATCAGCACGATCTTGTCGAGGCCGCGCAGGACCAGGCCGTGCACGGGGTCGTTGGTGAGCTGCAACCGGCCGTACCGGTCCATGGTCTCGGCGATGTCGACCAGCAGCGAGTGCGGGACCGGGTAGCGGGAGTATTTGATCAGGGAGTCCACGACGCCCTCGGCGTCGTGGCCGGCCGCGCGGGCGTTCCAGAGGCCCAGCGGGGTCAGCCGGTAGGTGTGCACGTGCTCGGGGGAGCGCTCCAGCTCCGCGAACGGCGCGATCGCCATCCGGCACGCCTTCGCATCCGGGTGGTCGACTTCCAGTAACAAGGTCTTGTCGGACTGCACGATCAGAGGTCCGCCGCTCACCAGGTGCCCTTCCACGAACGAGAGAAGACCCTCCAGTCTGACACGGCGCCGAGAGCCGCGAAGAAGGTTGATTCCGTGTGCAACGCTTCGGCCCGGCCGGGCGTTTATCCCTTGGACGGGTGGGTCGCGCGCGATGATCATCGGGGGCGCGCGAACCCAGCCCTCGTCCGCTACTCCTCTTCGAGCACCGCCGCGGTCACCCGGTGCAGCGCGAACGTGTGCAACGTCTCCGTCCGTTCGTCCTCGGCGCGCAGGTAGCCGGCGCTGACCGAGACCGGGCGGACCAGCCGGGACAGCGTCGCACCGTGCGTGTCGACGTACCCGACCCAGACCCTGACCTTGTCCCGGACCGCCTGCTGGAGCACCGCCATGGCCTGCGTGTGCGCCTGCACGGAGGTCAGGCCGGGCACGCTCTGACCGTTCGCCGCGCGCACGGTGACGGGTGCGCGGCGGGCCGCCCGGGTGGCGATGTCGCCGCGCCGGATCTGTTCGACCACCCCGGCCAGTCGCGGGCCGGCCAGCGTCGGGGGTCCGGCCTGGTCGCCCAACCGGGCGGACACCGGGGTACGCGACGGAGCGCGCCGGACCTTGGGCCGGCTGAGAACGGCGGCACCGGCCGCGTCCTCGGCCACCGGGGCGTACCCGGCATCGCGCAGCGCCCCCAGGAGCCGGGCCAGCTGCAGCGGGGTGACCAGCACGGTCGGTGCCAGCCGCCGCAGCAGCAGCGGGCCCAGCCGCTTGTCGGCCAGCACCTGCGCGACCAGGGCCTCGTCGTCGCTGCGCAGGTAGGAACCCGCCGATCCGGTACGCAGTCCGCCGTGTTTGCGGGCGGCATCGTCGATGAGATACGTCAGGGTTTGCGGGATCGGGGTCCGCGAACGACGCTGGAACAACGCGTGCAGATCGCCCGCCGCGTACCCGACGTCGAGGGCCCGCCGCACGCTCGCCGCGGTGACCCGGTGCACGCTCGCGCCGCCGCCCGACTCCAGCTCGGCGACGATCTCGAGCTCGGCCGCCAGCTCCGGCTCGGGCGGCCCGGGCACGACCACGGACAGGTCGGCCTGCACGAGCACGTGGTCGACCGGCGCGGGGATGAGCGCGTCGAGCGTGCGCACCGTCTCGGACGCGCCCGGGACCCGTCCGCCGTCCGGGCCGGTGCCCAGCGGGTCGTGGCTGTCCGGGTCGCCGCCGGACTGCAGCAGGCGACCGTACGACGTGATCGCCCCGAGCCCGGTCACGCCCAGGAACGCGGCGCTGGTCAGGGCATCCCGGTGCGCGGACTCGCGCCCGCGGGCCCGGCGCGGTGCCTGCCACGACAGCAGGCCCAGGACGTCGTCGGGGCGGGGGGCGGTGCCCGGGGGCAGGCCGATCAGCGCGGCGAGCGCCTCCCGGCGGGCTTGTGGGGCACCGGAGCGTTCCGCGTCCGGGGCAAGCACGTTGATCGGGCGGTCCCGGTCGTCGCGCTGGCCGATCAGGCTGGTCTGCCGGGTCATCGCCAGCCACGAGTTGGCCAGGGCCTCCCAGCGCTGGGCGATGCTCAGGGCGCGCCAGAGGTCGTACCCCCCGGTGGGCAGGAAGATCTCCTCCTGCGTGCCCGTCGCCCGGCTCGTGGTGACCCCGCGCCCGGTGCCTGTGACATCTGTCTCACCGAGCAGGCCGGCGGCATGTGCAACCTCCAGCAGCAGCCCGGTGGTCGGCTCGTCGAGGCCCGCGGCCCGGCTCAACCGCTTCAGATCACGGACGCCCAGGCCACCGGTCTTGAGCACCACGGCCGGCTCGGCGGCGAGCGCGTCCAGCAGCGCCTCGGTGTTCCGGACCGCGTCCATGACCTGCCCGGCACCGGCCGAATCCACCGATTTCGGATCACGGACCGTGCCCGCCGGCGCCGGCGGGACCGGCCGCAGCTCGCCCAGCGGCCCCGAGTCGCGACGCAGCAGCATCCCGATCTCGCGCGGCAGCTCGACCAGCTCACCGTCGCCGCGTGGGGCCCGGCCGACCTCCGTGACCTGGACCAGGACGTGGTTGTCGAGCAGCCACCGCACCGGCTCGGCGATCCTGCCGCCGGCCGCCAGCGCACCGACCGGCGGACCCGCGGCCAGGCGATCGAGCACGGCCCGGGAGGCGGGCGGGGCGGCGAGGAGCGTACGCCGGAGCTTGGCCCCGTCCGCGCACAGCGCCGCGGCCTGGGGATCCAGGTAGTCGGCGGGACGCCCGAGACCCGCGGGATACGGCGAGGTGACCTCGTCGACCGCGCTCACGACATGCATCGCGTCCTCGGGGCCGAACAGCAGGAAACGGTCCCGCAACCGGCTCACCGCCGCGCGTACGTCATCGTCGGCGACGCCCGGGGTGAGCTGCAGGATCTCGGCGACGGAGGTCAGGGCGGTCTGCTCGGCCCGGCTCAACCGGGCGGCGTCGAGCACAGCGAGGGTGAACTCGTCGAGCGCGTCCAGGCAGCGGGAAACGGAACCCCGGGACTGGGCACGCACGGCGAGAGCGGAGACGTCGGCGGGAACGGGCACGACAAGATCGGGACGCACCTGGATAAGTGCGCCCAGAGCCTCGTCGGAGAGTGCCCTCAACTGATCGGCGAATGCGGTGGCCATCGCATCCAACGCTAACCGCCGTGGGACGATGATGAGGGGTCCGGGGCGTGGCCGGGCCGAACGACGACCCAGGGGAGATACCTGTCGTGGCACAGAAGAAGACGCCGGCACCTGCCACCGAGGCCAACTCCGGCACGGTTTCCGGCACGATCAAAGAGGGTCACATCGAGGTGTCGGAGCTCTTCGCGACCCGCGCGGCCGCTCCCTCCCCGTTCGGCGACGACCAGACCTTCCCGCTGCCCGTGGACCGCCTGACCCACAAGCCGTACGGCATCAAGTGAGCGCTCCCGCCGTCGGATTCGATCTGGACATGACCCTGATCGACTCCCGGCCCGGGATCAGAGCCGCCTACCGTGCCCTCAGCGAGCGGACCGGCGTGTACGTCGACGCCGACCTCGCGGTCACCCGGCTGGGCCCGCCGCTGCGCACCGAACTGGGCCAGTGGTTCCCCGCCGACCAGGTCGAGGACGCGGTCACGACGTACCGGGGGCTGTACCCCGACTACGCGATCACGCCCTCGGTGCCCACCGTGGGGGCGGTCGCGGCGCTCACGTTCGTACGCGAACATGGTTTCCGGGTCGTGGTCGTGACCTCCAAGCTGGGCCGGCTCGCGGCCCTGCACCTCGACCACCTCGGCCTCGCCTACGACGAGCTCGCGGGCGACCTGTTCGCCGAGGGCAAGGCGACGGCGATCACCGAGCACGGCGTCCGCTGGTATGTGGGCGACCACACCGCGGACATGATCGCGGCCCGCACGGCTGGGGTGCCGGGCATCGGCGTGGCCACCGGACCGTGCTCCCCGGCCGAGCTGATCGAGGCGGGCGCCGACCACGTGCTCGACGACCTGACATCGCTCCCGGAACTCCTCGCGAAGATTACGGTTGGGACCTGACGCACTCGCTGGATAACCTTGCCGTGAGCAAGTGAGTCCATTTGAGTGAAGTTGAGGTCAGCGGTGCCCACGGGTCGAGTGAAGTGGTACGACGCGGCAAAGGGATTCGGCTTCGTCACCAGCGACGAGGGCGGAGACGTGTTCCTGCCCAAAGGCGCCCTGCCGGCCGGGGTCGACGACCTCCGGGCTGGCCAGCGAATTGAATTCGGTGTGGTGGACAGCCGCAAGGGCGCTCAGGCCCTGGGGGTGACGGTGCTCGACGCCCCACCCTCGGTGGTCGAACTGCGCCGCCGCCCCGCCGACGAGCTGCACAGCATGGTCGAGGACATGATCAAAGTGCTCGAGCTCAAGGTCCAGCCGGACCTCGGCCGGGGACGCTACCCGGATAAGCGCTCCGCACAGAAGATCGCCCAGCTGGTCCACGCGGTGGCGCGTGAGCTGGAGGTATAGCCACTGAAAGGCCGTCCACGCCGATGGGCGGCCTTTTCGGGGCCTTTCGCCAGGTCAGCGGGCCTTTTGTCAGGTCAGCAGGCTGGGGACCGGCGGGGTGATGCCGGCGGCGGCCGCGCGGCTCAGCAGGGCGTCGGCGGCGGCCAGGCCGTCCTTGCCCAGGTCGAGCGTGAACTCGTTGACATAGAGCTTGATGTGCTGCTGCACCACCTCAGGCTCCATCTCCTGCGCGTTGGCCAGCACGAACTCCCGGCTCGCGTCCGGGTCGGCCCAGGCCATGCTCACCGAGGTGCGGATCCACTCGGCGGCCTGCTGCGCATCGACGACACCCTTGCGGGCGAGGATCGCGCCCAGCGGGATCGGCAGACCGGTGTCGGACTCCCACCACTCACCGAGGTCGACGAGCGACGACAGGCCATACCGCGGGTAGGTGAACCGGGCCTCGTGAATGACCAGGCCGGCGTCGTAACGGCCCTCGGCCACCCCCGGCATGATCTCGTGGAACGGCACCACCTCGATCTTGGCGGGCGGATTTTCCGCGGACCACAGGCGGAACAGCAGGTAAGCGGTGGTGCGGTCACCCGGGACCGCGACGGTCGCATTGCTGAGGTCGCCGTCGTGCCCCTGCTTGGTGAGCACCAGGGGGCCGCAGCCCCGGCCGAGCGCGCCCCCGCACTGGATCAGCTCATAATCGTCGAGCAGCCAGGGCAGCGCCGCGAAGCTGACCTTGACCAGATCGAACTCGCCCCGCTCAGCCGCGGTATTCGTCACATCGACGTCCGCGAACGTCAGATCGACCGCCTCGGCGCCGGGGATGAGCCCGTGCACGAGAGCGTGGAAAACGAACGTGTCATTGGGACAGGGCGAGACCGCCAGCGAAAGTGCCACGCCCCTCACGGTAACGACGCGAACGGCAGGACACGCCTACCGCACGGTGTCTGACTTGCCACACGTCGGATAGGCCACAGTCGGCGGTACGCACACCCGGCCCGATCGTTGCGGCGACCCTCTCCCCAGGACCCGGCCGGTTGTCCACAGGGTTATCCACAGGCCTGTGCGGCGGCGTGGGTGAGCGCGGAGAATGCTTCCCGGAGGCGCCAGGAGGCCCGGTCGCGCGGGCCGATCGGGTTCGAGATCGTGCGAAGCTCGGCGAACGGAAGGCCGGCGGCCTGAGCCGCACAGGCGACCCCGTAACCCTCCATGGCCTCGGCCGCGGCATCCGGGAAGCGGGCCTGGAGGGCGGCGGCGGTCGCGGTGGTGCCGGTGACCGTGGCGAGCGTCAGGACATCACCCACGACGGCATGAGGGAGGGCGGATGACAGAGCCGCGAGCAGGGCGGGATCGGCCACGATGACGCTGCTGCCGAAGCCCAGCTCCTCGATCGGGATGAATCCGGTCTTTGTCGTCGGCTCGGCTGTTTCGGCCGGCCCGGGGGTCTCGGCTCCCAGGTCGGCGGCGATGGTGCGGGCCGCCAGGACGGTCGCGCCGACCTGGGCCCGGCCGATGAAGCCGCCGGCTATCCCGGCGCTGATCACCGCTGTGTAGGGGACGCCGCGTGCCTCGGCGAGGGCGAGAAGCCTGGCTGTTCCGGCTGCCGCGGCGGCCGGGCCCACTCCCACCGCCGCCACGTGGACGTGCCCTGCGGCCGGCTCTGCGGCTTGGGCCAGACCGGCTCGGACGGCTTCGGCCTCTGGTTCCACCGCGGTGACGATGAGCAGGTGCGTTGTCACTTGTCCGCCTCATCGGGGTGGGTGCCGTTGGCGGTCGTCGCGGAGGACGGCCGATAGACGTGGTACCCGGGCGGGGCCGGGGCTTCCTTCTTCGGCTCCTCCGTGTGGGGGCGCCGGGGTGGTTCGGCCGCGGGCGGTTCCGGGGTGGGTTCTGGTGCCGTGGCCTGCGGTTTCGGGCCGGAGCGAGAGAACAGGCGGCGCTTTTTCGGTTCCGGCGCGGGCGGGGGTGTGGCCTGCTGAGGGGCGGGGCTCCCGGCCGCTGGCGCCGGGCTGGCGGGCGCTGGGCTGGCGGGCGCTGCGCGCGTGGGCGCTGGGCTGGTGGGTGCTGCGCGGGTGGGCGCTGGGCCGGTGGGGGCTGTGTCGGTCGGGGGCCGGGGTGGTTCCATGCCCAGGCGTGGGTCGCTCGGGTCAAGCCTGGAGCCGTCCGCGGCCAAGCGGGGGTCGTCCGTGGTCGGCCGGGCTTCGTCCGGGGCCCACCGGGGGTCGTCAGGGTCCAGGCGGGGGTCGTCCGGGGCCAGGTCCGGGCGGCCGTGAAGGCGTTCCTTGTGGAGGCGGCCGGCCACGATGGTTCCGCGTACGGCTGCCGCCACCGTGAAGACCGCTGCCACGATGATGCCCAGGTGGCCGTTGAGCGGGATGATGCCGACCGCTCCGCCGAGCACCCAGGCGATCATGAGGACCGTTTCCGAGTGGGCGAAGGCGCTGGCCCGGAGGCGTTCCGGGACCCGTTCCTGGATGCTGGCGTCGACCGCGAGTTTGGAGATGCCGCTGAAGACGGCGGCCACGAGGCACAGCAGCGCCACCATGGGCAGGTTGAAGAAGATGGCGGACAGGACCGCCACGCCCGCGGTCAGGGTGAGGCCGCTCGACTGCAGGGCCACCGGGCGGCGGATGCGCAGCCGGGTGCCGACCGCGGTCGCCAGGAAGGTGCCCACCGCCAGTGCTCCGCCGACCACGGCCACCGCGCCCTGGCTGCCCACCTCCCGGCCGAAGATCACCGTGCCGAGGCCCCCGGCTTTGACGGCGAAGGCCAGATAGAGCAGGAGGAAACCGTACAGGCATCGGAAGCTGGCGCTGCCGATCAGCGTGTTGATGACCAGGCTGCCGGAGAGCGGGCGGTCGGTGCCGCGGCGCAGGCGCAGCATCGTGCGGAACGGGCGGGGGACCGCTTCCGGCGGGTCGGAGTCGGCGCGGGGTGGCAGGCGCAGCGCGACCACCATGCCGATCAGGAAAATGATCGAGGAGACCCGCAGCGGCCACTGCGGACCGAACTTGAACGCGAGCAGGCCGATCGGGGCGACCACCGCGCCCGCGAACGTGCCGTAGACGCTGGCTCGCGCGCCCACCTGGGACAGACCGACGCCTTCCGGCAGGAGACGGGGCACGGCGGCGGAGCGGGCCACGCCGTACGCCCGGGAGAGCGCGAGCACCCCGAAAGCCGCCGGATAGAGACCCCAGCCGAGCAGGTTGTCCGAGATCACGTACGCGAGGAAGGCGCGGCCGAGCATCGTCGCCGCGAGGGCGTAGCGGCGGCCGTGGCGGAAATGGTCGAGCAGCGGACCGACCACCGGGGCCAGCAGGGCGAACGGCACCATCGTGATCAGCAGGTAGAGCGCGACCTTGCTGCGGGCCTCGCCGAGCGGGACGTTGAAGAAGATCGTGCCGGCCAGGCCGATGGTGATGAGCAGGTCGCCGGCGCAGGAGAGGGCGTGCAGGTCGAAGAGGCGGATCATGCCGACCTCGTTGGCCGCGCCCCGGGCCCGGGCGTCACCCACCCGGCGGGTGGCCCACGCACTGCCGCGCAGGCCTCCACGCACCAGTATCCGCATCGCCTTGACACTGGTGCCGACGGTGCGTCCGATCGTGGGAAGCAGCGGCATCGCCCCATCCTTTCTCATCGCCGCCAGCTCCGGGAGGGCGGCGTACGTACATATCTGGGGGAGTCGTTGTTGCCGGGGTTGGTGGGTGGGGGACAATGGACGAGTGACGACCAGGACCGCCGGAATTCGTGCCGCCCGCCTCGACCAGGTCTGTGCCGACGCGGTCGGGGTTGCCCGCGGCGCCATCACGGAAGTGGATCCCGTCGACATCGGGGACCACATCGAAGCCGTGGCCGAGGGTGACCGGGTCGTGACCCATTTCTTCGAGAGCCATCTCGTCGGCTACAAAGGCTGGCGGTGGGCGGTGACCGTGACCCGGGTGCCCCGCTCACGGCACGTCACGGTCTGCGAGACCGTGCTGCTGCCCGGCCCGGGAGCGCTGCTCGCCCCCGGCTGGGTGCCGTGGAACGAGCGGGTCCAGCCCGGCGACCTCGGTGTCGGCGACCTCATGCCGACCTCCCCCGACGACGACCGCCTCACCCCGGGCTACGTTCTCAGCGACGACGCCGCGGTCGAAGAGGTCTCCTGGGAGCTCGGTCTCGGCCGTTCCCGCGTCATGTCCCGCGAAGGTCGGATCGAGACGGCCCAGCGCTGGTACGACGGCGACGCCGGCCCGGAGGCCCCGATCTCGACCGCGGCTCCCCGCAACGCCCGCTGCGGCACCTGCGGTTTCTATCTCCCGCTGGCCGGCCCGATGCGCTCGATGTTCGGCGTGTGCGGCAACCTCTACGCCCCCGACGACGCGAAGGCGGTCAGCGCCGACCACGGCTGCGGCGCCCACTCGGAGGCTTTGCTGGGTTCGTCCGAGCAGCCGGTCGAGGAACTCCCGACGGTCTACGACGACAGCGAGGTCGAGTCGGTGGCGGTCAGTCGCGCCCACGGCTCGGTCGAGGCCGGCGAGCCCGCCGAGGACTACGGCCACAGCTGATCACCGCGTCGGTCGGCGGTCGGTAACCCGGGAGAGAACGAACGTTCTTTCTTGAGGGGGTTTCGGCGTAACCGGAGACGGCTGGGTGGCTGAGCGCCAGGGCGCGGCCTGGTGGGCGGCGCGGCCTGGTGGGCGGCGCGGCCTGGCGGGGCTGGGTGGCCTGGCGGGGCCCAGCGGGCCGGTGGTGGTCAGGCCGGGTCGGTGACCGTGAACTCGGGGTGGGTGAGCGCCCGGCGGGTTCGGCGGTGTGCGTCGTGGACCAGCATGGTGATCAGGCCGGGGATGCCGCAGATCACGCCGGCCAGGCAGGTCCACAGCCAGGAGTCCCGGGCGCCGGTGAGGAGCAGGATCACTCCGGCCACGACGAAGATGGCTATGCCGCCGAGGGCGAACGGGACCATCGGAGGGTCCAGGGGTTCGACCCGCGGTTTGGTGCCGGTCACCGCGTCCAGGCGGGACGGGCCGTCCGGACGCGATGGGCCATCCGGACGCGATGGGCCATCCGGGAACGAGCCCGCCGGGGACGGGGTGGGGGACAGGTCAGCCACGCTGTCGAGACTACGTCCCGGGAGATCGCCGGTGGGGGCTCGTGACGGTTGTAACACTTCCGATCTTTCACCGGGAGTCCGGCTCTGATTCGATGCGCGTAACGATGTGATCCTGCGTGGAGGCGTATACATGGCCGCTCCTACCGCCGATGCGAGTGTTGACTCGTCCGGGCGTACACCTAAGAACGGTTTTGATCGGTTTTTTGAGATAACGAAGCGTGGCTCGACGGTGGGGCGTGAGGTGCGGGGCGGTTTTGCCACGTTCTTCACGATGGCCTACATCGTGGTGCTGAATCCGCTGATCCTGGCCGCGGGCGTGGACGCTACCGGGGCCCAGCTGCCGGTCACCGCGCTCGCCGCCGGCACCGCGCTGGTCGCCGGTGTGCTGACGATCGTGATGGGGGTCGTGGCCCGGTTCCCGCTGGCACTGGCCGCCGGGCTGGGCGTGAACGCGCTCGTCGCGTACGAGATCGCGCCTGAGATGACCTGGGCCGACGCGATGGGCCTGGTGGTGATCGAGGGTGTGCTGATCGCCGTGCTGGTGCTGACCGGGTTGCGGACGGCCGTCTTCCGGGCCGTGCCCACCCAGCTGAAGACCGCGATCGGGGTCGGCATCGGCCTGTTCCTGATGATCATCGGTCTGGTGGACGCGGGCTTCGTCCGGCGGATCCCGGACGCGTCCGGCACCACCGTGCCGGTCGAGCTGGGTATCGGCGGCAAACTGACGAGCTGGCCGCTGCTGGTGTTCTGCCTGGGCCTGATCCTCACGCTGGTGCTGTTCGTGCGCAAGGTGAAGGGTGCGATCCTGATCGGCATCCTGGCCTCGACCGTGCTGGCGATCATCGTGGAGGCGATCGGCCACATCGGGCCGTCGTTCGTCGACGGCAAGCCGAACCCGGCGGGCTGGTCGCTGAATGTGCCGACGCTGCCCGACAAGATCGTGGATGTGCCGGACCTGTCGCTGCTCGGCAAGTTCAACGTGCTCGACTCGTGGAGTGACACGGGCTTCCTGGTCGTCATCATGTTCGTCTTCACGCTGCTGATCACGGACTTCTTCGACACGATGGGCACGATGGTGGCCGTCGGTCAGGAGGGTGGTCTGCTCGACGACGAGGGGATGCCGCCGCGGACGAAGGAGATCCTGCTCGTCGACTCGGTCGCCGCGGCGGCCGGCGGTGCGGCCAGCGTGTCCAGCAACACGTCGTTCATCGAGAGTGCGTCGGGTGTCGCGGAAGGTGCCCGTACGGGTGTCGCGAACCTCGTCACCGGCGTGTTGTTCCTGCTGGCGATGTTCCTGGCACCGCTGGTCACGGTGGTGCCGTTCGAGGCGGCGTCGACCGCGCTGGTCGTGGTCGGCTTCCTGATGATGGTCGGGGTCCGGCAGATCGACTGGACCGATTTCGAGATCGCGATCCCGGCGTTCCTGGCGATCACCCTGATGCCGTTCACGTACTCGATCTCGAACGGCATCGGCGCGGGCATCATCTCCTACGTCGTGATCAAGCTGGCCGTCGGCAAGGCCCGGGAGGTGCACCCCATCCTGTACGGGACGGCGGTGCTGTTCATCCTCTACTTCCTGCGTGGTCCGCTGGAGACGCTGCTCTGACAGCGCGTGTGGTCACCGGGCACGTGAATGCCCGGTGACTACAGTCATAGGTGTAAACGATGTCGTTAGCCAAGCTCATTAGCTAGGCTAAATAACGTGATGGAGCGGTCGGTGGCGGAGCGGGCAACAGCCGAGCAACTGGCCATCTCGTTGCGTGAGTCGATCACGCGCCTCAACCGGCGGGTCCGGCAGGAACGTCCGGTCGGTGATCTGACGTTCAGCCAGCTCTCCGCGTTGACCAGTTTGCAGCTGGCCGGGGCGCTGACCCCGCGGGAGCTGGCCGACGTCGAGCGCGTCCAGCCACCGACGATGACCAAGATCGTCGGCAAGCTGGAGGAGCGGGGCCTCGTCGCGCGGACCCCCCACCCGACCGACCGCCGCCAGGTGATCCTGGCCGCGACCGAGCAGGGCCGGGCGGTGTACGCGCAGTTCGAGAAGCAGCGCAACGAGTGGCTCGCCCAGCAGTTGGACGAGCTCACCCCGGAGGAACGGGACACCTTGGAGCACGCGGCGCAGATCCTGCACCAGGTCGCCCGGGGTTGAAAGCCCGTCGTTCGTTCCGTCACATGGCGATGACGCGTACGACGATGGAGGAGGCGCACCCGAGTGCGGGAAGTGCTGAGCACGACATTCAGTTCACTGCAGGTCCGTAACTACCGGCTGTTCTCCACCGGCCAGCTCGTGAAGCTGCTCGGTGTGTGGATGATGTTCACCGCGCAGGACTGGCTGGTGCTCGACCTCTCCGGGAATTCCCCGAGTGCGCTGGGTTTCGTCACCGCGCTGCAGTTCCTGCCGGTGCTGCTGCTCACGCTGTACGCCGGGAAGCTCGCCGACCGCTTCGACAAGCGCAAGCTGCTGGTGATCGCCAACGCCGTGTTCGCCGCCACGGCCATCCTTTTCGCGATCCTGGTCGCCAGCGGGGTCGTCGTACTCTGGCATGTCTTCCTGTTCGCGGGTCTGTTCGGTATGGCCAACGCCATCGAGACGCCGGTGCGCCAGGCATTCGTGTCCGAGCTGGTCGAGATGCGGCTGCTGCCGAACGCGCTGGCGCTGTCGGCGGCGGCGTTCAACTGCGCCCGGATCGCCGGTCCCGCCCTGGCCGGCCTGTCCCTCGCGATCTTCGGCACCGGTCCGGTCTTCCTGATCAGCACCGCACTCGCGGTCGCGCCGATCTTCAGCTACACGGCGATGCGCGCCGCCGACCTGTACCGCTCGGGCCGCGAGGTCAAGAAGGGCGACGCGAAGATCATCGATGGTCTGCGGTACGTGGGGCGCCGGCACGACCTGATGGTGCCCATCGTGCTGATGGCGGCGGTCGGCGCGATCGGCTTCAACTTCCCGGTCACCCTGGCCGCGCTCGCGAAGATCAACTTCAACGCCGGTCCGTCGACCTTCGGTCTGCTGACCACGGCCCTCGCGGTGGGCGCGCTCGGTGGGGCGCTCGCGGGCAGCGGACGCCGGAGCAGGCCCGGACCGTACGTGGTCCTGGGCGCGGCGATCACGTTCGCGGTGTTCGAGGTGGCCGTGGGTTTCGCACCGAACTTCATCGTGGCGATGATCCTGCTGGTGCCGACCGGGTTCTTCTCGATATACCTGGCGCAGGCCGCCAACCACCGGGTCCAGATGGGTGTCGACGGCGAGTTCCGGGGCCGGGTGATGTCCCTCTACGTGCTGGTCTTCCTGGGTACGACGCCGATCGGCGCCTCCCTGGCCGGTTGGTGGGGCGAGCACTTCGGGGTGCCGTCGAGCATCTGGGCGGCCGGCATCTTCTGCTTCGTGGCGGCGGTCTCGGCGCTGATCTGGCAGCTGCGGGTCAGCGGCGACCGGCTCACCGTGCAGGCCGCGCCCCGGCCGCACCTCACGCTCGTCCGGTCGATCCCGGAGGAGCCCCTGGTCGCGCCGCGGGTGTCAGTCGCCGCTGACGCGGCCTGAGATGTGGGCCGCGGCCTCGGCGGTCGCGGCCGCCGGGTCGGCCGCCCGGATCGCCTCCAGCAGGCGGCTGTGGTCCATGTACTCCTCCGGCTGCAGCGCGACGCCGAAGTGCCGGCTCAGTGACTCCCGGATGACCTCGCCCAGGTCGGCGTAGAGCTCGATCAGCACGTCGTTGTGCGAGGCGGCCACCACGGCCCGGTGGAACGCGGAGTCGGAGTCCACGAAGCCGTCCCGGTCGGCCGCGGCCCAGGCCGACTCGCGTTGCGCGTACAGATCGTCGAGGCGTACCAGGTCGTCATCGGTGCGGCGGCCGGCGGCGAACCCGGCCGCGGCGATCTCCAGGGTGCCGCGCAGCTCCCGTACGTGGGCCGGGTCGGCGGTTGCGAACCGGCGCTGCATGACCCCGGCCAGCTCGCTGGTCGCCACGACGTACGTGCCGGAGCCCTGCCGGATGTCCAGCAGGCCGTTGTGGGCGAGCGCCCGGATCGCCTCGCGGACGGTGTTGCGGGCCACCCCGAGCGACGCGACCAGCTCGGGCTCGGTCGGGATGCGCGAGCCCACCGGCCACGCACCCGAGGTGATCTGCTGGCGGAGGCGGGTGATCACCCGTCCGGAGAGGGTTTCCGCCCGGGGCACCGGTCCCAAATTCATCCCATGATTCTATGATGGGCTCCATGAGTAACGCCAGTACCCGCGCGATGGCGCCCTCCCGTGTCCTCGCCCTCGGCGGGCTGCTGCTCATGGCGATCAGCCTGCGCCCCGCCGTGACCAGCCTCGGGCCGGTCCTCGAGGAGGTCCGCGCCGGCCTCGGCATGAGCGCGTCCGTCGCCGGGCTGCTGACCTCTATGCCCGCGGTCTGCTTCGCCCTGATCGGCTCGTCCGCGCCGCTGCTGGCCCGGCGCTGGGGCCCCGGCGGAGCGATCGCCCTCGGCGCCGGCGCGCTCACCCTCGGGCTCGCGGTCCGCCCGTTCGCCGGCGGCGCCCCGCTCTTCCTCGCCCTCACCGCCCTGGCCCTCGCCGGCATCGCGCTCGCCAACGTGCTGCTGCCGGTCGTGGTCAAACAGTGGTTCCCCGAGCGGGTCGGGATGGTCACCGGCCTCTACTCGGTCGCCCTCAACCTGGGCGCGTCCACCGCGGCGGCGATCACGGTCCCGCTCACCGGCGCCTTCGGCGGGGACTGGCGGTACGGACTGGGCGTCTGGGCTGTCGTCGCGGCCCTCGCGCTCCCGTCGTGGATCCTGCTCGCCCGCCGTCGCGACCGTGGCCCGGCCGGCGCCGGTGAGGTCGCCGTGCGCCTCCGGAGCAACCCGATCGCCTGGTCACTGGCCGTCTACTTCGGCCTGCAGTCCACGTCGGCGTACGTGATCATGGGCTGGCTCCCGCAGATCTTCCGCGACGCGGGCCTCTCGGCGGGCACCGCGGGTCTGCTCTTCGCGACGACCTCGGTGCTCGGCGTGCCCCTGTCGTTCGCCCTGTCCGCGGTCGCCGGCCGGCTGTCCCGGCAGAGCGAACTCGCCGTCGTCATCGCCCTCTTCGGCCTCGCCGGGTACGCCGGGCTCTGGGCCGCCCCGGCCGCCGCCCCCTGGCTCTGGGCCGCCCTGCTCGGCGTGGCCAACTGCTCGTTCCCGGTGGCACTCACCATGATCGCGATGCGCGGGCGCACCCCCGCGATGGTGGTCCGCCTCTCGGCGTTCGCCCAGAGCACCGGATACCTGCTCTCGATCCCCGGCCCGATCCTCGTCGGCGTCCTGTACGACCGGGGCGGCGACTGGCACCTCCCGCTCGCCCTGATGACCGTCCTGATGGTCCCCCAGATGGTCGCCGGCTACTTCGCCGGCCGTGACCGTCGCATCGGCTGACCGTTGTCCATCCCGCCGCTGTCGGAATACTGGCAGGTCAAGTCATCCGAACGGCCATGTCTGTTCGCATTCCGGTTGGCTTAACGTCGAGCGAGTGGCAATCACGCACATCGAGGTGCTCGTGACGGCGCTGGCGGCGCTGATCGTTCTGTCCCGCCGCGCCACCGCCGTCACGCGCCCGGAAGGAGCAACTTTGCGCCGCGCGTGGGACCGGGAACAACGGCGGGACGCCGCCGACTACGGCCACCTCAACCGCCGGCTCGGCAACGGGGGTGCCTGGACCCGGCCGCCCCGGCCCGATCCGGGCATCGACCAGATCGCCGCCGACCTGCGCCGGCTCGGCCGCGAACGCTTCTGCGGCCTCTGCACCGGCTCGGCCCGGTGGCACGCCGCCGTGCTCCTGGCCTACGACAACCGGCTCCAGGTCGCCAGCCAGGCGCTCGGCGTCACCCAGCGCCTCGCCGGGCTGCGCGGCATGGACCGCGAGCTGGAACGCATGCGGGTCGAGGAAGAGCTGCGGGCGGCCGGTCTCCGGATCCGCTAGGTGCGGCTCCCCGTGGCCCTCTGACCGCCCGGGCAGCTGCGTCATGGGGCGGGTGGGCTGGCCGCTGTGGACACAGGGCACATCGCGCTGGCATTGAGCGGGTGCCGGCCCTGACCGGGGCGCAGACGGTGGTGCCCTGGGGCCGGGCGCTGCGAATACGCGGTGCGGGAGAGTTCAACGGCCGGGTGACCTGGGCGGTCGTCGAGGGCAACCTCGGCGACTTGAACCGAAATATCCGACATGCGGTCGCTGGGTGGTGGCTCCCGCGCGGTCGGGGAATGAAAGCGCGGCGGCCGGCGATCGGCCTCGGGCCGCGCAGTCGGTGTCCCGCCGGTTGGCCTGGGGCCGCGCGGTCGGTGTCCCGCCGGTTGGCCTGGGGCCGCGCGGTCGGTGTCGCGTCGGTTGGTCTGGGGTCGTGCGGCTGGTGTCAGGCCGTTTGGCCTGGGGCCGCGCGGCTGGTGTTGCGTCGGCTGGTCTTGGGTCGCGCGGTTGGTGTCGGGCCGGTTGGTCGTGGGGCGCGCCGGTTGGCCTCAGGCCGCGCAGTCGATGCCCGCTGATCGGCCCACCACGCGCCGGTGCCTACCGACCGGCCTTGAGCCACGCGGCCGGTGCCTGCCGCCCAACCTCAGGTCGTGCGGCAGTTAGCACGGCGGGGAGCGGCCTTTTTGTGCTCGTCTCACCAATCGAATACGCCCGGGACCCGGGCATGCTCGCGGCGCTCGACGGCTATGTGGGCCCGCTGGTGGTCGTCAGGAGCTTTCGCGGGCGGCCGGGCCTCCGCCGAAGAGGACGTCGTCCCAGCTGGGGAGCCTCTTGCGCGGCTTGGTCGACTCTTCGGACTCGTTCTCGTTCTGGGTGGCCCCGACTGTGCGGCGGGGGCGGAGGACCGCGAGGCTGGGGACGGCGGGGACTTCCTTGGGGAGGTCGGCGTCGTCGTCGAAGGCTGAGCCGGCTCCGCCGCCGAGCAGGGCCGCGGCACCGCCCGCGACGGGGCGGCGGGAGGTTTCCTGGGGGGCGGGCTCGAGGCCACGGCCCGGGCGGTCGTTGCCGAGGGGGCGGTCGAGGGAGGCCAGGAGGGCGTCCCGGCCGGCTCGGATCGGGTCGCGGGTCGTGCGGGGGCCGTCGTTCTGGGGGAGGCCCCGGCCACCGCCGCGGATCGGCTCGGGGGCGCGGGGGGCTCCGGGCAGGCCGTGGCCGCCGCGCTCGTGGGTGGTGCGTTCCGGGGCCGGTTCCTGGCCGAGGATCGGGGTGGGGCGCTCGGCGCACAGGTACTGCGCCATGTCGTCGTGCGGGGAGACGACCTGGCGGGCCTTGTCGAGGTTCCAGATGGCCTGGGCGGTGGCCTTGCCGGACGGCCAGGTGGCGAGGATGCGCCAGGTGCCGTCCTCGCGCCGGAACGCGTCCCAGGAGATCTTCTCGGTGTCGATGCCGTGCTGGGCGAGCCGGGCGTCGACCACCTCGGCCAGCGGGGCGCCCGAGTCGGAGGTCTTCAGGCGGGTGCGGCGGGCGTGCTGGGCGAGCATGGCCCGCTCCTGCAGCACCGGGCCGGCGTAGCGCAGGACCCGGTCGACCGGGACGCCAGCGACGCGGGCGACGTCCTCCGCGGACTCGCCGGAGCGGATCCGGGCCTGGATGTCGCGCGGGGACAGGGTCGCCATGTGCTCGGCGTTGGCGACGGCCACGGCGGTGCCGGCCGCGACGGCCGAGCCGTTCCCGTCGTTGACCAGGGCACCACTGATCCGGTCGTCGATGGGCAGAGCGAGGAGCCGGCCAACCTCATCGGCGAGCACCAGGGCCTGACCGTCCTCGGAGAGGGCGACGAAGCGTACTGGCCGCATGCGTTGCCTCCATCCCGTAGCTGGCCTGTGCTCCCGAGAGTCAGCCACCCGGGCGCGTTTCGGAACACGGTACGCGCCTCGGTCACCCAATGGTGGTAAGCCACGCCGTCAATCCGCTGCGGTCGAACTCATTGACCTGCAAAGGTGATCTTTTAATGCCCAGAACCGAACGATTTATACGGATGAGTTCGGACGAGGGCAACCCGCATCAGCCGTTCGCGGCGCGCCGGCCCGCGTACTCGGTGGTGCGGTGGGCCGGGTACTGGATCAGGTTGTCGGGCTGGTCGTCGACCGCCGCGCTCCAGCCACGGCGGGTCTCCACGGGCTCCTCCTCGTACGCCGGCTCCTGGTATGCCGATCGCACCCGGAACTGGCGCCCGTAGTCCATCATCCCGTCGAGCAGGCGGTCGACGTCGCGGGCCGGGCGGACCACCAGGCGCATGAACTGGCTGGTCATGCCGAGCTTATTGCCGCACTCCCGGGTGTACACGCCGTGGTTGGCGACCAGGTAGTCGCGCAGCCCCACGCCCGACCACTCGGTCGGGAGCTTGACCAGGATGAAGTTGCCCTGGGAGGGGAACACGGTCAGTCCCGGCACCCGCGCCAGTTCGGCGGCCATGGCGCGGCGGTCCCGGCTGAGCAGGCGCAGGCTGTCCTCGTACTCGTCCTCATGGTCCTGGATCATGTAGACGACCTTCTCGGCGAGCGAGTTGAGGTTCCACTTCGGCAGCGCCTTGGCGATCTTGCCGGCGATGGCCGGGTTCGCCATGAGGTACCCGAACCGGATGCCGTGCAGACCGAAGTTCTTGCCCAGGCTCTTGAGGACGACCGCGTTGGGACGGATGACGGCGTCAGGACCGACCGACGGGTACGGTTCGGCGTCCGAGAAGTCGATGAACGACTCGTCGACGACCACCAGGTCGAGGTCGGACAGCGCGTCCATGAAACGCACCACATCGCGCCGGGCGAGGTAGTTGCCGTCCGGGTTGTTGACGTTGCAGACCACGGCGACCCGGGAGCCCCGGTCGCGGATGAAGCGCACGTAGTCCTCGAGGTTGAGCCGGAAGCCGTCGCGTTCCTGCAGCGGGAACATGTCGACCCGCTTGCCGGTCTCCAGCGGCTGGTCGGTCCACCGGCCGAACGTCGGGATCGGGATGGCGATGCTCTCCTTGATCAGGAGGTGGTCGATCCACGTGATCAGCTCGGTGGAGCCGTTCGCCATCGCCACGGTCTGCGGGTGCAGGCCGAGCACGGAGGCGAGCTTCGCGGTGATGCTGTGCGAGTCGCTCGGGTAGTACTTCAGGATGTTCTTGAGGTCCCGGGAGAGCTCGTCGAACATCTCCGGCGTCGGGAAGTACGGGTTGCACGGGATGCAGAAGTCGACGATCTCCGCACCCTCGCCCGCACTTCGAGCAAGATCGAAATAGGAGGCACTGTGTGCTCCCTTGTGCAGGATCGAGGTGTCGATTCCGGTCCGTGCCATCGCGCCTCCCGACGTCAGCAACATTGCCGGTCGTCAGTACGGGCGAGGGCCCCTCAGCGGTTCACGTCCGGTCGATGATGAAATCGATGCATCGGGTGAGCGCCTCGACGTCGGCCGGGTCGACGGTGGGGTACAACGCGACGCGGAGCTGGTTGCGGCCCAGCTTGCGGTAGGGCTCGGTGTCGACGATGCCGTTGGCGCGCAGGACCTTGGCGATCGCCGCCGCGTCCACGCCGTCGGCGAAGTCGATCGTGGCGACCGCGTTGGAGCGCAGGGCCGGGTCGGTGACGAACGGGGTGGCGACGGGGGAGTTGTCCGCCCAGCCGTAGACGGCTGCCGCGCTGTCGGCGCTGCGCTTGACCGCCCAGCCGAGGCCGCCCTGGGCGTTCATCCAGTCGATCTGCTCGGCGGCCAGGAAGACCGTGGCCAGCGCCGGGGTGTTGTAGGTCTGCTCCAGGCGGGACTGCTCGATCGCGGTGACCAGGTCGAGGAACTGCGGGATGTAGCGGCCGGACGCCTTGATCTCGAAGGCCCGCTCGATCGCGGCCGGGGACATCAGAGCGATCCAGAGGCCGCCGTCCGAGCCGAACGCCTTCTGCGGGGCGAGGTAGTAGACGTCCGTCTCGGTCAGGTCCACGTCGAGGCTGCCGCCGCCCGAGGTGGCGTCGGTGAGCAGCAGCGCGCCCGGGTCGGCGCCCGCGACGCGCTTGACCGGCACGGAGACACCGGTGGACGTCTCGTTGTGCACGCTCGCGTATGCGTCGACGCCGGCCTCGGCGGTCAGGTAGGCCGCGCTGCCGCCGGGGGCCTTGTGCACGGTCGGCTGGGCCAGGAACGGCGCGTCGGTGACCGCCTTGACGAATTTGGCACCGAACTCGCCGAACTCGGCGAACTGGGCCTTGTCGCGGATCAGCCCGAACGTGGCGGTCTCCCAGAACGCGCTGGTGCCGCCGTTGCTGATGATCACCTCGTAGCCGTCCGGGGCGGAGAAGAACTCCGCGATCCCGCCGCGCAGCCGGGCGACCTGGTCCTTGACCGTCCGCTGCCGGTGCGAGGTGCCGAGGAACGTGGTGGCCACCCGGGCGAGCGCCTCGACCCCCTCGGGGCGCACCTTGCTCGGCCCGGAGCCGAATCGGCCGTCGACGGGCTTGAGGTCGTCGGGGAGGCGGATCGGCTCAGTCACAGGGGGGTCCTTCCGGGGACGGTTTCTAGAGATTATGGGGGACGGCGTCCCAGCCCTCGACGTCCTGGGGCTTGCGGGGCTCGGGTCCTACATAAAGCGCACTGGGCCGCACGATGCGACCGAGTTTCTTCTGCTCGAGGATGTGTGCGCTCCAGCCAGCCACCCGGGCGCAGGTGAACATCGAGGTGAACATGTGCGCCGGCACCTCGGCGAAGTCGAGGATCACCGCCGACCAGAACTCCACGTTGGTGGCGAGCACCCGGTCGGGCTTGCGGGCCTTGAGCTCGGCGAGCGCGGCCCGTTCCAGGGCCTCGGCGACCTCGAAGCGGGGCGCGCCGAGCTCCTTGGCGGTGCGGCGCAGGACGCGGGCGCGCGGGTCCTCGGCGCGGTAGACGCGGTGACCGAAGCCCATCAGGCGCTCGCCGCGGTCGAGGACACCCTTGATGTATCCCTCGGCGTCGCCGCTGCGCTCGACCGCCTCGATCATGTGCAGCACCCGCGAGGGCGCCCCGCCGTGCAGCGGGCCGGAGAGCGCGCCGATGCCGGAGGAGATGCAGGCCGCGGCGTCGGCGCCGGTGGAGGCGACGATGCGGGCGGTGAACGTGGAGGCGTTCAGGCCGTGCTCGGCGGCCGAGATGAAGTAGGCGTCGACCGCCTTGACGTGCCGCGGGTCGGGCTCGCCGCGCCAGCGCTTCATGAACCGCTCGACGACCGTCTGCGCCTTGTCGATGTCCTTCTGCGGGACGGCGGGCAGGCCGAGCCCGCGGGCGGCCTGAGCGACGAACGACAGCGCGGTGACCGACACCCGGGCCAGGTCGCTGCGGACCTGCTCGTCGTTGATGTCGAGCATCTGCGACAGCCCCCAGTAGGGCGCCAGCATGGCCACGGCGGACTGCACGTCGACCCGGATGTCACCGGAGTGCACCGGCACCGGGAACGGCTCGGCCGGCGGCAGGCCGGGGCCGAAGCGGCCGTCGACGAGCAGCGCCCAGACGTTGCCGAACGACACCTGACCGATGAGGTCCTCGATGTCGACGCCCCGGTAGCGCAGCGCGCCGCCCGCTTTGTCCGGCTCGGCGATCTCGGTCTCGAAGGCGATCACGCCTTCCAGGCCGGGCTTGAAATCGGACACGACGCCTCCTGAGGACTCGAAAGCCGTGGTTCGTTCATCTTGCCGCCCGGTGACCTCATGGTCGACCCGCGGAAATGTGCCGTCGGCGACACCTATCCTCGCGGAGGGGACAGGCGGGTGGGAGCGGTTCTAGGTTCGTGGAACCGATCGGGGAAGGGGAAAATCTGGTGACCTCGGAACCACCGTCACCCGCGGACATGCGGCGTGACTACCGGGAGCGGGACGCGCTGCTCGAAGTGGACCTTGAGGAGAGCTGGCCCGTGCAGTTCACCCGGTGGTTCGCCGACGCCCGCGACGCCGGCCTGCCGGAGCCCAACGCCATGATCGTCGCGACCGCGGACGCCACGGGCCGGCCCAGCGCCCGGACGGTGCTGCTCAAGGCGTACGACGAACGCGGTTTTGTCTTCTTCACCAACTACACCTCGCGCAAGGGCGCGGAAGCGCTGGAGAACCCCCACGCCGGGCTGGTCTTCCCGTGGTTCCCGATGCAGCGGCAGGTGACCGTGACCGGCACGGTCGAGAAGGTGAGCCGGGCCGAGACCGAGGAATACTTCGCCACCCGCCCGAGAGGTTCGCAGCTCGGGGCGTGGGCGAGCCCGCAGAGTCAGGTGCTGCCCGACCGCGCCGCGGTGGACGCCGGCATGACCGGGGCCGTCGAGCGGTTCGGCGACGGGCCGGTCCCACCACCGCCGCACTGGGGTGGGCTGCTGGTCCGGCCGGAGACGGTCGAGTTCTGGCAGGGCCGCACGAGCAGGCTGCACGACCGGCTGCGATACCGCCTCGACCAGGGGACATGGGTCGTCGAGCGGCTGGCCCCGTGAGTCAGGAGCAGGCCGAACGCAAACGCTGGGTCATCGACACCCGGCCATTGCGCAGCGTCGCCTACCGGCGGATGTGGCTCGGCAACGGGGTCGCCTTCTTCGGCTTCCAGTTCACCGCGGTGGCGGTGCCGGTCGAGATGTACTCGATCACGCACTCGTCGGCGTGGGTGGGCCTGCTCGGCGTCGCGGGTCTCGTACCGCTGCTGATCTTCGGGCTCTGGGGTGGCGCCGCCGCGGATGTCGTCGACCGGCGCAAGTTGCTGCTGTTCAGCTCCGTGATCGCCTGGGCCTCCACCGGCGGGCTGCTCGTGCAGGGCCTGCTCGGCGCACACAGCGGGATGCTGCTCCTCGTGCTCACCGCGGTGCAGTCGGCCGGCTTCGCGATCAGCTCACCCACCCGCCAGGCGATCATCCCGCGGATCGTGCCGCCCGAGCTGGTGCCGTCCGCCAACACCCTGAGTTACACCACCACGACCGCCGGCGGGGTGCTCGGCCCGCTGGCCGCCGGCCTGATCATCGGCACCTGGTCGACCGACACCGGCGTCACCATCGCGTACGCGGTCGACGCCGTGCTGTTCAGTGTTTCGCTCTGGGCCACCTGGCGGCTCCCGCCCATCCCTCCGGAGCTGCACGAGGAGGACAAGGGCGAGAAGCCGACCGCCGGCGTACGCGGCATCCTGATCGGTCTGCGCTTCCTGATCACCCAGCCGGTGCTGCTGCTGTCCTTCGGCATCGACATCGTCGCGATGGTGTTCGCGATGCCCCGGGCGCTGTTCCCGGAGATCGCCGAGGACCGCTTCGGTGGCGGTTCCGCGGTCGGCTGGTTGTTCGCCGCGATCGCGATCGGCTCGGTGGTCGGCGGGCTCACGTCCGGCTGGATCAGCCGGGTCAGACGTCAGGGTGTCGCGCTGGTCGTCGCGGTCGTCGCCTGGGGCGTGGCGATCGGGTTCGCCGGCCTGGCCCACTCGCTGTGGCTGATGGTGCTGCTGCTCGCCGTCGGTGGTGCCGCGGACCTGGTCAGCGCGGTCTACCGGCAGTCGATCCTGCAGGTGTACGCCCCCGACCGGCTGCGCGGCCGGCTGCAGGGCGTACACACCGTGGTGGTGGCCGGCGGCCCCCGTCTGGGTGATCTCCGGGCCGGCGCCACCGCCGATCTCGTGGGCCCGGCCGCGTCCTGGGCGGGTGGCGGCTTCGTGGCCGCCGGCCTGGCCGTGGTGCTCTCGCTGGCCTTCCCCGCGCTGCTTCGATACCGTCCGCCCGCCGCCACCGGGACGAAGGACTAATCTTTCGCCCATGACCAACGTTGTGGCCGCTAAATCCGGGACCCAGTGGACGATCGAGGCGGACGGCCACCGGGCCACCGTCGCAGAGGTCGGCGGGGTGCTGCGGGGCTATTCCGTCGGCGAGCGCGAGGTGCTGGACGGCTTCGGTCCGGACGTGATCACCCCCGCCTCGGCCGGCACGCTGCTGGCCCCGTGGCCCAACCGGATCCGCGACGGGGCGTACTCCTTCGGCGGCACCGACTACCAGCTGCCGCTGACCGAGCCGGCCCGGCACAACGCCATCCACGGCCTGGTGAACTGGTCCCGCTGGAAGCTCGCCGACCAGGCGAAGGACTCGGTGACCCTGGAGTACGACCTCCCGGCGCAGGTGGGATACCCGTTCCCGCTGACCCTGCGGACCCGGTGGAGCATCTCCGCCGACGGGCTGCGCTCGGACCAGGAGGTCACCAACACCGGAGACACGGACGCGCCGTGGGGCTTCTCGGTCCACCCGTATCTCCAGCTGCCCGGCGTGGCCGTCGACGACATCCTGCTCAGGGTGCCGGGCCGCAGCAAGATCCTGGCCGACGCCCGGCTGCTGCCGATCGGCGCGGTCAAGGTCACCGGCACCGAGTTCGACTACACCGAGCCGCGCCGGATCGGCACCGCGGTGCTCGACACCACCTGGGGCGACCTCGTCGCCGAGGAGGACGGCGGCTCGTCGGTGACCATCGCGGCACCCGGCGACGGCGGTTCCGTGACGGTCTGGGGCGACGAGAGCTTCAAGTGGTGGCAGGTCTTCACCGGCGACACGCTGCACGGCGAGCGGTTCCGCCGCTCGGTGGCGATCGAGCCGATGACCTGCCCGCCGGACGCGTTCCGCTCGGGCCGTGACCTGATCGTGCTGGCGCCCGGCACCACGTGGCGCGCCTCCTGGGGCGTGCGCCCCGCCCAGGGCTGATCCGTGGAGTTCGACGACGTCCTGCGCCGGCGCAAGATGGTGCGCACCTACGACCCGGACCGGCCGGTGCCGCCGGAGATCGTCGACAAGCTGCTCAAACACGCTCTGCGGGCGCCCTCGGCCGGGTTCTCGCAGGGCTGGGGCTTCCTCGTGCTGCAGAGCCCGGAGGACCGCGAGCGCTACTGGTCGGCCACCTCCTCGGGCGGCGAGGCCGACTCCTGGCTGCAGCGGATGCGCACGGCGCCGCTGATCATCGTGGCGTTGTCGAACAAATCGGTCTACCTCGACCGGTACGCCCAGCCCGACAAGGGCTGGACGGACCGGGCCGAGAGCCACTGGCCGGTGCCGTACTGGGACATCGACACCGGCTTCGCCGCGCTGTTGATCCACTTGACCGCGGTGAATGAGGAGTTGGGATCACTGTTCTTCGGGATCCCGGCCGATAAAGTGGCGGCGTTTCGGGATGCTTTCGGCGTTCCTGAGGAGTTCATGCCGGTCGGTGTGCTCACGGTGGGTTACCCCGCCGTGGATAAGAGGTCGCCGTCACTGCGCAGGGGGCGCCGCCCGGTGGACGAAGTGGTGCATCATGGCCGGTGGTAATGCCACGGCGGCTGTCGCGCCGAGGGCTCGATAGGCTGGGGCTCGATAGGCTGGACGAGTCAGTCGCTGCTGGACCGGGGGAGGTGAGCGTGCCGTGATCTTCAAAGCGGTACGGGACGGTGCGCCCTACCCCGATCACCACACGACGCTGAAGTCTTGGGCGGAGATCCCGCCCCGGCCGATCCGGCTCGCCGACCTGATCACCACCAAACGTGAGCTGGCGCTCGACAAGCTCCTGGCCGAGGACTCCACGTTCTACGGCGACCTGTTCCCGCACGTCGTGGAGTGGAACGGGCACCTCTACCTCGAGGACGGGCTGCACCGCGCGCTGCGGGCCGCCCTGCAGCAGCGCAACCAGATCCACGCCCGGGTACTCGTCCTCAGCAACTAACAGCGCTAGTTTCAGGGGTATGGCCACTTCCCCGCTGGACATGCTCGACGTCGACGACCTGCTGAGCGACGAGGAACGCGACGTGCGGTCGGTCACCCGCCGGGTCGTGGACGATCACGTACGCCCGTACGTCGCTGATTGGTACGAACGCGGCGCTGTGCCCGTACGAGAGCTGGCTCTGGAATTTGGCAAGCTCGGTCTTCTCGGCATGCATCTGACCGGTTACGGCTGTGCCGGAGCGTCAGCGGTGCAGTACGGCCTGGCCTGTATGGAGCTCGAAGCGGCCGACTCCGGGGTGCGGTCTCTGGTATCGGTGCAGGGTTCCCTCGCCATGTACGCGATCTGGAAATACGGCAGCGAGGAGCAGAAGCAGCAGTGGTTGCCGGGCATGGCCGCCGGCGAGCTCATCGGCTGCTTCGGCCTGACCGAATCCGATCACGGCTCCGACCCCGCGAACATGTCCACCCGGGCCCGCCGCGACGGCGACGACTGGATCCTCACCGGCGGCAAGATGTGGATCACCAACGCGCCGGTCGCGGACGTGGCGGTCATCTGGGCCCGCGCCGACACCGGCGTGCTGGGCTTCGCGGTGCCGACCACGACCCCGGGCTTCAGCGCCCGGGAGATCGCGAACAAGCTCTCGCTGCGCGCGTCGTCCACCGGGGAGATCACCCTGGACGAGGTGCGCCTGCCCGCGTCCGCCCAGCTGCCCGCGGCGCAGGGCCTGAAGGCCCCGCTGTCCTGCCTCACCGAAGCCCGTTTCGGCATCATCTGGGGATCGCTGGGCGCGGCCCGCGACTGCCTCGAGACGGCCATCTCGTACGCGGTGAGCCGCGAACAGTTCGGCCGCCCGCTCGCGGGTTTCCAGCTCACCCAGGCGAAACTGGCCGACATGACGCTCGAATTGCAGAAGGGATACCTGCTCGCGTTGCACCTCGGCCGGCGCCCCACGCTGCGGCCCGAACAGGTCAGCGTCGGCAAGCTGAACAACGTCCGGGAAGCCCTGAAGATCGCCCGGCAGTGCCGCACGATCCTCGGCGCCAACGGCATCAGCGGGGAGTACCCGGTGCTCAGGCACGCCAACAACCTCGAGAGCGTCCTCACGTACGAGGGCACGTCCGAGGTGCACCAGCTCGTGATCGGCCAGCGGCTGACGGGACTCAACGCATTCGGCGGCTGAAAAATGTCGTACCCGCTCCGTACCGTGGGTATAGGCGAAGGTGGAGTGAGAAGGGGGTGTGTTCCTGATGGCCCAACCGCACGAACTGCACGAGCCGACCAGGGAGTATCCGGCCCTTGAGGACGCCCCCGTGGTGCCTCCTGCCGCCCCTCCGGCTCCCGAGGATCCGCCGCGGCGCGTCGGTGGCTTCGCACGGGTCCTGATCTTCACCGGCGTGGTCTTCGCGCTGATCGTGGCGTCCTGCCTCGGGCTGCGCGCGATCAACGTGCTGCCCAGCTTCGACAACCCGTTCGCCGACAAGACCACCGACCGCAGCCAGCCGGTCCTGCTGCAGTCGATGCGCGACCTGAGCCGATACGTCGCCGCGGACGGCACGTTCCAGGTCATCGTCGACCTCCAGGAGAACAAGGACAACATCCCCGACTTCCTGATCAACCAGCGCACCCTCTTCGTGGGCTCCGGCACCGTCGAGGAGTACGTCGACTTCAGCAAACTCGCCACCGACGCCCTCACCGTCGACGAGGAGAAGAAGACGGTCACCATCCAGCTCCCCGCCCCCGAACAGGGCCAGGCGGCGCTCGACATGCAGCGCAGCTACGTGGTGGCGGAAGAGCGCGGTCTGCTCAACCGGATCGGCGACGCCTTCAAGAGCGACCCGGGCAAGCAGCAGCAGGTCTACCAGCTCGCCCAGCAACGCATCAACGAGGCGGCCAAGAGCAGCGGCCTGGACCAGCGGGCCCAGCAGAACACCGAGAAAATGCTGCAGAGCCTCTTCGGGCGGCTGGGCTACACCACGGTCACGGTGCAGTTCACGAACCCCTGAGCGCCTCCCGGCAACGCCGAGTCAGACCCTGAGGGGTGGCCCCATGACGGACAACCAGGCAGCCCAGCCGTCCAAGGTGCCCTTCCAGGGCCTGGCCAACCGCATCACCCGAGGACTGCTCCGCACACCCGTGCTGGCGGGCATCGTCGGCAAGCGGCTGATCACCCTGTACGTGGTGGGCCGCACGTCGGGCAAGCTCTACTCGATCCCGGTCGCCTACACCCCCCACGACGGCATCCTGCTCATCGGCAGCGGCTTCCCCTGGACCAAGAACCTCCGAACCGGCGACCGCCTCCCGGTCCGCTACCGGGGCCGCCGCCTGGTCGCAGAGGTCGAGCTCCTGACCGACGAGCCCGCCGTGGTCCGCGACTACGCCGTGATAGCCCGAGGCAACCCCACCTTCGCCCGGGCCAACAAAATCACCCTCGACCCGGCAGGCGACCCAACCCCGGAAAGCCTCCACAAAGCCTGGCAAGCCGGCGCCCGAGTCCTCCGCCTGACCCTCCCGGCCTGACCCCTCCCGGCCTGACCGGCTCCTGGCCCGACCCTCCGGCATGACTCTGCTGGCCTGACCCAGTCCTGGCCCGGCCTTCCCGGCCTGACCGGCCCCCGGTCCGAGCCTCCTGGCCTGACTGACCTCCGGCCCAACATTCCCGGCCTGGCCGACCCCGGTCCGAGCCTCCTGGCCTGACCGAACTGGCCTGACTGACCTGGCCTGACTGACCTGGCCTGACTGACCTGGCCTGGCCTGGCCTGATCGGGCCTGGCCTGATCGGGCCTGAGTCTGTCCAGGTCCCGGCCTTGAGTCGCTCGGTCTTTCTGGGGTCCCGGCCTGGGTCGCTCGGCCTGATCAGGTCCTGGCCATGAGCCGCTCGGCCTTCTGCTGCCCGGCCAATCTGGTCCGACTGGGTCCTGGCCTGGCCTCTCCTGCCCTCTGACAGGGTCCGGCCGGATTCCGTCCCGGCCTTGCCAGGATTTCGACTTCGCTTCACGGGCGTTGGTAGCTCGGCCCGCGATCGGTCTTGGGCCCGGCCCGCCTGAGGTCTGAGCCCGACCGCTTACGGACAGTACCGGCGGTCGACGTCTGGTTCGAGTCTCGACCGCTGGGCCGCTGGGCCGCTGGGCCGCTGGATCGCTGGATCGCTGGATCGCTGGGCCGCTGGATCGCTGGATCGCTGGATCGCTGGGCCGCTGGATCGCTGGGCCGCTGGATCGCTGGATCGCTGGATCGCTGGATCGCTGGATCGCTGGAGCGCTGGAGCGCTGGATCGCTGGATCGCTGGATCGCTGGATCGCTGGATCGCTCCAGGCTTCCTGGTTTCGGCTGGCCTGCTTCTGACTCTGGTCGGACCGCTCCTGCTTCCCGCTGCCTGTCCGTGCTCCTGGCTGGCTCTTCGGGCGGGCCACCCCTGGGCCGCGGCTGACCGTGCATGCTGAGAGCTGAGATGCGCCTGACGCCTGACGCGGATGCGGTGCGAGTCCGGGGTGGGGTGGGGTGAGGACGGTCCGGTTGCGCGCCCAGGTCGACTCAGGCCTGCGGCGGTGTGCGGCCCGGAGCCGGGGTCCGGCCTGGGGTGGGGTCGCTTTGGGTTGCGTCTGGTCGGCGGCCGGTTTGTGATGGCGTGCTTGCTCGGGGTTGCGTCCCACCGTACGGCCGGGGTTGTGCGGCGAACCGTGTCCAAAATGATGCCGGCGCCCCGGGTGTGCGGGGCGCCGGCGTCGTGGGGCTCGGGTCACTCGTTGGGGAGCAGGGCCCAGAGGATGAGGTAGAGCAGGAACTGCGGGCCCGGGAGCAGGCACGACACGATGAAGATCAAGCGGGTGGCGCCCGAGGAGATGCCGAAACGGCGGCCGAGGCCGGAGCACACGCCGGCGATCCAGCGGTCGTCTCGGGGTCGGGCGAGGCGGCGGGTCGTCATCTCGTTTTGCTCCTTCGGTGGTGGCCGGGCCGGGTGCCTCGACCGCTTTCCAAGGTATGAGCGGATTTTCTACCGTCCCTCGGTCTTGAGGGGGAGAAGGCCGCTCACGTTCCCGTAAGGGGACCCCGTACCCGAGTTGGACGCGCTGTTAACATCGGGGCAAATTACGCCGCCTACTCTCTGCGACTCGAGGGCGGAACAGGTGGAGGGGATGCCGCGGTGACGCTCGCCGTGTTGTGCGGGAGCACCGGAAACGCTCTGCGTCCGGAGGCTGCCCGGGAAGTGGCTGAGGGCGTGCGTGCTGCGCTGGCCGGGGCCGGGGTCACCCGGATTGTCGACGTTTCTGGTCCAGATATTTCCCGGCAATTGTCGGAAATCGCCCGGCTTGCGGCGGAGTCCGACGAACCTCTTCTGCTCTGCGCCGACAACCTCGTGGCCCACCCGAGTCTGTTGTGGACGCTGGCGACCGAGCCGGCCGGGCGCAGCACTGCGCTGGTGGCCGCTACGGAGAGTGGTGATTCGGGTGATCTGCGCGAGGAGCGTGGGCGGCTGGTGCCCGCGACGGACGGACCGACCCGCTTCCTGGGCGCGGTGTCCGTCGCCACCGCGGACCTGGGCTTGATCGTCGCCGCCGCAAAAGCTGCCGCCGACGCCGCTGGGCTGGGCGCGCGAGGACGCTATGCTCCCGTGCCGGGCACGCCAGGTGACGGCTTCGCCGCGCCCGGTGAGCAAGGGGTAGGAAGCGGGTCGGCCGCGGGCACCGTGGTGGGGGCGCGGGAAAGCGGCACCGCGCAAGCTGTGGTGGGCAACGTGGTTGATGTGCTGCTGCCCGCGTTGCTGGCCAGTGGGCTCGTGCCGATCGCTACGCGCGTGCGGTTGCTGCGGGCCGAACGCGTGGGCACCGAGGCCGAGTTGGCCGCCGCTCGGGCTGCGGTCGCGGCTGTCGACGAGGACAAGGCGCTGCTGCGGCTCGCGGTGAAGGAGAAGGATGACTTCTTCACCACGTACGCGGTCAGCACCTGGTCTCCTCTTGTCACCAAGCTCTGTGCCCGGGCCGGGCTGTCGCCGAGCCAGGTCACCGCTCTGTCCGTACTTTTCTCCGTGGTTGCCGCCGGCGCGTTCTGGCAGGCCGGGCGGCCCGCGCTGGTCATCGGTGCGGTGCTGCTGTATCTGGGGTTCGTGCTCGACTGCGTGGACGGCCAGCTCGCTCGGTACACCCGGAAGTTCGGGGCGTTCGGTGGGTGGCTGGACACGATGGCCGACCGGGCCAAGGAGTATGTCGTCTATGCCGGGCTCGCCGCCGGTGCCGAGCGGATGGGTTTCTCGTTCGCGTGGCCGTTGGCGATCACCGCGATCGTGCTGCAGACCGTCCGGCACATGACCGACACGTGGTACGGCGCCCTGCATGACGAGGCCGCGGCCCGGCAGACCGTCGGCACCGCGGGCAACGCCGACGCCGGCGGGGGTGTGGGGGCGCGGTTGAGCCGGGCCTCCAACAAGGTCCAGGCCGACACCGGCTCCGCTGCGTACTGGTTGAAGCGGATCGTCGTCTTCCCGATCGGGGAGCGCTGGGCCCTGATCGCCGTGCTCGCCGCGCTGTTCGACGGGCGGGTGGCCCTGGCGGCTGTGGTGATCTGGGGGCTGCTCGCCGCCGCGTACACGCTGGGGTTGCGGTCGTTGCGGTCGATCTCGATGCGCGTCGGCGTGCTGGACACGGTCGACACGTCGCGGCATCGCGATGACGGCCGGCTGGTCCGGGGCACCCTGAGTGCCGCCGGGTTGAAGAATCCGCTGGTCTGGGCCGTGCTCGCGGCCATCGCCCCGCTCGCGCTGATCGGTGCGGTGGCGGCCGGCTGGGTGTCGCGGGGCACCCCGTGGAACGACCGGATCGAGCTGGTCCGGGCCGGTGGGGCCGGGGTCTGGCTGGTGGTGGCGGCGCTGGCGGTGCTGGGCGCCGGTGCGGCGGCGCGGACCCGGCACGACGGGCCGCTGGACTGGTTGGTGCCGGCCGGGCTACGCGCAGGTGAATATCTGCTGGCGGTTGCGGTCGCGATGATCTGCGAGGTCCCGCCGCCAGTAGTGTTCGGCCTGCTCTTCGTGCTGGCGCTGCACCACTATGACCTGACCGCCCGGATGGAGAAGGGGGCTCCGGACGTCAACGCGCGACGCGCGTTGTTCGGCTGGGACGGCCGGGTCGTGCTGCTGGTGTTCTTCGCGCTGGCGGGTGTCGCGACAGCCGGGGAGCTGCTGCTCGCCGTCGGTGTGGGATTGCATTTCCTCACGGGAGCCGTAAAGGACTGGCGAACCGGAGGTAGCTGATGGCCCTGCTCAGTGTCGTTCTGCCCGTGTACAAGGTGCAGGGCTACCTGCGGCAATGCCTGGACTCCCTGCTGGATCAGGCGTTCACCGACTTCGAGGTCGTGGCGGTCGACGACTGCTCGCCGGACAACAGCGGTGAGATCCTCGCCGAGTACGCCGCCCGCGATCCCCGGGTCCGGGTCGTCGAGCTCGTGGAGAACGTCGGTCTGGGCCGGGCCCGCAACGTCGGCCTGGATCACGCGGTGGGCGAGTACGTGTGGTTCGTCGACAGTGACGACTGGCTGGCCCAGGGGGCGCTGCGGGCGGTCGCCGACCGGATCGACGGCACCCGGCCGGATGTCCTGATCGTCGGCTACGACCGGGTCAACTGGGACACGTCGGTGAAGAGCGCCGGTTCGGTCGGGGTGCTGGCCTCGGCCCCGGAGACGTTCACGGTCGAGGAGTGGCCGCGGGCGCTGTCCGTGCTGCATGTCGCCTGGAACAAGGTGGTGCGCCGGGACCTGCTGGTGAAGCGCGGCCTACGGTTCGAACAGGGCTGGTACGAGGACGTCTCGTTCACGTTCCCGCTGCTCGCCGCCGCCGAGCGGATCAGCACGCTGCCCCGGGTCTGCGTGCACTACCGCCAGCGGCGTACCGGGGCGATCACCAAGACCGTCGGTGACCGGCATTTCGAGATCTTCGACCACTGGGCGCACGCCATGGCCCTGGTCGACGAGGACGGGGACCGGGCCGAGCTGCTGCGCCCGCTGCTGTTCGAGCGGATGATGTGGCACTACCTGACGGTGCTGCGCAATGTCGAGCGGGTGAAGAAGGCGTCCCGGCGGCGTTTCTTCGACCGGGTCGTCGAGGATTTCCGCCGTTACAAGCCGGCCGTCGGCTACGAGTTGCCCGCCGGCCGGGCGACGGGCCTGCGGCACAAGCTCGTCGAGCGGGGTTCGTTCACCACGTTCCGGTTGCTCGACCGGGCGGTCCGGATCGCGAAGACCGCCAACCGGGTACGCCGGGTACCGCGCACACGGGTCCGTAAGTTCGCCAAACGGGTGCGTCAGGCGGCGCATCGGGGCTATTACAAGCTGCAGCTGCGGGGGCCGGTCGAGGAGAATCTCGCGCTCTATGCGGCGTACTGGTATCGCGGGGTTTCCTGCAATCCGGCCGCGATCTCCCGTAAGGCCCAGGAGCTGGCGCCGGGCATCCGCAACGTCTGGGTGGTCAGCCGGTCCGGGGTGCGGTCGGTGCCGGCGGGCACCGAGTACGTGGTCGCCGGCACGCTGCCGTACTACCGCGCGCTGGCCCGGGCCCGCTTCATGATCAACAACGTGAACTGGCCGGGCTGGGTGGTCAAGCGCGCGGGCAGCACGCATGTCATGACCCATCACGGCACCCCGTTGAAGATGATGGGCATGGACCAGGCCGACCATCCCGCGTCCGCCAAGGACCAGGACTTCCACGCCCAGATGCGCCGGGCGGACCGCTGGGATTTCAGCATCACGGCGAACACGCACACCTCGGTCGCGTGGGAGCGGGCGTACCCGTGCCGTTTCGAGAACCTCGAGGTCGGCTATCCGCGCAACGACCGGCTGGCGACCGCGACCGCGGCGGACACCGCGGCGGTCCGGGAGAAGCTCGGTCTCGCGCCGCACGAGCGGGTCGTGCTGTACACCCCCACGCACCGGGAGTGGCTGCCGCTGGGCCGTCAGGTGCTCGACGTGGAGGCGCTCGCGGACCGGCTCGGCCCGGACACCGTGCTGCTGATGCGGGCGCACTATCTGTACGCGGGGGCCGGGCACAAGGCTCAGTCGGCCCGTGGCCGGATCCTGGACGTGTCCGGGTACCCGATGGTGGAGGACCTCTATCTCGCCGCTGACGTGATGCTGACGGACTATTCGTCGGCGATGTTCGACTTCGCGATCCTGGACCGCCCGCTGGTGATCTTCGCGCCGGACTGGAAGGCGTACCAGGAACTGCGTGGCGTCTACTTCGATCTGATGGAACTCCCGCCGGGTGAGGTCGCCACGACGTTCGACGGGCTGGTCGAGGTGTTCGAGTCGGGCACCTACGCGAGCGGGCGGGCCGCGGCGAAACGCACCCGGTTCCGGGAGCGTTTCTGCTACCTCGACGACGGCAAGGCCTCGGAACGCGTCGTACGCAGGGTGTTACTCGATTCCGGTAAGTGATCATGATTTCATATTGGCGTGATGATCCGGTGACTGAACGCTAATAGCCGTTCACCCGATGGTGATCTTCGATGGGCTTGATCACGCTAAGCCATCGTCGCAGCTCACCAGCGGGAGGTTGACGGTGTCCACCGTCGCGCTCAAGGACGTCTCCAAGGTCTGGCCGGACGGCACCCTCGCCGTCGACCGGGTCAGCCTCGACGTGCGGGACGGCGAGTTCCTCGTCCTGCTCGGTCCGTCCGGCTGTGGCAAGTCGACCATCCTGCGGATGATCGCCGGGCTCGAGGACCCCACGGCCGGCGACATCCTGCTCAACGGCGAACCGGTGCTCAACATGCCACCGCGCGACCGCAAGATCGCCATGGTATTCCAAGACTTCGCACTTTATCCGCACATGACGGTGGGCGGGAACATCGGCTTCCCGCTCAAACTGTCCGGTATCGAACCCGGCCCGCGCGAGGAACGCATCGGCGACGTGGCCGGCGCGCTCGGCATCGGCGACGTGCTCGGCCGCCGGCCCGGCCAGCTCTCCGGCGGCCAGCGCCAGCGCGTCGCCATGGGCCGGGCGATCGTCCGCCGGCCCGGCCTGTTCCTCATGGACGAACCGCTCTCCAACCTCGACAGCGGCCTGCGCGCCGAGCTCCGGGCCGAGATCACCGGGCTGACCCGCGAGCTGGGCGTCACCACCATGTACGTCACCCACGACCAGGCCGAGGCGCTGACCATGGCCGACCGGGTGGCGATCATGCGCAAGGGGGTGCTGCAGGACATCGGTACGCCCACCGAGGTCTACGGTCGCCCGGCCACGCTATACGTCGCGGCGTTCCTCGGCTCCCCGCGGATGAACCTGCTCGAAGCCTCGGTCTACGTCCACCTGGACCGCTACGTCGCCCTCAACCTCGGCGAGCAGGCGCTGTACCTGCCCTGGGACGACATCCGGTCCCGGTCCCTCGCGCACTACCACGGCGAGCGCATCGTGGTCGGCCTGCGCGCCGAGGCGCTCACCCCGGTCGCCCCCGACACCCCGGGCGACGTGCTCCGGGGCCGGGTCCGCTACCTCGAGCACCACGGGCACGAGTCGCTGGCGTTCCTGGACGTCGGGGCCACCGCGATCGCCGTCGACGAGCTCGGCAAGGGGGTCACCGAGGCAGCGCCGTCCGGCGGGACGCTCCGCAAGTTCGGGGCGGCGCTGCAACGGGTCACCGGCCGTACCGAAAAAGCGGTCCTCGATCGTGCCGAGACCAAGACCTCGGTGCTGAACGATCCGGGCCGGCACCAGCGGCGCCCGGCCGAGCTCGCGGTCCGGCTGGCGCCCTATCCGGCCATCGCCGCGGGGCACCCGCTGGCGGTCGGGGTCCGGATGGACGCGCTGCACTTCTTCGACGAGCACGGGGACCGGATCGACATCGGCTGGCGCTGAAGGCGGCAATTTTGCGGGCTCCGACGACTGCCACGAAGACGGTACTCAGCGTAAGCTGCTCGGCGGTGGAGGAAACTGTCGAGCAACAGACGTTGCGTCCGGCTCCAGGCAGGGAGCGGCCGGACGCGGTCCCGTCACATCGTCACTCGCTCATCGATCGGGTGTTCGGCCGGGACGACATCACCGTGCTCCGGCACGAGGTCCTGCGCCGGCTCGACCGCGGCATGCTGGGCGACCGCCTCGACAGCTTCGTGCTGGCGGTCAACGAAGTGATCACCAACGTGGTCCTGCACGCCGGGGGCACCGGGCGCCTGGTGCTCGACCTCAGCGGCAGTGCGGTGTGGTGCACGGTGACCGACTCCGGGCCGGGCATCCCGCAGCAGCATCAGCGCCCGCCGGACACCCCGGAGACGTTCGATGTGGGCGGCCGCGGCATCTGGCTGGCGTACCAGCTGTGCGACGAAGTCACGATGGCCACCGGTCCGATCGGGACTACTATCGGACTGAAAATCGACCTGCCCCGGTGATCATCCGAGTCTGACCAGGTCACCGACCAGGTAATCAACCGGTGGAATGCATCCTGAACCCGAGATGAAACGCCGTGGAAATGTCGTCACCGACTTTCCCGGGTGTCAGCCGCCGCGGGCGACTACATTAGGCCGGTGTTCGGACTACCTCCTCATGTGACGGCATGCCTGTTCGATCTTGACGGCGTGCTAACCCAGACCGCCCTGGTGCACAACGCGGCGTGGAAACTCACGTTCGACGAGTTCCTCCAGACGTGGTCCACCCAGCACAACCAGCCCTTCGTGCCGTTCGACTCCGGCGCCGACTACCACCAGTACGTCGACGGCCGGCAACGCGCCGACGGTGTCCGCACCTTCCTCGCCTCGCGGGACATAACCCTGCCCGAGGGCACACCGGACGACGGCCCCGACGAGCAGACCGTCAACGGGGTCGGCAACCGCAAGAACTTGCTGGTTCTGCAGAAGATCCAGGAGGGCAAGGTCCAGGTCTACCCCGGATCGGTCGACTACCTGCACGCCGTGACCGACGCCGGTCTCCGCCGCGCGGTCGTCTCCGCGAGCGCCAACTGCAAGGACGTGCTGGAGGCGGCGAAGATCGCCGACCTCCTCGAGGTCCGGGTGGACGGTGTCACCGCACGCGCCGAGAGCCTGCCCGGCAAACCGTCGCCGGACACGTTCCTCTATGGTGCGAAGCTGCTCGGCGTCGAGCCGGAGAACTGCGCCGTCTTCGAGGATGCCCTGGCGGGTGTCGAAGCCGGCCGGGCCGGCAAGTTCGGCATCGTCATCGGTGTCGACCGGGTCGGTCAGGCCGACGCGCTGCGCGAGCACGGGGCCGACATCGTGGTCCAGGATCTTTCCGAACTTCTCAGCCGATAACCTTTCACTTCGAGAGGCACCACCGTGATCCGTGAACGGGCTTACCCCGTCGACCCCTGGCACATCCGGGAGACCCGGCTGGACCTGGATCTGCTGGCCCAGTCAGAGTCGGTCTTCGCGTTGGCCAACGGCCACATCGGCATCCGTGGGAACCTGGACGAGGGTGAGCCGCACGGCCTGCCCGGCACCTACCTCAACTCGTTCTACGAGCTGCGGCCGCTGCCGTACGCCGAGGCCGGGTACGGCTTCCCCGAGTCCGGCCAGACGATGGTCAACGTCACCAACGCCAAGCTCATGCGGCTGCTCGTCGACGACGAGCCGTTCGACGTGCGCTACGGCGAGCTGCGTTCCCACCAGCGCTCCCTCGACCTGCGGGCCGGCACGCTCGAACGCATCGTCGAATGGGTGTCCCCGTCCGGCCAGGCGATCCGGGTCCGGACCGTCCGCATGGTGTCGTTCACCCAGCGCGCCGTCGTCGCGTTCCTGTACGAGGTGGAACCACTCGACTCCACCGCCCGGCTCATCCTGCAGTCCGAACTGGTCGCCAACGAGCAGCTCCCGGTCAGCAGCAAGGACCCGCGCGTCGCGGCCGTCCTCGACCACCCGCTCGAGGCCGAGGAGATGCTGGAGCAGCGCACCGGCGGCCTGCTCGTGCACCGCACCAAGGCCAGTGACCTGCGCATGGCCGCGGCCATGGAGCACCTGGTCGAGGCGCCCGGCAAGCACGCGGTGACGACCGAGGGCCACCCGGACTGGCTGCGCACCACCGTCGCCTGCAAGCTCGAGCCGGGGCAGAAGCTGCGGGTCGTCAAGCTGGCCGCGTACGGCTGGTCCAGCAACCGTTCTCTGCCCGCCGTGCGCGACCAGGTCGGCGCGGCCCTCGCCAGCGCCCGCCTGGACGGCTGGGAGGGCCTGCTCGAGGCCCAGCGGGAATATCTCGACGAGTTCTGGGACCACTCCGACGTCAAGGTCGAGGGCGACCCCGAGGTGCAGCAGGCGGTCCGTTTCGGACTCTTCCACACCCTGCAGGCCGGTGCCCGCGCCGAGCAGCGCCCGATCGGCTCCAAGGGTCTGTCCGGCCCCGGCTACGACGGCCACACGTTCTGGGACGCCGAGACGTTCGTGCTCCCGGCCCTGACGTACACCCAGCCCAGCGCCGCGGCGGACGTCCTGCGCTGGCGCCACTCGACGCTGGACCTCGCCCGGGAGCGCGCCCAGACGCTCGGTCTGCAGGGCGCGGCGTTCCCATGGCGCACCATCCGCGGCCAGGAATGCTCCGCGTACTGGCCGGCCGGCACCGCGGGCTTCCACATCGGCGCCGACATCGCCGACGCAGTCCGCCGCTACGTCTCGGCCACCGGCGACTACGACTTCGAACGCGAGGTCGGCCTGGAGCTCCTGATCGAGACCGCCCGGCTCTGGCGCTCGCTCGGTCACCACGACCGGCACGGCCGCTTCCACATCGACGGTGTCACCGGCCCGGACGAATACACCGCGGTCGTGGACGACAACGTCTACACCAACCTGATGGCGCAGCAGAACCTGCACGCGGCGGCGGACGCGGCCAAGCGTCACCCCGACCTCGCGCGCAAACTCGGCGTCGACGACGAGGAACTCGCCTCCTGGCGCGACGCGGCCGCGGCGGTCCACATCCCCTACGACCGCGAGCTTGGGGTGCACCAGCAGTCCGAGGGCTTCACCCGGCTCGCCGAGTGGGACTTCGAGAACACCCCACCCGAGGCCTACCCGCTGCTGCTCAACTACCCCTACTTCGATCTGTACCGCAAGCAGGTCGTCAAGCAGGCCGACCTGGTCATGGCCATGTACATCCGGGGCGACGCGTTCACCCCGGAGGAGAAGGCCCGCAACTTCGCCTACTACGACGCCCGTACGGTCCGCGACTCGTCGCTGTCCGCCTGCGTCCAGGCCGTCATGGCAGCCGAGGTCGGCTTCACCGAGCTGGCCCACGACTATCTCGGCGAAGCGGCCCTCATGGACCTCCATGACCTGCACCAGAACGCCCGCGACGGTGTCCACGTGGCCTCGCTGGCCGGCTCCTGGATCGCCCTCGTGGCGGGCCTCGGCGGCATGCGCGACTACAACGGGCAGCTCTCCTTCGCCCCGCGCCTGCCGAGCCGCATCAACGCCCTCGAGTTCTCCCTGCTCTGGCGCGGTCTGCGACTCCGGGTCGAGGTCACCCCGCAGGAGGTCACCTACTCGCTGCGCAACGGCGGCGGCTCGGCCCGCCTCGACCTGCTGCACCACGGCAAGGGAGTAACGGTCACCCAGGTCAAGCCGGTGGTCCTGCAGATCCCGCCGCCGCTACCGACCGGGCCGGTCCCCACACAGCCCGCCGGTCGCGCGCCGGTCCGTAGGGCGGCGACGCTTTAAAGATCCATGTCGTAGCTCGGTGGGGGGTGACGGACCGTCGCTCCCGCCGAGGACGGGCCGGGGCCCAGCATTCGCTGGCCCTGGCCCTTCTTTGTGCGTGAGTGGGGTAAACCGGGCCCGGGGTGCAGGGGGCCTGAGCTGCTGGCGCATCGGGCTGGGCTCTTTGCCGGTGAGCAGCGGATGGTTTTCGGAGCTACCACGTTTCGGGAGTCCGCCCAGATCATGGCTCTGGGCATCGACCCGAATCCGCTTGATGAGTGGTATGTCCGGTTGATGGAGATGCCTGCCACGGTGATCTCGTCGACGTTGGAGGACACGTTCGGGTGGCCGGACGCGACCATCGTGAGCGGTGACGCGGTGGATGTGGTCGCGCGGCTCAAGGCGGAGTCGGATGTGCCGTTGCGGTCGCCGGCCAGTTTGTCGCTGAACTGGGCATTGATGGCCGCCGGTCTCGTGGACCGGGTGCAGGTGACGATTTTCCCGGTCATCTCCGGGCGGACCGGGACCAGCCCGATCCTCGGGGGTGCGGGGGATTTCGACCTCGAGCTGCTGGAGAGCCGCACGCTGGACGGTCACACGCAGGAGCTGGTCTATCGGCCGGCCGCGCGGGTGGCCAAGAACCTCGGGGCCATCTCGCAGTAGCTGTCGGTGAGGAGTTCGGCGATCTCGGTCCAGTCGGTGTCGTCGCCGAGCCGGGCGCCGGCGACGTTGCGGCCCCAGTCGGCGCGGAAGAACGGTCCGTCGCCGGCGGTCAGGCCCAAGAGGTCGTCGGCGGGCACGCGGAACGTCATCATGGTCGGCGACATGCCGTCGACCAGGTGCTGGGCGTAGACCTTGTGACGCGCGGGGTCGGGCACGTAGACATGGGCGAACGTCCGCTTGCGGATCCGCCAGCGGACGCCGATCCAGGCCGGTTCCTCGTACGTCTCCGGCAGGTCCCCGCAGATCGGTCGCAGCCGGTCGAGGATCTCCGGTGGCACATCTCCAGGGCCGGACATGGCCCGACAATACCGGCCGCCGACGGCCCTCAGCGCGCTTGACCGAGCAGCAGCACGATGGTTTCCCGCACCGCCGGGTCCGGCTCGGCCCGCAGATGGTCGCCGAGGACCCGCCGCCGGTGCGGGGGAAGCTCTCCCCAGAGGGCGCGGGGAGACATGAGGACGGCCGCGAGCGACCGCACGCCGGCCTCGCGGTCGGTGAGCGCGGCGGACAGCAGGTCACGGCCGCGTTCGCCCTGGGCGGCCAGCGCCCGCAGGATCATCTCCCGGACGGCCGCATCCGGTTCCGTCGACAACGCCCCGACCAGCACCTCGGGCAGCCCCGCACCCGGCGCCGGATACGTGATGAACGTGCAGGCCGCAGCACGCCGCCGGGCCGCCAGCGGATCCTCACGCAGCGTCGCCACCAGCGCAGCCTCGTCGCCCGCCATCTGGTTCGGGAACCAGGTCAGATCACGGTGACCGGTGAGCACAAAATCCAGCCACCGCTCGTACCAGGCAAGAAAGCCGGGGTCGGAGTAAAAACGCGGCGCGAAGCACCCATCGGCGTTGACCTCGACGAGCCGCCCCCGGTCAGGACCGCTGACCACGAGCAGGGTGTAGTCACTGCACCCGCCGTGGACGACCGTGATCGCCCCGGAGAAACCCGCGACCGGGCGGAGCCACGTCGCCATGGGCAATAGGCCATATTGCGGCCCGGACCCGCCGTGGCCGATCTGGGTGACGAACTCGCGGAACTCCGCCGGTAGCCGGACACCGAGCTGATCCTCGAAGCCTGACAATTCCCGCTCGGTCAGCGGAGGGCCGAGCACGGCCCGTTCCGTCGAAGGTAAAGCTACGATCTTGGCCCTGATCCGGGCGATCCCGCCGTCCACAGCAACTTCGTTCACGAGAAGGTCGTGGTCGGCCATAATGATCCGCCATGGACCTGGACGACTACCAGCGGGGCGCTCTGCGCACCGCCGCCCCGCGAGACCGCCGTAACGAGCTGCTGCACCTGGTGCTCGGCCTGGTCGGCGAGTCCGGCGAGGTGGCCGAGAAGTTCAAGAAGTGGGTCCGGGACCAAGACAGCGACGAATCCCGACTGGACCGGGCCGGCATAGCCAAAGAACTGGGCGACGTCCTCTGGTACGTAGCCGTCCTGGCCGACTACCTGGACCTGTCCCTGGACGACATAGCCACCACCAACCTGGCCAAACTGGCCAGCCGCCAAACCCGAGGCCGCCTGTCCGGCAGCGGCGACAACCGCTGACCCAGGGTGAAACAGCCCGGCCCCCACTCCGCGAGCAAGCAAGCGAAGCAGGGGCCGGGTCAGCACACGAAGAGACGCCTAGAGCATCGACACGTGCACGTGGTCGGTGTGATCACTGGGCCCGTGATAAGACTTCCACCCGGTGACCGGGAACCAGATCATCTTGTTCCAGATGACGTACAGAATGCCCAGGTTGTCCGCGTTACGAACGAGGAACGCCATGAGGTTGTTGCCGTACTCACGGGTGTCCTGGTTGTGCCACGGCGCGAACCCCGACTTCTGCAGGGACCAGTCGCAGGCCCGGCCCTTGGGATGTTCGAACGGCCCGCCGTTGCGGTGACATCCGACAAACCGATTGAATCCGGCCTTCTTCACTTCTTTGTACATATGCAAGGTCCGGGCCGTGATGCAGCCGCTGGTCGTCGGGTCGGTGACGCTGCAGGATTCGCCGGCGAAGTCGCCGTCCGCGTCGCGGGGGGCCGGGGCCGCCTCGTCGCTCTTGGCGTTGACGAAGCCGCCGGTGACCGTGTCGCCGCCGACGAGGTTGAGGGCCTTCTCGGCCGACTTCTTCTGCTTCTCCATCGCGACGAGGTTCTGCTTCTGCGACTTGACCTCTTGGTCGAGCTGCGCCTTCTTGGTGGCGACCTCGTTGATGGCCTCGTCGAGTTCGTGCAGCTTGTGGTCGTTCCTGGAGTTGATCTCCTCGAGGGAGATGGCCTTGTCCAGGAACAGGCCGGGGGAGCTCGCGTTGAGCAGGAAGCCCATCGTGGTCACGCCGCCGGTGCGGTACTGCTGGGCGGCGACCGCGCCCACCTGGGGCAGCAGGGCGTCGCGCTTGTCCTCGGCGGCCTTCACCTGCACGGTGAGGGTGGCCTGGGCCTTGGTCGACTTCTTGACCGCGGTCTTGGCCTGCATGTATCGCCGGCCGGTGCTGTCGAGCAGGTCGTTGAGTTGCGGGTTGTCGTCGCCGTCGTCCGCGGTGGTCTCCCCGCCCGGGGCGGCGCTAGCGGGTGCGCCGGGCGTGACGACCATGGTCACCGCGACTAGCGAGGCCAGGGCGAGAACGAGCCACCGGCTGGGTCGTGCCGTCATCCATGTTCCTTCCACGTTGCCGCCTACCGAGTTAGCTGACGGGTTCGGGACGGAAGCGATCCCTACCGCTGATGGGGGTCAGCGGATTCACCCCAATTACCTGGTGGTTCCCCGGTTCGTCGCGTGACGATTGAGCGGTGGTCCGCCGGCGCCTTTGGGGCGGCACCTTCTTGGCACGACCGGCGGAAAGCTTACCTGAACTCCGTCGGCCCTTCAGTGCTCGCGACCCCGGCAAAACTGTTACGGCGCAACGACTTTACGTGACCACTCGTTGGGCTGACGCAGGTCAGGGCCCGTAACGGCACATCAAAGTGAGTCGTTGCATTCTCTCCGTAGTCATTTCACGGAATGTGTTCGCACGACCGCGCTGAGTACGACGACTGTCAATACTGGAAATCGATGGGTAGTGTTCGTCACGGTTCCATCACGGAGCCGCCGCCTAATCGCCGCGAGGCGAGCCGGGGACCCACCAGGTAATTGGGGTGAATCCGCTGACCCTTATCAGCGGTAGGGGCCACTTCCGTCCCGAACCCGTCAGCTAACTCGGTCGGCGGCCGACGGAAGGAACGTACGTTGAGGGTCGACCCTGTCCGCAGGCGATTAGCGACCGTTCTGGCGCTGCTCGTCGCGACCACCGGACTGGCGCTGGCCGGTCCGGGCGCGGCCTTCGCCGCGCCGCCACCGCTGGCCGCGCCGGGGGATTCCGGTGACGACGGCGAGGGCGGTTCCAAGTCGCTGACCGATCAGCTCGAGGACGCCTCGAAGGGCTTCGTGGAGGCCCAGGAGACGCTCGAGGGTTCCAGGAAGCGGCAGCAGACGCTGGTCACCAAGCTCAAGGAGCTCGATACCGAGCTCGGCCCGCGGCAGGCGGCACTGGACGACATCGTCCGGCAGTCGTACCAGCGGGGCCGGCTGGGGCCGATGGGCGCGCTGCTCACCGCGTCGTCGACCGGCACGATGATGGACCGGGCGGAGACGCTGGAGACGATCGCGGTCAAGCAGGACCGCGCGGTCCGGGACCTCAAGGACGCGAAGACCCAGCAGGAGCAGGCGAAGACCGCGATCGACGTCGAGATCCGCAAGCAGCAGGCGCAGGTCACGGTCATGGCCAAGCGCAAGACGCAGGCCGAGAACGCGTTGAAGACGCACAACGCCAAGGTTGCCGCCGCCAACGCGGCGAAAGCGGTCGCCGAGACCGGCAGCAGCCCGGCGGGCAACAGTTCGACGGCCGAGTCGGCGCCCCGCAACTCCGACGGTTCGCTGGTGTCGGAGTCGTGCAGCATCGACGATCCGACCTCGGGTGGCTGCATCACCCCGCGCACCCTGCACGCGATGAAGCAGGCGCAGGCGGCCGGCTTCACCCGCTTCGTGGCCTGCTTCCGCACCCAGAACAGCGGTGAGCACCCCAAGGGACGGGCCTGCGACTTCGCCGCCGACAAGACCGGCTTCGGCGGGGTGGCCACCGGCAGCAGCAAGACGTACGGCAACAACCTGGCCGACTATTTCATCGACAACTCGAGCCGGCTCGGGGTGTTGTACGTGATCTGGTTCAACCGGATCTGGTTGCCGAGCAGTGGCTGGAAGGCGTACTCCGGAGGTAACGGCGACCCGTCCAGCGACCACACGAACCACGTGCACCTATCTATGAGATAGGTCACAGCGAAGGGAAAGGGGGCGGCCACCGGCCGCCCCCTTTTCTCACTTCTTGACGTACGCCTCGTATTCCTTCATGACCTGGTCGGTCGGGCCGTCCGCGCGGATCAGGCCGGACTCCAGCCAGATCGAGCGCTCACAGGTGTCCCGGATCGACTGCTCGCTGTGGCTGACCAGGAAGACCGTGCCGGCCTCGGCGCGCAGGTCGCGGACCCGCTGCTCGCTGCGCTTGCGGAACTTCGCATCACCGGTGGCCAGCGCCTCGTCGATCAGCAGCACGTCGTGCTTCTTGGCCGCGGAGATCGAGAAGCGCAGCCGGGCCGCCATGCCGGAGGAGTACGTCCGCATCGGCAGCGAGCTGAAGTCGCCGCGCTCGTTGATCCCGGAGAAGTCGATGATCTCCTTGACCTTGGGCTTCACCTCGGCCGGGGACATCCCCATCGCGAGGCAGCCGAGCACCACGTTGCGCTCGCCGGGCAGGTCGTTCATCAGCGCCGCGTTGACACCGAGCAGCGACGGCTGACCGGAGGCGAAGATCGCGCCGCGCTCCACCGGGAGCAGGCCGGCGATCGCCCGCAGCAGTGTCGACTTGCCGGAGCCGTTGGTGCCGATCAGGCCGATCGCCTCGCCCTTGTACGCGACGAAGCTGACCCCCTTGATCGCATGCACCTCGCGCAGCGTGGCGGGCTTGGTGCCGGTGACGATCCGTTTGAAGCCGGCCAGCGGGCTGGAGGCGCCGCCGGCCTGCTGCACCCGGTAGACGACGTGGGCGTCGTCGACGATGACGGTGGGTTCGCGCTCGTCAGCCACGGCCGTAGCCCTTCTCTCCGCGCCAGAAGTAGATGTATCCGCCGATCCCGGCGACCAGGGTCCAGCTGATGGCCTCGACCCAGAGCACCCAGGGTGCGGACGCCAGGTGGACCTCCTCGAGCAGCGCGTGGCGCATCAGCTCGATGAAGACCAGCAGCGGGTTCGCCTCGACGACGTTGAGCAGCCACTTGTTCTGCTGCAGGAAGTCGGCCTCGGAGAACTTGGTGACCGGGTAGAGCACCGCTGAGCCGTACATCCAGAAGCGCATGATGAACGGGATCAGCTGCTTGAAGTCGGCGACCTTGGAGCCGAGCCGGGCGACGAACATCGCGAGGCCGGCGTTGAACACCGACTGGAGCAGGAAGATCGGCACCACGAGCAGCCACTGCAGGGTGATCGGCTCGCCGAAGCCCAGCACGATCGCCATCAGCACGACCATCGAGACCATCATGTTGCGGATCTCGACGGTGGTGATCGCGAGCGGCAGCGCGGCGCGGGGGAAGTGCAGCGCCCGGATCAGCCCGAGGTTGCCGCTGATCGCCTGGATGCCGGCCTGCACCGTCGACTGGGTGAAGCCGAAGATGAAGACACCGATGCAGAGGTACGCGACGAAGTTCTCGATGCCGCGCTGGGTGTCGAGGATCTTGCCGAAGATCACGTAATACACCGCGGCGTTGATCAGCGGTGTCAGCACCTGCCAGATCGCGCCGAGCCGGGTCTTGCCCAGCGACGAGGTGACCTTGGCGTTGGCGTAATAGGCGATGAAGTGCCTGTACGACCAAAGTTTGCGGGTGTATTCGGGCAGCGTGGGCAGTCTGCCCGCCACTCCCAGGCCGTGCCGACGGGCCAGCTCGCTCAGGGGGATGCTGGTGTCGGAATCGGCGACCGCCGTCTGTGACATGGGGTGGCGCTCCGATCTGGTCGGTCCGTCCGGGGGCAGGGACCTGGGTGACTTGCGCGGGAACACAGTAGTAAGTGTGCCGCGTCAGAACGACAGCGTATCGACGTCAGGGAAGAATTTATCTGACCGGACGTCGCAACGCAACCGTTGCGTCGTCGCGTATAGTTTCTTGCCGTGGCAGCCACGAAACGCGCACCCGCCGGAGCGGCGGTGCTCCGCGGTGACATCACCGCGGCGATCCGGAACGCCGTCATGCACGAACTCGCCGAGGTCGGTTACGGCCGACTCTCCATCGAGGCGGTGGCGCGCCGGGCCGGGGTCGGCAAGACGGCCGTCTATCGCCGGTGGAGCAACAAACTGGAGATGGTGCTCGAGATCGTTTCCGGCGTGGCGGAGCGTAGCGTGCCCATGCCCGACACCGGAAGCTTCGAGTCGGACCTCCAACTATTGACGTTCATCGTGAGCAAGGCGTTGCAGCACCGCATCGCCTCTCAGATCATCCCGGACCTGATGGCCGAGGCCGCCCGGAACCCGAAGATCGCCGAAACCCTGAACAAAGCGCTCAGCAAGCACCAGCGCGCGGTCGGCGAGACGATCGTCGGCCAGGCCGTCGCCCGCGGCGAGCTGCCCGCGGGCACCGATCCCGAGATGGCCGTCGACCTGATGCTCGGGCCGCTGTACTGGCGGCTGGCCGTGCTGCGGACCCCGATCGACGACGACTACCTGGAGAAGCTGTCCGCCTCGGTTACCGCTGCGCTGCGAGCGGGCTCGCCGGCTCAGTGATCCCCACGGTGATCAGCTCGGCGGTCATCGGGCGGGCGAAATGGAAGCCCTGGGCCCGTACATAGCCAAGGTCGACCAGCTTCTCCGCCTGCGCCGAGGTCTCCACCCCCTCCGCGACCGCCTCGACGCCCATCGCCCGCGCCAGCTGCAGCACCGCGCCGGCGATGGCGTCGGGTCCGGGCACCGGGGCGAACGAGCGGTCCAGCTTGATCTGGTCCACCGGGCAGTTCGCCAGCAGGCTGAGCGTGGACGCGCCGGTGCCGAAATCGTCCAGCGACAGCCGTACGCCCATCGCGTGCAACGCCCGCAGCGTCTCGTGGGTCGTCCCGCCGCCGATCGCGGTTGACTCGGTGATCTCGATGGTCAGCCGGCGAGGTTCCAGGCCGCTGTCGCGCAGGGCGGCGGCGACCTCGTCGGCGAAGTCGGTGTTCTGCAGCTGGCGGGCCGACACGTTGACCGCCATCGTGCCGGGCGCCTCCGGGCCGAGCTCGGTGACCCAGGCCGCCGCCTGCCGGCAGGCCTCGCGCAGCACCCAGGTGCCGAGCGGCACGATCATGCCGGTCATCTCGGCGCCGGGGATGAAGTCGGCCGGGCTGAGCAGCCCACGCTTCGGGTGCATCCAGCGCACCAGGGCCTCCACCCCGGTGAGCCGGCCGTCGGGCAGGCTCACCACCGGCTGGTAGTGCAGCAGGAACTCCTGACGCTCCAGCGCGGCGGACAGCGCCTCGGTGATCCGGTGCCGTTCGGCGCCACGGGCCTCCGAACCCGGCCGGTACCGCTGGTAGCCACCCTCGCCACGCTCCTTCGCCTCGTACATGGCGATGTCGGCCTGGCGCAGCATGTTGCCCGGATCGTCGCCGCCGCGGCCGTCCACGACGCCGAAGCTCGCGCGTACGGTCAGCAGGTGCCCGTCGATGTCGACCGGCATGGCGAGCGTGTCGGCGATCCGCTCCAGGACCCGGTCGACGTCGCCGCCGCCGAGCCCCTCGAACAGGATCGCGAACTCGTCGCCACCCAGCCGCGCCACGGTGTCGGTCGGGCGGACCGCCGCGAGCATCCGCTCCGAGACCGCGACCAGCAGATCGTCGCCGACCGCGTGGCCCAGGGTGTCGTTGACCGTCTTGAAGTCGTCCAGGTCGACCAGCACGATGCTGATCGGCTGCTCGGCCCGGGCCCGGCGGACCGCGGCGTCGACCCGGTCGCCGAACAGCGCCCGGTTGGCGAGCCCGGTCAGCACGTCGTGCGACGCCTCGTAGCTCAGCCGCTCGTGGGCCTCGACCGTCTCGGTGACGTCGCGGGAGTTGCTGACGATGCCGTGCACGCTGGGCTCGTGGAGCAGGTTCGCACTGGTGATCTCCAGCATCCGGTACGTACCGTCGGCGTGCGCCACCCGGATCTGGTAGGTGATGGTCGCACCGTCCTCGGCCGTGATCGTGGCGAGTTGCTGTTGGATGTGATCCAGGTCCTCGGGGTGCACCCGGTCGAAGAAGCTGGTGCCGAGCACGTCCTCGGGGGTGGAGCCCAGCACCCGTTCCACGGCCGGGCTGCAGTACGACGCCGTGCCGTCGATCCGGCTGATGGTGATGACGTCACTGGTGTTCTGCACGAGCAGCCGGAACCGCTGCTCCTTCAGGGCCAGCTCGATGATGGTGGCGTCGAGCCGGTCGAGGAGCTGCTCGTTCTCCCGCATCGCGGCGAGCTGCCGGGTGATCACCAGCGCGGTGAGCACCACGGCGGCCACGGCGATCGGCAGCACCCCGTCGCGGCCCTGGATGAGCACCACGATGAGCAGGGCGTTGGTCGCGGCCGCGACGGCGTACGCCAGCATGCTGTAACGGCGCCGCGCCGGCGGGCGGGAGACGGCCCCGGCGGCGGCCTGCCGGGCGGCGGCGAGCACGGTCAGGAACGACCCGATCGGCATGATGACCAGGCTGGTGTCGAGATACGTCTTGCCGGCCAGCAGCGGGGTGAGGGCGGCGGCCACCGGGCCGACGAGGAACGCGGCCCGCAGCATCCGCAGGGAGCGCGCGTCGAGCGTGGCCGACGCGGTGACCGCCATCTTGGCGATCGCGATCAGCGCGACCAGGCCGGAGACGGTCAGGATGACGGCGGCGCCGACGGTGGTCCGGTGCGCGGCGTCGAACATGAGCTGGGCGGCGAAGTGCCAGAAGAAGATCGCCGCGCCGGAGACGAGGATGGCCACGTCGAGCCCGCTGGCGATGAGCTGCCCGCGGGTGGGTGCGCCCCACGGCAGGCGCAGCATCGGCCAGACGACCATCGCGGTCGCGACCGCGTGCAGCACGCTGGTGACCAGGCCGACCCGCGTGGTCATGCTGAGGTCCGCGTTGACCGCGTCGACGACCTGGCTGACCACCGAGGCGCCCAGGACACCCAGAGCGATGGCCAGCTGGCGCCAGAAGCGCCGGGCCGGTTCGGGTACGCCGGGGTCGGTGCCGGTACGCCACCCGGCGGCGGCCGCCACGGCGAGGCACACGGGGGAGAGCAGCCAGCCGAACAGCGCCGGGCCGACCGGGCCGTACACGAACACGAGCACGAACCATGCGATCGCGACGGCTGACAACGATCCGGAGATCATCGGCAGCCGCCGGTCCCACATCGTCGTGCGGGGTGCGTGGGCCATGGGGGTCCTCTCGTGCGGGTGGCTTCGATCGCACGATCGGCCCGGGTCCGGCCCGGCTGAGCGTTACCTTTAAGGAGCGGCGTTCAGCAGGTCAACTGCACTGTGTTGGCAACCGTGGTTGGTGCTGACGAACGGGCCGGCCCAGTGGCTGCCGTACGCGTCGAAGCTGTTCCGGTCGTTCGCGTACGCGGAATCCGCCTGCCGGCGCAGGTACGTGCCGTAGCCGCCGAGTGCGCCGAGTCCCCGTACGAAAGCGCCCTTGAAGGAAACGCCGTCGCCGGCGCACTGATCGGGCTCGTTGGGCTCCCGCAGGATGCCGTTGACGTTGAGATAGGTGCTGGTCGTCGCCGCGTCGGCGACCCGGCGGGCCACGGTGACCGCGTTCGCGTCGCCGGTGACCTTGTTCAGCTGCACCAGCGCGTTGATCAGCACGCCCTGGTTGTAGGTCCAGGTCACGTCGCCGTTGTTGCGGCAGGTGCCGAGATTGACGCCGTCGTTGACCAGGTTCGAGCCGTTGATCATCCCGGTGCTCTGGAACCACGACCAGCCCGCCTGGGCCCGGCCCCGATAGACGGTGTCACCGGTGAGGCGCTGCGACAGCGCCGCGTTGAGCTGGATGTACAGGCTGTTCGCGATGGCGTTCTTGACCGTACGGTCGGTCTTCCAGTAGACGCCGCCCCCGCACCGGGTGTCCCAGTACGCGAACATGTGGTCGGCGTCCGCCCGCGCGGTGTTCAGATAGCGGCTGTCCCCGGTACGGTCGTACGCGGCCACCCACGCCAGCCCCCACCACCCGGTGTCGTCGATGAACTCGTTGCGGAACTGCCCCTGCGCGGCGTTGACCTGCTTGTCGTACGTGGTCGCGATCGCATGGTCGTAGCTGTGCATCCCGCTGATCCGGCTGTTGTCGATGATCGCGGTGAGCGCGTTCGCGGACGTCCACCAGCCGTTGGTGTCGAACAGGCCGGTGCCGCGGTCGTAGCGGGTCATCAGCGCGGTAGCCGCCGCCGTGCGCCGGTCCCAGGCGTTCCAGTTGCTGCGCACCCATGCTGTGCAGACGATCTCGGGCCGGTCGCCGGCCTTCCCGCACGCCCGCAGCACCCCGACGCCCCGGGCGTTCCAGTCGTCGACGTTGAGCATGCCGGTCCGCCAGCCGCCCGAGCCGGCCGGGACGCTGGTGGTCGCCTCCTTGCTCCAGGTCCGGCCGCCGTCGAACGAGCGGTCGGCCCACACCTGGTCGCCGGCCTGTCCGCTCTCCACGGTCGCCCAGGCCATCGCGTCGGTGTCGTTCACATGGACCTTGAAGGACCGGCCGTACAGGCCGACGCTGACCGGCACCCGGTCGCCGGGCGAGAGCGCGGCGTCACGGCCGTCGCAGTAACGGTTGCAGATGGTGGCGGCCAGGGCCGCTTCCGCCGTCTGCAGCTGCAGGCCGACGGTGGCGACGACCGCGAGGGCGGCGATCCACTTCGAGGGGCGCATAACTGTTAATAAAGTACACACATCGTTAACCGTCAATGACAAAGTTCCTCAAGTGCAGCTCAAGGGCGCCGATAGGCAAGGTCCCCTGCCCGTACGGCCCCCCGGAGCACCATGCGAACCCCAAAAATCGACACCACCATCTTCGGTACGGCCGCCCTGCTGACCCTCGCGTTCGGCGGTAACGAGACCACGGTGCCGGTCATCACGCCCCACCCCGACGGCCCACCCGACGGCTTCGTCGGCTTCTGGCGCAACGAGGACGGCTCGGTCCGCCTCTGCCTCGCCGAGGACTGGTCCTTCGAGGGTCACGTCGAAGGTCGCCGCCGCACGGCCAAGGGCACCTACCACCCGAACGGCGGGGGCCTCGTGCTGCGCGACGAGTCGGGGCTGCGTACCCCCGTCACCGTCGCCGACGACGGCCTGGAGATGGCCGGTCACCTGCTGGTGCGCGCTTAAGCTTTTCGCCTTGTCCGCCGAACCGGGAAGCATGCGGCTCCGCACGATCCTGCTCCCGCTGCTGGCCGTCCCGCTGGCGGTGGGCGGCTGCAGTGTGTTCGGGATGGGCGGCTCAAAACCGGGGTCGTCCGAGGCATCAGCGACCCCGGCGCCCGGTGCCCCCTGGCAGGTGGTGGTAACCGGCAGCGCGACCCCGAGCCCGGTGGTCACGTTCAGCGGCTCCCGGGCGCCGGCGCTGCCCCCGGTCTCGTTCCTGCCCTACGACACGGAATGCACCGCCCTGAGCTGGACGGTCGACCCGGTCCTCATCCCCTTGACCGTGGTCCCGGTCGCGGGCGGCTTCAAGGTCACCTGGCCGAGGCAGTACGACTCGGACTACCGCATCACGGCGGTCAAGCAGCCCCTGATCAGCGGCAGCCAGCCCAACTACACCTGGCAGAACATCCCGGCCCCGGCCGGCTGCATCGGCACGGCCACCATCACCGGCCTGAAAAAAGGCGTCCCGTACGTGATCTGGCTCGACGCCCCCAACACCGGCTACGAACCCGACGGCACCCGCCACCCCTACAGCGGCAGATCCGGCGTCGTCTATCCCTTGTGAAACCTGGCGATGCCGCCCGGCTGGGCTGGGCCCGGGTGTGCCGGGCGGCTTCAGCTGCGGCGCCTGAGCGGAGCTCGTATTGACGTACGACTAGTTGGCGCTAAGCTAGTAGTGCGAGTCGCGGGTGGTCGGAAGCTCAAGAACGGGCAAGGGGGGACGTGGGTGCACTTTGGGTCGCAGGGATTCACCTCAGCGCCAGAGTCGCGGAGAAGATCAATTCGAAGCACGGCATCGCTTCTGCCGAGGTCCATGACGCGATCGTCTGTGTGGAGGGCCTTGAGTACGTTCACAGCCACCACGAGTTGCGGGGCTGGCGATGGCTGGTCAAGGTTGAGATCCAAGGTCGCCCGGTGCTTGTGGTCCTGTATGACTCCGATGACGCCATGGGTGACATCTACCGAGTGGGAAGTGCTTACTTCATCGACCGCTAGGCCTCACACGGCATGGGGAGGCATGATGAGTGGTATGGGTCAGGACGACGACTTCTTCGAAGAGGACGAGCGGGTCGAAGACCTTCTCGCGGAGTTTGACCGGGCAACTGAGCGGGGCAAGACGCACCGTCCGTCCAGGGGGCAGACCCGGTGGCTCACCATCCTGGGTGTGGCATTTGGCAGCGATCGTGCGACCGCGCATCGGAGCCCGAACACCCTTAATTTCTTTGCCGCCTGATGGCGTCTCCGCTGGAGATCCAACTGATCCTTTGTGACGCGGCTCAGGCCGAGCCGATTAGCGGCAAGGTTCACATGCTCGGCGCGGGCTGGTCACGAACGTTCTCCCCGGTATCACACGCCGTCGTCGTCTTGGCGAAAGTGCCGTGGGACCGGGCCAATCAGCGCATTCCGTTGATGTTGACACTGCGTGAGCAGGATGGGCCTCCGGTAGCGTTCGACACTCCCGAGGGGCGACGTGAGGTCAAGGCCGACGGTGAGATCGAGGTCGGGCGACCGGCAGGCATCCCGGCAGGTAGCCCGCTTGACGCATCTTTCGCTCTCAACGTGTCTCCGTTGCCACTCGGGCCAGGACGCTACGACTGGTTGCTTGAAGTCGGTGAAGAGACCAAGATCGCTGGATTTACTGTGATGGCTCCGCCGGGTGGTCCTTTTGCTTTCTGATTAGGTTGATCGGGCGGGACGGGATCTCCCGGCCGGCTGGCGGGATCAGGCGGCGGTGGTGTTGCGGCCGGACCATTTGGCGGCGTACAGGCGGCTGTCGGCGGCCTGGAAGAGGGCGTTGCCGGTCATGCCGGGGGTCCAGGTCGCGACGCCTACGCTGACCGTCATGTGCACGTCGGTGAGGATGTCGGCGTGGGCTACGGCCGCGCGGATTCTTTCGCCGACCTCGGCTCCCGCGGCGGCGTCGGCGTGCAGGAAGACCACGAACTCGTCGCCGGCGTAGCGGACCGCCTCGTCGCCCTGGCGGCAGTGGGCCCGCAGGATGGCGGCCACCTCGCGCAGGGCCTGGTCGCCCGCGCTGTGGGAGTAGGCGTCGTTGACCGCCTTGAAGTGGTCGAGGTCGATGAGGAGCAGTGTCAGCGGGGCGTTGGCGGTGGGGGACACCGCGTCGATCAGGACGTCGAAACGGCGGCGGTTGCCGAGGCCGGTCAGCGGGTCGCGCAGGACCAGGCGTTCCGCGACCGCCCGGGCCGCTTCGGTCTCTTCGCGCTGGCGGGCCTGGCGGAGCATGGCGAGGCGTTGCAGCCGCAGTCGCCACAGGTCGCGGACCTGGCCCTCGACCGCTTCGAAGAGGTCCCTGCTGGGCTGGCCGTCGTCGAGGTCCAGGGCGGTCAGGGCGAGCTCGAAGCGGATGATCGGGCGTTCGTCGGGTCGGGAGTCGTCCTCGGTGAGGTCCCGGGCGGCGATGAACTCGCGGCGGGCCTCCTGGGGGAAGCCGTGGGCCCGCAGGCTGATGCCGAGCGCCAGGTGGGCCATCCGGGCGTACTGATGGTGGCCGCCGTCGCGGAGTTCCATGATGACCGGGCGGGCCAGTTTCTCCGCGACCGTGGTCTCACCGAGTTTGGCCAGGGCCAGCGCGTGCGCCGCGGTGATCGTCGGGTTGGGGCAGGTCTCCAGCCAGGTGTGGGTGATCTCGGCGCTGCGGCGCAGGCGGGTGCGGGCCTCCTCGGCCCGGCCCACGTGCGCGAGCCGGATGCCCCAGTACAACAGCGTCACCGCGTGGACCAGGTCGAACGTCGAGGTGCGGTGGCGCAGGTGTTCGTACGCGGAAGCCGCCGTTTCATAGAGCTCCGCGGCGGTCGCCGCCTCGGCGAACGAGCAGAGCGCCGAGCGGTGCCGGTCGGATTCGGTGGGGGCGTCGCCGAGCAGGACGCCGGCCCGGGCCAGGTTGCGCATGCATTCGACGTAGTGGTCGCTGAGCATGTTGATCCGGGCCAGGTCGCACAGGGCCTTGGCCTCGCCGAGCACCGAACCGGCGGTGCGCTGGGCGTGCAGCAGGGTCAGGGCGAGCGGGTTCGCCTCGGTGACCCGGCCGAGCGCGAGCAGGGCGTACATCTTGCCCTGGAGCAGGAACCGGGTGGTCTTGTCGTCGCGCACCGTGCGGGCGATGACGAGGAAGGCGTCGGCGGCGGTGATGGCCTCGTGGGCCTGCCCGGTGTCGCTGAGGCGGTGCACGTGGCGGGCCAGCAGATGCAGCGGTCCGTACGCGGTGACCGGGACCGGGAGCCGCGAGATCCATTCCGCCATCACCCCAGTATCGGGACTTCACCGCTCCTGTAAATCCCGGGCCGATCCGACTGGCTCCCGAGCTGCACCCGACTTTCCCGAAGCTGCCCTGGCGGCTGTCCGAAAAGTGCTGGTGAACAGCCCGGGGAAGTGCCCAGTGGAATGGAGTGGTGCATGGCTACGAAGAGCAGTGTCCAGCAGCGTCGCAGGAGTCGTCGGCGTGCGGCTCTCGTCCTCGTTCCCACCGTAGCCGGTGTGTTCGTCGCCGGTACCGCGTTCGCGTACTGGACCGCCACCGGTGCCGGTACGGGTTCCGCGACCACCACGACCACCACGCCCATGACCGTGGCCCAGATCGGGACCGTGCCGTCCGCCATGTACCCGGGCGGTCCGGACCAGGCGATCTCCTACTCGGTGACGAACCCGGCGGCGTTCCCCCAGCAGCTCACGGCAGTCGTGGTCGCTGTCGACTCGGTCGTCACGAACCCCGGCAACGTCGCGGTCCCCACCTGCACCGCCGCGGACTTCGCCATCACCCAGCCGGCCGCGATCAACGCGGACATCCCGGCCGGCACCACGTCCTACAACTCGACGGGTGCGCTGATCCACATGAAGAACAACGCGGTCAGCCAGAACACCTGCAAGAACACCAAGGTCATCCTCAGCTTCTCGATCGCCGAATAACCCGGACGACGAATGCGGCGGCGGCGCGTTTCCCCCCGCGTCGCCGCCGTGGTTCATCCACGACCAGGAGGGAGCCTGCCGTGCAACGCGCTGTCGTCGCGGGATTCGCGCTCGCCGTCCTGGCTTCCGGCAGCGCCTACGGCTACTGGTCCACCGCGGGCTCCGGATCCGGCTCCGCGACGACCGGTGCGCCCGTCGCGCTCACCCTGACGCAGGGCACGTCCACCGGATTTCTCTACCCCGGCGGCACCTCGGACGTCGCGCTGATGATCAACAATCCCAACACCTTCGCCGTACGGGTGAATCAGCTGGCCCTCGACACCAGCCAGGGCACCGGCGGGTTCGGTGTCGACGCCGGGCACTCCACCTGCGGGGTGGCCGCGGTGTCGTACACGACCCAGAACAACAGCGGCGGCTGGACCGTCGCCGCGAGCGGAACGTTGTCCCTTTCCCTGACCGGCGCGCTGGCAATGTCGCTCAGCGCCCCGAACGCCTGCCAAGGCGCGACATTCCGGGTATATCTGAGCACATCGTGAAACGGCGTCGCCTTCTGGTCCTCGTGCTGATCGCCGGTGCGTTGAGCATCGGCGGCGGGGTCGCCTGGGCGTACTGGACCGCACCGTCGACCCCGGGCAGCTCCGGCGCCGGCCGGGCGGCCACGGTCAACGCCGCCATCACGCCGACCACGAGCAAATACGCGGCCCAGGCGGTCGCCGTCTCCTGGCCCGCGGTCACGCTGTCCAACGGGGTCGCCGTCGACGGGTACGTGATCAAGCGTTACGACACGGCCACCCAGACCGCGCAGACCGTGCTGTCCGGGTGCACCGGCACGCTGACCACGCTGACCTGCACGGAGAGCAACGTCCCCACCGGTTCCTGGCGCTACTCCGTGCGACCGGTGCTGGGCGCCAACTGGGTCGGGCCGGAGAGCGGTCTGAGCACGTCGATCAGCACCGCCCCGGCCGTCCTCACGCTCGCGCAGACGACGTTCAAGGGCCCGTTCCCGGCGACCACCACCGGCACGGTCACCGGGTTCGGCGTTAACGAGGCATACACGTACAAGCTCGACGGGTCGACGACGCTGACCGGTTTCCCGACCGTTGTCGACGTGACCGGCAGTGCCCCGATCAGCTCGCTGAGCATCCCGTCCGCGTCCGAGGGCACGCACACCGTCAGTGTTGTCGGCGCAAACGGGTCGACCGCCAGTGTCACGATCACGATCGACACGGTGGGGCCGATCGTGTCGTCGATGCAGTCCCCGCTCGCGAACGGTGCCGGCTGGAACAACTCCACACCGGTGCAGGTCACGCTCTCGGCGATCGACGCGACCAGTAGCGTCGCCTCGATCAAATACACCACCGACGGCTCCGACCCCAGCGTCTCGGGCACCGCGCTGATCTACTCCACGCCCTTCGCGGTCGCGTCCACCACCACGGTGCGTTATTACGCGACCGACACGGTCGGCAACGCCTCCGCGATCGGCTCCCGCCCCATCAAGATCGACACGGTGGCCCCGGTGAACGCGCTCACCCTCTCGTCGGCCACCGGTGCCCTGCTCACCGGCACCACGATCTACTACCGGGGGATCGCCACCGGCACGTTCACCGTCACGAACGCGCTCACCGACGCCGCCTCGGGCCCGGCGTCCAGCAGCACCGCCGCACTCGGCGGCACGAGCACCGGCTTCACGCACACCGCGTCGACGGTCAGCACGCCCGGTGGTGGGCCGTACGTGTCGAACGCCTTCGGCTGGACCGCCGGCACGACCAGCACGCCCACCGTGACCGTGACCGGCGCGGACGTCGCGGGCAACACCACCGGCACCACGCTGAGCCTGGTCAACGACTCCACCCCGCCGACCGGCGGCACCGTGGACGCGACCGGCCTGACCGGCACCGGCACCCGGTACTCGACGTCGACCTCGATCAGCGTCGCGTTCACCAAGGGCAGCGACGCGGGCGTCGGGCTCGCGACGACCGGGTTCCTGCTGCAACGCGCGTCGGCGACCCTCAGCGCGGGCACCTGCGGCACGTACGGCAGCGCGACCACCGTGGCCACCGACCCCACGTCCCCGTACGCCGACCCGGTCACCGACCAGGCCTGCTACCGGTACCAGTACGTGGCCGCCGACCGGGTCGGCAACACGACCACCTACCTCGGCGGCGACGTCAAGGTCGACACGACCGCACCCTCCGCGCCCAGCCTGGCCGGATCGGCGCAGAGCAACACCTACCTCACCGGCACCACGCTGTACTACCGGTCGAACGCGGCGAGCGGATCGGTAACCCTGACCGCGAACGCCACCGACGCGGCGTCCGGCATCCTCAGCTATGCGTTCCCGGCCTACCCCGCCGGATGGTCCTCGACCCCCGGTGCGACCGGCGTCAACACGTACGCGTGGAGCAGCGCCCCCGCGGCCCCCGGCGCCCGGACCGTGACCGCGACCAACAACGCGTTCCTGGCCACCGGCACCTCGCTGACCGCGACCGACGACACGATCGCACCGACCGGTGCCGCACCCACGTACACCGGCAGCTACCTGAGCAGCGCGTCCGTCTCGATCACGATCCCGGCCGGCGCGGACACCCTCAGCGGCGTCAGCGCCACCCTCGGCCAGTTGCAGCGCCGGTCCGCGACGATGACCGCGGGCATCTGCGCCGCGTATCCGCCCACCTTCACGACGATCGCCACCGGCGTCACCTCGCCGTACGCGGACACGACCGTCGCCAACGGCAACTGTTACCAGTACCAGTACGTCTACTCGGACAACGTCGGCAACACCCAGGCGTACGCGAGCTCCACCACGGTCAAGGCGCCCAAGTACTACACCTGCGCCGCGGCCGTCGCCGCCGACACCCCGGAGGAGTACTACCGGCTCGCGGAAACCACCGGAACCGTCGCCGCCGACAGCTCCGGCAAGAACCGCCCCGGCACCTACACCGGCACGGTCGCGCTCGGCACCCTGGGTGCGTGCGGCACCGGGATCACGCTGACGAACGCGGCCGGTTACGTCGCCACCCCGCAGACGTTCGCCAACCCGAGCACGCTGAGCGAAGAGGTCTGGTTCAAGGCGAACGTCGCCGGCACCACCGGCCGGCTCGTCGGTTTCGGCCAGGCCTCGACCGGCGGCAGCCCCAACTACGACCGGCACGTGTGGATGAGCACCGACGGAAAAATCAACTTCGGCGTGTACGGGGTCCTGGTCGTCCTGCCGGTCTACAACATCCTGACGTCACCGTCGAGCTACAACGACGGCCAGTGGCACCACGTCGTAGCCACGATGTCGTCGACGGGCATGCAGCTCTACGTCGACGGAACCTCGGTCGGCTCCAACACTGTGAACAACGGTCAGAATTACACCGGTTACTTCCGGGTGGGCTGGGACTACAACAGCGGCTGGAACTCGCAGACCAACACCGACTACTTCCGGGGATCCCTGAGCAATGCCGCCTTCTACACCACCGCGCTGACCGCCACACAGGTAACCGACCACTTCATCGCCGGGATAGCGAGCTCGGGCGGCCTGATCACCGCCCCGGCAGCCATCGCCTCGGTGCAGAGCACCCCCCAGTCCGGCCGCCGCGCCACACCGGCACCATCGGCATCCCCGTCGGCGTCCGCCAGTGCGTCCCCGTCCTTCAGCCCGTCCCCGTCCTTCGCCCCGTCGTCCTCTTTCGCCCCGTCACCGTCCGACGGTCCGTCGCCCTCCGCGGCGCCCTCCGGCACTGCCCCGACCCAGCCCTCGGCCACCCCGGCACCCTCGTCGATGGACGCGCCTTCCGCGACACCGTCGCCGTCCGATTCCTCCCCACCGCCGACGACCCCACCGCCGTCACCCACCCCGTCCGTCGGCTGGTCAGGCAAGGGAATCTCGTACGCCGTCCCCACGCCGGCACCCGGCCCGTCACCGCCCCCGCCGCCGTCCGGCCCATCCCCCGGCCCACCTCTGGCCGGCCCGTCACGAGCCTTGGCCGGCCCGGCGCGGCCAGCAGCCCTGGATCGGCCGGCATCACCTCAGGCCGGGCCGGCGCTGGTACCTGCGGCTGGGCTGCCTGCGGCTGGGCTGCTTCCCGCCGGGCTGCCTCCGGCCGGGCCGGGGTCGGGGCCGCTGTCGCCGGCTCGGGTTCCGTTCTATGTGGCGCCGGTGGAGTGGGGGAGGAGTGCCTGGTCGCCAAGTCGGTGGGTTACCGCCGCGGGTGGGTGAGCGCCGGCTGGGTGTCCGGTTTGCACCACGGTGCGTCGTGGAGCCATTGCGTATGGTGAATCTATGGCGGACGCGTGGGGCCGGCGCCGGGCCGTTGCGCTGACCCTGGCGATCGAGCTGGCTCTCGCCGGGGCCGTTCTGGGTGCCGCGCGCGTGACGTCACCGCAGCTCGGGCCCGATTACGTTGACATTGCCGCGGTGCAGGCCGGCCCGGTGGCGGACGCTGCCCGGTCGTGGTCGTGGGATTGCGGGCGTAATGAGATCGGGCATCTCAGCACCGCCAATATCGTGGTCACGCCGCGGGACCCTGGGTCGCCGCATCATGTGCACGACTATCTGGGGAACCGTTCGGTCGAGGTCGGCAGCACCGTTGCGAGTCTGGCCGGTGGGGGCACGACCTGCGAGGGCGGGGACGAATCATCGTATTACTGGCCGGTGCTGCGGACCGGTGCGGACGAGCACGGTGGGGACGTGCGGGTCGCCGCCTCGATCACGTTCACGATGTACGGGAACCCGCGCGGCCCCGTGCTGCCGATGCCCCGGCTGCTGCGGGGCGCGGTCGGGGACGCGTACGCGGTGACGCATGGTGCCGCCCTCGCCGCCGCGGTGTGGAGCTGCGAGGGCTCGGGGAGCAAACGGACCCTGAAGTATCCGATCTGCCCCGCCGGTTCCCGGGTGCTGCGGGTGTTCGACTTCCCGAGCTGCTGGGACGGGCGGCGGGTGGACAGCCGTAACCATCGGGAGCAGTTGGTCTTCGCGGCGCCGGGCGGTGGGTGTCCGGTGGGCACGTTCGCGGTGCCGCGGCTCGAGGTGGTCGTCGCCTATGACATACCGCGGGGCACCCGGTTCCGGATCGACTCGTTCGACGATCAGCGGCACAGTCCGCGTACCGATCATGCCTTCTTCGTCAATCTTATGCCGGATGCCCTGATGCGGCGGGTGGTCGGCTGTCTGAACGAGGGGCGGGGTTGTCAGTAGCCGGGCTCCGGGGGAACGTCCGAGCCGGCACCACCGGCACCGCTGTCCGACGAGGACTCGGCCGGCGGGAGGGCCTTGGTCTTGCCGCCCTCGGGCGTGACCGCGAACCAGGTGCCCTTGACGCCCTGTCCCTTGATGTCACCGGGCTCGGCGTCCTTGGCGAAGTAGTAGACCGGCCAGCCGTTGATGGTGACCTGGCAGTGGCCGTCGGCGCGCTCGACGTACCCGAGGATCTTGGGGTCGATGCCGGTCGGGAAGATCTTGCCGGGCGACGTGATCAGCAGCGGCGGCCAGGTCTTCGCGCAGTCGCCGTTGCAGGTCGCCTTCGGCGGCTTGTTGCTGTCCTCGTCGAAGCGGTAGAGCGTGCGGCCGGCCCCGTCGGAGACGTAGGTGCCGATGTCGTCGTTCTCCTGGGTGACCAGCTCGACCGTCTTGCTGCCGGACGTGATGTTCCTCGGCGGGGTGACGTCCTTCGCCGAGGCGCCGCTGTAGATCTTGACCCACTTCTGGATCTTGGCGACGGTCGGTTCGGGCACCGGCGTGGACTCCGGGTCGGGGGTCTCGACCGCCGCCACCGCGAGCTTCTGCACCGGCGGCTCGGGCGGCACGTCCACGCTCTGCGCCGGGGCCGGCGCGGTCGTGGTGGCCGGTGCGGCGGCGAGGTCCGTGGCCGGGGTGGTGCCGGGCTGGGCGCAGGCGGCGAGGCTGAGAAGCCCGGCCACCGCGAGCGAGACAGGTGCGACGGCTGTGCGCTTCATGATTCCCCCTACTACGACAGGTACGACAAGATGGTTGGCGACGAACTACGACCTGCACACGCATCGGGGGGTGGAACCGGTTCAGACGACATTGCGCTGAACCGCGCCGACCGGGGATACGTGTGAGGGGAGTCAGACCGAAAGCAACGGGGGTCGAGGATGGCCGGGCCGCAGGTCCCGCCCGGTCAGCCTCGGCGGAAGTGAAACCACCATCGCCGCCGTCAGCGGGGGGAGAACATGCCGGGGTTGAGGCTCCAACGTCGCCAGGAGGTGGCCGATGAGGCACTGGTCAGATCGCTGTTCGCGGAACACGGGCGGGCAATGCTCGCGTATGCGACTCAGCTGACCAGGGACCGCGCCGCCGCCGAGGACGTCGTCCAAGAGGCCCTGGTGCGCGCTTGGCGGCATCCGGAAAGCCTTGTCAACGGCAAAGGTTCGGTACGCGGCTGGTTGCTCACCGTGATCCGAAATATCGTCACCGACCAGATCCGGGCCCGCAACGCGCGAGCCACCGAGGTGCGCGAGAGCCCGGTCGACGTGCCGTCCGACGAGGACCACGCCGAACAGGTCGTCAACGCCATGGTGGTGGTCGACGCGCTGAGCCGGCTCTCCAGCGAGCACCGTGCGGTCCTGGAACAGCTCTACCTGCAGGGTCACACGGTCACGGAGGCGGCCAAGGTGCTGGGTGTGCCACCCGGGACAGTGAAGTCGCGATCCTTCTACGCCCTTCGGGCCCTGCGCGAACTCAAGCAGCTGAGCCCCGCCGGAACGGAACGGTCTGCCTCATGAACGAGACGAATCACGTGGACCTCGCCGGCTACCTCACGAAGTCGCTGGACGCTGAGCAGAACCGGGCGATCGAGGAGCACATTGCCGGCTGCGACGAATGCCGCGCCGAGGTGGAATCCCTGCAGGAGTGGACCATGGCCCTCGAAGCCGTCCCGGAGGCGATGCTGCTCGACGGCCCTCCCGACGACGCCGACCTGCTGTTGCAGCGCACGCTGCGGCAGATCCGGACCGAGGATGCCGGCCGGCGGCGACGGAGCACCGCGCTCGTGGGTGCAGCCGCGGCGGTGATCGTGGCCGCCGCCGTGGTGGGCGGAGGCGCTATCGGGCGCGCCACGACAGATGACAAGGTGGTCGCGCAGCCGTCGGCGTCGGCGGTGGCCACGGTCGCACCCGGGACCAGGTCGGCCACCTCGGTCGATGCGTCGACCGGGGCGCGGATCACGGTCGCGGTGTCACCCGCGCCGGGTTGGGTGCGGGTCAAGGCCGCGGTGTCCGGCATCCCGCAGGGGGAGCGATGCCTGCTCCAGGTCGTGGACAAGGCCGGGCGGGTGACGCTGGCGGGGAGCTGGGTCGTTTCCGAGGCTGGAGCCGGGGAGGGGACCACTCTGGACGGCAGTGCTCTTGTCCCGCCGGACCAGGTCGCCTCGGTCCGGGTCGTCACCGAGGGCGGCAAGCAATACACCAGCGTGGCTCTGTGAGTCGAGGGCGGCCCTCCCCGCAGGGTCGCCCTACTTCCAGGGGGCGTGAATGATCTTGTCGATGTCGATGCGGAGGATCACGCGGACCTGGTCCCGGCCGCCGAACCAGGGGTACGGGCCGCCGATGTACTTCTGGGCCAGCTCCTCGATGAGGTCGGCGCCACCCTCCGGTGTCACCTCGACGACGTGGCCCTTGATCGAGTAGTAGTCGGACGCGTCCGCGGGGTCGGTGACGATCACCGAGACCCGGGGGTCGCGTTCGATGTTGCGGACCTTGCGGAAGCCCTCGACGGTGTTGATCAGGATGTGCTCGCCGTCGGTGCCGACCCAGGTCTCGGTCAGCTGGGGGGAGCCGTCCGGGTCGACGGTGGCGATGAAGCAGGGGCTCGGCTTGTGCAGGAGCTCGAGCAGGCCCTCGGGGATGGTTGTCATGGGGCAAAAGTAGGCCGTGTGGGGCGGTTCTGCCTGGGTATCCGGCCTGTCATGAGAGCTCTGGTGATCAATTGCACGCTCAAGCCGTCGCCCGCGCCGTCGAACACCGAGGCGCTCGCCCGGGTGGTCGCGGAGGCGATGGAGAAGGACGGCGTCACGGTCGACTGGGTCCGCGCGGTGGACCTGAACGTGAAGCCCGGCGTCGAGACCGACATGGGTGCGGGTGACGACTGGCCCGCGGTGCACGAGAAGCTGCTGGCCAGCGAGATCCTGGTCATCGCCAGCCCGACCTGGGTGGGCCGGCCGTCGTCGGTGGCTCAGCGGGTCATCGAGCGGATGGACGCGATGATCTCGGAGACCGACGGCGAGGGGCGGCCGGTGGCCTACAACCGGGTCGCCGGGGTGGTCAACACCGGCAACGAGGACGGTGCCCACCACGTCATCGGCGAGATCGCCGGGGCGCTCGGGGACATCGGTTACACGATTCCCGGGCAGGCGTGGACGTACTGGCACCTGGGTCCGGGAGCCGGCCCCGACTACCTCGACGAGCAGCGTGGCCACGACTGGGCGGACAAGACCGGCCGGGCGATGGCGGCGAACCTGGTGTCGGTCGCCCGGGCATTGGCTGCCACCCCGATGGGCGCACCCCCGGAGTAGCAGCCCGCGTGCAGCTCAGGACGTGGGGAGGCCGGCGGACTGCCAGGCGGCGAAACCGCCCGCCAGGTCGGTGGCGCGGAGCAGGCCCAGGTCCTGCAGGGCGGCCGCGGCCAGACTGCTGGTGTAGCCCTCCTGGCAGGTCACGATCACGTCGAGGTCGTAGTGGGTGAAGGAGAGCCGGGCGTCGCTGCGGGGGTCGAGCCGCCATTCGAGGACGTTGCGCTCGATGATCAGGGCGCCGGGGATCTCGCCGTGCGCGGCACGCTGGGCGGCCGGGCGGATGTCCACCAGGACGGCTCCGCGGCGCATCGCGTCCTGGGTCTGGAGCGGGCTGAGCCGGGTAAGGCGGGCTCGGGAAGCTGTCAGCATGTCGTCGATTCCCTGAGAGCCGGCCGGGGGTTGCAGGACGGGAGCGCTCACCACCGCGCTCACCACTGGGCCCCGGCCCGCTCGATGGCGACCACGTCGAGGCCGGAAGCGCCGATGCGGTACCTGGTCATGGTGGTCAGCGCCGGGCCGTACGCGTGGATGCTGATCGCGGGCTGGTTGGAGCGGTTGGTCATCCGGTGGATGTGCCGGGTGCCGAAACGGCGGCCGGCGCCCTCACCGAGCTCGCGGGCGGTGATCCGGGGCGCGCGGTCGGGCGAGACCGCGATGGTGTCCTCGGTGAGGGAGCCGGAGAGCACGTGGAACGCGCCGGCCGAGCCGCCGTGATCGTGCAGGTCGGTGCCCTGGCCGGGGAGCCACGTCAGGAGCCAGACCTCGTAGTCGCTGGTCTCGGCGAGCCGGTGGTACCACCGCTCGGACGCGTTGAACCGGGGTGCCACGGGCCACGAGGTCGGGTCGGCGGCCCACTGCTGGGCGATGGCGAGGTGGTCGAGGCGGACGTCGACGGTGGTCACGGGAGCTCCTCTGTAAGCCTATATTGCCTACCGATCATATAGGGTTAGCGTAAACGAGAGGTCAACTTCTCCCAACCCGCGGAATCAATTGTTCGCCCGGCGGGTACCCGAAAGAACCTCGCGCGGTTTTGCTTCTTTCAGAAAACACTCCTCATCAGTACCTCTATGCGATCGGATCGACACTCAACGTCGACCACAATGGGCATTCCGTCACCGGATCGGCCCGCGTGCTCAGCCGTTCAGGTCGAAAGGGTGCTCGAGCGCAGCCAAGCGCATCCAGAGCGTTATATGGTCGGCGACGCCTGGAGGCCCCCCCGGTCATCCGCCTCCGGCCACCCGCGATCATCACCCCCGATCAACGAGGACGGACACGTGTCGAAATCGCGCCGCGGCCTGCTAGCCGCAGGCCTGGCCGCCGCTGTTGTCGGCGCCACCGGGGTTGTATGGACCCTCAACGCGAGTGCCGCGGAGACTCCAGCCGTGGAGACTCCCGCCGCGGAAGCCGCTGCTACTGACGCCGTGGAACCCGATGCGGCCGCTCTGGCCGTACCCCCGAAACTGCTGCCCTGGGGTGAGCGGCCCACCACGCTCAAGCGGGCCCGGGCCGGTGCCGACAGCGAGGCCGTCGCGGCCGCCGGAGCGGACGCCGCGCCCGCCGACACCAGCGGCTCCCTGCTCCCGGTCCCGGAATACGGACCGAAGGGGACCACCGCCGACACGGTGCCGCCGACCCCGCCGACCGCGGGTAGAGCCGCCTCCGACGTCGTCTTCCACTACGCGGTCGGATCGCAGACCGGGGCGACCGACGGCTCCTGGGCCAACCTGAGTATCGCCACACCGGAACTCGACACCGACGATTACCACACGCTGACCGAGATCGCGGTGCGGTCCGCCGACGAGCAGCAGACCGTCGAGGTCGGGTGGAACGTCGACCGCACGGTCAACGGCGACGCCGACCCGCACCTGTTCGTCTTCTACTGGAAGGACGGCGTGCCCACCTGCTACAACGCCTGCGGCTTCCAGCAGTACAGCAGCACGGTCAAGCCCGGCGACACGCTGCCGACCGGCGAGGCGAAGCGGTTCGGCGTCCAGCACTCGGCCGGCAACTGGTGGATCGCGTACGACTCCGAGTGGGTCGGCTACTTCCCCGACCGGCTCTGGGACGGCCGGTACACCCGGGCCGGCTTCACCCAGTGGTTCGGCGAGGTCGCGGCGTCGAGCGCGGCCCCCTGCACCGACATGGGCAACGGGCAGCCGGCCAGCAGTGGCACCGCGGCCCGGGTCGGCAGCATCTCGATGACCGAGGGCCCGGAGCCCATCGCCGCCGTGGAGACGATCCCCAGGAACAGCCCGTACTACAGCGTCGACCGGCGCAGCGACCGTACGTTCCGCTTCGGTGGGGCCGGCGCCTGCTGATCGCGAGCGGATGATGGCGCCCGGTCCTCCTGGAGGGGGCCGGGCGTTCTGCTGAACCACCGGGGTGCCTGTGGGGTACACACCGCTGCGACGAACCGACGGGAGGTGGCGGGTGAACTCCGACGAAGAGTTGATGACCGCGCTCTACACCGAGCACTACGGCATCCTGCTCAGCTTCATCTCGCGGTACGTACGCGACCGCCACCGGGCCGAGGACCTGGTCCAGGAGACCCTGCTGCGGGCCTGGCGGCACATCGACCACCTCGATCCGGAACCCGGGCGCACCCGTTCCTACCTGCTCACCATCGCCCGCAACGTGGTCACCAACGCGTGGCGCGCCGAGCAGCGCCGGCCCCGGCTGGTCACCGACGACGCCGCGGTCGAGTCGGCGCCCTCGGCCGACAACGTCGATCAGCTGGTGGAGGGCTGGCTCGTCGCGGAGGCGCTGGAGCGGCTCTCCGACGACCACCGGGCGGTGGTCCGGTCCATGTACTACGAGGGGCAGACCGTCGCCGACACGGCCCGGAACCTCTCGGTGCCCGAGGGCACGGTCAAGTCCCGGGCGTTCTACGCGGTGCGGGCGCTGCGGCAGGTCTTCGAGGAGATGGGGGTGCTGCGATGAGTGCCGACCACGACGAGCTGCGCCGTCTGCTCGGCGGATACCTGCTCGGTGGCCTCGACGAGAGCGACACCGACCGCCTCGACGCCCACCTGGTGACCTGTGACGAGTGCCGGGCCACGCTCGACCGGCTGGGTCCGGTGCCCGAGCTGCTGCGCGCCCTGCCCCAGACACCGGTGGCCGATCTGCCGCAGGCGCCGGTGGTCACGGTCGCGCCCGGCGCCCGGCCCAGCGCGGACCGGATCGCCGGCCTGCTCAGCCGGATGCGCGCCGAGCGGGCCCGGGACCGCCGCCGGTCCACCGTCCGGCGGCTCGCCGTCGCCGCGGCGGTGCTGCTGGTCGCGGCGATCACCGGTGCTCTGGTGATCTCCCGCGACGACGATCGGCCGCCGGTGCCCCAGGCCGCGGCGAGCCCTGCCGCGTCCCAGCCGCAGCGGACCGTGCTGTTCGAGGCGGCGGCCGGCAGCGGGCTCACCGGTCAGGCCGTGCTGACCGGGAAGACGTGGGGCGTCTCGGTCGACCTGGTGGTGCAGAAGCTCGCCGGCCAGGGGCCGTTCGTGTGCCAGGTCCGCAACGGCGACGGCCGCGTCGAGCAGGCCGCGATGTGGGGCCCGACGCCGACCGGGAACGCCCGGGTCACCGGGGCCAGTTCGATCCAGCTGGGCAACGTACGCATCGTGTCGGTCACCGACTCGGCCGGCCACCTGCTCGGCACGGCGCATCTCGACTGATCGGGAACCCCGGGAACGGCTGCGGCGTGTATCGGGTATGACAGTTCCTGCGATCGTGCTCGAAGCCGGCCCGGTGGTCACCGAGCCGGAGAGCTTCGAGGCGTTCTACCGGGCCAACGTCGACCGGGTCTACCGCGCGCTGGCGGTGACGTTGCGCCACGACGCGCTCGCCCGCGAGGCCGTCGACGAGGCCATGGCCCGGGCGTACGCGAAGTGGGGCACGGTCAGCACGTTGGAGAACCCGGCCGGCTGGGTGTTCCGGGTCGGGCTCAACTGGGCGACGTCCTGGTGGCGCAAGGTACGCCGGGAACAGCCGCCGGCCGAGGTGGAGACGCCCACGCCGGCCGGGTCCGCGGACAGCACGGTGCTGGCCCGGCACGCGCTGGCCACGTTGCCGCTGCCGCAGCGGGCGGTGGTGACCTGCCGGATCCTGCTCGACCTGTCGACGGCGGAGACCGCGGCGGTGCTCGGGCTCACCGAGGGAACTGTGAAGAGCCGGCTCTCCCGGGGCCTGTCCGCCCTGCGGTCCGCCCTGACGGAGAAGGAATGACCATGGACCAGATGCCGGACGAGGCACAGACCGCGGTCCGTACGGTCGCCCGGGCCACCACCGGCTACGAGGGCACGATCGAGGACGTCTATCGCCGGCACCGCCGCCGGAGCCGTCGCCACGCGGTGGTCTCGGGTCTGAGCGCGGTCGTCGTGCTGCTCGGTATCGGGGTGGCCGTGCGGCAGATCGCCGAGCCGCGGCGCGTGAGCGGGCCGGCCGCCGCCCCGGCCACGTCGATCGCGCCGCCGGCCCAGCGCCTGCTGCTGCCGATGGTGACCGGGACCTACCTCGTGCCGGACGACACGACGGTGGAGCTCGACGGCAACGCGGTGGCGGAGCTGACGCCCACCGGGCACCTGGTCAAGCACGCGTTCGTGGGCCGGGAGAAGTGGCGGAGCGTCGTCGGGCTGCCGTCCGGTGGGCTCGTCGCGGCCGGGCGCACCGAGCTGACGGTCGTGGGCGCGGACGGCACGACGGTGGTGAGGCGGAAGACCGGCGGCGGCGACCTGATCGGGGCTGACGACGAGAACGCGTACCTCTGGCGTCAGGGTGTGTTGCGCGAGCACCGGCTCGCCGACGGCGGTCAGCGTGATCTGGTGTCGTATCCGGAGCCGGCGGCGGTGGATCTCGCGGGTGACCGGCTCGCCCTGGTCGACCGGGTGAATCCGTGTCAGACGCGGGTGTTGTCCCTGGCCGATGGCAGGACCGTGGGCGGCTCGGCGCTGCCGCTGGACGGGTGCACCCGGATCACGGCGGTGCGGCTCTCGCCGGACGGGCTGAAGCTGGCCGTCGCCTATGAGACGCGCGGCTCACGCCGGCTGCTCGTGGAACAGGTGGCGACCGGCATGCCGCTGGTGAGCCCGTACCGGACCGGGACGAACGAGGACAGGTCGGTGCTCGCCTGGCAGGACGACGCCACGGTGACGGCGGTCGACGTGCCGGAGGGCCAGGAGAACCAGCAGCTGAGGCCGTTGACGATCAGGGTGCGGTCATGAGGCGCCGGTGCCGTACAGCTTCTCGCGCTGGGCCTGGGGCAGCGAGCAGGCCGCGGTGCCGCCCGGCAGCAGGTGCCGGTGGTCGGCGACCCAGTGGTAGGCCGGCCAGGTCACCCAGCCGACCGGCTTGAGCTGCAGCAACCGGCCCGGCACCGCCCACATCCGGCCCGCGTCGCGCAGCAGCAGCGCGATCGCGTCGGGGCCGGAGGAGACCGTGCCGTCCTCGCCGACCCACTGGACGGCGCTCTCGACCTGATCGAGGGTCAGGCCGAGAGCGTCCAGGTCGGCGAACTGCCACGGGATCACGGTCGCGCGCGACGGGATGCGACGCTCGACGAACTCCGCACACATGGTGCAGAAGGAGCAGTCACCGTCGTACACGAACGTGTTGGTCATGGTTCTATCTTGCCTCAGCCCAGCGGGGGCGCGTTGTTCCAGGTGGCATCGGCGGGGAAGCTGCCCGGGTTGTCCCAGGTGTTGCCCCCGCCGCTGGTGGCGATGTACACCGCCTCGGCGTAGTGCCGCCAGAAGTAGCCGGGGTAGTTGAACGACTCCAGGGACACGTTCCCGCTGCCGCCGTTCAGGGCCGGTTGCGCGCAGAACGTCGCGTCCTGCTGGAACGTGGTGGTGCCGTCGTTGGCCGCGTTCTGCAGCCGGTAGTTGGCGTGCCGCAGGAACTGACCGGGGAAGTTCGCCGACTCGAACGAGTAGCAGCCCGGGTCGGCGAATCCGGTCCGGACCGTGTACGTCGCGTCCGCCCGGTCCGTCGCCGAGCCGGCCGCGTTGATGACGTCGGTGCGGGCCAGCGCGTCGCGGTGCCGCAGGTACCGGGTGTCGTAGCCGGCGGTGGTGACCCGGAACGACCGCTTCTGCCCGACGGCCAGATCGGCGCCGCTCTTCCACAGCGCGGGCGAGACGGCCCAGGTGGCGTCGTTGGTGAACGATCCGCCGGTGTCGGCGTCCATCCAGACCTCGCTGTTGCGGTGCCGCAGGTAGTAGCCAGCCATGTTGTACGCCTCGAGCGACGTCCCGCCACCGCTGAGTCCCGGCCGGGCGCAGAACGTGGCGTCGGCGTTGAACGTGGCCCCGTCACTGGCCTCCTTGTAGACCCGGTACGCCCGGTGCCGCAGGTACTGCCCCGGGAAGTTACGGGACTCGAACGAGTAGCAGGACGTGCTTGCGAGCCCCGGTCGCACCCAGTAGGACGCGTCCTGGCGGTCACCGGTGGTGGCGATCGTGGAGGTGACCGCGGCGCCGTTCGCGTGGCGCAGGTAGCGGTCCGTGTATCCGGGAGTGGTGACGCGCAGCGAGGCGAGCTTGTTCAGCGACAGCGTGGTGCCGTTGGCCGCGCCGAGCACCCGCAGGTTGACCTCACGGACCCGGGCGAAGTCCATCTTCTGGACCTGCCGGTCGTACGTGTAGAAGCCGTTGAGCTCTTCCTCCACATCGGTCGGCTCGGTGTAGACGGACCCGGACAGCCCGTTGCCGTTGACCAGGTCGATCAGCTTGCTGGTGATCTGGACGTAACGGGTGGTCAGCGACGCCGGGTCGGGCAGCCACTCGTAGGCGAACTTGCCCGTGGTCGGCCACTCGTGACCGGGGACGCGCAGGCCGAGGCCGCCGTATTCGCCGTTGACCGCGATCCGGGTCGCCGTCGGGGCGCGGGTGATGCCCGGGCCGACGTACATGTGGTCGTCGATCACGTCGCCGTTGCCCGGGTCCGGGTCGGAGTCGCAGCAGTTGGAGCCCGAGTTGTGGTTGACCAGGCGGGTCGGGTCGTAACCCTTGACCACGTCGGCGATGCGGCCGGCGTCGTATTCTCCCCAGCCCTCGTTGAACGGCACCCACTGCACGATCGACGTGATGCCCTTGTGCTCGTCGATCAGCTCCTTGAGCTCCTTCTCGAACCTGGTGCGCCCGATCGCCGACGGCTCCCTGCCGCTGGCCAGCGCCGGCATGTCCTGCCAGACCATCAGCCCGAGCCGGTCCGCGTGATAAAACCAGCGGTCGCTCTCGACCTTGATGTGCTTGCGGACCATGTTGAAGCCGAGCGCCTTCTGTTGCTCCAGGTCGAAGCGCAGCGCGGCGTCGGTCGGCGCGGTCGAGATGCCGTCGGGCCAGTAGCCCTGGTCGAGCGTGCCGAGCTGGAAGACGAACTTGCCGTTCAGGGTCGGGCGCAGCACCCCGCCGAGCATCGCTTTGCCGAGCGAGCGCATGCCGAAGTAACCGCCGACGGTGTCGCTGCCGGACGTGACCCGCAGGTCGTAGAGGAACGGGTCGTCCGGCGACCAGAGACGCGCATTGGGTACGGAAACCCGCAGGCTGGTGCCGATCGTGCCGGTGGCCGTGCCGACCACGGTGCCGCCGCTGAGCACCTGGGCGGTCACCGCCGTGCCGGCCTGGGTGCCCTGGACCACCAGATCGAGCCCGCCGGCCGCGACGTTCGGGGTGGTGTCGAGCCGGGTGATCCGGGCCGCCGGGGTCGGTTCGAGCCAGACGGTCTGCCAGATCCCGGAGTACGGCGTGTACATGATGCCGCCGCGGTTGATCCGCTGCTTGCCGACCGGGATGTCCTGGCTCTCGGTGGGGTCCCAGACGCCGACGATGACCTCGTTGGAGCCGGCCCGTAGCGCGCCGGTGACGTCGTACGAGAACTTGTCGTAGCCGCCCTCGTGCGTGCCGAGCAGCGTGCCGTTCACCCAGACCTTCGACTGCCAGTCCACCGCACCGAAGTTGAGCTGCACGTTCCTGCCGGACCAGCCGGCCGGGACGGTGAACGTCCGGCGGTAGTACGAGTAGTCCTGGCGGCGCATGATGCCGCTGAGAGCGCTCTCAATCGGGTACGGAACAAGGATCTCCTCACCCAGCGTGCTGCCCACCGGTGGGGTGTTGAGGTTCGTGGCGCCCGCGAACTGCCAGATGCCGTTGAGGCTCTGCCAGTCCGGCCGGGTCAGCTGCGGGCGGGGATATTCGGGCAGCGGGTTGGTCGTGGACACCTGTGCGGTCCACGGTGTGGTGAGCGGAGGCGTCTTGGGGGCGAACGCGGTAGCCGGCGCGGTGGTGGCGATGAGCGTGCCGGCCGTGGCGGTCAGGGCGGCCACGGCCAGAGCGAGCAGGCGTGGCGTTCGTCGGTGTCCGATCACGGTGCCTCTCCTTCGGGTCAGAAGTGCGAGGGGGGATTCACCAGTTCGAACACATGCTTACTCATCCGAACACCAACTTTCAATAGACGACAGTCTATTGATCATCGGCGAGCTCAGGGACCGGTGACCTCAGACGGCCACGAACCCGGCCGACTGGAACAGCAGGGCCAGGGCCCGATGCTCGTCCGCCGGGTCCGGTGCGGGCAGCGAGCCGGCCACGAGCACATGGCTCAGCAGATCCGGCTCCGGGGCCAGCCCGTGCTCCCGTAGGTAATAGGCGACCGAGTCGGCCCAGAGCCAGCGGCCGTCGGTCCGGTACGACGTGGGCACCACCTCGCCGCGCTCCGGCGCCACGACGTCGGGCAGGAGTGCGGCTGTGCCCAGCACCGGCGCCCCGGCCTCCAGATAAGTGGCGACCAGGTCGAGCGTCTCCCCGGCGAGCACCGGGTGGTCAGCGGTGAACCGGCCGTCGAGGTCGAAGACGCGCGCGAGGCGGATCGGCGGAGCCTCGGCCCGGGTCCACAGCAGGGCCCCGGCGTTGCGTGCGGTCCGGATCTCGTCCGAGGGCCTGGTGCCGCGTTCGTACACCGCCATCGGGATGGGAAACGACACCGGCGTGCTGCTCTCCAGCACGTACACCCGCAACGGATCCTGGCCGGGCGACAGCTGCCACGCGCGCCACAGGGCGGACGCACCCGGATGGGCGGCAGCCATGCCGGCGGCCGCGACGTCCATCTCGTCACCCAGGTCGCGGCCGACGAGGTCGAGCAGGGGCGGCACGCTGCGCCCGAAGGTCTTCGGGTCGGACAACGCTGGTACGAACACCGGGATGGGCTCGGTCATCGCGCCGCCCCGGCCTCCTCGACCGGGCGGAACAACGCCGCGAGGGCCCGGTGCTCGGCCACGGGACCCACCCGCGGCGCGGCGAAGCCCCGCGCGGTGATGTGGGCGAGCAGCTCCGGGTCGGCGGCGAGGCCGTGAGCGCGCAGGTAGTACGTCACCGTGTCCGGCCAGATCCAGACACCGTCGCTGCGGTAGGACATCGGCACCACCGGTCCGCGGGCCGGGTCGAGGACGTCGTCGAGACGCTGCGTGGTCATCAGTACGGCGTGACCGGCGTCGAGGTAGGCGGCGAAGCGTTCCCGGTCGGCTTCCGGCACCTCGGGGCGATCCGCCGCGAACCAGGGGCCGGTCTGCGGGTCGACGCCGTCGAAGACCCGGGCGAGCTCCAGCGGGACGGCCTCGCCGGCGGTCCAGAGCAGGGCCGCGGCGGCCCGGGCCCGGTACTGCTCCGGCGGCAGTTCGTCGTCGGGCGCGGTGGTCTCGACGCGTGGGTGCTCGAGCCCAGCGCGGATGAGCTCCAGCTGCACCTGGGCGGTCACCACGGGAAGGGCGGCGGCGTCCACATCCGCGGTGAGCAGATAGATCCGGCCCGGGGCGCCGGTGCGCCAGGCCCGCCACAGCGCCACCGCGCCGGGCACCCGGTCCATCGCCTCGATCGCGGCCCGGTCGGCGTCGTCGGTCAGGGCGCTGACCAGCCCGTACGGGGCATCCGTGAGGTCCAGCACCGGCGGCAGCGCACCGGTCGGGAACACCCGGCCGTCATCCGGCAGCGGCAGGAAGTCGCCGGGCGGCTGCGGCCACGTGCCGGCCCCGGTCGAGCTCAACCGGCCGGCCGCCTCGGGTGCGGTGGCCGTCAGCAGCACGAAGTCCTCGTTGTCGAGGCCGAGCCCGGCGGTGTCGGCGATCCCGGCGACGGCCTCGGCGACCTCGGCCACCCGGCCCTCGGCCAGAGCGAGGCGAGCCTGCGCCACTGTTTCGTCGGGTGCGTACCCGGCCACGCGCAGTAGCAGGCGGTGGAACTGCGGGCCGTAACCGACCGTAGCGAACTCAGCCATGCGGCCATCAGACCACGCCGGTTCGCGGGGCGTCGAGGTCGGTGGCCGGGGTGTGCCCCGTTTTCCCCTGTCAGGCGCCCTTCCTGAGCACCAGCGTCAGCGGATTGACCCGGCGGGCGGGCGCCTGCGGGGTGTCGAAGCGGGCTTGCCGCTCATGGAACGTCTCACCCGGCCGCCGGCGGTAGATGCGGAAATGCCACAGGTCCGCTTCCTCAGGGAAGTCGGCCAGTCGGCGCATGGCCGACCGGGCCTGCTCCTCGGCGTCGGCGCGATCGAGCTCGATCCGCTCGGGGTCACCGCTCTCCAGCAGCTCGTCGAGGGTCGCCAGGGCCTGCGCGAGCTCCAGGCGCACGGCCACGGCGGCGGCCTTCTCGTCCTCGCCCTCCAGCTTCAACCCGGTCAGGATCGGGCCGAGCCGCTGCACGACAGCGGCCGAGCGCCCCCGATGGGCCGCCCACGTCTCGGCGATGGCGAGATCGATCGCCCGTTCCCGGCCGCCCGCGACGGCACCCGGGTTCTCCAGCGTCACCTGGGTACGGCCGTCGGCGCTCTCGGCCACCACGGTGGCCAGGTCGAAGCTGGCGACCGCGCTGAGGTTGCCCTCGCGGGCATGATCGTGCCAGGCCGGTGCCCCGGACTCGTCGGCCGCGGCGATGGAGCTGCCGGCGTACACCTCGCCGACGTGGGCCCAGGCGTGCTCGTTCACGCCGGCCTGACGGGCCAGCTCGGCCAGGCGGGCCCGGGTGGGCGCGTGCCGCTGGGCCTGGCCGTACTCCGCGCCGGGGAGCGGCGGGAAGCCGTCCTCCCCGGTCGTCCGGGGGTCCCCGGCGACCGTGGTGGCGGCCCACTGCGGGCCGGTCCGCGCCCCCGGGGTCCCGGTCGCGCCGGCGAGTCCGGCGGCCAGGTCGTGCGTCCCGGTCAGGTCCCAGTCGTCGACCCCGACCGGCGCGGCGGCGGTCCCGCCCTCGCCACGGAAGATCGCCGAGAACGAGCCGCCATCGCCGGCCGCCGTGGCCAGCTCGAGGCCGGATGCGGGCGGCCCGTCGGGGAAGCGGGCCGTCACCCGGTGCAGGACCCGGGGGCCGGCCGCGGTGTCGACGGTGATCGACGTGCCGCGGTCCACGTCCAGGGTGACGCCGGAGCCGGCCTCCCGCAGCTTGTGCTCGGCGGTCGTGACGACCTCGTCGGCGGCGAAGAACTCGCGTGCCCCCGTGGCCGGGGAACGGCCGGCCGCCAGGGTCCCGTCGTCGGAAACGGTCAGCGGCGGGTGGACCGCGGTGTTCATCCACTGCCCGGGTCTGGCTACGGGGTAATCCGTGTCGTCGTGCCGTACCCCCGGCTCGGACCAGGCGGCGAACGCCGGGCGTCCCTCCGTGGCCCGGTATCCGGCGGCCGGGGCATCCTTCCGCGCGGCGGGCTCGGGGGCCAGGGCGCCGTCGGCCACCTCGCTGATCGTGGTGAGGTGGCGGGGGAACAGGCCCGGGTCCTCGCCGTGCACGGCGGCGCCCATCACCGTGGCGTCGTCGCGGACCCGGGCGGTGCCGGGCCGGTTCAGCGGCTGGTCGGCGGACGCGTACTCGTCGGGCAGGCCGAGATAGTGCCCGATCTCGTGGGCGAGAACCTCGGTCGAGGCGTCGGCGGACCACGCGGACTGGTGGGTCCGCAGGCCCGAGTCGGCGGTGAAGAGCCGGACGGTGTGATGCGGGTTCTCGTCGGCGCCGACGAGTTCGACGTTGACGTTGAGCCGCTGACCGCCGATGAGGTAACCACGGTTGTACACGCGGTCCACGCCGTCGCGGACGCGCTGCTCGACGTCCTTGACGCTGAGCTGGGCGAGCAGGTTGTCGGGCGCGACGTGCAGCCGGACCGTGAAGTCCCGGACGGCCGGGCCGGTGGCGGGGTGCAGGACCCGGTGGTCGTACCTGACCGTGCCGATGGTGTGGGCCAGGGCCGGTCGCGGAGCCCGCGCCCGCCCGGCCTCGACGGCGCGGTCGGTGTCCTGATAGGAGTCGACGACGGCCCGGGGGAGCGGCCGCGGGCCGTCCGCGGTGTCCTCGATGACGTCGTACTGATCGACCTTCGCCGTCCTGGGCGGCGTGCCGGCGCGCAACCGCGCCAGCTCCGCCGGGTCCGGCAGCTCGGCGTGCCGGGCCGGGCCCGCCGGTCGCGGACCGAGCTTGCCGTCCAGCTCCCGGACCAGGTCACCCAGCTCGGTGGCCTGCCGGACCACGGCGTCGGGATCGCCGTGACCGGCCAGGTCGCCGTACGCCCGCAGCTCCAGCAGCACCAGCGGCCGGTCCGAGAGCCGGCCGCCGTCGGTGTCGGCATGACGGAACTCGGTGTAGATGCCGAGGATGTCCTGGCCCACGTGCGGCACGTCGGTGCGCAGGGCGCTCTGCACGTACGCCCCGAGCGTCGGCTGGTCCGGCCGGTGCAGGCTCAGCAGCCGCGGTGTCTCGCCGGCCGGCAGCACACCCATCGCCTCGAACGCCTCCTGGATGTCCGGGTTGTTCTCCAGGAACCAGTGCTGCAGGGACTCGGCGACCTCGGCGGAGTGCTCGGCCAGGTGCTTCCGGACCGGCTCGGGCAGCGTCTCCAGCACCCCCCGCAGGGACGTGCGCGAGGCCGCGGCCAGGTAGTTCTTGATCAACGCGCCGGGTTGCCCACGGTGCTCCGACACGAAGGGGTAGAGCTGCGCGGCGGTGTGCGTGTAGAGCAAAGCCCCGAAGCCCCGGAGCTCGGCCGAGCCGTCCTGCCCCCGGTACCGGCCGGCCAGGAAGTCGCCGAAGCCCAGGCCGTCCTTGAGGACATCCTTGCTGGTCGCGAGCCCGCGGGACGGATAGTCCGGGATGGACCGGTCGGCGACCTCGGCCAGCAACTCCGGCAGGGCGGCGGTGGGTGCGCCGACCGTGTACTGCGTGTAGGCCGGGCTGTCGAGCGGGGTGGCGGCCACCCGCACCTTGCGTCCCAGATCGGTCGTCCGGAACCCCTCGGAGGCCGGGAAGAGGTCGCTGAGCCGGCGGGCACCCCCGACCGGCGCGTGCTGCAGCCGCCGCATCGCCAGTCGCAACCGGTCGTGCAGCCGCCGCGGGTCGTGCCGGTGCTCGGCGTCCAGCACCGCCCCGGGCCGGGTCACGATCTCCGGGATCTTGCGGCCCAGCCGGGAGTCGACGGCGATGACCAGGTCGTCCGACTCGACGAGCACATCGCGGTAGTTCAGCGTGGTTCCGGACTCGGGGATCAGCGTGTACGGGGTCTCGGTCTCGATGCCCAGCGCCCCGTACCGGGTGCCCGAGGCGTCCACGGACGGCGCGTCGACCAGCGCCCGGGCGGTCGAGCCACCCCGGTCCAGGTGCTGCGGGGTGACCCGTCCGTCGCGGTCGACGAAGAGCACCTTCGCGTCGACGGCGGACTCCAGCCGGTCGCCGGCCGTACCCGCCCACTGCCGGGCGGTCGCGGGCCGCTCGCCCTGCGGGATGAGCCGCTGCCCCTCCCGACGCTGCGGATCGATCCAGGTGGTGCGGCCGTCGCCGGTCTGCCGGGCGGCGAACGCGTGCCCGATGCCGCCCGGTCGTCCCATCAGGACGAACGCGGTGCTGCCCGGGCCCATCGCCGCGAGCCTGTCCTGCACGGCGTCCCACGAGGGGGCGGGCTGCCAGGCTGCCGGGTCGATGCCGGGGAAGACCGCGTCGCGCCGGAGCACACTGTCGTCGGCGACCCCGGCGGGCCGGACACCGGTGCGGTAGAGCCGCTCGGCCAGGTTACGCATGGTGGTCACGCAGGCGTTCAGGTCGTTGCCCGCCCGGGCGGCGACCTCGTCCACAGCCCTGGCGAGCCGCTGCCGGTCCCCGTGCTCGTGGGGAGCGGGTGCCGCTTCGACGGGAGCCGCCGCGGGCGGGTCTTCCACCGGCGCCGGTACGGGCACCGGGTTCTGCGCGGCGCGGACGGCCAGCTCGTGGGCCCGGACGGCGGACCACCAGGCGGTGGTGGCATCGGCCTCGGTGCGTTCGGCGGCGGCGAGATCGGCCGGGTCCGCCGGTTCGGCGCGGGTGAGCAGCGACTCCCGTGCGGTCTGCGCCGCGGTCCAGGCGGTCGACGCGTCGGCGACGGCCTGTGCCGTGGCGCGCACCTCGTCCGGCAACGCCTCCCCGGTGAGCTCCCGCGCCACGCTGTCCTTCATCCGGATGATCGCGGCGTCGTGCACGCGCAGTTCGGTGCCGCCCGCGTGGCGGCCGGCGGGAAGGAAGGTGCGGGGGCGCGACGAGACGACGAAGCGGAACTCGATGTCGTACGACATCGTGCGGGTCAGTTTTTCCTTGTCGGCCCGCTCGGCAGCGGACAGCTGCGGCTCCACCTTGTCCTTGCCGGTCGTGGCATCGACCTTGCGCTTCAGCGCGTCCGGTGTTTCGTACAGCGCCTGAGTGTGCTGGGTCGACCCGGTCATCGCGCCGAAGTTGGGGCGTTCGCCCGAGGGGTGGCCCACGCCGGCCGCGACGGCCGGCAGGGTGGTGTCGGTCGCGTACGTGCTGCCGGTCGTGCGTTCCACCTTGCGGTCGGTCTCGGTGGTCTCCGAGCCGGTCAGCTCGACGCGGGCGTCGGCGCCGGCCAGCCGTGGCCGGGGCACGAGCCGCGCGTCGACGTGCAGGATCCGGTCCGAGCCGCCGGGCAGGGGCACCCGGAAGGTCCCGTCGAGCATCGCGGGCAGGGCACCCTTGAAGCTGTCCACACCGAGGCCGTCGCGCAGGGCGGCGAGGGTCGAACTGTCGACCGTACGCCCGGAGTCCTTGATGGCCCGCACAGCGGCCGCGCGGATGTCTTTCAGGTCGCCGAAGAAGTGCTCGACCGTGAACCGGCTCGGGTGCGGCAGCTTGGGGTGTCCCGGGGCGTCCCGCCACGCCCGCCGGGCCTCAGTGGTGCGCAGACTGCGGGGCACGAAGCTGAGCGGGTCGGCGATGCCCAGCCGGTCGTCGCCGGCCACCGGCTCCGGCACCGTGTCGCCGGCCAGGACGTGCAGGCGCACCTGCCGGACCTGGGTGTCCTCAGCGGCCACGAACCTGCCCCGCCCGGTGTCCTGCCCGGTGTCCCGCTCGGTGTCCTGGCCGGCGTCCCGCTCGATGCCGTGCTCGTCCACCGAGTGCCCTCGGCTGATCTCGAGTTTGACGCTGACCTCGCCGTCCCAGACGGCCACCGGACCCTTGACGTTCGACGCGCTCTTGTACGTGACCTTGCCGGTGTCGGTCTGCTTCTCGTCCCGGACGCCGAGGTTCGCGCCGGTGCGCAGCGCCGCACCGGCCGTGCCGGTCGCCGGGCCGTGCTCGGTCCCGCCCTTCTCCGCCCGCAGGTTGGCATTGACCCGGGCGGTGCCGTTGACACCGAGCAGGGTGCGGCTGGTGGTCTCCGTCTCGGTGCTGGTCAGCACGACCTTGCTCCCGGTGCCGAGCTGTTCCACATGCTCGATCCCGGCGAACGTCGGATCAGCCGGGAAGGACGCCTGCGCGGTCAGGAAGTAGGTGTGGCCGGTGAACGTGTCCTCCAGCCGCAACGGCTGGCTGCGCCCGCCGTTCAGCCCGCTGGGCAGGTGCCGGTGCAGGTCGGCGAGGAAGTCGTGCACCGTACGCGTGTTGTCGTGCGGGGTCAGCAGCGGCGAGCTCGGCAGCAGGCGCTCGGCGGCGTCGTCACCGAGCTTGTCGGCCAGTTGCCGGCGCAGGTGCGGGATCCGGTCGGTGAGGTCGAGCGGGGTGGTGACGCCGCCCAGGCCGAGCGAAGCGGTGCCGCCGGGACCGACCGGCGGGACCGGCAGTGAGCCCTGCGGCGGCACCGAGGCACGCGTGGTCTCCCGGGGCCGCTCGGCGGCGAGCGCCAGGAGTTCATCACGCTTGCGATCGTGCAGCTCGTCGATCTGGCGCGCGTGCTCGGCACGCTGAGCGGCCCACTCGCGGCCGTGGGTCAGCCGGAGGGTACGCACCGCCCGCCGGTGCATCCGCATCAGGTCGGGACGCGCCTCGGGGGTCGCCGTCGCGTGTTCGAGCGCCTGCCGGCCGGCCAGCACGCCCAGCTCGTCGCGGTGCCGCCCGAGGGTCTCCTCGCCGGCGGCGACCTGGGCCAGGCCCAGGGTCACGTCCTGATCGACGTGGCTGCGGTTCAGATCCGCCTCGCGCAGGCTGTGCACCTGCGCCTCGGTCATCCACATGCGCATGGCACCCGGCAGCGTCGTCCGCCGCCCGGCGCGGTGCACGCTGTCGTCCGAGACGAGGTCCCAGCGGTCGATGTTGCCCCGGCTGCGGGTCTCGGCCACGATCTCGGCGTCCACGTCCAGCTCGACCAGCACCCGGCGCTCGGGACGACCGGTCAGCCGCAGCCGCGAGTTCGTGGTGAGCTCCTGCCCCCGGGCCCGGCCCCAGCGGCGCATCAGCGGCTGCAGCTGTGCCATGAGCAGCCCACCGGTGGTGCTGAGCGCACGGCCGGCGCCGCTGACACCGCTGACGGCCGACGCGCCTGCGGTGACCGACGCGCTGACCTCCCACTGGTGGCCGCGGCTCTGCTTGCTCGTCACCCCACCGGCGTGGCTCCGCTTGGATTTCTCGAACTCCTGGTCGGGCTGCACCCGCGGGTTGGTCGGGCGCAGCCGCAGCCCGACGCGGCCGTGCACGTCCGCGACCGAGCGAACGTGGTTCAGGCCGTCGATCACGAGCACCCGGCTCAACAGGCGCGGGTCGCCACGCAGGTTCTCGGGGGACAGCACGTCGCCGATCGCCGCTGAGATCGTGCCGTCCGCGAAGCCGTAGATCGGGTCGCCGGACGCGGCCAGCAACGCCTCCTTGACCGCCGCCTGCAGCTCCGCCGCGGCGGTGAAGGACTCCACCCGGTTCGCGTCCAGGTCACGGGAGTAACCGGCGGGCATCCGGCTGATCGGGTAGGGCGCCTCGATCGGCTCCGGCAGCGGCGCGGGTGCCGCGGCCGGTGCGGCCGGTGCCACGGTGGTGACGCGGTGCTCCGGCACCAGCAGCCGGACCTCGAGCTGATGACTCGTCGGCGCCATCGGGGGTGGCGTCACCAGCGTGGGTGCCTGCCGGCCGGGGCGGCCGAGGGTCAGCCGGCGCCCGTTGACGTTGCGGCGCCGGTGCGACTCGGCGGTGGTGGTGAAGGTCAGCGGAACCATGAATTCACGCATCAGCTGGTTGGCCACACCGCCGTCCCCGTCCAGCACCCCACCGTGGTCGTAGGTGTGCGAACCGCTCTGCGAAATGCCCAGCGAATGGGACTTGGTGCCGGTCCGGGAGATCTTCGGGCCGCCCGCGATGGTGCCGAAGAAGCGGCTCAGGCTGCCGTAGACCCGGCCCTCCAGACTCACCTCCGCCTTGTCGGTCCGGGTGTGGCCGGCGACCGTGCCGGTCTTGCTCTTCATCTTGGCATCGGTGTCGAAACCGTCGCCGCCGCGCGAGACCAGGTCACCGTCGGAGACCTCCCCGACGCTCCCGGCGACCGTGACCAGCGTGTGGTAATCGTGCAGGTGACCGTTCTTGACCAGCGGCACCACCAGGCCGGGGCCGACGATCCGGTCCAGCAGCATGGCGAGCTGCTGGTCGGACAGCGCGTTGCGGGCCCTGGTGTCGCGCTTGATGATCGCCTGGACGCCGGCGGTCAGGCCGTGGGTCAGCGTCGGGTCGCTGAACTGGCCGAGGAACACATTGGACAGCACGTGGTGATAGTCGCGGCGGCCCGGGACTGTCCGCAGAGCACGCGCGACGGCTTCGTAGAGCTGGTCGCCGCCGGAGAGATCGTCGATGATCGTGCCACCGAACGACCTGCCGTGCTCGACGTGCGACGGCGCGAAATGGGTGCGGTCGGTGCCCCGCCGCCCCTGCCAGCCGGGCAGCACCCCGGTGGTCAGGCCGGCCCGGTCCACCCGGTCCTGGCGGGCCCACTGGAACGCCTCGACCGTCCCGTTCAGCCGCCGGGACGGCCCGCCGATCGGGCGTACCTCCAGGTCGTAGACCGTCTGGTAACGCGCCGCCGGACCCTTCGTCGTGCTGGTCTCGGCGGACGTGGTGACCGAGCTGTGATCCTGGCCGTGCTCGTCCGTGCGGCTCACCGCGATCCGGGGGCCGACGATGAACTTGACCGGGGCGGCCTCGGTGCCGACGCCGGCCATGGTGGAGAACCCGACCGTACGGGCGGCGGTGTTCGCGTCCTTGTCCTCGCCGCTGCGGGTCAGCGAGTCGGTGTGCGTGGCCGCTCCGACCAGGTCGGTGACCTGGGCGCGGCGTGGCACGAGCCGGATCTGCACAGCCTCGTCGCGGGCCTTGTGCAGCCGGTCGCGCCCGTGCCGGGGCCCGTGCAGCAGCGCCTCGGAGGTGACCCAGCCCGCCTCGGGCCGGGTGTCGCCGTCCCAGGCCACCATGGTGGGCAGCGCCGCCGCCAGGTTCGCGTCGTCCAGGAATTTCTGCAGCGTCTCGCGTCCCGGTGCGCCGACCGCGGTCACTTCCGGCGGCAGCAGCTCGGCGACCTGCTCGAAGAACGTCCTGCCGCCGGCCGGGCGGGAGGTGGCGCTCTCCACCCCGAACCGGCGCGGTGGTGCCGCTCCGAGCGCCGGTGCGGTGCCGACCGGACCCTTCAACCCGGTGGGTACGCGGACCGTGGCGACCGCCTCGCTCACCATGTCGGCGCCGTCGTGCTGACCCACGGGTGTCCCGTCCGCCTTGCGTACCGAGAGCACGAAGCGGACCGGCACCCTGGTCTCGAGACCGTTGTCGACCTCGACGGTCGACGACTGGGTGAACTCGGTGTCCCGCCCGGCGACCTCGGTCTCGCTCGCCCCGGCGGGAAGCTGCACGGCCAGGTCGGCGACGAACGGCGGCATGGCGCTGAACGCGGCGCGGGCCTCGGCCGCGTGGTCCACCGACGTGGTCGCGGTGCGGCTGTCCTTGCGCGCGGTCCTGGTCGACACCTTGCCGGATTCCGTCGAGTCGTCGCCGAGCTCCATCGCGTACCAGTCGAAGACGGCCCGGACCACCAGCTCGGCCGGCTCCCCGTCCACGGTGACCGGGAACGGGTGACCCTCGCCGAGGAACGGCGCGACGCCGGCCTCGGCCAGGTTCTGGATCATGTTCCTGGTCTCGGGGTCCAGACCCGGCAGCATCGCGGTCAACGGCTTGCGCAGGTCCACGTTCCCGGTGGCGCCGAGTTGCTTGGCCAGGCCCAGGCTGCGGCTGTCGCGCAGGTAGGCGGGCAGGTTGTTGCGGACGGTGAGCGGGTTCGGCCGGTCGTCCCCGGGCTCCGGGCTGAACTCGCCGTCCTCCGGGACGCTGGGCAGCACATTGATGTCCAGCGGCCGGCGGGTGCGGACCGGGGTGTCCTCCGGGATCGACGGGAGCACGTCGACGGGCCGGAACGCCCTCGGGTCCGCCTGCCCGGTCACGCGCGGGGCTGCCGGCGTGGCCGCCTGCGGGCCTGCCTGTGGGCCTACTTGTGGGCCTGCCGGCGTGGCCGCCTGGGGGCCGAACGCCCGCCAGCCGGAGCGGCGGTCGGTGTCGAAGCGCGCGTGCAGGGCGGCGAGGACCTGACGGTTGCGCTCCTCCGCGGCTTGGACGGTGGCCAGCGCCGCCTCGGTGCGGGCGGTCAGGGCGGCGCGGATCCCGGGGTCGAGCCGGCCGCCGGCGTCCTGGACGGCCTCCGCGAGGACGCCGATGGCCCGGTCGGCCAACGCCTTCGCGTTGTCGACGAGATCCTCCGCGACGCCGAGCATGGCGAACATCCGGACCGGGTGCGCGCCGGCCGGCGTGGGCTGCCCGGCGACCGCCGCGTCCAGACGCTCGATCGCGGCCCCGATCGCCCGGTCGGTCGCCGCCAGTTCCTCGACGGTCGTCTCCTCGAAGAACGAGTCCAGACTGTCCAGCTTGGCGACCAGATCGCGCATCTGCTGGTCGTCGTCGTCGTCGCCGTCATCGGCGAAGAAGGAGTCCAGCGAGTCGAGCTGCCGGACCAGGTCGCTCATGGTCCGGACGGGGCCGGTCTCCACCCGGTCCCGCGCCGGTCCCTGGTAGGCGAGCAGCTCCTCGTAGGCGAGCTCGTCGGGGAAGCGCCCCCCGACCGCCACGTTCTCGCGCAGTTCCGCCTCGCTGAGCAGCGGCAGCGAGCGGTACCGGGTCCAGCTGTCGTCGTAGGTCAGGGCCGGGTCGGTCAGCCGGCCGGCCGACATGACCTCGTGCACGCTGTGGGTGTCGGTCGGGACCAGGAACGCCATGAGCGCGAGCTGCAGGGTGGGCAGGTCCACGGGTACGCCCCACTGGTCGCGCATCCGCTGGGCCAGTCCCAGCACGAGGTGGGCGGACCCCGAGGTGCCGGTACGCACGATGCCCCCGGTCTGCTCGGCGTCGCGGTGCAGGCCGGCGGTCAGCGCGATGTGCATCTGCTTGTCCGGCGCGAGCCACTTCAGGCGGCCGTGCTCGTCGATCGCGTGTGCCCGCTCGCGGTCGGTGAGCGGCGGACGTACGGCATCGGGGGTCTGCTCGGTCCGTAGCCGGTCCTCGGTCGCCGCGATCGCGGCGGCCCGCTCCTGCGCGGTGAGGTCCTTGCGGCCGGCCAGGACGTGCCGGGCCCGGTCGTCGGGGGTCTGGCGGCGGAACTCGCGCTCGGCGACCAGGTCCGGGTGGCGGGGGACCTCACCCAGCTTGTCGGCCAGCACCTCGTTGCGCGCGATGGACCACAGCAGGGTCATCTGCTCGCGGAACGAACCGTTCCTGACGGTGTCCGCGTTGGCCGCATAGGGGTTCGTCCCGTCGGTCGACCCGACCAGACCGGGGTCGCGCTCGCCCACGATCGGGCGCAGGCGTCGCGGCACCTTGTCCCAGGCCGCCTGCAGCACCTTCGCGACCTCGTCCCGGACGTCCTGGCGCTCGGCGAGGTAGCCGCCGAGGCGGTGCTCGAACTCACTGGCCTCGGCCAGATAACGCAGCTTGGCGTCGAAGAGGATGTCCTGCACGGATCGCGGCTTCTCGTCGGGGTGGTACTCGACCGCACCGTCGAGATCGCCGGGCTCGACCGGGCGCGGGCTGGTGCCCGGCCGGGGGAGTTCGGAGCCGGGGTAGGTCTCGACCGTCGGAGGGTGGCCTCCCGTGTGCTTCTGCCAGACCGCAGGGTTGTCCAGGGTGGTGCCGGTGGTGAGGACCCGTCCGGTGGGGGTGATCCAGGCGGTGCCGGTGGGTGCGATGACCGCGGTGATGCCGGGCTGGTCGGCGAGGTCTGTCGGCTGGGTGCCGGCGGCGAGGTCGCAGCTGATGGTGACGATGGTTTTGCCGTGCGAGCGGGGGTCGGCGGTGATCATCGCGGCGAGTTGTTCGGTGGTGACGAGTTTGCCGTCCACAACAACACCGTCGGGGGTGCCGTGGGCGAACACGACGTATTCGTTGTCGCGCGGGGTGAATTTGTGGGCGGCGGTGATGTTGTCGGTGTCGGTGGGGTCGAGCAGCATCAGCCCGGCCGGCACCTGGGTGGGTGCGGGGGGTTCGGTATGTGTCTCGGTGGGCGGGGTCGATGCTGCCCAGTGGGTGCTTCTGCCCTTGCCCTTGCCCTCGTACTCGGGTTCGTCCTGTTCCCAGCGTCCGGTGCCGGGGTTGTAGGTGAACGTGTTGCCGTAGTCGTCGGCGCGGCGAGGGTTGCCGTATCGGTCGGGGCTGATGGGGTGGGTGCCGGCGGGTACGAGGTTCTGCGCCCAGGAGGAAATGGCGACCTGCGGCCGGGAGGACTGGCTGGAGCTGGCGTAGCTCTGCCCCGGCTGGGCCACGCGGTAGCGGGCGGTGTCCGGTGGGAGGGCGACCTGGCGTTGCAGGGTCTCGTCGTAGTAGCTGTCCGGGTCGGGACTCGGGTCGCGCATCTCGACGTCTTCAGGGCTCGGTGCCCGGGTCTTGACGGCGGTTTCGTTGACGGAGCCGTACCGCTTGTCGAGGTGTTGTTGCAGGCTCTTGCGCGGGATGAACAACTCGTCGGCGAGGCTCTGGATGTTGTAGCGGTGCCGCAGGTCAGCCAGGGCCTGATTCGTGGTGTCAGGCAGTTGGCCGGCTTTGAACGTGCCGCGGATCAGTGACTTCTGGTTCTTCTTCCAGGCGTCACGGAAGCTGCCGGTGATCGCGGCGTGGAGTTCCTTGCGGCCGGCCGAGTCGAGCGGTGCCCGCTTTTTGAAACTGCTGCTCTTGGTCTTGGTGCTCGCCGTGTCGGTGCGTCCACTGCGTTCCGCCACCCGCTTGTTGACCGTGGTGCGGCCGTCGCGTTTTTCATGGCCGTCCTTGTCGTTGATGATCCGGCCGACATGCCCCGCGGTGTATCCGGTGGCCTCGGCGATCTCGACGTTGGCGACGCCGCGGGCGGACTGGTATTTGAAGTGCTGGGCGATGAGGTCGGGGTTACCGCTCTCTTTGACCCTGAGGAGGAGGTCGCGTTCGTCCTGGTTGAGGATGCGTTGGGCGGCGCGGGGGGCGAACGGCTTGTCCTTGCCGGTGCCGAGTTTGCGGGCGCCGCTGTTGGTGGTCATGTCGAGGTTGCGCTTGGTCGAGACGTACTGGCGTTTGGTGTCCCAGAACTCGGTCTCGGAGTCCGACGCGGTGACGTAACCGCGGTTGGGTGCTTCCTCGACCGGGATCTGCACCTCGGGGCCGTTGTTGTTCGTGGCGTGGGCGGGCGGTGCTTGGCGGGAGAGTGCGGAAACACTCATCATGCGTTGCGCGGCGGCCCGGACGCGGCCGGCGAGGTTCTGCGCTGAGTAGGGCAGGTAGTCGACCGCTGATTTGGCGGACTCGGTGTAGTAGTTGCCGTGGTTGCGGTCGAAGTCGACCGGGAACCCCGCGGCCTCGTACTCGTGCAGGGCGGCGGAGCAGCCGAGGCAGGGCCGGTACTTACCCATGACCAGGTGGGTGCCGTGAATGTCCTCGTCGGGGTCCAGGCCGGCGTTGTGCACGGCCATGAGCAGTTTCTGCTCGGCGTGTACGGAGTCGTTGCCGGCGTCGTCGAGTTTGAGGAAGATGGCCGCGCCGTCGTAGTCGTCGCTGGTCAGCAGGTCGGCCAGCCGGTCCTGGCCCTGGGCGCCGGCGGGTGCGGCGTCGGCGATGACGATCCGGGTGTTGGCGCGCATGGCGTTCGCGGTGGAGCTCGGGCGTTGCCCGGCGAACGCGGCCCGCAGCTTCCGGTCGGCGCGGTCCATCCGGGCGGCGTACTCGTCGCCGTCCTGGCGGTTGAGGTTCGCGCGCCGGTTGGCGTCGCTCTGCTGCAGGCTGAGCAGGCCCTGCAACGCCGGTACACCCTGCGGCAGCCGGACGTTTCTGATCAGGTCGATCGAGGCGTTGAAGTTGGTGGCGAACACGAGCCGGTTGTTGATGAGCATGCCTTGGACCTCGAGGTCCTTGGGCAGGGTCGGGTCGCCGGAGGCGTCGCGCAGGGCGCGGATGGTGTCGTGCAGCTGGAAGCTGAGGTGGCTCAACGTCTGAGCGGCGCGTTCGGCACGTTTGTCGCGGGCGAACCTCAGCCGGAAGCGGTCGACTGCCCGGCCGTACTGCCCACCACCGTACGACTTGGTGAACGCCTTCGCCTCGTCGTCGATCAGTTTGACCTTGTCCCGCTTCGACACGAACGACACGGCACCGTCGAGATCGGCCGCGGTGAACGGGGTCGGGGCGGCGCCGGGCTTGGGCAGTTCGGGGCCGGGGTAGGTCTCGACCGTGGGTGGCTGGCCGCCGCTGTGTTTCTGCCAGGTCGCGGCGCTGCTCGGGTCGGTGCCGGTGGTCAGGACCCGTCCGGTCGGGGTGATCCAGGCGGTGCCGGTGGGTGCGATGACCGCGGTGATGCCGGGCTGGTCGGCAAGGTCCGTCGGCTGGGTGCCGGCGGCGAGGTCGCAGCTGATGGCGACGATGGTTTTGCCGTGCGAGCGCGGGTCGGCGGTGATGAGCTGGGCGAGTTGCTCGGTGGTGACGAGTTTGCCGTCGACGACGATACCGTCGGGGGTGCCGTGGGCGAAGACGACGTATTCGTTGTCGCGGGGGGTGAAGTTCCGGGCGGCGTTGATGTTGTCGGTGTCGGTGGGGTCGAGCAGCATCAGCCCGGCCGGGACCTGCTCGGCGGTGGGCGTCTCGGCGTGGGATTCCGTGGGGGTGCCCGGGGCGGCCCACTGGGTGCTCTTGCCCTTGCCTTCGTACTCGGGCTCGTCCTGTTCCCAGCGCCCGGTGTTCGGGTTGTAGGTGAAGATGGTGCCCTGGTTGTCCACTCGGCGCGGGTTGCCGTAGTAGTCGGGGCTGATCGGGTGGGTGTTGGCCGGGGTGATGTTCTGCGCCCACGACGAGATGGCGACCTGCGGTTGGGGCGCGGGTGCGGTGCGGCGCGGCTGGGTGTAGGTACTGGGGCCGGCCTGGCGGCTCGGGTCGGGGTGCGCCACCCGGTAACGAGCGGTGTCCGGGGGCAGGGCGACCTGGCGCCGCAACGTCTCGTCGTAGTAGCTGTCGGGGTCGGGGCTGGGGTCGCGCATGTCGACGTCTTCGGGGCTCGGTGCGCGCGTCGATGCGGCGGCCTTGGTGGCTGCTTCGTTGACGGAGCCGTACCGCTTGTCGAGGTGTTGTTGCAGGCTCTTGCGGGGGATGAACAGTTCGTCGGCGAGGCTCTGGATGTTGTAGCGGTATCGCAGGTCGGCCAGGGCCTGATTGGTGGTGTCGGGCAGTTGGCCGGCCTTGAAGCTGCCGCGGATCAGCGACTTCTGGTTCTTCTTCCAGGCATCGCGGAAGCTGCCGGTGATGGCCTTGTTCAGTTCCTTACGACCCGCATCATCGAGTGGGGGTCGCTTTTTGAAGCTGGTGCTGGTCGTTTTGACGCTGGCGGTGTCGGTGCGTCCGCTGCGCTCGGCCACCCGCTTCTTGACGGTGGTGCGGCCGTCGCGCTTCTCGTGGCCGTCCTTGTCGTTGATGATCTTGCCGACCTGCCCGGCGCTGTAACCGGTGGCCTCGGCGATCTCGACGTTGGCGACGCCACGTGCGGACTGGTGTTTGAAGTGCTGGGCGATCAGTTCGGGGTCACCGCTCTGCCTGACGCGGAGCAGGAGGTCACGTTCGTCCTGGCTCAGTACTCGCTGGGCGGCGCGAGGGGCGAACGGCTTGTCCTTGCCGGTGCCCATCTTGCGGCCGCCGCTAGTGGTGGCGAAGTCGAGGTTGCGTTTGCTGGTGACGTACTGGCGTTTGGTGTCCCAGTACTCGGTCTCGGAATCCGATGCGGTGACGTATCCCCGGTTGGGTGCTTCCTCGACGGGGATCTGTACCTCAGGCCCGTTGTTGTTCGTGGCGTGGGCCGGAGGTGCCTGGCGCGAGAGGGCGGACACACTCATCATGCGCTGGGCGGCGGCGCGGACCCGGGCGGCGATGCGGTCGGCCGAGTACGGCAGGTAGTCGACGACCGAGGTGGCGGATTCCGTGTAGTAGTTGCCGTGGTTGCGGTCGAAGTCGACGGGGAAGCCCTGGGACTCGTATTCGTGCAAGGCGGCTGAGCAGCACAGACAGGGCCGGTATTTGCCCATGACGAGGTGGGTGCCGTGGATATCGCGGTCCGGGTCCAGGTCGGCGTTGTGTACGGCCATCAGCAGCTTCTGCTCGGCGTGCACCGAGTCGTTGCCGGCGTCGCCGAGCCGGAGCAGGATCGCCGCCCCCCGGTGGTCCGGGCCGGTCAGCAGGTTGCGTAGATGCTGTCGATCGGCCGTCGTCGCGGGTGCGGCGTCGACAACGCGGATACTGGTGTTGGCTTGCATGGCGCGGGCGGTGGAGCTGTCGCGCACCCCGTCGAAGGCTGCTTCCACCTTGGTACGGCTGCGTTCCATGCGGCCGGCATATTCGTCGGCGTCCTGGGTGGTCAGGTTGGCGCGACGCCGGGCGTCGGACTGTTGCACGGACAGCAGGCTCCGCAAGGGCGGCACACCGGTCTGTCCGGAGATGCGGGCGCGTGCGACGAGATCGACCGAGGCGTTGAAGTTGGTGGCGAACACGAGCCGGCCGTTGATGAGCATGCCCTGGACCTCGAGGTCCTTGGGCAGCGCCGGGTCACCGGAAGCGTCGCGCAGGGCACGGATCGTGTCGTGCAGCTGGAAGCTGAGGTGGCTCAGCGTCTGGGCGGCTCGTTCGGCCCGTTTGTCGCGGGCGAACCGCAGCCGGAACCGGTCGACCGCGCGGCCGTACTGGCCGCCGCCGTAGGACTTGGTGAACTCTTTGGCCTCACTGTCGATCAGCTTGACCTTGTCCCGCTTCGACACGAACGACACGGCGCCGTCGAGATCACCGGGCGCTACCGGGCGGGGGGTCGCACCAGGTCCGGGCAGTTCCGGGCCGGGGTAGGTCTCGACCGTGGGAGGCTGGCCGCCGCTGTGTTTCTGCCAGTTCGCCGGGCTGTCCGGGGTGGTGCCGGTGGTGAGGACCCGTCCGGTGGGGGTGATCCAGGCGGTGCCGGTGGGTGCGATGACCGCGGTGATGCCGGGCTGGTTGGCGAGGTCTGTCGGCTGGGTGCCGGCGGCGAGGTCGCAGCTGATCGTGACGATGGTCTTGCCGTGGGAGCGCGGGTCGGCGGTGATCATCGCGGCGAGTTGTTCGGTGGTGACGAGTTTGCCGTCCACAACAACACCGTCGGGGGTGCCGTGGGCGAACACGACGTACTCGTTGTCGCGGGGGGTGAAGGTCCGGGCGGCGTTGATGTTGTCGGTGTCGGTGGGGTCGAGCAGCATCAGGCCGGCGGGGACCTGGGTCGGCGTGGGGGCCTCGGAGTGCACCTCGGTGGGTGCGGTGGTGGCCGCCCAGTGGGTGCTTCTGCCTTTGCCCTTGCCTTCGTACTCGGGCTCGTCCTGCTCCCAGCGCCCGGTGTTCGGGTTGTAGGTGAAGACGTTGCCCTGGTTGTCCGCGCGGCGCGGGTTGCCGTAGTAGTCGGGGCTGATCGGGTGGGTGTTGGCCGGGGTGAGGTTCTGCGCCCACGAGGAAATGGCGACCTGCGGCTGGGGCGCTGGTGCGGTCCTTTGTGGCTGGGCGCGGTAGCTGGGTCCGGCCTGGCGGGACGGGTCGGGGTAGGCGACGCGGTACGGTGCGGTGTCCGGGGGCAGGGCGACCTGGCGCCGCAACGTCTCGTCGTAGTAGCTGTCCGGGTCGGGGCTGGGGTCGCGCATGTCGACGTCTTCGGGGCTCGGCGCCCGGGTCTTGACCGCGGTTTCGTTGACGGAGCCGTACCGCTTGTCGAGGTGTTGTTGCAGGCTCTTGCGCGGGATGGACAGTTCGTCGGCGAGGCTCTGGATGTTGTACCGGTGCCGCAGGTCGGCCAGCGCCTGGTTGGTGGTGTCGGGCAGCTGGCTGGGCTTGAAGGTGCCCTTTCCGATGAAGGCCTTCTGGTTCTTCTTCCAGGCTTCGCGGAAGTTGCCGGTGATCGCGGCGTGCAGTTCCCGACGCCCGTCCGAGTCGAGTGGTGGGCGTTTGGTGAAGCTGCTGCTCTTGGTTTTGGTGCTGGCCGTGTCGGTGCGTCCGCTGCGTTCGGTTACGCGCTTCTTGACGGTGGTGCGGCCGTCACGTTTTTCGTGGCCGTCCTTGTCATTGATGATTTTGCCGACTTGGCCTTGGCTGTAGCCGGTGGCCTCGGCGATCTCGACGTTGGAGACCCCGCGGGCGGACTGGTATTTGAAGTGCTGCGCGATGAGTTCGGGGTCACCGCTCTTCCTGACGCTGGCTAGGAGGTCGCGTTCCTCCTGGTTGAGGATGCGTTGCGCGGCGCGCGGGGCGAATGGTTTGTCTTTGCCGGTGCCGAGTTTGCGGGCGCCGCTGTTGGTGGTCATGTCGAGGTTGCGTTTGGTCGAGACGTACTTCTTCTTCTTGTCCCAGGACTCGGGATCGGAGTCCGACGCGGTGACATAGCCCCGGTTCGGAGCCTCCTCGACCGGGATCTGTACTTCGAGGCCGTTGTTGTTCGTGGCGTGAGCCGGGGCTGCCTGGCGCGACAGCGCGGACACGCTCATCATGCGCTGGGCGGCGGTACGGACCCGGGCGGCGATGCGGTCGGCCGAGTAGGGCAGGTAGTCGACGACTGATTTGGCGGACTCGGTGTAGTAATTGCCGTGATTGCGATCGAAGTCGACCGGGAAGCCCTGCGATTCGTATTCGTGCAGAGCCGCTGAGCAGCACAGGCAGGGCCGGTACTTACCCATGACGAGGTGGGTGCCGTCGATGTCCTCGTCCGGGTCCAGATCGGCGTTGTGCACGGCCATCAGCAGCTTCTGCTCGGCATGCACCGAGTCGTCGCCGGACTCGTCGAGTTTGAGGAAGATGGCCGCGCCGTCGTAGTCGTCGCTGGTCAGCAGGTCGTAGAGGCGGTCGCGGCCCTGCTGGCTGCCGGGTGCGGCGTCGACGATCGTGATGCGGTCGTTGGCCTCCATCGCGTCGGCGGTGGCGCTGGGGCGCTGCCCGGTGAACGCGGCCTGCAGTTTGCGGTCGGCGCGGTCCATCCGGCTGACGTACTCGTCGGCGTCCTGGCGGTTGAGGTTGGCGCGCCGGTTGGCGTCGCTCTGCTGGAGGCTGAGCAGGCTCTGCAGTTGCGGCACACCCTGCGGCAGCCGGACGTTCTTGAGCAGGTCGATCGAGGCGTTGAAGTTGGTGGCGAACACGAGCCGGTTGTTGATGAGCATGCCCTGGACCTCGAGGTCCTTGGGGAGGTTCGGGTTCCCGGAGGCGTCGCGCAACGCTCGTAGCGTGTCATGCAACTGGAAGCTGAGGTGGCTCAGCGTCTGGGCGGCTCGTTCGGCGCGTTTGTCGCGGGCGAACCGCAGCCGGAACCGGTCGACCGCGCGGCCGTACTGTCCGCCGCCGTAGGACTTGGTGAACTCTTTGGCCTCACCGTCGATCAGCTTGACCTTGTCCCGCTTGGACACGAACGACACGGCGCCGTCGAGGTCGGCCGGGGTGAACGGGGTCGGTTCGGCGTCGGGCTTGGGGAGTTCGGGGCCGGGGTAGGTCTCGACCTTCGGGGGCTGGCCGCCGGTGTGTTTCTGCCAGGTCGCCGGGCTGTCCGGGGTGGTGCCGGTGGTGAGGACCCGTCCGGTGGGGGTGATCCAGGCGGTGCCGGTGGGTGCGATGACCGCGGTGATGCCGGGCTGGTTGGCGAGGTCGGTGGGTTGGGTGCCGGCGCCCAGGTCACAGCTGATGGTGACGATGGTCTTGCCGTGGGAGCGCGGGTCAGCGTTGATGAGCTGGGCGAGCTGCTGGGTGGTGACGGTCTTGCCGTCGACGACGACACCCTGCGGGGTGCCGTGGGCGAACACGACGTACTCGTTGTCGCGCGGGGTGAAGTTCCGGGCGGCGTTGATGTTGTCGGTGTCGGTGGGGTCGAGCAACATCAGCCCGGCGGGCACCTCGGTCGGGGTGGGGGCCGCGGTGTGGAACCCGGTGGGCGTGGTCGGCGCCGCCCAGTGGGTGCTCCGGCCCTTGCCCTTGCCTGCGTACTCAGGCTCGTCCTGTTCCCAGCGCCCGGTACGCGGGTTGTAGGTGAACGTGTTGCCGTAGTTGTCGGCGCGGCGGGGGTTGCCGTAGTAGTCGGGGCTGATCGGGTAGGTGTTGGCCGGGACGATGTTCTGCTGCGGGATGGGGGCGGCGACCTGTGGCTGAGGCAGCGGGCGCGGGTAGTGGCTGGGTCCGGCCTGGCGGGACGGGTCAGGGTAGGCGACGCGGTAGGGCGCGGTGTCCGGGGGCAGGGCGACCTGGCGCCGCAACGTCTCGTCGTAGTAGCTGTCGGGGTCGGGGCTGGGGTCGCGCATGTCGACGTCTTCAGGACTCGGCGCGCGGGTCTTCACCGCGGCCTCGTTGACGGAGCCGTACCGCTTGTCGAGGTGTTGTTGCAGGCTCTTTCGCGGGATGAACAACTCGTCGGCGAGGCTCTGGATGTTGTACCGGTGCCGCAGGTCGGCCAGCGCCTGGTTCGTGCTCTCGGGCAGGTGGCTCGCCTTGAAGGTGCCCTCGGGGGACTTCAGGTTCCGCTTCCACGCATCACGGAAGTTACCCGTGATCGCGGCGTGCAGTTCCCGACGCCCGGCCGAGTCGAGCGGCGGCCGTTTCGTGAATTTGCTGCTGGTGGTTTTCGTGCTCGCGGTGTCGGTGCGGCCACTGCGTTCGGCCACCCGCTTCTTGACGGTGGTGCGGCCGTCGCGCTTCTCGTGGCCGTCCTTGTCATTGATGATCTTGCCGACCTGCCCGGCGCTGTAGCCGGTGACCTCGGAGATCTCGACGTTGGAGACCCCGCGGGCGGACTGGTGTTTGAAGTGCTGGGCGATCAGCTCGGGGTTGCCGCTCTGCCTGACGCGGACCAGGAGGTCACGCTCGTCCTGGTTCAGGATGCGTTGCGCGGCCCGCGGGGCGAACGGCTTGTCCTTGCCGGTGCCCATTTTCCGGGCGCCACTGTTGGTGGTCATGTCGAGGTTGCGCTTGACCGAGACGTACTTCTTCTTCTTGTCCCAGTACTCGGTCTCGGAATCCGATGCGGTGACGTAGCCCCGGTTGGGGGCTTCCTCGACCGGGATCTGCACTTCGGGCCCGTTGTTGTTGGTGGCGTGAGCCGGGGGTGCCTGGCGCGACAGCGCGGACACGCTCATCATGCGCTGGGCGGCGGTACGGACCCGGGCGGCGATGCGGTCGGCCGAGTAGGGCAGGTAGTCGACGACTGATTTGGCGGACTCGGTGTAGTAGTTGCCGTGGTTGCGGTCGAAGTCGACCGGGAAGCCCTGGGACTCGTATTCGTGCAGGGCCGCTGAGCAGCACAGGCAGGGCCGGTACTTACCCATGACGACGTGGGTGCCGTGGATATCGCGGTCGGGGTCCAGGTCGGCGTTGTGTACGGCCATCAGTAGCTTCTGCTCGGCGTGCACCGAGTCGTTGCCGGCGTCGCCGAGGCGGAGCAGGATGACGTCGCCCTCGTGCTCCTCGCTGGTGAGCAGGTCGTAGAGGCGGTCGCGGCCCTGCGTGGTGTGGGGAGCGGCGTCCGTGATGCGCAGCGACGTGTTGGCGCGCATGGCGTTCGCGGTGGAGCTGGGTCGGTGCCCGTCGAAGGCGGCCTGCAGTTTCTGGTCGGCGCGGTCCATCCGGGCGGCGTACTCGTCGCCGTCCTGGCGGTTGAGGTTGGCGCGCCGGTTGGCGTCGCTCTGGTGCAGGCTGAGCAGGCCTTCCAGCGGTGCGAGGTCGCGGGGCAGGCGGGCGTCTTCGATCAGGTCGATCGAGGCGTTGAAGTTGGTGGCGAACACGAGCCGGTTGTTGATGAGCATGCCCTGGACCTCGAGGTCCTTGGGCAGCGCCGGGTCGCCGGAGGCATCGCGCAGGGCGCGGATGGTGTCGTGCAGCTGGAAGCTGAGGTGGCTCAGCGTCTGGGCGGCTCGTTCGGCCCGTTTGTCGCGGGCGAACCGCAGCCGGAACCGGTCGACCGCACGGCCGTACTGCCCACCACCGTACGACTTGGTGAACTCCTTGGCCTCACCGTCGATCAGCTTGACCTTGTCCCGCTTCGACACGAACGACACGGCGCCGTCGAGATCACCGGGCGCTACCAAGCGGGGGGTCGCACCAGGTCCGGGCAGTTCCGGGCCGGAGTAGGTCTCGACCTTCGGGGGCTGACCGCCGCTGTGTTTCTGCCAGTTCGCCGGGCTGTCCGGGGTGGTGCCGGTGGTGAGGACCCGTCCGGTCGGCGTGATCCAGGCGGTGCCGGTGGGTGCGATGACCGCGGTGATGCCGGGCTGGTTGGCCAGGTCCGTCGGCTGGGTGCCGGTGCCCAGGTCGCAGCTGATCGTGACGATGGTCTTGCCGTGTGAGCGCGGGTCGGCGGTGATGAGCTGGGCGAGTTGCTCGGTGGTGACGAGTTTGCCGTCGACCACCACACCGTCGGGGGTGCCGTGGGCGAACACGACGTACTCGTTGTCGCGGGGGGTGAAGGTGGTGGCGGCGTTGATGTTGTCGGTGTCGGCGGGGTCGAGCAGCATCAGCCCGGCGGGCACCTGCTCGGCGGTGGGTGTCTCGTTATGGGACTCGGTGGGAGCGGTGGTGGCCCACTGGGTGTTCTTGCCCTTCTGGTTCGGGTCGGCGGTGCTGTAGTCACGCCATTGATCGTTGTCGTCGTCGAAGTAGGTCCATGTGCCGGATTCGGTGTTGAAGTGGAACTGGCGGCCCTGGGTGTTGGCGTAGATCGGGTTGCCGTTGTCGTCGGTGGCGATCCGGGTGGTGCCGGGCGGTGGGATGTTGACCCGGAACTGCGAGACCGCGACCTGCGGCATCGTTCGTGCGGGCGTGGCAACGCTCGATGTCGCGTAGCTTCCGGGCCGGGTGACTCGGTAGGGCGCGGGGTCCGGTGGGAGGGCGACCTGGCGTTGCAGGGTGTCGTCGTAGTAGCTGTCGGGTTCCGGCGACTCCATCTTGACGTCGGCGGGGCTCGACGCCCGGGTGGACATGTCGACGTCCATCGGGCTCGGTGCGCGGGTCTTCACGGCGGTTTCGTTGACGGAGCCGTACCGCTTGTCGAGATGTTGTTGCAGGCTCTTGCGGGGGATGAACAACTCGTCAGCGAGGCTCTGGATGTTGTAGCGGTGCCGCAGGTCAGCCAGCGCCTGGTTCGTGGTGTCAGGCAGTTGGCCGGCTTTGAAGCTGCCGCGGATCCGCGACTTCTGGTTCTTCTTCCAGGCGTCGCGGAAGCTTCCGGTGATCGCGGCGTGCAGTTCCTTGCGGCCGGCGGAGTCGAGTGGCGGGCGTTTCTTGAAGCTGCTGGTCTTGGTTTTCGTGCTGGCGGTGTCGGTGCGTCCGCTGCGTTCGGCCACGCGCTTCTTGACGGTGGTGCGGCCGTCGCGTTTCTCGTGGCCGTCCTTGTCATTGATGATCTTGCCGACCTGCCCGGCGCTGTAACCGGTGACCTCGGAGATCTCGACGTTGGAGACCCCGCGGGCGGACTGGTGTTTGAAGTGCTGGGCGATGAGGTCGGGGTCACCGCTCTTCCTGACGCTGGCTAGGAGGTCGCGTTCTTCCTGGTTGAGGATGCGTTGCGCGGCGCGGGGGGCGAACGGCTTGTCCTTGCCGGTGCCGAGTTTGCGGGCGCCGCTGTTGGTGGTCATGTCCAGGTTGCGTTTGACCGAGGTGTACTGCTTCTTGGTGTCCCAGAACTCGGGCTCGGAGTCCGACGCGGTGACATAACCGCGGATCGGCGCCTCCGAGGCCGGGATCACCACCTCGGGCCCGTTGTTGGCGGTGGCGGTCGGCGGGGGCGCCTGGCGGGACAGGGCCGAGACGCTCATCAGCCGGCCACCCGCATCGCGTACGTGGGAGGCCAGGTTCTGTGCGGAGTAGGGCAGGTGGTCGATCGCGGACTTGACGGACTCGGTGTAGTAGTTGCCGTGGTTGCGGTCGAAGTCGACGGGGAAGCCCGAGGCCTCGTACTCGTGCAGGGCAGCGGAACAGCCGAGGCAGGGCCGGTATTTGCCCATGACGAGGTGGGTGCCGTCGATGTCCTCGTCGGGGTCGAGCCCGGCGTTGTGGACCGCGGCGAGGAGCTTCTGCTCGGCGTGCACGGATCCGTCGCCGGCGTCGTTGAGGGTCAGCAGGATGGCGGCGCCGTCGTAGTCCTCGCTGGTCAGCACGTCGTAGAGCCGGTCGCGGCCCTGCTGGCTGCCCGGTGCGGCGTCGATGATCGTGATGTGGTCGTTGACCTCCATCGCGTCGGCGGTGGCGCTCGGGCGCTGCCCGTCGAACGCCGCCTCCACCTTGATGTGGCTGCGGTCCAGCCGGTCCGCGTACTCGTTGGCGTCCTGGCTGGTGAGGTGGGCCCGGCGGTTGGCGTCGCTCTGCCGCAGGGACAGCAGCTGCCGAAGTGGCGACGAATCGTCGTCGAGCTGGGCGTTCTTCACCAGGTTGACGGAGGCGTTGAAGTTGGTGGCGAAGACCAGCCGGTTGTTGATGAGCATGCCCTGGACCTCGAGGTCCTTGGGCAGGTTCGGGTTCCCGGACGCGTCACGCAACGCCCGGATGGAGTCGTGCAGCTGGAGACTCAGATGGCTCAACGTCTGCGCGGCGCGCTCGGCCCGTTTGTCCCGGGCGAAACGCAACCGGAAGTTGTCCCCCGCACGCCCGGACTGACCGCCACCGTACGACTTGGTGAACGCCTTCGCCTCGTCGTCGACGAGCTTGACCCGCTCCTTCTTCGGCGCGAACCGGGTCGCACCGTACAGATCGCCGGCGGTGGGGGCCGTTTCGCGGGTGTTCGGGCCGGGCAACTCGACGCCGGCCACCTGCTCGACCGTGGGGGAGTCGCCACCGGTGTGCCGGACCCATGCGCCGGGACGGTCCGGGTTCGGCTGCGGGCGTACGGAATCGTCCGTGACGCCCATGGTGACCGCCCGGCCGTCCCGGGTGATCCACGCCGACTCGGTCGGGGCAACCGCCGCGCGGACGCCCGGTTGCCGCGCGACCTGTGCCGCGTACCGGCTCGCACCCGTGTCGCAGGAGAGGATGACGATCTCGCGACCGGCCGCGCGGGGATCCGCCGCGACCATCTCGGCCAGCTGCTGTTCGGTGACGATCCGGCCGTCCACCACGATGCCGGCCGGGGTGCCGTGCGCGACCACGGCGAACTGGTCGGGCCGCACCCGGAGGCTGTCGGCCGCGGCCAGGCTCTCGGTATCGGTCGCGTCGATCAGGGCGATGCCCGCGGGCACCTGCGTCGGCGGCGGCGGCGAGTCGTGGACCTCGAGCGCCGGGCGACCCTGGACCGGGCTGCCGGGAGGTGTGGTCTGCAGATCGATCAGGGCGCTGCGGCGATTCTGCGCCGCTGTGCCGGTACCGGGAACGGAGACGCGGCCACGTGAGACGGCCTCGATCGGAATCTGGCTGGCCGGGCGGTTGATGGTGCGCAGACGCTCGTGCAAGGCGTCCTGGACCGCATCGGACCGTTGCCGGCCGACCTGGGTGGCGTGTGCCGACGGGAAACCCTCCGGCAGCAGCCGGACCAGACCGCGCCCGTTCGCGCCGCTCTCCACCCGGATCGCGGGCGGCGGCAGACCCTGCTTGTCCCGCCAGGCCGCCACCTTGCCCGCGGACTTGACGAACGAACGCAGCTCCCTCGTGTCCGGATCCACGGTGGTGGAACCAGGAGCAAAATCAACCTTGGCCGTACGGGAGCCGTGCCCGCCGACGACGACCGTCGTGAGCGGATTGACGAAGTAGGGCGACTCCTGCTGCGCCGCGAAGTGCGACTCGTCCGGGGTGTTGCCGAAGACCTGGAAATGCCAGAGATCCTCGTGCCGGACGACCTGGGGCGAATCGTTGAGCAGCTGCAGTCGCGGAACCGTGGCCTCCCGGTGGAAGGCGTCCGGATCGTCGAGCAGGGGCGCCAGCCTGTCGTAGTACGGCTGGTCCTTGGGATCGGCCTCGCCGGTCGCCAGGTAGTGCTCGACGTTCTGGCGCAGCGCCTGGTCTGCCATGTCCTCGACGGACATGTCCGGACGCTCGTTCTCCAGGGTCACGTGCATGTCGCCGTCGGCACTCTCGGCCACGACGGTCGCGAAGTGGTAGCCGTAGACGCCGGCCTCGCGGGTGACCGGCGAACCGGTGGACGAATGGTCGATGTCGAAGGCGGCGTCCGCCCCCGTGCCCCGGTCGCTGATCGACTGGGTCAGATAGGCCTCGCCGACCTGGGCCCGGGCGAACTGGTTCACACCGAGCGCCTGAGCGGCGTCGGTCATGGCCGGGCTGCTGTGCACCGACGAGCCGTAGTCGCGGCCGGGCCGGGGTGCGCCGTCCTTGCGACCCTGGCTACGGGTGTCCTGCCCCATCACGTCTCGTGCGCGGTTGGTGGTCAGATCGGTCACGCGGTTGTCGCGGGCCGCTCCGGCGAGCTCCGCGGCGAGATGATGGACGCCGGTGACCTCCATGCCGTCCTGGGCGGTGACCGGGATGGCCCGGGCGGTGCCCGGATCCGTACGGCCACCGGGTCGCAGCACGACGTGGGAGGGATCGCCACCCATGACGCCGGCCGCGAAGTCCCGGCACACCGCGGGCATCGCCCGGTCGAACTCGGGCTCCACCATGACCAGCTGCGGGCCGTTCCCGGTCCGGAGCGTGTTCCCCGGTACGGGCCGCAGGGTGGCCGCGCTGCCGACGGTGCGCAGCTGCTCGTTCATCGCCGCGAGGCGCTCGGGTGTGGTGTAGAACTCGTTCTTGCGTCCGCCCGGGGTGGCGTTGACCGCCATCGTGCCGTCCGGTGAGACGCGCATCGGCGGGTGCTCGTCGTACCGGGTCGGGCGCTCGACGACGTACCGGGGACTGGTGCCCGGGCCGCGGTCGGTGATCTGGGGCTCGGCGAACGTACGGCTGAAGGGTTGTGGTGCCTGCGGGTCGTGCTGCAGCTGGTAGTCGTCGGTGACCCGGCCGGCGCCGGCGAACGGCGGGACCTGGGCAGCCGCCAGGTCGACGCCGTCCTTCGTCGTCGCCGGCGGGGCGACGGCGGAGATCCCGTCGTAGGCCTTCTCGTCATTGACGATGTCCCAGCCCTCATCGTCGATCCCGGTGGGCTCGTAGAGTTGCCAGGACTCGCCGCCGACCGTGAGTACCTGTCCGGGGGCGGCGGCGGAGCCGAGGATGATGTCGGACCTCGGCGCGAGGACGTCGCTCCGGTTCGCCTGGGCGTACCGGTGCGCGAAGCCACCCGACAACGAACCGGTCTGGCAGGAGACGAGTGCCTGTGGCGTCCCGGGCCGGCCGGCGATGTCGCTGAGCTGCTGGGCGTTGAGCGAGACGGTGGAGGTGGTGCCGTCGGGGTTACGGACCGGGGCGTGCACCTCGTTGCCGGAGCCGTGCACCACGACCGCGTGCGCCGCGCCGGGCGGCAACAGGTTCCGGGAGCCGAGGGTGGCCCAGTCCTGGTCCGAGACCAGCGCGATACCGGGCCGGCCGCCGGGCAGCGGGCGTACCACCAGCGGCTTGCCGTCGGCGGTCCACGTGCCGTCCGGGCCCTGCCGCAGGTTCCGTACACCCGGCACCGGCCCGTTGCCGGTGCTCAGGGTGACCGGGTCATCGCTGACCGGGCTTTCCACTGTCGGGCTTTCCGCTGTCGGGCTCTCCGTGACCCTGCTCTCGTCCTCGAGGATGGGCGGCAGCGGGGCCGAGTTCTGCCGGTGGGCCGCCGAAGCGCCGATCTCCGAGCTGGTGGTGATGACGTTGGGAGCCGTCTCCGTACGGCTGATGGCCACCGGGCTGTCGGTCTCGGTCGGTCCCGGGTAGGGCTCGGCGCCACTCCAGTAACTGTCGGCGCGCCAATTCCGGCGCTGCGCGTTGATCTCGGCCGTGCCGGCCGGGCCCTGCCGGCTGACATCACCGAAGTAACGGTCACCGAACCGGTTGGCGAGCGGCGTCCGGCTCGGCGCGGGAGTGTGCATGGCGGCGTCGACCATGGACTGCGCCGCGTCCGACCAGGTGAATTGTGTGAGCTGGTCGCGCAACTGCTGCGCCTGTTGCACCCGGTCGTTCATGGTGGCGTGCAGGTCGGTGATGGCCTGCGTCCACGCCTGCGTGGCCTGGTCGGGGTCGGCGGTGGACGGGACCACACTGTTGTCGTGGCCGAGCTGCTGGAAGAACCCGGCCGCGCCGCTCTCCTGATTGACCAGCACCGGGATGCCCATGCCGGCGCCCTCGGTGGCGACCAGGCCGAAACCTTCGTGCAGCGAGGTCATGACCACGGCGTCGGCCTGCTCGCGGTCCCGCTGAAGCTCGGCCGGATCGGAGACGAAGGGTCGCAGTTCGACGCCACCGTTGCCGTGCTGGGCCGCGAAATCGGACCACTGCTGGAACGCGGCCTCATCGGACGGCTTCGGCCCGCCGCGGATGACCAGCTTGACGGGTACGCCGGCAGCGCGCGCCTGCCCGACGGCACGTACCGCGCTCTCGACCCCCTTGATCGGGTCGGTGGCCCGGCCGGAGAGCAGCAGGGTGATCTCGTCACCGGGCTCGTAATGCCGCGGCGGGCGGGCCGGCCCGACCTCGGTGCCCGGGGTCAGCGAGTGCAGCGCCGGAACGTGGAAGAGCTGCTGCGACAGGCGGTTCGCCTCATGCGTCAGCATGTCGCCGACACCGACGACGAGGTCGGCCTTCGGCATGACCCCGCGTTCCTGGTTCGCCTTTCGGCCGCCCTTGGCACGGTCCCCGGGGGTGACGTCGGGCCCCGCCTTGACGACGTCCAGGCGCACCGGGCTGGTATGCAGGAAATGCACAAGGCGGGCGTTGGGGAACCAGTTGTTCCGCATCGTCTCGGTCGCCGGGCCGGAGAAGCGTGAGTGCCCGATGACCATGTCGTAGCTGGTCTCGAGGCCGGGGGGAGGGGTGGGCTGCCCGGCCAGCGCGGCGAGCCGGTCCCGGCCCTCCAGCCCCCGCTGGTCGGGAGTGGCGGGAATGTTGACGACATTGTCCGTACCGTGCTGCTGCTGAGCCACGGCCTGGTCGTAGTCGCCGCGGTCGTTGACGGTCAGGACCGTCACGTCGTGGTTCTGCGCGAGGCCGCGCGCGAGCTCCATGTTGAAGACCGGGACGCCGCCCAGCCCATGGCCACTCTCGTCGAGGACGAGCAGAACTTTGCGGCGGGTGTCGGTCTTCTCGATCACCGTCGGGGGAGCGGGGTCCGGCTGGGTGTCGATACCCATGCGGATGCCCTCGCCGGCCACCGGGCCCGGGGCCGCCTGGTCGTTGCGTCCGGCCGCCCGCGTCTCCGTGGCGGGTTCCGGTCGTGTCTCCGCCGCGGGCTGCGGTTCCGGCCGTGTCTCCGTTTCCGGTCGCGGTTCCGGCCGTGTCTCCGGTTCTGGCTGCGTGTCGGTGGCTGGTTGCGCTTCCGCCGCGGGTTGCGGCGTGGGCTCCGCGGCTACGGGGACGGTGTCCGAGGTCTCGGGAGCGACCGGCGAGACCACGAAGTCGCCGAGGTCGACGGGATCGGTCAGCGGCGACACGTCCGCGGTCGCCGGGGGAACCGCGGTGTTCAGCGGCGGGAGGTCACCCGGTGCGGGACGGCCGCCGGGCGAGGTCGTGGTGGCGGGGCCGGCGGACTCCGGGCCGCGGGCCGGCCCCGGCTGCTGGTTGCCGGGGACGGTGCCCGGTGTGTTGCCGGTCGGTGCGTTCGTGACAGGAGCGACTGTGTTCGGCGTTGTGCTGACCACACTGTCCGGGCTGGAGACGACCGGCGTCGCGGCGGGCGGAGTCGCGATGCTCGGCGTGGTGGTGTTCGAGCCGGCCTCGGGCAGCGCGGGTGCCTGCGGTGGGACCGGAGCAACGGTGTTCGTCGGCGGCTGGACCGTCGTCGGTGGCTGGGCAGCAGCGGGTTGCTGAACTGCGGCGGGTGGCTGGACTGTGGTGGGTGGCTGGACCGCAGTGGGTTGCTGAACTGCGGTGGGTGGTTGAACTGTCGTCGGTGGCTGGACCGTCGTCGGTGGCTGGGCAGCAGCGGGTTGCTGGACAGCGGTGGGTGGCTGAACTGTCGTCGGTGGCTGGGCAGCAGTGGGTTGCTGAACTGCAGTGGGTGGCTGGACTGTGATGGGTGGCTGGACCGTTGTGGGTGACGGATCGGCCGTGGTTGCGCCAGGCGTCGTGGTGTTCGGAGTCGGGGCGGTCGAGCTGGGTGCCGGCCTGACCTCGGTCACGGGAGCCGTGTCCGGAGGCGCGACGGTTTGGGGCGCTGGGGTGAGAGGCGGTGTTTGGCCCGGACTCTGGTTCTGGACCGGTGTCTGTGCCGGGTTCTGCTCTTGACCCGGGTTCTGTGCCGGGTTCTGCGTCTGTCCTGGTAGCGGCGTCTGTGCACTGTCCGGGGTGGGCGTCTGAGCGTTGCCCGGGGCTGGCGTCGCGTTGCCCGGGGTGGGCGTCTGAGCGGTGCCCGGGGCTGGCGTCTGCGCCTCGACGGGGGCGGGCGCAGGGGCGGGGTTCTGCGCATCTACCGGTGCCGGAGCGGTTTCGAAGCCCGGCAAGCCCTGCTCCTGCCCCACAGGTGCGGCTGCGGGAGTTGGTGCAGGGGCAGGAGCCGGAGCCGGAGCTGCAGCTGGTGCAGGGACCGGTGCTGGTGCTGGGGCAGGGGTGGGCGCCGGAGCTGGGGCAGGAGCCGGAGCGGGTGCGGGTGTGGTGGCGGGCGTCGGGCCATTGACGGGGGCCGGCGTGGGGTTGCTGACGGGCGAGGGAACCGGCGCGGGGGTGGTGACCTCCGGGAAGGGCCTGCCGCCGCGGCCGGCCTCGGCCATTTCGTCCCAGACGGTGTTGTTCTCGCTGCTGGGACGGGGAGGGGACGGGCCGGCGGAGACCGGCGGCGTCTCGCTGTAGGGCGGCGGCGCTTCGCCGGCGGGCGCTGGGCCGGCGACGGCGGGCGGGGGAGTCTCGCTGTACGGCGGAGGGGTCTCGCTGTACGGCGGGGGGTTCTCGCTGCCGGGGAGCGGTGTCTGGCCCGAGCCGGGTGGTGTCTCGCCGGAGCCGGGTGGTGTCTGGCCGGAGCCGGGCGGCGGCTTCTCGTACCCGGGTGGGGGTTTCTCTGCTCCCGCGGCCGGCGGCGGATTGTGTACCTGGTTGTTGAAGACCAGTGGGGGGAGGTTGTGGTTGCCGGCCACCGGAGGGCCGAACGACTTGCCGAACTCGTCGGCCCATTGGTGGGCCATGCCGCCGATGATGGAGGACGACAAGGTGGCGAGGGGGTTGAAGTCGCCCTTGAGCATCAGCATGAAGAGGCCCTCGAAGAGGGTCTCCGCCAGCGCCGACAGCGTTTCCTGGCTGTACATGTTCTTGTTGACCTTGGGGTAGAACTTCCCCGCGATCTGGTGGACACCGGCGACGCCCGCGCCGATGAAGAGACCACCGGCGAACGAGATGGCCAGGTCCTTGTAGTCGACCTTGGTGCGGTTGCCCTCGGCGATCTGGGTGAGCTGGGCGGCGAGGCCCTGCCACACCTCCTCGAGGCCCTCCTCGATGCCCTCGAACAGCATGCGCAGCAGCATGTTGCGCAGGCGCATCTGCAGGAAGTTGATGAGTTCCTGGACGACCTGCCGGCCGATCGTGATCAGCGCGGGCACCGCCGCCGCACCGAAGCCGCTGGCCATGGCGATCGCGATCTCGACGACCTGGGTGAAGGCCGCGATCACGATGTTGTACTGCGTGGACTCCGAGTCGAGAGCGAAGTTGTACGCCGCGCCGCCCAGCACGTTGGAGATGTCCACGCCGCTCGGGACGTACTTGGTGATGCCGAGCTGGTATTCGCTGAACGCAATGGCCGCCGGGCCCTCGAGGCTGTTGGACAGGATCGACCCGAGGCCCGCCGTGGTCGACATGCCGTTCAGCAGGGTGCTGGAGAAGTTGTACAGCTCGTCGCCCATGGCGCGCAGGGCGGTCGGATCGGCTTCCGGGAACTGCTCACCGACCGTGTACAGGATGGCGTCGTACGCCCACTGCCACTCAGGGTCGTTGGGTATGTGGAAATCAGGCATGGTCGACGGCGCTCAGCGGATCAGACCAGCGGGACAGGCGTGCCATCCGCCGAGTAGGAGATGACGAGTGGCTGGTAGCCGGGTGCGGCGGGGTTGACGGCCGGGTTGTCCTTGACCACGAAGAACTGCCGGCCCTCGGGGTCGAGGGGCCGCCCGTCCGGAGTGGTGACCGGGGTGCCGGCCAGCGGGGTCACGGACTCGTACATGTTGGCGTCGATGCGGGCGGTGCCGTCCTCGAACGTGTTGAGCGCCTGCAGCTGGTACCCCTGCGGCAACGGCTGGCCGCCGACGTACGCGGTCGCATACTCGGAGGTGGCCATGTAGGACGAGATGGCCGGCATCGCCGGGGTGATGGACGCCGGCATCGACGCGTACGCGGGCATCAGCGGGCTCAGCGGCTCGGTGGCGCGGGCCGGTTCGAGCCGGTGCATCGGTTCGGCGGGCGTGCCCTCCTGCTGCGGGGTCAGCAGCTCGCCCCGCGCGCGGATGCCGTACTGCATGCTCGTGGTCGGCTGGAGGGGTTCCGCGAACGCCTCGGCCTCCCTGCGCTCGCTCTTCATGAAGAGCTGCTCGCCCTCGACCCTGAGGGCCGGCGTGATCCGCGCCCGTTCGACGGCGTACGCGGGTTGCAGAGGCGTCAGCTCATCGCTCTGGAACCCGGTCGTCTCGCTGGCGTTCACGCTCCGGAGTGCGAGCGGGGGGCCGGACAGGTCCTCCTCGAAGTCGCGCGCCATCTTCTCGCCGGCTTCCCGGGCGCCCTCGTCGACGTCGCGGTACATCTTTCCGCTCTCGCGCAGCCCCTCGGCGGTGTAGTTCAGGGTGCCCTTGACGCCACCGATCAACGAGTCGAGGTTGTCGAGCCCTTTCAGAAATTTGTCCGAGAACGCCTTGCCCATGTCGTCGTCGCCCCAGGCCTTGCCGTACCGCTCGCGCAGCAGGGTGAGCTGCTCCACATAACGCTCGTAGAGCTGGACCTGCTGCTCGTACGCCTCGCCGGTCGCGATGACGCCGTCCGGGTTCACCCAGAGCTGACCGATGGGCCGGGTCACTGCTCGGTCCGGGCCTGGGTGAGCATCTCGCGGACGCTGGTGACCATACGTGGCTCCTTCGGCAGGAAGGCGTCGGTGCCGGCGGTGCCGCGGACCAGCGCCTGGGCGTCCATGCCGTCCGGGAGCATCGGCGCGAGGGTGGCCGCAGCCTGCTGCATCACGTCCTCCTTCGCCTCGGCGTACGTGGTCATGATGAGCTCGGTGAGGTCGACCGGGGTGAGTCGCTTGTGCGCGCCGGTCGGGAACTTGATGTCCGTCATGACACCGTTCTGACCGACCGTGATGGTTACCTCACGGCGTGGTGAGGTGGCGGTGGCTGTCAGGGCCCGCATCTTCTCCTGCAGCTCGGTGAGGCTGTTGCGCTGCTGCTGGTAGCTCTCGAACAGGCTCTCGATGCGATCGTTGAAGTTCATCCACCCCGCCCCCTTCACGTTGATTGGTCAGTGAAGACGCTCCGGGGTCCGGGCGGAAGACCCTCGCGGTTCTCAGGGCAAAAACGTGCAGCGAGTCTTCCCCATGGCCGCTTCCGTGGCCTGCCGGACCCGGGCCGGCGAGAAAAGCAGTGCAGTCTTGGGCGGGTGTTCGGACATGGGATGCGGTTCGGGTTGTCCTTCCCGTACCTGCGTCATCAAGACTCTTCACTGCCCACGGCAGACGGCTCTTCTCTGCCAGGCGGCACGCAACGCCGGACGGCGCCAACCGAGCCGTCGGCACCCGACGTGAGGAGTACGGCTGTGACGATGCCGAACGTGCAAACCAGTGAAGAGGGCATGCAGCGTGCTGCCCAGGAGTTCTCCAACAAGGCGCAGGAGTTCACCGGCCAGCTGCAGGCCGTGAACACCCAGATGGGGACCCTGCAGGCGTCCTGGACGGGCCAGGCATCGAACGGCTTCAACCAGGCGATGGACAGCTGGGAAATGTCGTTCAAGAAGGTCATCAACGAGCTCATCAACATGCTCGACGTGATGGGTGTGACCACCAAGGGTTACACCGCGGCCGAGGATGACGCCAGCAGCACCGCCGCCAACTTCGGCGCTGCTCTCCCGGGCATCTGATTCCTTCCGGTTTCGCCCAGTAAACGACTTCCATCGCCCGGTGGCGCCCGCCACCCCCGGCAACTTTCTTTGGCAGGGAGAGGACCGACGTGTCCAACTACACGTTCAACTTCCAGCAGGCGGACGCCGTGCTGCACGACATGAACCGGATCAACGGCCAGATCAAGAACGGTCTGTCCGAGATGGAGAAGACCGTCGAGACCAGCCTCGCGGACTGGACCGGTGCGGCGCAGCAGCAGTACTACGTCTCGAAGGCCGCCTGGAACACCTCGGCCAACCAGATGACGGTCTACCTCGAGCAGGCCCGGGTCACGCTGCTGCAGATCTCCGACAACTACGGCACCACCGAGTCGCGTCACGCGAAGATCTGGAACGACGTCCGCGGCGGCTGATCCTCGTCGGCCGGCTGCCGTGTCCCTGGCGACGCGGTGGCCGGCTGCTGTGTCTTTCCCGTTTCCCCGGCCCGGCGCACCCAGCCCAGGGTCGTGGGTTACCCGGCGCCCCGAGGGCCGCCGGGCGTCACTGTTTCACGACCCGGCGAGGAGAACATCATGGGCATCAACTGGGACACCCCGAACGTCGAGGCCGTCGACCAGATGGGCCTTCTCGATCAGTGGGAGAAGGACCACGGCGAGGAAGACGGCTTCATCAAGACCGTCGTCGACAAGATCCACGCCGACATCCTGGCCGACAGCAACACGACGCACAAAGAAGACACCGGCGGCACCTTCGAACGCGGTGACTACGACGCCGACGAGCTCGCCGCGTGGGACTGGTACACCGAGAAGTACAAGAACATGGACTACCCCGAGTGGAAGAAGCTGGTCCAGCAGCACCAGGCGGACGAGGCCGGGCAGGAGATCGACGTCACGGATCCGTCGACGTACGAGCTGAAGACGGACGGTGACAACGAGAGGATCTGGCCGCCCTCGAACCTGAACCTCAACGAGAACACGTACAACGGCGAGGGCAACCAGAACAACGAGATGTCGGTCAGCACCGAGGCGATCCAGTACCTGATCACCTCGTTCGGGCAGATCGCCAAGTCGGAGCACGAGGGTGAGCTGCTCAAGCTGGCGACCGAGCTGGAAGGCAAGTTCATCAAGCCGGGCGGGTTCGCCCGGGCCGAGCTCCTGCGCAGGAAGATCGACGGCACCGGCTCGGGCGACCCCGGCCTGCGCGGTGACACCATCGGCCTGCTGCGGACCCTGCACCGGGCGATCTACGAGGTGCAGCAGGGACTCACGGAGATGAAGAAGGAATACGAGAAGACCGAGGAGGATAACGAGGTCACGGAACAGAAGCTCCAGGAGCACATGAAGGATGCCTGGAGCGAGCTCGGCGCCCTCGGCGGTTACGGCACCGTCGGCGGCGACAAAGAGGCCTGAGCTGCGTCGATCGTAGGTCGTCGGTGGTAACGGAGTACGGGGCAATGAAGGGGCCTGGGCATGGCTGAGTGGAATAGTGACGTCGAGCCGGCAGCGACGTTCTTGCCGTCCACCGTCGATGTGGCGAACGAGTTGGACTACGAGGCCTGGAAGAACGAGGACCGTGGCTGGCGCAAGCTGGAGGCGGCTCTCCGCGGCGGCTCCGCGCTGGACTCGGATGCCGGGGTGGCGCACGCCGCGACGCTCGTCGACCCGCAGTCGCTGGTCAACTCCGGGGAGACGTTTCACCGGATCCGGGATGCACTGACGTGGCTGGACAAGTTCATCCGGGCCCAGGTGCACGCCGTCGCCGGTGAGGACAATCCCTGGCAGGGCAAGGCCGCCGACGCCTTCATCCGCAAGATGGACCTGCTCGCCGAATACGTCGGCAGGAACGCCGAACGAATCAACGGTGGTACGACGACCGGGCCCTCCTCCGTACCCGAAGCGCTCTATCGCAGTGCCCACTACCTGAAGTGGGGCCAGGAGCAGATCTACCACCTCGATGTCTCCTGGGCGGCCATCGCCCGGGAGAACGGCGTCGGTTCCGGTAGCGGTCCGGTGCCGATCAGCGGGACGAAGTTCGAGAAGCCGATGGCCGAGCAGATGGCTCAGGTCGTCGGCACCGTGGCGACTGAGTACCACTCCACCTACAGCCAGGTGCGGCCGCCGACGGAAGCTTCGCCGGTGGTCGACGTGCCGAACCCGACCCCGCCGCCGGTCACGCCGCCGCCGGCCGCCCCGCCGCCGGTCACGCCGCCACCGACGACTCCGCCGCCGGTCACGCCTCCGCCCACCACACCGCCACCGACGACGACTCCTCCGCCGGTCACGCCTCCGCCCACCACGCCTCCGCCGACGACTCCTCCACCGTCGACGACCCCTCCACCGTCGACGACCCCTCCGCCCTCGACGACCCCTCCGCCCTCGACGACCCCTCCGCCCTCGACGACCCCTCCGCCCTCGACGACCCCTCCGCCCTCGACGACTCCTCCGCCGACGACCACTCCTCCGCCGTCGACCGCACCTCCGGGCTTCAACCCCTCGAACGCGCAGAACCTCGCCAACCCGAATACTTTCGACGCGCCCGAGATCGTGCCTCCCGGCTCCGGCGGGATCAACGGGCCCGGCCTCAACAGCAACAACGCCGCCGTCATCCCGCCGTCGATCGACAACCCGCCCGGCGGTGTCGACGGGCCGGGTGGCAGTACGCCGGGGTTCGGCGGCGGCCTGCCCGGTCTGGGTGGCGGCCCTTCGACGAACGGCCGTACTGACGCGAACGCACCGATCGTGCCGCCGGCCATCTCCAAACCGCCGGGCACCGGCGGCGGGACCGGTGGGTCCAACAACCCGATCCGGGTGCCGGCCGTGAGCCCGCCACCCGGCGGCGGTGCCGGCGGTGGTGGCGCCGGCAGTGGTCTGGACGGCACCGTCAAACCTCCGACCAGTGACTTCAACGCGCCCAGCTTGACCGATCCGCCCGGTGCGGGCGGCGGCCTGGGCGACAACGTCGGCGGCATCGACGTCCCCGAGATCTCGGCTCCGCCCGCAGGCAACGGATCCACCGGCAACCTGCCCGGGGGTGGCATGCCCGGTGGCGGCATGCCCGGTGGCGGTAGCCCCGGCGGGGGTGGCGGCGGCATGCCCGACCCGTCCGACGCGGGCGGTCTCCTCGAAGGCGACCAGGACGACTGGGCCCCGCCGGTGATCGGCGGGATCGATGTGCCGCAGGCGCCGGGTGGTACGGCGCCGGGTGGTGCTGGTTTGGGTGGTATGCCGGGTGGGATGCCGGGGGGTTCGCCTGGTGGTTCGCCGGGTGGTGGGATTCCTGAGGCTTCGGATTCCAGTGGTCTGGTTGAGGGTGATGCTTCTGACTGGTCGCCGCCGGTGATCGGTGGGGTTGATGTGCCGCAGGCGCCGGGTGGTACGGCGCCGGGTGGTGCTGGTTTGGGTGGTATGCCGGGTGGGATGCCGGGGGGTTCGCCTGGTGGTTCGCC
>NZ_JBITDZ010000006.1:282249-309568 GCF_044454705.1 Actinoplanes sp. NPDC051494
CCGGGTGCTGGGATTCCTGAGGCTTCGGATTCCAGTGGTTTGGTCGACGGCGATGCCTCTGACTGGTCGCCGCCGGTGATCGGTGGGGTTGATGTGCCGCAGGCGCCGGGTGGTACAGCGCCCGGTGGCGCTGGTTTGGGTGGTATGCCTGGTGGTGGGATGCCTGGTGGTGGTAGTCCGGGGGCTGCTGGTGGTGGGATTCCTGAGGCTCCGGATTCCAGTGGTTTGGTCGACGGCGATGCTTCTGACTGGTCGCCGCCGGTGATCGGTGGGGTCGATGTGCCGGAGACTCCGTCGGGCACGCTGCCCGGCGGTGCCGGGCTGGGCCAGATGCCGGGCATGCCCGGCGGCGCCGGCGGCGGTCCCGGGTCCACTCCCGGGTCGTCGGAGGCTCCGGATGCGCAGGGTCTCGTCGACGGTGAGCTGGAGCCCTGGCAGCCGTCCGGGGTGGACCTTGAACTGCCCGGTTCACCGGGCGGTGCCGGGGCCGGCGGCATGGGCTTCAACGTCCCCGAGGTGGGCGGTGTGCCTGAGTCCGGTGGCATGCCCGGCGCCGACGGCGCGGGCCTGAACGTTCCCGAGGTGGGCGGTCCGCCCGCATCCGGGACAGAGACCCCGGGCGAGGACGTGCCCGGCAATGGTGCCGGGCCCGGGGCCGGGATGCCGGGTGGGATGCCCGGCGGTATGCCAGGGGCAGGGCAGCCGGGCGCCGGGGCCGGGGCCGTCGAAGCGCCGGACGCCCAGGGGCTGGTCGACGCCGAACTGGGCGACTGGCAGCCGTCGGGGGAGAGCCTCGGCGACCCGAACGCCCCGCAGGGCACCGCTGCCGGCGGCGCCGGCCTGGAGGTTCCCCAGTGGGAGCAGCCCGGCGGCACGCCCTCCGGGGGCGAACCCGTCGTCGGTGCGGTGGACGATCCGGAGGTGCCGGCGGCCGACACGGTCGAAGGGCCGCCGCAGACCCCGGCGCAGCAGCCCAGCATGCCCGGCGGGATGCCGATGATGCCTGGCCCGGGGAGCACGGCACCACCCGGCGCCGCATCCGCCGCAGAGGGTATCGGTGCGGCCGACCTGATCGACGCGGACACCGCCGACTGGCAGTCTTCCGGGACCGACACTGATCCGTACGCGCCTGAGGGAGCCGCCGCGGGCGGAGCGGGCCTGCAGACCGTGGTCGACATGCCCCCACCGGCCGTCCCGGTCGACTCGGTGGTCTCCGTGCCCGGCGTCGGCGAACCGTCAGTGGGTGAGCCGGCCGTGGGTGCGCCCTCGGTGGGTGAGCCCGCAGTGGGTGAGCCGTCGGTGGAGGCACCCGCGGCAGAGACGCCCGTGGTGGAGCCTGCGGTCGGCGAGTCTGCCGTGCCCGGGCCGGTGACGGCGGATCCGGGAGTGACCGAGACACCGGTCGCCACCGAGCCCGCGGTACCTGAGCCTGTTGTCACTGAGCCGGCCGCCGCCGAGCCGGTTGTCACCGAGCCGGTTGTCACGGAGCCGGTTGCTACTGGGCCGGTCGTGGCTGAGCCGGTAGTCGGGCCGGTCGGTACTGAGCCGGTCGTCACGGAGCCGGTTGCTACTCAGCCGGTCGTCACCGAGCCGGTCGTGTCGGAACCGCCCGCGGGCGCGGAGCCCGAGCCGGTGCAGGCGGGTGGGGCGAAGCCGGAGGGGACGCCGGGTGCCTCCGGGGCGGGCCCCGGCGGCACGCTCGAGGGTGCGCTGACGGCACCGCAGACCGCTGTTGTGGTGGGTGCCGTCGGAGCGGCCGCCGCGGCGGCGGCATGGGCGTCGGCCCCGAACCACGCCATCCCAGCGGCCCCGACCGGAACCGGCCCGACCGGAAACGCCCCGAACGGAACCGCCCCGAACGGAACCGCCCCGACCGGAACCGGGCCGAACGGAACCGCCCCGAGTGGGACCGCGTCGGGCAGCACTGCTGCTGGAGCGGACAATCCGGACGCCGAAGGTGCCGGGGGTGGGGGCGCCGACGAGGACGACGCGGCGCGATTGGCCGCGCCCGGGATCGTGCTCTCCGTTCCGCAGGTCGTGGTTCCTTCGGCGGGACCGTCGCCGGCGGGGCTGTCGCCGGCTGGGGTGCCGCCGGTCGCTTCGCAGCCGGGTGCTGCCGTGGTGGGCCGCGAGGCGGTCGTTGCGGGGACTGTTGCCGGGGACCCGCGGCTTGCCGGCACGGTTCCGGGTCAGCAGGGGACCGAGGATGATCGGGAGGCCCCCGAGCGTCCCGATGCGGCCGCGTTTCTGCAGGATGGCACCGGTGCCTGGGATGCTGCCGGGCCGGGTGGCGAGGTGCCGCCCGGGGTTGATTTTGTGCCCGTGGTCACCGTGGACGACGACGATATGTCCGGTTGGGACGATGTCGACGACGCGGGATGGCTGACGGGCGAGATCGTGACGAAAGGGTGACGACCAACGATGCCTGACTCCGCCGGTGAGCCGCAGATGCCGAAGGCGGTGTGGCGTCGCGCGATCCCGGTCGTCGCGGACGCAGTCGAGGAGGAGCGGCCTCCCCGGTGCGGCGGCGACCTTCCCTTGGAGGAGCGCTACCAGCTCATGAAGGAGCGGCGCCGCAAGCGTAAGGAGGCCGAGGCGGTCGAGCGTGCGCGCGAGGAGGCCGAGGCGAAGGTTGCTGCTCGTAAGGCGCGGGAGAAGTCCGGCGACGACGAGGACGAGGCGAAGACCGCCGAGCGGTTTCGTAACGATCGATATGCGGTCAAGCTGCTTCAACAGGACAATTCCGCCTGGGGTGGCGGCGGCGCCGGATCAGGGGATGTCGGATGAGTACGGTCACCATCAAACGTCCGCCTAGGTCGGCCGGCCCCGAGGCACCCGAGGGGCAGATCGAGCTGCAGGAGCCGCCGCTCATGGCGGAGGAGGCGCCGCTCGACTTCCGCTCCTTCGCGTCGATCGTGCCGATGGGCCTCGGCATGGGCGCCATGATGGCGATGTTCGGCCTCTACAGCCGGGCCCCGGTCATGTACGTCATGGGCGGCGCGATGGCCGCCGGCATGCTGCTCATGGGCGTCATGCAGATCGGCCGCGCGGCCGCCGAGCGTAAGCGCAAGATGCGTGGTGAGCGCCGGGACTTCCTGCGCTACATCGCCCAGCTGCGCAAACAGGCCCGTAAGGCGGCGGACGCCCAGCGGCAGTTCGTGCTCTGGAACAACCCGCAACCGAGCTGGCTGTGGTCCATCGCCATGAGCAGCCGCCTGTGGGAGCGCCGGCCGAGTCACGACGACTTCGGCCGGGTGCGGATCGGGCTGGGCCGGCAGAACGCGATGCTGACGTTCTCGCCGCCGTCGACGAAGCCGATCGAGGATCTGGAGCCGTTGGCCTCCATCTCGCTGCGGCGCTTCTCGGAGACCTACCGGACGGTGTCGGGCATCCCGATCTCGGTGGGGCTGCGCAGCTTCACGAGCATCGAGTTCGAGGGCTCGGCCGATCCGGCGATCGACCTGGCGCGGGCGATGGTGGCGCAGCTCGTGACGTTCCACGCCCCGGACGAGCTGCGGGTCGCCGTGCTGGCCCAGGAGGTGCACCAGGCGCCCTGGGACTGGATCAAGTGGCTGCCGCACAACGCCCACCCCAGCGCCTTCGACGCCGCCGGGCCGGTACGCATGTTCGCCGGCGCGCACGACGACCTCATGGACCTGCTGGGCCCGGAGATCACCGACCGGGGTGACCACGACCGCAACGTACGCCCGTCGGCGACCGAGCCGCTGCTCGTCATCGTCGCGCACCTGGTCGACCTGCCGGACAGCTCGCGGCTGCTCGGCGCCGGCATGCGCAACGTGGTGCTGCTGGACCTGACCGGTGACATGCCGGGTGGGCCCAAGGTGCTGCGGCTGACGATCGACGGGGAGACGGTGGAGTATCCCGCCGGTGACACCGTCGGCTCGGCCGTCCGGGACGGGCTGGACGCGGTCCAGTGCGCCGCGCTGGCCCGGATCATCGCGCCCAAGCGGACCAGCGGCACGCTCGACGTGGTCGAGGAGCCCATGGAGAGCAGCTTCGAGCTGACCGCGCTGCTCGGTATCCGCGACGCGCGCACGTTCGACGTCCAGGCGCTGTGGCGCTCGCGGCAGTCGCAGCGCAACCGGCTCATGGTCCCGATCGGGGTCACCGAGGAGGGCGAGGTCATCGAGATCGACCTCAAGGAGTCGGCGCAGGGTGGCATGGGACCGCACGGCCTGCTGATCGGTGCGACCGGCTCGGGCAAGAGCGAGCTGCTGCGTACGCTGGTCATCGCGCTCGCCGCGACGCACAGCTCGGAGATCCTCAACCTCGTCCTGGTCGACTTCAAGGGCGGTGCGACGTTCCTGGGCATGGAGAAGCTGCCGCACACGTCCGCGGTCATCACGAACCTGGCCGACGAGCTGCCGCTGGTCGACCGCATGCAGGACGCCCTGAACGGGGAGATGACCCGGCGCCAGGAGATGCTGCGCGCGTCCGGGTACGCCTCACTGTTCGACTACGAGAAGGCCCGCGCGGCCGGTGTGCAGCTGGTGCCGTTCCCGGTGCTGCTGATCATCGTGGATGAGTTCAGCGAGCTGCTGTCCAGCAAGAGCGAGTTCATGGACCTGTTCGTCTCCATCGGACGGCTCGGCCGAAGTCTCGGCGTGCATCTGCTGCTCGCCTCCCAGCGTCTCGACGAGGGCCGGATCAACCGGGTCGAGGGTCACCTCTCCTACCGGGTGGCCCTGCGCACGTTCTCGTCGATGGAGTCACGGTCGGTGATCGGTAGCGGCAAGGCCTACGAGCTGCCCTCCGAACCCGGCAACGGCTACCTGAAGCTGGACACCACGAACCTGGTGCGCTTCAAGTCGGCGTACGTGTCGGGGTTGTACACCGGGCGCAGCCTGGCCGGTGGCGGGGAGACCCCGGCCGACGTGACCGAACTCGACGTCGTCCCGTTCACCACCCGGCAGACCGACCTGCGGCACGACCCGGGACGGGTCCGGCCGACGGAGACCCCCGAGGAGACCGTGGCGCCGGAATCGGCGACCGGTCCGAGCCTGCTGGAGGTCATCCTGGACCGGCTCACCGGGTCCGGTCCGCCGGCCCGGCAGGTGTGGCTGCCGCCGCTGTCGTCGGCGCCCAGCCTGGACACGCTGCTGCCGAGCGTGGTGCCGGATCCGGTGCGCGGCATGACCGTCGACGACCCGGCGGCGCAGGGCCGCCTGCGGGTGCCGGTCGGCATCGTGGACCGGCCCGCGGAGCAGCTGCGTGAGCTGCTGATCGCCGACCTCGGCGGCGCGGACGGTCACGTCGGTATCGCCGGGGCCCCGCAGAGCGGCAAGTCGACCCTGCTGCGCAGCCTGATCCTCGGGCTGGCGCTCACGAACACCCCGCGCGAGGTGCAGTTCTACGGGCTCGACTTCGGCGGCGGCGGGTTGTCGTCGATCGCCGGGCTGCCGCACATCGGCTCGATCGCGACCCGGATGGAACGCGACCGGGTGGTCCGCACGATCCAGGAGGTCGGGCAGGTGATGGAGCGGCGGGAGGCCGAGTTCGCCGCCCGCGGCCTGGACTCCATGCAGTCCTACCTGGCGGCCCGCGAGCGCGGCGAGATCGACGACCCGTTCGGTCACGTGTTCCTGGTCATCGACGGCTTCTTCACGATGAAGCAGGACTTCGCCGACCTGGACACCCGGTTCCAGGAGCTGGTGTCGCGCGGCCTGTCGTTCGGCATCCACGTGATCGTCACCGCGACCCGCTGGTCGGAGATGCGCACCTGGCTGCGCGACCTGCTCGGCACCCGCCTGGAGTTGCGGCTGGGTGACTCGATGGAGTCCGAGGTCGGGTCCCGCAAGGCGGCGACCGTGCCGAACCAGGTCGGCCGTGGCCTCACCCCTGACGGCCTGCACTTCCTGGGCGCGCTGCCACGGATGGACGGCGTCTCGGACGCGTCCGATCTGGCCGAGGCGACGAAGTCGGTGACGGAGGAGATCAACACGTTCTGGACCGGTCCGCCGGCACCCGCGGTCCGGATGCTGCCGGCCCGGCTCGCGGTGGAGCATCTGCCGGCCCCGGAGCCCGAGTTCAAGGTGTGCGTCGGCCAGGACGAGCAGCGGCTCGCCCCGGTGTGGCACGACTTCATGGCCACGCCGCACATGCTGGTCTTCGGGGACAACGAGACCGGCAAGTCGAACATGCTGCGCCTGGTGCTGCGGGCGATCGCCCGGCACTACACCCCGGAGCAGGCCAAGGTGGTGCTCGGCGACTCCCGGCGGGACCTGGACACCGCGATCACGAAGGACTACCAGGTCGGGTTCGGCTTCACCGGCGACAAACTGCACGAGCTGGCCGGGCAGGCTTCGGTCTCGATGAACCGCCGGGTCCCCGGTCAGGAGATCTCGTCGGAGCGGATGCGCCGGCGTGACTGGTGGGAGGGCCCGGAGCTGTTCGTCGTGGTCGACGACTACGACCTGATGACGAAGGGCGGCATGGGATCGGCGCTGGACCCGCTGCTGCCCCTGCTGGCCCAGGGGTCCTACATCGGCCTGCACCTGATCATCGCGCGCAGTACGTCCGGCGCGATGCGGGCGATGATGGACCCGGTCATCCGCCGGTTGTGGGAGCTCGGCACGCCCGCGACGCTCTTCTCGTACCCGAAGGAAGAGGGCAAGTTCCTCGGTGAGGCCGCCCCCCGCCGTCTGCCGCCGGGGCGAGCACAGCTCGTCACGCGCCGTGGCGTGAAGCTCATGCAGACCGGATCCGTGGCATGACGCCCGGCCGTGAGAGAGGAAACCACGGATGACCGCCGCGTTGAATGGCGAACTGTGCCGGATCACCGTCATCGGCCCGGACCGCAAGATCGATCTGGCGGTGCCCTCGACCTCCGCGGTGGCCTCGCTGCTGCCGGTCCTGCTGCACCACACCACCACGCCGGGGCAGCTGGTGGAAGGCGACGCCGGGGACGGCGCCTGGGTGCTGCAGCGGCTCGGCCAGCAACCGTTCGAGCTGTCCGGCACGCCGGAGAGTCTCGACTGGCTGGAGGGTGAGGAGCTCTACCTGCGCCGAGCCGAGGACCCCCTGCCGGAGCTCGACTTCGACGACCTCGCCGAGGGCATCGCGACCGTGGTCAACCGGCGCACCGACCGGTGGCAGCCCGAATACCGGCGGGTGCTGTTCCTGCTGCTGTCCGTCGTGGCGATGGGTGTGATCGCCGCGGTGCTGACCGACCGTGGGCCGGTGCTCCCGCAGGTCATCGGTGCCGGCGTGCTGAGCCTGTGCTGTTTCGTGGCCGCGCTGGTGTTCGCCCGCAAGCTCGAGGACGGCGCGTTCTCGCTGCTGTTCGGCGGTGGGGCGGCGGTGTTCGCGGGCGTCGCGGCATCCAGCGCGGTCGACGGCGATCCGGACGGGATCGCGGTCAACGGCCCGGCGCTGCTGGCGTTCGCGATCTCCGTGGTGGCCGTGGTGGCGGTGCTCCTGCTGGCTCAGCGGATCGCCACGCCGCACCTTCCAGCCGCTCCTATGCTGGTGGCCGGGGTGACAGCTGTTGCCACGGTGGGTGTGCTGCTGCTGCAGTCCGCCTCGCAGATGACCGGGCAGCGGGCCGCGGGCCTGGCCGTCGCGGTGATCTTCGGGGTGATCGTGGTGGCGCCGCGCGCAGCGGTGAAGTTCGCCCGGCTGCGCGGCCCGCAGTTGCCCAAGACCGGCGCGGACATGTCGTACGACATCGAGCCGGCCCCGTCGGACCAGGTCCGCGACCGCACCAACGAGGCCGACACCTACCTGAGCGTCACCATGCTCTCGTCGGCCCTGGTGCTCCCGGTCGTCTTCCACTTCACCATGGGCGTACCCGGGTGGGCGGGCTGGACGTACGTGCTGGTGGTCGCGAGTGCAATTCTGCTGCGCGCACGTACCTTTCTCGGTTTCTGGCAGCGGATCGCACTGACTTCCGCAGGTAGCGTCGGTTGTCTCATGGTGATCATGCGGCTGTCCGAGACACTCACCCCCGGCTGGCGGTGGGTGCTGATCGGTGGCCTGACGGCCCTGGTGGTGCCGCTGGTGACCGCGGCGCTGCGCCCGTTCCCGCGCCGGATGCTCCCGTTCTGGGAGTATTCGGCCACGTTCTTCGATGTGGTGACCGGGGTGGCCGTCCTGCCGATCCTTGCCCAGATCCTCGGCCTGTACGTCTGGGCCCGCGGACTGTTCGGGTAGGCGCGCGTGCAGACCCAGCGCGACCACGTCCACGCCCACACGTTCATGGTGGGCCGGCTCAGCTCTGCCCTGGTCGAGGGCGATCCGACGCGGGCGGAGATCCCCGGGCGCCGGGCACAGACCGGATTCCTCATCGGCATCATCCTGGTGGTGCTGCTGACCGGCGGCTTCGCGGTGTACGGCTGGCTCATCCCGGGTGGCAGCAGCGCCTACAAGCAGGCCGGGAACATTCTGGTGGAGAAGGAGAGCGGCAACCGGTACGTGTACCTCGAGCAGGCGCTTCACCCGGTGCCCGACATGACGTCGGCGATGCTGATCCTGGGGGCGAGCGCCAAGGTCAAGCTGATCTCCCGGAATTCCCTCAAGGGCGTTCCGCGCGGTGGTGCGCTCGGGGTGGCGAACGCGCCGAAGGAGGTCCCACCGGCCGACGCCCTGCTGCGGGGCCCGTGGCTGACGTGCCTGCCCGGTTCCGTGGTGACCGGCCGCAAGGTGTCCGGGCTGGGCGTCAACCTCGACCCCGGAGCCGAGTACACGCCGTTGCCCGAGAAGTCCTTCACCGTTGTACGCAACGAGAGCGGCGTCGCGTACGTGCTCGCCAACTACCTGAAGTACAAGGTCGCGGACGAGGCGGCGCTGGTGGCGCTCGGCGCGGGCAGCATCGAGCCGACACCCGCCCCGGACATGTGGCTCGGCTGGGTGGGCGACGGCCCCGACCTGGGCCCGGCCCGGATCGACGGGGCAGGCCAGGCCGGGCCCGCGGTGGGCGGGGTCTCCCACCCGGTGGGCACCCTCATCCGGCAGCGCACCGACTCCGGCGTCGACCAGCTGTTCGTCCTGCGCCGCGACGGGCTCGCCCCGATGAGCCGGACGGAATTCCTCATCGCCGACGCCGCCGACGACGCCGCGCCCGTCGACGTCGACCCGGCCGCGATCGTCGGCGCCCGTCGCTCCGCCGACCGTACCCTGCTGGACCGGCTGCCCGACCTCGCGTCGCTGAAGCTCGAGGAGACCGCCGGACGCGCCATGTGCATGCGGCAGCAGGCATACAACAACACCGATGTCGTCAGCGTGGCCGGGTACGCCCCGGTGTACGCCTCCGGGGTCTACGCCGACGGCACCACCTCTGTGTACGTACCGCCGTCGTCCGGTATGGCCGTGGTGGCCGCGCCCGTCGAATCGAAGACCATCGCGCCACAGGTGTCCTTGATCGCCGAGGACGGCACCGTCTACCCGCTGGCGAACACCGAGGCGACCACGGCGCTGAAACTGAACACGGTCACGCCCGTCCCGTTCCCGAAAGACCTGCTGGCGCTGCTGCCACAGGGGCCCGTACTGAGCCGACAGGCCGTCACCGGCCTGCCGAGGGGGTAGAGAACGTATGGCATCCATCCGAGGCCTGCTGCGTGGCGGCAAGGGCGATCCCGGCGGGGTCGTGCAGCACACCGTGGGCAACGCCCTCGTCCTGCACGCCGAGGACCAGATCAGCGCCGAGGCACAGTCGCTGGCCCTGTCGGTCGTCGAGGACACCGAGAACGACGTGGTCGTGCTCGACCTGGGCGACGGGATGCCGATCGGCTCCTGGGAATCGATGGCCGGGGTGCTGCCCCGCCGCCGCCGGGGCATCCGGCTCGTGGCGTGCGGCCGGCACCACAACGCGGCGGCGATGGCCGGGCAGTGGCTGTCGGAGCGGTTGAACCGTACGGTCATCGCGCCCGACGGCGACCTGGTCCGCGGCTCGGCCGGCGGGTTGTTCGTGCACTCCTCCCCGGGCAGTGGCTGGGTGCGGTTCCGCCCCGGCAAGCCGCCGACCTGGGACGCGAAGCGTTACCCCACACCGCTGTGGGACAAGGCCGCCACCGACAAGCGGGCCTCGAGCTCCACGGGGGAGATCGAACCGCTGCCCGGTGGCGTCTGGATCCACGACGTGCGGGAGGCGGCGACGGTCGACGAGCACCGGCAGCGGCTGATCGCCGACGTGCCGTGCCAGCCCGAGGTCATGACGGTGCTGCTGGGCTGCCCCGGTACGCCGCCGCTGTCGCTCGACGACGTGGTCCGTTTCTGGCGCGACCTCGACCCGGACAGCCGGCTGCGGACCCGCTTCGTGCAGTACGGCGACGTCCGGCTGCCCGAGGGGGAGGCCTTCGGCCAGGCCCTCGCCGACCTGCTCGGCACCCAGGTGATCTGCTACACCGGCGTGCCGGTGGGCGCGCCGGGCAAATTCGAGATCCGCACCGTACGCGCTGACGGCGTGCTCGGCTGGCCCCCGTTCGCGCTCGAGCTCGGCTACGCGCCCCGGGCCCACCCCAACTCCAAGGCCCGGCGCCCCGCGGTGCTCAGCCACCGCGGACCGCTGCGCTGGACCGAGGAGATCTCCCCGCGGATCTACTGGTACGCCCCGGACGCGGTGGTCGAGGTCGTCCAGGCCGGCCTCTGGGTCCGGGCCGTCGACGAGCCGGCGAACGCGGAACGGGTCCGGGCGACCCAGCTCGACCCCGAGGGCAGCACGCTCATCTTCGACGACACCATGGACGAGCGGACCGCCCGGATGCGCGAGCTCGCCGAGGACCTCGCCGCCCGGGTCGACCCGAGCGTCGGCCAGGACACCGCACTGTTCCCGGCGTCCGTCCTCGTCCCGGGTCAGCGTCCGGCCGGGCGTGCCGAGGCCCAGTTGCGGGTGATCGAGGAAACCGGCGCCCCGGTCGTCGCCCGAGCCAGGGTGGAGGTGCCCGCACCGCCCCAGCCGGCCGCCACGATCATGGCCGCACCGTCGGTGGAGGCGGTGATGATCGAACCGGTCGCCGAGAAGCCGCAGCTCGAAGCGTACGGCGAGGGTGCCACCCAGAAGTTCAGCCGGCAGATGATCCAAGCCTATGTGGACACGGCCCCGGAGGTCACCCAGGTCCGTCCAACGGCCTCCGCCCCGGCCCCGGCCCCGGTCCCGGCTGCACCACCGGCCTCGTCCCCGCGTCCGGTTCCGCCCGCGGCGCCGGTGTCGGCCATGGCATCGATGCCCGTCCCCGTCCCGGCTCCGGGCGTCGTCACCGACGAGCCGGCCCCGCAGTCGCAGCTCCCCGAGCCGGCCGCCGTCGAGCCGCCGGCCGAGCTGTCGGTCCAGGCTCCGGTGCAGCACGAGCCCACGGTCGAGCCCGTTGAGCCCGTCACGGCTCCGGTGGAGGTGGTCGGCGGCCCGGTCGAGCCCGTTCGGCCGTCGCCCGGGGTCGCTGAGCCGGTCGAGGTGGCGGTCGCCCCGCCGCCGCCGGTACAGCCGTCGGGTCTGGAGGAGTTCGGAGTCGAGCGGCTCCACGTGCTCGACCCGCAGTCGCCGCCGGCCGCGGTCCGGCCGGCTGCGGTCCCCTCGGCGCTGTCCCGGCCGGAGGCACCACGGGCGGCCGTCCCCGAGCCGGCGGTCGTGCGGGAAGTCGCCGGGGATGCCCGGATGCAGCCGATCCCGGCGCCGTCGGCCTCCGCGCTGCTGCCGAAGCGTTCGCTGGACGAGGAGCGCGCGTGGCTGCGCCGCACACTGAGCCGCGATTTCGACGTCATGGCCAGTTCGGTCTCCCGGATCATGAGTGAGCACCCGGGTCTGCAGGCCACCGGCGCGGTCAGCCCGGATTCCGTACTCGCCGATTCGGTCGCGGTGCGGCTCTATCTGTCGCAGCGGGGTGCGGGGATCGACGACGGGCTGCGGACCGGCGCGAACGGCCCGCACGTGCCGTTCGCCCGGTGCACCGTGTCGGGCCTGTCCCGGCTGCCGTCGTTCCGGGGCACCACGGTCTACCGCACGTCGCCGACGGCGGCGGAGTGGGACGCGTACCGTGACCGCCGGATCGTCACCGACTGGGCGTTCGTCAACGCTCTCACCGGTCCGTGCACCGGCCAGGACGGCGACACCGACGTGCTGGTGTGGTCGATGACCGCCCGCCGGACCGGCGTGCTGGAGCCCGAGGGCGACGACCGGATCGAGGACCGGGTGCTGTTCCTGCCCGGCACCCACTTCAAGATCCTGGAGCTGCGTCAGCCGACCGGCGACGAGCGCGGCGCTGTCCTGATGCGGGAGATCGGTGCGAACGAGATCGGCTCCGACGGCCGGGTGGACCCGGACCGGGTGTCGCTCGACGAACTGGCGGCGACGTCGCTGCGTCGCAGTGTCGAGCGGTGGTCCACGGCCGAGCCCAAGCGGCGCATCGGTGCCGGTTCGGTGGGCCGTTTCGGTACGCTGCCGGGCCTGACCGGGCCGGCCCCGGCGAGGTCCGGACCGCCGGCCGGCGGATCCCCGGTCCGCGAGGAGGTGGGCAGCCGATGACCCGGCAGGTTCTGGTGGTGGGCGGCGGTAAGGCCGGCGCCTACCCGACGATCGGCGCGGCCCTGGCCCGGGCGGAGGCCGGTGCGACGATCTCGGTGCATCCGGGGCGGTACCCGGAGCGCCTCGTGGTCGGCAACCGCATCACGATCAGCGCGGTCGAGGGCGGTCCGGTCGAGGTGCACGTGGAGGAGGGCAGTGTCCTCGTCGTGCAGGGTGAGGGCGCCCAGCTGCGCGGCATCACCCTGGCCAGCGACGACACCAAGCTGGCCGCGGTGGACGTCTACTCGGGCGAGGTGGCGCTGGACAACTGCTCGGTCTCCGGCGCGGCGTGGGTCACCCTGCTGTCCCGGCTGCAGGGTTCGCTGGCGTTGCGCGGGTGCGAGGTACGCAACTCGGCCGGCGCCGGCATCGTGGTGATGTCCGCGCGGTCCAGCACCATCGAGGACACGACGCTCACCGACGTGGCCACCTCGGGCATCGTGGTCGGCGAGCAGGGTGTGCTGACCCTGCGCCGATGCGTGATCCGGGGCACCGGCGCCAACAGCCTCTGTGTGAACGGCGACGCGAAGCTGACCGTCGAGCAGTGCGAGATCGACCGGGCCGGTAAACCCGCGGTCGTGGTCGAGCAGCGCGGTTGGGCACGGATCCAGCGGCTCACCGTCCGCGACAGCGGCAACGTCGACCTGTTCCTGCGCGGCGGCATCGACGTCGTGATCAGCGACTCCACGTTCACCGGCGCGGCGCTGCAGGCCGCGCACATCGCCGACGGCGCGGCGCCCCGGCTCGAGCGCTGCACGTTCGGGTCCGCCGGGCACACCGCCGCGCACGTGACCGGTAAGTCCCGGCCGACGTTCACCGACTGCACGTTCGCCGACTCGCCGATCGGCATCAACGTGGACAGCGAGAGCGCCCCTCGCTTCGAGGGTCTCACGGTCCGCGGCACCAAGGACCACGTGGCTGTGGTGTGCGGGTCGGGCCGGATCGTCATGCAGCGGTTGCGCGCGTCGATCGGCTCCGGCGCCGGGGTCGTGGTCAGGGACGGCGCGGCGCTGGACGGCACGGACCTGTCCTTCGAGGCGGGCGACGCCGTGGCACTCGAGCTCAGCGGGGCCGCCCACGGCACGATCAAGGAAGCCCGGTTCATCGGTACGGCGGCCGGGGCGGTGACCCTCGGCGGCGGCTCGTCCCTGCTGTTGCAGTCCGCGCTCCTGCGTGGTGCCGGGTTGCGGATCGGCGACGGCGAGTTGCGGCTGCGCGACAGCGAGATCGTCGAGGCGCCCGGTGACGGACTGTCGATCGCGGCGGGCGGGTCGGTCACCGCCACCGACACCCGGGTACGCCGGGCCCGCCGCAGCGGTGTCGCGCTGGCCCCGGGTGCACGGGGCACGTTCACCGACTGCGAGGTGCTCGGCAGCGGTGCCGCCGGTTTCGACGTGGACACCACCGAGGCTGTCACCATCAGCCGCTGCGTGGTGCAGGGCAGCGGTGGCGAGGACATCCGCAAGGGCAACGGCGCCCAGCCGGTCGTCGAGGGCCTGATCAGCCGGGAGCCGACCGCCGCGCAGCCGGTCAGCCCGCCGCCCTACCAGGATTCCTACGACGAGCCGGCCGACGAGCAGGACCGCGAGCCCGAGCCCAGCGACGAGCTGAGCGGCCCGTTGCGCGAACTGAACGGCCTGATCGGCCTGCGTGGCGTGAAGCACGAGGTCACCGCGCTGATCAACCTGATCAAGATGTCGCAGGTCCGGTTGCAGATGGGCCTGCCGATGCCGCCGATGAGCCGGCACCTCGTCTTCGCCGGCCCACCCGGCACCGGTAAGACCACGGTCGCCCGGTTGTACGGCACGGTCCTCAAGGAGCTGGGCATCCTCTCCAAGGGCCACATGGTGGAAGCGGCCCGGGCCGACCTGGTCGGGCAGTACATCGGCTCGACGGCGATCAAGACGACCGAGCTGATCACCAAGGCGATGGGCGGCGTGCTGTTCATCGACGAGGCGTACACGCTGTCGGCGGGCTCCGGCGGCTCCGGCCCGGACTTCGGCCAGGAGGCCATCGACGCGCTGATGAAGATGATGGAGGACCACCGCGACGAGCTGGTGGTCATCGTGGCCGGCTACTCGGAGCTGATGGAGAAGTTCCTCGAGTCCAACCCCGGTCTCGCCTCCCGCTTCACGCGCACCGTCGAGTTCCCGAACTACTCGGTCGACGAGCTGGTCACGATCACCTCGAACCTGTGCCACAAGCACTACTACGAGCTGACCGACGACGCGGTCGGCGCGCTGACCACGTACTTCGAACGCGTTCCGAAGAACTCGACGTTCGGCAACGGCCGGGTGGCCCGCAAGCTGTTCGAAGCGATGATCAACAACCAGGCGTCCCGGCTCGCCACCACCCCGCCCTCGAAGGACAGCGAGCTCAACCGGCTCACCGCGCTGGACCTCGCGCCCGAGCTGGACCTGCTCGAGGACCTGCCGGCCGAGCGCACCGACCAGCCCGACGCGGCGAGCAACCCGGCCGGGGCGATCAACGCCACCCGCAGCTGGCACCGGGTCTGCGGCCTGGTGGGCGCGACGCCGGTCCGCGACGCGGTGGGCTCGACCCTGCTGCGGCTGTGCGAGCTGCGCAACCGCCGGCGGGCGTACGGGAAACACGCGAACATCATCGTCACCGGCCCCTCCGGCAGTGGTCGCAGCGAGTTCGCCAAGCACTACGCCGCGGGGCTGTCAGAATTGGGCCTGGTCCCGGTCGGGCATCTGGTGCGCGCGTCGATCCGGGAGGAACTGGCGCCGCAGTGGAACGGGCAGGCCGGCAGTCTGGTCAGCGCTGTGCTGGACGACGCCGAGGGTGGCGTCTGCATGATCGACTACACCGACGACGGCACCGGCACCGGGCCCGAGATCATCGAGCAGCTGGTCGCCCGGATGCGCTCCTCGCCCAGCGACCCGGTCGTCGTGCTGATCGCCGAGGAGCAGGCGCTGCGCGAGCTGCGCACCGCGGTCCCGGCGCTGTCCGAGGTCTTCGGACAGGAGTGGGCAATGCCCGGGTACACCACCCCGGAACTGGCCGACATCGTGGTGCGGCACCTGGTCCGGCGGGGTCACGAGGTGCCCGACGACGTCCGGGCCGCCCTGGTCGACCTGGCCGCCGGGCTCCCGGACCGGACGGTGCGGGCCGCGCACCTGTTCTCGTGGGGACTCACGCGTACCGCCGCGTCGCGGACCCTGGCCCTCGCCGACCTGAACGGCCTCGCCGGCCGGACCACCGCGGGCGCCGCGGCCACCCGTCAGACCGGTGGCCTCGCGGCCGTCGGCTGAACACCGAAGGAGAACAGTGATGCAGCCCAACATTCAGGATTTCCTCGAACAGGGCAAGGCGTTCGCGCAGGAGATGGGGAACGCGCAGACCGATCTGGCCAAGGCCATGGTGACCGGTCGTTCGGGTGACGGAACGGTCACCGTGCTGGCCAGCGGGATGGGCAAGCTGCAGGCGGTCCGGGTCGATCCGGCGGTCTTCGATCAGCGCGACGTGGCGGCTCTGCAGAAGGCGATCGCCGAGGCGGTCCAGGCCGCCGCCGACAACGCGGGAAAGCTGGCCTCCCAGAAGATGGGCGCGATCGAGATCACCCTCCACTAGTGGCCCGGCGCAACGCCGGCAGCACGTGCTCCCCGAGCAGATCCAGCTGTTCGAGAACGGTCGCCTCGGGTAGCCCCGGGTGGTCGATGAGGAACAGCTGCCGGTCGTAATGGCCGACGTAGTCGCGGTGACCGAGTACCGCGTCGACGATCTGCTGCGGACTGCCGACCGCCAGCGGGGTCGACGCGGTGTACTCCTCCAGCGAGGGGCCGTGCCCGTACACCGGCGCGTTGTCGAAGTAGGGGCGGAACTCCGCGATGGCGTCCTGCGACCGGGGCCGGACGAACACCTGACCGCCGAGCCCCACCCGGGCGGGCTCCCGGTGGCCGTGCCGGGCGTATTCCGCGCGGTAGTGAGCGACCATCTGCGCGGTGTGCTCACGCGGCCAGAACAGATGGTTGGCGAAGAAGCCGTCGCCGTGCTCCGCCGCCAGCTCGGCGGCGCCGGTGCTGGTCACCGCGGCATGCCAGACGTACGGGGCGACCCCGTCGAGTGGCCGCGGCACCGAGGTGAAGCCGGTCAGCGGCGACCGGTGCCGGCCCGACCACTCGACCGGATCGGGCCCCCACAACCGGCGCAGCAGCGCGTAGTTCCCGGCCATCAGCTCGTCCGCGTCGCCGAGGTCCCTGCCGAACGCCGGGTACACCGCGGCGCCGTTGCCCTTGCCGAGCATCAGGTCGAGCCGGCCGTCCGACAGCAGTTGCAGCGTGGCGTAGTCCTCCGCGACGCGTACGGGATCGTTGGTCGTCAGCAGGGTGGCGGCGGTCGACAGCAGCAACCGGTCGGTCCGCGCCGCGATATAGCTGAGCAGAGCGACCGGCGAGGACGACACGTACGGCGGCTGGTGGTGCTCTCCGGCGGCGAAGACATCAAAACCGGCCTGCTCGGCCCGCTCGGCGATCCGCGCCATGCTCTTGAGTCGTTCGTGCTCGCCCGGAAGCCGTCCCGTCGCCGGATCGGGCGTCCGGTTGCCGATGCTGTAGACGCCGATCTGCATGGTGCATCACCCTGCCACACCGCCCCGGGTCAGGTGCTTGTCCCCTGTTCGCGGGGGTTGGCCGCGTCCCCGGCGCGCGCGTGATGATGCGCTGGCACAACTCCCCGCGGAAAAAATGAACCGGAGGTACGGGGCAGCCGTCATGAGGGCGGCCAGAGACCGGCGAGCCGAGCGCGGAGCAGCATGACTGGGGCAACTAGAACCGAACGTCCGGCTGAGCCGGACGTCGAGCACCGTGCGTCCGCGGCGCTCAGCCGGCGCAGCGAGTACGTCCGCGCGTTCGTGGAGCACGCGGCCGCGCGGCCGGCGAGCGAGCGGGCGACCGTACGGCTGCCGACCCTGATCACCGTGACCGCGCTGGTCGCCGTCGGTGCTGTCGTCGTCGGGGTGTTCTGGAACCTGATCAAACCGATGAGCGCCGCCCAGAAGGCGGCCTTCAAGGGCAAGGCACCGGCCAGCGCGTCCGCGCCACCGGTCGTGGGTTTCGACGCGGTCGCCGGCTGGGACTGCGAGACCAGCGCCGACCGAGGGTTCGCCGCCCAGGGCCGGACCGGGCAGTGGCGCACCATCGGCACCGGTGGCTGGAAGCAGGACGGCTGCCACGGCACGTTCGAGACGCTGCCTCTGCCGTCCAAGGAGGAAACCGCCACGCAGGCGGCCACCTGGTCGTTCACCACCGGCAAGGAGATCAGGTCCTGCCAGGTCAGCGTGTACGTGCCCCAGGCGCCCGGGACCACGCTCGCCGACCGGGCCGAGTACACGATCACCACCGGCACCTCCGGCACGCCGTACGCGAACTTCACCCTCGACCAGCGCAAGGCGGCCGGCACCTGGGTGAAAGCCGGGACGTTCCCCGTGCATCAGAACCAGATCGCCGTACGACTCGACGCGAAGGATGTCACCGGGGTCCGGCAGGCGCGCATCGTCTTCGCCCAGATGCGGGTGAACTGTGCGTCCTGAGGTGGTCGCCGCCAAGGTCGAGCGGGTCTCCAACCGGGCGTGGAGCCGGCATCGCACGATCGGCGCCGCGGTGCGCGCCGCCAAACCGGGCACGGTCGTCGCGGTGGCACCCGGCACCTACCGGGAGTGCCTTGTCCTGGACGGCACGATCACCGTCGTCGCCGAGAACGAGGGCGGCCTGGTCGAACTGATCGCTGCCGACGGCCCGGCCCTGCTGGTCCGCGCGGGCACCGTCACCGCGCGCGGCCTCACGATCCGGGGTGGTGTCGCGGTCACGTCCGGCCACCTGAACCTCGAGGACAGCCGGATCGGCGCCGGATCCGTCCAGCTCAGCGGCCGGTCCACGGCCCGGATGACCGGCTGCTCGGTGGAGGACGCCGAGGTCTGGGCGGTGAGCGTCACCGACGGGGCGAAGCTCGACGCCGACCGGCTCCGGGTCACCGGCGCCGGTGTGGCCGTGACCGGCTCAGCGGTGCTGACCCTGACGGACGCCGTGCTCACCGGGACCCCGGGGGTGGCGATCCGACTGGAGGGGACCGCCTCCGCCGTGCTCACCGGGTGCGACATCGGCGGGGCCGGCGACGCCGGGATCGAGGTCCGCGACGCCGGCGTCCTGCGACTCGTCAGCAGTCAGGTGCACGACGTCGGCGGGGACGGCGTCCGCGTGCTCGGCAGCGCGACCGGCGACCGGAAGTGGTGGCCGCCGGTCCGGCCCGGACGCACCGACGACCATGACGTCGCCGAGCCGTCCGACGGTGCCGGCGTCGTGGTCCGCGACTGCGAGATCAGCCGTACGGGCGCCGCGGGGCTGGTCACCGGCGGCACCTCGGGCACCCTGCTCGTGAACACCAAGGTGGACCGGGCCGGCACCGCCGGGGTGCTGGCCGCCCAGGAGAGCCGGCTGGTCGTCCGCGACTCCACCGTCACCGACAGCGTGCAGACCGGGCTCGCCCTGCGCGACGACGCCGAGGTCCGCTGGACCGGCGGGGCGCTCACCACCGCCGCCGCCAACGGCGTCTTCGCGGTCGGCGCGAGCCGTTTGCTGATGCGGGACACCGCGGTCACCGCCTGCGGGTTCACCGCCGTGCACCTGACCGGCACGGCTGCGGTCACGCTGCTCGGCGTGACCGTCGAGGGCACCGCCGAGCTGGGTGTCCGCGCGTCCGGAGCGGCGATCCTGCACGTCCGCGGCGGCCGGATCGAGCGGGCCGAGCTGGGCGGGGTGCAGATCGACGACGCCGCCGACGCGGTGCTGCGCGACCTCACCGTGGCGGGCTGCCGCACCGGCGTCCGGGTGGACACCCCGCACCGGCCACTCGTGCAGGACTGCGTCATCCGCGACATCGCCCAGACCGGCGTGGAGGTCGCGCCCGGTGCGGCGCCGGCGATCGTGCGGACCACCGTACGGGGCTGTGGTGCCGCCGGGATCTTCGTCGACGTGGACGCCGAGCCGGTGCTGGACGACTGCGCGGTCACCGAGATCGGTGGCAGCGGCGTGGCGGTGTGGACCGGGGCCCGGCCGGTGTTCCGGCGGCTGACGGTCGCCGACACGAAGAAGAACGGCATCTACTTCGGACCGGGTGCGCACGGCACGGTCGACGACTCCGAGTTCTCCCGGACCGGCTATCCGGCCGTCTACATCGGGGACGACGCCGATCCGGTGTTCCGGCGCTGCACCGTGCGCGAGACCGACGAGGACGTCAGTCAGTCCGGCCGGGCGTCGGCGACCTTCTCGGAGTGCCACAGCGCGAAGGTCGGATCGGCGCGCTGGCCCGCCGCCAAGCCGGACGCCCCGGGCACGGTGGCCACCTCCGGCACGCCGGCCGCCCCCGCCGCGGTCGCCGGTAAAGCCGCCGGCGCCGCGGTCTCGATCGAGCTGCAGCCGCTGCTCGACCAGCTCGACGAGCTGATCGGACTGGTCCGGGTCAAGCAGGACGTCGGCACCATGGTCAAGCTCATGCACCTGGTCAAGCGGCGTCGCGATGCCGGTCTGGCACCCCCGCCGATGTCCAGGCACCTCGTGTTCGCCGGCAACCCCGGCACCGGCAAGACCACCGTCGCCCGGCTCTACGGTCAGCTGCTCGCCGCGATGGGCATGCTCACCAGCGGCCACCTCGTCGAGGTCGACCGCGGCATGCTCGTCGGCGAGTACGTCGGGCACACCGCGCCCAAGACCCAGGCCGCGTTCGAACGCGCGCTCGGCGGGGTGCTGTTCATCGACGAGGCGTACGCGCTGGTGCCCGAGGGCCAGGGCAACGACTTCGGCAGCGAGGCGATCTCCACGCTGGTGAAGCTGATGGAGGACCACCGGGAGGAGATCGTCGTGATCGTGGCCGGATACCCCGACCAGATGCGCCACTTCATCGCCGCGAACCCGGGGCTCTCCTCGCGGTTCTCGCGCACCCTGACGTTCGACGACTACTCCGAGACCGACCTCGCCCGGATCGTCGCGAAACAGGCCAACGACCACGACTACCGGCTGTCCGAGGGCGCGCAGGAACGGCTGACCGAGTTCTTCGCCACCATCGACCGCGGGGAGGGCTTCGGCAACGGCCGGTACGCCCGCAAGGTCTTCCAGGAGATGACCGAGCAGCACGCCGGCCGGATCTCCGCGCTGGATTCCCCCACCGACGACCAACTGAGCACGCTGGAAGCCGCTGACCTGACCGACGTCGACTTCGACGTCCGAGGCTGAGGAGCCCGATGAGCCGCCTCGCGTTCCACCGGCCCGCCCGGATGCTGCTGCCGCAGCTCCCGGCGCAGAAGGTGATCCTGCCCAACCCGCCCGAAGGGCCCAAGGACAATCCGGCGAACTCCGCGTGGACCCTCATCCTGCCGCTGCTCAGCAGCGTCGGCATGGCCGCCTACATGGTCACGTTCGGCAAGCCGGCGCTGATCATCATCGGGGTGCTGTTCTTCGTCACCTCCGCCGGCGCGGTCATCGCGATGCGGATGCAGCAGAGCAGCGCCAGCGGCCGGACCGCCCGCAAGCAGCGGATCCGGTACCGCCGGCACCTGGCGCTCGCCCGCGACGAGGCCCGTGAGGTCGCGCAGGCCCAGCGCACGGTCTCGGCGCTCGCCGACCCCGAGCCGAAGCGGCTCTGGTCGATCAGCACCACCCGGCACCGGGTGTGGGAGCGCCGCCAGGACGACGCCGACTTCCTGCGCGTCCGGATCGGGCACGGCGCCGTGCGGCTCGCCACCCCGATCGAGATGGACTCCAAGATGGACCCGCTCGGCGAGTACGACTGGGACTCGATGCAGGCGGCACACCGGCTGATCGACCGGATGGGCCATCTCGACAACCAGCCGATGGTCATCGACGTCGGCACCGCCGGAGTGATCAGCGTGGTCGGCGAGCAGGCCCGGACCGACCTGTTCGCCCGCGCCCTGCTGTCCCAGATCGCCGTGCTGCACGCCCCCGACGACGTGACGCTGGTGATCGAGACCGCCGGCGCCGAGCAGTGGGAGTGGGCAAAATGGTTGCCGCACACCTTCGAGCCGGACGCCCGCAGTGACAACGGGTCGGTGTCGCTGGTCGCCGAGGACCCCGAGGTGCTCGCCGGATACCTGTCCACCGAGCTGACCCGGCGCCACGAGCTGCAGAAGAGCCGGCGAAACGCGTTCAGCGGCGACCGCCCCGCGGAACGTCAGCGGCGGCTGGTCGTGGTGTTCACCGGTTTCGCGCCGTTCTCCGAGTGGGGCCGCTCCGACCTGATGGCCGCCCTGCTCGCCGCGGCCGGCCCCCAGCTCGGGATCACCCTGATCTTCTGCGGTGAGCGGGAGCTCGACGAACCCAGCCGGGTGGACCTGCGGATCCGCTTCGACGACGCCGGGCACGTGATCACCGAGGGGCGCAGCGAGCCGGTCGTCACCCCGGCGTTGCGTTGCCGGCCGGACGACGTGTCGCCGCTGATGGCCGAGCTCATCGCGCGCAACCTCGCACCGCTGCGGCTCAGTGACGAACGTGAGCACAGTCTGACCCGGACCCGCTCGCTCAGCGAGATGGTCCTCGGCACCGACCCCGGCCGCGGCGACGTGACCAGCCGCTGGGTGGCCGCCGGCGACCCGCGGATGCTGCGCGCGCCGATCGGCGTCGACGGTGACGGCCAGACCGTCATGCTGGACATCAAGGAGTCGGCGCAGGGCGGCTCCGGGCCGCACGGCCTGATCGTCGGCGCCACCGGCTCCGGCAAGAGCGAGTTGCTGCGTACGCTGGTCACCGGCCTCGCCCTGACCCACTCGCCGGAGTTGCTCAGCTTCGTCCTCATCGACTTCAAGGGTGGCGCGGCGTTCGCACCGCTGCAGGGACTGCCGCACGTCTCCGGGCTGATCACCAACCTCGCCGACGACGCCGCCATGATCGACCGGGTGCTCGCCGCGCTCATGGGCGAACAGCAGCGCCGGCAACGGATCCTGCGCGACGCCGGCAACTTCGACACCGTCCGCGAATACCAGATGCGCCGCGCGGCCGGTGCCGTCGGAGCCGACGGCAACCCCCTCGAGCCGCTGCCCATCCTGCTGATCGTGGTCGACGAATTCGGCGAGCTGCTCTCCGGGCGCCCCGAGTTCGCCGAACTGTTCGTGCAGATCGGCCGGGTCGGCCGGAGCCTCGGCATGCACCTGCTCATGGCCACCCAGCGGCTCGAGGAAGGCAAGCTCCGAGGGCTGGACTCGCACCTGTCCTACCGGATCTGCCTGCGCACGTTCAGCGCCGCCGAGAGCCGGACGGTCATCGGGACCACGGACGCCTACAAGCTCCCGGCGATCCCCGGCTCGGCGTACCTGAAGGTGGACGAGAGCATCTTCCAGCGGTTCCGCGTCGCCCACGTCTCCGCGCCGTACGTCAGCGCGGAGGAGCGATTCAGTGCCGGCCGCACCGACGGCGCGCTGCTGCCGTTCGACCTGCGGACGTACGCGTCGGCGGTGCAGGAGGCCGACGAACCGGAACTCACCGCCCGGCCCGGCCCGACCGAGCTGAAGATCGTGGTGGACCGGCTGACCTCGGTCACCAGCCCCGCGCACCAGGTGTGGCTGCCGCCGCTGCCCGCCGCGCTCGCCCTCGACCACCTGATCGGCCGGCCCGGGGTCCAGGCCGACCGTGGTTACGCGGCGCGGGTCTGGCCGCTGTCCGGGCGTCTCGCGGTGCCGATCGGGCTGCTCGACCTCCCGATCAAGCAGGACCAGGAGACGCTGGTCATGGACTTCGGCGGTGCGCACGGGCACCTCGCCGCCGTCGGGGCACCGCGGACCGGGCGCAGCTCGATGCTGCGCACGATCATGCTCTCCGGGATGCTCACCCACACCCCTGAGGAGATGCAGTTCTACTGCATCGACTTCGGCGGGGGGACGCTGCACCCGTACGCGGCGGCGCCGCACGTCGGCACGGTCGCCGGGCGCAACGAGCCCGAACTGGTCAGCCGCACGTTCGCCGAGATCCGCGCGCTGATCGTCGACCGCGAGCGGACGATGCGCCAGCAGGGCATGGAGTCCGTCGGGGACCTGGGCGTCCCGCACATCTTCCTCATGATCGACAACTGGGGCGCGCTGCGCGCCGAGTTCGAGGGCGCCGAGGCCGCGATCAACGAGATCGCCGCGCGGGGCCTCGGCGCCGGGGTGCACCTGGTGATCACCTCCGGGCGCTGGAACGACATCCGGCCCGCCCTGCGCGACAGCATCGGCACCCGCATCGAGCTGCGCCTCAACGACCCCAGCGAGTCGGACATCAACCGCCGGGTCGCCACCCGGGTGCCCTCCGGCACGCCCGGCCGCGGCATCAGCGCACCGGGCGTCTTCTTCCAGCTCGTGCTGCCCCGCCTCGACGGTGTCGACTCGGCGGACGGACTGCGCGAGGCCCAGGAGGACATCATCGCCCGGATCGCCGAGCACTGGACCGGTCCCGTGGCGCCGCCGGTCCGGCTCCTGCCGCAGCGGATCACCGTGACCGAGCTTCCCGCGCTGACGGGCGCCACCCCGGCGACCGTACCGATCGGTGTCGCCGAGAACGACCTGAGCACCGTCGGGCTCGACCTCACCACCGGAGACCCGCACTTCCTCATCTACGGCGACGCCGGGTCGGGCAAGAGTAACCTGCTGCGTACCTGGCTGACCGGGCTGACCGAGCGCACGTCCCCGTACGACATGCGGGTGGTCCTCTTCGACTACCGGCACTCGCTGATGGACGCCGTGGGGCCGGAACACCTCGGCGCGTACGCCGGAGACGCCGGCAGCGCGCAGGTCTACGTCCAGAGCGTCGTCGACAAACTCAAGGAACGGGTCCCACCGCCCGGCATCACCCCCGCCCAGCTCAAAGCCCGCGACTGGTGGGAGGGCACCGACATCTACGTCGTCGTGGACGACTACGACCTGCTCTCCGGAGGCCCGCAGGGCGTGCTCGCGCCGCTCGTGCCGTTCATCCCGCAGGCCCGCGAGGTCGGCCTGCACATGGTGCTGGCCCGGCGGGTCGCCGGGATGGTCCGCTCCGGCATGTCCGACCAGCTCACCAGCCGCATCCGGGACATGGGCTGTGGGGGCATCGTGCTCTCCGGCGACCACCGCGAAGGCCTCATCCTGGGCGACGAACGCGCCGCCCAGCGCCCGCCCGGCCGGGGCCTGCTGGTCCGTCGCGGCCACCCCAACCAGCTGATCCAGACCGCCGTTCCCGCGCCCGCGCTCGAACCCGTCGCCTGAAAGGTCATCACATGGCGAACGAACACACCCGCGTCACCGTGGTGGGCACCTACCGCAGCGTCGACATCGCGTTGCCCTCGCTCAGCCCGATCGGCGAATACACCCCCCGCCTCGCCGAGCTCTGTGGCCAGGAGGGCTCCGACCAACTGCCGCCCGTCTGGTCCCTCGCCCGGGCCGACACCGGTCCGTTCGCCCTCGACACCGGGCTGCTGCAGGCCGGCGTCGTCGACGGCGAGGTCCTCTACCTGTACGACCTCGCGGGCGGGCCGCTGGAAGTACCCGACGTGAAGGACATCGACGAGGCCGTCGCGGAGGAGACCGAGCAGCTGCGCCGTGACACCGTCCACCCCGGACCGGTGGTGCTCGCCCTCGGCCTGATCCTGCTGGTCGCGGCCGCCGTCATGCTCGCACTGCGCTACCGCGCCGACACGGGTGCGGCCGTGGGCCTCACCGTCGCCGGCATGGCCCTGCTCGGCACCGGGTGGGGGCTGAACCAGCGCAAGACCCCGGCGCCGGCGGGACTGGTGCTGGGCGTCGCGCTCACCGCCGTACCCTGCCTGGCCGCGGCCGGCCTGCTCATCGCCCGCGGCCTCGGCGGCAGCGGGTGGGGCTGGGGCGGCGCCGCCATCGGCGCCAACACCGCGATGCTGATGGCGATCGCGATGTTGCCCGAGGTCATCTTCGTCGCCGTCGAGATCTCCCTGGTCGCCGCTGGCCTGCTCGCCGCACTCACCGCCGGCCTGGAAGCCGACGGTGTCGAATCCGCCGCGATCATCGCCGCGGCCGCCACCGGGATGCTCGCGCTCTCCCGTCGCCTCGCCGCGCTCGTCACGGCCTGGATGCCCGCGCGGCCCATCCCCGAACTCGTGCACAGCTCGGCCCGGGTCCTGCCCTTCGTCCTGATCGGCCCGGTCCTCGGGCTCGCCGTCACCTTGCCGGTACTGGCCGTCTCCGGGCGGTCGTTCGCGGTGATCCTCGCCGTCTTCGTCTGCGCCGCCGTCTTCGCCCGCGCGCGAGGAGCGGCGTTCACCACCGAGCTCTACCTGCTGGGCGGCGCCGCCACCATCGGCGCCTTCGGACTGCTGGTCGCGGCAGTGCGTGCGGTGACGTCCTCCGGGGCGGGCGCGGCGGTCATCCTGCTCGGTGCCGGACTGCTCGTGGTCGCGGCCGGAGTGATGATGAGCATCCTCGTCCCGCCGGTCAAACCACCCGGCTCCGGCCCCAAACCGCCGATCCGCCGCAGCCGGGCCGAGGTGCTCGGCGTCGTCGCGGCGATCGCCATCGCGCCGCTCACCATGGGCGTCTTCGGGGTCTTCGGGCACCTGATGATGGTCGGGCGGACCATCTTCTAGCTGGGTCCGACCGGGGTGAGGTGGCCGAGCTCGATCGCACGGCGGGTCAGCTCGGCCTTGTTGTTCGCGTTGAGCTTCGCCCGGATCCGCTTCGCATACGTGTTGACCGTCGCCTGCGAGAGCCCCATCCGCGTGGCGATCTGCGCGTGCGTGAAACCGGACGCGATCCACCGCAGCGTCTCCACCTCGCGCGGCGCGAGCCCACCCTGATCCTCCGCCGGGGATCCGGGCAACTCCGCCGGGAACCGGTCCGCCAACCGTGGACACAGATAGAAACCACCCTGCGCGGTCACCCGCATGGCCTCCCGCACCGCGTCCTGCTCCGCGAGCCGGCTCACACACCCACGCGCACCAGCCCGGATCGCCGCCATCAACCCCGGCCGGCCCGTCCAGTCAGCGCTGACCAGCAGATGCCCGAACGGCGCGGCCCCGATGACCAGCTCCAACGCGGCGGCATCCGGCTTCGCGACATCGAGCACCACCAGGTCGTACACCGCATCGGCCGGAAGATCCGTCAGGTCACCCACCGCCGCGCCCACCCGCAGAGCCGGATCATCGGCGACCAGCTTCTCCAGGCCGGCCCGCCACACAGGCTGATCCGCCACAACAGCGACTTCGAACATTACTTCCTCCACGGGCCAGGTTCCGCCTTAGAACGGCTGGAAGGCCCCGCCGGTTCGAGGACGTCGCAAACTTCTCCGAGGAACATCCCCCGACGTCCCCGAACAAGTGTCTTGCCAGCTGCTCCACCGTCGCTCCTACTCTCGAAGCGCACCCCCGCTGCCAGTCCAGGAGACCGACGTGCCCATCGAGACCAGCGCCGACGGCACCATCGTCGAATACGACAGCACCGGCCACCCCGTCCGCCAGCAACTCCCCGACGGAACGGTCTACGACGCCTTCACCGCCGACGGCAAACCCACCCACGTAACCCTCCCCGGCAACCAGGACGTCTCCATCACGTACGGCGACGACGGCTCCAGCCTCTGGTCCTATGAGGACGGCACGAGGGTCTCCCGCGACGCCGCCGGCACGCTCACCCACGAGACCACAGCGGACGGGGCGTCCTTCGACCGGTTCACCGCCGACGGCAGACCGACCCACGGCACATTGCCCGGTTCTGATGGTCAGCCGGCGCAGGAGGTGTCGATTGCGTATGGCGGTGATGGGTCGAGCACGTGGAAGTACGCCGATGGGACCAGGGTCGATCGG
>NZ_JBITDZ010000006.1:309665-310498 GCF_044454705.1 Actinoplanes sp. NPDC051494
CTGCGCAGGAAGTGTCGATTGCGTATGGCGGTGACGGTTCGAGCACGTGGAAGTATGCGGATGGGACGAGGGTTGATCGGAATGCTGGTGGTGATGTAACGCATCAGACCACCAGTGATGGTGCAGCTTTTGACCGGTTCACGGCGGATGGTAAGCCGACGCATGGCACGTTGCCTGGTTCTGATGGTCAGCCTGCGCAGGAGGTTTCCATTGCGTATGGCGGCGATGGTTCGAGCACGTGGAAGTATGCGGATGGGACGAGGGTTGATCGGAATGCGGATGGTGGTGTAACCCATCAGACGACGTCTGATGGCGCGTCGTTTGACCGGTTCACGGCGGATGGTAAGCCGACGCATGGGACGTTGCCGGGTTCTGATGGCCAGCCTGCGCAACAAGTAGATATTGCGTATGGCGGTGATGGTTCCAGCACGTGGAAATATGCGGATGGGACCAAGGTTGATCGCAACGCTGGTGGTGATGTCACGCATCAGACCACCAGTGATGGTGCAGATTTTGACCGGTTCACGGCGGATGGTAGGCCGACGCATGGGACGTTGCCGGGTTCTGATGGTCAGCCTGCGCAGGATGTGTCCATCACATATGAGGGTGATGGGGACAGCACGTGGTCCTATGCGGACGGGACCAGGGTCGATCGGAATGCGGATGGTGGTGTAACCCATCAGGCCACCAGTGATGGTGCGTCATTTGACCGCTTCACGGCGGATGGTAAACCCACGCATGGCACGTTGCCGGGCTCTGACGGTCAGCCAGCGCAGCAAGTAGACATTGCGTATAGCGGCGACGGTTCCAGCACGTGGAAATATGCCGATGGG
>NZ_JBITDZ010000006.1:310596-311137 GCF_044454705.1 Actinoplanes sp. NPDC051494
CGCTGCTGGTGATGTCACGCATCAGACCACCAGTGACGGTGCAGACTTCGACCGGTTCACCGCGGACGGTAAACCCACACATGGCACGTTGCCGGGCTCTGACGGTCAGCCAGCGCAGCAAGTAGACATTGCGTATAGCGGCGACGGTTCCAGCACGTGGAAATATGCCGATGGGACCAAGGTTGATCGCAACGCTGCTGGTGATGTCACGCATCAGACCACCAGTGACGGTGCAGACTTCGACCGGTTCACCGCGGACGGTAAACCCACACATGGCACGTTGCCGGGTTCTGATGGTCAGCCGGCCCAGGATGTGTCCATCACATATGAGGGTGATGGGGACAGCACGTGGTCCTATGCGGATGGGACCAAGGTTGATCGGAATGCGGATGGTGATGTAACCCATCAGACCACCAGTGATGGTGCGTCGTTCGACCGTTTCACCGCGGATGGTAAGCCGACGCATGGGACGGTTCCTGGTTCTGATGGTCAGCCGGCGCAGGAAGTGTCGATTGCGTATGGCGGTGACGGTTCGAGCACG
>NZ_JBITDZ010000006.1:311235-311925 GCF_044454705.1 Actinoplanes sp. NPDC051494
CAGACCACCAGTGATGGTGCGTCGTTTGACCGTTTCACGGCGGATGGTAAGCCGACGCATGGGACGGTTCCTGGTTCTGATGGTCAGCCGGCGCAGGAAGTGTCGATTGCGTATGGCGGTGACGGTTCGAGCACGTGGTCTTATGCGGATGGGACCAAGGTCGATCGTAATGCTGCCGGTGATGTAACGCATCAGACCACCAGTGATGGTGCGTCGTTCGACCGGTTCACGGCGGATGGTAAGCCGACGCATGGGACGGTTCCTGGTTCTGATGGTCAGCCGGCGCAGCAGGTGGATATTGCGTATGGCGGTGACGGTTCCAGCACGTGGAAGTATGCCGATGGGACCAAGGTCGATCGGAATGCTGCTGGTGACGTCACGCATCAGACTACGGCTCAGGGTGCGGAGTTCGATAAGTTTACCGCTGATGGTAAACCGACTCACGGCACGGTTCCTGGTTCTGATGGGCAGCCGGCTCAGCAGGTCGATATTGCTTATAAGGGTGACGGGTCGAGTACCTGGTCATACGGTGATGGTTCAAAGGTCGATCGTAATGCGGAAGGTGCCGTTGTTCGGCAGACGACCGCGGACGGCACGGTTTTTGATCAGTTCAATGCTGCGGGTAAGCCGACGCATGGGACTGTGGCGGGTCAGGATGGTCAGCCGGCTCAGCAGGTCGACATTCATTAC
>NZ_JBITDZ010000006.1:312024-335372 GCF_044454705.1 Actinoplanes sp. NPDC051494
GGTGATGGTTCGAAGGTTTCCCGGGCTGCGGATGGGACGGTTACTCGTCAGGAGTTGAAGGACGGGACGGTTTTTGATCAGTTCAATGCTGCGGGTAAGCCGACGCATGGGACTGTGGCGGGTCAGGATGGTCAGCCGGCTCAGCAGGTCGACATTCATTACAATGGTGACGGGTCGAGTGTTTGGAAGTATCTGGGTGATGGTTCGAAGGTTTCCCGGGCTGCGGATGGGACGGTTACTCGTCAGGAGTTGAAGGACGGGACGGTTTTTGATCAGTTCAATGCTGCGGGCAAGCCGACGCATGGGACTGTGGCGGGCCAGAACGGTCAGCCGGCTCAGCAGGTCGACATTCATTACAACGGTGACGGGTCGAGTGTCTGGAAGTATCAGGGCGACGGCACGAAGATCACCCGGGATCCGGCCGGGAATGTGACTCTGCTGCAATCCGGTGGATGGACCTTCGACAAATTCGACGGCCAGGGCCGGCCTCTGCACGGAAGCGAGGACGGTAAGCCCAACGCCGTCGACATCCACTACAACGATGACGGCTCGAGCGTGTGGACGTACAAGGATGGCTCGATCGTCACCCGTAACCCGGCGGGCGATGTCGTGCTGATGCAGGCCGACGGATGGATCTACGACGCGTTCGACCCTCAGGGACGTCCGACGCACGGGACGAAGGATGGCAAGAGCGTCACCATCTCGTACGGCGCGGACGGGCTCACCACCCTCATGACCGACCCCAAGAACGGTGTGGTCACCGACGCCAACGGTAAGCCGGTGGCCGTCATCGTGGACGGCAAGAGGTACGAGTACTCCGTACAGATCCCGCTGCTCGGGGAGTCGATCGGCAGCTTGCGGAAGCAGCGGGACTCGATCGACAGCAGCCTGCTGGCGATGTCGAACTACCTGCTGTCGATCACCGACTCGTGGAACAGCCCGGCGGGGGACAGGTACGAGCTTCTCACCACGGACTTGAAGAAGCTGACCACGGACACGAAGGGCCTGCTCAACGACTCGATCACGGCGATGCAGAAGTCGTACGACAACTACGTCGGAGCCGAGACCGCGAACCTGAAGAACGTCACCGCCGAAGCTCGGACGACGTCCCGTTGAGCCGGGGACGGTGCCGTGTCGTGCAAAGAGGTCACTCGCGCTGTCCGGGCTCGGCGCAGCATCCTGATGCAGGCAGAACAGCTGTCGACGGCAGCGGAAGGAAGTAATCGCGATGGACCATATTCTCGTAACACCGGAAATGGTGGCGAGTGCCGCCGGCAGTTGTGACAGCACCGCGCTCGAGATCGAGGGTGAGCTCGCCAACCTGAAGGCGTACGTGGTGCAGCTGCAGGCGGTCTGGCACGGTGTGGCCTCCGGCCAGTTCGACATCCTCATGCACGACTTCGACGTGTTCGGCCGGATGCTGCACGACGCGCTCACCGATATCGGCAGCGGCCTGCGTGGCAACTTCCACAATTACGTCGACGCGGAACAGGCGAACATCAACAGCCTCATCGCGGTCAACGGCGACATCCCCGGCGCGAACCTCTAACCCTCGGTAACGAAGTCGCTAGACAGGAGAGATCCATGCCAGATCCCACCAGTAGCAACCTGCGGGTCCCGGCGGAGCTGGAGGTCGCCGGCCAGACGCTGAACGCCAAGGCCGACGTGATCGTCGACCAGCTCGAGGCGCTGATCGCCAAGCTGTCACCCCTGCAGGATACGTGGGAGGGCCCCGCGCAGTCGTACTACCAGGGTCTGCAGCAGGAGTGGAACATCGCCGCCGACGGCCTGTTCGGCGAGACCGGCGTACTCGGCAAGATCGCCTCGGCGATGAACCTGTCGTGGAACAACTACGCCGAGGGCGAGTGGGCCAACCTGCGGACCTGGAAGCGCTGAGGAGGAATCCATGTCCGATCTGGACCGGATGCTGGAGCAGGCGAAGGCCGTACAGGAGCAGGTGGCTTCCATGCGGGACCGGTTGTCGGCCACCGAGGTCACGGGCACGGCGGCGAACGGCTCGGTGAGCGTGTCGATGACCGCCGACGGCAAGTTCACGGCCGTGCACCTCGACCAGGAACTGCTGAACGACGCCGACGCCGACGAGGTGGAGGAGCTGATGCTCAGCGCCTTGCAGGACGCCGGCACGCAGTTGCGCGAGATGACCGAGCGCCGGATGGATTCACTCAACGAGATGTTCCAGTCGATTCAGAACTGATGGGTATGTCCCGGACCGGTTCCTGACCGGTCCGGGTGGCGAGCCGGTAGCAGACGATCTTGGTGGAGGCAGTAGATGGCACCGGCGGACCCGTGTCTGGAGTTCATGACCACCCACCTGCGGTCCGGTACGTGGCACAGCATCGACGGCAGCACGGCCCCGCTCGAGTTCCGGAACGCCGCGCACGTCCCCGGGACGCGCATGGTGTACGGCGACGGGATCGACTCGTCGGTGGTGCAGGCCATGCTCCTGAAGGAGCCGCCGGCGCAGCGGGGCCAGATGGTCCATCAGCCGCGATCGGCGTTCAGCGACACGCTCGGCACCGACGGCGCGCTCGCCCTGGCGAACCAGGTGCGGATGAACGTACGGTTGCCCGCCTCTCCGCTGCTCGATCTGACCCACCCGCTGGTGCAGCCGGTCGACCCGCAGGGGCGCACCGCCGCGCCGGAGTCCGCCACCCACGTCCTGGTGCTGCCGGAGAACCACCTGGCGAACGACCTCAGTGGTTTCGGGAACCCGCAGGTGACGCAGGCGCCGTCGGTGGCGCGCGAGACGTACCTGTCGGACAGCTTCACCGGTCTGGTGATCGGCGACCGTGCCACGTTCGACAACGTCGAGGCCATGAACCCCCGGTTCGCGCCCGACGAGTACCCGATCTTCATGCACGGGGCTCTGCTCAAGGGCCAGCAGCAGGACGCGATCACCGACATCCTGAACGGGCTCGGGCGCGATGCGCTGAGGGCGTCGGGGAAGAACATCGTCCTGGTCGTCTGCGACGTGGCGATCTCTCCGAACGGCCTGAACGACGCCGCCACCGCACTGTTCTCCCGGTTGCCGGCCGAACACCCCAAACTGACGGCGTTCCCGACCGCCACCCTGCTCGCACCGACGCCGAGCACCGCGTCGCCGCAGCTGAGCGAGGTGGTCTCGACGTCCACCGGGCTCAGCAACGACGGCCGGTTCGGGCTGGTGCCGAACCTCATCCGGACCTACACCGACGCCCCGGAAGCACCGGCTACCAGCACCGGGCGCACGCCTATGGTGCAGATGCACGCCCCCGTGCTGTCCTCCGCCCGCGGTCCCGGCGTGGCGGTGACGGACCGTGCCGGCCAGCCGTTGACCATGAACAAGGAACTTGAGGGGCAACTGCGCTCCCTGGGGGACAACAGCCGGGCCATCGATCCGGCCACGCGCTCCCTGACCTTCATGTACGGCCCCGGGTACGGAAACGGATACGGATACGGATACGGCCAGTATCCGCCCCCGCCTCCGCCGCCCCAGATGATGTACGCCCCGCCGCCGCCCCCACCGATGCTCAACCTGGCGGACCCTGGGGGTTACATCGCGCGGATGCCGGTGTCGGGCACCGGGATCACCGGCCCGGCGGTCATGGCGAGCTGGAACATGGTCGAGAGCCGGTTGTCCCAGTTCGGTTACCTGTGGCAAAACCCTCGAGTTCAAGAAACGCTGCTGGCCTTCAAGCACCAGCTCAACTACGAGTTGTACCTGCGGGCGACCACGGACAAGACGAACGCCCAGATCTCCAACGACGTGAACGCCAAGTTCGGCAGTAGCAGGGTCGGCGCCTTCACGCAGACGATGGCGGAGCTCGGCGCGCTCTCGGTTCCGCAGAAACTTTGGAAAGAGAATCAGTACAGTTCCAATTTCCCGCAGTGGCTGGCAGAAACGAGAGAGTATTATGCTGACCGGCTCGCCCTGTGGGGGAAACTAAACCCGGCCGTTGCCGATCGTGTTGTCGAGCCGAGGAACCAGCGGATTCTTGAATCCACACCGCTCGGGGTGAGTTTCGACAACGTCCTGTTCGGCCTGCCGAATTACGGCGAGGGCACGCCCGGCTACTTCCAGTTCTGGGCCGACGCTTCACACCATCTGGTGAACGTCTCCACCGGCACGGTCGTGGCGCACGTCTTCGAGGGCGTCATGCGTGGCGGCGTGCTGGACCTCACCGAGGTTCCTGCTCTGCTGGACAGGATCAAGAACGGATTTATCAAGTCTCTTGTCATCACCGTCTGGAAGCTGGACGGCACGGTGCTCGTCCCGGACTCCGACATCACCATCCATACCCGGAATTCCTACGATGCCAACGCGCCGATCCTCAACCCGGGCGAGCTGTCCCAGACGTACTGGTCGCAACAATCCCGGCTCTACATGCAGAAGGTCTATCGTTCGGCGGAACTGAACCGGCAGGGGATCAGGAGTTCGTACGCGGAGATCCTGGAGCCGCTCGAGCCGCCTGCGGGTTCGTCACGTCGCGGTGGGTTCAGCGGCGTCCATCCCATCTTCGTGCTGCAGGAAGCCGTCGCGAAGTTGAACTCGATCGTTGGCGAGGATGTCAGAGATCTCTCCGGCCGTAGAAGGTCGATAGCGCGCGAGGCGCTCCAAAACCAGATGCTCGACGGGATGCCGGATGCACCGGTCCGTACGGGTAGCTTCGACATGGGCGGGCTCGCGGACAGCCTGCCCCCGCTGCAGCGAGTTCCGACGGGCGCTGGTGTGGGCTGGGGCGAGGACTACGGCTTCGCGCCCGGCAACCTGCAACGCACGAATACCACCCAGTACGCGCCGGATGACATGCCGAGCTCGTCCAGCAGCAGCAGTCGCCGCAGCAGCAACTACCACCCCAGCAACAACCCCAGCCCGCCCCGGGCCTTGCCGCCCCGGGACTCGCCGCCCTCGTCGCATCGTTCGCATCGTTCGCATCGCTCGGAGCACAGGAGTCAGAGCAATTCCGGGCCCTCCTCCGGCCAGGTCATGATGCCGCCTCCGTCGCGGTCGCGCACCTACGACGTCGATGCGTACGGCCGTCCGAAGGACAGGTTTTCCACGCGGCACGGGGCGTATTCCGACAGCCTTGTCGTGCATCCCGATCCGGGTTCGCGGGTGGAGTATCTGACGGATCGCCCCGGTGCGACGCTGTTCGGCCCGGACCAGGCGTCCAAGGCTGCGCTGGACCGAAACCTGCTGATGCCGTCGGGTGTCTACCAGTTCGCCATGGAGGGGATGCCCGGCGCCGGCCTGCTCGACGGACAGAAGGTCACCCCGGCGCAGGTGAAGGACCTGATTGTCGCCGATCCGAGGTTCCAGGGGCAGGACATCGCGCTGGTGGACTGCGATCCCGCCTTCCCGATCGGGAACGCGTTGGACACCTTCTTGGTCGATCTGTGGAAGCTTCTCATGGCGGATCCCCGGTGGAATCCGCTGAGTGCGGTCTTCGGCGGGGTCGGGAACGTGGATGTGCGGGTCACGGCGGGCGGCCCGGGTGAGGTTGTCGCCCTGAACAACTCGATCGGGTTCGACGGGCGGATCCGCCTCAACGCCGGTGGGTTCCGCTCCGTCACGCAGCATCCGTCCGCCTCGGACGGCGCCTTCGTGCCGATGCTGCGGCAGCACGGCGTCACTCTCGTGGAGGCGGTGCACGAGGCCCGGAGCGGGGGCGGCATTTCGCTGACGGACCCGGCCGGCAACCTCGTCGCTCTGTCGCGGACCGATTTCCTGGTCAAGGGGCTGAACGACCCGGTGCACCTGCAGAACGCCGTCGACCAGCAGCCGGTCGAGATGCCGCCGGGCGCGTCGACGGGGCAGCAGCCCGCCGAGGCGATGCCGACGTGGGAGTTGTGGAAACCGGCGAACCTCGTCGAGGTCCGCCCGAACGTCTTCTCGGCGAACTCGCACGTGCCGGTTACGGTCACCGGAGAACGTCCAGAGACCCGCGAGGCGAAGGCTTACTACGACGGTCTGGCCCTGAGCGCGACGAAAGCCAATCCGATCGTCGACGTCGGCGTGGGCAAGGGCCTCGGCGTGCTGCCCGCGGACGTCGCCGCGGCGCGGTTGATGCTGGAGCAGTTCGCGCAGCGCAGAACGCCGGCCCTGCTGTCGACCCGGGGTAAGGCGACCGATGACCTGCTCGACGCGATCATGCCGTACGGTGCGCCGCTGATCCACCAGACGCTGGCCAAGGGCGGTCTGGGCGGACTCAACCTCGGCTCGCGGTTCACGTTCACCGTGCCCCGGTCCACGGACCGGGTGGGGACCACCCCGGAGGTCGCGGAGGGTGTCACCGCCGGTCTGCTGCAGAGTGCGCGTGAGATGGCGAAACCGACGGCTGCCATCAAGCTGGTCAACGAGGACCTCGCCAAGATGATCTGGGCGGCCGACCTCGGGAAGTCGAAGGAGCAGTTCAACCGGGCCGGTTGGTCGCCGGAGCAGATGACGCAGCACCTCGGTGAGGTGAGCGCGATGGCCGAGCGGGTGGGCAATCTGCCCAAGGTGGCCATCATCAAGCCGGTGCTGGAGTTCGGTGCGGTCGGGCACGCCGATCTTGTCTTCGACTACGGCATGACGGGCGATGCCCAGCGCGCGGGTCACCTGATGGACTCGCTGGGCAAGGTGCAGGCGGCCGGCAAGCTGGGCACCGGCGCCCCGGACGCGCTGACGACCGATCATTTCGCGTCGATGGTGGCGGCGGCCGGCACCGTTGACCTGTCGCTGCCGACCCTCGGGGCTCTCGGTGCGGCGCTGACGTCCGGGAACCTCGACGCGGCGTTGACCAACTTCGACCGGTACAAGGGCCAGTTCTCCCTGGACGACAAGGTGAGCCTGGTCGAAGGGCTGGACCGGCTCAAGTCGACCATGCCCGAGCAGGTGGACAACATCCAGCGCGTCATGCAGACCGTCCTCTCCTGTTGATCGCCGGCTGAGCCGACCGGGGCGCCGTGAACCTCGGCGCCCCGCCAGCCGTTCCAGACCCGAGTGCAAGTTGTCGAAGGAGTGGCACAGATGGACGAAGACCTGCACGGGTTGCTGCTGCGGCTGGGCGGTGCCCTGCCGCCGCGGCACCTGGCGGACGCCCGGTTCGCGCTGGCCCGCGACGATGCCGCGGCTCTTCTGGACAACGTGACGAAGGGCCTGGCCGCGGCGCGTTCCCCGATCGCCCCGGACGACCTCGACCGATTGGCCGCCCTGGCCGGGTCGGCCGAGCAGGCCGAGGCGCTGCGCGCGACCCAGCGGGACCACGACGACGAGCCGGCCCACCTGTTCCGGCCGACCTCGGGCGACGAGGTCGACGATGACGTCTGGGTGCCGCCGGTCCTCGACCTGACCACCGGATCCGGGATGCTCGAGTCCTTCACCGACGACACGGACCGGGCAGCGATCGCTGCGGCTACCGCGGTGCCCGGTGTGGTCGCCGTGTGGCGGACCTGGCGGGAGACCGTGCGGGGGTTCGGTCAGGGTCGTGAGGCACGCGTGTTCCTGGTCGAGGTCGACGGGGCGACCGCCGAGCTGGCCGGTCTTTCCGCCGGGGTGATGGCAGCACTCGCCGACTCCGAGGATCAGGCGCCGCTCGTCGAGATGCGGGCGGTGGAGGACGCGGAGACGACGTACTTCCTGGACGCCCGGCGCGGTGCGGCGCTGCTGTGGGCGGCGGAGGCGGACCGTCCGGTGGCGATCGCCAAGGCTTTCGACGGGGTCGACCCGTCCGCGGGCCCGTACTTCTCGGACGACCATCCGCGGCTGGACGACGAGGAGCGCGACCGGCTCCTGCGTTACCTGGAAGAGGCTCCGGTGCTGTTGTCGTCCACCGAGCGCATGGTCGACATCTTCGCACCGCAGGACGGTCCGCAGGTGTCGCTGGATCACCGTACGGATGGCCACTGGACGTGGACCGGCACCGTGCCCTATTACCTGCGCCGGCACAGCCTCGCGCCGGACCCGGGGCTCTTGGCAGCCATCCGGGAGAACTACTACACCGTCCCCGAAGTGACAGCGGTCGGCCGGCACCGCGCGACAGCCGAGCTGTTCATGCCGGCCGCCGCGGAACCGGTTCCCGCCGGTGGCGAAGTGAGGAACTGACATGGCCGGTCCCGCTGACTGCCTCGAAGGTGTCCTGCAGACCGTGACGGGTCCCGGCATGGGGGTGTACTGGCAGCCCACCGCGACCCCGGACGCGGTCGACCAGCACCTGCGGGAGCTCACCGGAGCGATGACGACGCCGGGCAAGGTGACCGTGTTCGTGCGCGGCGACAAGGTCGACGTCGGGATCGACCCGGCGCTGCGCAACCACCTGCACCGTGATTCCGGGCTGCAGGGCGACCTGCAGATCAAGGTGGTCGACCGCGAAGGCGGCCTGGTCACCACCGGCGATGTCGAGCGGAGCGTCGCGAACGCCCTCGATCTTCCGGTCGCCAGCACCCGGTGGGCCGCGGACCGCATCGCGGTGGATGACGCGGGGCGGGTCTCCCTCACCGGCACGCCCTCCGCGTACCTGGTGCTGCCGGACGCCGTGAACGCCCAGCGCCGGGCGGCAGTCGACGCGCTCGCCGGCAATTTCGCCTCGGTCGGCGAGTTCATGAGCAGCGCCGCCGGCAACCTGAGCGGGCTCGGTGCCGACAGCGCGGCGACCCCGCACACCGCGTGGCACGCGCTGGGCGCCTACCTCACGGCGATCCGGGCGAGCGGAGCCTCCGTCCCCGCGGCCGTCACCGATCTGCTCCGGCAACCGATGCTCACGGCGGAGCAGCTGGCCGCGGCGATCGGCAACGGTGCGGACCCCCAGCCGGCCCGGCCCGACGGGCTGGCGGACCACCTCCTGTCGAACCCCGGCGACTTCGCCCTGGTGATCGGTGGCGGACAGATCCATACGCTCGCACCCGGTGCGGGTGGGGGCCTGGAGTGGTTGCCGCCGGGCCAGACCACCCCGGTGCCGTTCGAGACCGACGGTGCCACCGACCGCCTCACCGAACTGCTCGAACAGCCCGAGGCGCGGGTGCTGGTGCTGAACCAGCGCGGCGTACCCCAGCAGACCCTGCCCCTCGACCGGGTGCCGGCGGCGCCTCCGGCGGCCATCAACCCGCCGACCGGCACCACCGTCGGCCCGCAGGGTCAGGTCCAGGTCGGTGCGTGGCCCGACAAGACCACGAACCGGCTCGGGCTCGACACCGTCAACCTGCGCAACGTGCCGACCATCATGGTCGACGCCCGTTTCCCGGAGGGGACAAAGGCCTCCGACCCGGTCAAGTACCTCCAACCGCGGCTGACCGACGCGTTGACGAACGCCGGGTTCCGCCATTTCGTCCAGGACAACCGGCCACTGATCATCTCGACCGCGGATACGCCGCAGGTGCGGCAGGCGGCCGAGTCGTTCGGCGGTGTGGTGGTCTACCCGGTGCAGACCGCCGACGGCATGGAGGTGAAGTCCTCCTGGAAGATGCACGTGCCCGGCAGCCTCGAGCCCGTGGCACTCGGCGACGGTCAGTTCCTGACACAGACCATGGTCAACCAGGCCGTGGGGGCGATCGACGCCATGCCCGCCCTGGACAACAACGTTCCGCCGGTGCTCAAGGACCTGCTGTCGCTCAACAGCTATTCGGAGGCCCAGACGCACTGGAGCGACAACTTCACGGAGCTGCGGGCACCGACGATGGGCGAGGCCCTCGGTCAGCTCTCCGACGTCGTTCCGGCCGACCGGTGGTTCAACGTGATGCGGCTGACCCATGCTGTCGCCAGCAACACCGAGGCCTTCCGGAGCATGCCGCAGCCGATCGAGCCGACTGTCCGGAACTCGATCGACACCGAGCGCGCCCTGCCCGGGGGGACGACAGCTGACCTGCAGTTCGTTTTCGACTTCCTGACGAGCCGGGAACTGGCGCCGCTCACGCCCGGCACCGCGGCGCCGGGCCCGTACCAGACGCGCCTGCTCTGGGACGGCCTGCTCTTCCGCATGATGCTCGGCCGGAACCTCAGTGCGGCCGAGGCCATGGTGCTGATCAACGGTGTGAACGCGGACGACTACAGCCGAGCCGTCATGGATCCGGCGAGGTTCGACGCCGCGGAGAGCCACGCCGCCATCTTCGCGGCGATCCATACGCTTGAGCAGGACGGCCTCGCGACCCTGCGGGCCGGCGGTGACGGCGTGATGGCCGTGAACATCGACTGGGAAGCGCTGAAAGCACAGCTCGCGAAGTGCCCGAACGGCGCGGACCGGGCGGCGTTGCTCTTCCGCTTCAAGAACGTGCTGCAGCCGCATCTGGAAGACCTCGGCCTGGACCAGCTCGCCAAGCCGTCGCTGGGCCGGCTCAACAACCTGATCTATCTCTGTCACTGACCAGCGGACGCCACCGACACCGGCACACGAAGAGGCCCGCCGCGCTCAGCGCGGCGGGCCTCTTCGTCGCTCAGCAGTCCAGGATCAACTCGCCCAGGCGCAGCAGCACCGCCTGCTGCGCGGGGTGCGCCGAGGCAAGCTCCGCGAGGCTGGTCATCAGCGGGATCTTCGCCGCCTGCGACAGCTTCACCGCGGCGTCGTGCACCTGCTTGACGGGCAGCGGCTCGCCCCGCAGGGCGCTGTGGGCGTATCCCAGGAGCTGTGCCATGGCGGCGTCCGAGGCGGCCGCCGCAGGCAGGCCGGTGTGCAGTGAGGGCAGCGCACCCAGCACCGCCGCGCCCTGACCCAGCAGGCCGATCAGCAGGCCGTCACGACGGACCGGATCGGTCTCGGCCAGGAACGCGTCCCGGATCTCTAGGTTCCCGGTCGCGGCCAACGTGCTCGTCGCCTCGTCCAAGGCCGTCCGCGTGCCCCGCGCGAGCAGGGGCATCCGGACGAGACCGGAATCCGTGCCCTCCGGGGTCGCTTCGGGGTCGCTGAACCAGCGCACCGGGATCTGCTCGCCAGGCACCCACGGCACCCGTTCCAGCAGCTCCACACCCGCATTCGCGACCGTGGTGGGCACCGGCACCCCGGGCTCGCCCACGAGGACGTGGGCGTCCCCGGCGAAGTCGCCGTTTCGGATCCGGTTGGCCAGTGCGGTATCGGACACCCGGGCCGGGCGGGCCCACGCGTACCACGGCAGGTCCTCGAGGACCCAGCCCTCCGGCAGCCGGTAGGAGCGCCCCGACGCCTCGAGGCCGAACGGCGCGGGTCGCGCGGCACCGGGCGGGCGTACGTGCCAATGCGTCGCCCAAGCCTGCAGGGTGGGCGTGCCGTTCGCGTCGACCGGGGTCGCGCGCCGCGCGGTGGCCGGATCGGTGGGCCGTTCGGTGAGAGCGACCGTCACCCCCAGCCGGTCCGCGATGGTACGCAGCAGCGCGGGCGGGCTCAGCGGCGCGTGCACCACGATCAGCTCCCGCATCGCCGGATCCCGCAGCAGCGTCGCCGTCTCCGCGAGGAATCCCGTCAGGTCGACGCCCGGGCCGACGAACACCCGCTGCCGGCCGGGGATCGGCGCGAAGGACGACGCGATCGCGAGTAGCTCCGCGGCGCCCGGACCCGAGGCGCTCTGCCGCAGCAGGATGCCGGACGGCACCTCGATCAGGTCACCGGGCAGCGTGGCCGCCGCGTCGAGCAGGGCCGTGCGCAGCGCCCCGTCGGTCAGGTGCTGGACGGGCGCGGCGAGCTGGACGGTCGCCGCGAGGTCGCGCAGCCCGGCCAGCGCCGCCGGTGAAGCAGGCTCGCCACGGAAGAGCTTGTCGTACGCGGACAGCCAGTCCAGCGTGAACGACCGGCCCAGTGCCTCGGTGACCGATGCCGGCAACTCGACGGTGAGCAGGTCGTCGAAGGCGAGACCGGCGGCGCGCACCTCGTCGCCGAGCAGTGCGTGGTGCAGCAGCAGGACGGGCACGGAGCGCACCAGTTCGGCGAGCTTGCGCCGCAGTCCGTCCACCGCGGCGGCGACCACCGCCGGGGTGTGACCGCCCCGCTCGGCCCGGAGCTCTGCGGCGGTGGTGGCCTCCTGGATGCGGACGTCGAGTTCGTGGGTGATCCGCTGCCGGGTGGCGTCGGCGATGTCCCGGCCGGGCCGGTTCAGGGCCGCGCCGATGTCCGTACGGGCGTCGTCGATGAACGGCTGCGAGGTGCTCTGATATGCGTTGGGCGCCGCCTCCAGGGGCAGCGTGGTGCCGGTCCGCTCGACGGGTGTGTTCGCGTGCCGGCGCAGCGCCTCCTCGGTGAAGTAGCCGGGGATCCGGGCCTCGATCGTCCTGGCCAGCGCCTCCCACTGAGCCGCCTGGGCCGGATCCGCCGACTCGTCGAAGGCTGTGCGCACCGCGTCCTGGGCATCGGCGTAGAACGCCCGCACAGCCGCCGCGTAAGCCGACTCCGGCACCTCCCACTCCGCGTCCCGTGCCTCCAGCACGGCGGCCTGCACGGCCGCGTCGTGCCGGTGCGCCTGCAGATAGCGGAACGCGTTGTCGCGTACCCCGGTCAGCAGGTGCTCGTAATTCACCTGCCACTGGCGCTCGGCCGCCTGGAACGCGGTGTCGTACCCGCGGGCACCCGCGGTGATCACCGGCGACCAGACCTGGTCGAAGAGGCCACGCCCGGCGGCGATGAAGTCCGCCCGGAACTGGTCGGCGACATCGGCCGGCAACCCGTCGAGTGACCTGAGGTGCGGGATCCGCTCGGTCCGGGCAGCCGCGTCGGTGACCGCGTTGCCGAAGTCGCGGACGAGGTCGGGCCGGTGCTCCTCGGCGCGTCGCGCGGTGCCGATCCGGCCGGCGTAGTCGGTACGCAGCGCGTCCCGCTGCTCCGCCCACTGCTGCGCACGCACGGCGTGGCTCAGCGTGGAGACCTCGTGCGGCGGGTCGCGAAGCTCGGCCAGGGCATCGTCGAACGCCTGCTGCTGCAACGCTTCCAGCCCGACGAAGTGCTGACCGTGGGTGGCGAGGTAGTCACGGGCGAACTGTTCACCGAGCAGCTGCACGCTGTGCGTCGACATCGTCGCGTCGAGCGCACCCGGCCGCCCGGCCCGGTCGCCGAGGAAGCGGTGGAAGGCCCCGGCCGCTTCCTTCGCGGCGGTCACCGCGAGATCGGCGGCGATGAGGTCGGCGCGCAGATCCTTCCACTGCCGGGAAACGTACGCGTCCCAGCGCTCGCCGGCGCCGACCCGCTCGTACGTGTCCACCATGGCCTGCTTGAACCGCTCGCGCACCACATCCCGGTGCGCGGCGGACAGGTCGAGCCCGCGGTCGTACTCGACAGCGTCGACGATCCCGCGGAACATGTCGTCCGCGAGCGCCGCGGTGCTCGCGTCGCCGAGCGGGCGCACCGGCGTGGTGGACCGGATGCCGTCGGCGACGGCCTTGTCCAGCATCGCCGGCAGTGTGGCCACCGCGGAGTCCAGCTCGGACGTCCAGCCGTCACCGAGGCCGCCGTTCTCCCAGAGCTGCCGCCAGGACCGCGCGGTGCGGGTGTCGAACTCGGCGCGCACGGCGGGCAGCAGCGGGTCCAGCGCACCGGCCTGTGCGGGATGGGCGGCACGCCACTCCTGGACGGCTGCGGCGAACCGGCTGTCCGCGTCCAGCCCCGCGGCGTGCAACTCCCGCTCAGCCGCGGCCGCTTGCGTGAACGGCTCCTCGTCCACCGTGGCGGGTCGCTGCGTCTGCGGCGCCATCATGACTTCGCCGCCCTGCTCGGGCTGGGTGGCGCGCAGTTCGCCCAGCACGGCCGGGAAGGTCTGGCGGTGCTGGTCGCGGCCCATCTCGGTCAATCGCGCGTCGATGGCCTCGTCGGCCCGGAGCGCGGCGAGCTCCTCGGCCCGCCGGCGGTCGACGGCCTCGGCGTCGAGTCCCTCCCGCATCGTGGTGAGCGTCTCGGCATCACCCCTGTGCATGGCGTCGACCAGCTTGTCGCGCTGTGAGTCGGTGTAGCGCGACCCGCTGCGTGCGGACGCGGCGACGATGCCGTCGGCGGCACGGGCACGCAGATCGCGCTCGGCCTTCAGCCCGCGCAGCTCGTCGCGGAAGTCAGCCAGCGCGGCGACCGACGTGCCGGCGGAGGCGATGTCGCGGGCGAAGCCCTGCGCCACGACGGGGTCGACGCCCGCCCGCCCGGCCACGTCCAGCACGATCGCGCGGGTCTCGGCGGCCAGCAGTTCCGGGGTGACGACCGTGCCGCCGGAGCGCTGGTCGACGGCGGCCCGCACCGCCTGCGCCACGTCCCCGCTCAGCCCGGCGTCCGCCGACAGTGACCGGGCCAGCTCGTACGGCAGCTGCGCCTCCACGACCTTCGGCAGGTCGCCCAGCAGCTCGGCGACGTCGGCGCTGGTCGGAGCGGGCGGGGGGAGGGTGACCGGTGCCGCCGGGATGTCGTCCAGTCGCGCCCTCAGGTCGCGCTGCTGCTGTGCGTCCGCCTCGGCCGCCTCCCGGTCGGCGTCGGAGATCTCGAGCTGGTCGCGGACCGGGGGACGGACCGGCGGGTCGACCGGCCGCAGCCCACCGTCACCCCGCTGCTCCAGCTCGCGCATGACCTGGCGGTATTGCTGCCGCGCGGCGTCGGCGGCCGCGGTCCGGGCGGCCTCGCGGGCGTCCAGCTCGTCGGCGAACTGCTTGAGGCCGGCCAGCCGCTGCTCCAGTGCCCGCAGCCGGGGCTCGTCCCCGGCGGCGGCCTGCTCCTGCCGGCTCTGCACGACCGACTCGAGCTCGCTGGTCAGTTCCCGGTAGGCCTTCTCGTCGCCGTCCTGCAAAGCCTTGATCAATTGCTCGCGCCGCGACTCGGTGAAGCCGATGTTGTTGCGCTCGGCATCGTTGATCCGCAGCTCGGCGACCCGTTGGAGCAGCCGCTGATCGGCGCGTTCCCGCCGCAGTTCCCAGCGCAGTTCGGTCAGTGCCGACGTGGCCGTCACGAAGTCCGGATCGGTGATCCGTTCCACGAGGGCGTCGAGCACCGCCGGGTCCAGCCGGGTCCGCCGGGCGATGTTGCGCACGACGGCCCGCGTCGCCTCGTCCTGGATGCCCGGGCCGAACACGGCGTCGCCGAACTCCTGGTCCAGGTCCTGGAGCACGTCCCGGACCGCCGCGGCGCCGAGCCCGGCGTCGGCCGCCAGCGACTCGGCCAGCTCCCGCAGCTCCGGCATCGTCGTCTCGACCGGCGCGTCCGGCAGCGACATCAGCCGTTCGTCGAACGTGGGGTCGGCGACGTTCAGCTCCGGCATCTCGGGCAGTCCGGCGAACGCGTCCTCGACCCGCCCGGTGGCGGCGGCCTCGTCCGCGAGGTCCTGCCGGAAACGAAGATCGGACGCGTCGGCGTCGGTGACCCGCTCGGCCGGCGGACGCTCCACCGGCGGCTCGACGTGCCGGAGACCCAGCGCCTCCGCGGGACCCGGCCCGGTCACGCCGTCCTCGACGTCGCGGGGGCCGAACCTCTCCTTGAGCCCGTCGACCACGTCCGCGCGGTACCGCTCACGTGCGGCGTCGGCCGCGGTGGCGTCGGCCGCCCTCATCTCGTTGCGGCGGATGATCTCCGCGGCGTGCTCACGCAGCTTCGACTCCAGGCCGGCCAGCGCGTTCGCCTGCTGTGTCCCGGTGGTGCGGGCGAGGTTGCGCCGGGCTTGCTCCACGTCGGAGGTCAGCCGGGCGAAGGCCGCCTCGTCACCGGACCGCAGAGCCCGCACCATCTCGGCCCGGGTGTTGTCGGTGTAGCGCACGCCCTCGCTCTCCGCCATGGCGATCGACAGATCGACGGTGCGGGCGATGGCCCGGTTGTCGGCGCCCACGACGCTGATCATGGCGCGGAAAGCGGCTATGCCGGCCTCGGCCGTCCGCACCTCCGGCGACGCCACCGCATCGGCGTGCGGGAGCGCGGTGTCGCGGTCGAGACCGGCGTGCCGCGAGATCTCCAGCACCGCGAACCGTCGCGCCGCGCCTTCGCCCACCGGACCCAGGACCGCACCGCCGAAGCGGTCGTCGAGCCCGGAGAGTACGGACGCGATCTCGCGCTCGCTCAACCCGGCCTCGGCGGCGACGGCCCCGGCGAGCTTGCGCACCCGCACGAGCTCCCGGTCGACGGGTACGTCGGGCAGGTCGTCGCGCAGCCCGGTGGACGACAGGTCGTGCTTCGGGGCGTCCGGGAAGTCGGTGAGCTGCGGCCCGGCGGCCGGCGCCGGATCGTCGTCCCAGTCGTCCGAGGACGTGCCGGGACCGTCGCCCAGGCCGGACAGCGACGACCCGCCGCCCAGCTGAACGGTGCCGGCGAGCGCGCGCAGCCCGTTCAGTGCCGCCACGGAAGCCTCCTCGCCGCGGAAGAGCTTGTCGTACGCGGACACCCAGTCGTACGCGAACGAGCGCCCCAGGGCCTCGGCCGCGGGCGCCGGCAGCTCCACGGTGAGCAGGTCGTCGAAGGCGACACCGGCGGCCCGTAGCTCGTCGCCGAGCAGGACGTGGTGGCGCAGCAGGGCGGGCACCGAGAGGACCAGCTCGGCCAGCTTCTCCCGTAGGCCGTCCACGGCGGCGGCGACCACGGTCGGGGAGTGACCGCCCCGCTCGGCGCGGAGGCCCGCCGCGGTGACGGCCTCCTGGATGCGGGCTTCGAGCTCGTGGACGATCCGCTGCCGGGTGGCGCTGCCGGCGCCCGGCCGGTGCAGTGCCGCGTCGATGTCCCCGCGGGCCTCGGCGAGGACCGCCCGCACGGCGATGTCGTACGCGTTCGGCGTGGTCTCCGGCGTCTTCTCCCCGGTCGCGTCCGCGTGCCGGCGCAGGGCCTCCTCGGTGAAGTACCCGGGGATCCCGGCCCTGATCGCCTCGGCGAGGGTGTTCCACTGACCCGCCCACGCCGGGTCCACCGACTTGTCGAGAGCGGCCCGCAACTTTTCCTTGGCGTCGGTGTAGAACGCCTGCCGCGCTGCCTCGTAAGCCCACTGCGGAACGCTGAAGTGAGCCCCGCGCGCCTGCCGGACGGCGGACTGCACGTCCTGGTCGTGCCGGTGTGCCTGCAGGTACAGGAACGCGTCGTCGCGTACGACGGTCTGCAGGCGCTCGTAGTGGAACCGCCACTCGCGCTCTGCTCTCAGGAACGCGTCGTCGTACCGGCGCGCGCCCTCCGCGACCGCCGGCGACCACACCTGGTCGAACAGGCTGTGCCCGGAGGCGATGAACTCCGCCCGGAACCGCTCGGCCACAGCGGGCGGCAGAGCGTCGAGCGACCGCAGCTCCGGCGTCCGCTCCGTGCGGGCCGCCGCGGCCGTCACCGCGTCGCCGAAGTCGCGCGCCAGATCGGGCCGGTATTCCTCGACGTGCTGCGTGGTGAGGATCCGGGCGGCGTAGTTTTCGCGCAGGGACTCCCGTTGGGCGGCCCACCGCTGCGTACGCTCGGCGTCACTCAGCCCGGCGCCCGGGTGCGCCGGGCTCTCCAGCGCGTGCAGGGCATCGCTGAAGACCTGTTGCTGAAGATCTTCCATCCCGAACTGGAGTGCGCCGACCTCGCGGAGGTAGCCGCGGGCGAACTGCTCACCGAGCAGCCGCACGGTGTGCGCCGACATCGTGGCGTCGAGTGCTCCCGTCGTCCCGCCCTGCTCGGCGAGGAAGCGCCGGAAGGCCGGGGCCGCGGACCGGGCCGCGGTCACCGCGAGATCGGCCGCGATCAGGTCGCTCCGCAGTTGCTTCCACTGCCGGGACACGTACGCGTCCCATTCCTCGCCGGTGCCGAGCTTTCCGTAGGTGACCTGCATGCTCTTCAGGAACTCCGCCCGCATCATCTCCAGGCGGCCGGCGGGCAGCTCGAGCCCACGGTCGTACTCGACGGCACCGACGACCCGGCGGAACAGGTCCTCCGCGAGCAGGGTGACGGACTTGTCGCTCGTGATCTCGACCTGCGGCTCGGTCCGGGGCTCGGCCGGCAGTGCGCCCACGACGGGCCCGGCACCGCGGGCCACGGCCGCGTCGAGCATCGCCGGCAGATCGGCGGCGGCCCGGTCCACCTCGGCCGCCCAGCCACCGCTGACGCGGTCGTTCTCCCAGAGCCGCCGCCAGGACTCCCCGGTGCGGGCGTCGAACTCGGCGCGCACCGCGGACAGCACCGGGTCGAGCCGGTCCGCCTGCACCGGATGCGTGTCCCGCCATTCCCGGACGGCGGCGTTGAACCGGCTGTCCACGTCGAGCCCGGTGGTGTGCAGTTCGCGCTCGGCCGTCGTAGCCTCGGTGAGCCGCTCCACCGGCACGGCCGGGGGCTGGGGCCGTTCCCGCAGCGGCTCCATCATGAGTCCGCCGTCCGGTTCGACGGGGCGCTGGGTCCGCAGCTCGTCCAGCACGGACCGGAAGTCGCGGCGTGGCTTCACCTGGCCGAGGGTGGTCAGCCGGTCGTCGGTCGTCTCGTCGGTGCGGCGTGCCTCGACCTCCTGGACCCGCCGCTGATTGGCGATCTCGGTGTCGAGACGCTCGCGGATCCGGCCGAGGGTCTCGGTGTCGCCATCCCGCAGGGCGTCGACCAGCCCGGCGCGCTCCGACTCGGTGTACCGCGACCCGGTGCGTTCGAAGTCGCCGACGATGAGGTCGGCGGTACGCGTACGCAGATCGCGATCGGTCTTCGCCGACCGCAGCTCGGTGCGGAACTCGGCCAGCGCCGTAGCCGACGTGTCGGCCGCCGTGATGTCCCGGGTGAGGATCCGGGTCCGTTCCGGGTCGACACCGGCCCGCTCGGCCACGTCCCGCATGATCGCGCGGGTCTCGGCGGTCAGCAGCTCCGGGCTGACGACCGCGCCGCCGGAGCGCATGTCGATGGCGGCCACGACCGCCTTCGTCGCGTCCTTGCTCAACCCGGCCGTCGCCGACAACGACTTGGCCAGCTTGTACGGCAGCGGCGCCTCGACCACCACAGGCAGGTCGGTGAGCAGCTTGTCGATCTCCGTGGGGGAGTGGCTCCCCGCCGTCTCGGGCTTGGCGGACGGCACCGACGGGATGTCGTTCAGCTGCGCCCGTAGATCGCGCAGGTGCTGAGCGTCCGCCTCCTGCTGGGCCCGGAGTACCGCCGGGTCGGGACCGGGCTCGGCGACCGAGGACTCGTCGCGCACCAACGGCTGGGCCGGCGGGTTCGCCACCCGCGTCGCCAACTCGTCGGCGAACTGCTTGATCTCGGCCAGCCGCTTCTCGAACGCCTCGTTGAGCGTCGCTTCCCGGGCGGCTTCGGACTTCTCACGGCCCGCGCGGGTCGCGTCGAACTCCCCGACGATCTTCTCGTACGCCGCGTGGTCGCCGGTCTGCAGCGCCTTGCCCAGCCGCTCGCGCCGGGCCTCGGCGAAGGCGGTGTCGCCGGGGCCGGCCGTACCGATCCGCATGTCCGCCACCCGTTCGACCAGTTCCCGGTCGGCGCGCTGCACTCGCAGTTCCGCGCTGATCTCCGCCAGCGTCGCCGCGTCCGCATGGTCGTCCGAGCCGGTGATCCGCGCGAGGAACGGCTCGAGCCATGCCGTGTCCGGCGAGGCCTGGCCGGCCACGTCCCGCGCGACGGCCTGCCTCGCGGCGGCCACCACGTCCGGCATGTACACGGCATCAGCGAATTCGCGCCGCAGGTTGCTGAGCACCTGTGCGGTCGCCGCACTGCCGAGTCCCGCGTCGGCCGCCATCAACGCGACCAGGTTCTCGAGGTCCGGCATCGGCGATGTGATCGTCAGCTCCGGCAGCGACGTCAGGCGCTGATCGAAGGTCGGATCGGCCGGCTCCACGCGCGGCATCTCCGGCAAGGTGGCGAAAGCGTCCTGGGTGCGAGTGGCGTCGTCGGCCAGTTCCTGCTCGGACCGCGGGTCCACCTCGGCGGTCCGGCCAGCCGGCGGAACCTCCACCGTGATATCGCCGGCGCGGGCCGCCGCCCGCTCCTGCAAACGGGCGATCAACGCGGCGTGCTCCAGCAGCTGCTCCGCCAGCTCCCGGTCCTGAAAACGCTGGCGCGCCTCGTTGAACCGGGCCAGGTTGCGCTGGGCCTCCGCGAGCTCCGTCTGCACCTTCGTGGCGGCCTGCGCGTCGCCGGCCCGCAGGGCCCGAACCATCTCGTCGCGCATGCCCTCGGTGTATTGGACGCCGTCGTCCTTGGCCCGGGAGATCGACAGGTCGACGACCCGGCTGATGGCGCGGTTATCGGCACCCAGGACGCTGATCACGGGCCGGAAGCCGGCCAGCGCGACCCGCGCGGCGTTCACGTCGGCCGCCCCCAGGGCGTCGGCGTGCCGCAGGGCGGCGTCCCGGTCGAGGCCGGCGCGCTGCGAGATCTCCAGCACCGCGACCCGCCGGGCCGCACCCTCGCCCACCGGGCCGAGGACGTCCCCGCCGAAGTGGCGTTCAACCTCGGTGATCACCGCGGCGGTCTCGCGCGCGGTCAGCCCGGCGTCGGAGGCGAGGAGCCGGATCAGCTGCCGTACCCGGGTGAGCTCCAGCTCGACCGGCACGTCCGGCAGCGGATCGGCCGGCTTCTCCGTGATCAGGTCGGTCTTCGGTGCGTCCGGGAAGTCGTAGCCAGGGGGCACGTCAGCCGCGGCGTTGCCGTTGCCGCCGCCGGGCGGGTTGCCCGGGTCGCCGCCGGGCGGGGTGCCGGGGTCGCCGCCCGGGTCGCCCGGCGGCGGGGTGACCACGTCGCCGCCCTTGACGGCTCCGGGGCCGGTGCCCGCCGGTCCGAACCGGAACGAGTTCGCGGCCGCTTCACCTGCCGGGGGGTGGGTCAGCGCGGTCGCCAGCAGACTGATCTGCGGGGTGCCCGGCAGGCCGGTGAGCAGCGTGGTGGCGATCCGCTCGGCGCGTTCCGGCGTGACCGGACGACGGGTGCCGACGAACTCGACGGTCGCCACCGGTGGCTGGGCCAGGTGCAGCCCGGCCAGCGCGGCGCGGATGGCCGGCAGGCTGGTCACCGAGCCGTCGACGACGACGGTCAGCTCCGGGCCGGGGCGCAGCACAAGACGGGTGGGCGCCGCCCCGGAGTGGAGGTGCACCACGTTGCCTTGGACCGTCATCGACAGGCCCTCGGGCATCGCGGTGACGTACGGTGCCTCGTGCGCCAGCGGAGCCCGCATCGGCACCGGAGGCGCCACCGCCCGGGTCGCGTCCGATGTCGCGAGCCCGTCGGATTTCGACGTGCTGGGGGCCTCAGTGGTCATCCGCTCGGCGGCGGCCAACTGTTGCTGCACGGCCGTGACCCGGGCCGCGATCTCCGCGGATTTGGCCTGCGCCGTCGCGGCGGCGTGATCCTGCGCGGCGTGCCGCTGGTCGAGCACCTCCTGCGCGCGCCGGTTGGGTTCGGGCGAGCCCTTCGGCCCGTCGGTCTCGCGCGGCGGGAGGCCGGAGTGCGACCGCGACGAGGTGCCGGGCACGGTGACCCCGTCGGCCGTGGAGGACGCATCGGGAGGCGGCTTCCGGAGTACGTTACGCGGCGCCTCGCCGATGACGACCGTCCCGTCGGGACGCGTGGTCATGGTGCGGGCGGCCGCGGCCTCGGCCGGTCCGCCGAGACCGGCCCCGGGGCCCTTCGCGGGCTTGCCGGTGCCCAGCGTGCGACCGGCGTCGGAGCGGTTGCCCGGCACGCCGGCGTCCCGAGGGGGTGTGCCGGTGTCCCGGGCAGGAGCACCGGCGTGGGTACGGGCGTCCTGCGCGGTCGCGGCGGCACTGCTCTCCCCGGTCCTGGGCGGCTGCTTGACGAAGGTCACCGCCCCGTCCTCGGTCTGCGTGGCCGACCCTCGAGGGGTGTCGCGGGTGGACATGCCGCCACCTCCGGAGCCGCGGGCACCGCCGCCACCCGAACCGCCGCCGCCACCCGCCGGCCTGCCGCCTTGCGACTCGGCGCCGTTCATGGTGATAGCGCCGCTCTCCGCGTCGTAACGGACCTGGCTCGGGGTGATCGCCCGGGAGTTCGCGGGCCCGAGGGTGCCGTCGGGGAGCATCCGCAGACCGGCGACCTCGCTTCCGCCGCCCTTGCCACCGGTCGCCGAGTACTGGCTGATGGTCACCGAGCGGCTCTGCGTGCCGATCTCGGCCACTTCGATCGCCGTGGGCTTCACCTTCACCGGCTCGACGACGCCGTCAGCCTGGTTCCAGCGGTAGTGCGAGCTCTCCGGCCGGCCACCCGGGGCTGCGCCGTTCTTGGTGAAGACCGGGTTGCCGTCCGGGGCGGCTTTGGCCACCGTCACGAGAGTGGCATCGGGGTCGCGCCCCCAGCCCTTCGGCGGTCCTTCCACGCCACGGGTCTGCCCGATCGGCGTCCAGCTGTGCGTCGTCTGGTCCTTCATCAGCAGCGACGTGGGTTCGCGTTTGAACACCACTTCCTTGCCGTCGAGGCGTTGGCCGGGGGACTGCGGCTGGCTGACCGGTTCGGCGGTGAACTTGTCACCGGGGCCGATCGGGCGGGACTGCCAGCCCTTGCCCACATTGGGCCCGTCCAGGTCATGGAAGCTCGCCTCGCCGGGCTTCGGCTTCGCCGGTGGGCCGGCCGGATGCGCGGGCGGCGTCTGGAACGTGAGGAGGTCCACGCTGCCGTCCGGGTTCTGCCGCAGGACCTGGGTGGGCTTCGCGCCTGTCGCGGCCTCGGCCGGACGATGTGCCGGAGCGACCGGGTTGACTTCCCATGACCTGCCCTCAGCGGAGTAACTCAGGATCCGCTCGTTCGGTGTCGTGGTGGTGGTGCCGCGGGGGCCGGTGCCGCCGGTCTCCCTGGCGCTCAACGGCTGCGAGTGCAGGACGTTCTCGCCCGGGCGCAGCGTCGTCGGGCCCATCGTGCCGTCGGCGCGGAGCTCGGTGTAGGAGTAGGACGGTTCGTGGCCGCCGGTGACAGGTCGCTCGGCGGCCGCCGGGGTCGCCAGCGGTCTGCCGGGGCCCGCCGCGGTGGACGGGTCGCCGCCGAGCCGCTGGCCCTCACCGGTGAACCTCGGCTCCACCGAGACCCGGACGAGATCGGTACGCCCGTCGGGGCCGGTCTGCAACAACTGTCGACCCGGGGTGGGGGTGCCGGCCCGGGGCTCGGCCGGGAGCAGCGGCGCGTCGGCGCGGGTGCCCACCGGGTCCGGCCGCAGCGGCACGTTGCCTTCCCCGATCCGGCCCGCTCCCGGCTCCGGGCGCAGCGGCGCGGGCGCGCCCGCCGCGTCCAGCAGGCGCGAGTCGACACCCGTCGCGGTGGACCGGTCGGACTGCCCGGACACCGGTGTGTCCACCTCACCGGGCCGCGGCGTGGATCCGCCGGGAGGGGTGTCGAGGGCTTGGACGCGCTGGTGGCGAAGTTGTTCGGTGGTCGGGTGGGTGGTGCTGGTGGCGGTCTCGTCGAGCATCCGCCCGGGACCACGGGGTGCGGACGGTGCGACGGTGCCGCCGCCGTCGGTGCGGGGCGGTGCCGAGATGGTGCCGCCGTCGGCCGGGCGTGGGGTTTCCAGGGCCTGGATGC
>NZ_JBITDZ010000006.1:335468-485197 GCF_044454705.1 Actinoplanes sp. NPDC051494
ATGCGCTGGTTGCGGAGCTGGTCGGTGGTCGGGTGTGCGGCCCCGACGGCGGTCTCGTCGAGCACCCGCCCGGGCCCGTTCGGCATCGACGGCGCGGCGGTGTGCCCGCCACCGACGGTGCGGGGCGGTGCCGAGATGGTGCCGCCGTCGGCCGGGCGTGGGGTTTCCAGAGCTTGGATGCGCTGGTTGCGGAGCTGGTCGGTGGTCGGGTGTGCGGCCCCGACGGCGGTCTCGTCGAGCACCCGCCCGGGCCCGTTCGGCATCGACGGCGCGGAGACGTGGGAGGCGCCGGTGCTGGGCACGTGATCGACGCCGCCGGGCCGGGTGGTCGGCGGCATCAGGTGGCTGGTGCCGCTCAGGGCCGACGTGTCGGGCAGGCCGCCGGGGCGCAAGGCGGGAGGCAGCGTCGTCCCGTGCGGGACCGTGACCTGGCCGGCCGAGGTGGTGCCGTGCATCGCCGAGCCGGTGACGGGTACGTCAGGGCTCACGCCGCGACCGGTGGCGGCCGACACCGCGCCGCGTTCGGTGACGTGCGGCTGTGCCGACGGGTGGTAGGCGCCGGTGCCCGAGACCGTGGGCTCAGGGGCCACGGACGGGGTGCCCCGCGGCGGGGACGGCGGCTGGCCGAAATCCCGCTGCGTCGTCGTGGACTCGAAGCTGCCCCGGCTCGCCGGGGGTGAGACCTCGAAGGAGCTCATGCTGCCGCGGGGCGACGAGGTCGATACCGGGGAGACGTCCCCGCGCGCGCCGACGGTGGGGACACCGCCCCCGACGTGGCCGCGGTCGAGGTTCGCCATCGGCGGGATGTCGGTCGTCCGCGTGGCCGGCGGCCGGGAGGTGAGATTGCCCGACGCCGGCGTTCCGGTCCGCACTTCACCGGCACCGGGCACACCGCCGCGGGGTGTGGTGAACACCTCGTTGCGCCCGCCGCCCACGGCGCCGCCCCGCTGGCCGGTCACCGGGGCGTTCGTGTGCGGCGCCGCGAGCGGCTGGTTCACGTGGCCCGTGGCCTGCTGCGCGGACGAGCCCGTGGACTTCGCGGCACCGGGCGAGCCGGCCGCCATCAGGCGTGCGTCAGCACCGGTGGCGCCGGAGGCGGTGGGCGTGGCGTGGCCGCTGGTCGGGATGATCGGTGCGGCCGTGACGTCACTGGCGCTCACGACGGGAGCCGCGTCGTTGATGCGGGCGCCGGCGGAGTCGGTACCCCCGATGGGTTTGGGGGCGTTGAGCGCGGGGCCGTTGGTGGTCGTGCTGCCGGTCGCCGACGCCTTCGGAGGCACCTGCAGCTTCGGGATCGACGGGGCAACGGCGCCGCCGCCACCCCGCACCGGCGCGGCGGCGATGCCACGGATGGAGAACAGGCCGCCCAGCGCGCCCGCGAGCAGCACGCTCAACAGCGTGGTGCCGTGGACCTCCATGGGCACGCCCACCGCCGCGGAGACGATCGCGTTGGTGCCGAACTCCATCGCGACCTGCATGGATCCGTACGTGATGAAGCCCAGCGCGAAGTCGAGCACCATGGTGACGATCCGGCTCGCCGCCATGCTCATCGCGGGCAGCAGGCTGGCGAGCAGGCTCGACAGAGCGGCGAGAGCCGGCGCGAGGACGACGGCCAGGCCGAGCGTGAGCAGGCCGAGGATGGCGAGCACGATCTGCACGATCGCGGAGACCTTCTCGCGCTTGATCTGCTCCTCGACCTTGCTCGCGTACTCGTCGAGGAACTTGGCGAAGTCCCGCGCCGACTCGGCCATCTTTTTGAGCTTCACGTGTACGGCGTTCGCCGCGATGGTCGCCGACAGGCGCGCGTGTCCCGTCCACGTGATGCTCTTGTAAGCGGCCATCATCGTGCCGCCGAGCGACTCCAACCGGGACGCCTGTGCGCGCCAGTCGTTGGCGAGCTTGCGGAGCTCCTCGGGGCTCGCGCGCCCGTTCGTCTGGTTCGCCATGGTGGACCGTCAGCTCTTCGGCTTGGGGTACGGGTTGTCGGTGTAGTCCACCGTGATCGGCGGCGTGGTGCTGTCCTGGGGGCCCTTGCCGTCGCCCTCGCCGGTCATCGCGTGCACGAAGTCGTCGAACATGTTGGTGACCGCGTGTTCCGCGCTGTTGTAGTTGGCGGCGGCCATCACGGCGCCGTACCGGACCCGGTCGAGGATGCCCGGCGTCTCGACCTTGGTGGGATCCGCCTTGTCGGGCGTACCGAACAGGCGGTTCTGCACGTCCTTGAGTCTCGTGTTGAACGAGTCGGCCGCCTCGGAGCTCTCCCCGACCCAACCGATCTTGATCGCCTCCCAGATTTTGCCGACCTTCGTCCAGTCCTCCTGAAGGCTGGTGATCAATGAGGGCATGTAGACACTCGCGTACTGGTGCATGAAGTACATCTCGACGTCGATCCGAATGGTGGCAGTGTCATAGTTGGTCGTACTGTCAGCCACTAGGCACGCTCCGTCAGTCGGACTCCACCGTTCCCCTGACCGTAGCCATGGGGAAGGTGCCGTCCCCAGACCCTGTTCCGGCGTCGGCGGGGTCGTACCAAGAGGGACGTTGCCGCCGCCCCGGCACGCGCGTGAGGGTCAGGTATGGCCGATTCCCCCAGCAAAGTCGTTCCGGTAGACCTCACCCAGGACTGGCCGACCGGCCGGCACGTCAGCGGCGCCAACGAGGACCTCATCGGTTTCAAGGCGCCCACCTCGAACGGCAACGGCGGCTGGACCAACAGCGACGGGAAGCCGGTCGACGAGCACGGCAACCTGCTGCCCGACGCGAGCGCGCCCACCGGCGACCCGGCCGCACCGGACCTGCGCAGTTACAAGGTCAGCCCGGGCGAGATGCACGACGCCGAGACGACCATCCTCGCCGCGATGAAGGGCCAGATCACCGACTTCGAGTCGTTCCGCGACAGCGCGATCTCCCGGTCGAGCTGGGTGTTCTACACCGGGAAGGAGTCCGACACGGTCTCCCATTACCACCAGGGCGTCCCGCTGAACCCCAACGTCAAGTGGAGCGGTGCCTACGACGACGGCTCCGGATGGTACGCCGCGGTCAAGGACCCGCACCCGGACCAGACCGCGGAGATCCAGTACAACCAGTACCAGCTGCTGCAGGGTGTCGGCGGGGTCATGCAGCTGGTCGGCGACTTCGTCGGCAAGCTCAACAACGCCGCGCAGATCTACGCCGGCGCGGACATCCACTCCACGGTCCCGGACGGCACCACCACCGCCTGAGCTGTCAGCCGCCGTTGGGGCCGATGTCGGCCCCGACGCCGCGCGGAAGGTACACGGTCACCACCGCGCTGCGATCGCCACGCAGCACCGCGAAGTGCGAGATGTCAGGGATCCCCGCCGGCACCGTGCCGGTCACCTCCTGCACCTTCCCCTTCTTGCCGGTCCAGTTCGCCACCGGCCACCGGCTGTCGTCCACGCCGTAGCCGTACAGCCGGTATCCGGTCCCCTTCTTCAAGCCGGTCAGCTTCGCTCGCACCTCGGCCGATCCGCCCTTCGCGGTCAGGGTGACCGTCATCCGGGCACCACTGTCCACATCGGTCGCCGAGGCGGCCGCGCTGACGACGGCGGGTGCGACCGGCGAGACCGGATCGCCGTGGTCACTGCGGATGAGCGCCCCGGCGGCGATGCCACCGAGGGCCACGGTCACCGCCAGCAACCCGGTCGAGAGCATCAACGCACGTGTACGCCGCACAGGTCGCGTTTTCCCAGCAACGACCGTCACCTGGGGCGCGGGCCCGGGAACCGGAGCGGGCACGGTCACCGGAACCGGCCGGACCACGGGCTTGGTCCGCACCCCGGGTGCCACCGGTGGCATCCGGGGCGCGACGACCGGCGTGGGGGGAACCGCAGCCGGACCCGTAGGTGCGGGCATCGGCACAGTGGGCGCAGCCACCGGCACTATGGGCGCAGTAACAGGTGGTGCGGGGGCGACTGCAGACGCTGCGGGCGCTGCGGGCGCTGCGGGCGCTGCGGCTGCGGGTGCCGCGGGTGCTGCGGGCGCTGTCGCGGGCGTCGCGGCAGCGGCGGATGCGGCCGGCGGCGGGCTTGTCACAGCCGGGGCGACGGCGGCGGACTGCGGCGCAGTCGTCGGGGTCGGTACGGCCGGGATGCCGGGCGCATCCCGCGGCACGGCGGGCGTGACCGGCGGCGTAACTGACGCGGCAGGAGGCGTCATAGGCATGGGTGCCGGTGCGACGGGCCCCGGAGCCGGCCCGGAGAGCGGCAGCGCGGCGCGCACCGATGGTGGCACGACCGGTGGCGCGACCGGTGGCGCGGAAGCGGGCCGACCGGAGGCTGGTGCCTCGGGGACGGCCTGCGGTCCGGCGGCCTGCGGTTTGGCGGCCTGCGGTTTGGTCATAGGCGGTTTGGTCATGGGCGGTTGAGCGACGGGCAGATCAGCGGCGGGCGGTTCGGTGGCGGGGGTCTCCGGGGGACGGTTGCGTCCGAGCCGCCGGGGCCGGTGCGGCCAGGACATCCGGGACCGCGGCTCGTCGGGCTCCTCGACCGGCGCGAACCGGGCCGGGAACGCCGGTGGGATCGACGTGCTGAGCGCACCGTACGCGCTGGACAGGCTGTCCCGTTCGTCGGTGAGCAGCGCCAATGCGCCGAGCAGGTCGCACACCCGCGCTGCCTCGTCGCGACAGGCCGCACACGAGTCGAGGTGGGCCCGCACCCGCCTGGCTGATGCAGGGTCGAGCTCGTCGAGGTGATAGAGCCCGAGCTGCTCCTCGACGTGCTCGGTACCGTCCGCCACTGGTTTCAAATCCCCGGTCCGCTCCCGCTGGTGTGAGTCCGCACAGGACTCCTTACCCATCCTCGCCGACACCGGGGCGCCGCGTGACACCAGCTGAGCATGCTGGGTACGTACGGGGAAACATAAGTCCCTCATCAGGGGCATCGGAACCGCAACCCACCGGGGACGTCGGCGGATTTCGGCGGTTCGTGAACCGGGTGGGGCCGGCGTCCGTCTCAGTGGCGCCCGTGTACGCGGGCCAGACAGCTTGGAGGAGCCCGGTGTTCACAGCGGCCATCGTCTCGGACCAGCCCATCTCCCGTGCCGGTCTGGAGAAGCTGGCGTCCGACGACCCCGGCCTGCACGTCACGGCTGCGGTGGCGAGCATCGACGAGCTGCTGTCCGGGGGCGAGAAGTTCGACGTGGTGGTGCTGGAGCTGCCGATCGGCGGGACAGGCGCCATCACTCGAGCGGCAACGGTGGGGCGTCCCCTGGTGAGTGCGGCGTGGGGCCGGTCACCGAGTCTGCTCTCCGCGGTCCGGGCCGGCGCGCGGGGTTGTTTCAGCGGCTTCACCGAGCAGCGTGATGTTCGTGAGGCGGTCCGGGTGATCGTCCGTGGTGGCTTTTACATCTGCCCGCGGCTGGTCGGTCAGTTCCAGGGTGAATTGGCGCGCGGTGGCGACGAGGAGCAGAACGGACTGGCGCCGCGGGAGGTCGAGACGCTGCGGTTCATCGCCTCCGGTTTCACGCACGCGCAGATCGCGACGCGGATGGGGCTCTCGCAGGCGACGGTCAACACGTATGCGAAGCGGATCCGCGCGAAGCTGAACGTCAGCAACAAGGCGGAACTGACCCGGATGGCCATCGAGCTGGGCCACTGCAGTCAGCCTCGTCGCCTCAGCCGGGCTGCTGCCTGAACACAAGAGTCGAGGGCCGGGCGACTGCCCGGCCCTCGACGTCTCACTCCGATGGTTGTGCCGACTTCGCGCCGACCGAAGCCTTGGGGTTGGCCGGTGCCTCGGGGGTGCTCGCCGGGGACACGGTCGCGGCCGGTGCCGCCGGGACGGTGACCTTTTCCCCCGGCCTGATCCCTGGAGTTATCGGCAGGGTCTCCTGCTGCGCCGTCGGTTTGACCGAGGGCGGGCGGGTCGCCGGCGGCGGGGTGTCGTCGCCGGCGGGCGGCTCGGTGCTCTCCTGCTCGGGGGGCGCCTCGCCGCGCAGCAGCCCGCGGATGCGGAAGACCAGCAGCACGGCCGCGGCGATGGCGACCAGCGTCACGACGATGAGCAGCGTCGACCGGCCGCTGTTGGGCTCGGAGCTGACCCGGCTGAGCGCCTGCGCGTCGGACTCGGCCGCCACGACCTCCTCGGGCAGCACCTTGGTCACCGACTCGGCCGGGTTGATCAGGCCGAAGCCGAACGTGCCGTTGGGCACGGAGCCGTTGCCCATCTTGCTGGCGGTCGCCTCGAGCCGGTGCACGACCTGCTCGGCGGTCAGTTCCGGGTACGCGGACCGGACCAGCGCGGTGGCCCCGGCGACGAACGCGACGGCGTACTGGGTGCCGCTGCCGGTGAGCGAGCCGGTGCCGGTGATGCCGAGGCTGGTGACGTTGATGCCCGGTGCCACCACGTCCACGCCGCCCTTGCGGTAGTCGCCGGCGGCCTGGCCGTCCACGCCGATCCCGCCGACCCGCACGGTCCCCGCACCGATCATGGCGTCCGGGTTGACCGCGATCGCACCGAGTGAGGCGCCCAGCACGACCACGACGTCCTTCTTCGTGGCCTCCGCGACGGCGTCCGCCACGCCCTTGTCGTTGGTGTCCACGTAGGAGCCGAGGGCGATGACCGTCGCACCCGCCGCGACCGCCGCGCTGATGCCCGCGGCGGCGTCGGCCGCCTGGACCTTGGTGCTGGTCCCGGCGATGCGGATGGGCATGACCGTGGCATCGGGCGCGACACCGATGGGGCCACCGCCGGAGCCGCCCTTCGCGGCGATGAGCCCGGCCATGGCAGTGCCGGTGCCCAGGCAGTCGGTGTCACCCCGGCCGCTGCCGGAAACGATGTCGGAGCCCACGGCGACGTGCCCGGTGAGCTGCGGCAGGCTTCCATCCACACCGGAGTCGACGACGGCGACGAGCTGGCCGTCACCACGGCTCTGCGGCCAGGCCTGGTCCGCGGCGAGGCGCAGCTCGGCCCAGTTGGAGGACCTGGTGGACGCACCGGCGGTCGCGCACTGCCCCGACTTGCCGGTCTTGGCCTTGCCCGGCTTCGGCTTTTTGTCCTTCGAACCGCTGGTCGTGGTCTTGGGCTTGGGGGGCGTGGTGCCCGTGCTGGTGCCGGGTGCCGCGGCCGAGGTGCTGCCACGGGTGCTGGACGGTGATGGTTTCGCCGCCGCACTGGGGGTCACGGCTGCCGTCGGTGACTTGTCCGGGAGCACGCCGTACTGCACGCCGCCGCCGACGGCGTCCCAGGGCAGGATCAGCATCCAGCCGGCGGCAAGCCGTCCCGGGTCCACCAGCACGCCACCGTCGGGCTGCGGCCGGCCGGAGTTGAGGTTGAACACCTCCGCCGATCGGGCCGAGTCGCCGAGGAAGCGGTCGGCGATCTCGGTGAGGTTCTCCTTCGCGCCGTTGTGCGACGAGGTCACCGTGTAGTACTTCACGTAGTCGTCATCAGCGTGCGCGGCCGTGGCGCCCATGGCGAGCAGCGCTGTCGCTGCGCTCACGGCCAGACCCGCACGAAGTGCCGCTCGAGTGAACAAGGACATCCGCTTCCTTCTTATCGAGGCCGGGTTCATCAACTGGTTCATCAGCTGGGATCCGGTGCCGGGGCGCCCGCGGCGCCCGGCAGATAGACCGAGACCGCCACCCCGCCGCTTTCGGGGGAGACGGTGAAGAACGACAGATCCTTCAGTTGTACGCCGCGGAGCTCGCCGGAGACGTCCTGCACAGTGTCGGTGCCGGTCCAGTGGCTGACCGGCCGGGACTGTCCGTCGGAGGTGACGGCGTAGAGCACGTAGGCGGTGCCGGGGCGCAGCCCGTTGACGGTCGCCCGGATGTCGACCTCGTCGTCGCTCTCGGTCAGCAGTACCGAGGCGGAGGCGCCGGACGTCCGGTCGGTGGCTGTGGCGGCCGCGGTCACGAGGGCCTGGTCGGCGCGATGCCCGGGGCCACGGACGAGCGCCCCGAGCCCGAGCCCCGCGATGATCAGCACCAGCGCGAGCAACCCGCCCGCCCGGGCCAGCCGCGCCCGCCTGGAGGCCGTCCCGCGGGCACCGGGTCCGGTGCTGCCGCCCGCCCCACGGGCCGGCCGGCGCCGCCCTGCCGGGGCCGCCGCCGGGAGTGGCCGGTCGGCGGAATGCCCGGCGACGGCTTTATCGCCGGTGAGCTGGGCCAGGGCGGCCAAGGTCTCGACGACCTCGTCCGCCCCGGCCCGGCACGCGGTGCAGGTGTTCAGGTGCCGGTGGATGACGTCGCTGTGTGCCGGCTCGAGCTCGCCCAGGAAATGCAGCGCGAGCAGCTCCTCCCCGACGTGTTCGTCCGGCACCGTGTCACCCCTCAGCTCGTCCATGACTATTTGACGAGCATCCAGAACTGGTCCTTGTTGATTTTCTCGACCCGGTCCCACTGCTCGACCCAGTACTCGTTCCAGGTGCCGTCGGACTTCGGCGGGCCGAGGTCGTCACCGAGCAGTTCCATGAGCTTGCCGGAGTTGCGGTTCTGGATCTGGACCTTGCCGTCCCCTCCGTCGATCAGCTTCCACTGCTGTTCCTTGGCGGACTCGTTCTTGGTGGTTACGACGAGCTTGGCGTAGTTGTCCAGCGACGCGTTCTCGATGGACAGCGCCTGCTTGCTGAAGTCGTTGATGATCATCACGTAGCCATCGGTGGTGGCCTCCTGGAAGCGCCAGTACTGGTCGCTCTCCAGCAGGTTGTTGTAGAGCTGGACCCGCGTCCCGTCAGCGAGCTTGATCTGCCCGCCGGGCAGTTCCACCACCGCACCCGCCCATGCGTTGCGGATCTGGTAACGGGCTTCCGGGTCGAACAACTTGACCGGCTCGGGCTGTGCCGGCTTGGTGGCGGGCGTCGTGGTGGGGGCAGTCGAGGACGGTGCGGCGGTGGACGGCTTGATCGCCGGGGCCGATGCCGGTGCGGACGCCGACGCGGAGGCGGACGCCGAGGGCTTGCTCGCCGACGGGCTCGCCGACGGCTTGGGCGCCGGCTTCGACGAGGTCAGGCGGGCGTCCTTCTCGTAATCCGGGACGTAGCGTCCGACCTGGTCGGCGAGCTGCGGGACGTTGGCCCGCGGCAGGCCGTTGGCCTGCCGGACGATGTTGGGTCCCCACTGGTAGGCGCCCAGAGCCAGCGTGTACGGGTCAGCACCGCTGAGCCCGGCGAACTGGTTGCTCATGTCGCACATCGCGGTGCCCATGGCGAGGATCGCGTCGTCCGGGTTCCAGCGCGAGGCCGATGCGCCAGGCTGGTACTTTTCCCACAGGCTGTCGCTGAACTGAGCGATACCGGCGCCACCGTTGCTGGAGCGCAGGCTGGCGTTGAAGCCGGACAGGGCGCGCAGCTGCGCCGCGATCCGGGCCGGTGTGACGGTGGCGCAGATCCGGCCGGCGGCGTTGACGTCGGCGACGAGCTCCTTCGGCACCTCCATGGACGGCTCGGCGGACGCCGCGGCCGCGGTGGCCTTGGCGCTGAACACAGGCTGGTCGGCGTACCAGTTGGAGTAGGCGGTGACCTTGTCGACGTACGGCTCGGCGCTCGCCGGGACGCCCTTCGCCTTGATCACGGCCGACAGCCCGACCTTGTCGGTAGCGAGCGCGGCGGCCCACAGGTCACCGTCGATCTTGGCTGCGCGCAGCTGCCCGACGATCTCGCAAGTGCGGTGGGCCATCGCCAGCATGCTCGCCTGCCGGTCGGTGCGGGCCGCAGTGGACGACGGGCGCCATTTCGACCAGGTCGCGTCGTCCATGCCGGCGACCCCCGAGTTGGCGCCGTCCGCGCCGAACCCGGTGGCGGCCATCACCTGGGCGGCGACCTTCGGTGGGGTGAGTGCCGGGCAGGACAGGGCCGCGGCGACCAGAGAGGGAACGTCTTCGGCGGGCACCGGCGTGCCGGCGAGCTTCTCGTCGTCAGCGATGGCGGGGACTACCTCGAGGGCAAGGGCGCCGCAGACGACGATGGTGAGCGACAGCGCCACCACTTCGGCCCGTCCCCGGGTCGTCGTCAGCACTCGCCGCCACGGGGGGCGTGGCGTAGCGCGTTCAGTCATTTGTCCACTCATATGCTCAATCGATCCTGGATGAGAGGGGTCGTGCCTCACCAAGACGGCCCCCGGCCGTCGGCGGTTCACGATTCTGAGGGGTTTTTTCCGGCTCCGGCGGCGACCGTACCGTCACCTGGCCGGATCGTGAAGCCGCGTCCTGCGAGGGCCTCACGCAGCGCTTTCAAGGCGTAGAAGGTCCGTGATTTCACGGTCCCCGGCGGTACGTCGAGGACCTCGGCCACCTCGGCCACCGACCGTTCCTGGAAGTAGATCTCAACGAGAGTGATCCGCAACCGCTCGGGCAGCGAGTCGAGCGCCGCGCGTACCTCCTGGGCGTCCAGTGCCCGCTCGATGGGATCGTCGGTGCGGGCGTGGGTGTCGATGTACTCGTCCGACAGCTCGGCCGGGCGTGCTTCGGCGGCCCTGACCTGATCGATGAAAATACGCTTCGCGACCGTGAAGATCCAGGCTCGGCTCCACCGGCCGTCGGCGTTGCGGGCCTCCGGGTTGCGCCAGGCCCGGAGCAACGCCTCCTGCACGATGTCCTCGGCCCGGTGCCGGTCGCCACGGGTCAGCCGGGTCAGGAAGCTGAGCAGCACCGGTCCGTGGACCTGCTGCAGGTAACGCAGCGCGTCCTCGTCCGCGGCCTCGCCCACCTGGGTGCGCACCGGCATCTGCGAGGACGCGACCACCTCGGCCGACGGGTTTCCGGGGCCGGGCAACGCGCTGGGGGGAGGTGTGCCGTCAACCACCGGCAAACTCTTACATGCCGCTGCCGCAGTCGCGCGATTCGGGTCATGGTGAGACCCTTCTGTGCCCTAAGGGGACGGTCCGATGTGCCGCGCGGGCATCCACAGTGTCCCTTTTCGGGGACCTTTGGGGACAGTCGGCGCCTGCGGTCAGCGGGTGCTCGGCACGGCGGCCCGGGTCGGATCCACGCCCACCTCGGCCAGCCGCCGGCGGATGCGGCGCAGGTCCCAGCGTGCACCCAGAACCGTGTACAACCCCGTTGCCTCGGCGCCGGTCCGTGCCGCCTCGTGCGGTCGCCGGTTCGTGGCCAGCAGCACCGCCGCGTCCTCCAGCGCCGCCGCCAGCTCGGCCACCCGGCCCACCGTGCGGTAATGCGCGGCCGCGGCCAGAGCCGGTTCCGGATCGCCGGCGAGCAGGGCCCGGCACCGTTCGGACGCCGCCCAGGCCCGGGCCGGCCGGATCTCCTTGTCCGCCTCGGCCGCGCACAGCGCCGCGGCCTGCTCGGCGATGTCCGCACGGCCCTGCGCGAGAGCGAGCCGCAGCACCTCCGGCAGCCACTGGTGCCGCAGCATCATCGGGGCGTACTCGGGCACGAGCAGCGGCGCGAGGATCGCCAGCGCCTCCTCGGGCCGGTCCTGCTGCTCGGCCACCAGGGCTCGCGCCACCAGCAGGAAGTCGCAGCTCTCCCGTTCGGCATCGGTGGCCGGCAGCACGTCGGCGGTGTCCAGGTGCCCGGCCGCCTGGTCGGCGTCGTCGCGGTGGCCGGCGATCAGCGCCGCGACACCGTGCAGCAGCATGTTGACCGCGCCCGGTTCCCGCATGCCCAGGAACGTGCTGCCGGGAGCGTCGTCGGTGACCGCGCTGACCTCGGCCAGGGCATCGTCCCAGCGACCCAGCCAGTAGTACTGCACCGAGGACGCCACCTGCAGGCTGCTGGGCAACCGGTGCCGGATGGCGAAGAGGGCCGCCTCGCGCAGGGTGCGTTCGGCCTCGTCGAGCCGGTCCAGGCTCTGCAGGCTGAACATCCGGTTGTCGAGCAGGTCGAAGTACATCCCGGCGAACGTGGGGTGGTCGCGCATGATGTCCAGTGCCCGGTCGACGTACTCCAGGGCGCGTTCGTGGTCACGCCGGATGGAGTTGGTCAGCCAGACGGTCTGCAGCGCGAACGCCGCCTCGTACGGCTGTCCGTTCTCCTCGGCCGCCACGCGCAGGCCCTCGGCCGTACGGTCCGCCCGGTCCAGGTCGTCGAGGTCGCCGCGCCGGAAGTTGGCCAGCAGCACCCGGTGCCGGGTGTGCCAGAGCCCGGGCACCTCGGGGTCGGCGAGCGAGCTCTCCAGCAGCGCCATGGCCGCCGCGGCGTCACCCTGCCGGAACGTCATGGCGGCCAGCAGCTGGCGCATCTCCGCCCGGTCGGCCGGGTCGTGGGCCAGCTCCTGTGCCTCCCGGGCCTCGTCCATCGGCCAGCGCTCGTGCCGGAAGTCCAGTTTGACCAGGGAGATCAGCAGGGTCTCGCGCTGGGTGGGGGAGGGCAGCGCGGTGCCGAGTACCTGACGCAGCAGGCCACCGGCGATCTGCGGGGCCCGCCGGGCGACCTCGGTGTGGTGCCGGACCAGCCAGGACACCACCCAGTCGTCGACCACCGGGGCGACGGCGGAGAGCTGCTCGGCGACCCGGGTGACCGGACTCCCACCCTGGTCGAGGACCTCGGCGGTGTGCCGGTGCAGGGCCGCGCGGGCCGGTGCCGGGATGCTCTCGTACAACGCCTGGCGCAGGAACGAATGCCGGAACGCCAGATCGCTGCCGGCGTCCACGAGGACGTTGGCGGCCAGCGCCTCCTCCAGGCTGGACATCAGCTCGAACGGCGCGCGGCCGGTCACCGCCACCACGTCGTCGACCGCGAACTGCGTGCCGAGCAGCGCGGCCATCCGCAGCACCTCCTGGGTGCCGGCGCTGAGGAAGTCCAGCGTCGCCCGGACCACGGCGAGCAACGAGCGCGGCGCCTCGACCGGGACGGACTCGTCGATGTCGGCACGTCCGCCGATCATCCGGACGGCACCGCGGCGAACCAGGGCGGTGACCATCTCCCGGGCGCACAGCGGATTGCCGCCGGAGAGCGGGACCACCTCGGCCAGGTGCGGCCCGACCGGTGCCCCGACCATGCGGGTCACCAGGTCCTCGATCGCCTCAGCGGGCAGCGCGCCCAGCGACATGACGAGCCCTCGCCGGGTCTGCACACTGCGGCGCAGCCGGGCCATCTCACGGCCGTTCGGTTCCGGCCGGGCCGCCGCCACCAGCAGCAACGGGAGCCGGGGCGTGGCGGCCACCAGCCGGTCCCAGAACAGCACGCTGGATCCGTCGGCCCACTGCAGGTCGTCGACGATCAGCACCAGCGGGGCCACGGCACAGGCGGCCCGCACGTACGCGAGCACCCGGTCGGCCGCCGCGGCGAGCGCGGCCTCCTCGGCGTTGCCCTCGTGCAGTCCGGCGGCGACGGTCGCGCCACGGGCGTCGTCCGAGGTGTTCTCCAGGCCCAGCGCGCGCGTCACCACCTGCAGCGGAACATGCTGGTTGAGCTCGTCGGCGACGCCCCACGCCACCTGGCAGCCCCGGCCGGTGGCGTCGGCGAACGCCGCGGTGAGCAACTCGGTCTTGCCGATGCCGGGTTCGCCGTCGATCCAGACTGCCGTGCCCCGGCCCCCGGCGACCGCGCCGACCAGCGCCCGGAGGGCGTCCAGCTCGGTCCCGCGGCCGGCCGGCGGGTGGCCGGCCGGCCCGTCCCGCAGTGCCCGGGCCACCTGGGCGGGCAGGACCGGGGCGGCCGGGCGGGCGGCCGGCGCGGGCTCCGCGGCCCCGGTCAGGATCCGCTGGTGCAGCTCGGTCAGTGCCGGCCCGGGCTCCACGCCCAGCTCGGTGAGCAGCGTGCGGCGGGCCGCCCGGAACACCTCGAGCGCCTCGGCCCGCCGGCCGGTGCGGTGCAGCGCCAGCATCAGCAACTCGTGCAGGGGCTCGTGCAGCGGGTAGTCACGGATCAGCCCGGCCAGGTTGGCGACGACGTCCTCATGGCCCAGCTCCAGCGCGACCCGGGAGCGCAGTTCGATCGCGGCCAGGCGACGGTCGGTCAGGCGGGTCCGCTCAAGCTCGATGCGCTGACCGGAGAGCCCGGTGTACGCCTCCCCGTGCCACATCGCCCGGGCTTCGTTCAGCAGCGTGATGGCCCCGTGCAGGTCACCGGCGCCCTCCAGCTGGGCAGCCCGCTGACCGAGGGTGACGTACCGGTCACTGTCCAGGTCCTCGGGGTCGAGCCGCAGGCAGTAGCCGGCCGGACCGGAGGTGAGCAGGTCGTGGCCCAGGACCCGGCGCAGCCCGGAGATGTAGGTGTAGACGCTGCCCGCGGCGGTGGCCGGTGGCGTGACGCCCCAGATGCCCTCGATGAGCTCGTCGCGGCCGACGACCCGCCCGGCGGCGGCGGCCAGCACCGCGAACAGGGTTTTCTGCCGGGCGGCGCCGAGGTTGAGTTCACGATCGCCCAGCCACGCACGCACCGGCCCGAGAACCGAGACCCGGAGCCGGTCCTGCGGTGTAGTCGGCACGTGCCCTCCCAGTTCCGCTGCTGCGGCGACGCCCCCTCTGGGGGACCGGCCCACCGTCAGCGGATAACAGAAACCTCTCCGTCGATCATCGCTGACCGCGAAAGATGCGGCATCGTGGGGTTGCCTGCCAGGTGGGGGCGGACCCGGGTGAGCAGATTGCGGAACTGGTCGAGCCACGCCGCCGGGACCTGCCGGGCGCGCAGCACGGCCCGGGCGATCTCGGCGGCTGCTTCGTACTCGCCGCGTTTCTCGTGCGTCACCGCGGCCACCCAGCGCATCTCGCCCTGCAGCTCCAGGTCGCCGGTGCGGGCGGCGACCCAGCTGGCCTCCGACGCGGCGTTGCGGCCCTGGCGCAGCAGCAGCCGGGCCAACCACGCGGTGAGGACGAGCCGTTCGCCGGGCGCGACCGCGACCTGCGCCCGGGCCCGTTGCAGCACGGTCACGGCGAGCTGCGGCGCGCGGGTGGCGAGCTCCTCGACGTGGCTGGTGAGCCAGGTGGCGACCGAGCCGTCCAGTGGCACCGGACCGGCGAGGAGCTGGGCGACCACCCGCTCGGGGGGCCCGTTCGCGTCGGCGATCCGGGCGGCGAACGAGCGGTGCAGCATGACCCGCAGCGAGGCGGCGGTGCCCTCGTGCAGCACCCGCGCGACGACCCGGTGCCGGAAGACGATCGATTCCCCCTCGGCGATGAGCACCCCGGCGTGCACCGCCGGGGTGAGCGCCGCGATCAGCTCGGCGGCCGGCCGGTCGGTCACCAGGGCCAGCTCACCCACCGAGCACCCGGATCCCGCGCTCAGGAACGCGGTCGCGCGCAGCAGCTGCCGGGTCTCCTCGGTGAACGTGCCGAGGTGGGCGGCGACGGCGGCGTTCAGCCCGGACGGGAGCTGTCCCGGTGTGCCGGCGGCGGCAAGGTGCCGCAGGTAGCACGGATTGCCACCGGCGTCGGCGAGCATCTCCTGCAGGACCCAGGGCTCGGGCGGCTCCGGGGCGACCGCGCGGACCAGCAGCGGCGCGGTCTCCGCGGTCAGCCCGGCGAGTTCGAGGACCTCGTCGGCGGGCACCTCGCGCAGCCCGTTCGGGCCCGGCCGCCCGGCCGCGATCAGCAGCAGCGGCAGCTCCGCGGTGCTGTCGTGCAGCGCGGCCCAGACCCGCAGGGTGAGCGGGTCGGCCCACTGCAGGTCGTCGGCGACGAGGATCAGCGGGGCCTCGTCGGTGGCCCGCCGCACCAGCTCCGCGGCGCGGGCGACGGTGCCGGAGGTGGAGCCCTCCATCGCCTCGGCGGCCACGTCGTACAGCTGCCGGACCAGGTCGTGACCGGTGTCGCCGGGCATCGCGGACTCGAAGCACTCCAGCAGCACGCCGAGCGGCATCCGCTGGGAGAGCTCGTCGCCGACGGCCCAGCCGGTGCGGCAGCCGGCCGGGGTGGCGCCGCGCAGGGCCACCGCCATCAGCGCCGACTTGCCCATGCCCGGGGTGCCCTCGATGCGCACGCTGCGGCCCACGCCGTCGGCGACGTCGGTGGCGGCCCGGCGCAACCGGCGGATCTCGGTGTCCCGGCCGATCAGCGACGCCCGGTCGGACGGCATCGGCCAGGGTGTCTGCGGACGGACCGGCCCGGACCGGCGCTGTGCCTCGGCCGGCCGGCCGGCGGCGCGCAGCGCGGTGTCCAGCATCGCCTGCAGGTTCTCCTGCAGCGGGTAGGTCCCGACGAGCCCGCGCAGCGCCGCGACGGCGTCGTCGTGCCGGCCGGTCTCGATGAGCAGCGTGGCGTGGCGTTCGGCGGTGGTGAGCCGCAGTTCGGTGAGGCGCAGGCGCTGGGCCTCGGCGAACGGGCCGGGCACCCCGGCGAGCGCCTCGCCGTGCCACAGTCGCAGGGCGGAGCCCAGCGCGTCCCGCTCGGCGTGCCGGTCGCCGGCGGCCCGGTGCTGCTTGCTCTGCTCGCGCAGCGCCTCGAAGCGCAGCACGTCGACGTCCTCGGGCGCGACGTGCAGCTGGTAGGTGCCGCCGCCGGAGGTGAGCACCTGCCCGGCGGCCCAGCGGTCACGGCTCGGCTCGAGGGCCCGGCGCAGTGCGGAGACATAGGTGTAGACGTTGCCGGTGGCACTGGCCGGGGGTTCCTCGCCCCACAGTGCGGCGACGAGCTGCTCGCGGGAGACGGCGTGGTTGGCGTGCAGCGCGAGCACGCTGAAGACGGCGATCCGGCGCGCGGACCCGAGGGTGAGCTCGGCACCCGCCCGCCAGGCCCGCACCGGGCCCAGCAGGCGAAGGTCCACGCCTTCGGGCTGTGCCGACATGCCGTTTCCCAACCTCGTCGTCGTGGGATCTCTCCCGTTCACTCGGCGATTGAAGCTACAACCTTCAGTAGTCCGCCGACCAACGTCCCCGTTAGGTACCGCAATGGCGCGCGCCGTGGGTCCTTACCCGTCGTGGGTCCTTACCCGTATCGGTGGCCGGTGCGCAACCGGCCGATCGGCGCGTGCGCACCACCATACCGCTGAATTAGGTCATCCATGGATCTCCCTTAACCTATTCTTAATAGCTGTACCCGTGTGGTCGCGCGAGTGTCCATAAGCGCCGTCCTGGGCAAAGAACCCGGTCGGGCAGGGCATCACGACCCGTTCGGTCTTCCGGAGATGGTGTCCTGGCTGATGGACTCGCGGGGTGCCGGCCGATCGTGAAATATCTTCATCCCCCTTCGCGGGCGAGCTGTTCCTGACGCTCGCCGCCGAGGGGCGACTGACGCTGGACCCGATCCGGGCCGACGAGGTCATCGCCGGGCTGGAGCGCACCCTCTCTGCCGCCCGCGCGCGGCTGCGGGTCCTGAAGATCTGGCACACCGTCCCCGCGCAACGCTTCGACGACCTGCCCGGCCGGCTGGCCGACGACGTGGTGGACGCGGTCTTCGCCGAACAGCTCGCGCCCGGCCGGCTGGAAGAGGCCGTGGTCGAGCTGCCGAAGTACATCGAGGCGCTGCGCAGGGCCCGCCGGTTGGTACCTCCGGCGGACGCCGCCTAGTTGTTACATTTGCCCGATGCGAGCGATCTGACCTGCGTCGATGGCTCCACCTTCAGCGCCCGCGCCCGGGTTCTGGAGACCGCATGAAGGTTTTCTGAAGAACCCTTCTTGAGACTGGCCCGGCTGCAACAACGAGCCGGAGGTACAAGTGGAACAGATTCGGGTGGCCCTGCAGGCGTCGGACCCGCTCAGCCACGCGGGCCTCGCCAGCTATCTCCAGGCGCGCCCGGAGCTGCTCCTGGTGCGGTCCGCGGAACGGGCCGAGGCCACGGTGCTGGTGGTGTCCTGCGATCGCCTGACCAGTGAGGTCGTCGCCACGCTGCGTCGCAGTGCGGCCGAGGCCGGGATGCCCGTGGTGCTCGTCACCGGGGAGATCACCGAGACCGAGCTGCTCACCGCCGTCGAGTGCCGGGTCGTCGCGATCCTGCCGCGGGCCGCGGTGACCGGTGACCGGCTGGCGCACAGCGTGCTGGCGGCCGCCAACGGTGGCGGCGTCATGCCCCCCAACCTGGTCGGCGAGCTGCTCAAGCACATCGAGCGGCTGCAGCGCGACGTGCTCACCCCGAACGGGCTCAACGCGTCGGGCCTCACCCCGCGCGAGATCGACGTGCTCCGCCTGATGGCGGACGGGCTCGACACCAACGAGATCGCCGGCGAACTCTGCTACTCCGAGCGCACCGTGAAGAACGTCATCTATGGCGTCACGCACCGCCTCAAGCTCCGTAACCGTTCGCACGCTGTCGCCTACGCTCTGCGCGCTGGCATGATCTGACGGATGCGCAACGCGCACCCCGCTCCCATTGGCAGCCACACCGTCGGCAACGCCCTGGTTCTCCATGCCCGGGACAAGATCAGTTCCGAGGCGCAGTCACTGGCCCTGACCGTCGCCGAGGATTACGAGAACGACATCGTCGTGCTGGATCTGCACGACGATCTCCCCATCGGCATCTGGGAGTCGGTCGCTGCCGCACTGCCCCGCCGCCGCCGGGGAATCCGGCTGGTCGTCTGCGGCGCCGGGCAGGACACCTCCGTCCTGGCCGGACAGTGGATCTCCGACCGGCTCGGCCGTTCCGTCGTCGCGCCCCACGGACAGTTGATCCGGGGCACCTCCGGCGCGCTGTTCGTGCACTCCACCGACGGCAGCGGCTGGGTGCGCTACCACCGGGGCCGCAGTCCGCGCTGGGAAGCCAAGCGCTACCCGCAGCCGGTCTGGGACAGCGCCGCCACCGACGTGCTGCCCACCAGCGCCCACGGCCTGGTCGAACCGCTGCCCGGCGGCGTCTGGATCCGCGACACCCGCGACGAGGCCGCCCTGCGCGAACACTGGCAGTGGCTCGCGTCGGCGGTGCCCTGCCAGCCCGAGGCCTGCACCGTCGTCCTCGGCTGCCCCGGCACCCCGCCCCTCGCGCTCGACGACATCGCCCGGTTCTGGCGCGACCTCGCCGACGAGGGCCGCGAGCACGCGCGCTTCATCCAGTACGGCCCGGTCCAGCTGCCCGACGGCGAACCGCTCGGCCAGGCGCTCGCCGACCTGCTCGAGACCCCGGTCATCTGCTTCACCGGGGTCCCGGTCGGCCGCCCCGAACAGCCCCGGATGCACACCGTCGCCCTCGACGGCCGGCTCGGCTGGCAGGTCTACGCCCGCGAACTCGGCTACACACCGCGCCCCCGGCCCACCGTCGCGGCCGCCGCCCCGAGCATCATCAGCTACCAGGCCCCAGAGGTCCTCGGCGACGAGATCGCCCCGCTGACGTTCCGCTACGCCGACGACGCGGTGGTCGAGATCCTGCAATCCGGTCTCTGGGTACGCCCACCCGAGGCCCCCCGCCACGCCGACCGGATCCGGGCCCGCCCCGCCGATCCCGCTGTGCACGCCGTGGTCATCGACGACGCCCAGCCGGCCCGGATGACCCGCCTGCGAGAACTCGCCGACGACCTGGTGGCCCGGCTCGACGTCGCGACCCGGGAACGCAGCACGCTGCAGCTCGCGTCCACGGTGGTGGTGACATCGCGGATCTCCGCCCCGGCCGGCGGCACGGTCCCGGACGGCCTGACGTTCCGGTTCACCGCGGCCGACCTCATGCTGGACCGGATGCCCACCGAGGAGCCTGCGGCCACCCCACCGCTGAACCCGACCGTGGTGGATCTGACCATCGACGTGCCGCGCGCGCTGACCGCGACCTCGCCCGGCCTGGCCGGCGGCACCCTGGCCGGCGGAGCGTCCACCGACGTCGGGCGCCGCAACGGGGCATACTCGAAGAAGCCGCCGGCCGACCCGCCGCTGTGGGAACAGGCCTCGGTGCCGGTGCCCAGGCTGCCCACCCGGCCGAGCACATCCTCCAAGATCGTCGCCCGCATCGGCGAGTCCGCGGTCGGCGAGACCCGCACCCTCGAACCCGGCACCGCGGCCCGCGTCCTGGCCGCCCTCCGGCACGCCGACAGCCCCGACCCAGCCGCTTCCCCTTCCGCGACGTCGGCCTCTTCCGCGACGTCGGCCGATCCCCTCGCGCCGGCCGCTTCTCCCGCGGCGGTGGCCGGGCTTCCCGGGCGGGAGGAGATCGCCGCACTGCTGCGCCGCGCAGAGGCGATGGGTGCGACCTCACCCAGCGCAACCTCACCCAGCGCAACCTCACCCAGCGCAACCTCACCCAGCGCAACCTCACCCAGCGCAACCTCACCCAGCGCGACCCTGCCCGGCGCGGGCGGGCCCCGGCACCGGGCGCCGGGTGCGCCGCGGCCGTTGCGGTTCCAGGAGGTCGCGGAGCCCGAGGCGAGCGGTGTCCCCGATTCGGCCAGCCTCGGCGAGGAGCGCACCTGGCTGCGGGACGCCCTCAGGCGCGAATACGACCTCGCGGCCGGTTCGGTGTCCAGGATCCTCTCCGAGTACCCCGGGTTCCAGGCGGGACCCGACACAATGACGGACGCGGTGGCCGTACGGCTGTATCTGTCAGCGGTGGGTGACGGGGTCGACGAAGCCCTGCGTGACGGGGGTGCCGGTGCTGAAGTGCCGTTCGCCCGGTGCGTCGCGGGCGGTCTCGTCCGGTTGCCGTCGCACCGTGGCGCGACCATGCTGGTCGCCGATCTGTCCGCGGACGACCTGCGGCTCCTGCGTGACCGCCGGGTGCTGCGCGAACGCGGCTTCACGCACGCTCTCATCGACCCGCCGACCGGGCTGCACGGCGAGGTCGACGTGCTGATCTGGTCCATGACCGCCCGGCGCACCCGGCTCCTCGAACCCGAGGACGAGCACCGTACGGAATCCCGGGTCGTGTTCCTGCCCGGCACCAGTTTCAAGGTGCTCGACGCGGTGGAACCGGGCCCGGACACCCGCGGCCTGCTGTTGCTGCGGGAACTCTCGGCCGACGAACCGGTGGACGGCCGGGTGCCGTTCGACGACCTGGCGCTGGGCGCGTTGCACCGCGCGATCGAGCAGGCCCGCACCTCGGGCCGGGTCTCCCCGGTCGGTGAGCTCTCCGCCGAACGTTTCCTCGCGGTGCCCGGGGTCTACTGACCGAGCAGCGAGCCCAAGCCGACGGTCTCGGCGCGAACACGCCTCGCGCCCGCTTTCCGCGCTTCACCCGGGGGCGGGGTAGCGTCTGCGTCATGACATCGGGCGGTATCCGTGATCGCTTCCGGACCCAGATGCGGGAGGAGATCAAGGCAGCGGCCCTCCAGCAACTCGCTGAAGGCGGCGCCGCGGCCTTGTCCCTCAACGCGATCGCGAAAGAACTTGGCGTCTCCGGACCGGCCCTCTACCGCTACTTCGCCAACCGCGACGCCCTGCTGACCGAGCTCATCCTCGACGCCTACGCGGACCTGGCCGACACCCTGACGGCGGCCCCCGGCAACCTGGCCGGCGTCTACCGGTCCTGGGCGCTGGCCCAGCCACACCGCTACCGGCTGCTGTTCAGCGCGCCGCTGCCCGGCTTCGACCCCCATGACCAGCGCCTGGTCCTGGCCGCCCATCGCGTGATGGTCCCCGTCCTCCGCAGCGGGGCTGCCCTGCCCGCTGCCGGCTCGGTCCTTGGCTCGGTCCTTGGGGACCAGTTGTCCCGCTGGTCGGCTGCGGTCCCTCTCGACACGGCGGCCGACCCGGCGACGGCGCTGAACGCGATCATGGCCTGGACCAGGCTGCACGGCTTCGTCAGCCTCGAGATCGAAGGAAACTTCGCCTCCATGGGCCTGGACCCGGACGCCCTCTTCGCCGAACTGCTCCTGCCCGGCTAAAAATGCGCGACGATCCGCCGAGCCGGCCCGTCGACGGTCACCTGGCCACCATACGGAAGTACCCACTGCGGATTGGTGTGCCCGAAGTCCACGCCGAACACGATCATCGCCTCCGGATGGTATTCCGCGAACGCCTTCAGAATCGCCTCGCGCTGCTCCGCCCGATACGTTTCCCGTTCATCCCGTGCTTTCGGGTCGAACAGGGCGGTCCCTTTCGCGGTGCCGACCAGCACTGCCGGAAACTGCTCCAGCAGCCCCCGCTCCCCGAAATGCCGCAGCATCCGGAAAACCTCACTGGCTGACGGCATCTCCTCCGACGTCTCGATCAGCAGCACGCAGCCGGCATAGTCCTCCACCGGCCGAACCCACCTGCTCGTGGCCGCGGTCCAGTGCATGATCTCCAGGTTTCCACCCCAGGTCGGCGCGCGAACAACCCGGTCCGGCCGGTGCCAGCTCCACCCTGGACCCGGGTACGACGGCGCGGTCTCGGTCAGGGCGGCCTCGTCCCCCCAGTTCAGCTCTTCCTCGCTGAACTCCTCGAGCGGATGAAGCTCCAGATCACCCCCACCGAAAAGCGCGGCCCGAAGCGACTGCTCGACAATCGGCTCCACCCCGCCACCGCGCCCGAGCTGAACCATCGTCGACATCCCGTGATACCCGGCGACGCCGTGATACCAGAGCCAGTTGTGCAGATTGGTGTTGTCGGAATACCCGAAAAATGGTTTGGGGTCAGCGACGAACGGCGCCGGATCAAGATGCCGCAACACGGTGATCTGGTCATCCCCGCCGATGGTCGCGAAAACCGCCCGAATCCCCGGATCGGCATACGCGGCCATCAGATCAGCAGCCCGCTCCCGGGGCGAAGAAGCCCGCCGGGTCGTCGGATACTCCACCGGCTCCACCCCGAAGATCTCCCGGAGTCGCCGCAAACCCTGCTCATGCACGGCCGGAAAGATCGCCGGAGCGGCAAACGACGGAGAGACAACCGCAACCCGGTCCCCAGGAACAAGCTTCGGCGGAGTGCTGAAAGAAGGACGCATCGCCGCATTCAACCAGTTCCGCTTCTCCCGCGCCGCCCCATTAGTCCCCCACCCCTCCCCGGAACCAGGGCCGGACTGGACTGGACCACAGTGATCAAGGCTGGCCGGGTCGGGCTGGGCTGGGCAGATGGGGGGCTGGGCGGTGGGCGTCAGGTTCGGGGGTGGACGGGCGGGGCGGCTACGTCGCAGTAGGTGTGGACGGGGCTTTCCTCTCGGGAGGGGGTGATGGGTACGGCGGCCGGAATGGTGGTGGCTGGGGTGTGGGCCGGTAGGTGGGTGGGGATGAAGGTCAGGGCCAGGAGGCTTCCGGTGACCATCAGGGCCGCGCAGATCAGCATGGAGTGCTGGTAGGTGGGGTGCAGGTCGGCGGCGTCGGTCAGGTTGCCGGTGCCCAGGCCCGCGGCCAGGGGGAGGATGGCGACCGAGAGCAGGCCGGCTGCTCGGGCGACCGCGTTGTTGACGCCGCTCGCCACGCCGGCGTGGGCATCGTCGATGGAACCCAGGGCTGTCGCGGTCAGTGGGGCCACCAGCAGGGACAGGCCGAGACCGAAAAGGATGACCGGGGGCAGGACCCCGGTCAGATAGGACGCTCCCGGGCCGATCCGGGACATCCAGGCCAGGGCGGCCGCGCAGACCAGCGGGCCGGCGGTCATCGGGATGCGTGGGCCGATCCGCTGGGCGAGGGCGCCGGCCCGGGCCGAGAGCAGCAGCATCAGGACCGTCACCGGGAGCAGGGCCAGGCCGCCGGTGAGAGGGCTGAAGCCGGCCACCACCTGCAGGTTGAGGACGACCAGGAAGAAGACGCCGCCGTTAGCCGCGTAGACCAGGAAGGTGACCAGGTTGGCGCCGGTGAACGCCTTCGAACCGAAGATGGACAGGGGCAGCATCGGGTGGCGGGAGCGGCGCTCGTTGAGTACGAACCCGGCCAGGCCGAGGACGCCGACTGCCAGCGAGGCCAGCACCGCGGGGCTGCCCGGTCCGTCCGCGGGCCAGGCGGTGAAACCGTACGTGAGACCGCCCAGCCCCGCCGCCCCGGTGAGCACCCCGGTGACGTCGAGTTGCTGGTGGGCCGCCGCGGGGTTGCGGGTCTCGGGCACGTGCCGCACGGTCACCAGCAGCACCAGCGCCGCGATCGGCACGTTGATGAGGAAGATCAGCCGCCAGTCGGCGAGCTCGACGATCCAGCCGCCGAGGAACGGGCCGAGTGCGCCGCCGATGCCACCGAGCCCCGACCAGGCGCCGATGGCCCGGGCGCGGTCCTCCCGGGCGAAGGAGGCCTCGAGGATGGCCAGGGCGCCGGGGGTGAGCAGCGCGCCGCCGATGCCCTGCAGCACCCGGGCGCCGATGAGCAGCTCGACGCTGGGGGCGAGCCCGCAGAGCAGGGAGGCGACCGCGAACCAGGTGATGCCGAGGACGAAGAGCCGCTTGCGGCCGTACCGGTCGCCGAGTGAACCGCCGAGCAGGATCAACGAGGCCAGGCTCAGCGCGTAACCGTTGACCGTCCACTGCAGGCCGGCGGCGTCCGCGTCGAGGGAGTGGCCGATCGCGGGCAGGGCGATGTTGACGACGGTGGAGTCGATGAAGGCCAGGGACGAGCCGAGGACCGTGGCCAGCAGCACCCAACGTCCGGCTGCGGTGCTGTAACGCACGGGCTGAGCGATCACTGGATCCATGGCGATCACGCTACGCCGGGCGGGGTGGCGCGGCATCGTTCCAAGGACTGCCGTCGAGTCCGAAAGTCGATGATGCGATCGACCGAAGACGGTCGGGCTCAGGCCGTACGGCGTAATGGCGCAGGTAGAGCGGCACCGGCGGGTTTGAGCCCGGCCCGCGCGGCGAGCAGGGCGGCGGTCGCCACGGTGCTGGGCTTGAACCCGGCCCGGCCCCGGCGCAGCAGCAGCGCCTCGACCCGGGCACCCAGCTCGGCCCGGTGGTAAGGCTTGATCAGGTAGTCGTCGGCCCCGGCCTCCATGGCCGCCATGATCCGGTTGCCGCCGACGTCCGCGCTGACCACCATGATCGGCAGATCGGCGGTGGCCGGGTCCGACCGCAGCAGCCCGCAGAGCTCGATCCCGGAGATGCCCGGCATCCGCACGTCCAGCAGCGCGGCGTCGATGCCCCCGTAGGTGGCGGCACAGAGCGCGGCCTCGGCGTCCTCGGCCACCAGGACCTCGTGACCGAAGCGGTGCAGCGCCAGCGCCATCAGCTCCCGGTGGTCGGGATCGTCATCGGCGATGAGCACGGTGGGCACGGCGGCACCTCCATCCGAGTCGTCCAAGCCTCCTGAGATCTGTTCGGCACCCCACCGCCAACCGCTTAGCCGTTTCGTGACACCTACCTTGATATCGGAGGCTGCCGCCGGCGGCTGTGCGGGTGCGCGCAGGTCGGTGCCGCACCATCCTCAAGCAGGAGGTTTTGTGACCGAATAGGCAGCTGTGAACTGGAATCGTGTCCTCGCCGCGATCGCCGGGCTGTACGTCCTCTGCGTCGCGCTGCTGGTGCTGGCACCGCAGACCGTGGTCGTCGGCGCCGGTGTCCTGGCGGTGTTCTGTGTCGTGGGCTGCGTGGCCGGGTTGCGGGCCGCGCGGATTCCCGGGAGCGGGGCTCGTGCGCGGCGGGCCTGGCGGGCGATCGCCGCCGTCTTCGTGCTGCAGGCCGTCGTGATGACGATTTTTGTGTTTCCCGGCAGCGATCAGTCGTTCCCCGGCCCCGCGGACGGGGTGCGGGTGGTGATCGTGGGTGTGCTGCTGTTCGCCGCGTACTCGTTCCCGCTGAGCAGTATCACGCCGCTGGAACGTCGTAAGGCCGTGCTCGACGTGCTGACCGTCATGGTCGCCGGGGTGATGGTGGTCTGGTATCTGGTTGTCGGCCCCTCGGTGGGGGCGCAGACCCGGCTGCTGGTGACCGCCGCCGTCTATCCGGTGCTCGACCTGTTGCTCGTGCTGGGGTTCACCCGGCTGCTGATGCGTGGCACCGTCGCCGCCGGGAAGTGGCCGGTCACACTGCTGCTCGCCGGGGTCGCCGGGCAGCTGGGCATCGATGTCTGGACCGGGTATCTCGCCGCCCGTACCGGTGCCGGCGCGCACGACGCGATCTGGGAGATCGTCGGGATCATCACCGTCATCGCCCTGATGGCCGCCGCGGCGGTCGAGCGGTGCCGGCGACCCGAGGTGAACGATTCGCGCAGGGAACGTTGCCTGGTGCGCGGCAATTTTCCGTACGCGTCGATCATCGCCGCTTATGCCCTGATGATCGTGGCGGCCGTGCGGGAGCGCACGCTCTTTCCGTGGAGCGGTCTTACCGTGGGTGGCATCGGAATCACCCTGCTGGTGATACTGCGGCAGATCACCCTGCAGCGGGAAAGCGAGCATGCCGCCTCCACCGACGGTCTGACCGGGCTGCCCAACCGTTCGCGCCTGCGGGAGCTGCTGGTGCAGGCGCTGGAGCGGGATGCCCGCGACGGGCGGTCCACCGCGGTGCTGCTCCTCGACATGAACGACTTCAAGCAGGTCAACGACACCAGAGGGCACAAGGCCGGGGACCAGTTGCTGGCCGGGTTCGCGCGGATCCTGCGCGATGCCATCCTCGGCGCCGACTCGGCCGGCCGGCTCGGTGGCGACGAGTTCGCGGTGGTGCTGCACGACATCGGCAGCGAGGGCAACGCGGAGGCGGTGGCCCGGCGGATCGCGGCCGGCACCGCCGAGCCGATCATGATCGACGGGATTCCGGTACGCGCGTCCGCCAGCATCGGCATCGCGCTGTCCGGCCCGGGGGAGATGACCGCGGACGAGCTGATGCACCGCGCCGACGTGGCGATGTACCACGCGAAACGGCGGGGCGGCGACACCCGCTGGGCCTGCTACGCGGACACCATGGGCGGTGACGACGAGCCGTCGCTGGAGGACGAGCTACGGATCGCGGTGAGCAGCGGCCAGTTGCGCCTGGTGTTCCAGCCGATCGTGGGCCTGCCGGACGAGGAGCTGGCCGGGATCGAGGCGCTGGCCCGCTGGGAACACCCCCGGCTCGGCCTGCTGGAGGCCCGGGAGTTCATCTCGCTCGCCGAACAGATCGGCATGATCGAGGAGCTGGGCCGCTGGGTGCTGCGCGAGGCCTGCACGTACGCCCGGCGCTGGCCGCAGCTGCCGCTGCACGTCAACGTCTCGGCCCGCCAGCTGGAGGCGGACACGTTCAGCACCGAGGTACGCGACATCGTGCGCGCCACCGGCCTGAACCCGGGTCAGCTGGTGCTGGAGGTGACCGAGAGCCAGCTGATCGCCGACGAGGTGCCCAGCGCCCACCTGCGCATCCTCAGCGACGAAGGGATCCGGATCGCGCTGGACGACTTCGGCACCGGTTACTCGTCGCTGAAAAATCTCACCCACCTGCCGATCGACATGCTCAAACTCGACCGGGTCTTCGTCGCCACGCTGGACGCGTCGGCGGAGGGCGCCGCGGTGGCGACGGCGGTGCTGCGCCTGGGCCGGGTGCTGGGCATGGACACGGTCGCCGAGGGCGTCGAGACGGCCGCCCAGGCCCGTGAGCTGACACTGCTGGGCTGCGGCAAGGCACAGGGACACTATTTCGCGCGTCCGCTGCCCGCGGCCGAGATCGATGAGAGGATCGCGGCGTGGTCGGACAACCGCTACGGACGAACATTGCGGGCCTGAGCTGCGCGGCCTGGGGGCCCGAGGACGGGCGTACCCTGCTCGCCCTGCACGGCCTCACCAGCACCTCGCAGGTGTGGGCGAGCCTGGCCCGGGCGCTGCCGGAGCACCGGGTGATCGCCCCGGATCTCCCGGGCCGGGGCGGCTCCGCCCTGGTCACCGCCGAACCGGGCCTGGCCGGGCACGTCGCCAAGGTGCTGGCGCTCGCCGACGAGAGCGGCCTCGACGACGTGACGCTGGTCGGTCACTCGATGGGGGCGTTCCTGGCGCCGCTGGTGGCGAGGGCGCTCGGTGACCGGGTGACCCGGGTGGTCCTCGTCGACGGCGGGATCAGCCCCGACCCGTCCCCGCTGGTCCGCAAACCGGTGGTCAAGCTGCTCTTCACGGTCCAGACGGCGATGCTGGGCCGCCGCTGGCGCGACGCCGAGGCGTTCACCCAGGCGGTCGACGGCAAGGCGGTCCAGGGCCGTCCCGACCTCTGGCCGGTCGTCCACGCCTGGTCCGACTACCTTCTGGACAGCGCCGGTCACGCCAGACTGGATCGCCGCCGGCTGGTTGCCGACGCCGCCGACACCCTGGCGGGTACGCCGACCCTGGGCGCCCTGTACGACCACAAGGCCCCGGTCCACGCCCTGGCCGCCAGTCACGGAGCCACCGACCGCGCCGGCCCGTTCCTCAGCGACGCCGCCCTGCACCGCGCCCGCCTCCTCGTCCCCCGCCTGACCAGCGAACGCGTCGAGGCCAACCACGTCACGCTGCTGATGGATCCCCGGCTGGCGGAAGCCGTGACAGCCACTTCTTCGTGACCTCGGCCGGCAGGTCCACGTCCAGGTGCTTCGCCAGCAGCAACACCTGACACAGCACGTCGGCGACCTCGGCCCCGACGCCGGCCCGCAGCTCCGCGGGCGTCAACCCCTTGGGACGGGCCTGCCCGGTCCGCATCAGGAAAGCCTGGGTCAGCTCCCCGACCTCCTCCTGCAGCTTGAGCACGAACCACGCCTCGTCCCGCCGGATGCCGTACACCTCGGCATAGCGCTGCGAGACCAGCTCAAGATCATCGGTGAGCTTCTGCAGATCCATATCTTGTCAACTCCTGCCGGCCAGGGCTCGGCACGCTTCGTCGACATCTGCGACCATCTGCTGCCAGCCTGAAAGCCTGGTGACCGGGCCGTTGCAGTCCAGACGTTCCAGCAGCAGGCGGCGGTGCTCGAAAAATCGCTTCCGCTCGCGCTCATGCCGCCTGCCTTTGGCTTCGGCCGCGTTCAGTAAGGCTGCCTGAAGAATTTGTTTGGGGTCGGCGCGCGCTTCGACCTCACGGCGTCCAGGCAGATGCAACGGGTTCTTCCCGTTCGGGTTGCCGGCCACGAAACGGATCTCGGCCTCGTCGAGGAGCAGCCATGCCTCCGTCATCCGGACCGGGATCACCGGGATCACCTGGGGCTCGCCGGAGAGCGTGTCGGCAGCGGTGGTGATCTCCCGTCGGCGGGCGGCCACACCGGCATTGTCCGCGTCCCGGTGGACCACGACGACATCGAAGGTTCCGCCGTGCAGCTGTTCGCCCGCTGCCAGCCGTGAGCTGACGACCTTGGGAACCTTTCCCAGTAAGCCAAAGTCAGGCTTGCTGAGCCGCACTTCCACACCGCGCTCGAAGAACAGTCGTTCCACGATGTCGGCGATCGGCATATCGGAGCTGCCCTCCGCGACGAAGAGTCCGTCGAAGATACTGCCGGTCATCCCGCCAGATCCAAGGGAAGCCGCAGCTGGGCGCCGGCCGGGGCGGCGACGTAGTAGGTCACGTCCGCCTCGGTGAAGGAGTGTGACTGCTTCGAGGCTCGCCACGAGTCCCGGTAGGGCAGCAAGGTCAGTGCCCGAGTCATCTCACCCTCTTCATGACGGTGAGCCCGTACCTCGGCCAGGAGCAGATCCGCGGGGTCGCACAGCTGGACGACGCCGGGAGAGTGGGTGTTGACGATGACCTGGCGGAAGGCATTGTCGTCATCGGGAGGGAAACTGGGGTCGATCGCCAGATCGCGGATGAGCTCGATCATGGCTGGCAGGTTCGCCGGGTGGATCCCGTTCTCTGGTTCCTCCATGCATATGAGGCCGGTGAAACTGGGGTCCTCGAGTAGGACGCACAGCGCGAGGAAACGAAGTGTGCCCTCGGAGAGTGCCCGGGCGGGGAGTCTCAAGCCGCCCTTCTCATGAAGGAAGAGGGTGAACACCTCTCTGATCGGGTCGACATCGACGACAAGATGGTCGACGTCGACCCCCGCCAGGTCGGAAAGGCGTCCGGCGACCCGGGCGTACACCGCTTCAGGGCTGCTCCCGGCGGCGTGGGCGATTCTGTACAGCGTCGCCGCGAGGTGTCGTCCGTCGATATCGAGGGAGCGCGGATCGGTGAGGCTGTCCGGGGCGCGCAGAGCTGAGGGTTCCAGAGCGAGCCGATGCCAGCTCTGCATCTCCCGTCGAGCGGCCAGGATGGTCGGGTAGTCGTTTGTGGCCACGGTGCTGAGGACGGTGCGCCCGGCTCTGCCGGCTGCCCGAGGCTGAGGCCGCCCGAAGCTGCCACCGTCGCCGTGGACGTTGATGACCGTTCCGCCTTCTCTGATCTCCGTGGAGAGATAGGCCCCGCCGCGACGCTGACCGAGGACGACGGCGTTTCGGAACTTGGCGGTGCTGTGGGGGAATCGGAGGTGGTGGCCGGCGTCGCCCTTGTTTATATGGCGGAGTTCCTCGCCGACAAGGCTGAGTCGTCCGACACTCGCCTCGCCCTCCGGTGCGGAATAGCCGAGCGTCACCTGGTAGCGCAGGAACGTCGTCGTGGCCTTCGCCGGAGCTCCAAGATCGTCCTCGACCTCGGCGGGGACGACCATCTCAGCGGCGATCGTGATCTCCCGCCGATGATCGCGGTAGCCGTCCCAGAACAGATCACGAGGGTCGCCACCACGGCTGCCCGAGGCGCCACGGACCCGCTGTGCAGCTTCTACAAGCGAGTCCTCAGCCAGGTAGGAAAGGAATTCGATGGCGTCGAATACATTCGATTTCCCGATGCCGTTCGCGCCCGCGATGCACGTAAAAGGGCCGAAATCTACTTTAACGTCGAGCAGATTCTTGAAGCCCTTGACCTCGAGCCGCGTGAGCATGCCCTACAGCCTACCCAGAGTTACCCCTGGGTGATGGCAGCCAGCAGGGTGTCTGCCACCCGGGCGCAGCCGTGGCCGTCCACCGCTGACCAGCCCTGGGTGGCGAGGGTGGTACGGGCCTCGGGGGTGGTGAGGAGGTGGCGCAGGGTTTCGACGGCGGGGGTGCCGAGGTCGGGGAGGTGGCCGAGGCCCGCGGCGAGACCCCGGGCGGTCGTACGGTCGTAGCCCTGGATCTGGTTGTCGACCACCCAGACCAGGGCGGCGGCCCGGCCGAGGCAGAGGAGTTCCCACGTCGAGGTGCCGCTGGCGCTGATCACCAGGTCGGCGTCGGCAAGGAGTTCGGGCAGGCCGTCGGTGGGCGCGATGATCTCGAGGTGCTGGCCGGGCCCGGGGTGCAGGGCGTGCAGCTCGGTGCTGAGGTCGTCGGTGGCGGCGACCACCGTGGCGGTGAAAGCTGCGCCCGTGCCGATCAGCAGGCTGGTCACGATCGGGGCCGCGCGGAATGCGTCCGTCCCGCCGAAGAACGCGACCACGCGGGGTACGGCCGCCGGGGTGGCAGCGGCCGGCGGGACCGGCGGGCGCAGGTCGCGGATGGCCCGCCTGAGCAGGGCGTAGTCGAGGCCGACGAGACTCACCGCGTCGCCCTCGAGGGGAACCGCGTCGAGGTTCTGGTCGACGTAGATGTCGGCTTGCTGGCCGCGGGCCGAGCCGTCGACGATGGCCAGGACCGGGCGGCCCGACGCGCGCAGGGCCGCCGTGTGGGACGGCGGCAGCGTGTACGAGTCGACCACCACCGCGTCCAGGCGCAGGCGGTCGGCGGCGGCGATCAGGGCGACCGGGTCGTAGGGGGCCGGATGCCAGGGCAGGCCACGGCCGGTGAGCTGGGATTCCGCCCAGGTGACGCCGCCGAGGTCGCTGAGGAAGCGCACGTCGGCGCCGCGGGCGGTCAGCTCCTCGGCGAGGGCGACGCAGCGGACGAGGTGGCCGACGCCGGTGCTGGGCCCGGCGTCGCAGCGGATGCCGACGGTGACGCTCACGCCTGTGCGAGCTCCTTCTGCCGTACGTGGGCGTTGAGGGCGGCGAGTTCGGGGCGGTCGGCGAGCCAGCTCGCGAGCGTACGCATGGGCACCGGCCGGTCACCGAAGTGTGCCACGACGGTCTCGATCAGCCGCCAGTCGTCCTCGGTGTCGAGCGTCAGGCGCAGGGCGGAGAGGTCGGGTTGCAGGGTCAGGCCGAGCACGGCGTAGTCGTCGGGGTGCGAGTACACGTACGACGTCACGTGTGTCCGGTGGTGGTCGGTGGCCAGCTTGTCGATCTCCCGGAGCACGTCGGCGCGGACGATCTCGACATCCAGACCGCGGGGCAGCGTACGGGCGATCGACGTGCTCAGGTAGTCGAGTCCCGGGGTGGCGGCGAAGACGTTCGTGGCCAGCATGATCAGCTCCGGGTCGAGCAGCGGGCAGTCCGCGGTGAAGCGCAGGACCGCGTCCGGCTCGTCGTCGCGTTCGTCGAGCACGCCGAGGAACCGGGTGAGCACGTCGTCGACCGGCCCGCGGTGCACGGCCACGCCGAGCGTCGCGCATTCGGCGGCGACCGCGTCGTCGCGGTCCTCGATGGTGGTCGCCACGACGATGTCGTCGAGGACGCCGCTGTCCCGGGCGGCGCGGACGACCCGGTCGAGCACGGTCCGGTCGCCGAGGCGCCGCAGCACCTTGCCGGGCAGCCGGCTGGAGCCCATCCGGGCCTGGACGATGCCGAGGGTTCTCATGGGGTTTTCCTTAGTCTGCGGCGGGCGGCGCGGGCGGCCCGCATCCCGATGCGGCCGAGGCGGTATCCGACCCCGCCGCTGAACATGTCGATCTGGAGCCGGGCCTTGCGCAGTTCGGCGTCGCGCCGCACCAGTTCGGCCTCGGCGTAACGGGTCCGTTCCGCCGCGTCGGCGAGTTGTTCCTCGAGCCGGCGCACCCGTTCCTCGTGCTCCCGCACCGAGTCCGGCGCGACGGAAGGGGTGAAATCGCCCGAGAAGGAAGCACCTGCCGCGGCGAGCAACACAGCCGCCAGCGAGGGGACATCGCCGGCATGCGGCCACGGATGGTCGTAACCCCCGGCGAGCAGAGTCTCCGCGAAGCGATGGATCGGGGAGTCATCGACCAAAGACTGATCAAGAACGGTGAACACGTCACCGTCGACGATCACGTTGTCGGCGGCGAACTCCGGAGCGGCGGCGACCCAGGAGGTCAGCAGGCGCCGGAGCGCGGGCAGGTCGTGCCGCAGCGCCGCCCCGATCAGCAGCTCCTCCAGCAGCCGGCCCTCGGGAAGCGGCGGCATGGGCCCGCCACCTCGCACCGCCGCCGGCAGCGTCACCGGGACGCCCGGCCCGCGGAACGCCAGCACCAGCCACGCCGGTGCCAGCTCCGGTCCGAGGCCGGCCCGGATCGCGGTCGCGGCGAGCCGGCGCGGGTCACTGAGCACCGGCCGGGCCGCGTAGGCCGCACCGGTCGCGGCGGAAGCGGCCGCCGCGAGCGCCCCCGCCGGGCCGTACCGCAGCCGGGGCTCGTCGATGACCAGCGTGGGCGCCGCCGGCAGCGGCCACGCGGTGGCCAGCCAGCCGGGGGTGAGCCCCTCGGTGATGAGGTGTTCCCGCAGCCGGGCCGGGGTGCCCGGCTTGCTGTCGTCGTATTCGCCGAGCGGGCGCCAGTCGGCGTCGGTGTGCGCGGCGGTCGGCGTGATCCGGTCGACGAGCCGGTGCACACCCAGCTCGTTCTCGACCGCCAGCAGCAGCGATCCGCCGGGCCGGAGGCTGCGGTGCAGCACGCGCACGCTCTCGGCCCAGTCGTACTGCGGGCCCTCGACCGAGCACAGCCGGCCGACCCCGTCCAGCGCGACGATCGTGTCGTACTCGCCGGTGAGCTTGGCCAGCGTTCCACAGAGGACGTCGAACCCGGCCGCTTCGAGAGAGACCGCGTCCGGCTCGCCGCGGACCAGGCAGGTGACGTCCGCGTACGCCCGCAGTGCCGCCAGCAACGTCAGATCATGGGGCCCGGCGACCAGCACCCGGCCACCCACCGGCACCAGGGACTCGAGCAGGTATCCGTACGTGGGGCCACCGGCGGGCCCGGTGTCGGTCCACCCGGCCATCTCGCCTCCGAGGTGTCTCATGCCGCCCACCCCAGGGTCGCCCGCAGCTCGGCGGGCGTCGCCACCACGTCGGCGCCGAGTTCCGCCAGGGCCGATGCGGTCGCCGCGGCCGGGTCCGGGAACTTGCCGTGCAGTTCGGGCCACTGGCGGCGGATCCGCTCGGCGATCGTGCGCACCTCGCCACCCAGCTGCATCGGGTCGCCGTACACGGCCGGCTCGCAGCCGGTGACCGCGCCGTACAGGACCGCGCTGCTCAGCCGGTTGGACGCGACCCGGCGATGCCTGCGCAGCTCACCGAGCTGGTTGTGGAGGAACTTGGTGTCGGTGTCGCGCCACTTCAGGCCGCGGTAGCCGTGGCAGATGACCCGTCCGGCCTTCTCGTAGCGCCGCCGGGTGCGGTCGTCCTTGTACTCGTGCCAGTACAGGCAGAACGTGACCGGCCCGTCCTCGGTCTCGAGGATCTCGTCGATCAGCCGCTGGTGGTCCCCGGCGATGTGCTGACCCTCCCAGCCGTGGAACGGGTACCAGATGGTGCCCTCCCGTGGCGCGTCCTCGATCGGCCCGTGGAGCGCGAGCAGATAGAGGTAGGGCGCACCGACCGTGGTCGCGTAGCGGCGGCCCATCGACCGGGCCCGTCGGCGGGTCTGCTCGGACCAGACGAAGATCGGCCGGCCCGAGACGTACGGCGTCCCGGCACCCAGCCCGTCCACCACGTTCCAGCCGTGCTGCAGGTAGCCGTCGATCCGCGGGGGATCGTCGGGGTCGAGCCCGCAGTACTCGGCCAGCACGTGCGCGTGGCCGTAGAAGTGGTTGGCGTGGTGCACGGTCGTCAGCTCTCCAGCACGGTGCGCAGGGTGTCGACGACGCGGTCCTGGTCCGCGTCGCTGAGGTCGTAGAAGAGCGGCAGGGACAGCTCCTCGGCGTAGAAGGCCTCGGCGTTGGGGCACATGCCACGCCGGTACCCGAGGTCCGCGTAGACCGGGTGCCAGTACACGGGGATGTAGTTGACCTGCACCCCGATACCGGCCGCCCGCATCCGTTCGAAAACCTCACGACGACGACCACCCAGCACCCGTACGGGATAGAGGTGCCGCATCGGGTCGACGTGCTCGCGGGTGACCGGCAGCCGGAGCCCGTCCACATCGGCCAGCAGTTCGTCGTAGCGTGCGGACAGTGCGGTCCGGCGTGCCTTGAAAGCGGGCAGCCGGCGCAGCTGGGAACTGCCCATGGCGGCCAGCACGTCGGGCAGGCGGTAGTTGAGGCCGAACTCGTGCACTTCCTGGTGCCACGGCCCCTCGTCCGGGAAGCGCATGACCGCGCGGTCCCGGACCAGCCCGACCGTCCGGAACGTCCGGGCCCGCTGGAGCAGATCCGGGCTGGTGGACGCGACCGCCCCACCCTCGCCGGTGGTCAGGTTCTTGGTCGGGAAGAACGAGAACGTGGTGAGGTCGGCGAGCGTGCCGACGGGACGACCCCGGTACGTCGACCCGATCGCGTGCGCCGCGTCCGCGATCAGCACCGCGTCCGCGCTGTCCGCGACCTTGCGCAGCTGGTCGTACTCGGCCGGGTGGCCGGCGTAGTCGACCGCCGCGACGGCCCGGGTGCGCCCGGTGACCGCGGCCTCGGCGGCGTACGGGTCCAGGTTGGCGGTGTCCTCCTCGACGTCGGCGAACACCACCGTGGCGCCGAGCATCGACGCCGTGCCCGCGGTCGCGTAGAACGTCATCGGCGTGGTGATGACCTCGTCGCCGCGCCCGATCCCGGCCGCGGCGTACGCGGTGTGCAGCGCCGCCGTGCCGTTGCTGACCGAGACGCACGGCGCGCCGGCGATCCGGCCCAGGTCGTTCTCGAACAGGTCGACCTTCGGCCCGGTGGTCAGCCAGTCGCTGCGCAGCGCCGCGGTGACCGCCTCGATGTCGGCGTCGGTGACGTTCTGCCGCCCGTAGGGCAGCATCAGTTCTCCTTGATGAGGTCGCGCATCTCGTCGACCTCCAGCCAGAGGTCGTTGTTGTCGGAGCGGTAGTTGAAGCCGTCCGGCACCGGCTCGCCACCCTGCGGGGTCTGGTATCCCCAGCTCGCGACGACCGGCTGGACCACGTAACGGTCGGGGAAGCGCAGCGTGCGGCGGCTGTCGTCGGCGGCGATCATCTCCTCGTGCAGCTTCTCGCCCGGCCGCATGCCCATCTCGTGGGTGGGCGCGTCCGGCGCGACGGCCTCGACGAGGTCGAGGATGCGCATGCTCGGGATGCGCGGCACGAACAGCTCGCCGCCCTGCATGACGTCGAACGAGTCGACGACGAACTGCACGGCCTGGTCGAGGGTGATCCAGAAGCGGGTCATCCGCTTGTCGGTGACCGGCAGGCTCTTGCCCTCGGCGTTGAGCTTGCGGAAGAACGGCACGACCGAGCCGCGGCTGCCCATGACGTTGCCGTAGCGCACGACCGAGAAACGGGTCGGGTGCGTCGCGGCGTAGTGGTTGCCGGCGATGAACAGCTTGTCGGCGACCAGCTTCGTGGCGCCGTACAGGTTGATCGGGCTGGACGCCTTGTCGGTGGAGAGCGCGACGACGCGCTGCACGCCGGCGTTGATCGCGGCGTCGACGACGTTCTGCGAGCCGTTGATGTTGGTCGCGATGAACTCCGACGGGTTGTACTCGGCGGTGTCGACCTGCTTGAGGGCGGCCGCGTGCACGACGTGGTCGACGCCGTGCATGGCCCGGTCGAGCCGGTCCTTGTCGCGGATGTCGCCGAGGAAGAAGCGCAGCCGGGGGTCGTCGCCGAACATCTGGCGGACCTCGTACTGCTTCAGCTCGTCGCGGCTGAAGACCACGATGCGCTGCGGGTCGAGATTCTCCAGCGCGTGACGCAGGAAGGCCTTCCCGAACGAACCGGTGGCACCGGTGACCAGGATGGACGAACCGCTCAACACACTCATCAATTGCTCCCGGGGGGTGGGCACTCGCATTGTCTATCGATCTCAGGGGGCGAAGCATAACCGCGTGATCTGGCATTTCCAGAGGTCGCGGAAGATGCCTGACGCAATTCACGCGCAGTTCAGCTTCGATTGGTCGTGATGTTGCGGATGCTGATGCAAGGTTGTCTCCCGCGCCTACCCGCCTTGGAGATGTACCGTGATTGAGCTGCAGAGACTGCGTGAGACGTTCCGGACCGCGCTGGACCTCCCGGGCGACGCCCCGGTGGATGATCTGCATTACCAGGACAATGACAAGTGGGATTCACTGGCCCACATGTCGTTGGTCGCGGCCATCGAAGATGAATTCTCGGTAATGATTGACACCGACGACGTCATCAACATGTCCTCATTTGCGGAGGCCGAGCGAATTCTCGGTAAATACGGGGTGGACTTCGATGCCTGATCGGGTTGCGCTGATCACCGGCGCATCCCGGGGGATCGGGTACGCGGTCGCGGGCCGGCTCGCCGAGCAGGGTCACGACCTCGTCGTGCACGGCAACCGCGCGGACGCCATCGCCGGCGTCGCGGAGGAGCTCGCGGGCAAGCACGGAGTCACCGTCGTGCCCACCCACGGTGACATCGCGGATCCGGACACCAGCAAGGCGATGATGCGCCTCGCGTTCGAGAGGTTCCGGCGGATCGACGCGCTCGTGGTCAACGCGGGCACGCACGCCGCCGGGATGCTCGGGATGACCGACGACGCCACCGTCCGGCGGCTGTTCGAGGTCAACGCGATCGGTGCGGCGTACACGCTGCAGGGCGCGGTCCGGCTGCTCGGCCGAGGCCGTACCCCCGCGGTCGTGCTGGTCTCCTCGGTGACCGCCGGCGCGGGCGTCGCCGGACAGGCGATCTACGCCGCGTCGAAGGCCGCGGTCAGCGGTCTGACCCGGTCCGCGGCCAAGGAACTCGGCCCGCGCGGCATCCGGGTCAACGCCGTCGCACCCGGCTTCATCACCACCGACATGCTCGACACGCTCGACACCGACGGCCGCGCCAAGCGCGTCGCGGAGACCGCACTGGGCCGCCTCGGCGAGCCCGACGAGGTCGCCGACGTGGTGGCCTTCCTGCTCTCGGAACAGGCCCGCTTCGTCACCGGCCAGGTGCTCGGGGTCGACGGAGGAATCTCGCTGTGAACCTGTTCCCGCCCGGTGCCCGGGTGCTCGACGCCGAGACGGGTGCGGCCCTGCGCCACGACCAGGTCGAGGCCGCGGCGGCCGGGTTCGCCCAGCTGCCCCCGGGGGTGGTCTTCGCGCTCACGCCGGCCACGATCCCGGCGGTGGCGCGCTATCTCGGCGCGCTGGCCGCCCACCGGCCGATCGCGCTGCTGGACCCGGAACTCGACCGCGACGCGCTGCTCGCGCTCGTCGAGCGGTTCGGCCCGGTGCAGGTCACCGGCGTGACTGCCGCGCCGCCGGAGGGATACCACGCCGAGGACGACACCTGGGTGCGCGAGAGCCCGGCCGTCGAGCCGCACCCGGATCTCGCCCTGCTGCTCACCACCAGCGGCTCGACCGGCAACCCCAAGCTGGTGCGCCTGTCGCGCACCGCGGTCGCGGCCAACGCGGAAGCGATCGCGGACAGCCTCGGGATCACCCATGTCGACGTCACGCCCACGACACTGCCGCTCTTCTACACGTACGGCCTGTCGGTGCTGAACAGCCACCTGCTGCGCGGGGCGACCGTGGTCCTGGAGCGCGGTGGCCTCCTCCAGCGCGACTTCTGGGCCACGGTCCGGACCCACGGCGTCACCACGCTCGCCGCCGTGCCGTACCAGTACGAGATGCTGCGCCGGCTGCGTTTCGACCCGGCCGCGCACCCGTCGCTGCGCACGCTCACCCAGGCCGGCGGCCGGTTGCGCGCCGAGCTGGTGACCGACTTCGCCGGGCGGATGGCGGCCGTCGGCGGCCGGCTCTTCGTCATGTACGGCCAGACCGAGGCCACCGCGCGGATGGCGGTCCTCCCGCCGGACCGGATCAACGACAAACCCGGCTCCGCCGGACGGGCGGTCCCCGGTGGGTCCTTCTCCATCGACGGCGACGAGGTCGTCTTCACCGGACCCAACGTCATGATGGGGTACGCGGAGAGCGCCGCCGATCTCGCCGAGCCCGATGAGCTGGGTGGCATCCTGCGCACCGGCGATCTCGGCCGGCTCGACGACGAGGGTTTCCTGTTCATCACCGGCCGCCTCAAGCGGATCGGCAAGGTGTTCGGGGTCCGGGTGAACCTCGACGACGTCGAACGCGAGCTGTCCCGGCACGGTTCGGTGGCCGCGGTCGCCGGCGATGACAAGCTGCACGTCTTCCTCGAGGGCGCCGACGCCGAGAAGGCCCGGCTGATCCGCGGCGAGCTGGCGGCGTTCCTGGGCACCCACTTCTCCGGCCTCGACGTCCGTGCCGTCGAGGCGCTGCCCCTGCTCCCGACCGGCAAGGTCGACTACCGGTCCCTGGAGACCCTCCGATGAGCGTGTTCACGCTGCACCAGGCCGAGCGGGAGAGCCTCCTGCACAAGGAGCTCACCGAGCTCACGGCCCACCACCGGGCACACAGCGCCGAGTACGACCGGATCCTCACCGCGTCCGGCTTCACCTCGGCCGCCACCGTCGCCGAGCTGCCCTGGCTGCCCGTGCGCCTGTTCAAGACGCTGCAGCTCAAGAGCATCCCGGACGACGAGGTGTTCAAGGTGCTGACCTCCAGCGGGACCACCGGCGACGTCAGCCGGATCTACCTCGACAAGGCCGCCGCCGCGACGCAGACCCGCCAGCTCGGCGCCACCCTGCAGACCGTGCTCGGCCCGCGCCGGCTGCCGATGATCCTGGTCGACTCCCGGGGCATGCTGAAGGACCGCCGCTCGTTCAGCGCCCGGGGCGCCGGGGTGCTCGGCATGGCCACGTTCGGCCGTGACCACGCGTGGGCGCTGGATCCCGAGGGCAACCCGGATCTCGAGGCGCTGCGCTCGTTCCTGGCCAAGCACGGCGGCGAGCCGTTCCTCATCTTCGGCTTCACCTACCTGGTCTGGCTGCACCTGTACCAGGTCGCGCTCGAGCACGGGCTGGACCTCAGCAACGGCATCCTCATCCACTCCGGCGGCTGGAAGAAGCTCGTCGACCAGGCCGTGTCGCCCGAGGAATTCCGGCGCCGGCTGGGGGACGACACCGGCCTGACCCGGATGCACAACTTCTACGGCATGGTCGAGCAGATCGGCACGATCTTCCTGGAGGGGCCGTCCGGCGGCTCGCTCTACAGCCCGGACTTCGCCGACGTGATCATCCGCGATCCGCTGACCTGGGCGGAGCAGCCGGTCGGCGAACCGGGGCTGATCGAGGTGGTGAGCACGCTGCCCACGTCCTACCCCGGGCATGTGCTCCTGACCGAGGATCTGGGCGTTCTTGACGGCATCGACGACGGCGACTGGCCCGGCAAACGCTTCTCGGTGCTCGGCCGCCTGCCGCGCGCGGAAGCCCGCGGCTGCAGCGACACCTACCGGGAGCAGGCATGATCTTTCGTTTTGGCGAGCCGGGTGAGCTGACCGCGCCCTCGGCGGACCGGCTGACCGTCGGCGACCCGCGGGTGGTGGACTTCCTCGCCCGCTTCGCCCGCAAGCTGCTGGCCCCGGCGATCGCCCGGCGGCACCCGGAGCTCGGCTCGCTCGGCTACTTCCTGCGCCCGGCCGAGCTGAACCGGGCCGCCGCCCGGATGCGCCGTGACGACAACACCTACGTCTTCCCGCGCGGCAACGTCTTCCACGTGCCACCGGCCAACGTGGACACCATCTTCGTGTACTCCTGGGCGCTGTCCGCGCTCGCCGGCAACCACAACGTCGTACGCATCTCGTCACGCTCGGCCGGGGCCGCCGAGACCGTGCTGGAGACGCTGAACGCGACGCTCGACGGCGCCGACCCGGTGATCGGGCGGACCCAGCGGATGGTCACCTACGGTCGAGACGACACCCTGACCGCGGCGCTCAGCGCGTGGTCCGACCTGCGCGTCATCTGGGGCGGGGACAGCGCGGTCGAGGCGATCCGCAAACACCCGCTGCGCCCCTCGGCCCGCGATCTGACCTTCCCGGACCGTACGTCCTGGGCGGCGCTGTCCGTGCCCGGCTGGCAGGGCGCCGACCCGGCCGCCCGGCGCGCCGCGGTGCTCGGTTTCTCCAACGACGCGTACTGGTTCGACCAGGCCGCCTGCTCCTCGCCCCGCACGGTCTTCCTCGTCGGTGGCACCCCGGACGACGCCGCCGGGGCGAAGGAAGAGTTCCTCGTGTTGCTCGCCGAGATCGTCGAGCAGCGCGGCTGGGTCATCGACGCGGCGATGGCGGTGGAGAAGCGGGTCAACGCCTACGAGCTCGCGGCGACCGGCGCGGTGTCCGCGATGGCGTTCCCGGACAACAGCATCACCTCGCTCACCCTGACCGGGCCGGGCACGGCACCGCGGCGCTGGATCGGCGCCGGGGCGTTCCCGTTCGCGCACGTCGCCACGCTCACCGAGCTGGTGCCGGCGATGAACCGCCAGGACCAGACGTTCAGCCACTTCGGATTCGCCCCGGCCGACCTGCGCGTCTTCGCCGACGAGCTGGGCGGTCGCGGCGTCGACCGGATCGTCCCGTTCGGGTCCGCACTCACGTTCAGTGCCATCTGGGACGGCTACGACCTGCCGCGTGAGTTCACGCGGCTCACCACGCTCGAGACATAGGGGAACCGCAGCCGTGAGCAGCATCGTCCTGTCGGTCGTCGTGCCGATGTACAACGAGGAAGCGGTCATCCCCGCGCTCGTCGAGCGGTTGCGGCCGGCCCTCGACCAGCTCGCCGTCGGCTACGAGGTGGTCGCGGTCGACGACGGCAGCGCCGACCGCACCGCCCAGCTGCTGTTCGAGCACGGCCGCACCTGGCCGGAGCTGCGGCTGGTCAAACTGCGGCACAACAGCGGGCACCAGGCGGCGCTCACCGCCGGCCTGCAGCGCTCCCGCGGCGACTGGGTGGTCAGCATCGACGCCGACCTGCAGGACCCGCCCGAGACCATCGCCGAGATGCTGCGCGCGGCCCGCGAGCAGGGCCTCGACGTCGTGTACGGGGTCCGCTCCGACCGCAGCACCGACTCGTTCTTCAAGCGGAACACCGCCGGCGCCTACTACCGGCTCATGCGCCGGATGGTCGGCGCCGACGTGCCCTCGCAGGCCGGTGACTTCCGGCTGCTCAGCCGCGAGGTGGTGGACGTGCTCAAGGCGCTGCCCGAGCGCACCCCGGTGTACCGGCTGCTGGTGCCGTCGCTGGGCTTCTCGTCCGGCACCGTCCCCTACGCCCGCGAGCGCCGCGCCGCCGGCGAGACGAAGTACCCGCTGCGCAAGATGGTGGCGCTGGCCTGGGACAGCGCGGCCAACTTCTCAGCGGCCCCGCTGCGGGTCGCCACCTGGCTCGGCGCGTTCGCGTTCGTCGCCTGCCTCGCCCTCATGATCTTCGGTGTGGTGGTCTGGGCCAACGGCACCGTGATCCCGGGCTGGACCTCGCTGTTCATCGCCGTGCTGCTGCTCTCGGCGGTCCAGCTGATCTGCCTGGGCCTGCTCGGCGAGTACGTGGCCCGGATCTACAAGACCGTCCAGGACCGCCCCACATTCCACATCGGATTCGACTCGGCCTCGCAGGAGACGACGATCCCACAGCAACGGTCGGCGGCCACGGCCCGATGACCGCTGTCCTGACCCGGCCCGCGCCCCCTTCGGCACCGCCGGTCATGCAGAAAAAGGCCCTGACCGCCGTGCCGTGGGTGCTGACCGGCGCCACGTTCGTCACCGCGCTGCTGCTCAACGACGTCACCCCGGCCCAGGTCGCCGTGTACGCCACCTACCTCGTGCTCGGCATCGTGCTGCCCGGCACGCTCGTGCACCGGGCGCTGCGCGGCAGCCGCGGCAATCTGCCCGAGGACCTGGGCCTCGGCGCCGCCACCGGCCTGCTCGTGCAGCTCCTCGGCTGGGCGCTGGCCGCCGCCACCGGACTCCAGCAGATGCTGTGGTGCTGGCCGGTGCTCGTGCTCGTCGCGTTCCTGGCCGTACCCTCGCTGCGCCGGCACTGGCGCATCGCCGAGCCGCAGCCGTTGCCGCTGCGCTGGTCCTGGCTGATCTGCGCGGGGTTGCTGTTCGTCATCGCCTGGGGCGTGAACGCCTGGCAGAACGTCCCGCTGCCCCCGGTCCACGCGGAGTACTACGTCGACCTGATGTACCACCTCGCGCTGGTCCACGAGATGACCCGCTCGATGCCGTTCGAGGTGCCGCAGCTCGCCGGCGACGCGCTGCGCTACCACTACCTGTCCGACGCCGACATGGCCGCGGCCAGCATGATCACCGGGTTGTCCCCGGAACTCGTGCTCATGCGCCTGTGGATGGTGCCGATCGGTGCGACCGCGCTGCTGGTCGTCGCCACACTCGCCCGCGAGGTCAGCGGCAAGTGGTGGGCCGGGCCGCTCGCCGGGACGGTCGCGTTCATCGGCTCCCCGCTGAGCCTGGGCGCGCCGGTCTCCGCGTACGGCAATTCCTCGCTCGTGTTCGCCAGCCCGTCCCAGACGTACGCGATGCCCCTGCTCGGCCTGCTCACCCTCATCGCGGTCGACGTGCTGCGCCGGCGCGCCCTGGGCCCGGCCTGGTTCCTGGCCCCGGTGCTGGCTCTGGCCTGCGCGGGGTCCAAGTCCAGCGCGCTGCCCCCACTCGTGGCCGGACTCGCGCTGGCCGTGGTGATGCTCTGGATCCGCGACCGGGTGTTCCCCCGGGCGGCGGCGGGCCTGCTGGTCGCGGTGCTGATCCCGATGCTCGTCGGTGCCAAGCTGTTCGCGGGCGGCGGGGCCGGGACCCTGGGCGTGCAGCCGTTCAGCGTGCTGCGCTGGATGGACCCGTACTCGCGTACCCTCGGATCCTCGGACGGCATCGCCCCCAACGGCTTCCTGCCGCCCGGCCTGCAGGACGCGGCCCCCAGGGCCTGGGTCTACGTCGCCGGGATCATCGGCTGGTGGCTGCTCATGCAGGCCCCCCGGCTGCTCGGACTGGGCGGCATCGGCGCCCGCCGGATCCGCCAGGACCCGGTCGCCTGGCTGCTCGGCGGCATGATCGCGGCCGGTGTCGGCGCGGCCTGGGCGCTGTGGCATCCGTCCGCCAGCCAGGTCTACTTCTTCCTCTGCGCGCTGCCGTTCGGCGTGGTGCTCAGCACGTGGTTTCTCGCCGACCAGGTCCGCCGCTGGTGGGTGCCGGTGGCCGGCCTGCTCGCCGGCGCGGCCTGGACGCTCGCCGCACCCGACGTGCTGCGCCCCACCGACGTGAAATCCTGGGGTCAGTGGTCCTGGGCGCTGGGTCTGCCCGTCCTGCGCACCCTGGCCTTCGTGGTGGCCGGCGCGATCCTGGTGCTGGTGCTGCGCAGGAGCTTCCGCTCGCTGGTCGTCGCCGTGTTGGCCGCGACGCTGGGCGGCAGCCTCACCGTCGGCATCACCTACTACACCAAGTCACTGTTCCTGACCGACCGACCGGCGGCCGTCGCCACCGCCCGCTGGACCACCGCGGCCGAGATGGAGGCGGCGCTCTGGCTCAACCGCAACACCGGCCGCGACGACGTGGTGGCGACGAACGTGCACTGCGCCCCGGTCACCCGCGCCGAACCCTGCGACGCCCGCGCGTTCTGGGTGTCCGGCCTCGGCGGACGCCGCACGCTGGTGGAGAGCTGGGGATACTCCGACGACACGGTCGCGGCGAACGGTGTCGGCGGACGCAAATACGTCTTCCAGCCGGCCCCCGACCCGGCAGAATTCGCCCTCAACCAGCGCGCCTTCAGCGCCGCCGACCCCACCGACCTGACCACCCTGCGAGAAACGTACGGGGTGAAGTGGCTGCTCGCCGACACGAGAGCCGGCCAGGTGTCCCCGCGACTGGCGACGCTGGCCGACATCCGCTTCACCTCAGGCACGACGACCGTCTACGAGCTGCGCTGATCCGGCCCGGGCGCCCTTTTTCGGGGCGCCCGGGAACTCTTCCGGCCGCGCACCCGACCTACGACGCATGCGCAACCTCCGTATCCTCGCGGCGATCACCCTGGCCGCTGTCGCCCTGACCGGCTGCGGCGACAGCAAGACCGAAGCCGCGCCGTCGAGCCCGTCGTCCGCCCCCGCCACCCTCACGGTGAAGGACCCCTGGGTGAAGGCCGGTCCGGCCGGCACCATGACGGCGGCGTTCGGCATCCTCGAGAACGCCTCGGCCGCCGACCTCACCGTGGTGAGCGCGACCTCCCCGGCGTCCCCGCTCGAACTGCACGAGATGACCATGCAGGACGGCAAAATGATCATGCGGCCCAAGCAGGGTGGCTTCGTCATCAAGGCCGGCGCCACCCACGAACTCGGCCCCGGCGGCGACCACCTCATGCTGATGAACCCGGCGGCGGCCATCGAGCCGGGCGACGAGGTCACGTTCACCCTCACCCTCGCCGACGGAGCCACGGTCCCCTTCACCGCGATCGCCAAGCCCTTCGCCGGAGCCGGCGAGAGCTACGCCCCCGACATGCCCATGAGCTCAGCCGACAGCTCAGCCGACAGCTCAGCCATGCCGATGGCCCCGGCCGACACCTCGGCCATGCCGATGGCCCCGGCCGACACCTCGGCCATGCCGATGGGCAGCCCCACCCCGTGACCACCGAACCACCATCCACTCCTGACCCCACCCCCAAGAACGACCGTTCTTTCTCGGAAGAGGCGGTTCGTGAGGGCGAGCGCCCTGGCGCGCCCATCCCCGAGAACGACCGCTCTTTCCCGCCGGAATCGGCGCGGGGTGCGCTGAGCCGGCGGCGACTGCTTGGCCGGGGTGCGGTGGCCGGTCTGGGTGCGGCCATCGGTGCCGCGGCCGGCGCCACCGCGGTTGCCGCGATCGACCGCCGGTCACCGCCCGGATCAGGGACAGCCCAGCCCGGCGCGGCCCAGCCCGGCGCGGCCCAGCCCGGCGCGGCCCAGGCCGGTGTGGTTGAGGCCGGCTTGGCCACCGGTACCGCCACCGTGCCGTTTTACGGTGTCAGGCAGGCGGGGGTGACCGAGGATCCGCCGGCCCACGCCTCGTTCGTCGCGTTCACCCTGCCGGGCGGGACGGACAAGCGGGCGCTGGCCCGGATGCTTCGGCTGCTGAGCGATGATGCCGCCCGCCTCACCCAGGGTGCTCCCGCGCTCGGTGACACCGACGCCCACCTGGCGGTGCTGCCCGCGCGGCTGACCGTGACGTTCGGGTTCGGGCCGGGGTTGTACCGGGCCGCGGGGCTGGCCTCGCCGGTCGCGGATCTGCCGTCATTCGGGATCGACCGGCTCGAGGCCCGGTGGTCCGGCGGGGACCTGCTGCTGCAGATCTGCGCCGACGATCCGCTGACCGTCGCGCACACCCAGCGGATGCTGATCAAGGACGCCCGGCCGTTCGCCGCGGTGCGCTGGGTCCAGCAGGGGTTCCGGCGCAGCCCGGGGGTCCAGGCCGCCGCGCACACCCAGCGCAACGTCCTCGGGCAGCTCGACGGGACCGCGAACCCGCGCGACGCCGAGCTGCACGGTGCCGTCTGGAACCCGGACAATTCTTCCACCCTGGTGGTGCGGCGGATCCGGGCCGAGATCGAGAAGTGGGACCTGCTCAGCGTCACCGACAAGGAGAACGCGGTGGGGCGCAGGATGGGCTCCGGCGCCCCGCTCACCGGGTCGGGGGAGCACGACGAGCCGGACTTCGCGGCCATGGACGCCAGCGGCCTGCCGGTCATGCCGGATTTCTCGCACGTCACCCGGGCCCACGTCACCGAGCCGTCGCTGAAGATCCTGCGGCGGCCGTACAACTACGATGGAGCCCCGAACGCGGCCGGCCATCCCGACGCCGGGCTGATCTTCGCGGCCTATCAGCGGGACATCGCCGGCCAGTTCCTGCCCATCCAGCAACGCCTCGCGGACAAGGACCTGTTGAACGAATGGATCACACCGATCGGCTCAGCCGTCTTCGCGGTTCCGCCCGGCTGCGCCGAGGGCGGATGGATCGGCGAGCGGGTGCTGGCATGAAACGCGTGCTGCTCACCCTCGCCGCGATCGCCGCCATCATCCTTCCGGGTACGCCGGCCTGGGCGCACAACCAGCTCCTCGAGTCCTCGCCGGCCAAGGACGCCACGGTGAAGAAGGCGCCCACGGAGATCTCCCTGAAGTTCATGCAGAAGCTGAACCCGGAGTTCACCACGATCGTGGTCACCGATGGGAACAAGGCGAAGGTGGCCGCGGCCGACCCCGAGATCGACGGGCCCACCGGTGTCCTGCCGCTGACCGGCGCGCTGGCCAACGGCACCTACACGGTCGCCTACCGGGTCGTCTCGGTCGACGGTCACACGGTCCAGGGGTCGTACACGTTCACGCTCGCCGGTCCGGTTGCCACCTCGGCCGCCCCGTCGGCCGTGCCGTCGTCGGCCGCGCCGGCGCCGCCCTCGGTCGTACCGTCGTCGGATGCTCCTTCGTCCGGTGAGCCGGTCCTGGTCGACGCGGCCCCGACCGGGGACGACGGTGTTCCGGCGGGCCTGCTGATCGGCATCGGGGTGGCCCTGCTCGCCGTCCTGGCGATCGGCGGCGTCATCTACGGCCGGCGCCGGGCCGGGGCCAGCGCGGGATAGTCGGTGTAACCGGTCTCGCCACCCTTGTACAGCAGGAAGTCGTCCCGGATCGGGTTGACCGGCGCGCCCGTGCGCAGGCGCTCGACCAGGTCCGGGTTGGCCAGGAACGGGCGGCCGAGGGCGATCAGGTCGGCCCCCGCGGCCAGCAGGCGCTCGCCCGCGGCCCGGCCACCGTCGGCGGGCAGCGTCTCGCCGGGCAGCACCGGGTTGGCGATGAGAATGCCGGACCAACGATCACGCAGGGTACGGAAGAGCGACTGAGCCGGGTCGGCGAGCGCGACGTGCAGATAGGCGAGTCCCCGGCCGGCCATCGCGTCGAGCAGCGCGGGATAGATCTCCTCGGTGTCGTCCTCGACGATGCCGTTGACCGGGTTGCCGGGGGAGATCCGCAGGCCCACCCGCTCCGCGCCGATCGCGTCGGCCACCGCCGCCACGACCTCGGTGCCGAAACGGATCCGGTTGCGCACCGGGCCCCCGTACCCGTCGGTGCGGTGATTGGTGTTCGTAGCCAGGAACTGGTGCAGCAGATAGCCGTTGGCGCTGTGCACCTCGACCCCCGCGAAGCCCGCGTCGATCGCCCGGCGGGCGGCGGCGGCGAAATCGGCGATGGTCTCCCGGATGTCCGCGGCGGTCATCTCCCGCGGCGTCACCGGGTCCTCGCGGCCGGCCGGGGTGTGGATCTGTTCGGGGAGCGGGATCGCGGAGGGCGCCACCGGCATCAGGCCGCTGGTGGCGGGATGCCCGATCCGGCCGCCGTGCTCGATCTGCAGGAACATCCGGCCGCCCGCGGCACCGACCGCGCCGGTCACCCGGCGCCAACCTGCGACGTGCGCATCGTTGTGGATCGCGGTGATGTTCGGGTACGTCTGCCCGACCGCGTTGGGCGTCGCAGCCTCGGCGATGGTGCTCAATGCTGACGGGTGTGGGGTCGGTCATGCGGATCGGGGAGCTGGCGCGGCGTTCCGGGGTCAGCGAGCGCTCGCTGCGCTACTACGAACAGCAGGGCCTGCTCACCGCCGCACGCACCCCGGGCGGTCACCGGGAGTACTCCGACAAGGCCATCGACCGGGTGCTCCGGATCCAGCACCTGTTCGCGGCGGGCCTCGGCAGCGCCAAGATCGTCGGTCTCCTGCCCTGCATGCGTGACGCCGACGGCGGACCCGCCGACATCGCGACCGGCCGGCTGGTCGCGGACCTCACGACGGAACGTGAGCGGCTCGACCGTACTATCGCCGACCTGCTCCGCTCGCGGACGGTCCTCGACGAGGTCATCGAAACGGCGTCCGGAAGTGTCACACCCCCGGCCTAGTTTCGGGGCATGGCTGTTCCTCGTCTCGGCCGCGATGCCTGGCTCGCCCTCGGCATGAACGCACTGTCCTGTCTGGGCAGTGGGCTCACCATGCCGTTCCTCCTGGTCTACCTGCACACTGTGCGCGGGTTCCCGCTCGGCACCGCGGGCCTCGTGCTGGCCGCCTCCGGGCTGGCCGGCCTGCTGATCGTGCCGCTGACCGGCCCACTGGTCGACCGGGTCGGCGCCCGTCCGGCGTTCATCGGCGGCCTGCTCCTCGGCGGCGCCGGCATCGCCCTGTTCGCCCCGGCGACAACCGTCCCGGCGGCCCTGCTCGCGGCGGTCGTGCACGGCTGCGCGGGCGGCCTGACCTGGAACAGCTTCGCCAGCCTGCTGGCCCAGCTCGCCCCCGCCGACGAGCGCGGCGCGGTCTTCGCCCTGCGCTACACCAGCGCCAACGTCGCTTTCGGAGCCGGCGCCCTGGTCGCCGGTCTGGTCACGGCCGGCTCAGCCCCCGGGCCGTACCTGGCGATCCTGCTGGTCGACGCCCTGTCCTACGTGGCGTTCGCGGCGGCGATGCTGCTGGTCCCGGCCCCACCGCCGCCGGCCCCGGGCGGGCACGGCGGTTACCGCGAGGTGCTGCGCGACCGTGTCCTGCTCCGGGTGCTGGGCCTCAACACCCTGCTCACGGTGTTCGCCCTGGCCCAGCCGAGCGCCATCTTCACCGCCTGGGTGACCGGCCCCGGCCGCGAGTCGTCCCGGGTGGCCGGCCTGGCCTTCGCCGTCAACATCGCCGTCCTCCTGGCCGTGCAGCTTCCCATCCTGTCCCGTACCAGGGGCCGCTCCCGCCCTCGGATCGCCGCCCTGGCCGCCCTGGTCTTCGCCGCGTCCTGGGCCCTGCTGGCCGCCGGCGCGGGCAACGCGGCCCTGATCGTGACGGCCCTGGGCATCTTCGCGCTGGGTGAGGCCCTGCTCGCCCCCACGCTGCCGGCTCTGGTCAACGACCTCGCGCCGGACACCCTCCGAGGCCGCTACAACGCGGCGCTGGCGCTGTCCCAGCAATCCGGCCCGGTCCTCGCCCCACTGCTGGGTGGCTTCGCCCTCGGCCACGGGCTCGGGATTTCCTACGTGCTGTTCCTGGCCCTCGTCTGCCTGGTAACCGCAGCCGTGACCATCCCCTTGAAGATCCGCGAGCCCGCCACCTCAGCCTGAGATCCGACTGCCCGCTTTGTCACCGACGGCGAGGTGCCGGCGCCGGTCAGCACGGCCTCGCCGGCCCGTGCTGCCATAAGTTCCACCTGGGTTGCCTTTTAGTTGGAAAGTGCCACCGATCGACCCGGTCGCGTCACCGTTCAGGGGAGCTTAAGTCCGGCGAATGCCGCCATACATGATCTTGGCGTATCTGTTGAGCTGCGACAATCCACAATGGCCACGTTAGGTAGTTGTATTCGTATAGCTTTATATTGCCCTCCGGAAATTTGCAGTCGGCTCTGGAGGGTATGTGTACCGCAACTCTGCGCTTATGCGCGGATCAAAGGCGCTGTGGCGTAAGCCGCGAGCACCGTTGTCTCGAATATTGGCTCTCGCACTTCCGGTCCCGGTAACGCTCGCACTCGTCGGCGCACCCCCCTCGCCGTCCTTCGCCACCCCCGCTGTCCCTGCCACTCCGGCGGGGAAGAGCTGCCCTTCGCAGGTTGCAGACGAGGCCGCCGCACTGATCACCGCACGGTTGTGCGGTGGCCGGGTGGAGATCAGCGACGCCACGACGGAAACGGTCACCGCCGTGGCCCTGCCGTCCGGGTCGATCGAACAGACGATCAGCGCGGCACCGGTCCGGGTCGAACGGAACGGCACCTGGGTGCCGGTTGACCTCACCCTGATCCGCAACCAGGACGGTTCCGTCTCGCCGAAGGCAGCCCCGTCGGACCTGGTGCTGTCCGGGCCGGAGAACACGGACGCCGCGCACGAACTCGCCGCTGTCGGCGTCGGGGACCACCGGATGTCGATCGGTTGGACCGGCGCGCTGGGCGTGCCGGTGATCGAGGGTAGTCGCGCGACATATTCACAGGTCATGCCCGGCGTCGACCTCCAGGTGCAGGCCACCAGGACCGGTGCTGAGACGTTCTTCGTCGTGGAATCCGCGGAAGCCGCCGCACACCTCGACGGTATCGAGCTGCCGATCACCGGTGTGAAGGTCAAGTCCCATCGCATCGACGCGGCAGGCAACACGACCCTGCTCGACGCGGCAGGTAAAGCTCTCGCCACCGTGCCTGCCCCGGAGATGTGGGACGCCGAGGTCGAGACGGCCACCGGTGAGCCGGCCACGGTGGAGAAGGTTCCGGCCGAGATCACCAGAAAGAAGGCCGCGGAGGCAAGGCCGGACGAGGCCAGTGAGGGCGCCGGCGTCAAGGTGACCCTCGGGACCGGCGCCGATTTTTTCGAGGACCCGGACACCACCTACCCGGTCGTCGTCGACCCGCAGGTCAACCCGCTTTACAGCACCTTCGACACGTATGTCAGACGAGGCGACGCGGTCGATCGTAGCGGTGCCAACGACCTGCAGCTCGGTCTCGTCAGCGGGGACATCGCCCGGTCCTTTGTGCACTGGGACACCACCAAGTTGGCCGGTAAGCAGATCACCGCGGCCACGGCGAACTTCTACAACTTCTGGTCGCACACCTGCACGGCGACCAGCTGGGAGATCTGGTCCACAGGTGCCGCCAGTTCTGACACCCGCTGGTCCAGCCAGCCGGTCTGGAGCACCAAGGAAGCCATTTCGACCGCCACCAAGGGCAGCACCAACTGTTCCGACGGCTGGGTCTCGGTCGGTGGCGCCTCGTTCTTCCAGCGCGCTGCCACCGCCGGCAAGACCCGTGCCTACATGGGTATCCGGGCCACCAGCGAGACCGATGCCAACGCGTTCAAACAATTCCGGTCCCGCAACGCGGACGCGTCGAGCCAGGTGCCGTACGCGGTCGTCACGTACAACTCGTACCCGGTGGTCGGTGCCCGTTCCACCACGCCGTCGACCAGCTGTGTCACCGGCGCCGGTCGGCCGTACCTCAACACCACGACCCCGGTCCTGAAAGCGGTCGTTACCGACGGCGAGGCCAGCCCGGTCAAGGGCGTATTCGAGTGGTACAACTCGGCCGGCGCCAAGATCAACGGTGCGACCACAGCCAGCGTCGCGTCCGGTTCCACCCTGAGCGCCACGGTGCCGTCGGGCGCGTTCACGAACGGGTCCACGGGTAAGTGGAGGGTGCAGGGCAACGACGGCGCTGTCGGCGGTGTCTGGTCCTCCTTCTGCGAATTCACCGTCGACACGGCCGCCCCGGGCACCACCCCGACGGTCGATTCATCGACCTATCCGGCCGGCGCCACCAGCGGTGCGGCCGGAGCCGCAGGAACCTTCACATTCGGCGCGGCCGGTGTGACAGATGCCTCGGCGTTCCTGTACGGGCTGGACACCAATCCGCCCACCACCGCCGTCAATGCCACGTCGCTCGGCGGGAGTGCCTCGGTCTCGATCACCCCGACAACCGTGGGTAACCACACGCTCTATGTGCGGTCCAGGGACCGGGCGGGCAACTTGTCGCCCGTCAAGACTTACATGTTCAGTGTCGGCTCCACGGTCGGCGCTGTCGTCTCCCCGGCGGAGAACCACCTCAGCGCCGGTAAGGTCGTCCTGGGCGGTGCTGGAGCATCGACCTCCACCGGGGCCACCTACCAGTGGCGCCGCGGCGAGACCGACAGTTGGACCACCATTCCGGCCGCAAATGTCACCAGCGCGTCCGGCGCCGCGGTCACCTGGCCCGTGGCCACCATCGGCAGCGGTAAGTTTCCACCGTTGAACTGGGACGCCGAGACCACGGTCAACGCGGCCGAGGCCGGTCCCGATGCCTTGGACGGCCCGCTGCAGGTGCGTGCTTCCTTCAACGGCGGTACGGCCGGGGCCAGCCCTGCGGTGCGCTTCGAACTCGACCGTGATCGCGCCGCAGCACCCACCACCGACGTCGGAGCCGGTGAGGCCAATCTGCTGACCGGCAATGTCGAGGTCACCGCGACCGACGCTGCCACCGCGGGCGGCCTCGCGGTCACCCGGACGTTCGATACCCGCCGGGCCGGCGACGCCGACGCGCTCTTCGGCCCCGGTTGGGGCTCCAGCGTCGAGGTTCCCAACGCTGGGACCTACAGCGACCTGACGATCACCGGCAGCCTGGTGCAGATCGGTCTGCCCGGTGGGGAGACCGTGGGCTTCACGAAGAAGGCGGGTACGTCGACCGGCGCGTCGTTCGACTCCGGCATGGCGGGCTCCGGCCTGGTGCTGGAGTATGTGACCAGCTCGGACAGCTACCGATTGACCGAGGACAACGGCAACTACACGGTGTTCACCCGCCGGAGCACCGACCCTGCCCGGACATACACGCCGTCCTCCTCGGTCTCCGGTGGCACCGGCTCCACCACGGCAATCACCTGGGAGTCCGCGACCGTCGACGGCGCCGCGGTCGTGCGTCCAACTCAGGCGGTCGCCCCCGCCCCGGAGGGCGTCAACTGCGCGAGCAGCCCCTTGACCACTCGTGGCTGCAAGGCGCTGCGATACACCTACGCGACCGGCACCACGGCGACAGCCGCCGGGACCGGCGACTACACCGGCCGGCTCAAGGAACTCGCATTCACGGCGTACGACCCGGCCAGATCGGTGATGGCGACCGTCGTGCTCTCACGTTACGGATACGACGCCACCGGCCGGCTACGCTCCGCCTGGGATCCCCGCCTGGACTATTCAGGTCTCAATGGCGCCGAACACCAGGCGACCACCTACACCTACGACGCCGACGGCATCCTCAGCACCATTGCCCCCGTGGGGCAGCAGCCTTGGCAGCTCTCCTACACCACCATCCCTGGTGACTCCGGTCAGGGCCGAGTCGCCACGGTCAGCCGCTCCGCCCTGACCGCCGGCACTGCGGTCACCACCGTCGTCTACCGGGTGCCGACCACTGGCGCGACCGCACCGACCGACCTGTCCGCGGAACCGGCTGCGAGGTGGGGACAGACCGTCACTCCGATCGATGCCACCGCAGTCTTCCCGCCGACCCAGATCCCCGATGGCAACCAGGCCACCGGGATCCTGCCGTCGAGCTGGAAGCGGGCGTATGTCACGTACCTGGATGGCAACGCCCGCGAGGTCAACACCCTGGAGGCGGGCCAGCACATCGCCACTACCTGGTACGACTCCTACGGCAATGTGGTGCGTGAACTGAGCGCGGGCAACCGGCAACGGGCATTGGACGCCTCCGGCTCCGATACAGCGAGCGCCGAGGCGATCCTCGCGGCGAACCTCTCTACCGAGACCCGTTACGGCAACGATGGACGGCGCATCACCGATCTGTTCGGACCGGAGCGCGATGTCGTGCTGTCCACTTGGGCGGATGTTCGCGGGCGTACTCACACGACGTACGTCTACGACGAGGGTGCGCCCGCCTCGTCCGAGGCTTATGACCTCGTCACCAGCCAGGTCGACGCAGTGCGTTACTGGGACAGCGCGGGGAAGGCGGTCGACGCCGACCCTCGCACCACGCGTACCGAGTACAACTGGGACCTGCGGCAGCCCACCGCGAAGATCGTTGATCCGCAGGGCCTGGCGCTGACCACTCGGTACACGTACAACACGGCGGGCAGCCAGCTCACCTCCAGCACCCGGCCAGCCGGTGACGGCAGCACGGCGGCCACCCAGACAATCACCTATTACCGGGCCGGAACCGGTTCAGGCGCCGACGAGTGTGACAACACCCCCGAGTGGGCCGGCCTGACCTGCCTGACCGGACCGGCTGCTCAGGCCGACATGGATCCCGAACTGCTCGACACCCGCATGACATATGACATGTACGGCCAGGTGGCCGCATCCGTCAGCAGGAACAGTTCGGGTACCGTCCGGACGGCCTCTGTCACCTACGACCAGGCCGGACGGCCGGAGGTCCAGACCGTCTCCGCAGGTCCCGGGCTCGGCACTCCGGTCGAGACTCGCCGCATGGTCTACGACGTGACCACCGGCTATCCCGTACGGACCGAGCAACTCGACAGTTCTGGCCAGGTCACAGCGAAGATCTCCCGTGCCTACGATTCTCTGGGCCGGGTCACGTCGTACACCGACGCTGACGGGTCGGTGTCGGTCACCACGTACGACATCGCAAGCCGTGAAATCACCATCACTGATGGCAAGGGCACCCGAACCCACACGTACGACGACAACACCGAGGGACGTGGTCTGCTCAGCCAGGTCACGGACAGTCAGGTGGGTACGTTCACCGGCGAATACAACGCCGACGGGGAGCTGAAGTCGGAAACCCGTCCGGACGGACTGATCACCTACTCCTACTACAACGAAGAAGGCGCCCAGACCGGAATTCTCTACGACCAGAGCGACGGCACAACCGTCTACGGAGATTGGAGCGGACTCGATGCCCACGGTGCGCGTGCATGGGGTGCCGACAGCTTTTCCTCGGCGGGGTACAGCTACGACACTTCGGGCCGGCTGACCGGTACTACCCAGACGATCAACGATCAGGGCTGTGTCGAGCGTAATTACGAGTTCGACGCGAACAGTAACCGTGCCGCGCTGCGTACCTTTGGACCCGCTCAGGACGGCAACTGCCAGTCGAGCACTGGTGGTAACCCACGGAACTGGGCCTACGACACCGCGGATCGGGTCACGAGCAGTGGCTACACCTACGACGATCTCGGCCGTACGCTCACGGTGCCGGCTGCGGACGCCGGCTCAGGTGCGGGCGATGTCACGAACACTTATTACGCCAACGACATGGTCCGTTCGATCACCCAGGGGGCGGCACATGCGACGTACACACTCGACGTCACCACCAGCCGCAACCGTGCCTACGTCGTCACGAACGCGACGGCCACCGAGACCCATGTGAACCACTATGCCGATGACACGGACAAGCCTTCCTGGATAGCCGAGAACGGTTCGTACACACGTCGGATCATCGGTATCGGTGCTTTGAGTGCGTTCTATAACGGTGCGGCCGGCCGGACGGAGTGGCAGCTCGCCAATCTGCACGGTGACATCGTGGCGACGCAGATCGGAGGAGTCGCCGGCCTGGCATCGACCACGGTGACAGATGAGTACGGCAACCAGGTCGCGGGGACCGCGTCCCGGTACGGCTATCTCGGCACGGAACAGCGTTCTGCCGACAACCCCGGTGGCCTGATCACCATGGGAGTCCGCGTCTACAACCCGCGGACCGGTCGGTTCCTGTCCACCGACCCGGTGTACGGCGGTAACAACAATGCCTACGAATACTCCACGGCCGACCCGGTCAACAAGAGCGACGTCTCCGGGCAGATGCATTGCTGGAATACCAGCTTCACCTCACGCAAATGGTATTACTGGTGGGGCAGTTACGGGGGTATTCGCAAGGATCGCTACTTCCGGTGCCTAATCAGTAATTCAGACTTCAAGTATTTCAAGAAGACCGGCAAATGGATGGCGGGCGTCGGTATCATCGCGACCTTCATCAACGTGACCAGCGGTGCGGCAATCACGCTTGCGGGTTGGGTTCTCAAGGACTGGATCGCCGAGGACTACGAGGACCGTTGCGATGACAGGAACGGGGCGGTGTTCAAATTCCGGTACAGCAGGTATTACGACCGGGGCGGCAACTTCGCGGCGGGTACCTATGCTTATCGGGGTGCATATTGCCGCCCGGCGCCGAAATGGTACGACTGATGCGACGATTCCCGATCGATGCCGGAAAGGTGTGTGAATGAAGTCAACTGTCGACGTCTGGGTAACGCGTGACGCGGCCCGGACCCTCGCGCCCCCGCCGCGGTCCATCGTCGGCGGCGACGCGGCACCGGTCGCCGTGCGGACCTGGGTGCTGGGTCGTCCGCTTCAGCGACGCCTGGAGATGGGTCTTGTGGTGGACGAGACGACTGCCTTGCGTTTCTCGGCAGCCGGCAAGAGGCAGGCCATATGGGAACGCGGTGTCTTCCCCGGCGCGGTCGTCGTGCTCCTGCTGCTCGTCGTCGGCCTCGAGACCGAGACTTTCGGCGCGCGTCTGGACGCCGTCTGGACGCCGCTGACGGCTCTTCTTCTGGTCGGTGTGCTGGCCGGGAGAGCGATTCTTCCCAGGCTCGCTTCGCCCCATCACCCGCGCCGCGATGGCCGGATGGTGCTCATCCGCGATGTTGACCGGCAGGCTGCTCAAGACTGGGCCGCTGTGAACCCGGAGGGCGCGATCCGCCTCACCGCGCGCGAGTAACGTCACGACCAGAAACAGAGAGGCCGGGCATTCAAGTCGATGTCCGGCCTCTCTGTCTAGGTCGCGGGTGGCAAGTCGGTCAGGCAGCCGTATGCCGATCCGACCCGGCGCAGGCCGTTGCGGTCGCCGGCTCCCCAGGTGGCGGCCTTGCTGGTCATCAGGGGGTACATCACCTGGCGGGAGTCGCCGGCGGTCGGGTGGGCGAGCCCCACCGCGTGGCCGATCTCGTGCATGAGCAACTGGCCGGTGGTACCGCCGGCCTTCTTGCCGAAGCCCCGGGCCATCCGGTCGGTGTACGCGGTATTGAGCGCGATCTGCCCCTGGTCCATGATGAGCGCGGGTCCGCCCCCGGCCGTGTATCCCGAGTGCCACCAGCCGCCGCCGACCCCGGCGGCGCCGCTGCCCTTGGGGATCAGGGTGCTGTGCTTGCCGGCGACGACCCAGGCGAAGACCATCTCGGTCCCGTCGGGATAGTTGTCGTTGTAGCCGCTCTTCGCACCCGGGATGACGGTGGTGGCTCCGGCGTAGCGGAACGTCAGCCCGGTGGCCGCCGCGACGCGGGAGACCGCGGTCCTGACCTCGGCGAGGGAGCCTTTCGGGGCCCGGGCGAGGTTGACCCGGTAGTCGATCGGCGTGCAGGGATCCCACCGGGCGATGATCTTGCTGCCGCTCAGGAAGGCGTAGGCCTTGGGGTTCCCGGCCGCGGCGGCGTGCGCGACCCCCGGCTGGAGAGCCAGAGCGATCGTGGCGATCAGGCCAAGGGTGATGCGGCAGCGGCGGGGCATGGCCCGCCTGATCGGCCGGCTACCCGCTGATCATGAGGGATTGTGGAAGTCGATGTGCTGCTGGATCTGGCCGGCGAAGCCCTCGGCCATGGTGAGCTGGTCGCGCAACGCGCGGACCCGGGCCTGGGCCGCCTCGTGGAACATGGTCAGCCGGTCGAGCAGGGCGGCCCGGCCGGCGCCCGGGTCGGCGGCGGTCAGTGCGTCCAGGAGTTCGAGCAGGTCGCGCATCTCGTCGAGGGTGAAGCCGAGTGGCTTCATCCGCTTGACCACGGCGAGCCGCGCGATGTCCGGTTCGGTGTACAGCCGGAAGCCGCCCTCGCTGCGGGCCGACGGCATGATCAGGCCGGCGTCCTCGTAGTGGCGGATGGTCCGGATGCTCAGTCCGACCCGTTCGGCCGCCTCGCCGATCTGCATCATTCGTACAGTGTGCCCGGCCCTCAGGAGAGGGTGCCGGTCAGCCGGTCGTGCAGGCTGGAGCTCGGCGGGTTGAGCCCGACGACCGCGACCGTCTTGCCGCGGGACGCGTATCTGGTGGTGATGGCGTCGAGGGCGGCGACCGAGGAGGCGTCCCAGACGTGGGCCCGGGCGAGGTCGATCACCACGGATTCCGGGTCGCCAGCGTAGTCGAACTGGGTGACCAGATCGTTGCTGGAGGCGAAGAAGAGCGATCCGTGCACGGTGTAGGTACAGGTCGTGCCGGACTCGTCGAGGACCCGGGTGACCTCGACGAGTTGGGCGACCCGGCGGGCGAAGATGACCATGGCGGTGAGGACGCCCAGCACGACGCCGACGGCCAGGTTGCCGGTGGCGAGGGTGGCCGCGACGGTGACCAGCATGACGATCAGCTCGCCGGCGGGCATCCGCCGCAGGGTGGCCGGGGTGACGCTGTGCCAGTCGAACGTGCCGACCGACACCACGATCATGACCGCGACCAGGGCGGCCATCGGGATCAGGGCCACGACGTCGCCCAGCGCCACGACCAGGAGCAGCAGGAACGCCCCGGCCAGGAACGTCGACAGCCGGGTCCGGGCGCCGGACGTCTTCACGTTGATCATCGTCTGGCCGATCATGGCGCAGCCGCCCATGCCGCCGAAGAAGCCGGTGACGATGTTGGCCACGCCCTGGCCCCAGGACTCCCGGGTCTTGTCGGAGTGGGTGTCGGTGATGTCGTCGACCAGTTTCGCCGTCATCAGCGATTCCATCAGACCGACAAGGGCCACCCCCATCGCGTACGGGAAAATGGTCTGCAGTGTCGCGAAGCTGAACGGCACGTCGGGCAGGCCGAATACCGGCAGGCTGTCCGGCAGTGCCCCCTCGTCGCCGACCGTGGGCACCGTGAGGTGGACCAGCAGCGTGAGTGCGGTGAGCGCGACGATGGCGATCAGCGGCGCCGGCACCGCCCGGGTGACGCGCGGCAGCAGCCAAATGATCGCCAGCGCGACCGCGAGCAGCGGGTAGACCAGCCACGGGACGCCGATCAGGTGCGGCAGCTGGGCGCTGAACACCAGGATCGCCAGCGCGTTGACGAAGCCGACCATGACGCTGCGGGGGATGAACCGCATCAGCCGGGCGACGCCGAGTACGGCCAGCGTGATCTGCAGGATCCCGCCGAGGATGACGGTCGCGAACAGGTACTCGATCCCGTGTTCACGGACGACCGGGGCGACGACCAGGGCGACCGCTCCGGTGGCGGCGGAGATCATCGCGGGGCGCCCGCCGCAGATCGCGATGGTGACGGCCATCGTGAACGAGGCGAACAGCCCGACCCGGGGGTCGACGCCGGCGAGGATCGAGAACGAGATCGCCTCGGGGATCAGGGCGAGGGCGACGACCAGGCCGGCCAGGACTTCGGTACGCAGAACGCGGGGCGACAGCACCCGGGAACCCTACTCTTCCGTAAGGGGAGAGTTGTCAGGCGCCCGCGACCGCCGCGTGGATCGTGGCGGCGATGCCCTCCATGGGATCGTCCTCGGTCGTACCCAGGTAGTTCTTGGCCACCGCCACCGACAGGCCCAGATCCGGGTAGAAACCGGCCAGGCTGCCGCCGTTGCCGCTCCAGCCGAAACGGGTGCCGCCCAGTTGTGCGACGTACCCCATGGTCTTGGGCAGGTCGCCGCCGAACGCCCAGTCGGGGCCGTCGGTCAGCACGGTGGTCACTTCCTTGAGGCGTTCCGGCGAGATCAGGCGCACCCCGTCGACCTCGCCCATCAGCGCCGCGTACATCCGGGCGATGCCGCGCGCGCTCACCGTCGCGACCGCCGGGATGTCGGTCTGCATGATGTCGCGGCGGTTCGCGAGGCCGGCCTCGGGACGGACGTTCGGCGGTGCGATCGCGTCGAAATTCTCGATGTGCCGGCTGAGCTGCTCCAGCGCCTGGCGCCAGTTGCGGTCCTTCAGCCGGGCGACCCGGTTCAGCTCCTGCGGCGGCACCCCGAAGAACAGCTCCCGCTCGGCCTGCAGCGGCCGGGCGATGTCCTCGGCCAGCACCCACGCGATCGGCCGTTGGGTGGCCCGGCGGATGATCTCGCCGATCAGCCAGCCGTAGGTCCACTCGTGGAAGCCGTGCCGGGTGCCGGGCTCCCACACCGGGGTCGACCCGGCGATGGTGCGGCACATCCGGTCCCAATCAAGAAAATCCTCCGGCGTCGTGTACGAAGGAAGCGTCGGCACCCCGGCCGCGTGCAGCAGCGCGTGCCGCAGGGTGGCGTTCTGCTTGCCGTGTTTGCCGAATTCCGGCCAGACGTCGGCGATCCGCAGGTCGTAGTCGAGCTTTCCCTGCTCGACCAGGACGTGTACGGCGGTGCTGGTCAGCCCCTTGCCGGTGGAGAAGCTGAAGAACGGCGTCTCCGGGGTGACGTGGGCGCTGACCGACTCGTCGGCCAGGCCGGAGACCGCGTTCACGATCAGCTGCCCGTCGAGGTAGGCCGCGACCTGTACCCCGATCTCGCGGCCGGCGAAGACCAGCGCGTCGATCTGCCGCTGCACGTTTGCTTGGAGCTGGGTCCAGTCGCTCACCCGTTCAGCATTACGCAAAACGGACTCGGGGGTGGGGTTAACCCTACTTCCGTTCGGCCGGTCAGCCGGATCGGCGGCGCGGCGTCCGGTGCCTAGGGTCATCAGCATGACTTCGCCAGCGGTGAGAGTGGTCCGGCAGCTCGGTATCGACACCCAGTACGCGCTGCTCGGCCTCCCGCTGAGCATCATCACGTTCGTGCTCTGCCTGACCGGTTTCACGGTCGGTGTCAGCACCGTCTTCATCTGGCTGGGCCTGCCGATCCTGGTCGGCACGTTCTGGGCGGCCCGGGGTCTGGCGACGCTCGAACGGGCCAGGATCGCCCCGGTGCTCGGCCGGCAGCTGCCGCACCCGTACTACAAGCGGCCGCGGCCGGAATCGGGCTGGGTGCGCCGCCTGCTGGTCCCGGTCACCGACGGGCAGTCGTGGCTGGACCTGCTGCACGGCGTCTTCCGGCTGATCCCCAACCTGATCGGGTTCATCGTCGCGGTCACCTGGTGGGCCATCACTCTCGGCGGCCTGACCTATGCCCTGTGGGGCTGGAGCGTCCCGATGGACCCGGACAGCCAGGATCTGCCCGTGCTGCTCGGCATGGGCGGCTCCCGGGCCGTCTTCTACACCGCGCTCGGCTTCTTCTTCCTCGGCACGCTGTACCCGGTGGTCCGCGGCGTCGCGCTGATGGAGGCGCAGTTCGCCCGGCTGCTGCTCAGCAACGTCAACACGCTGCGCGAACAGGTCGCCCAGGCCAACGCCGCCCGGGACACCGCTCAGGCGCAGAAGGCCGCGGCCGTCTCCGCCGAGGCGATCGCGCTGCGCCGGCTGGAACGCGACATCCACGACGGCCCGCAGCAGCGCCTGGTCCGCCTCGCCATGGACCTCGGCCGGGCCGAGCAGCAGTTCGAGAGCAACCCGGAAGCGGCCCGCGCCACGGTCGCCGAGGCGCTGACCCAGACCCGGGAGACCCTCGACGAGCTGCGGGCCCTGTCCCGCGGCATCGCCCCGCCGATCCTGGTCGACCGTGGGCTCAAGGCAGCCCTGACCGCGCTGGCCGGCCGCTGCACCATCCCGGTCGACCTGGACGCCCCGGCGATGGAACGCCTCGAACCGACGGTGGAGAGCACCGCGTACTTCGTGGTCGCGGAGGCCCTGACCAACGTGGCCAAGCACAGCCACGCCGCCGAGGTGCAGGTGACGGTCCGCCGGGCGGGCAACGGCCTGATGCTCACCGTCACCGACGACGGTGTCGGCGGTGCCAGTCCGGCCAAGGGCCACGGTCTGGCCGGCCTGGCCGACCGGGTCGAAGCGGCCGGCGGCGTCCTGAGCGTGGAGAGCCCGGCCGGGGGTGGCACGACGCTGACCGCGGCCCTGCCGTTGTAACCGCTACGCTCGGCGCCATGCGCGTCGTCATCGCCGACGACTCGGTCCTCCTGCGGGAGGGCCTGGTCCGGCTCGTCGAAGAGAATGGCTGCACCGTCGTCGAAGCCGTCGGTGACGGACCGTCGCTGGTCACCGCCGTCGAGCGGCACCGCCCGGACGTCTCCATCGTGGACGTCCGGATGCCGCCGACGCACACCGACGAGGGCCTGCGGGCGGCCGTCGAGGCCCGCACGCTGGTGCCGGGCAGCCCGATCCTGGTGCTCTCGCAGTACGTCGAGGTCGAATACGCCGACGACCTGCTGGCCGACCGCCGCGGCGCGGTCGGCTACCTCCTCAAGGACCGGGTCGCCGAGGTCGCCGAGTTCATGACCGGCCTGCGCCAGGTCGCCGGCGGCGCCACCGTCCTCGACCCGGAGGTGGTCGCCCAGCTCCTGGTCCGCCGCCGCCGCGACGACCCGCTGCGCGCGCTGACCCCCCGCGAACGCGAGGTCCTGGGCCTGATGGCCGAGGGCCGCTCCAACAACGCCATCGCCCGGAAGATCGTCGTCACGGACGGCGCGGTCGAGAAGCACGTCCGCAACATCTTCACCAAGCTCAACCTGCACCAGGACGAGGAACAGCACCGCCGCGTCCTGGCGGTCCTGGCCTATCTGCAGGGTTGAGGAACCGTTCGGCGAACGCGGTCATCTGGTCGCGCTGCTCGGCCAGGTCGGTCGAGGCGGCGGCCACGACGATCCGGGTCACGCCCTGCGCGGCGTAGGCGGCGACCCGTTCGGGGGTAACGTCGATGGAGCCGAACCGGGTGTACTCCAGCTCGCGCCCGGCCGCGGTGCTCCGGGTCAGGTCCCAGTGGGTCACGCCGCCCGGGAAGTAGCCGTCGCCGCGCAGCCCGGCCCGGCGTGCGGCCGCCGGGGTCGAGCCGCCGACGTGGATCGGCAGGGGTCCGCCGAGCGGCTGGGGGAAGCTGCACAGGTTGTCGAAGTCGAAGAACTCCCCGTGGAAGCTCACCCCTTCCGGGCCGCCGGACCACAACAGTCGCAGCACGTCGATCGCCTCGTCGGCCCGCCGCCCCCGGCTCGCGTAGTCGACCCCGACCGCCCGGGCCTCCCCGGGCAGCGCCCCGAGACCGACGGTGAGCAGTCGCATCCGGCCCCGGGAGAGCACGTCGACGGTCGCCAGCCGCTTCGCGAGCACCACGGGATGGTGATAAGGCAGTAGCAGCACGCCGGTGCCGAGCAGAATTCTGGTCGTGGCGGCGGCCACGAAAGCCAGGCAATCGAGCGGATCCGCGTACGGCAGGGTGGCCGGCATCTCCCACCCGCCGATCGTGGCCCCGGGGTGCAGCACCACGTGCTCGGGCACGTAGAAAGCCTCGAACCCGCAGGCCTCGGCATGCTGCGCGTATCCCGTGATCAGGTCGGGGTCGACGCCGAAGAACGGCGAGCTGTAGTTGATCGCGAACTTCACCGGCTGGACGGTAGGGGTTGCCGCCGGTGTCAAGGCAAGCGCCGCCCACGGCGCAGTAATGATCACTAAGGGTCACATGGGTGGTGACTTAATGTGTATTTGTTGGCGGATCGGTGGGGGTTGGGTCGGACGTCCGGACGGTGCGGACCATTGCCTTGACGTGCGACATTATCGCGCGGGCCGACACGGGGCGGCTCACGATCGCGGACCGGCAATCATTGCGGAAAGTGATCACGCGAGGTGGATGGCAACGGAAAGTGAACGGGGAGGCTGATGGAGAAGGCTCTGTTGGCCTATCGGGACGGGCGTGTCGACGGGTGCGCCGGGCGGCGTGACGCCGCCCGGGCGGCGGATCCGGAGACCGGTGCGGACTACCGGATCGGGTTCCTCGACGGCCGGATCGAGGTCTTCCGGATGATGGCCGAGGTTCGCACGATGCTGGACGGGACCGACTGACCCGGCCGGTGGTGGTGGTAGCCCTACCCTGAACCGGGACGCTGGCCGGGTCGTTGCGGCGCCCGCGAATTCCTAGCGTCATGGGCATGCAGAACAGGGACAAGGTAACGGGGTTCGCGGCACGGGCCGCGGTGTGGAGCGCCCGGCATCGCACGCTGGCGATTCTCGGGTGGGTCGCGTTCGTGGCCGGCGTGACCGTGCTCAGTGGACAGCTCGGCACGGTGGAAGCGGTCGACAGCGAGACCGGGCACGGCGAGTCGGCCCGGGCCGACCGGATCGTCGCGGCGGCCGGGTTCCCGGAGCGGCCCGCCGGTGAGATGGTGCTGATCCAGGGCGGCAAGCGTACGGCGGCGGTCGCCGACGTCACCCGCACGCTGCGGGACCGCGCCGAGGTCGCGGACGTGGGCGAGCCGGTCGTCTCACCGGACAAGAACTCGACGCTGGTCTCCTTCACGATGACCGGGGATCCGGAGACCGCCAAGGACCGGGTGCAGCCGCTGCTCGACGCGGTGGCTCAGGTGCAGGACCGGCACCCGGAGCTCTATGTCGCCGAGGCCGGGGACGCCAGCGGGGACAAGCTCATCGGTGACTCGCTGGACGAGGGGCTGAGCCGGCTGGGCCTGCTGTCGCTCCCGATCACGCTCGGGATCCTGCTGGTGGCGTTCGGCGCGGTGGTCGCCGCGCTGCTGCCGGTGGCACTGGCGGTCACCGCCGTCGCGGGGGCGGCCGGGCTGCTGGCGGTGGCGAGCCGGTGGGTGCCGACCGTCGACACCACGATGCACGTGATGTTGCTGGTCGGGCTCGCGGTCGGCGTCGACTACTGCCTGTTCTACATCCGGCGGGAGCGTGACGAGCGGCGCAAGGGCGCGGATCCGCACCGGGCGCTGGTGATCGCCGCGCAGACCTCCGGCCGGTCGATCTGGGTCTCCGGGCTCACCGTCATCGTCGCGATGGCCGGCATGTTCCTGACCCGCGACGCGGTGTTCAGCAGCTTCGCGGTCGCCACGATCCTGGTCGTCGCCACCGCCGTGCTCGGCTCGCTGACCGTGCTCCCCGCGCTGCTCTCGGCGCTGGGCGACCGGGTCGACGCGATCAAGATCCCCGGGTTGTACCGGCGGCGCAGTGACGGCCGGGTGTGGCGGGCGGTGCTGCGGGTCGTGCTGGCCAAGCCGCTGGTCTCCGCGGTGCTCGCGGTCGGTGCGCTGGCCCTGCTCGCCGCCCCCGCGCTGGACCTGAAGACCAAGGGCGAGGGGCTGGCGGACTTCTCGCCGAGGATGCCGATCGTGCAGGCCTTCACCCGGATCGACGCCGCGTTCCCCGGTCAGAACGCCCCGGCCGAGGTCGTCGTCGAGGCCGGCTCGGTCAAGGGCAAGCGGTTCGACCGGGCGCTGGCGGAATTCAAGTCGGCGGCGGTCGCGTCCGACAAGCTGGGCGACGAGGTCGACGCCCGGATCAACCCCGCCGGGACGGTCGCGGTCGTCTCGGTCGCGCTCGCGGGCAACGGCAATGACGGTACGTCGAAAGCGGCGCTGACCGAGCTGCGGACCACCGTGGCACCGGGGGCGTTCGGGGCGCTGCCGGGCGTGACCGTCGCGGTCACCGGGGACACCGCGGGCAGCGTGGACTTCAACGAACGCCTCGACTCGTCGCTGCCCTGGGTGTTCGGCTTCGTGCTCGGGCTGGCGTTCCTGCTGCTGCTGGTGTCGTTCCGGTCGGTCATGGTCGCGGTTACCGGGGTGCTGCTCAACCTGCTGTCGGTCGCCGCCGCGTACGGGATGCTGGTCTTCGTCTTCCAGTACGGCCACTTCGAGAGCCAGCTGGACTTCCGTGCGGCCGGCGGGATCACCGCGTGGATGCCGCTGTTCCTGTTCATCATCCTGTTCGGGTTGTCGATGGACTACCACGTGTTCGTGCTCAGCCGGATCCGCGAGGGTTACGACGGTGGCCTGAGCACCCGGGACGCGATCAGCAAGGGGATCGGCAGCACCGCGGGTGTGATCACGAGTGCGGCGCTGGTCATGGTGGCGGTGTTCGCGCTGTTCGCCACGCTGCCGCTGATCTCGACGAAGGAGCTGGGCGTGGGGCTGGCGGCGGCGGTGCTGCTGGACGCCACGATCATCCGCGCGGTGCTGCTGCCCGCGGTGATGGTGCTGCTCGGCGAGCGCAACTGGTGGCTGCCCCGCTGGCTGAACTGGTTGCCCACGGTCGCCCACGAGCCCACACCGGTCGAGGGGACCGACCGGAGCCCGGAGCTGGCCCGGGTCTAGAGACGCCGAAAGGGGCGGACCGTGGAAACGGTTCGCCCCTTTTCGCGTACGGCGGCAGTCAGCTCTTGAAAGCGTCCTTGATCTTCTCGCCGGCCTGCTTGAGGTGGGACTTCGACTGGTCGGCGCGGCCCTCGGCCTCGAGCTGCTCGTCGTCGGTCGCCCGGCCGAAGCCCTCCTTGACCTTGCCGCCGAGCTCCTCGGACTTGTTCTCGATCTTGTCGTCGGCACCCATGGGAACCTCCAGGTCTAGGGGGAGCGTTGCTTACGAAACAACGGATACCCGTCTTCGGTCCCGGCAATCCTCAATCAGGCGGTGGGAATCGCGACCGGGGTGAGCGACACCCCGGCGGCCAGCAGTTCGCCGAGCCGGGCCGGCGGCATCGGGCGGGCGAACAGGTAACCCTGCGCCGCGAGATAGCCCAGCGACAGCAACAGTTCCGCCTGCTCGGCGGTCTCCACGCCCTCGGCCACCGCGTGCAGGCCCAGCACCTGGGCGAGGTGGATGACCGCGGCCGACATCGGCACCCGGTCGTCGATCGGGGACTGGGTGAACGAACGGTCCAGCTTGATCTCGTCGATCGGGCAGTCGTGCAGCAGCGACAGCGTGGAATGTCCGGTACCGAAATCGTCGAGCGAGATGCGTACCCCCATCGCCCGCAGTTCCTGCAGGTTGGTGACCGACTGCCCGGGCTCGACGGCCATCGTCTCGGTGATCTCCAGGACGATCCGGTCGGCGGCCAGGCCGTGGTGCGTGAGCAGCTCGGCGACCGCGTCGGCGAAACCGGGCTCGCGCAGGTCCCGGGCGGAGACGTTGACGTTGAGGGTCTGCGGGGCGGCCTCGCCGTGCTCGGCGATCCAGGCGGCGAGCTGGGCGAACGCGGTCCGCATGACCCAGCGCCCGAGCGGCACGATGAGCCCGGTGCGCTCGGCGACCGGGATGAACATGTCCGGCGCGAGAACCCCACGGACCGGGTGGTTCCAGCGGACCAGCGCCTCGGCCCCCATGATCCGGCCGTCGTCGAGCGCCACGATCGGCTGGTACAGCAGGAACAGCTGGCCGGCCGAGATGGCCTCGCGCAGCTCCGCGCCGAGGTGCGCGTGGTCGCTGCCGGTCGTCGCCATGGTCGGCTCGTAGTGCAGGTACGCGGTCCCGTGCAGCTTCTTCGCCGCGTACATCGCGATGTCGGCGTGCCGGAGCAGCTCGGAGGCCTCGTCGCCGCTGCGCCCGTCGGCGATCCCGATGCTGGCCCGGATCGGCAGCTCGTGCCCGTCGGCGTAGATCGGCTGGTGCAGCGCGTTCATCATCCGGGCGGCGGCGAGATCCGCGGTGGCCGGGTCGGCGTCGTCGAGCACCACGACGAACTCGTCACCACCGAGGCGGGCCACGGTGTCCTCGACCCGGATGCAGCCCTCGAGGCGCTTCGCGACGCCGATGAGCAGCTGGTCCCCGACCTCGTGGCCGAGCGTGTCGTTGACCTCCTTGAAGTCGTCGAGGTCGATCAGCGCCACCGCCACGGGGCGGTCGCCCGGGCTGGTCAGCGCCTTCTGCAGGCGGCTGTGGAACAGGACCCGGTTGGGCAGCTGGGTGAGCCCGTCATGGGTGGCGCTGTGGTCGAGGCGGCCCAGCAGGCGGCTGTTGTCCCGGAAGGCGACGAGCTGGCGGATCACCACGAGCGCGGTGAGCAGCACCGCCGCGCCGACCATGACCAGTTCGTCGGAGCTCTCGGTCCAGGTCGCCCGGATGAGCAGCCCGTCGACGGCGGCCACCGCCACGTACGGGAGCAGGCTGAACGGCCGTCGCCGGGGGGTGACCGCACCGCGGCGCCGGACCGTGCGCGCGACCCGCTGCCGGTCGGCGGCCCAGGCGGCGAGGAAGTAGACCACCGGTGGGCCGGCCATGTTCGGGAACAGCGTCGGGTCGACCGCCTCGAACACCGGCCGGAAAATGGGACCGACCGCGCCGACGAGCATCGCCAGGGCCAGCAACCGCAGCGCGCCGTTGTCGACGTGCAGGTGGCTGGAGAAGACGAACTTCACCACGGCGAAGACCGCCAGCAGGGCGATGAGCGTGACCAGCATGGTCAGGTAGACGGCGGCGGTGTCGCTGTTCTCCAGCGCCGCGCGGGTGGAGAAGTGCCAGATGAACACGGCGGCGGCGAGCGCGACCGTGACGGCGTCGAGGGCGATCCGGACCAGCTCGCCGGGGGACCCGCGTTCCAGCGGGAGCCGGAACAGCGCGTACATGATGATCAGGACGCCGCCACCGGCCAGCACCAGCATGGTCGCGCCGGTGTGGTCACCGCGCGGGTCGCCGGCGCTGAGGACGGCGTACGTGTCGGCGGTCAGGCCGGCCACCACGAACGCGGCCGCGGCGCTCAGATGCCGCCAGAACCGTCTGGTCGCCACGGGCAGCCCGGGGGCGCGGGCGGTGCGCAGCAGCACCGCCACCGCGATGATCCCGCCGGCGAAGGTCGGCAGCCACAGCAGCCAGCGCGGCCCGACCGGGTGCACGAGGTTGACGCCGACCCAGATCAGGGCGAGCAGAGCGGTCCCCGCTGAGGCTCGCAGTAGCCGGTCCACGCTCTCCCCTCCTGGACGTAGGTCAGATACCTCTCCCATCGGTCGCCCGGCACCGTGCGTGAGTATTTGCGGACCGGCCAACCGGGGTTTCGGCTTTCGTCATCCGCGGGGTCGACCGTGAACATCATGAATTCCTTCCTGTTGTCGGTCGTCGTGCCGGTGTTCAAGGTCGAGGGGTACCTCTATCAGTGCCTCGAGTCGATCCGGGCCGGTCTGACCGCGGCGGAAGCGGCACAGGTCGAGGTCATCGCGGTCGACGACGCCTCGCCCGACGGCTGCGGGGAGATGCTCGACGGGTACGCGGAGCGCCACGGCGACCTGCGCGTGGTGCACCTGAGTCACAACGTGGGCCTGGGGCTGGCCCGCAACGCCGGCCTGGCCGAGGCCCGCGGCGAGTACGTCTGGTTCGTCGACAGCGACGACTGGCTGCCCAAGGGCTCGGTGCGCGCGGTGCTCGAGAAGCTGGCGGAGCGCCCGGACGTGCTGCTCATCGACCATCTGCGGGTGCACGAGAACGGCCGGCTGGAGCCCGACGCGAGCAGCGGCGCGCTGAAGGACCCGCGGTTGCCCAGCCTGCTGGAGCTGCAGCACACCGCCTGGAACCGGATCGTCCGGCGCGGTCTGCTGGACGAGCTCGACCTGCGTTTCCTGCCCGGTTGGTACGAAGATGTCCCGTTCAGCAACCCGGTGCTGATCGCCGCCCGGCGGGTGTCGGTGCTGGACCGGGTCTGTTATCACTACCGCGTCGGCCGGCTCGGCTCGATCACCGCGACCCGCAGCGACCGGCACTTCGAGGTCTTCGAGCAGTACGACCGGATGCTCGCCTGGGTCGACGAGCGCCACCCCGAGCCGTGGCTGCGGCACCGGTTGTTCACCTTGATGGTGAACCACCTGCTCGTGTTGCTCGGCAACGACGGCCGGGTGCACCCGCGCCGCCGCCGGCTGTTCTTCCAGCGCCTGACCGCGCACTACCGCCGGCACGTGCCCGCGGACTACCCGGGCCACCCCGGCATCAAGCACAAGCTGGTCCGGCTGCGCAGCTATCCGCTGTACGCGGGCCTGCGCCAGGCGTACCGGATCACGAAGCGCGACCCCGAGCCGTCACCTGCGGTTCTTCCCGCTCTCGCTTCCGCGCCACAGCGGGCTCAGGCAGCGCCCATACGTTGACGCCCGTGCTTCGCCCCGCCACCCCCTCCGACCGCGACACCGTGCTGTCCTGGCGCAACCACCCGGACGTACGCGCGGTCAGCCTGACCACCCACGTGATCTCCGCGGAGGAACACGCCACGTGGTGGGAGAACGCCACGAACGACCCGCGCCGCCACATCCTGATCTTCGACGACTGTGGCGTGGTCATCTTCGACCTGCGGGAGGATCCGCCCAGCTGGAGCTTCTACCTCGACGTCGAGGGCCTGGGCGGCGGATTGCTGAAGGCCTGGCTGCGGCTGGAACAGGCGGCGGTCGACCACGCGTTCGGCCCGCTCGGGCTCACCCGCCTCGGCGGTGAACAGCTGGCCGCCAACAAGCAGGTGATCGCCCTGCACCGCCGGTTCGGCTTCCGGGAGACCCGGCGCTACGAACGGCTGATCGACGGGGTGCCACAGACCGTGGTGTGGACCGAGAGAGGGACTGAGCAGTGATCATCAACGACGTGGAGATCGGCGCCGGCAAGCGGCCGTACATCGTGGCCGAGATGTCCGGCAACCACAACGGCTCGCTGGACCGGGCGCTGGCCCTGGTCGACGCGGCCGCCGAGGCCGGCGCCCACGCCATCAAGATCCAGACGTACACGGCCGACACGATGACCGTGGACGTCAAGCACGAGCGCTTCCAGCTCTCCAAGGGCCACGAGCTGTGGGGCGGGGAGTATCTCTATCAGCTCTACGAGCGTGCGCACACGCCGTGGGAGTGGCACCGAGCGATCTTCGACCGGGCGCGCGACAAGGGCCTCACGCCGTTCTCCAGCCCGTTCGACCGCACCGCGATCGACCTGCTGGAGAGCCTCGACGCCCCGCTGTACAAGATCGCGTCGTCGGAGATCACCGACCTGCCGCTGATCCGCGGCTGCGCGGGCACCGGCAAGCCCGTGATCATCTCGACCGGCATGGCGAGTGTGCAGGAGATCGCCGCCGCCGTGGACGCCGCCCGTGACGCCGGGGCCAAGGACATCGTCGTGCTGAGCTGCACCGCGTCGTACCCGGCGCCGCCGGAGCACACCAACCTGCGCCGCATCCCGGTGCTGGCCGAGACGTTCCGGGTGCCGATCGGCCTGAGCGACCACACGCTCGGCATCGGCGTCCCGATCGCGGCCGTCGCGTTCGGCGCCTGCCTGATCGAGAAGCACGTGACGCTCGACCGGGCCGACGGGGGCGTGGACTCCGCGTTCTCCCTCGAACCGCAGGAGCTCGCCGCGCTGGTCGTCGAGTCCGAGCGGGCCTGGCAGGCGCTGGGCACCACCGCCATCGGCCCGAACGAGGCCGAGAAGGAGGGCCTGCGGTTCCGCCGCTCCCTCTACGTGGTCCAGGACGTCAAGGCCGGCGACCCGGTCACCGCGGAGAACGTCCGTTCCATCCGCCCCACCGGGGGTCTCGCCCCGGACGCCATCGGCCTCGTGCAGGGGCGAACCTTCCACCAGGACGCGGCCAAAGGCACGCCGCTGTCCTGGGACCTGATCTGAGAGGCACGAAGAAACCGTGTGGCTGAAGGCGAACAGCAAGGAACTCCAGTGGTTCCTGGAGTCGGCGAGCGTGTACTGGGAGAAGAACCTCCCGAAGCCCGCTGACGACGCGGTCATCGTGGTGGAGATGTTCCACCAGGACATCCGGGTGAACCTGCGCAACCTGGCGTTCGCGAACGCGCTGCGGCGACTGCACCCGGCGCGGATGGTGGTGCTGACCGGGGTCGAGGACGCCTGGATGGCGACGCTGTGGAGCGGCTTCAACGTCGAGACCGTCCGCAAGGTCAGCGACGCGTTCGCCGGCTCCGAGGTCATCGACGTCTGGGACAAGGTCCGCGCGTCGAGCACGCCGGCCCGTGACGACAAGACGATCGTCGAATACACCGACGCGACCTACTGCCGGCTGGCCAAGCTGCCGCGGCTGCCGCAGGGATACCAGTCCCGGCCCGACTACAAACTGCGCCACACGTACGCGACCCGGCTGCACGACTTCTACACGGAGCTGTTCCAGCGCGACGTCGTGGCGCTCGTGACCAGCCACGTCGACTACGACCAGTGGGGCCTCGCGTCCGAGGCGGCCCGCCAGGCTCAGGTCCCGATCATCCACACCCAGCAGACCGGCTGCATGAAGGCCTACGCGCTGTTCCCGGAGAAGGACACCCGCACCGGTACGTTCCGTGAGGAGCTGACCCGGCAGATCGGCGACGTGTTCGAGACCAAGGTCTGGACCAAGCGGGAGTCCCTGCGGCAGACCGCCGAGCTGGTGGCCTGGCGCGCCAAGGTCAACCTGGGCCGGCCGAGCTGGTGGCGGGGTGGCGTGACCGCGTCCGTCGACCTGAACAACCCGGCCGAGCGCGCCCGGTTGCGTACCCACGTGGTGGATCGGCTCGGTTTTGATCCGGACAAGCCGATCATCACGGTCTACAACCACGCGGTGTCCGACGCGCTCGGCACCAACCGGGAACTGTTCCCGAGCCTCGCCGACTGGTTCGCCGACACCGCCGCCTACGCCGCCGAGCATCCCGAGGCGCAGTGGCTGTTCCTCGACCACCCGAGCCAGGCGCTGTACGACTCCACCAGCTTCTTCGACTCCGTCGCCGAGAAGTACAAGAAGGTCAAGCACATGGCGTTCACACCGAGCGCCACGCTCAGCAAGAACGCGCTGTGGAGCCTCACCGACCTCGGCGTCACGGTGCGGGGCAGCGTCAGCAACGAGCTGCCCGCGTACGGGATCCCGGTCATCCAGGCCGGCTGGTCCGAGTGGAGCTCGTGCGGGCTGTCGATCGTCGTCGACGACCAGGACGCGTACTGGAAGACGCTCGAGCAGAGCATCACCGCCATCCGCGCGGGCGAAGAGCTCGTCACCGAGGAGCAGGTGCGCCGCGCGCGGCTGTGGCTGTGGCTGTACCGCAGCGGCACCGACGTCGTCACCCCGCTGGTCCCGCAGTGGGAGGTGTGGCCGGCCGACACGCTGCTCAAGACGATGCGCGCGACGTTCCGGCACATCGAGGCGGACGCCGACCCGATGTACACCGCGGTCGAGCGGATGTGGACCCGGCGCGAGCCGATGCTCACCCGGACGGACTTCGACGCATGATCGGCTCCTGGTTCGCCACCGACTACGACGAACCCCCGAAGTTCGTCGCCGGCCTGCCGCTGGACCTCACCAGCGGACAGCACCTGAACATCGTCGACCAGGTCGTCCGCGGCCGGGCCATCATCGGCCGGGTGACCAGCGACTACGGTGCGGTCGGCGTCAAGATGCACCACCCCGGCACGGCGACCCGGGTCTCGGTGCTGGTGCACCTGGACGAGACCGGCACCCGCTGGTGGTCCGACCGGGTGCGCCCGTCGCGGCACGCGCCCGAGCTGCCCCGGCTGGTGCTGGTGCGCGCGCAGGGCGAACTGCGGGGCGCGGCCGTGCTGGCCCGCCGCCAGGGCCTGAAGAGCGCCGGCGGCGTGAAGGTCACCGTCGAGTTCGACCTGGCGGCCGACGAGCTCGACGAGGACGGCCTGCTCATGGTCGAGCTCGCCGAACCCCCGCGACCCGGGTGGGTGACCGGCCGGATCGCCGCGCGTTCCGCGCTGGGCCTGCGGATCGACAAGATCACCGTACGGGCGCAGCCCACCGCCCCGATCACCCCGATCAGCTCCGCCACCGGGTGTGACGTCGCGGTCGTGGCACCGCAGGTCGCCGACGTGTTCCGGCTCGAGGTCTCCGCCGTGACGCCCCCGCAGCCGCTCCCGCGACCGGCGGTGCACAAGTGGGCCCGCAAGAAACCGCTCCGGGCCGGCTTCAAAGCGCTCCGGATGGCCCGGCGGGCCGGCACCCGGGTCGTCGCCGAGGTGCACAAACCGCTGCCCGCCGAGGGTTTCGGGGTGCACGCCACGGATCTGCGGACCGGCGTACCCGTGGATCTCGAGGTCGTGGAGCACGGAGCCGGCAGCATCACGCTGCGCCGCACCACCCCCGCCACCGGGCCGATCCTGATCGGCACCGACCAGCCGGGTCGCGGCTTCTCCTGCAAGGTCGCCGGAAAATGATCCACCGCCCGGCGCTCGGGCCGGACGCCGACCAGAACCACCGGGTGCTGCAGGAAGTGCTCGACACCGTGCCGGCCGGCAAGCTCGAACTGCCGCCCGGCACGCACACCCTGGCCGACGGCCTGCGCGTGCCCGCCGGCTGGACCATCCGCGGTTCGGAGGTCGCCGGCGCCAACGGCGGCCCGCCCGGCACGTGGCTCGTCTCAGCCGGCACCACCGGCCACCCGGTGCTGCACATCGTGGGCTCCGACGTCGCGGTCAGCGACCTCGGCCTGCGCCCACCCCCGGCCGACCCGGGCGAGCACGGCGGCGATCGCGGCACCGCCATCACGGTCGGCGACTACCTCTACGCCTCGGCCCCGGACTGGATCACGAACGTCGACCTGCGCCGCGTCCACGTCGCCCGGATCGGCCTCGACCGGCACGCCAACTGCATCGCGCTGATGGGCGCGGTCAGCGACGTCACGCTGCACGACATCACCGTCCGCGGCGGTTACACCGGCGTGGCCGTGCACTGGGGCGCGGTCGGCGCGGACGTCGCCTCGATCGCCGGCCCGACGTACCACCCGCACCGCCTCACCGTCACCGACCTGCGGGTCAACGACGCGATCGAGGGTTTCTACCTCAGCTCGGTGCACGACGTCCGGGTCGAGGGCGCCTGCCTGCGCGACGTCGAGATGGGCTTCCGCCTGCTGCCCGGCGACAACACCGACCGCTTCGTCTCCTCCGGAGCGGTCGGTTCGACCATCACCATCGCGGACATCTGCGTCACCTGGAACGGCCCCCGGTACGCGGTCCGCGCGGCCGGCTGGGGCCGCAGCGAGATCGACGGCGAGGTCAGCGTCCTGCACTACCGTGACACGGTCATCCGCGACTGCACGCTGCGCGGCGCCGGCACCGGCGACTCGTGGTCCCCGGTCCTCATGGAACGCGCCGACGGTGTGGAACTGAGCAACGTGGTCACCGTCACCGGGGGTTCCGTCGCATGCTGTTCCCGGGCGGCCTAATTTGAGCAGGTGAAAACGCTCGCGGTGGTCTCGGCCGGCGGGATCGTCGGGGCGGTCGCCCGATACGGCCTCGCGGTCGCCTGGCCCGGCATCTGGATGATCTGGATCATCAACATCACCGGCTGTTTCCTCATGGGCATCCTCATGGAGCTGCTGGCCCGCCACCGCCCGGACAGCCGCCTGCTCCGCCCCTTCCTCGGCACCGGCGTCCTCGGCGGCTACACCACGTTCTCCACCGCGACGGTCGACGTGCTGCGCTCGCCCCCGGCGACCGCCCTCGCCTACCTGGGAGCCACGCTGATCGGCGCCCTTTTCGCGGTCTGGGCCGGCTCCGTGCTGGGCCGCTCGGTTCTTTTCCGGGCGCGCTCATGACGCTGCTGCTGGTCGCGCTCGGTGCCGCGGTGGGGGCCCCGCTGCGATACCTCACCGGCAAGCTCCTGCCCACCCAGCGCTTCCCCTGGGCCACCCTGACCGTGAACATCGCCGGATCTTTGCTGCTGGGCTTCCTCATCGGCCTGCCGGTCAGCCCCGGCCTCGCGGCCCTGCTCGGCACCGGGTTCTGCGGAGCCCTCACGACCTACTCGACCTTCAGCCACGAGACCCTCACCCTGGCCCGCACCGGACGGCAACCCCGGGCCATCGCCTACGTGACCCTCAGCATCCTGGCCGGCCTCGGTGCCGCCTACCTGGGAATACTCCTCGGAGCCGCGCTCACGGCCTGAATTCCTCGCGCGTCTCACCCTTGTCTGCCAACCGGTATCGGGCGTTCTTGGTGCCACGTTGAGGTTCGGTGAACTGAATTCCGCCCTCGCGCCGAAGCGTGGCCAGCCAGTACTCGGCAGATTTCGCATTGATGTTCAGCAGCGTGGAGATTTCGGTCTTCGACAGGTCGCCGTGGACTGCCAGAAGGTCCAGGATCTGCCGTCGCCGATTGGGGCGGACCGGCTTGGTCTGTCCGGTGCTGTCCAAGGATCGCGCGTACTCGCTCAATGAGTATCGTGCGCCACCGCGGGTGCCGGTTTGGTCGACGAGTTCCCGGGCGACGAGGTCCTGCAGTTCCGCGGTCGCCGTCCGGCTGTCCGAGATTCCGGTAGCGGCCCGATATTTTGCATTGTCGAGGAGTTCATTCTGGCGCATGAGGGCCAGGGCGGTCCGTTGCGAGTCCTTCAAGCCGTCCCGGCCGATGGCTCCGAGCCAGCGCACCGTCTCTTCGTCAAGCAGGGTGTGGTTCGGCATGGTGACCTCGAAGGACGTCACCCGATCGTGGAACTTCGGAGGGCTCATACCGGCACGGGCCAATTCATGGCGCATGGTCCGGATGCCGGAACCCCGGTTCTCGCAGACGGTCCGGGACTCACCAGGTATGACGACATCCTCGAGGATTCTGAGCAGTGAGCCATTGCGGGCCGAGGAAACGCCCTCGTCGCCGAGCCTCGTGATGTCCACCGCGCCGAACAGCCCGCCCGGGTTGAGGATGCGTAGCCGGTCGGGGTACATCTCCACCTGCACCTGAGTGCCACGAGTGCCGGGGCTCAGATCCCGGTGGACCAGGGCGTTGACTATTGCCTCGCGCAATGCCTCAGGTGGGTATTCCCAGACGTCCTGCCGGCCGGCCCCGCTGACAAGCGCTCGTCGGCTCATGTTTCGCCGGATGACGGCCAGTGCCTCTCGGGCGATCTCCGGGATCGAGCCGTCGATCCGGACATTGTCCAAGAATCGCGTCGAGGTCGCGGAATTCTCTCCCGTGGTCGTGGGGTAGTGCACGAAGGTCAGGGAGAGCTGGGGAAAGTATTCCTGCGGGTATCGTCCGAGACTGAGCAGGCCGGCCAGCGTGGGGCGAAGCTCGCCGCTCGGGGACTTCCGTAGAACCCCGAGCATCTTGAGAACGATCTCGTCCGGCTCGTCCGCGAACAGGCGTGGATTGTTCGACCGAATACGGGAAAGCATGATCTGAACTCCCCGGGGATCCAGATCCTCGATCCCGGCGTCCGGCACCGTCTCGTGATCGAATCTTGGCTGGCCGCGATCCGCGATGAGTTGCTGAACTTCCTCGCTCGTCAGACGACGGTTGTTGCCAGATCGGCTTGGACCTTGGCTGCGTCGGTGACGCCGGTGACGGCGAAGTTCGCGTTTTCGTCCACGCCGAGAAGCACGAAGCCACCCTCGGGGGTGTTGGCGAAAGCGCAAAGGCTCTCGGCGAGGGAGTCCGGAAGCTTTGATCCCGCCCGTTTCGCCTCGATCCCGGCATCCTCGGACCCGAAAGTCCGCAAGATCCAGATGAGGGTCTCCACCTGCTCGACGTACATCGGGTTCCTCCTAAGTTAGGAGAAAACTTACCGTAGTTAGGAGCAAGTGCTAGAAATTTAGGAGTAAAAGCGCGGAGGAGTGTCTGCGACCGCTCTTCACCTGCGGAAAGTCCACCTTCGCCTCTGGTAGCCTCCTCCTCGTTCAGCCATCGGGGGAGGGCTCTGTCTTGCGTGCTCGTCGATACATCGCCGGAGCGGCGGTTGCTCTGGTCGCCGTCACGTCGGCGTTCGCGGTGCAGTTCATGGCCGCCGCGGACCAGGCCTCGTTCTCGTCGGCCGATGTCGGGTTCGCGGAGGGCAGTGCCACCGCGGGGCTCGTCGGCCGGCTCGACGCGATGGACGCGTACGTAGGGGACAGGAAGCCGATCCTGCGGCTCGACCTCAACTGGCAGGGCGTGCAGCCCACCGCCGGGGCGACGCCGGACTTCTCCGCGCTGGACCCGGTCGTCGACGCCGCGTACGCCCGGGGCATCCGGGTCGATCTGATCCTGGCCTATTCGGCGCGCTGGGCCAACGGCGGCAAGGACATCAACTGGTTCCCGACCGACGACAACGCGTGGCGCTCCATCGTGGACTCCACGGTGCGGTATTTCGGGGACAAGGTCGCGGCCTACGAGGTCTGGAACGAACCCAACTTCACGAAATTCGGGCAGTACGCCGACGGTTCGGTCGCCGCCCGGCGGCTGCGTTACTGGCAGCTCACCAAGATGGCGTACGAACGGGTGCACGCCAACTGCTCCGATTGTGTCGTGCTCGCGGGCGCTTCCGGGGCGGGCGACGCGATCAGTGCGACCCGCAACGACAACGAGTCGGCGCAGTGGTTGGACTGGGCGTACGCGAATGGGTACGGGACGTATTTCGACGCGGTCGCTCATCACCCGTACCCGGCCTGGAACATGGGTCGTAGCCCGTCCCGCGCGGAATGCGCGACCCGCTGGTGGGCCATGTTCGGCCCGGCCGACGAGAAATGCGGTGAGCTGGCCGCGGTCCGTGCGGTGATGGTCAAGCGTGGTGACAGCGCCAAGAAGATCTGGGGCACCGAGTTCGGTTATCCGACCGAGGGCACCGAGATGACCATCAAGCCCAATGCCACGCAGATCCGCGACCATCTCGAAGAGGGCATCCGCACCTGGCGGGCGCTCGACTTCACCGGCCCGCTGTTCGTCTACTCGTTCCAGGACAGCCCGGGCTGTACGCCGACCACCAGTGCGGAATGCCATTTCGGCCTGACCACGACGGCCGGCACCCCGAAACAGCCGATCTACGACGACGTCAAGAAGGCCCTCACGGATTCCTGGCAGCGCACCCTCGCACCGGGCCGTTCCCTGCACCCCCAGTCGGCGCTGCGTTCGGCCGACGGCCGTTTCCAGCTGTGGCTGCAGGGCGACGGCAACCTGGTGCTCTACATGGGCAGCGCGGTCCTGTGGAAGAAGACCGGGCTGAAGGGCGTCAAGCTCACCAACAGCACCAACGGCAACCTGGTGCTGCTCGATGCCGCCGGTAGCACGGTCTGGAGCACGGGCACGTCCACCAAGGGTCAGTCGGATCTCAACCTGCAGAACGACGGCAACCTGGTGCTGTACCCGCGTTCCACCCCGACCAAGGCCTCCTGGTCGACCGGCACCTGGGGCCATTAACCGAACAGTGCCGCGTGCCGCTGGGCCCATTCGTCGAAACCACGCGCCGGCCGGCCGAGAATCGCCTGCACATCGGGGCTGATCCGCTGCTCGGCCGGCGTCGGGGAACCGATGATGTCCAGCGTCCCGTCGGCCACCGGCCCGGGCATGAAAGCGGTCATCTGCGCATACGCCTCAGCGCGGGACTGCTCGACAAAAGTGATGTCCGCGCCGATCGCGTCCCCGATCGCGGCGGCCCGTTGCCGGGGTGTGCTGAGCGCGGGCCCGGTCAATTCATAGACCTTTCCGGCATGGCCGTCGTGCAGCAGGACCGCGGCGGCCACCTCGGCGATATCGGCCGGATCGACCACCGGCAACCCCACCCCACCAAAGGGCGCCACCACCGTACGCCGTGAGCGCACCGATTCCACCCAGGCGAAAGCATTCGAGGCGAACCCGCCGGGCCGCAGCATCGTCCACTCCCCGCCGGCCTCCCGGATCACGTCCTCGAGCGCCCGCAACGGAGCATGCGAAACCGACTCCGGCCGGGTCCCGGCAGCCTGCGACGACAGCACCACAACCCGTCGCACCTTGGCGAACTCGTGCGGGTCCACACCCACCCCAGCCCCCGGCACGATCAGGACGAGCGTGTCCGCCCCGTCCGGCACCGCCCCCGGCTGCGTCAGGTCAGCCTGCCGATGCAGCACGCCGGCCGGCAGATCCGCCGGCGCGGCTCCCCGGGACACCGAGACAACTTCCTGGCCGGCGGCGGCAAGAGCGTGGACAAGCGGCCGGCCGACATTTCCGGTAGCACCCGTAACAACAATCATGGTCGGGAAGCTAACATCGAAACGATAGTAGGTACCTAGAGGAAAGTGACTATCCCTGTGAGCGAAGCAGCGACCGCCTGGCAGCGTCAGGCGTCCGGAGACCCGGCCGTGGCCTGCCCCATCGCCCCGGTCGTCGACATCGTCTTCAGCCGCTGGACCACCCCGATCCTGTGGGCCCTGCACGAATACGGTCGCCAGCGTTTCGTCGAGCTCGAGAACCGCATCACGGCCATCACCCCCAAGGTCCTCACCCAGCGCCTGCGCCAGCTCGAACGCGACGGCCTGGTGACCCGCACCTACCACCCGGAGGTCCCACCCCGGGTCGAATACGAGATCACCGACCTGGGCCGCAGCCTCGCCCCGCTCTTCGCCAACCTCGCCGAATGGGCCGCCACCAACCTCACCAAGGTCGACCAGGCCCGCGAGACCTACGACAGCCGCCCCTAGTGGGTTGACCACTTGCGGTGATAATCGCTGCTCGGCATAATTGGCGCTGCAGGTTCCCATGCACTCCTCCGAGGGTGCCCACGGGGACCAGCTATCGAAGACCCCCGGATCGCTCCGGGGGTTTCTTCGTTTCTACCTGCTGTTGAGATCCGCCCAGTGGATGCCATTGTCGCTGTCCGGCAGCCAGCGTTCAGCCAGCCGGTGATGCGCCTTGATCAGGGCGGCCCTGGGTCTTCCGTTTCTGCCGCCCTGTGGCCAGACCTCCCGCTCGCCCCAGAGGTACTCGTAGGCGGCAAAGGCGGTGAGGTCGGCCGCCTGGACCAATTGGCTGGAGCGACTGTCGTGCAGCACAGGATCCTCGATGATGCGGCGACCCGGTAAATCCAATTGGCGATGCACATTGCGGTAATGCACCGCGTTACGGTAAGCCCTGTCCCACTGGTTGCGAACCTCGGTCTCGGTGGTGTCGGTGGTATCGATCGGGAGTTCTTGGCCGTCGAGCACGATCATGACTTGAGTGTCGTTCTTGGCCGCCCACCGGTCCACGTGCTTGATGAAGTGTGCGTACGCCGTCGCGGAGCTGCTGGTACGCGCAGCAACCGTCGTCACCGTCAACTGATCACAGGTGCCGAGCCCGCGCAAAAGGATGTTGACGGCACGCGCCCTGACGTATTCCGGGCTGAACGCCCGGTCTTGTTCGTCGTTCTCGCAGTACCGTCCTCTGCCGCCTTTGGTCAGGTCCGTGGCGTGCAGCTCGACGTGTTTGCGTACCCCCCACTCCTCAGTGAGTTCGCGCCGCCCGTCGAGCCAGCTCTGTAGCAGACCGTTCCACCCGGAGTCCGCTATGAGCAGACCGGTCATGGTTACCACGTCGTTCTTGCCCGAGTCGTCCACATAGCACACATGCATTCGTAGACTTTACATGGGACAACCTGTCATACGTCTATGGGGTGGAGGGGAAGAGCAGGGCGTCGGTGGCGTTTTCGGTGAGGGGTTCGGCCCAGAAGTAGCCCTGGCCGAGTTCGCAGTTGCCGTCCGTCAGTTCGGTCAGCTGGCCCTGGTCCTCGATGCCCTCCGCGATCGTGGAAAGGCTGAGCGCCTGGCCGAGCTGGATGATGCCCAGCGTCAAGGCTGCCGCGGTCGGTTCGTCGCCGACGTCGTCGACGAAGCTCTTGTCGATTTTGATGATGTCGACCGGGAAGCGGCGCAGGTACGCGAGCGACGAATAGCCCGTACCGAAGTCGTCGATCGCGAGGCGGACGCCGAGTTCCTTGATCTGTTCGAGCTGGCGCAGGGTCGAGTCGCGGTGGTCGACCAGCAGGGATTCGGTCAGTTCGAGGACGAGGCAGGTGGCCGGCAGGCCGCTGTTGGCCAGGGCGGATTGGACGACGGCAGGGAGGTTGGCCTGGTCGAGCTGGACCGCGGACATGTTGACGCTGACGCTCAGCGGGTGCAGCGTGCCGCGGCGGGCGTTCCAGGTGGCGGCCTGGCGGCAGGCCTCGCGCAGGACCCATTCGCCGATCGGGACGATCATCCCGGTCTCCTCGGCCAGGGGGATGAAGTCGAGGGGCGGGATCATGCCGCGTTCCGGGTGCTGCCAGCGGATCAGCGCTTCCAGGCCGGTGATCTCGCCGGTCCGCAGGTGCACGATGGGCTGGTAGCGCAGCTCGAACTCGTGCCGGACCACCGCCCGGCGCAGGTCCGCCTCCAGCTGGAGGCCGGCCTGGAAGGAGACCTGCAGCGCCGGCTCGAACACCTCGTAGCGGTCCTTGCCCTGCTTCTTGGCGTGGTACATCGCGAGGTCGGCCCGGACCATGAGTTCCTGCGGCCCGGAGGTCACGCTGTAGGCGACGCCGATGCTGCAGCTGATGAACGTTTCCTTGCCGGCCAGGTCGAACGGCTGGCGCAGCGATTCCAGGATGCGCTTCGCGACGGGTACGGCCTCCTCGATCCCGGCCCCGTCGGGCAGCAGCACCGCGAACTCGTCCCCGCCGAGCCGGGCCGCGGTGTCGCCGGAGCGCAGGCAGGACTGGATCCGGGCGGCGACCCCGGACAGGAGCAGGTCGCCGGCGGCGTGGCCGAGCGAGTCGTTGACCACCTTGAAGCGGTCGAGGTCGACGAAGAGGACCGCGACGCCGGTGGTGTCGTTGAACGCGCGTTCGAGCCGGGTGAGGAACAGCGCGCGGCTGGCGAGGCCGGTCAGTGAGTCGTGGAAGGCCTGGTTCATCGCTTCGAGGGTCTGCGCGTCGGTCAGCGCCAGGCTGACGTGTTCGGCGAACGCGCACAGCACGTCCTGGGCGGCCTTGTCCCAGTCGCGCGGGCCCTGGTAGGTGCCGACGGTGAGGCAGCCGACCACGTCGCCGTTCTCGTGCACGGGTACGGCCATGACGGCTTTGAGGCGGGAGCGCACCACGTCCGGGATGGCGATGGGCGAGTTCACGTAGTCCTCGACCATGACGAGTTCGTTGCCCATGACGGCCAGGCCGGCCACGCCGGCGGACGGCAGGGGTACGCGCTGCATCAGCCCGAGCAGGTCCGGGGCGAAGCCGACGCTGGACACCATGCTGCCGACCGATCGGTCGTCGCGTTCTAGCAGGTTGAGCGAGGCCATCTCCACGTTGAGGAGTTCGGCGGCGCCGGCGGTGATGGCGTCGAGGATCTGCCGCAGTGGCGCGCGCCGGGCGATGAGCCGCTGGACCCGGGTGAGGTGGTCGAACAGCCGCTGGTGTTCCTGCAGGGTGCCGAGCAGCCGCAGGTGTTCGGCGGCGGTGACGTTGAGGGCCTGGAGGCTGAGTTCGAGGACCCGGGCCATGCCGCGGAAGAGGCAGACCTCCTCGGCGCTGAAGTCCCGGCCGACCCGGCCGAGGGCGAGGACGCCGGAGTCGCCGATCGGCGCGTGGGTGACCGAGTACGACGTGCCCGCGATCGTGAATCCGGGCTCGTGCAGCGCGTCGAGGGGTACCTGTTCGGCGGGCAGCCCGACGGAGGCGACCACGCCGCCGTCGACCACCAGCACGGCGACCTGCGCTTCCAGTGCGCGTGCGGCACACTCCACGGCCGCGTACTGCGCCGTGGGTCCGTCCGGCCGGTCAGCCACCGCGGAGAGGAACTCCGTCAGCTGCTGTGTTGCGAGCATGCCCATGTCACCGCTTGTCGGCCCGGGGCGTCACTAGCTGAGGGAAAACGGTCGGCGGGTGCGCTCAGAGCGACCGCTCCCACACCCTCGGGCACCATTCGGGCGGGGTTTTCGGGCAAACAGTCACGAGATTCGTCCGCTTTAGTGTGATCTTGGGTGGGTATCGGGTGAGGATGCCCGATCGCCAAACGGGCAGAGACAGGCTGAATCACCGTAGTTTGTGATGGGGGCCACACGTTTCCCCGGTGTTACAAATGGCGTACGACAGGCGCGGGGAGGTGTGATTTGAACGCGGACGAGCGGCAACATCAGATCGTCGCCTTGGCGCGACGGCAGGGCGAGGTGGACGTGGCCAAGCTCGCCGCCGAGCTCTCCGTCTCGGCGGAGACTGTCCGGCGCGATCTGCGCCTGCTGGAGAAGCACGGTCTGCTCCGGCGCACGCACGGCGGTGCGTACCCGGTGGAGACGGCCAAGTTCGAGACCGACCTCGCGATGCGCACGACGCGCGGGGTCCCGGAGAAGAGGCGGATCGCCGCCGCGGCGGTCGGCCTGATCGGCGACGCCGAGACCATCTTCATCGACGAGGGGTTCACCCCGCAGCTCATCGCGGAGGCGCTGCCCACCGACCGGCCGCTGACCATCGTGACGGCCTCGCTCAACACCGCGGCGTGGCTGTCCACCAACACGCCGGTCACCGTGCTGCTGCTCGGGGGCCGGGTCCGGGGCCGCACGCTGGCCACGGTCGACCACTGGGCCAGCAGCATGCTCGCGGGATTCGTGCTCGACCTCGCCTTCGTGGGCGCCAACGGCATCTCCCGCGAGGTGGGCCTGACCACCCCCGACCCGGCCGTGGCCGACGTGAAGGCCCAGGCCGTGCGCGCGGCCCGCCGGCGGATCTTCACCGGCACCCACACCAAGTTCGGCGTACGCACGTTCTGCCGCTTCGCCGAGATCTCGGATTTCGAATCACTGGTCACGGACACCGGCCTGCCGGCGTCCGAGGCGCACCGCTATTCCCGGCTGGGTCCACAGGTCATCAGAGTCTGACGCGACAACGAAATAGTAGAAAGATCGGCCGTCGTGCACCTGGGCGGCACGTTTCCGCATGTCTTCAAACGGAGGATCTGCTGTGTTCAAAAGAAGAGGCAAGCTGTCGTTGCTGGTCGCGGGCGCGGCCACCGGCGCACTGGTGCTGTCCGGGTGTTCGGGCGCGGGCTCGACCGCCGGGGGTGGCTCCGGTGACGAGAACACCATCACCGCCCTGATGGTCGGCAACCCGCAGATGGAGGACATCGCGAAGCTGACCGCGGAGAACTTCACCAAGCAGACCGGCATCACGGTGAAGTTCACGATCCTCCCGGAGAACGAACTCCGCGACAAGGTCACCCAGGACGTCGCCAACCAGGGCGGACAGTACGACGTGGCCACCGTGGGCGCGTACGAGACCGGCATCTGGGCCAAGAACAACTGGCTGCACGAGCTGTCCACGCAGTCGTCCGCCGATGCCGCGTACGACAGTGCCGACCTGCTCAAGCCGATGGTCGACTCGCTGACCGGCGACGACGGCAAGCTGTACGGGGCGCCGTTCTACGGTGAGTCCTCGTTCCTGATGTACAACAAGGAACTGTTCGCGGCCAAGGGCCTCACGATGCCCGAGAAGCCGACCTGGGCCCAGGTCGCCGACTTCGCCGCCAAGCTCGACGACAAGCCGGGTGGCGTCGCCGGTATCTGCCTGCGCGGCCTGCCCGGCTGGGGCGAGCTGTTCGCGCCGCTGACCACCGTCGTCAACACGTACGGTGGCACCTGGTTCGAGAAGGACTGGACCGCCAAGGTCAACTCCCCGGAGTTCAAGGAAGCCACCAACTTCTACGTGAACCTGGTCAAGCAGCACGGCGAGACCGGTGCCCCGCAGGCCGGCTTCACCGAGTGCCTGAACCAGTTCGGCCAGGGCAAGGCCGCCATGTGGTACGACGCGACGTCGGCCGCCGGCACGCTCGAGGACCCGAACGCGTCCAAGGTCGCCGGCAAGGTCGGCTACGCGTACGCCCCGGTGAACAAGACCGCGTACTCCGGCTGGCTCTGGACCTGGGCGTTCGTGATGCCGAAGACCACCAAGAAGGCCGACGCCGCGTGGAAGTTCATCTCGTGGGCCACCAGCAAGGAGTACGAGCAGGTCGTCGGCAAGAACCTCGGCTGGCCGCGGATCCCGTCCGGCAAGCGCACCTCGACGTACTCGATCCCGGAGTACAAGGAGTCGGCCAAGGCGTTCGCTGACGTGACGCTCGGCTCGATCGAGAACGCCAACCCGCAGAACCCCGGTGTGCAGCCCCGCCCGGCGCTGGGTGTGCAGTTCGTCGGCATCCCCGAGTTCGCCGACCTGGGCACCAAGGTCTCGCAGGAGATCAACGCGGCGATCGCCGGCAGCTCCACGGTCGACAAGGCCCTCGACGACGGGCAGAAACTCGCCGAGGACGTGGCGAAGAAGTACAAGTAGCGCGCGCGGCGGCGCTGCCCCCACGGCAGCGCCGCCGTACCTACCGGAAGGCCGACCATGACCGACGTCATCACCCGGACGGATCCGAGACCGGAGATCCCCGTGGTGCCCGCCAAGGGTGGCGCCAAGGACCGCTGGGTCCGACGGGCTCCGCTGCTGCCCGCCCTCATCTTCGCCATCGTCGTGACCCAGGTGCCGTTCCTGGTCACCATCTACCTGTCCACGCTGGACTGGAACGCCCTGCGCCCGGGTGAACGGGCGTTCGTCGGCCTCAAGAACTACGTCACCGTGTTCCAGGACTCGCGGCTGCAGTCGGCCCTGCTCAACACGGTGCTGCTGACCGCCGGCGCGGTGATCTTCTCGATGATCCTCGGGCTGGCGCTCGCCATCCTGCTGGACCGCAAGTTCTTCGGCCGCGGGGTCGTGCGCACCATGCTCATCACGCCGTTCCTGGTGATGCCCATCGCGGCGGCGCTGCTCTGGAAGCACGCGCTCTACAACCCCGCGTACGGCCTGATCAACGGCATCTTCGGCGGCTCCACCGACTGGGTCTCGTCGTACCCGAAGGCGGCCGTCATCGCCACGCTGGTCTGGCAGTGGACGCCGTTCATGATGCTGATCCTGCTGGCCGGCCTGCAGTCGCAGAGCGAGGACATCCTCGAGGCGGCCCGGGTCGACGGCGCCGGGGCCTGGAAGATCTTCACCCACATGACGCTGCCGCACATGCGTCAGTACCTGGAGCTGGGCGCGCTGCTCGGCTCGATCTACCTGGTGAACACGTTCGACGCGGTCTTCACCATCACCCAGGGCGGTCCCGGCCAGGCGACCACCAACCTGCCGTACGAGATCTACCTGACCACGTTCCGCAAGTTCGAGTACGGCGAGGCGTCGGCCGCCGGTGTCGTCGTGGTGGTCATGACGATCATCGTGGCGACGTTCGCGCTGCGCGTCATCTCGAGCCTGTTCCGCATGGAGGAGTCCCGATGACGACACTCGCCGCGGCTCCCAAGCGCCGCCTCGGCAACGCGATCTGGGGCGTCGTCGCCTGGATCGCCGGGATCATCTTCGTGTTCCCGGTGATCTGGATGGTGCTGACCAGCTTCAAGCAGGAGCAGGATGCCGCCAGCAACCCGCCGGCCTGGGTCTTCACCCCGACGTTCGACCAGTACGCCCAGGTGTTCGACCGCAACATCACGCCGTTCCTGCTGAATTCGCTGATGGCCAGCGTGTTCTCCACGCTGCTGGTGGTGCTGTTGGCCACCCCCGCCGCGTACGCGCTCTCGCTGCGCCCGGTCGCGAAGTGGACCGACGCGCTGTTCTTCTTCATCTCAACCAAGATGATGCCCGCGGTCGCCGCGCTGCTGCCGGTGTATCTGCTGGTCAAGAACCTGGGCATGCTCGACAACGTGTGGACGATGGTGCTGCTCTACACGTCGATGAACCTGCCGCTCGCGGTCTGGATGATGCGCTCGTTCCTGCTCGAGGTGCCGCGCGAGGTGCTGGAGGCCGGCGAGGTCGACGGCGCCGGCCTGATCACCTCGATCCGCAAGATCATCCTCCCGATCGTCTCCCCGGGTCTCGCCGCCACGGCGCTGATCTGCTTCATCTTCGCCTGGAACGAGTTCTTCCTGGCGGTGAACCTGACCGCGACGAACGCCGGCACCGCCCCGATCTTCCTGGTCGGCTTCATCTCCTCCGAGGGCCTGTTCCTCGCCCGGCTCTGCGCGGCGGCCACCCTGGTCTCGCTGCCGGTGCTGATCGCCGGCTGGGTCGCTCAGAACAAGCTGGTCCGCGGCCTGTCCATGGGCGCGGTCAAGTAAGGGACCTGTCGACGCGTTCCGGGCGGTGAGCGCCCGGAACGCGTGGGTGGGGGAGGACCACGGGCTCGGTCGAGGGGTCGGGCACCACCACGATGGCCCGCCCGCCGAGCCCGATCCCCGCGTAGACGACCGGTCCGGCCTGCCGCAGCACTCCGGCGTGGACCAGGCCCACCAGCACCGGAACAGCGCCGGCGATCAGCAGCGGACGATGATGCTCGTACCCGAGCCACCCCAGCGTGCCGAACCCGACCGTGGCCACGCCCGGTGCGAGCAGCCGCCGCCACACCCCCTCACCGGCCGGATGCCGGTTGAGGAACAGCAGCGCGGCCAACGATGTGCCGAGCAGCAGCACCAGCACACCCAGCCCGCCCGCGGTGATGAACCCCGCGCTCAGGTCCACATCGAACAACACGCACGCGCCGAGGGTCAGACCTGCCACCACGCTCTGGGTCAGCGACGCGAGCCGGAGCCGGGCCAGCCCCCGCGGAAACACCCGCTCACGGCCGAGAGCGACCAGATACCGGACGATCGTGTGGTGCAGCGCCACCACGCCGGCCAGCGCACCCGCCGCGACACCCCAGGCCGGCAGCGCGACGCGCGGCGGTGCCAGCACGACCACCAGAACCACCAGCACCGGGTACGCGACGGGAGCGGCCGAACGGCGCAGATCCTCCCCGTACGCCGCGGCGGTCTCGAAGCCGGCAAAGGCGAGCGCCGCCGTGAGAAGCGCGAGCCCGAGCTCCGGGCGCGGGATATCGGTCAGGGCCGGCGGACCCAGCCCGGTGAACCAGTCGGCACCGGGATACCGGACGGTCAGCCCGAGCAGCCCGATCACGAGCAGGGCCAGCACCGCGGCGGTGATCTCGACCCGCAGTATCCCGCTGAGCGTCACCACGGCCCAGGCCACCCCGGCGGCCATCCACCAGGGACCGTCGATCAGCGGAGCGACCGCCACCCCGGCAACGGCATAGAGCCCGAGCTGCACCACGGTGTACGCCGTCAGCGCCAGCCAAGCGGCAGAAAGTCCGAAGGGCCGCCCCAGCCCACGGGCGGCGAACGTGTACAGCGCCCCGGCCGACGGCAACCGGCGCGCCATCGCGGCGTACACCGTGGCGAAGACCAGCAGGAACAGCCCCACCCCGAGCACGATCAGCGGTTCCGCCAGGACAGCGGGCCGCCACGGGGCCGCCGAGGCCAACGCGATCCCGACCACGGCCGCGCCACCGAGGCGCCCCGCGACCAGGGTCAGCGGAGCGGACACCGCTTCATTGACCCCCACACCCGGCCCGATTGGCAACCACCCGTGATCACGTCATAACCATTAGTGAAAACTCTGGCACGCTGGGCGGGTCGGTCAGTGGGCACGGGGCTCGTCGCCGAAGAATTCCTGGATCTGGGTGAGGGTCAGGTAGCCCTGGTGGTCCGGTTCGCCGTGTTCCGGGGGCATGGTGCGGTGGGTGACCTCGAGGTCGCCGGCGTGTTCCGGCAGGTCGGGCAGGGTGGGCACCGGGGGCAGGGTGCCCAGGCCGATCGCCTCGCGGATCACCTCGAACATGCTGGTGACCTCGCGGCTGGCCAGGGTGAGCAGCTCGGCCGGGCGGCGGCCGGTGGTGGGTGGGGCGGCGCAGGTGAAGTTGGCCCGGACCGTTCCGCTGATCTCGCGGATGTCGGCGCTGGGGCGCAGGTGGTCCAGGTGGCTCTCGGCGACGATGCCGAGTTCGCAGTGCGGGACGCCGGAGGCTCGCCACCAGCGGCGCCAGGCCGGGTCGGCGTCGAGGGTGACGACCACGTGCCGCAGCGCCACCATGTAAGCCTGGGGCTCGCGGCCGTCGACCGTTGTCGTCCCCATATGGGGGTGCAGCCAGTGGGGCTGGCGGCCGCGAGCATTCATCAACTCATGGTGACATTTCAGGCACTGCGCGTCGGGGATGGCCGGCCCGCGCGTAAGGGTGGCTGGTGAGCGTTGCGTCACTTCCGCTGAGATAGCTGTATCTACCAGTGATATTAATCGGGGGTGCTATCCGTCGATCACCCGCGGTACAAATGGGTCGCGCTGTCGAACACGACGCTCGGCACCCTGCTGGCCACGATCAATTCCTCGATCGTCCTGATCTCGCTGCCGGCGATCTTCAAGGGCATCCACCTCAACGCGCTCGAACCGGGCAACGTCAGCTACCTGCTCTGGATGCTGATGGGATACATGCTGGTCACCGCGGTGCTGGTGGTCACGCTCGGCCGGCTCGGCGACATGTACGGGCGGGTCCGCATCTACAACGCCGGGTTCGCGATCTTCACGCTCACCTCGGTGATCCTGGCAGTCGACCCGTTCGACGGCGGTGGCGGCGCGCTGTGGCTGATCGGCTGGCGGGTGCTGCAGGCGGTGGGCGGCGCGATGCTGATGGCCAACTCGGCCGCGATCATCACCGACGCGTTCCCGGCCCGGCAGCGCGGCATGGCGCTCGGCGTCAACATCGTCGCGGCGCTGGCCGGCTCGTTCATCGGGCTGGTCGTCGGCGGGGTGCTCGCCGAGTGGGACTGGCGCTCGGTGTTCTGGGTCAACATCCCGCTGGGCCTCCTCGGCACCGTCTGGGCCTACCGGTCGCTGCACGACAGCGGCGTGCGCCGCAGGGCGACGATCGACTGGTGGGGCAACGCGACGTTCGCGGTCGGGCTCACGGCGGTGCTGGCCGCCATCACGTACGGTATCCAGCCCTATGGTGGCCACACGATGGGCTGGACCAGTCCCGGCGTGCTGGCCGGTCTGATCGGCGGTGGCCTGGTGCTGGTCGCGTTCGGCGTCATCGAGGCCCGGGTCGCCGAGCCGATGTTCCCGCTCGGGTTGTTCCGCAACGTCGCCTTCACCAGCGGCAACGTGGCCAGTCTGCTGTCCGCGGTGGCGCGCGGCGGTCTGCAGTTCATGCTGATCATCTGGTTGCAGGGCATCTGGCTCCCGCTGCACGGCTACGACTACGAGTCGACGCCGCTGTGGGCCGGCATCTATCTCGTCCCGATGACGATCGGCTTCCTGGTGGCGGGCCCGGTGGCCGGCTATCTGTCGGACCGGTTCGGCTCCCGGCTGTTCGCGGCCGGCGGGCTGCTCGTGATGGCCGCGTCGTTCCTCGGCATGCTGCTGCTGCCGAGCGACTTCAGCTACGCCGTGTTCGCGATCCTGATCTTCGTCAACGGTCTCGGCGGCGGGCTCTTCGCGGCCCCGAACACGTCCCTGGTCATGTCCAGCGTCCCGGCCACGATGCGCGGGGCGGCCTCCGGCATGCGGGCGACGTTCCAGAACGCCGGTCAGGTGCTCTCGATCGGCATCTTCTTCTCGCTCATGGTCGCCGGGCTGGCCGGTTCGCTGCCGTCGACGCTCAGCTCGGGCCTGACCGCCCAGGGCGTGCCGGCCGCGACCGCCGACCAGGTCGCTCAACTGCCGCCGGTCGGCACGCTGTTCGCGGCGTTCCTCGGCTACAACCCGATCGCCGAGCTGCTCGGCCCGCAGGTGCTGGCCGATCTGCCGCCGGGCAACGCGGACCGGCTCACCGGCCTGGAGTTCTTCCCCCGCCTGATCTCCGGCCCGTTCCACGACGGCCTGGTGATCGTCTTCTGGCTCGCCATCGCGATGGCGGTGGTGGGCGCGCTGGCCTCGCTGCTGAAGCGGTCAGGCGGTCGCGGCGTCGACGAGGGTGGCGGCGATGGCCCGGGCGGTGGTCACCGGCGTGGTGCCGCCGTCCATGCGGGAGCCGGCCAGGGCGCCGTCGTAGAGGACGACCAGCTGGGCCGCGAGGGCCACCGGGTCGTGGGCGCCGGCGTTGCGGGAGAGGTCGGTGAACAGCTCGCGGGCCCAGTCGCGGTTGGCGGTGGCGGCCACCTCGGCGACGCTGCCCCGTTCGGATTCCGCGCTGGCGTTGTAGAAGGCGCAGCCGCGGAATTCCGGTGCGGCGACGCGCTCGGCGAGCAGGTCGAAGACGCCGAGCAGCTTCGCGCGGGGGGTCGCGAAACCCTTGAGCCCGGTCAGGATCCGCTCGCGGCGGCTCATGTCCCGGCCCTCGAGGTAGGCCTGGATGAGGCCGTCCTTGTTGCCGAAGCAGCTGTAGAGCGAGGCCTTGGCGACACCGGCCTTCTCGATGACGCGGTCGATGCCGACGGTGTGCACCCCCTCGGCGTAGAAGAGCTCGTCGGCGGCGGCCAGCAGCCGGTCGCGTGCGGACGGCTTGCGGGCGGGGGCGGCGGGTGACGCGGCGGACATGGCCTTGACGGTACCAGACAGATCTGTCTACTCTCAGGCCGTACCAGACAGACCTGTCTGTTCTAGACCGGGAGCGACATGACCACCTCGACCACCGCCGCACCACCCGCCGCCGAGCGTGCGCGGGGCGCCCGCCGGAGACGCCTGTCGCACCCCGTCGCGTTCGCGGCGATCGCCGCGATCTTCATCGCGTTCACCGCGGCCTCCAGCGCGCCGTCCCCGCTCTACGTCGTCTACCAGCAGCTCTGGGGCTTCTCGGCGGTCACCCTGACGGCCGTCTTCGCGGTGTACGTGGTCGGCCTGGTGAGTTCGCTGCTGGTGCTCGGCGCCCTCTCCGACCACGTCGGGCGCCGGCCGGTGCTGGCCGCCGCGATCGCGCTGGAGGTCGTGGCGCTGGTGCTGTTCCTCAACGCCGGTGATGTGAACGTGCTGCTGATCGCCCGTCTCCTGCAGGGGATCGCGACCGGCGCGGCGATGACCACGCTCGGCGCGACGCTGGTCGACCTCAACCCGCCGCACGCCCCCGGGCGGGCCGGCCTGATCAACAGCATCGTGCCGACGTCGGGGCTGGCGCTCGGGTCGCTGGGCACCGGCGCGCTCGTCCAGTATGCCCCCGGCCCCACCCACCTGATCTGGGCGATCCTGATCGTGGGCATGGTCGTGGCGGGCGCCGTCGTGCTGGTCCTGCCCGAGACCTCGGCCCGGCGTCCCGGTGGCGCGTCCTCGCTGAAGCCGAAACTGGGCGTACCGGCGCGGCTGCGGACCGGCCTGGTCGCGCTCGTGCCGATCATCGTGGCCAGCTGGGCGCTCGGTGGCCTCTATCTCTCGCTCGGCCCGTCCGTCGCGGTCGGCGTGTTCGGCCTGGGCAGCCACCTGATCGGTGGCCTGGTCGTGAGCCTGCTGTGCGGGGCCGGTGCGGTGGCGGCGTTCGCGCTGCGGACCCACCCGACCCGGCGGGTGCTGCTGCTGGCCGGTGGGCTGCTGACCGGCGGCACGGCGGTGACCCTGGTCGGCATGGAGACCGGCTCGGTCGTCACGGCCGCGATCGGCACCGTGGTGGCCGGGGTCGGTTTCGGTGCCTCGTCGCTGGCGTCGTTCGGTGCGCTGGCCGTGATGGCGGGCCCGGCGGAGCGGGGCGAGCTGTTCGCGGTCGCGCTGACCATCGCGTACGTGGCGTTCAGTGTGCCGGCGGTGATCGCCGGGCTGGCCGCGACGACGTACGGCCTGCGCTCGACGGCCCTGGTCTACGGCCTCGTGGTGGTGGCGCTCGGCGGGGTGGCCCTGGTGCTGCAGCGGGTCCGCAAAGCCTGAGCGGTTCTTTCGTCAGGGTTCGCCCGGCGTGGGCGGCGGTTGATCCGCCGTCCACGCCCGAACATATGGGGCGAAACCTTACGGAGGGCTGCATATGAGACGAATTCTGGCGACCGCGGCGATGCTGGGGCTGGTGCTCTCGGGCGCTGCCGTGGCCTCTGCCGCGCCGAGTGCCGCCGCACCGGCCATCGTCTGGGGTGCCTGTAAGAACAACCCCGCCCTGACGGGACGCAAGGCCGAATGCGGATACCTCAGCGTGCCGCTCGACCACGCGAAGCCGAACGGCAAGCGGATCCAGCTGGCCGTCTCCCGGATCAGGCACACCGTCCCGGCCGCGAAATACCAGGGCGTCATGCTGGTCAACCCGGGCGGACCGGGCGCCCCCGGACTGTCGCTGCCGACCCTCGGCGGGTTCGTGCCGGGTGGCGGCGGTGGCGCGTACGACTGGATCGGTTTTGATCCCCGCGGGGTGGGGTCGAGCAGGCCGGCGCTGACCTGCGACAGCGACTATTTCGCGCCCGGCCGCCCGGCCGACGTGCCGACGACCACCGCGATCGAGAACGCGTGGCGCAAGAAGGCCAGGAACTACGCCGCGGACTGTGCCGCGGCCGGCGGCGACCTGCTCGAGCACCTGCGCACGACCGACACCGTGCGGGACATGGACCTGCTGCGGATCGCGCTCGGCACCCAGAAGATCAACTTCTACGGCTTCTCGTACGGGACGTACCTCGCCCAGGTCTACGCCACGCTCTTTCCCCAGCGGGTCCGGCGGATGGTCCTGGACGGCAGTGTGGACCCGTCCCGCGTCTGGTACGACTCGAACCTCGACCAGGACATCGCGTTCGAGCGGAGCATGAACGTCTTCTTCGCGTGGGTGGCGAAGTACGACCGGTTGTACCACCTCGGCACCAGCGCCACAGCGGTCGAGAAGCTCTTCTACCAGCGCAAGGCCCAGCTCACGAAGAAGCCGATCCGCGGCTTCGGGGCGTCCGAGCTCACCGACGTGTTCCTGCAGGCCGGCTACTACGTCTTCGGCTGGGAGGCGATCGCCGGGGCGTTCTCCGCCTGGGTCGGCGACGGCGACCTCGCCGATCTGCGGGATCTGTACGCCGCGTCGAACCCGACGGACAAGGGCGCCGACAACGGGTACGCGATGTACGTCGCGACCATGTGCACGGACGCGCGCTGGCCCACGTCCTGGAAGACGTGGCGCAGGGACAACCGGCGGGTGTACGCGAAGGCGCCGTTCGAGACCTGGGGCAATGCCTGGTTCAACGCGCCGTGCCTGACCTGGCCCGCCCGCCCGGGCACCCCGGTGACGGTGGACGGCCGGGACACCCCGCCGATCCTGCTGATCAGCGAGACGCTGGACGCCGCGACGCCGTACCCGGGAAGCCTCGAGGTCCGTCGCCGTTTCCCGCGAGCCGTCCTGGTGGAAGGGGTCGGGGGCAGCACCCACGCCGGTTCGCTGTTCGGCGGTGCCACCTGTATCGACAACACCGTCGCGGAGTATCTGGCGACCGGAGAACTCCCCACCCGAGTCAAAGCCACCACCTCGGACAAGCGGTGCGCGCCGGTCGCCCAGCCGGATCCGACCACGTCCGAGGCCCGGCGGGCCGATGACCCGCTCCGGCTCGAACTGCGCAAGCTCCTCGCCCCGCGTTAGTGCTCGCGCAGGGCCGTGTTGTGCCGCAGGCTCTCCGGGATCAGCTCGAGCAGCTGATCCCGGCGCAGCGGCAGGTCCAGCAGGCTCAGCTTGATCCGGCTGCGGTTCTGGTGCACGCCTGCGGAAAGGCGCACCACCTGCGCGGCGTCGTTGCGGAACCGCGCCGAGAGGACGCCGCCGGGGGACAGCTCCCCGGCGTCCGTACCGTCGACGTCCACCGCGACCGGCGCGCTTTCCGGGGCCAGCGTCAGGGTCATCCGGTCGCCGGCGCCCAGCACCACGCTGCGGCCGATCCCGGCCATCGGGGCCACCGGGGTGATCACGGTCGCCGCCGCCGAGGGGGACAGGATCGGACCGCCGGCCGCGTAGTTGTAGGCCGTCGAGCCGTTCGGGGTGGAGACGATCACCGCGTCACACTTGTAGTAGCCGTACTGCCGCCCGTTGACGGTCAGATCCGCGTTCACCGCGCCCTTGCGGCCCAGGCGGGCCAGCACGACGTCGTTGAAGCCGACGTCGGTGCGCAGCTCCACCGGCCCCGCGTCGGCGGTCAGGCAGCCGTGCGACTCGACCGTGAAGTCGCCGAGAGCGAGCTGCTCCAGCGCCGGGGCCAGGCTGGACGGCGTGACCTCGACCAGGAAGCCCAGGTTTCCGTGGTTGACGCCGAGCACCGGGACCTGCCGGTCGATCACCAGCCGCATCGCCCCCAGCATCGTGCCGTCGCCGCCGAGCGCGATCACCCCGTCGACCCGGCGCAGGAACTCCTCGTCGGGGACCGCCTCGACCGAGCCGGCGGGCACCCGGGCCGCTTCCGCCGCCCGGATCAGCACCGTCGTCCCGTGTATCCCGGCCCAGCGCACGATGGTCGCGACCGACTCGCCGACCGGCTTCGTAGGGTGAACGACCAGGCCGAACGTCTTCACCGCTGTCTCCAGGCTCACACGTTTCACAGTAGCCATGATCTCCGGCGATACCTGTATGGTGGCGAACGCGAAGGGGAGTAGCTCCCAATGGCGTGGTCGACATACTGATCTCCGAGGCACTGCCTCTCAGGTCCGGCCATCCAGCCTCGGTCTCCGGGGCGAGCGAGACCTTCGACTTGGCCAGCAGCACGCGGCCGGGTCGAGGTCGCCCCGCGCCCGAACCCCGGTCCTCGACATCGGGAGTTTGCATTCCATGGACGGTTTCCTCGCCGCGACGGCGATCAGCTTCGCCGTGATCTTCGTGGCCGAGCTGGGCGACAAGTCGCAGCTCATGGCGCTCACGTTCGCCACTCGTTTCAAGACCGTGCCGGTGCTCATCGGCATCACCGTGGCCACCGCGGTCGTCCACCTGGTCTCGGTCGGCATCGGGTACGGCCTCGGCGCCACGCTGCCGACCGGCTGGATCTCCCTGGTGGCGGCCATCGCGTTCCTGGCGTTCGGCGCCTGGACGCTGCGCGGCGACAAGCTCACCGACGACGAGAAGCAGAAGGCCGAACGCACCACCGGCTCGGCGATCCTCGCGGTCGGCGGCGCGTTCTTCCTCGCCGAGCTCGGTGACAAGACCATGCTCGCCACCATCACCCTGGCCACCCAGCACGGCTGGTTCGGCACCTGGCTCGGCTCCACGCTCGGCATGGTGGCGGCGGACGCCCTCGCCATCGTGGTCGGCCGGATGCTCGGGCGCCACCTGCCGGAGAAGGCGATCAAGTACGGCGCCGCGGCGCTGTTCGCTATCTTCGGCGTCTGGCTCCTCGTGGAAGCCATCCGAGAGCTCACCTGACCTGGGAGAAACCGTGCCGCTGCAGTACCGAGCCGAATTCGACGCCGTGGTGACCTTCAGCAACGGCGGCGGTCTGCGGACGCACGGATTCCGGGTGGACGTCGCGCACGCCGACGCGACCGAGGCGGAGATCTCCGCGCTCTTCGTGTCGGCGTGCCGCCTGCTGATGGTGAGCACCGTCGAGCTGTCGAACGTACGGGTCTTCGCGGAACCCCACCTCGGCACCCCGGGCGGCCCGTCCGAGCCCCCGGCCCGGCGCCGCTGGGCGGAGCTGAGCCACGTGATCAGCGAAGGCCTGGTCACGTACCCGGGGCTGCCGGCGCCCGCGTTCACCCCGCACCTCACCCGCGAGGCCTCCCGCGGCGTGTACGCCGAGGGCACCGAGTTCGCGATGGACCTGATCACGATGATCGGCAACACGGGCACGTACCTGGACAGCCCGTTCCACCGCTATGCCGACGGCACCGACCTCGCGGGGCTCCCGCTGGAACGCCTCGCCGACCTGCCCGCGGTCGTGGTCCGTTCCGCCGGCCGCGGCGTCACCGCCGAGGCACTGGAGCACCTCGAGGTGGCGGGCCGGGCCGTCCTGCTGAACACCGGCGGCGACCGGCACTGGGGCACCCCGCAGTACGCGGTCGACGCCCCGTTCCTGACCGGCGAGGGCGCCCAGCTGCTCGCCGACCGGGGCGCGGCCCTGGTCGGCATCGACTCGATCAACATCGACGACACCTCCCCGGCGGCCGCCGGTACCCGTCCCGCACACACGGTGCTGCTGGCCGCGGGCATCCCGATCGTCGAGCACCTGACCGGTCTCGGCGATCTCCCGCCGACCGGGGCCCGGTTCACCGCCGCACCGCCCCGGGTCGCCGCGTTCGGCACGTTCCCGGTCCGGGCGTACGCGTCTCTGCCGGTCGAGGAGCCGCACGACCACCACCGGTCCGCAGGCTGGTTGCCCACCAGCTGAAGGAGGGCATTCGGGGGAAACGGCTCAGGAAACCCGGGAATCTGCCGATGATGGTCAAGTGACCTTCATCTTTCGCCGGGCCGGGACGTGCTGATGACCGATGTCGAGGCCGGGGTGAAGGACGTCGCGCCGCAGCGGGCCGGTGGGGCCGGGCTGAGTACGCCGACGGAGATCGGGGTGGCCCGGGCCGCCGCGCTGTTCGAGCGGGTCGACCCGGCCGCGGCCGCGCGGCATCTGGAGCCGATCCTGGCCGCCGATCCGGAGTCCGCCGCCGGGTGGATCCTGATGGCCCGCATCCGGCTGGCGACCGACGAGGTCGACAAGGCGCTGGACGCGGCCGGCCGGGCGGTGCCGCTGGTGCCGGGCGACCCGCGGCCGCTGGCCATCGCCAGCCGGGCGTTGACGCTGCTCGGGCGGCATGAAGAGGCCGTCACCATGGCGTACCGGGCGGTCATCGTGGAGCCCCGGAACCCGCTGTGGCACGACCGGGTCGCGTGGGCGCTGCTCGCCGCCGACCGGCAGTACGCCGACGCCGAGCAGGCCGCCCGGACCGCCGTGGGGCTGGAACCCGACGAGGCGCACTACTACTTCACGCACGGGGTGACCCTGGACGCGCTCGGGCACTCCGACCAGGCCCGGCAGGCGTTCCTGATCTCGCTCAAGATGGAGCCGGAGAACCCGGTCGCGCAGCACCGGCTGGCCGTGCTCAACGGCGACGCGGTCAAGGAGCCGGAGAAGAAGAAGCGCGGCTGGCGGTTGTTCGGCAAGCGCGGGGACGCCGCTAACGGGCCAGCGCGCCCCGAGGAGTATCTGCCCTAGAGCGCATGACCAGCCAGACCAGCCAGCCCAGGCCGATCACGAAGCCGAGGCTGATCAGGCGGTACAGCACCACGGCCGCGACCGCGGTGCTGCTGGACAGCCCGCCGGCGACCAGGCCGAGGATGAGGGCGCCGTCCACCACGCCGAGACCGCCCGGCACGATCGGCACGCTGGCCGCCGCCATGCCCGCGCAGTAGGCGATGACGAGGTGCTGCGGGCGCAGGCCCTCGGCGTCCAGCGCGATGCAGCACATCCAGAGGCAGAGCGCGTCGAACAGCCAGTTCGCGACGGCGAGCAGGACGGCGTACGCGAAATCGGCCGGCTTGATCCGCACGGAGCGTAACTGGTCCAGGAGGCTGACCAACCGGGCGTGACCGGTGTCGATCGGCCGGCGCCGCAGCCGGTTGATGCCGTGCAGCAGGCTGCGGGCCGGCGCGATGAGCAGCTGGGGTTGCCGGGCGAGCAGGCGCACGCCGACCGCCACGAGCAGTGCGCCCCCGAGGTAGAGCAGCAGAGTTCGCAGGCTGTTGGTGTTGCGGGTGAGCAGGCCGAAGACCGCGCCGATGACGACCAGGGCGCCGGCGGACAGGACGCCGCTGAGCGCGAGGCACCACGACGCGACCGCCGACGAGGCCCCGAAACGGCGCAGATGCTGGAAGCTAAACGCGGTGGAGAACAGTGGGCCACCCGGCAAAGTCACGCTCAGTGAGTGGGCCGCGTAGGCCAGCGCCACGTGCCGGCGGATCTGGACCTTGGTCCCCGCGCCGCGCAGCAGCGCCCGCTGCATGCGGGCGTAACAGCCCATCGACGCGATCTCCGCGACCACCGCGCCGGTCACCCAGTTCCAGTGCGGGGTGCGTAGCTGGCCGATCGCGTCGAGCAGCGGGCGCCAGCCGAGGAAGAGCTCGATCGCGAGCACGGTGAGCACCGCCGTGGCCACCACCGGGCCGCGGCGCCACCAAGGCGGGACAGGGACGGCCACTACCTCGATCGTCGCAAGAAGAGCGGCCGGGCGCCGTGAAGATTGACAGTAGGTGATCTCGTCGGTACAACAGTCCCCACCACCAGCTGTGAGGAGCCGTGCCGTGTCCGAGCTGTACGCGCCTCCCACCCGGGACACCGGATTGAAAGCGCAGGTCCAGCGCTTCGGCGGCTATCTGTCGGGCATGGTGATGCCCAACATCGCCGCGTTCATCGCGTGGGGCCTCATCACCGCGCTGTTCTTCGAGAACGGCTGGCTGCCCAACGAGCGCTTCGCCGCGCTGATCGACCCCATGTCGCACGTGCTGCTGCCGGTCCTGATCGGCTACACCGGCGGGCGGATGGTGCACGGCCAGCGCGGGGCCGTGGTCGGTGCGGTGGCGACGATGGGCCTGGTGGTCGGCGCGGAGTCGCCGATGTTCTTCGGCGCGATGCTCGTCGGCCCGCTCGCGGGTTACGCGCTCAAGCTGGTCGACGGCCTCACCACCGACCGGATCCGGTCCGGTTTCGAGATGCTGGTCGAGAACTTCAGCGCCGGCATCGTCGGCGGGCTCATGGCGCTGGCCGGCGCGCTGGTGGTCGGCCCGGTCATGCGGGTCTTCACCGACGCGGCCGGCGACGGGGTGCGGTTCCTGATCGAGCACCACCTGCTGCCGTTCGCGGCGGTGCTGATCGAGCCGGCCAAGGTGCTGTTCCTCAACAACGCCGTCAACCACGGGGTGCTGGGCCCGCTCGGGATCGCCGACTCCTCGGACCACGGCCGGTCGGTGCTGTTCATGCTCGAGACCAATCCCGGTCCGGGCCTCGGGATCCTGCTCGCCTACCTGCTGTTCGGGCCGCGATCGCTGCGGCCGAGCGTGCCCGCCGCCATGGCGATCCAGTTCCTCGGCGGGATCCACGAGATCTATTTCCCGTACGTCCTGATGAAGCCGAGCATGGTGCTGGCCGCGATCTCCGGCGGGGCGGCGGGCATCGTGACGTTCATGGCCACCGGTGCCGGCCTGGTGGCCACCCCGTCGCCGGGCAGCATCTTCGCCTACCTCGCCGAGACCCCGCGGGGTGGCTATTTCGGGGTGCTCGCCGGGGTCGCCGTCGCCGCGGCGGTCTCGTTCGTGATCGGGTCGCTGCTGCTGGGCTTCGGCCGGCTGACCCGCGGCGAGGAGGAACTCTGACATGACCAGCATCCAGGGCGGCAGCATCCGCAAGGTCGTGGTGGCCTGCGACGCGGGGATGGGCAGCAGCGTGATGCTGGCCGGTCAGCTGCGGCGCGAGCTGCGCAACCTCCCGGTGCTCGTGGAGCATCACCCGGTCGCGTCGATCCCGGACGACGCCGACGTCGTGCTCTGCCAGCTGGGCCTCGCCGAACGCGCCCGGGCGGGCGCACCCGGCTCGGTCGTGGTCGGCTTCCGCCTCTTCCTCGGCGACCCCGCGGTGGCCCGGGTCGTCGCCGCCGTCAAGCAGGGCGGCGTCGTCTTCGGTACGCCGGGGAGCTGACCGTGCTCGGCTCCCTGCCGACGGACCACGTCGTGACCATGCTCCGGGCCTCGCCACCGCAGCGTGCCGCCGGCGTGCTCGTCGCCATGCCGAAGGACCGGATCGACCGGCTGCTCGCGGCCATGGACGGGCGGCTGATCGCCCGGATGATCATCGCGACCGATCCGGGCCGCCGGCTCGCGCTGCTGGGCCATCTCGACGACGGCCGGCTGGCCGCGGAGCTGGCGCTGCTGCCCACCGTCGAGGCCGCGGCGGTGCTGGCGGTGCTGCCCGACGAACGGGCCCGGCCGCAACTCGCCCGTGGTGGCCCGGAGAACCTCGCGATCCTGCTCGACGCGATGCCGAAAGCCCAGCGCGGCCGGTTGATCGCGCTGCTCGACCCGCTTCGGCAGATCGAGCTGCGCCGGGTCGGGTACGAGAAATCCGTGATCGACGCGCTCCGCGGCACCGCCGCCAGCCTGCAGTGGGTCCCCGGTGACCATGGGAGCAACCTGCTCGCGGGCGCTTTCCACCGGCTCTGCGGCATCGCCCTGCGATATGTACACAGTGGACCGTTGTCCACCGTCGCGGTGGCCGACGCCTATCGTGTGTTCGCCGGGCTGCAGGTGCACGGCGTGCTCATCGTGACCAACGCCGAACCCCTCGAGCTGCCCGCCGGGGACCCTCCGGCGCTGGTGGTCAGCTGGATGGACGGGGACAATGACGGGGTGCTGGGACGTGCGCTGGTGAGGCTGGCCGGATGACGACGAACATCGGGGGCGTGCTCGACATACGCGCCGTACGCATGCGGGAGGTGGCCGCCGACCGGGCCGCCGCCATCCACCGCTGTGCCGACGTGCTGGAGGAGATCGGTGCGGTCCACCCCTCGTACCGCGAGGCCATGCTGGACCGGGAATGGGCCATGTCCACCTATGTCGGGGAGGGCGTCGCGATCCCGCACGGTCTCGACAAGTCCCGCGACCTGGTCCGCCGTGACTCGCTGGCGGTGCTGCGCTTCCCGGACGGCGTCGACTGGGAGGGCGACCGGGTGACCGTCTGCGTCGCGATCGCGGCCCGGGGCGACGGGCACGTGGAGCTGCTCTCCCAGCTCGCCCGGATCCTGCTCGACCCAGGGCGGGCCGAGGCACTGCGGGCCGCCACCGACCCGGCCGCGGTGCTGGCCATGCTCGAGGAAAGCGACAACTCGTGATCCGGACCGTACTGCTCGCCGGGCGGGCCGGTCTGCACATGCGCGCCGCCGCCCGGATCGCCGGGGCTGCCGCCGAACTGCCCACCCGGATCACCGTCCGCACGCTGGACCGGCCGCCGGTCCCCGCCGACAGCATGCTCGCGCTGCTCGGGCTCGGCGCGCTCTGCGGCACCGAGATCATCCTCGAGGCGTACGGCGACGGGGCGGCCGAGTCGCTCGCCAGCCTCGCCGACCTGTTCGCGACCGACCTGGACGTCGCCGGTGCCTGAGGTGCTCCGCGGTCTGGGCGCCAGCTCCGGGACAGCCACCGGCCCGGCGTACCGGCTGGGGGATCCGCCCCGGTTGCCCGCTCCCCGGCCGGTGACCGACCCGGACCGTGAGGTGGACCGGGCGTACGCCGCCATGGACGCGGTCCGCGACGACATCGCGCGCCGGGCGGCCGCCGCCGACGATCCCACCACCGCGGAGATCCTGGCGGCCCAGGCGGGCATGGCCGGGGACCGGACGCTGCGCGCCGGGGTGGCCGAGGCGGTGCGGGCCGGGCACGAGGCCCCGCATGCGGTCGCCGCGGTCCTCGCCGGGCACCGGGCGGTGCTGATCGCGGCCGGGGGTCTGCTCGCCGCCCGGGCCGCCGACCTCGACGACCTGCGGGACCGGGTGGTCGCGTACGCGCTCGGGCTGCCGATGCCCGCGCTGCCCGCGCCTGGTCATCCGTACGTGCTGGTCGCGGTGGATCTGGCGCCGGCCGACGTGGCGCTGCTGGACCCGCGGCAGGTGCTGGCCGTGGTCACGTCGGCGGGCAGTTTCGTCAGCCACACGGCGATCCTCGCCCGGGCCCGCGGCCTGCCCACGGTCGTGGCGTGCGGGGAAGCGCTCACCATCGGCGACGGCACCGTGGTCACGGTGGACGGCGGGGCCGGGCGGGTCATGGTCGGCAGCGCGGCCACGGCGCCGGAACAACGCGCCGCCGCGGCCCGGGAAGAGTCGGGTGACCTGCGGGGACGCACCGCCGACGGCCACCCCGTGGCCCTGCTCGCCAACATCGGTGGCGCCGCCGAGCTGGCCGGCGCGCACGCCGAGGGGGTCGGCCTCTTCCGCACCGAGCTGCTGTTCCAGCACCATGTCGACCCGCCCACCGGCGAGGAGCAGGCCGCCGCGTACGCGCAGGTGTTCGCGGCGATGCCGGGCCGCCGGGTGGTGGTCCGCACCCTCGACGCGGGCTCGGACAAACCGCTGCCGTTCCTGCCCACCGGCGACGAGCCGAACCCGGCGCTGGGCCTGCGCGGGCTGCGGCTCGCCCGCGGCCGGGCCGAGATCCTGCGGACCCAGATCACGGCGATCGCGGCGGCGGCCCGGGACTGCACGGCCCGGGTCGAGGTGATGGCCCCCATGGTCACGACCGTGGCCGAGGCGGCCCAGTTCGGCGCGCTCTGCCGGGAGGCCGGCCTGGCCACCGTCGGCGTGATGGTCGAGGTGCCGGCCGCGGCGGTCCGGGCGGCCGCGATCCTCGACGTCGTGGACTTCCTCAGCGTCGGCACCAACGACCTGAGCCAGTACGCGTTCGCCGCCGACCGCCGCAGCGGCGAACTCGCCGACCTGCTCGACCCGTGGCAACCGGCGCTGCTGTCGCTGGTCGAACTGTGCGCCACGGCGGGCACGGCGGTGGGCCGGCCGGTCGGTGTCTGCGGCGAGGCGGCGGCCGATCCCGCGTTCGCGGTGGTGCTCGCCGGCCTGGGCGTGACCAGCCTCTCGATGACCCCGGCGGCGATCCCGGCGGTGCGCGCGGCACTGGCCGCGCACACCCTGCGGGAATGCCGGGAAGCGGCGCAGAAGGCCCTCGCCGCGGCCGACCCGGCGGCGGCGAGGGCAGCGGTCACCCGCGTCTAGGGTCTGTTTTGGAAGTGGGGCCGAGGCGAGGCGCGGTCCAGGTGTCGTCTGGGTGTGCACCGGAATTGGGCGGATACCGGTGTTGTATCCGAGCGATTTCGGCGTGCGGCCAGACGGCGGCTGGGCCTCGCCGCAGCCCGTCTCCACTTCCAAAACAGACCCTAGGTGACTGGTGTTAAACGATGACTGCCACCAGCATGGCGGTCATCGTTTTCTATCTATATCAGGTAGTTTGCTGGGATGACGTTGGGTAAAGCGTCGCAGCAGCTGGACCTGTTGGATCCGGTCAGCCGGTTCTGCGCAGAGTCGCTGCCGGCGAACTCGATCTACGCGTTCCTGCATGAGCATCGTGACCGCCTGTTCCCGGACAGCATGTTCACCGACTTGTTCGCCCGGGTCGGGCGCCGGTCGGTGCCACCGTCGGTGGTCGCGGCGGTGATGGTGCTGCAGCGCCTGGAGGGGCTCTCCGACCGTGAGGCCGTGGACCGGTTCGCGTTCGACGTCCGGTGGCGATACGCCGCAGGAGTCGGTGGCTGGGACGGTGCTGCGCGGGCCGGGTTCGCTCACACGGTGCTGGTCGATATGCGGGAACGGTTACGCCGGTCCGGCCGCCCGGACCGGATCTTCGAGGTTGCTCTTGCGGCGGCCGGGCAGGCTGGGCTGGTGGGCCGGCGCCGGGTTCTGGATTCGACACCGTTGTATGACGCGGTCGCCACGATGGACACCATTACGTTGATCCGTTCGGCGGTCCGGGGGCTGCTCACGGCGGCCGGCCGGGTTCTGGCCGGCGAGTTGCGGGCGGTGTTGTCCAGCGGTGATGACTACACCGCCACCGGCAAACCGGTCGTGGACTGGGACGACAAGAGCGCCCGGGAGGCGTTGATCGATTCGCGGGCCCGCGACGGTTACGCCCTGCTCGCAGCCCTGGACGGGCGCGAGGATCTACCTGAACCCGTGACGCAGGCGATGACGTTGCTGGCCACCGTGCTGGGTCAGGACCTGGAAACCGGCGACGACGGGCTGCTGCGGATCGCCCGGAAAGTCGCCAAAGACCGGGTGATCTCGACGGTCGACCCGCAGGCCCGGCACGGGCATAAGACCAGCCACCGCGGGTTCGACGGTTATAAAGGCCACCTCGCCCTCGATCCGGACAGTGAGATCATCACCGCCACCAGGGTGACCGCCGGGAACACCGGCGACGCTCAGCCGGCCGCCGACCTGATCACCGACCTCACCGACCCGCCCGCTGCCGAGAGCACACCGGCGGGCGAGGTGGCAGGGGACGCCGCTGTTTACGGTGACGCCGCCTATGGCGCCGGTGACGTCCTGCAACGGCTGCATGAGGCCGGGATCGACATCAAAACCAAGGTCCAGCCGCCGAACTCACCGGCCGGCGGATTCACCAAGGACCGGTTCGTCATCGACCTCGGCGCCGGCACGGTGACCTGCCCGGACCAGGTCACTATCGGGATCCGGCGGGTCAACGAACACCCCCGTCATGCCGGGCAAGCCGACTTCGGTGCGGCCTGCACCGACTGCCCCCTGCGAGCGCAGTGCACCACGTCCAAGACCGGCCGGCACATCACCATCAGCCATTGGGAAACGCATCTCACCACAGCCCGGACCCGCCAGCAGGACCCGGCCTGGAAAGCCGACTACCGGGCCACCCGCCCCAAAGTCGAACGCAAGATCGCCCATCTGATGCGCCGCCGGCACGGCGGACGCCGCGCCCGCATGCGCGGTTTGCCCCGCGTCGCCGCGGACTTCACCCTGCTGGCCGCCGCCACCAACCTCGCCCGGCTCGCCACCGTTGGACTCACCCACAACCAAGACCAAGGCGGCTGGGCAATCGCCTGACCGCGAGCGAGCTCCCACAGGACCCACTACCGGACACCGGTGAGCCTCTGGCAAGACCTACAACCCCTACCCACCAACACATCCCACGGACACCGCCGAACACATCCGCAACACACCAACCGCCCCGACCCACAACAGGGGTCGATCGGCTACGCCGATCAAACCCCTGTTTAACACCAGCCACCTAGTTCGTACCCAGCATCTCGGCGGTCAGCACGGTGCCGCCGAGGCCCCAGCCGCCGTCCGTGACCTCCTCGACGAGGACCAGGGTCGTGGCGCGGGCCCGCTCGCCGTACACGCCGGCGTAGGCATCGGTGACGGCGTCGATCAGCTTCTTCTTGGACTCGGTGGTCAGGGTGCCGGCGGGAACCTTGAGGTTGGCGAAGGGCATGGTCTTTCCTCTCGAAGTGCGGATCAGAGCGCGGAATGGGCGGACAGCAGGTCGGCGAGGCCGACGCGGTGGTAGAACTCGTGCCGGATGCGGTCGGCGACCACCGAGACGACCTCGCTGCCGTCCCGGCTGGGGTCGACGTGGGTGCGGAACGGGCGGTCACCGGCCGGCAGGCCGATGACGCGCACGATCTCGTCGGCGACGCTCTGCGCCTCGCTGCCGGGCGGGATCAGAGCGGCGAGGCGGTCGCCGAGCCCGGCCCGCAGGTCGCCGTACAACCCGTCGTAGGCCCGCTCGCGGTCCTGGTCCGCGGGCGTGCCGGCGTGGGCGAAGTGGTTGGTGCCCGACGTGAACGCGCCGGGCACGACGATCGAGGTGCCGATGCCGAAGCGGATCAGCTCACCGGCATAACTCTCCGCGAGGGCGTCCATGGCGGCCTTGGCGGCGAAATAGGGCGCCAGGAACGGCGGGTGGCCGCCCCGGGTGGACGAGCTGCCGACCCAGACCAGCAGGCCGGAGCCCTGGGCCCGCAGGTGCGGCAGGGCGGCGCGGTTGACCCGCTGGGTGCCGAGCACGTTGACGTCGTAGACCGCGGCCAGCTCCTCGGGGCTGAACGCCTCGGCCGGGCCGAGCACCATGTGGCCGGCGTTGTGCACGACGACGTCGAGGTGGCCGTGCCGGCCGAGGACGGTGGCGATCGCGGCGTCGACGGACTCCTGGGACTGCACGTCGAGCTCGACCGCCATGCCTTCGAGGTCCGCCGCGGCGGTGGCGTTGCGGCCGGCGATGTCGCGCATCCCGGCGGCGACCCGGTGGCCCGCAGCGTTCAGGGCGACGGCGGTGAGCCGGCCGAAGCCGCTGGACGCGCCGGTGACGAGGACGGTGGCCATCAGACGATCCCGCCGTTCGCGCGGACGACCTGGCCGTTGACCCAGCGGCCGCCGGGGCCGGCGAGGAACGCGACGACCTCGGCGATGTCGCCGGGGGCGCCGAGGCGTTCGAGCGGGGGCTGCTTGGCGAGGTGGTCGATGGTGGCCTGGTCCTTGCCGTCGAGGAAGAGGTCGGTGGCGGTCGGGCCGGGGGCGACGGTGTTCGCGGTGATGTCCCGTCCACGCAGTTCGCGGGCGAGGATCAGGGTCATCGCCTCGACCGCGCCCTTGCTGGCCGCGTAGCCGCCGTAGCCGGGGAACTGCAGGCCGACGATCGAGGTGGAGACGCCGATGAACGCGCCCCCGGTGCGCAGCCGGCGGGCGGCCTCGCGGGCCACCACGAACGTGCCGCGGATGTTGGTGCGGTGCATCCGGTCGAGGTCGTCGAGGTCGAGGTCGGCGATGGGGGAGAGCGCCATCACGCCGGCCGAGTTGACCACGACGTCCACGCCGCCGAACGTCTCGGTGGCGGTGTCGAACATGGCGGCGACCTGGTGCTCGTCCGCGACGTCGGCCCGCGCCGCGACCGCCCGGCCGCCGGCGGTGGTGATCTCGCCGACGACCTGGGCGGCCGCCTCGGCCCCACCGGCGTAACCGACGACGACCGCGGTGCCCTGGGCCGCCAGTTTCGTGGCGATCGCGCGACCGATGCCGCGGGAACCACCGGTGACGACCGCTACCCGTTGCTCGCTCATGCCGTGCTCCTTAGCGTTGATATCAATGAACCGTAGCGCTGATATGACGAACGTAGCACGGGAGTCGTACCGTCGCTAGGGTTTTGGCGTAGCATTGATTCATGACCACGATCACGCCCGACGTGCGGGCCGCGATGATCGCCGCCGCCGAGCGGCAACTGGTGGCGTCGCCCGGCAACGAGATCGCCACCCGGGCGGTGTGCGAGGCGGTCGGGGTCACCCAGCCGGTGCTCTACCGGCTGTTCGGGGACAAGGACGGCCTGCTGGACGCGCTCGCCGACGACGGCCTGCGCCGGTACGCCGAGCAGAAGGCCGCGCTCGCGCAGACCGGTGATCCGGTGGCCGACCTGCGTACCGGATGGGACGACCACATGGTGTTCGCTCGCGACAACCCGGCGCTCTATCAGCTGATGTTCGCGCCACGCCCGCGGTCGCACGCGCAGACCCGGCAGCGGATCATGGAACTGCTGGAGGCGTCCCTGCTGCGCTGCTCGGCCATCGGCGCGCTGCGGATCGCGCCCCACCTCGCCGCCCAGCTGATCCTGCCGGCGAACATCGGCCTCGCGCTCAGCCTCGTGGCCCAACCCGAGCTGTTCGACGACCCCGGCCTGTCGCACCGCATGCGGGACGCGGTGTTCGCCGCCGTGCTGGCCTCGCCCGCGGTCGTGGAAAAGGAAGCCTCGGTGGCGGCGGCCGCGACGAGGTTGCGTTCCCAGCTCGCCGTCTCGGGCACCGACGTGCTCGAACCCGCCGAGACCGCCCTGCTGGACCGCTGGCTCGACCGCCTTTCCTGACGTGTCCGCGATCGTGCGGATGGGTACAGGCCGGGGATGAGTGGTTATAGCGGGCAGATCGCACTCGTCGTGGTGCTGGTTCTGCTCAACGCGGTCTTCGCCGGCAGTGAGATGGCGCTGGTCTCGCTGCGCGAGAGCCAGTTGCAGAGGCTCGAACGCGAGACCCGGACCGGGGCCACGCTGGCCCGGCTCGCCCGCGACCCCAACCGGTTCCTGGCCACCATCCAGATCGGCATCACGCTCGCCGGGTTCCTCGCCTCGGCGGCGGCGGCCGTCTCGCTGGCCCAGCCGCTGATCGGCCCGCTCGGCTTCCTCGGCAGCCTCGCCGACCCGGTCGCGATCGTCCTGGTCACCCTGGTGCTGGCGTTCTTCACCCTGGTGGTCGGCGAGCTGGCGCCCAAACGGATCGCCATGCAGCGTGCGGAGCAGTGGGCGCTTGCCGTGGCCCGGCCGCTCGACATCCTGGCCACCGTCACCCGGCCCGCGGTCTGGTTGCTCGGTAAGGCCTCCGACGTGGTGGTGCGGCTCTCCGGCGCCGACCCGTCCGCGGCCCGGGACGAGGTGAGCAGCGAGGAGATCCGCGAGATCGTCGCCGGGCAGGAGGACTTCTCCGCCGAGCAGCGCACCATCATCAGCGGCGCCTTCGAGATCGCCGACCGGACCCTGCGGGAGATCTTCGTGCCCCGCCGTGACGTCTTCACGCTGCCGGCGGTGCTGCGGGCCGAGGACGCGCTCAAGCAACTGGTCGAGGCCGGGCGCTCGCGGGCCCCGGTGGTCGGCCCGCTCGGGCTCGACGACGTGCACGGCGTGGTGCATCTGCGCGATCTGGTCGGGGTGCGGGGGCCGGTCATCGCGTACGTGTTCGAGCCGCTCTTCCTGCCCGGCACCATCAAGATCGTCGACGCCATGAAGGAGATGCGCCTGCAGCGTCAGCAGCTGGCCCTCGTGGTGGACGAACACGGTACGGCCGGTGGGCTCGTCACCATGGAGGACCTCGTCGAGGAGGTGATCGGCGAGATCTACGACGAGACCGACGCCGACGTGCTCGGTGTGATCCGGGAACCGGACGGCGCGATGCTGCTGCCGGGCACGTTCCCGATCCACGATCTGCCGGACCTCGGTGTCGCCGCCGACGCGCTCGGCAGCGGATACACCACAGTGGCCGGACTCATGCTGTCGCTGCTCGGGCACATCCCCGACGCCCCGGGCGAGACGGTCACGCTGGACGGGCATTCCGCCGAGGTCACCGAGGTCACCGGGCGCGCGATCACCGGGGTGCGGCTACGCCCACTCTCAGCAACATCCCAGCCTGACTTGTTAGCTTCTGCCCGACCTGACAGTCCTGTGTAGGGGGAGTTCGTGGGCTTCAAGAAGATGCTGGGTGCCTTCGGAGTGGGCGGCCCGAGTGTCGACACCGTGCTGAGCGACATGAACACCCGGCCCGGTGCCCCGCTGACCGGCCACGTGAACCTGGTGGGCGGCAACCACGACGTCGACATCGAGCACATCACGCTCGGGCTCGTCACCCGGGTCGAGATCGAGAGCGGCGGCGGGGACCACGTCGCCAACGGCGAGTTCCACCGGGTCGGCGTGAGCGGGCCGATGCGCCTGGCCGAGGGTCAGCGCCTGTCGCTGCCGTTCCAGATCATCATGCCGTGGGAAACCCCGATCACCGCGGTGTACGGGCAGCACCTGCGCGGCATGACGATGGGTGTGCGCACCGAGGTGTCCATCGCCAAGGCGGTCGACAAGGGTGACCTCGACGCGGTGGCCGTGCATCCGCTGCCGATCCAGGAGCGCATCCTCGAGGCGTTCGCCCGGCTGGGCTTCCGGTTCAAGCACGCCGACCTGGAGTACGGCCAGATCATGGGCGTGCACCAGGCGCTCCCGTTCTACCAGGAGATCGAGTACTTCCCGGCCCCGCAGTACGCGCAGGGCATCAACGAGGTCGAGCTCACGTTCGTGACCAACCCGCAGACGGTCGAGATCGTCCTGGAGTTCGACAAGCGCGGTGGCATGTTCAGCGGCGGCCACGACTCGTTCGGGCGCTACACGGTGCCGCACAGCGACGCCGAGTCGGCCGACTGGGCCCAGGTCGTCGACGGCTGGGTCCGCGAGGCCCTGAGCGCCCACCAGAGCCGCCCCGGTTACGGCTACGGCCAGCAGCCCGGTTACGGCCAGCCGGGTTATGGGCAGCCGGGTTATGGGCAGCCGGGTTATGGGCAGCCGGCGTACGGCGGGCACGGCGGTGGCTACGGGCAGCCGGCCTACGGCGGCGGCCACGGCGGCGGCTACGGCCACGGCGGCGGTCATCACGGCGGCGGGCACGGCGGTCCGGGCGTCGGCGGTGTCGTCGCGGGTGTCGCCGGTGGCATGGCGGCGGGTTACCTGGCCGGCGAGGTCATGGAAGAGATCTTCGAGGATGAGGACGGCGGCGGCGAGGAGGAGTGACCCTCGCCGCGGGGCCCTTCTTCGAGGGGCCCCGCGCCGCTCCAAACAGGTTTGCGACACCCGTCTCATTTCCCTGTTCAGAACATATGTTCGGGCGCGGATCTCAGTAGTGTCGGTGGCTCGGGGGCTGGTGTTCGACGGCTCCATCGACCACCGGAAGGCCTGTTTTCATGTCCGCTGCCCCGGAAACCCGTGCGGATTCCGAGCCCGCGCTCTACCCGCGCCGCTGGGCCGCTCTCGGCGTCATCGCCATCTCGCAGCTGATGGTCGTCCTCGACGCCACCATCGTGAACATCGCCCTGCCCAGCGCCCGCGACGACCTCGGCATCACCGAGGCCGACCAGCAGTGGGTCGTCACCGCATACACGCTCGCGTTCGGCGGGCTGCTGCTGCTCGGCGGCCGGATCGCCGACTACTGGGGTCGCAAGCGGACCTTCATGGTCGGCGCGATCGGTTTCGCCGTGGCCTCGGCCATCGGCGGTCTCGCCACCACCGGCCCGCTGCTCTTCGCCGCCCGCGCGCTGCAGGGTGGCTTCGGCGCACTGCTCGCGCCCGCCGCGCTCGCGCTGCTGACCGTGCTGTTCGTCGACGCCAAGGAACGGGCCAAGGCCTTCGCGGTGTACGGCGCGATCGCCGGCGGTGGCTCCGCGGTCGGCCTGCTGCTCGGCGGCGTGCTCACCGAGTACGTGAGCTGGCGCTGGTGCCTGCTGGTCAACATCCCGATCGCCCTGCTCGCGCTCGTCCTCGCCATCCGGGTCGTCCCGGAGAGCCGGGCGCACGGCGACACGTCGTACGACATCCCCGGCGCGGTCATCGTCACGCTGGGTCTCACCTCGCTGGTCTACGGATTCACCGAGGCGGCCAAGGCGGGTCAGGGCTGGAGCTCCGGCACCACGTGGGGCTTCATCGGGGCCGGCATCGCGCTGCTGATCGCGTTCGTGTTCGTCGAGACGCGCACGAAGAACCCGCTGCTGCCGCTGCGCATCGTGCTGGACCGCAACCGCGGCGGGGCGTACCTCACCTCGGTCCTGGTCGGCGCCGGCCTCTTCGGTGCCTTCCTGTTCCTCGCGCTCTACCTGCAGGGCGTGCTCGGTTACACGCCGTTGAAGACGGGCTTCGCCTCGCTGCCGGTCACGGTCGGTGTGCTGATCGCGGCCACGGTCGCGTCCAACGCGCTGCCCCGTACGGGTCCCAAGCCGTTGATGATCCTCGGCCCGATCCTGGCCGCGGCGGGCATGGTGATGCTGCGGTTCATCGACATCGACACGTCGTTCTGGGCCCACCTGTTCCCGGCGCAGATCCTGCTCGGCCTCGGCCTGGGCTTCACGTTCGTGCCGCTGTCCAGCCTCGCGCTGGTCGGTGTGCCGGAGCACGACGCGGGTGCGGCGAGCGCGGCGCTGAACGCGACGCAGCAGATCGGTGGCTCGCTCGGCACCGCGCTGCTCAACACGATCGCGACCAGTGCCATCACCGCGTATCTGCTGGCCAACCCGTCGGCAGGTCCCGAGGAGGCGGTCCGGGCCGCACGGATGGCCCAGGTGGACGGCTATTCGCACGCGTTCACCTGGTCGGCCGCGCTGATCCTGGTGGCCGCGGTGGTGGCCGCGGTCTTCATCAAGGTCCGCAAGGAAGACCTCCCGTCCGGCGAGGGCGTCGCCCACGTGGGTTGATCACGGCGAGCGCCGGGCGGGGATCGCCCGCCCGGCGCAGCCCGTGATCCACCGAAAAATTGGTTCACAAGTAATAATTCGGACATGACATATCGTCGTGTCGTTCTTCCTGTGGTCCTCGCCGGGCTGATGCTCGGCCCCGTGACCCCCGCCGCACCAGCGTTCGCCGCGCCCGCGGACCCCGATCCGGGGTCGGTCGTGGTGCGGTACACCTTCGACGGCGGCCGGGCCAGCGGCATCGCGGACGAGTCCGGCAACGGCCACACGTTGCGCCTCGTCGCGGGCAGCGGGGGCACCGTCGAGCCGGTTCCGCACCGCAGCGGCCAGGCCCTGCGCTTCCCGGCGAAATGCGCCGCCGGCCAGGCCAAACGGTCCACCTGCCCGCACGCCACCCTGCAGAGCGCCAGCTCCGACGCGCTCAACCCGGGCAACCGGCCGTTCGCGTTCGGCGCGACGGTGCTGCTGGCGCCCAGTCAGACCTCCAGCGGCCAGAACATCCTGCAGAAGGGCTACTCGACCGCGAGCAGCCAGTGGAAGCTGCAGATCGACGGCGACGCCGGGCACCCGAGCTGCGTGCTGGTGGACGACCGGAAACCCGGCATCGAGATCGTCCGGAGCTCGGTCTCCGTCGCGGACGGACACTGGCACGACATCGAGTGCCGGCGCCGGGGCAGCGCGCTGAGCGTGCTCGTCGACGGGGTCGACCGTGGCACCCAGCCCATCCCGGCGCAGCTCTCGGTCACCAACGACTTCCCGCTCAGCGTCGGCGGCAAGGGCGCCTACCGCGACAACGACCAGTTCCAGGGCCTCCTGGACGACGTATGGGCCGCGAACCTCAGCTGAGCCCGTCCGCCATCGCCCGCAGCAGCGCGGCATCGCCGGTGTCACCGGACAGTTCCCAGGCGAACGCGCCGCCGAGCCGGTTGCCGCGGGCGTACCCCATCTTGGCCCTGATGGTCTCGGGGGTGTCGTAACTCCACCACTGGCCGCGGCAGAACGCGTAGGCTGTGCCGCCCACCGTGCCGGTCGGTGGGCAGGTGCGGCTCAGCACGTCGTAGTCCTCGAGACCCTTCTCGTAGGTGCCCCGCGCGGCGCCGGTCGCGGTGGCGCCCGGCGCCGGCGAGGCGACGCCGGTCCAGCCCCGGCCGTAGAAACCGACACCGAGAAGGATCTTCTCGGGCGGGATCCCCAGATCCCGCAGTCCCCGGACCGCCGCGTCGGTGGTCGCCGTCTCTTTCGGGATCCCGGGGTACGCGGTGAGCGGCGAATGCGGCGCGGTCGGCCCCGGCGAATCCCCGGTGCCGAAGAAGTCGTAGGTCATCGCACCGAGCCAGTCGGCCTGCCCGGCCACCCCGGCATAGTCCGTGGCGGAGAGTTTCGCCAGGTCACCGGGGACCGCCGCGGTGATGAGGGAGGTCTCGCCGAGCCGGGTGCGCAGCGCGGAGACCAGCGCGCTCAGCGCGTCCGGCCCGCTCGTGTCGCAGCTCAGGCCGCAGGCGTTCGGGTACTCCCAGTCGAGGTCGATGCCGTCGAAGACCCCGGCCCAGCGCGGATCGTCCAGCAGTGCGGCGCACGACCGCGCGAACGCCGCCGGATCCTTCGCCGCAGCGGTGAACCCGGCGGAGCCCGTCCAACCGCCGAACGACCACAGGATCCGCAGGCCGGGGTGCTTCTGCTTGAGCTTGCGAAGCTGCCCGAAATTACCCCGCAGACCCTTGCCGGGTACGTCGGCCACCCCGTCGACACTGTCCCCGGCGGCGACCGGCTTGTCGTAGTCGGCCCACGGATCACCGGGTGCGCAACCGCCGCCGTCGACCGTGCCGAACGCGTACATCAGATGGGTCAGGCGGGCGGCCGATCCGCTGGTCTCGAGGTCACGGACCTGGTAATTGCGGCCGTAGACGCCCCAGGTGGCGAAGTAGCCGACAATTTTCGGCGCGGCCGGTGCGGTCGTCGACGGGGTGGGATCCGGGGTGGCGGGAGCCGAACAACCGGCGAGGAGCAACGTCATGGCGGCAAGAAGTCGTCTGACCATAGGCCCGTGAAGCTACCCCGGTCCGGTGCGGGAAAGATGTGCGTTCATCCCTTCGGGGGAGTGGGCTTCACCTCGTGGTGAGCGCGGTCGGCGCCGCTTGTGCGATCGTTTTGCGGTGGCCGTACAACCTCCTCGGAAACGCCGGACCGAGCTGCGTGGGCTGGTCGCCTGGCCCCGCGTGCTCGATCGGGCCAAGGCGGTCCTGCGCAACGGCCTGATCACGTTCGTCGTGCTGTTCTTCACCCTGTGGCTGATGCCCGGGGTCCGCAGCACCGACGTCATCGGCACCCTGGGTCTGGTCATCCTCGTCTCCGTGGTCGGTGCCGTGCTGCGCCCGTTGCTGCTGTTCGGGGTGACCGCGCTCGGCGGGTGGGGCGCGATGCTGCTCGGCGTCGTCGCCCAGGTCATCGTCATGGCGGTCGCCCTGGAGCTGGACCCGTCCAAGCGGCTCAGCGGCTGGCCCACCGTCGGGGTCGCCGCGTTCTGCGCGGTGGTCGGCGCCGCGATCCTCGACTGGATGGTCGACAGCGGCACCGAGGACACGTTCATGAAGGAGGCCCGGCGGCTCATGCGGGCGATCCGCCGCCGCCAGGCCCGGCAGGCCGGTGGCAGCCTGTTCACGCTGCGCCGCCCGGAGCCCGGCACCGAGCCCGGCCTGCTGATGATCCAGCTCGACGGCGTCAGCGAGCCGGTGCTGCGCTGGGCGGTCCGGGCCGGCAACCTGCCCACCCTGGGCCGGTGGCTGCGGACGGGCACGCACGCCATGCGCGGCTGGCACACCGGGATCCCGTCGACCACCCCCGCGTCGCAGGCCGGCATCCTGCACGGCGCCTCCCGGCAGATCCCGGCGTTCCGCTGGTACGAGAAGGAGACCGGCAAGCTGCTGGTCTCCAACCGGCCCCGGGACGCGGCGGTGATCCAGCCCCGCCTCTCCGACGGTCGCGGGCTGCTGCGCGACGGTGGCGTGAGTATCGGCAACGCGTTCAACGGGGACGCGGCGATCAACCTGCTCACGGTCAGCTCCGCAGCGCTGCCCGGCCGCTCCGCGCGGGGCTGGGCGGCGTTCATGGCCAGCCCGTTCGGGTTCACCCGGGCGCTGGTGCTGGGCGTCGGCGAAGTGGCCGTCGAGCTGTACCAGGCCCGGCTGCAGCGCCGGCGGAACCTGCTGCCCCGGGTCAGCCGCTCGGGCGCGTTCCTGGCCCTGCGCCCGGCGGCCATGCTGCTGCGTGACGTGAACGTGTCGCTGATCGCCGAGCAGATGGCCCGCGGTGCCCCGGCCGTCTACTGCGACCTGGTCGACTACGACGAGGTCGCGCATCACGCCGGCCCGGCCCGCCCGGAGTCGATGCGCCAGCTGGAGAACCTCGACCGGATGCTCGGCGTACTGGAACGGCTCGGCCCGGAGGCGGCCCGGGCGTACCGGATCGTGGTGCTCTCCGACCACGGGCAGAGCCAGGGCGCCACGTTCCGCCAGCGGCACGGTGAGACGCTCGACCAGGCCGTGGAACGTTTCGCCGTGCCCGATCAGGCCGACGCACCGGCCTCCGCCGCCGAGCAGGAGGCGACCGAGGAGCCGGAGTTCCCGCCGTCGCCGGTCGCGCCGCTGCTGGTGGTCTCGTCCGGCAACCTGTCGCTGGTCTACCTCACCCGCTTCAAGGAGCGACTCGAGAAGGACCGGATCGACCGCGCCTACCCGCAGCTCGTCGCAGGGCTCGCCGGGCATCCCGGCGTCGGCCTGGTCGTGGTGCGCGAGGACGGCGCCCCGGTCGCGTACGGTCCGGGCGGCCGGCAGCGGCTCACCGACGGCGAGGTCGAGGGCATCGACCCGCTCCTGCCGTACGGCCCGCACGCCCGCGCCGACCTGCTGCGCCACCAGGAGGCCGAGCACGTCGGCGACCTCGTGCTGATCAGCAAGGTCGACCCGGTGACCGACGAGGTCGCGGCGTTCGAGGAACTGGTCGGCTCGCACGGCGGCCTGGGTGGCTGGCAGACCGACGCGATGCTGGTGCACCCGGCCGAGTGGCAGATCACCCAGGGCGAGCTGATCGGCCCGGACGCGGTGCACCGCCAGCTCGTGGACTGGCTGGCGCTGCTCGGCCTGCGCACGCAGAGCCCGGCTGACGACGAGCTGTCCCCGGCCGCTCCGGCGCGTCTTCCGGTCAGCCTGGATAGTTGATTCCGGTGTGCGTATTTCCCGTGTTCTGCTGACCGCCGCCGCCCTCACGCTCGTCACGGCGACGCCCGCGCCCGCGTTCGCGGCCGGTGCCGTCCCCGAGAAGGCACCCCTGTTCAACGGATCGGTGTACGCCGTCGCGACCAGCGGCAGCGTCGTCTACGTCGGCGGGTCGTTCACGAGCGTGGCCTGGGGCGGGCAAACCTATCCGCGCGCCCGGCTGGCCGCGTTCGACACGTCGTCGCGGCAACTGCTGCCCTGGGCGCCCGGCGCCGACCGCACCGTCCGGGCGCTGGCGGTCAGCGACACGTCCGTCTACGCCGGGGGTGACTTCACCTCGATCTCCGGTCTGCCCCGCGACAACCTGGCCCGTCTCGACGCCGGCACCGGCGTGGTCGGCGCGTTCGCGCACCGGGTGACGGGTACGCCGTACGCGCTGGCCACCGGCAACGGCCGGCTCTATGCCGGTGGCAGTTTCTCGGCCGTCGACGGGGCGAAGCGGGGCAACCTGGCCGCGTTCTCGCTGTCGCTGGACACCCTCGACAGCGGCTGGAAACCGAGAGCCGACGACGCGGTGCACGCGGTGGTGGTGGCCGGTGCCACGGTCTACGCCGGCGGTGCGTTCCACAAGGTCGGCGGCGTGAACGGCACCGTGCGACTGGCCGCGCTGTCGGCCACCAGCGGGGCCGCGTCCAAGCGCTTCCTGCCGAAACCCCCGGCCCAGGTCAACGCGATCGCCACCGACGCCGCCGGGGTCTACGCGGCCACCGGTGGTCAGGGCGGCCGGGCGATCGCCTACCGCACCGACGGGAAGCAGCGCTGGCAACGGGTCTTCGACGGCGACGCGTCCTCGATCGCGACCGTCGGCGGCACGGTCTACGTCGGCGGTCACTTCGACCGGGCCTGCCGGACGGAGAAGAACGGCGCCCACGGTACGTGCAGCGACGGTTCGATCTCCCGGGTCAAACTCGCCGCGATCTCGGGCCGCGGTGCCCTGACCGGCTGGGCACCCCAGGCCAACGGCGTGATCGGGGTCCGGGCCCTCACCGCCGGCAACGGCCTGCTGGTCGCGGGCGGCGACTTCACCAGCATCGCCGGCCAGAACCGGAAGCGCCTCGCCTACTTCCGGCCCTAGTGCTCAGAGGCCGTGGGGTCCCAGCAGGCGGGCGATCACGTCCCAGTAGTGGCCGGGCGTGACCCGGGCGAGGAGGTCACCCGCCTTGGCCGCCCGGCTGATCACCAGGCGGGGCTTACGGGAGCGGACCGCCGCGACGATCAGCCGCGCGGCCTGCTCCGGCGGCATGGTGAGCGCTTTCTCGTTGAACTTCCGGGTCTGCTCCGCGAGCTTCCCGTCGGCCCCGCTGAGCCGGGCGTTGACGGCGATGTTGGTCCGCACGCCGCCGGGATGCACCACGGTCACCCCGACGCCGCGCCCGGCCAGCTCGTGCCGCAGCGCCTCGGAGAAGCCCCGGACCGCGAACTTGCTCGTCGCGTACGCCACCTGGCCGGGCGGCGCCACCAGCCCGAACAGGCTGGACATGTTCACGACGTGCGACCCCGGCCGGGCCAGCAGCTGCGGCAGGAAAGCCTTGGTGGTGCGCACCACCGCGGTCAGGTTGATCGCCATCAGCCAGTCGTGGTCGGCCATGCTGACCTGCTCGAACGTGCCGCCCAAGGCCACCCCGGCGTTGTTGACGAGCAGATCGGCGCCACCGTGCCGGGCCTCGACCGCCGCGGCCAGGTCGAGCCGGTCGCCGCCGTCGCCCAGATCCACCACCTCGCCGCTCACCGCCTGCGCGCCGAGCCCGCGGGCGGCGTCCACCACCCGGGCCAGCCCGTCGGCGTCCCGGTCCACCAGCACCAGTACGGCGTGGTGCCGGGCCAGGTCGAGGGCGAGCGCCGCACCGATCCCGCCGGCCGCGCCGGTGATCACACACGTACGTCCCGCGAACGCGAACCGCTGCATCGTCTGCCTCCTCGTGATTGCGCCCACCTCCGGAGGATTATCGCGCTCCGGTCCCGATACGCTGCGCCGTGTGACCGCGCCTCGATCAGTAGCACCGACCGTTACCTCCCAGGCGGTGCTCGCACCGCTCACCGACGCCGCGATCTTCCTCGTGGTGACGGTCCGCGAGGGCGGTGAGTCCGTCGTCCGCGACCTGCTCGAGGACCTCAGCGCACTGCAGCGCTCGGTCGGCTTCCGGGTCCCGGCGGCGCAGCTGTCCTGCGTCACCGGCATCGGCTCCCGGCTGTGGGACCGGCTGTTCACCGGTCCCCGCCCCGCGCAGCTGCACCCGTTCCGGCAGTGGAAGGGCCCCGCCCACACCGCGGTCTCCACCCCCGGCGACCTGCTGTTCCACCTGCGCGCGGGCCAGCCCGACGTCTGCTTCGAGATGGCCACCAAGATCGTCCAGCGGCTCGCCGGCGCGGCGGACGTGGTGGACGAGACGCACGGCTTCAAGTACTTCGACGAACGTGACCTGCTCGGCTTCGTCGACGGCACCGAGAACCCCACCGGCACGATCGCCGAGCAAGCGGTGCTGGTCGCCGGCGAGGACCCGGACTTCGCCGGCGGCAGCTACGTCATGGTGCAGAAGTATCTCCACGACATGTCCGCGTGGAACAAGCTCACCGTGGAACAGCAGGAAGCCGTCATCGGGCGTACCAAACTCGACAACATCGAGATCCCGGACGATGAGAAGGCCCCCAACTCGCACCTCGTGCTCAACGTGGTCGAGGACAAGGACGGTAACGAGCTCAAGATCCTGCGCGACAACATGCCGTTCGGCGAGATCGGCAAGGGCGAGTTCGGCACCTATTACATCGCGTACGCGGCCACCCCGGACGTCCCCGAGCTGATGCTGCGCCGCATGTTCCTGGGCGACCCCTACGGCACCTACGACCGCATCCTCGACTTCTCCACCGCCAAGACCGGCTCCCTGTTCTTCGCCCCGACCAGCGAATTCCTCGACGACCTCCCCGCCGCTCCCTAAGCTCCGATCAGGATTCCCACCGCCCTGGCCGTCTCCGGGTGGGCCGCCAGCAGCACGGCCGCGGCATCGTCCGGCCCGGCCTGCGTCCACCCGCCCTCGCAGCCCAGCAACGCCGCCAGCGCGTCGGTGGTCGCGGGGTGCGCGGCCAGCAGCGGCGTGATGGCCGCGGCGCCCGGCGCAGTGGCCACGACCGGCGCCGGGCCGGCCGTCGTGTTCCAGGGGGCGGTCCAGGTGTCCAGCGCCGCGAGGGTGCCCGGGAACGTGCGGCCCGCTTCCCGGGTCAGGACCGGCACCAGCTCCGCCGCCTGGGAGCGGAGCGTGGTGATCAGGGTCGGCAGCCAGGGGAGCAGCACCGGGTCCGGGAGCCGGCCGAACGCCTTGGACAGCGTCTCGACCACGAACGGGGCGAGCCGGGGGACCGGTTCCAGGGCCTGTACGAAACCGCTCACGTACCTCGGGAACGCCGGCACGACCAGCGGGTTGGCGAGCAGCTCGTCCACGCGTACCCGTAGGTCGGTCAGGAGCAGGTCGCCCAGCTGGTGGCGCGCCGCCCAGAGCAACGCGATCTTCGCCGGCGTCTCCGGGTGGGCCTGGCGGACCGCGAGTTCCAGCTGGGTACGGTCGCAGCCCAGCGACAACGCGAGGCTCTCCATGCTGAACAGGAAACCGAGCATCGCGCCCACCTGGCGTACCCCGGTGTCCTCGTCCACGAACGAGGTGGGCAGCAGCGTGCAGTAGTGCGCGTAGCCGGCGGTGACGAAGCTTTCGCACCAGGCCGGCAGCGCCGGGGCGGTCGCGCGGTAGTGCGCGAGGAGCCGGCGGATGCGGCGCAGCACCGCGGGGGCCTCGTCGACCGTGCGTTCCGCGGCGAGCAGTTCCACGGCCCGGGCGCCGAGCTCGTCGGTGAGCCGCGGGCTGCGCAGGAAGAGCAGGGAGTGCTCGACGGCTTTGAGCGCGGTGGCGGCGGTGGCCTTAGGGTCCCAGGCCGCCTGGCGCAGGCGTTGCTCGAGGACCTGCTCGACGGTGACACCCTCGTAGCCGAGCTCGATGACGGTGCGCTGGTGCCGGCCGAGGTCGAGGTCCCAGCTCTCCTGGATGTGCTGCTCGCCGAGGCGGCGGGAGCCCATGATCGGGCGGACCGCGTGGTCGGGCAGCAGGTATCGCAGCACCCAGAGCAGGTGCGAGCAGGCGGTGAGCTCGGGCCGGGCCGCGAGGTCGAGCAGCGCGCGCTGGATGGTGCGCTGTTCGAGGTTGAGGCCCAGCGGGGCGAGCCGGTCGTAGACGTCGCGGGCCAGCGGGGGCAGCGCGTCGTAGCCGACCTGGCCGATCCGGTCGCCGCCGAGCAGGATCTCGCAGAGCCGGGCCACGTCGCGCCGGCCGGGCACCACGTCCTTCTCGATGCAGGTGACGGCCGCGTCCTGGAAGTCGTACGGCGTCGGCCGCGCGCGCCCCCGCATGCCGGCCAGCAGGATCGACGTCTCGAAGACCGCGATGGCGTCGGCGGTGCTGGCCAGGTAGCCGTTGCGCCGGGCGAGGCGGACGATGTCGACGCACCAGCCGCGCAGTTCCTCCTCGTCCAGGCCGTCCAGCACGGCAGGCCCGGACAGGTACCCGGAGAGCTGGTCGGTGACCACGCCGTCGCCGGCCGCGCGGCGCGGGAGTGCGCGCTGTTTTCCCAGCACGAACGGGGTGAGCCGGGTCTTGGCGAGCGTTTTCTTCCAGGTGGCGGCCGCGATGGAGACCGAGCCGGCGGCGAGGCCGAACTGGTCCTCGATCGCCGAGTGGCTGGACGGGATGAGGCCGTACAACCAGGTCGTGCCGGTCCGGGGGGTGATGGCCAAATCCGGGGCCAGCGGGTCGGAGCCGGCCTCGGGCACCCGGCTGGACGCGTGGAAGGCGCCGCAGATGTAGAGGCAGTCGGCCCGGTCGGTGCCGGTGGCCGCGAGGTGCTCCCGGATCCGGGTCCACATGTAACGCTCGCGGTCCTGGTCGGCGGCATAGCGGTGGCTGTGCTCCGGGGTGAGCCGCCGGAACAGGCTGCCGATCAGGACCATCACCTGCCGGTACGTGTCATGGTCGGCCCCGGCGAGCGGCTGTTCGACGTACTGGTCCCACCACTCGGACCAGTGCCGGACCCGGCCGTGGTGCAGCAGGTGCTCCTCCAGCTCGGCGAACCGGGGTCGCAGGTCGCCGATCTCGACGGCCTCCTCCTTCTTCTCCCCGGGCGCCCACTGGAAGACGTGGTCGGTGGACCTGTCCACGAGCACGAGCTCCACGCCGGGCGTCTCCAGCGCGTAGGCGATCGCCTGGTACTCCGCGGACGCCTCGGTGATCGGGGCGATGACGCTCAGCGGCGCGGACTCCGGCGGGAAGCCGTCCAGCTGGGACGCGAACGCCTGCAACGCCACCGGCAGCCGGCAGTTGCGCAGCTCGGTCAGCAGCGGGGTGAGGTCCTCGCAGAGCTCCAGGTAGATGACCTTCGGCTGCTTCTCGCGCAGCCGCCGCACCATGGCGATCGCGGAGGCCGGCGAGTGGTGACAGACCGGGAAGATCTCCAGCGGCTCGTTCAGCGCGTGGTCCACGTCGTCGACGATCCCGGCGAGGATCTCCGGCAGTGCGGCCGGCCCGTCGGCGAGCGCCTCAGCCGCGCCGAGGAGTTGCTCGCGCAGCCTGTCAAAGGGCCCGCTCATGAGAGGGTGGCGATCGCTTGACGGCCGCCCTCCAGGAAGCCGTCCCACTCGCCACCCTGGTCCTTGCTGCGCGGCTCGACCACGCCGTGCCAGTACTTGTTGAGGATCGCCAGGTCCTCCGGGCTGCGCCGGGCGAGCGACCCGACCAGTGAGCCGGCGAGGGTCTGCGAGTCGAGGGACCGGGCGCCGAAGAACGTGCTGTGCAGGATCGCGTCCTCCAGCACACCGATCTGCTCGGCGGTGGACAGCGCCGACTCCAGCTTCTCGTCGTCACTGGTCGCGGCGGCGGACGCGGCCCGCAGATCGGCGAAGCTCTGCAACAGCACGTCGAGCAGGGTCGGCGGCACCTCCAGCTCGATGTTGTGCCGGCGCAGCAACTCCTCGGTGCGGAAGCGTACGATCTCCGCCTCGCTCTTCTTGTTGGTCACCACCGGGATGCGGACGAAGTTGAACCGCCGTTTCAGGGCCGAGGAGAGATCGTTGACGCCCCGGTCGCGGCTGTTCGCGGTGGCGATGATCGAGAAGCCCGGCTTGGCGAACACGATGTTGTCGTCCTCCAGCTCCGGGATGGAGACGTACTTCTCGGAGAGGATCGAGATCAGCGCGTCCTGCACGTCACTGGTCGACCGGGTCAGCTCCTCGAAGCGGCCGATGACACCGCCCTCCATCGCGGTCATGATCGGCGACGGGATCATCGAGGCCCGGGACTGCCCCTTGGCGATCACCATGGAGACGTTCCAGGAGTATTTGATGTGGTCCTCGGTGGTGCCGGCGGTGCCCTGCACGACGAGCGTGGAGTTGCGGCTGATCGCGGCGGCGAGCAGCTCGGCCAGCCAGCTCTTGCCGGTGCCGGGGTCGCCGATGAGCAGCAGCCCGCGGTCGGAGGCCAGCGTCACGATGGCCCGCTCGACGAAGCTGCGGTCGCCGAACCACTTCTGCGGGATCTCCCGGTCGAGCCCGTCGGCCCGCTCGGAGCCGAGCACGAACAGACGCACCATCCGCGGGCTGAGCCGCCAGGAGAACGGCTTCGGCCCGTCGTCGACCGACTCGAGCCACTCCAGCTCCTCGGCGTACTTGACCTCGGCGGGGGCGCGCAGCATCTCAGTCATGGTTCTCTCTCCTCAGGCGACGAAGTTCTTGAGCTCGGTGACGAGCTTGCGGATGTGACCGGAAATGACCGGGGTGCCCAGGTCCTTGAACCGCTGGCGGAACCACGGGTTGACGCTCTGGCTGCCGGAGCTGTTCACCGACCCGACCGGGATGAAGCGCACGCCGGATCGGTGCACCGCCTCGATCCCGTCGAACAGCGGTTGCGACCGGTCGAACTCGTAGAAGTCCGAGATCCACACCATCACGGTGTTGCGCGGGTCGGCGATCTTGGGCCGGGCCAGCGCCATCGCGACCGGGCCGTCGTTGCCGCCGCCGAGGTTGGTCCGCAGCAGCACCTCGAACGGATCGTGCACCCAGGGCGTCAGATCGAGAGCCCGGGTGTCGTACGCGATGAGGTGCACGTCGACCTTGGGCAGCCCGGCGAAGATCGACGCCAGGATCGTGCAGTTGACCATCGAGTCGACCATCGAACCGGACTGGTCGACCACCACGATCAGCCGTGCCGGGGTGACCCGTTTCGCGGTCTGCTTGTAGTACAACCGGTCGACGTAGAGCCGTTCGTCCGCCGGGTTCCAGTTCGGCAGGTTCTTCCAGATGGTCCGATCGATGTCGAGGTTGCGGAACACCCGTTTCGGCGGGATCGACCGGTCGATCGTGCCGGAGCTCGCCTGTGCCACCTGGGTCCGCAGCACCTCGGCGACCTCGTCCACGAACCGTTTGATCAGGGCCTTGGCGTTGGCGAGCGCGACCCCGTCCAGGTTGTCCTTGTCCCGCAGCAACTGCTCGATCAGCGACATGCTCGGCGTGAGCTGCTTGACCAGCCGGGGGTCGGCGAGCACCTCCCGCAGCCGCATCCGGCTGACCAGGTCACCCTCGATCCCCGCGAGCACCGGCCCCAAGCCGGTCTTCCCGGCGTCCGCCCGCAGTTGGCCGGGCTCGCACCCCATCGCGCGTTCGAACCATCCCGCGTCGGCCTGCCACCGCGACAGCTGACCCGCGGTCACGTTCCCGGAGCCGGTCGCGAACACGTTGAGCAGCACCTTCGAGACCAGCGCGGCCCGCCGCACCTCGTCGCTCTGCTCGCCGCCCTCGTCCGGCGGTGTCATCAGCCCGTCGAACTCGGCCTCGAGCCCGGGGAACCGCTGCACCACGGTGTCCATCGAGACCTGCGGGTCGAGCAACGCCGCCGGCAGCCCGAGGTCGTCGACGATCCCCACGCTCGCCGACTCCAGCGCCGCCTGCTCGTCCGGATCGAAGAGCCGGGCCAGCAGCCGCCAGTACAGCACCTGTCGTCTGTTCTCCTCGGCGCTCATTTCCGCAGCAACCTCCCCGCCCGCTCGCGCAGGACCTCCACGGCGGTGCCGGCCGCCGCTTCGGCCTTCGCTGCCTTCGCCTCGGTGGGACCGAGAGCCCAATCCCCCGCGTACGCGGTGACGGGCTTCTTGCGCACCACAGCCTGCACAGCCAGCGGTTGTACGGCCCACCGCCCGCCGTCCCAGCGCAGCAGCCCCAGACACGCGGTCGACGAGCCGACCAGCGCCGGCGTCAGCGGCCCGGCCGCGGGCAACCGGTCGGCATCCACCGCGAGAACCGTCCCGCCCAGGTCGAACGACGCCTCCCCGGCCTGGTACCCCTCCAGCAGCACCGGCTCGGCGATCCCGGCCGGATGCCGTTCCAGCGGCGGTGCGGACGAGGCGGTGGCGGCGGCGAGCCGGACCCGCGCGGTCGCGAACGGATCGGCCGGCTCACCCGCGGCCGCGTGCGACTCGTCCCAGATCAGATCCCCGGCGGCGGTGAGGGCCATCCCGGTGACCTCGACGGCCCGGTGCTCGGCGACCACGGCCCGGAACACCGGGAACGAGCCGAGCAGCCGCCACGCGGACGGACCGCTGATGGTGTCCACCTTGGCCCCGGCCACCGCGGTGCGGACCAGCCGCACGCCGCCGCCGGGGGTTTCGAGCAGCCCGTGGGCCTGGGCCTGGAACACGGTCGGGTGCTCCCGCAGATCGACGCCGAGGATCAGCAGCCGCCCGGTGACCGGGGTGCGCTCGGAGCCGGGAAAATTGTCCTGCGAGAGCAGCAGGGCGCGGGCCCAGAGATCGGCCCACCGCCGCACCGGAACGCGGTCCACCGTGGCCACCGGCGCACTGGCCCGCAGCTCGGCTGCGAACCCGTCGAGCAGCACCCCGAGCCGCCGGGCCACCGGGTCGGCGACCAGCGCCCGCACGGTCTGCGCCCCGCCCGCGGCCACCTCGTGGTCGACCCCCCGCCACCCGGCGATGGCCAGCTCCCGCAACCAGGCCCGGCTCCCCGCCAGCAGATGCGCAGAAACCGGATTCGTCCCAGAACCCGAGGCAGCCCCGCCCGCGGCGGCCGCGGCGGCGGGCCAGGGGTCGCGGGCGCGGTTGAGTGCGGCGTCCAGCGTGGTGAGGAGGGCGTCGTGGGCCGCGCCCAGCAACGCGGTGCGGGCCGCGGCGAGGGCGACCAGGTGGTCGTCGGTCACGGTGCCGGCGATGATCTTGCCGGTGGCCTCGGCGACCCGGTCCGCGAGCGGGGTGCCGGCGAACGCCGCGGCGAGTGACCCGAGGGCGGCCGCGCGCTGCTCGTCGAGGCGGGCGAGACCGTGGACGAGCGCGTCGTCCACGCCGTCGGTCAGGGCCAGGGCCTCGGCGAGGCCGGCCGGGGCGCTGGTCAGCGCGTCGGTGAGCATCAGCGGGCCACCCCGGCGGCCGGGAACCACTGCAGCTCGGGCAGCGGCTCGGTGGTCGGGGGCAGTTCGAGGTAGGACAGGTGGCGCAGGAAGCTGCTGAACACCTCGGCGGCCCGGTTGGGCGCGGTCGTCGTGTGCAGCGCGGACCGGACGTCGTCCACGCCTTCGGGCAGCTCGACCTTGAGATACCGGGTCACCCGGTCGAGACCGTACTGGGCGACCGCCGCCTCGATCAGCGCGCCGATGTGATTGCAGGGGTGGGTGCCGCCGCCGAGCCCACCACAGGGACGGTTGTTGTTGGTGTTGCAGCTCAGCCCGTGGTCACCGGTGGTGACCGAGGAGACGTAGACCCGCGCCGGGTCGGAGCCGCTGGACACCACGCCCTGCAGCCGGCCCTCGGCCAGCTCCACGAACGGCACCTTCGCCAGCTTCCGCGGCAGCACCGGCGCGATGACCGGTGCCGCACTGCGCCGCTCGTAGGCGACGCCATCGGTTGTCACTACTCAGCCTCCTCGCGAAGCGATCCAAGAGGCCGTAGTTGTATCCGAGGGGTACGACAAAACTCGGCCGACACGGCCATGTCGGCGATATGTCGGCCGGGTGTCAGCGGGTGGGCGCACGCTGATCGGCATGACAGCAGACCTGATCATCGAGGCCGAGGGCCTCGAGAAGCGCTTCGGGGCGACGAAGGCGCTGCAGGGCGTCGACCTCTTCGTGCCCCGCGGCACCGTGCTCGGCGTGCTCGGGCCGAACGGTGCGGGCAAGACCACCGCGGTGCGCATTCTTTCCACCCTGCTCACGCCGGACGCGGGCACCGCCCGGATCGGCGGGTACGACGTCGTCAAGGACGCCGAGCGGGTACGCCAGTCGATCGGGCTGACCGGGCAGTACGCGTCGGTCGACGAGGACCTGACCGGGCGGCAGAACCTGGAGCTGTTCGGTGTCCTGCTCGAGCTGGGCAAGGCCGGCGCCCGCAAACGCGCCACCGAGCTGCTCGAGTGGTTCGACCTCACCGACGCGGCCGGCCGGACCGCCAAGACGTACTCCGGTGGCATGCGGCGGCGGCTGGACCTGGCGGCGAGCCTGGTCGGGTCCCCGGACGTGATCTTCCTGGACGAGCCGACGACCGGGCTGGACCCGGCGAAACGGGACGACATGTGGGAGGTGGTGCGCTCGCTGGTCAAGAACGGCGCGACCGTGCTGCTCACCACGCAGTATCTCGAGGAGGCCGACGCGCTGGCCGACGCGATCACCGTCATCGACCACGGCAAGGTCATCGCCCACGACACCCCCGAGGGACTCAAGCGGGTGGTCGGCGGGCAGACCCTGGCCGTACGCCCGGTCGACCCGGCCGACCTGGAACGTGCCGCGGCGATCCTGTCGCAGGTCTCGTCCGGCGCGGTGGCCGACGAGATCCGCCGCGGGGTGCTGGCGGTGCCGGTGGCGAACGACACCGCGATGACCGAGGCGGTCGCCCGGCTCGCCGCGGCCGGCATCGCGGTCACCGAGCTCAATCTGCACCTGCCCAGCCTGGACGAGGTCTTCTTCACGCTGACCGGTTCCCCGCGCAAAGAGAAGGAAGAGGTGACGGTCTGATGGCTACCCTCGCGATCGCACCCGGCCCCCGCCCGTTCAAGCTGATCCGGCATTCCGTCGCGCTGGCGAAACGGAGCCTCATCAAGACGATGCGGACCCCCGAGGCGCTCGTCGACGTGACGTTGATGCCGGTGTTGTTCCTGGTCATCTTCGTCTACATCTTCGGCGGGGCGGTCAGTGGCAATACCCACGACTATCTGCAGTTCCTGTTGCCGGGCATTCTGGCGCAGACCATCGCGACCGGTTGCATCTCGATCGGCGTCAATCTCAACACCGATCTGGAGAAAGGCATCTTCGACCGGTTCCGGTCATTGCCGGTGTCGCGTTCCGCGCCACTGATCGGGGCGGTCCTCGGCGACATCGTGCGCTATGTGCTGGTCACCGTCGTCACGATCGGATTCGGGTACGTCCTGGGCTTCCGGATCACCACCGACCCGGTCCGGGCGCTGGCCGGAGCCCTCCTCGCGGTCCTGTTCGCGCTGTGCCTGAGCTGGCTGCCGGTCTTCGTGGCGATGAAGGTGCGTACCCCGGGTGCGGTGCAGGGCCTGATGTTCGCCCTGATCATGCCGTTGAGCTTCGCGTCCAATGTGTTCGTCTCGCCGGACACGCTGCCCGGCTGGATGCAGGGCTTCGTGTCCGTGAACCCGCTGACCCACCTGGTCGCGGCCATGCGCGGGCTGTTCATGGGCACACCGCTCGGCAACCACGTGTGGTGGACGCTCGCCTGGTGCGCCGGATTCGTGGTGGTGTTCCTGCCGCTGGCGCTGCGTGCGTACCGGAAGAAGGTTTAGAGCAGCCCGCGCATGAGCTCGTGGATGCGAGCGGACGGGTTGTCCGGATGGCCCGGGCGGTGGTCCTCGGTGCGGTGGTCCTCGGTGCGGTGGCCCTCGGTTTCGAGGGCCGCCGCCATCCGCGTCGCCTCGCCCGGCGGGAACATCGTGGAGAAGTTGGCGCCGAGCCGCATCCCGAGCCGCCACAGCTCGCGGGCGACGTCGTCGTCACCGCGGTGCCTCGCGAGCCAGGCCCCGGCGATCGCCCAGCTGCCGATGATCGCCGAGTCGTGCCCGGAGACCATCTCGCGGCGGGCCCCGCGCAGCAGCCCGGCGGCTTTGGCCTCGGCTCCCGGCGCCGGTTGCCGGCCGGCCACCGCGAGCTGGAGGATCGCCGCGGCGACCCGGAACACGACGCCGGGCAGCGGCGGGGTCGCGGTGAAGACGTCGGTCGCGGACGTGACGTCGTCGGCGCAGGCCAGCGCCAGGTCCCACTGTTCCCGTTGCCAGGCGAGGTGGCCCAGACCCAGGGCGGCCTGCGCCTGGTCCCAGGTCTCCGCCCGGTCCAGCGTGGCGAGGTCCCGCAGGCGCCGTTCAGCCTCGGCGTCGCCGTTGAGCGCGTGCTGGATGTCGAGGAGCACCCGCATCGACTGCGCGTCCTGGCTCGCACCGACCAGTTCCATGTGCCGCACGCTGCGGATGAGCCATTCGACCGCGGCCTGACTGCCGCGCAGCGCCGCCGAGTTGCCCAGGGCCTGGGCGGTGATCCCCATGCCCCACTGGTCCCCGGCCGCCTCGAAACTCGCGTACGCCCGCTCGGCGTCCTCCGTGAATCCCTCGTGCGGCCGGGAGCTCTCCAGCAGTGCGGCGCGGGCGAAGTGCCCGAACCCGTGCACGTACGGATCGTCGTGCGCGATCAGGCGTTCCACCCGGACCCGGGTCTCCGGTGACTGGAAGTTGTTCAGGTGCGGCACCACGGTGGCCAGCGCGACGTGCCGTGCGGAGAGCTCGGTGCCACGTTCGGCGAGCAGGGTCCGCAGCGCGCGGCCGGCCAGGGCCGAGGGCCGCAGCGGACCGGCGATGCCCGAGTTGGTGACGATCAGCAGCAGCACCCACGCGAGCCGGTCGGCGTCGGGCAGCGGTGCGCCGCTCGCCCGGCCGTGGGCGACGGCCGAGCGCAGCCGGGCCATGGGGTCGTCGGCGTGCATCAGCTGCCTGCTCCACGCGGCCACCTCGGCGTGCAGGCCCCGGATCGTCCACAGGTGGAACAGCGCCGCCGCCAGGTCCACCGAGGCCGGTTCGTCGTCGTGGGACAGCGTCCAGCGCAGCGCGCCGAGCAGATTCTCCTGCTCCCGGGCGGCGGTGGCGATCGTCTCGAGCTGGTGCGGTCCGACGAACGTACCGGCCAGCCCGGCCGCGAGGTTCCGGGCCCACAACACCAGTCCGGTCATCGCGGGGGAGCGGTCCGTGAGCCGGGCCTCGCCGTACTCCCGGACGGTCTCGAGCATCCGGTATCGCGGGGGACCGCCGGCGCCGTCCGCCAGCACCAGCAGGGACTGTTCGACGAGCAGGGCCAGCCCTTGGCGTACGTCCGGGGCGCCGGCCACCGCCGCGGCCGTTGCCGCGGTGAACGGCGCGGGGATCACCGCCAGGCGTTGCAGCAGGTCCTGTTCGGCGGGGGCGAGCAGCTCGCGGCTCCAGTCGACCATCGCCCACAGGCTCGCGTGCCGGTCCGGCAGCCCGCGCAGCGCGTCGTCAAGGAGCCCGAACCGGTCGCCCAGGCCGATGATGACGTCGTCGATCGGCATGTGGCGCAAGCGGGCGGCGGCGAGTTCCAGTGCGAGCGGCAGGTTGTCGAGCCGGCGGCAGAGTCGCAGCGCGCGCTCGTCGTCCCAGGTCGGCACCGCGCCGCCGGCCCGGGCCCGGGTGTCGAGCAGGGCGAGCGCCTCGGTGTCGGGCAGCGCGGGCAGCCGGTGCACGAGTTCACCGGCCAGGCCGAGCGGCGCCCGGCTGGTGGCCAGCACCGCGACGTCCGGGGCGGCGGCCAGCAGATCGGCGACCACGGACGCGGCCTCGTCCAGCACATGTTCGCAGTTGTCGAGCACGAGTAGCCCGTCGACCTCGGGCGCGACCGCGCGCAGCCGCTCGCGCGGACTGAGCACGCGACGGCCGGGGGTGATGACCGGACCCGGCTCCACCCCGCCGAGCACGGCGAGCACGGCTGGGAGAACCTCCCCGGGGGTACGCAGCCCGGCGAGCTCCACCACCCGCACGGTCCCCGCCGTCCGGTGGGCCACCTCGGCCGCGAGCCGGGTCTTGCCCGATCCTCCGCTGGCCACCACGGTCACCAGCGGCGCGTCGGCGAGCGCCGCGGTGACCGCCGCGAGGTCCCGCTCGCGGCCGACCATCGTGGTGCCGGGGCGCCGCCACGACGCGGGCAGCGCGGACCGGGCGTGGCGCCGGGGCCGGGCCGCGGCCAGCTCCCCGCGCAGCAGCGCGAGGTGCACGTCGGTGATCACCGGCGACGGATCGGTGCCGTACCGGTCGGCGAGCTCGGCGCGCAACCGTTCCACCACGTCCAGGGCCTCGGCGTCGCGGCCCTGGGCGGCCAGGATGCGCACCAGCAGGGCGGCGGCCGGTTCGTCGGGCGGGGTGCGCGCGACCAGCCGGCGCAGGTCGTCCTCGCCGAACGGGCCCGCACCGGCGAGCGCGGCCTCGGCCCGCAGTGCGGTCACGTCGCCGAAGAGCCGGGCCCGGTCGCCGTCGGCCAGGTCGGGGAGCTCGGGGAACAGCGCACGTGCCTCGTCGGCGGCCCGGCGCGCGGCGTCCGGGTCCCCACCGGTCAGCGCGGCCCGGGCCCGGTCGGCGAGCGCGCGGGCGGCGACGATGTCGGACTCCACCCGTTCGGCGGGCACCCGGTAGCCACCGGGGACGGCGACGACGGGTACGCCCAGCCGGCGTACCCGGGAGACCAGGGCCTGCACCGCCCCGGTGGTGTCGTCGGGCGGATCGCCCTGCCAGACCGCCCCGGCGAGAGCCACAGTGGACACCGCGTGGCCGCGGGCCCCGACCAGCTCACGGATCACCGTGGCCAGCCGCTCGCCGCGCACCGGCTGCCCGTCGACCGCCAGCGGGCCGAGTGTCGTGATCCGCATCTACGCGTCCGGGTCGATCAGGGCGGCGAGACCGTCGAGCACTCTGGCCAGCCCGAACCCGTACATGTGGTCGGGGTCGTGGGCGCTGCCGTGCGCCTCGCCGGCGGCCCCGCCGACCCGGGTGGCCAGCGGATAGGCCGCGGGGTCGAGGACCCGGGCCAGGACCGGGCCGGCGGCTTCCCACCACTGCTGGTCGGTGAGCGCGGTGGCTTTGCGGACGGCCTCGGCGTCGACCGCGGCCCGGGCGGCGGCGTGCACGAACAGCAGCAGGTGGGTGAGGCAGTCGTCCATGCCGACGTCGGTGAGGCCGAGGCCGTCCAGCGCGGACAGCTCGTGCTGGTACTTCGCGGTGGCGCCGGGCCCGAGCCCCGGCCGCTGGGTGGAGACGGCGGTGGCCCATGGGTGCTCCCGGAACAGCGCCCGGTTGTCGGCGGCGACCGCGGTGAGCCGCTCCCGCCACGGTGCACCGTCGGTGACCGTCCGCGGCATCCGGGTGTAGATCGCGTCGACCATGAGATCCAGCAGCTCCGCCTTGCCCGGGACGTACGTGTAGATCGTCATCGGCGAGGTGTCGAGGGTCTGTGCGACCCGCCGGATGGTCAGCGCCTCCACCCCGGCGCGGTCCGCGACGGCGATCGCGGCGTCGACGACCTGGTCCAGGGTGAGCGCGCGGCGCGGTCCCTTGCGGGGGATCGCGGACTCGTCGCGCCACAGCAGGGCCAGGGTGCGGGCCGGATCGCCGGCGTTCGTCATCTCGGGTGGCACCAAGCCAGTATTCCTTATATCGTACGTTGTACAACGTTCAGAGTTAGGGAGCCGCCATGAACATCACCGCGTCCGCCGTGTCCCTGAACGTCGACGACGTCCCCGCCTCCGCCGGTTTCCTCACCCGCCATTTCGGCTTCCGCGAGGAGATGGCCGCCGACGGGTTCGTGTCGCTGATCCGCGACGACGCCGGTCTCAACGTGATCTTCCTGCGCCGGGGCCTGACGACCCTCCCGGCGGACCAGCGCGACGACCACGCCCGTGGGCTGATCCTCGCGTTCGTCGTCGACGACCTGGAGGGTGAGCTGGCCCGGCTGCAATCCGAAGGGGTGACCATCACAATGCCGCTGACCAGTGAGGAGTGGGGCGAGCGCGCGTTCCAGGTCCGCGACCCCAACGGGGTGATCGTGCAACTGGTCGACTGGAACGCGGGACACAACTGACACCCACGAGTGCCACAGGCCCGGCACAGCCCGGCTGGTCACGCTGCTGAGGTGACCATCAACGAACGCTCCCACGCCACGGACCCGGCGGTGCTCGACGCCTACCCGGTCCAGCCCCGCACGATCGACATGACCCCCGAGTGGAAACCGCCCGCCGCCGAGCCGGCGAAGGGGACGGCGCCGGGCGGCAGGCATCGCGCCAAGATCGCGGTGGCCGGCGCGTTCGTCGCCGCGGTGGCCGCGACCGCCGCGATCACCGCCGGCGTGGTCAGCTCCGGCGATGCCACCACCGTCACCGCCTCGACCGCCGCGGGCCCGGGAGGTGGCGGTGGCCAGGGCATGACCGGCCAAGGTGGTGCAGGTCAGGGTGGTCAGGGTCAGGGCGGTCAGGGCCAGGGCGGGCCCGGGCAGGGGATGACCGGGCGGGGCGGTGGCATGGCGGCGTCGCTGCACGGCACCGCGGTGGTGTCCGACGGCAACGGCGGATACGTCACGCAGGAGTCGCAGACCGGCACCGTGTCGGCGGTCAGCGCGGACTCGATCAGCGTCAAGAGCGAGGACGGCTACACCAGGACGTACGTGCTCACGAGCGCGACCAGCGTCGACGCCGGCCAGAGCCGGATCTCCGACGTGGCGACCGGGCACACCGTCCGGGTGGTCGCCACGACGTCGGGCGACACCGCCACGGCCACGATGCTGACCGATGCCGACCTCGGCACCGCCACCCAGAACCAGCAGGGTGGGGTCGGCACCGGGACCTGATGCCTCAGGCCTGCGAATCCACGCTGTCGTCGGTCACGGCCGCCTCCGCCTCCGCCGCCGTTCGCGCGCGGCGGCGGCGGATGTGCCGCATGTGCAGACAGATGTAGCCGCCGATGAGGACGACCGCCACGCCGGCGGCGATCCACTTGTAGTCGTGGGCCTGGTCGATGATCTCGACGAGGTGGGTGCCGAGCAGGTACGCGACCGTGCACCACCACCCCACCCAGAGCGCGGCGCCGATCGCGTTGTAGATCAGGAACTGCCGCCACGGCATCGCGGTGATCCCCGCGATCACGCCGTTGAGCTGGCGCAGGCCGTCGATGAAACGCGCCACCACCACGATCCGGTTGCCGCGCCGCGCGAAGAACTTCTCGGCGCGTTCGAGGCGGGCCGGGGTGATGAAGATGTACTTGCCGAAGCGGTGCACCGCCTTGCGGCCACCGCGCACGCCGATCCAGTAACCGACGTTGTCGCCGAGGACCGCCGCGACGAACGCGATGATCCCCACCGCCCAGATGTCGAGCCGGCCCCAGCTGGAATAGATCGCCGCGGCGACCATGATCGTTTGTCCGGGGGCGGGCACCCCGAAGCTTTCCACCCCGATGACGGCGGCCACGGCCAGGTAGCCCCACCGGTCGAGGATCGGGGCGACGCCGTGCAGGAAGCTCGGCAGGTCGTCGGGCGGCGGCATGGGTTCGGATGGCTCCTGTCTCGGACTCTGTGCTCTCACACCGTATCCACCGACGCACAACGCAAACCAAGGTGTGCCCCGACGATCCCTCGCCAGGGCACACCTTGTCCTGCTTCCGCGGAGATGGCAACCGCGCCGCAACTAGTTCTGCGGAGGCACGTCTCCCGGGCCGCTTCCCCAGGTCAGACTGGGGGTCGCGGCCAGCGTGTAGACAAGCTTCCCGCCCTGGGTCACGGCGTCGGCGCTCAGCCACCCCTTCGTGGTCGATTTGCCGTTCACGGTCAATTTCTGTACGTAGATCGCGTCGGTCCCGCTCGCCGGCGCCTCGATCGTGAGGTCCTTGCCGCCCGCCAGGTGCACCACCGCCCGGGGGAACAGTGGGCTGGTCAGCGCCAGTTCCGCGCGGGTCGGCACGGTCGGGTACAGGCCCAGGGCGGAGAAGACGTACCAGGCGCTCATCGTGCCGGCGTCGTCGTTGCCGGGGATGCCGCCCGTACCGTTGCTCCACTTCTGGTCGATGACCGCCCGGACCGTCTCCTGGGTCTTGTAGGCCGACCCGAGGTAGTTGTACAGATACGGCGTCTGGATGTCGGGCTCGTTGGTCGCGTCGTACTTCGTGGCCGTGGTGGCGCTCAGGTCGAACGTCCCGTCCGGTTTGCGGAAGAAGCTGTCCAGCCGCTCGATCGCGGTCGCGTTGCCACCCATCTTCTGGGCCAGCGTGGTGACGTCGGAGTAGACCATCCAGGTGTACTGCGCGCTGCTGCCCTCGACGAACCCGGTGCCGGTGGCCGGGCTGAAGCCGGCCGCCCAGGTGCCGTCGCGGTACCGGTCGCGCATCCAGCCCACGTGCGGGTCGCCGTCGGGCACCGGGGTCGGCACCGTGGGGTCGGCCAGTTCGAGCTCGCCGAGCTGCACGATGTCCGCCCCGCCGTTCGAGGTCACGTTCAACCGGTAGTACGTGTACGGCCGCGGGTCGCTGACCGGGTACTGCCGGGTCTGGCCCCGCAACGCGAAGCTCTCCCCGGAACGGGTGTCGACCGGGGTCCAGGTGGAGCCGTCGGTGGAGCCGAGCAGCTGCCAGTCGCGGGGGTCCCGTTCGGGCACGTCGTTGGCGGAGGTCAGCGCGTACGTGTCGACGGTCAGCGGCGCGTCGAGTTTCACCTGGACCCAGCCGGTCCCGGCGAACGTCAGCCACTTGGTGCCCTTGTCGCCGTCGAACAGCTGCGCCCGGCCCTCGTACGGTGCGTTCTCGGCACTGGCCTGGATCTCGGTGACGCGTTCCCGGATGTTGTGCTCGAGCCCGGCGTCGATCCTGGCCTCGGTGTCGAAGACGTTGCGCCAGTTGTGCGAGCGGGCGAGGAATTCGGCGTGCTTCGCGTCGTCCCCGAGCGCTTTCGCGAGCTGGGCGATGCCGTAGTCGGCGGCCGCGTCCTCGAGGGTCTCGGCGGCGCCGCCCCAGCAGTGGCAGTCGTCGGCGGGCACGTAACCGAGCTCGAGGTACTTGTCGAGGGCCGGGCGCTGACCCACGCACTCGACGTTGCAGCCGGCGTCGGAGGAGTCGTTGGCGGTCGGCACGGTCGCCGCGCGCACCAGCGAGTCGAACGCTCCCCGCACGTCGAAGTCGCGCGCCCCGAACGCGTACATTCCCGCGACGGCCGCGGCAGCCGGGTCGCCGGACATGACCGCGGTCTTGCCGTGCTGCAGCAGCCACCGGTCCCACTCGCCGTCGCGCTGGCTCGCGTAATTGAACAGGCTCTGCGCGTAGTCCGAGGCCATCCCCGGGTCGAGCAGCGCGAGCAGCTGGACCTGTGCACGATAGACATCCCAGCCGGAGAACGTCCCATACTGCGCCTTTTGTCCTGTGGATAACGTGTGGACGACGTCGTCAGCACCGTAGTAGCGACCGTCGACGTCGCTGGTCAGCGTCGGCTCCAGCATCGCGTGGTACAGCGCGGTGTAGAACGTCGTCTTCTGGTCCTCGGTGCCGCCGCCGATGCCGATCTTCTTCAGCCGGGCCGACCACGCGGACCGGGCGCCGGCCTGGATCGCGCCGAAACTCAACCGCTCCGGCGACTCCGCGGCCAGGTTCTTGACCGCACCGTCGAGGCTCACGTACGAGATGGCCACGCGCATGCCGACATTCGTGGTCCCGGGCGCGAACGTCACGTACCCGCCGGAGCCTTTGCCGGGGTTCGGTCGTCCGGTGTTGCTGTATCCACTGCCGCCCCGCGCGTCCGTGCCGCCCGGCGTGAGCGTCGAGTCCTGCCACGTGCCGGTGGTCGCGAACGGCTGGTCGAGCTGTGCGGTGAAATGCAGCGTGTAGTACGCCGTGGAGTTGTTGGTGCTCTGCGGCCCGCAGAAGTTGCCGGCGCTGACCGAGCCGGTGATCGTCCGGGTGGCCGGGTCGATGTGCACCGTCGCGTCCGCGCTGCCGGTCTCCGACATCGAGGTGCGGAACAGCATGCTCGCGGACGTGCCGGCCGGGAACGAGAACCGGCCGAATCCGGTACGCGGCGTGACGGTCAGTTCCGCGCCCGCCCCGCTGTCCAGTCCGACCTTGTAGTAGCCGGGCTTCGCGACCTCGTTGGCATGCGAGAACGTGCTGGCGAAGACGGCGTCGGTGGCGTCCGCGGACGGCGAGGAGCTGATGTCCCCGACGTGCGGCATGATCGGGATGTCACCGTTGGCCCCCGAGCAGCCGACCCCGCTGAGGTGGGTCAGGCTCAGCCCGCGGATCCGGGTCGCGGTGTACTGATATCCGCCCGGCGCGGGGGTGGAGACCTGGGTGCCGCGCGAGGTCTGCGGGCTCCACGCGAGCATCCCGAACGGCGTGACCGCGCCCGGGTACGTGTTGCCGAGGTTGGTGCTGCCGATGAGCGGGTTCACGTAGGCGGCCGGCTCCGCGACCAGCGGTGGCAGAGCGGCGGCGGCCTGAGCTGCGGCGGCCTGAGCTGCGGAGGCTCCGGCCGGAATGGTCAGGGCCAGGCCCGCGAGGGCGGCGACGGTACGGCGTCCGAGCATGCAGATCCCCTTATGACATCGATGTCATGCCATGTCGGGGATCAGCCTCCATCGATTCACTCAGATGTGTCAATACTCGGCTGGTCCTTGGTCAGGTGCGCCAGCCAGTTCTTGCCACCGGTGTTGATCAACGCATAGCGGTACGAACCCTGCCGTCCGTGCAGGACGAGCACCATCCGCTTGTCGTTCCGGTCCTCCTGCTCCCACCACCCGATGTCCGCGATGAACTTGTGCTCGTCGGCGTAGGTGAGGTGCGCCAGGTCGTGATCCGGCACCGCCACCGCCAGCCGGTTGCGCGCCGGGTCGGTGGGCAGGCCCTTGGGCAGCGCCCAGGACCGCAGCACCCCCTGCTCCTCGAGCCGCAGATCGAAGTGCGGGCGAGGCTTCCGGTGGTCATGCAGGACGAACGCCGGCCGGTCGGTCATCACAGCATTGAACTCCTGTCGCCCGGCATCCGTAACGCCCAGTGGAGTGTCCGGAGGAGGGCTACGTCTTGTCTGTTTCCATCCGCGAAGCGCTGGTTGCGCGCCGCGAAGCCCTGGTGTCGCGCTTCCGCAAGCCCGCCGCGCCCGCCGCCGGTGAACCTTCTGTCACCGATGAGCCTCCTGCCGCCGGGCCCCGCCGTCGGATCGCCTCCTACCTGCTGACCACAGGCGCCGCGCTGTTCATCCTCGCCGCGCTGATCCTGCCCAACAACCTTGCCCGTTTCGAGCGGCTCGGCACCTACTTCCGGCTGCCGATCGAGGGCGTCGTGGCGATCGGCGTGCTGTTGCTGATCCCCGGCCGCAAAGGGAAGCGGATCGTCGCCGGGGTGCTCGGTGCCGGCCTGGGCCTGCTGGTCCTCGAGAAGGCGCTGGACATGGGGTTCTACAAGTTCCTCGCCCGCCCGTTCGACCCGGTCCTCGACTGGGTGCTGCTCGACGACGCCGAGTCCTTCCTCGACGAGGCGGCCGGCAAGCTCGCCGTGGTCGGGGCGCTCATCGGGATCGTCCTGCTCGTGGTGCTCGTCCTCGGCCTGTCGACACTGGCCGCGATGCGTCTCGCGGGCGTCATCGACCGGCACCGGCGGATCACGCTCGCCAGTTCGGTGTCCGGCATCGCGCTCTGGACCGTCTGCCTCATGGTGGGCGTCACGACGTTCACCAACATCCCGCTCGCCGCGCGCAGCAGTTACACGTACGCGATCGACCGGGCCCGCATGGTCAAGCACGGCATCAACGACGAGAAGAACTTCGCCCGCGAGGTGAAGGTCGACGCGTTCGCCACCACGCCGGCCGACCAGCTGCTCACGTCGCTGCGCGGCAAGGACGTCATGGTCACGTTCGTGGAGAGCTACGGCCGCTCCGCGATCGAGGACCCGGTGCTCAACACCGGCGTGGTCAAGGTGCTCGACAACGGCTCGGCCGAACTGGCCGGGGCCGGTTTCGTGGCCCAGAGCGGCTGGCTCACCTCGCCCACCTTCGGCGGCGGCAGCTGGCTGGCCCACTCGACGCTGCTCTCCGGCCTGTGGATCAACAATCAGCAGCGTTACCGCAACCTCACCTCCAGCGACCGGCTCACGCTGACCAGCCTGTTCAAGAAGGCCAGCTGGGACACCACGAGCGTGATGCCGGGCGCGACCCGGGCCTGGCCGGAGGGCAACTTCTACGGCTACAACCAGGTCTACGACTCGCGCACCATGGGCTACGCCGGCCCGAAGTTCGGCTGGGGACCGCAGGCCGACCAGTACACGCTCGACTGGTTCCAGAAGAACGTGATGGCCCCGGCGACCACCCCGCAGTTCGTCGAGATGCCGCTGGTCTCCAGTCACACCCCGTGGGCGCCGATCCCCAGTTTCATCGACTGGAAGGACGTCGGCGACGGTTCGGTCTATCACCAGATCAAGGCCAGTGCCAAGAAGTCCGGCACGATCTGGAAGGACCCCGCCAAGATCAAGCACGAGTACGGCCGGTCGGTCCAGTACACGCTGACCACGCTGATCTCGTACCTGGAGAATTTCGGCGACGAGAACACCGTGATGGTCTTCCTGGGCGACCACCAGCCGTCCCCGATCGTGGTCGGCGACGGCGCGAGCCACGACGTCCCGATCACGATCGTCGCCAAGGACAAGGCGGTCCTCGACAAGGTGGCCGGCTGGGGCTGGACCGACGGCCTCAAGCCCGCCCCGGACACCCCGGTCTGGCCGATGAACGACTTCCGCGACAAGTTCCTCACCGCGTTCGGCCCGGCCGGTGGTGCCGGCCAGGCCCTGACCTCACCCCGCTAACACGATCTTCCCCCGGGCGTGACCGGTCTCGCTGAGCTCGTGCGCGGCGGCCGCGTCGGCGAGGGGGAAGACCGCGGCGACGGGCACCCGGAACCGGCCCTGGCCGGCCAGGTCAGCGGCGATCTTCAACCCGTGGATCGCCTGCGGGTCCGCGCCGGGCCCGCCAGAACGAGACAGGTGTACGCCATGAGCGCCCGCCCCGAAATCCGCGATGGTGACAACCTTCCCCGGGTCCCCGGCGATCGCCACCAGGTCCCCCAGTGATCCCGACCCCACGCAGTCGAGCACGGCGTCCACCGCCCCGGCCCGTTCGGCCAGCCCGGGGCCGTAGGTGACGGGAATCGCGCCGAGCCCGCGCAAGAACTCGTGGTTATGCTCGCTCGCCGTACCGATGACTCGCGCCCCACGAGCCACCGCGAGCTGGACCGCGACCGTGCCCACCCCGCCGGCCGCCCCCTCGATCAGCAGCGTCGTCCCGGCCCCGACCTTCAGCCGGTCGAGCGTCCGGGTGGCGGTCTCCACGTTCGCCGCCATGCCACCGGCCTCCGCCCAGCTCAGCGCCGCCGGCTTGGGGTGCCAGACGACCAGCACGGCAAACTCGGCATGCGCCCCGCCGAGCCCCGCCAGGTCGGTCATGCCGAACACCTCGTCACCCACCGCGACACCGCTGACGCCGTCCCCGACCTCGTCGACCACCCCGGCCGCGTCGATGCCCGGCACATGGGGCAGTTCCAGCGGCAGCATGTCCCGGAACCGCCCCGACCGCAGGTACGTGTCGGCCGGCGTCACCCCGGCCGCGCGTACCGCGATCCGGACCTGTCCCGGGCCGGCGTGCGGCGCCTCGACCTCGGCGATGTGCAGGACGCTCGCGGGTCCGTACCCGGAGAATTGCAGTGCTCTCATGCCCCGGACGCTAACGGAACACCCCGTCCGTTTAGCTAAAGTGAGAGCCATGCCGGATGTTTTGCTTCACCTGCGCTCCGATGCCCGCGACAACCGCGACCGCATCCTCGAGGTCGCCCGCGAGGTGTTCGCCGCCGACGGCCTCGACGTCCCGATGCGCGAGATCGCCCGCCGCGCCGAGGTGGGCCCGGCCACGCTGTACCGCCATTTCCCGACCAAGGAAAACCTGGTCACGGTCGCTTTTCAACAGCAGATGCGCGCCTGCACCACGATCGTCGACGAAGGCCTGGCCGACCCGGACCCGTGGCGCGGCTTCCGCACGGTGATCGAACGCGTCTGCGAGCTGCACGCCCTCGACCGGGGCTTCACCGCGGCCTTCATCTCGGCCTTTCCGAAGGCGATCGACTTCGCCGGCGCCCGCGAGGACCAGCTGGCAAAACTCGCCACCCTGTCCAGCCGCGCCATCCGAGCCGGCACCCTGCGCCCCGACTTCGTCATGGACGACCTCTACCTCTTGATCATGGCCAACAGCGGCATCCGGGGCACCACCCCAGCGGCCACCCTCGCAGCGGCCCGTCGCTTCGCCGCTCTCATGATCCAGTCCTTCCGCGTCCAGCCCTTGACGGTGCCCCTACCCCCGGCAGCCCGTCTCGGCTTGACCCGCCACCAGTCCTCCTCCCGCTGACCCGTCTCGCAGCGGCGTTTCTTTTGCACTGGTCAGGCGGTAAATCCAAGGTTCGGGTGACCCCGGCTCCACACTTTCGCGGTCGTTCGTAGCCTGGCGTCACTGCCGTCCCAGGAGTACCGGGCTAAATCCTTGAAAGTCGTATTCGCCACAAAAATTCTGCTTACGGTACGCGCGAATCCGACCCGTCCTAGCCCTGGGATGACCATGTCCACGCCAGCTCGCCGTATAGCCCTCGCCGCCGCGACGGCCCTGACCATGGGGGTGGCGCTGCTGAGCGCCCCCTCTCCAGCATCTGCCGCACCGGACCCGCTGATCGTCAAGCTGGTGGCGGGCACCAGCGTCGGCACCTCCGGGGCCGTGCAAGCCGGCCCGGCCCTGACGTCGCCACTGAACGGGCCGACCGACCTGGCGTTCGACGAGCGCGGATCCATGTACATCAGCGACTCCGGCAACTGCCAGGTCCAGAAGGTCTCCGTCGACGGTGTGCTCTCCACCGTGGCAGGCACCGGCTGCGGGTCCGGAGTCAGCGCTCCCACGACAGGCCCGGCGGTCTCGAAGGAACTCGGCGAGGTGACCGGCGTCGCCTACGACAGCGGCAACCTTTACGTGTCCGACAGCACGTTCGGCGTCATCTACAAGATCGACGCTACGGGTACCTTGACGCTCTTCGCGGGCACGGGCACCCCGACCGGTCTTCCCCTGACAGGCGGGCCGGCTGATCAACAGGCTCTCGGCACGCCGGGGATGCTCTCCGTTCTCGGTGGGTTTCTCTACTTCCCGGACCCGGGCAACTACCAGTTCGCCAAGATCGCGCTGGCGACCGGCGCACTGACCGTCATCGCCGGTGATGGGACCAACGACCCGCCGACGGCGGGGATCCAGGCTGTCGACAGTGCCTTTCTCGAGCCGGCGGGCATCGCGGTAGCCCCGAACGGGGACATCTACCTGTCCGACTTCGCGGACACGAACGGTTACCGGGTCGGGCCGGACGGGGTCCTGGTCCGGTCGCACCCGGGACTACCCGCGACCGCACTGGGCTTCACTCCGGCCGGTCTGCTCTACACCGTGAACCAGTACGGCTATATCGACCAGGTCAATACTTCTGGCAGCGACTGGACGTATTCCGGTGGCAACTCCTTCAATCCCGTGGCCCCGGTCGTGGAAGGGCCGGCACTCTCGTCGCCGCTGAGCGATCCGCGGGGTCTCGACTTCGACAAGGCGGGTGCGTTCTACGCCGCCCTCAAGGGCAGCAACCAGATCATCCGGCTGAGCGCGGCGACCCGGCCGCAGACGGTTGCCGCCCCCACGGCCGTGGCGGGCTCGGGGAAGGCCACGGTGACGTGGAACCCGCCGACCTACAACGGTGGCTGGCCGGTGTACCGCTACATGATCGCGGCCTACAAGAATGGCACCTGGGAGAAATCCCAGCCGTGTCCGGCTACGCCCCTGAGCTGTGAAATCACCGGATTGACCAATGGCGCCTCCTACCGGTTCACGGTCGCGGCGAACACGAACTACGATTCCGCGTTCGATTCGAACCAATCGACACCGGTCGTCCCGATCGGTGCTCCGGCGAAGCCGGCCGCGCCCACGGTGGCGGTCGCTCCGACCACGGCCACCGTCACCTGGGTGGCTCCGGCGGACAACGGCTCGGCGATCCTCGGGTATTCCGTGCAGGCGTACCAGGGCGGCAGCCCGGTGGGCACGCCGTGCTCACCGCCCGACCCGGTCACCCTGCACTGCACGGTGACCGGGCTGACCAACGGCGTCGCATACACCTTCACGGTGACGGCGACCAACGGCAACGGTGCGGGCCCGGAATCGAATGCTTCCCTCGCGGCCACTCCGGCGGACAAACCGGCCGCACCCACGGTCACAGACGCGATCGCGGGCCCGGGCGCGGTGACGGTGAAGTGGACCGCGCCGGCCGACAACGGTGCGACGATCACCGGCTATTCCGTGCAGGCCTACGACGGCGTCACGCCGGTGGGGTCGCCCTGCGTGCCGCCGAACGCGTCCACGCTGCAGTGTGTGGTCACCGGGTTGACCAACGGCACCGAGTACAAGTTCAAGGTCACGGCCACCAACACGGCCGGGACCAGCGATGCGCCCGCGCAGCCGGCGAACCCGGCCACACCGCAGGACAAGCCGGGTATGCCGACGGTCGTCTCGGCCGTGCCCCACCCGACGAGCGTCACGGTGACGTGGAACGAGCCGTCCAGCGACGGTGGCTCGGAGATCACCGCGTACGAGGTGAAGGCGTACACCGGCGGGACCCCGTTGCCGGCCAAGGTCTGTGCGCCGGACGATCTCGACGTGCTGCTGGCGTGCACTGTCACCGGGCTGACCAACGGAACCTCGTACACGTTCAAGGTGACCGCGACCAACGATCAGGGCTCGACGGATTCGGTCGCGTCGGTGGTGGCGATTCCGGTGGACGTGCCGTCCAAGCCGACGGTGACCCACCTGGATCCCGGTCCGGAGACCGTCACGGTCTCGTGGGATGAACCGGAGGATGACGGCGGTTCGCCGATCACCGGGTATTCGGTGCAGGCCTACTTGGGTGTCGACCCGGCCGGCACGGTGTGTACGCAGCCCGATCCGGATGTGCTGGAGTGCGAGGTCACCGACCTGCAGAACGGTGTCGCGTACAGGTTCAAGGTCACCGCGCTCAACGGCGTCGCCGCCGGCACCACGTCCGACGCGTCCGGGCCGGCCACCCCGGTGGATGTGCCGGACGTCCCGGCGCCGCCCACGGCGGTGCCCGGTCCGGGGAAGGCCACCGTGACGTGGACCGCGCCTGCTTTCAACGGCGGCACCCCCATCATCGGTTACCTGGTCAAAGCCAAACTGGATGGAGAGGACGCGGGTTCCTGCACCCCGGCGCCGCTGACGGACATGTTCTGTGTCATCGATGGCTTGGAGAACGGCTTCGAGTACACGTTCACGGTGTCGGCGATCAACGACGTCGATCCGAGTGACGAGTCGAACCCGTCCGACCCGGTCATCCCGGTTGACGCGCCCGGCATCCCGGCGGACGTCGAGGCGACCGCCGGTAAGGGCGAGGTCACGGTGACGTGGACCGTGCCGGAGGACAACGGCCTGGAGATCGATTCGTACACGGTCCTGGTGCTGCGGGGCGGCGACCCGTACGACGAGGTCCGCTGTGAGGTGGGCGCCACGACGGCCGGCGGCGTCCCCGGCACCGACCCGGTCGAGTGCGTGGTGGACGGCCTGGACAACGGCACGCCGTACACGTTCCGGGTGACCGCCCACAACAGCAAAGGTGACAGTGACCCGTCGGACGAGTCCGATGAAGTCACCCCGCTGGACGCGCCGACCGCGCCGATCGTGACGGACCTGGTGCCCGGGTCGGGTGAGGTGAAGGTGACGTGGGACGAGCCGGAGGACGACAACGGCTCGCCGATCCTGAGCTACTCGGTGCAGGCTTACGAGGGCGATCAGGAGGCGGAGGGTTCGGACTGCCTGGTGACGGTGACCAACGATGCCGAGTCGCCGTTCACGTGCACGATCGATGGGTTGACCAACGGCACCGCGTACACGTTCCGGGTCGTGGCCAGGAACGAGATCGGGCTCAGCGAGGAGAGCCGGTCGGGTCCGGCGACGCCGTTCGAGAAGCCGGGCGCGCCGACCGGGCTGATCGTGTCCGCGGGGGACAGCCGGGCCACGGTGAGCTGGAGTGCGCCCACCTACGACGGTGGGTCGGCGATCACGTCGTACCGGCTGCGGGCCTATCTTGATGAGCAGTTGATCGGGACCGTGACCTGTGGGACGGGCACGCTGTCGTGTGCCGTGACGGGGCTGACCAACGGCACCAGCTATGTGCTGCGGGTGGCCGCCACCAATGCGGCCGGCACCGGTCCGGAGTCCGTGTCCTCGGGCCCGGTCACCCCGGTCTCGGCCGTGCCGCCGGCGCCGGCCAGTCCCGGCGCGCCGACCGCCGTCGCGGGGGTCTCGTCGATCACCGCCTCGTGGCCGGCCGCGACCGGGAACGTCACCGGTTACACGGCGTACGCGTCGCCCGGTTCGGCTACGTGCAGCACGAGCTCGGCCTCTGACCGTACGTGTGTGCTGGGCGGGACCGCCGGCACGAGCTACACCGTCACCGTGGTGGCACGGGGGCCCGGCGGGAACTCCGCCGCGTCGCCGGCCTCCAACGCGGTCACGCCGACCGCCCCGGTGGAACCGCCGGTCGTGCCGGCGGACGTCCCGGTGACGCTGACCACCGACAAGGGCCAGCTCTCCATCGCGGTGCCGGCTCAGACGATCACCGTCATCGGTACCGGCTTCGCGCCTTTCTCGACCGCGAAGGTGACCATCTACTCGGATCCGATCGTGCTGGGCACCGTCACCACGGACGCGGCCGGGTCCTTCTCGGTGCCGGTCACCATCCCGGCCGGGCTCGAGAGCGGTAAGCACACGTTCGTCGCGCAGGGTGTCGACCCGCAGGGTGTGGCCCGTCAGATGGCACTCCCGGTGACTGTCGCACCGAGCAGTTCGGACAGCTCGGGCAGTGGTGACGAGAGTCAGAACACCACGCTGCCGGTGCCGACGAACGGTGCGATCACGCTGCTGGACGCGGGCGGCAACCCGGTCGGCACGGTCACGATCGCCGGGCAGGGCACGTACGCGCTGGACGCCACCACCGGCATCATCTCGTTCGTGCCGGTCACCGGGTTCAAGGGCAAGGCGACGCCGGTCACGTACCGGATCACCGACTCCATCGGCACGATGATCACCGGCACGTACACCGCGGTGGTCACCGAGTTCGCGGCCCCGAACCCGGGACCGGGAACCAGCACCGGGTCGGTCAAGGTGATCGTGCCCAAGCAGGTGGTCACCCGGGGCGTGCCGCGGCGGGCCACGATGACCGCGACGGCCACGTTCACGAGCTCGATCAAGGGCCGGAGCACCGTACGGCTCTGGAGCACCGTCTCCGGTAAGCGCGTGGTCCTGGGCAACGGCACGATCCTGACGACGAAGGCCGGTCGCCGGGTCGCGGTGCCGGTGACGTTGAACCCGCTCGGCCGGGCCCTGACCGCGCGGGCCGGGGGATACCCGGTGTCGGTGGCGATCACGACCGTGCCGTCGGCGGGCCGCACCTTGCGGGGCAGCGCCGCGACACACATCGTGCTCAGCTCGTTCACCGTGCCGCGTTCGGTGTACTTCGCCACCGCGAAGTCGACGATCAGCAAGGCTCAGCAGAAGTACCTGCTGGCGTTGCGCGCCAAGCTGGGCGGCGCCAGGTCGGTCACCTGCACCGGGCACACCGACGACCGGGGCAACAAGGCGGCGTCGCTGGAGCTGGGCCGCAAGCGGGCCCGGGCGGTGTGCGCCACGCTGGTCGGCAAACGGAACATCAGGATCGTGATCGTCACGAAGGGCGACGCGAACCCGACCGGCAGCAACAAGACACCGGCGGGAATGGCCCGTAACCGGCGCGCCGACATCACCCTGTTCTACTGATACACAGCGACTGACGCGGCGGGCGTCGACAGGTTCTCCGGAGCCGGTCGGCGCCCATCGCCATTCCCGGGGGATGTACTTGTGAAAGCTGTGCCATGGCGCGACGGAGCGACGGAGCTGCGCCGGCTCCTGATCGACGCCGACCAGGATCCCGGCCTGATCCAGGATCCTGAGCGGGCCTGGGCCGTGTTCCGGGACTTCCTGGCGATCCCGCTCGACGGCCTGTTCGACCGCTGGGACGGCGACGAGGACGCGGACACCCTGGTCGTGGTGTACGGCGGGGGACCGGTCCGGCTGGTCCGGCGGTTCACCGTCGCCGCGGTCGAGTGGACCGGCGGCGAGCCCGGCGAGGATGTCGAGCCGGACGAGGAGCAGGAGGATCTCGACCTCGCGGACACCGTACAGATCGAGCTTGAAATGATCTTCGAGAGCGACCCGGGCGAGGCTGACGAGGGCTTCTGGACGGCCGAGCACAGCGCCGGTTTCCTCCCGGAAGACCTCGACGAGGCCGCCGCGCTGGTCGCCGGTCTCGGTCTCGGCACCCCGATCCGCAGCGCGGTCACGCTCACTACTGCTTGATCAGCACGCGTTCGGGCAGGGCGCCACGGCCGAGCCGGGCCCGGATGCCGGCCAGCGGAAGCGTACGAAGGTTACGGCGCATCCGGGCGATCCCCTTCAGATCCGCGGTGGCGGTGGCGACGATGTCGACCTTGCTGTTCGGGTCGTCCACCCAGTCGACCGGGATCTCGTGGGTCCGCAGCCCGGCCTTCTCGGCCAGCACCAGCAGCTCGGTGTCGAAGAACCAGCCGGTGTCCTCGACCAGCGGCAGCACCTCGCGGCCGACCTCGGTGCGGATGGCCTTGAACCCGCACTGCGCGTCGGTGAACCCGGCGGACAGGGTGGCGCGCAGGATCAGGTTGTACGTGCGGGAGATGAACTCGCGTTTCGGTCCGCGCACCACCCGGGAACCGCGCCGCAGCCGGGAGCCGATGGCGAGGTCCGAATGCCCGGAGACGAGCGGCGCGACCAGCGGCAGCAGTGCGGCGAGGTCGGTCGACAGGTCCACGTCCATGTACGCGCACACCCGGGCGTCCGACGCCATCCACACCTGCTTGAGCGCCCGTCCGCGCCCCTTCTGCGCCAGGTGCACGACGGTGACCTCGGACAGTTCGAGTGCGAGCCGGTGCGCGACGACCGGCGTCTGATCAGTGCTCGCGTTGTCCGCGATCGTGATGCGGAACGAGAAGGGCAGGACCTGGCGACAGTACGCGTGCAGCCGGCGCACGCTGTCCTCCAGGTCTTTCTCCTCGTTGTAGACGGGAACGACAACGTCGAGAATGGTCATGCCGTCCACGATCGGCGCCGAGCCTGGGTCCGATTTGTGGCTCCGCTATGGGTCGGCTATGAGACCGTCCACCCGTACCCGGGCAGCTCGATCTTGGTGTCGCCCGGCCCGGGCACGGTGACCGGCTCAGCGCTCGCGTTCAACGCCACGACCAGCCGGTTGTCGCCGGCGAAGGCCTCATAGACGAACTGCTCGTTGGCCAGGTGCACGGTTCGGGTACGGGCCGAGTGCAACCACGGATTGCGGCGGCGCAGGCCGATCAGTTCCTGGTGCAACCGATGGAGCGAGGCACCGTACGGCGCGAGCCCGGCCGGCGAGTCCGGGAAGGCGGGGCGGATCGCGTCGTCACCGCCCGCCCGTTCCTGCTTGAACCCCCGGAAGCCCTGCTCGTCGCCGGACCAGATGCTCGGTGTGCCTCCGATGGTCAGCAGCAGAGCGAGCGCGAGCGGCACATGCCGTTCCTCGGCGAGTTTGCTGGCGATCCGGGTCACGTCGTGGTTGCCCACGAACGTCTGCGGCACGAACGTGTCGAGAAAACCGTTGTGCCGTTCGAGCGCCCAGCTCAGCTCGAAGAAGTTGCCGTCGTTGAGCGCGCTCCAGACCGCCTTCCACAGCTCGTACTGCGTGACGGAATCCAGCGTCGAACGCTGCACGAAATCCGCGTAGTCGCCGTGGATGACCTCGCCGAAAGCCCACATCTCCGGGAATTCCGCCCGGACCCGTGGCAGCACCCGCGCCCAGAACTCGGCCGGAACCGCGTAGGCGGCGTCCATGCGCCACCCGTCGACCCCGCGCCGCAGCCAATGGGCCATCACATCGGCGACAAAATCGGCCACCGCCGGCTCGTCATGGTTGAGCGCGACCAGCGCGTCATGCCCCTCGAACGTGGCGAGCCGGTCGCCGTCCCGCCGCACCCAGTTCTCCCGGGTCAGCGCGGCATGTCCCCGGCCCACATGGTTGAACACCCCGTCCAGGACCACCCGCAACCCCCGGGCCCGGGCCGCGGCGACCAACGCGTCGAAATCGGCGTCGTCGCCCAGCCGCGGGTCGATCCGGTAGTGGTCGACGGTGTCGTACCCGTGCGACTCGGACGCGAAGACCGGCCCGAGCAGCAACCCCGAGGCACCGAGCTCGATCGCATAGTCGAGCCACCCGATCAGCCGCCGCAGCCCGCCGCCCGGCTGTTCCTGAGCGGGATACGCCCCGGCGAATCCGAGCGGATACACCTGCCACCACACCGCGTGCTGCACCCAGCCTGCCTCGGTCATCCGGCAACTGTACGGCGTCGGGGACAACAAGAAAGCCGGCCCGAACCGGGCCGGCTTTCTCAGCTCTTAATACCTCAGATGGTCTCGCTGGCGAGCTCGGTGCGCAGCTTGGTCAGGGCCTTGGTGAGCAGGCGGCTGACGTGCATCTGGGAGATGCCGATCTGGTCGGCGATCTGGGACTGGGTGAG